>NZ_QGSL01000088.1:980237-990240 GCF_003176655.1 Pseudomonas sp. RW407 | reverse complement strand
CAATAAGGCGGCTGCAAGCTGCAAGCAAGAGCGGCAAGAGCGGCAAGAGCGGATCGTGCCGGGGCGGCACGGTCCCGCGATTGGGTTCACCGGCCACGCCGGACGTCCTCGGTGGCACGGCCAACGGCGGATAACCGCGAACGGTTATTCGCCCTACGTCATGGGAGGGCTTGGCGTAAGGCGCATAACGCCTACGGCGTTATCCGCCGCCGCCGTTGGGCACCGGCATGGGGTTTGAGAGCGCCCTCTCCCTAACCCTCTCCCTGAAGGGAGAGGGGACCGTTCGGAGTGTTTGGCTGTTTTGGAGTTAGCCGGCTAGCACAGGGATTGCCGTCTGGAGCCAGGCCCCTCTCGGCACGGACAAGCCCCCTCTCCCGCTTGCGGGAGAGGGTTGGGGAGAGGGGCTCTTCACGCTCTTGCCTGCAGCCTGCAGCCTGCCGCTTGCAGCCGCCCCTAATGCACATACCGCTTCCGATACTCCCCCGGCGAAACCCCGAAGCGCGACTTGAACGCCGTGGAGAAGTAGCTGGAGTCCGAGAACCCCCAGGCGTACCCCAGCGCCGAGAGCTTCTGCTCGCCGGCCGCGTTGCGCAGGGACTCGGCGCAGAAGTCCAGGCGGCGGTTCTTGATGTACTGCGCCACCACCAGGCCCTTCTTGGCGAACATGCGGTACAGGCCACGCACCGACACGCCCACTTCGCGGGCGATCAGTTCCGGGCAGAGTTCCTCGGCGCCGATGTGCTCGTCGATGAAGGCCACTGACTTGCGGAACAGCCTTTCGTGGCTGTCGCCGTCGGCCTCCGCGCAGGCCAGGGCCGGGCGCAGCAGGCTGACCAGGGCGTCGAGGGTGGCCTCGCTCTCCTGCATGCCCAGGCCGTCCTGGCGGGTGGTTTCGAGGATCAGCGTGTTGGCCAGCACCGCCACCGGCGAGGTGGCCGGGATGCGCCGCGCGCAGTCGATGCCGGAGAAGCGCAGGCCGCGCTCCAGCACCTGGCGCGGGAGGATCAGCGACAGCTGCCGCGAATCGGCCTCGTAGTTCATGTCGCAGGGGCGGTTGGCGTCGATCAGGGTGATGTCGCCGCGCCCCAGCTGGACGCGGTTGCCGTTCTGCTCCATGTGCGCGCGCCCTTCGAGCTGGAATACCGCGAAGAAGTGGCCGTTGCCGCTGGAGCTGATCTCCTTGCTGGTCCGGTACAGGCGCACCTGGGCCATGTCGACGACGCTGAGCTTGATGGCACCGCCCTGGTACTCCCTCAGCTTCCCATGGAAGGCCGGCCCCAGGGTGCGCGCGTCGAAACGCCCGCAGGCCCGGTTGACCTGGCCCAGCCATGCCTCGAAAGCCTCATCCCTGGAAATCGATGAAGGGTTCATGACCTAAAGCCTCATGCACGCATTGTTGTTATCAGCGGACGCTCAGGCCGGCGCCCGTCATGGTCCGGCCCTGGGCCGGCGGTCCCGCAGCGCCGCCTCGGTTCGGCGCTTGTGAAGCATGTTTCGAGCCAACCCGGCTCAGGCCAGCCCCCCGAAGCGCCGGTAGAAGCTCTCGCCGGCATCCGGCAAGGGACCGTCGGCGGTCTCCAGGGCGCTGTTCAGCCACACCTCGGCCCTGGCGTACACCAGGCGGTAGAGGTTGCGGCACAGCTGCCGCGCCGCGCGCCCTTCCCAGTCGCCGGGGAGCAGTTCGTCCGGCAGCTGCGGGTCGCGCAGTAGCAATTTGCGATATTCGTGGATCAACAGGGTGCGCGCCAGGAAACAGTCCTGGGCATCCGGCTCGCCCTGCTCGCGCAGCGCCTGCCACAACGGGCGGAACAGGCGGATGAATTCGCTGTAGTGGCGGCCCAGCTCGTCGATCTTCCAGCTCTCGCGCACCTGCAGGCGCATGGCCTTGGAGGCCAGCACCTCCTGGGCGTGGGTCTCGAAGACGATGCTGTCGTCCAGCGCGTCCAGGTCCAGCAGGGTCGCGGTGAGGTCGGCGCGGTCGCAGCGCGGGCAGGCCAGCACGCTCGGGGCAATGGCGCCGAAGCCCTGCCATTCCAGCTCCTCGCGCACCTGCTTGCGCTTGTCCGCCGCCAGTTGCGACAGCAGCACCAGCGTCCAGGCGCCGTCCCAGGCCGGCAAGCCGGGGCTGTAGACGCGCTTGAAGGCCTTCTCGAAACGCCGCCGGCCGGTGCCGGTGAGGCTGTAGTAGCTGCGCCGGCCGACCTTCTCGGCGGTCAGCCAGCCTTCCTTGGTCAGGCGGAAGATCGAGGTGCGGATCAGCCGCTCGTTGATCCCCATGGGCTCCAGCAGGCCGATCAGGCTGCCCAGCCAGACGGTGCCGCCATGGGGTTCGATGGCGTCGCCGTAGAGGGTGATGATCAGCGAACTGGCGCGGATCGGCGTCTGTTCCTGGAAGCGGGTGATCAGTTGGTTCAACGGGGCGAGACTGCTCATGGCTCGGTCGGGCGCGGATAAAGCGCCGACTATACCTGCCCGCCGGGCCGCCTGGCCATTGGAGCGAACCCCTACGAGGCTCATGCGCCCTGCCCCTTCGGGCGGAACCCGGAATCGCCCAGGCGCGGGCGCCCCGCCTCCACCGCCGCCAGCGGCTGGCATTCCACCAGGCTGGCCAGGCAGCGCCTGCTCAGTTGCTGGTACTCGGCGGTGCCGCGCTGCTTCCAGGCGACCTCCTGCTCGCTCAGCTCGCGCCTGACCGTGGCCGGCGAGCCCATCACCAGGCTCTGCGCCGGGCACTCGAATCCGGCCTTGACGAAGGCGGTGGCGGCGACGATGCAGCGCTCGCCGATGTGCGCCTTGTCCATCACCACGGCGTTCATGCCCACCAGCGCGTCGGCGCCGATGCGGCAGCCGTGCAGCACGGCGCCATGGCCGATATGGCCGTTGCGCTCGACCACGGTGTCGCTGTCCGGGAAGCCGTGCATGACGCAGGTGTCCTGCAGGTTGGCGCCCTCCTCCAGGATGATCCGCCCGAAGTCGCCGCGCAGCGCCGCCAGCGGCCCGACGTAGCAGCCGGGGCCGACGATGACGTCGCCGATCAGCACCGCCGTGGGATGCACGTAGGCGGTCGGGTCGACCACCGGGGTCAGGCCTTCGAGGCTGTAGCAGGGCATCTCAGGCCTCCTCTTCGGGCAGGCGAAGGGGGCGCTGCACCCCGGGAGGGCATCCGGCTTCGGCGAGGGATTCCAGCGCGCAGGCGCAGGGGGCGGACGGCATCGAGGCGACTCCTTGTGCACGGCGGCGCCAGGGGCGCCGGCAAGGCGGGACGGGAAAGGACCCGTCGTGATTCGTTGTCTGGAAAATCTTGTATCACAACAAATCCGATCGTCAATGCACTCAATGCTGTATCACTTCCCGCAACGACGATCGGCACCCCGCCACCCTGCAGGGAGGTACGGCCCCGGACCATTGTTTCCACGGGCCCCAAGGCCGCCTGACAAGCTCCGCGCCTGGCATGGGCAGCAAATCATAAGACACACAAATCAATTTTAGACTTGTTGTCTTGTATCACTTTAGGCATATACTGGGGGCAAGCCAGGTTCCCTCCACGCCCCGGGCGCGGCGAACCGCAGAACAATTCCAATAAGCCGGCCCCCGGCCGTGCGTGCAGCCTGAGGAGCTTTACATGCCTCGTACCCTCGCCGTGCAGGCGCCGGAGGACGGCGTCCGCCTGATCACCCTGCAGCGCCCCGAGGCGCTCAACGCCCTGAACACCGAACTGCTGGGCGAACTGGCGGCGGAACTGGACGCCGCCGAGCGCGACGCCGAGACCCGCGCGGTGGTCCTCACCGGCAGCCGCAAGGCCTTCGCCGCCGGCGCCGACATCAAGGAAATGGCCGAGCGCGACCTGGTCGGCATCCTCGATGACCCGCGCGTGGCCCACTGGCAGCGCATCACCGCCTTCGCCAAGCCGCTGGTCGCCGCGGTCAACGGCTTCGCCCTGGGCGGCGGCTGCGAACTGGCGATGCACGCCGACATCCTCATCGCCGGCGAAGACGCCCGCTTCGGCCAGCCAGAAATCAACCTCGGCATCATCCCCGGCGCCGGCGGTACCCAGCGCCTGCTGCGCGCGGTGGGCAAGTCCCTGGCCATGCAGATGGTCCTCACCGGCGAGGCCATAGACGCCCGCCACGCCCTGCGCGCCGGCCTGGTCAGCGAAGTCACCCAGCCCGAACTCACCGTCGAGCGCGCCCTGCAGGTCGCCCGCGTCATCGCGCGCAAGGCGCCGCTGGCGGTGCGCATGGCCAAGGAAGCGCTGCTCAAGGCCCAGGACACGGACCTGGCCAGCGGCCTGCGCTTCGAGCGCCACGCCTTCACCCTGCTGGCCGGCACCGCCGACCGCGAGGAAGGCATCCGCGCCTTCCAGGAAAAACGCCCGGCCCGCTTCCTCGGCCGCTGAGCCCCTTCTTTATATAGACCGATTGATGGAGCGAGCCCGCCCATGACCTTCGAGCACATCCTGTTTTCCATCGAGGACGGCGTCGCCCTCCTCAGCCTGAACCGCCCGGGGCAGCTGAACAGCTTCAACGCCACGATGCACGGCGAGGTGCGCGAGGCGCTCAAGTTGGTGCGCCAGAGCGAGGAAGCCCGCGTGCTGCTGCTGACCGGCGAAGGCCGCGGCTTCTGCGCCGGCCAGGACCTGTCCGACCGCAACGTCGCCCCGGGCGCCGAGATGCCCGACCTGGGCGAGTCCATCGAGAAGTTCTACAACCCGCTGATCCGCGCCCTGCGCGACCTGCCGCTGCCGGTGATCTGCGCGGTCAACGGCGTGGCCGCCGGCGCCGGGGCCAACATCCCGCTGGCCTGCGACCTGGTCCTGGCGGCGCGCTCGGCCAGCTTCATCCAGGCCTTCTGCAAGATCGGCCTGATCCCCGACTCCGGCGGCACCTGGACGCTGCCGCGCCTGGTCGGCCTGGCCCGCGCCAAGGCCCTGGCCCTGCTGGGCGAGCGCCTGTCCGCGGAACAGGCCGAGCAATGGGGCCTGATCTACCGCGTGGTGGACGACGCCGCCCTGCGCGAGGAAGCCCTCAAGCTGGCCCGCCACCTGGCCACCCAGCCGACCTACGGCCTGGCCCTGATCAAGCGCAGCCTCAACGCCAGCCTGAACAACAGCTTCGACGAGCAGCTGGAGCTGGAGCGCGACCTGCAGCGCCTGGCCGGGCGCAGCGAGGACTACCGCGAAGGCGTCGGCGCCTTCATGGAAAAACGCACCCCCAGCTTCAAGGGCCGCTGACATGCAAGCACTGGATAGCAACGCGCAGGTCGCGGTGATCGGCGCCGGCGCCATGGGCGCCGGCATCGCCCAGGTGGCGGCCCAGGCCGGCCACCCGGTGAAGCTCTACGACAACCGCCCCGGCGCCGCCGCCCAGGCCATCGACGGCATCGACCGCCAGCTCGGCCGCCTGGTGGAGAAAGGCAAGCTCGACGCCGGGCAGCGCGCCACCACCATCGCGCGCCTGCAGCCGGTGGAAGCCATCGAGGCCCTGGCCGATTCGCGCCTGGTGATCGAGGCCATCGTCGAGAACCTTGAGGTCAAGCGCAGCCTGCTGGGCCAGCTGGAAGCGCTGTGCGCGGCCGACTGCATCCTGGCCAGCAACACCTCCTCGCTGTCCATCACCAGCCTGGCCGCCGGCCTCAAGCACCCCGGGCGGGTGATCGGCATGCACTTCTTCAACCCGGCGCCACTGATGGCCCTGGTGGAGATCGTCTCGGGCCTGGCCACCTGCCCGGAACTGGCCAAGGCCCTGCACGCCACCGCGCGGAACTGGGGCAAGCAGCCGGTGTACGCCCGCTCCACCCCGGGCTTCATCGTCAACCGCGTGGCCCGCCCCTTCTACGCCGAAAGCCTGCGCCTGCTGCAGGAAGGCGCCGCCGACTGCGCCAGCCTCGACGCCCTGCTGCGCGACGCCGGCGGCTTCCGCATGGGTGCCTTCGAACTGACCGACCTGATCGGCCACGACGTCAACTACGCGGTGACCTCCTCGGTGTTCGCCGCCTACTATGGCGACTTCCGCTTCCAACCCTCGCTGATCCAGAAGGAACTGGTGGACGCCGGCCGCCTGGGCCGCAAGAGCGGCCGCGGCTTCTACGACTACGCCGAAGGCGCCGAGCGCCCGCAGGCGGCGGAACTGGACAGCGCTGCCGAAGTCGGCAGCTGTGTCGTCGAAGGCGACCTGGGCGTGGCCCAGCCGCTGGTGCAGCGCCTGAAGGACGCCGGGGTGAACGTGATCGAGCGCGCCGGCAGCGGCCTGCTGCGCGTCGGCGACGCCGTGCTGGCCCTTTCCGACGGCCGCCTGGCCAGCCAGCGCGCCCGGGAGGACGGCCTGCGCAACCTGGTGCTGTTCGACCTGGCCCTGGACTACGCCAAGGCCTCGCGCATCGCCATTGGTTGGTCCGCCGATACCACCGGCGAAGCCCGCGACCAGGCCGTGGCCCTGCTGCGCCGCGCCGGCCTCAAGGTCACCGCCCTGGCCGACCTGCCGGGCCTGGCCGTGCTGCGCACCGTGGCCATGCTCGCCAACGAAGCGGCGGACGCAGTGCTGCAGGGCGTGGGCTCGGCGGCCGACATCGACCTGGCCATGCGCGCCGGCGTCAACTACCCGCGCGGCCCGCTGGCTTGGGCCGAGGCCATCGGCATCGGCTACCTGCTGCGCACCCTGGACAACCTGCAGCGCAGCTACGGCGAGGAGCGCTACCGCCCCTCCCTGCTGCTGCGCCGCAAGCACGCCGAAGGGGGCCGCCTGCATGACTGAACGCACCCCCGAACAACTGGCCCGCGCCTGCGCCGACGCCATGTTCAGCCGCGACCAGGCCACCCAGCGCCTGGGCATCGTCCTGCTCGACGCCGGCCCCGGCAGCGCGCAGCTGCGCATGCCGGTGCGCGAGGACATGATCCAGGGCCACGGCACCTGCCACGGCGGCTTCCTCTTCGCCCTGGCCGACTCGGCCTTCGCCTTCGCCTGCAACAGCTACGACGAGGCCACCGTGGCCATCGGCTGCAGCATCGACTACGTGGCCCCGGCGCGCCTGGGCGACCAGCTCACCGCCACCGCCAGCGAGCAGAGCCGCAGCGGCCGCACCGGCAACTACGACGTACGGGTGGTGAACCAGCATGGAGCGCTGGTCGCCCTGTTCCACGGCAAATCCTACAAAGTGCGCGGCACCGTGCTGGCGCAGGAGACCCCGAATGACTAACGCCATTCCCAGCGACGCCCTGATCATCGACGCGCTGCGCACGCCCATCGGCCGCTACGCCGGCGCCCTTTCCGCGGTGCGCGCCGACGACCTCGCCGCCATCCCGCTGCGGGCCCTGGTGCAGCGCCACCCGGAACTGGACTGGAGCGCCATCGACGACGTCATCCTCGGCTGCGCCAACCAGGCCGGCGAAGACAACCGCAACGTCGCGCACATGGCCTCGCTGCTGGCCGGCCTGCCGACCAGCGTGCCCGGCACGACGATCAACCGCCTGTGCGGCTCGGGCCTGGACGCCATCGGCAACGCCGCCCGCGCCCTGCGCTGCGGCGAGGCCGGGCTGATGCTCGCCGGCGGCGTCGAGTCCATGTCCCGCGCGCCCTTCGTGATGGGCAAGGCCGAGCAGGCCTTCGGCCGGACCGCGGAAATCTTCGACACCACCATTGGCTGGCGCTTCGTCAACAAGCTGATGAAGGCGCAGTTCGGCATCGACTCCATGCCGGAAACCGCGGAGAACGTCGCCGAGCAATTCAACATCTCCCGGGCCGACCAGGACGCCTTCGCCCTGCGCAGCCAGCACAAGGCCGCCGCCGCCCAGGCCCGCGGCCGCCTGGCGAAGGAGATCGTCCCGGTGGAGATCCCGCAGCGCAAAGGCCCGGCCAGGGTGGTCGAGCACGACGAGCACCCGCGCGGCGACACCACCCTGGAGCAGCTGGCCAGGCTCGGCACTCCCTTCCGCGAAGGCGGCAGCGTCACCGCCGGCAACGCCTCGGGGGTCAACGACGGCGCCTGCGCCCTGCTCCTGGCCAGCCCCGCCGCCGCCCAGCGCCACGGCCTGAAGGCCCGCGGCCGGGTGGTCGGCATGGCGGTGGCCGGCGTCGAGCCGCGGATCATGGGCATCGGCCCGGTGCCGGCGACGCGCAAGGTGCTGGAGCTGACCGGCCTGTCGCTGAACGACATGGACGTGATCGAACTCAACGAGGCCTTCGCCGCCCAGGGCCTGGCCGTGCTGCGCGAGCTGGGCCTGGCCGACGACGACGCGCGGGTCAACCCCAACGGCGGCGCCATCGCCCTGGGCCACCCGCTGGGCATGAGCGGCGCGCGCCTGGTCACCACCGCCCTGCACGAGCTGGAGGAACGCGGCGGCCGCTACGCCCTGTGCACCATGTGCATCGGCGTCGGCCAGGGCATCGCCATGGTCATCGAACGGCTCGGCGGCTGAGCCGGGCAGGCAGAACAAAGATTCTGGCCAAGGCCACAAAGACCGGAACCGGCGGGGGCGGTATGCTGCCCCCATGACACTCGCAGCCCGCACGCGGGCTGGCGTACAAGAACAAATCGAGTGAAACCATGAATATGTACCATGATGCCGAACGTGCCCTGCTCGACCCGCTGGAGACCGCCAGCGTCGATGAACTGCGCCAGCACCAGCTGCAGCGCCTGCGCTGGAGCCTGAAGCACGCCTACGAGAACGTCCCGCTGTACCGCAAGCGCTTCGACGAGGCCGGCGTGCACCCCGACGACCTGAAAACCCTCGACGACCTGGCGAAGTTCCCCTTCACCGGCAAGAACGACCTTCGCGACAACTACCCCTACGGCATGTTCGCCGTGCCCCAGAGCGAGATCGTGCGCCTGCACGCCTCCAGCGGCACCACCGGCAAGCCCACGGTGGTCGGCTACACGCAGAACGACATCGACACCTGGGCCAACGTGGTGGCGCGCTCGATCCGCGCCGCCGGCGGGCGCAAGGGCGACAAGGTCCACGTGTCCTACGGCTACGGCCTGTTCACCGGCGGCCTGGGCGCCCACTACGGCGCCGAGCGCCTGGGCTGCACCGTGATCCCGATGTCCGGCGGCCAGACCGAGAAGCAGGTCCAGCTGATCCGCGACTTCCAGCCGGACATCATCATGGTCACCCCGTCCTACATGCTCAACCTGGCCGACGAGATCGAGCGCCAGGGCATCGACCCGCACAGCCTGCGGCTGCGCCTGGGCATCTTCGGCGCCGAGCCCTGGACCGCCGAGCTGCGCCGCGCCGTGGAAGAGCGCCTGGGCATCACCGCCCTGGACATCTACGGGCTGTCCGAGATCATGGGCCCGGGCGTGGCCATGGAATGCGCCGAGACCAAGGACGGCCCGACCGTCTGGGAAGACCACTTCTACCCGGAGATCATCGACCCGGCCACCGGGCAAGTGCTGCCCGACGGCGAATACGGCGAGCTGGTGTTCACCTCGCTATCCAAGGAAGCGCTGCCGATGATCCGCTACCGCACCCGCGACCTGACCCGCCTGCTGCCGGGCACCGCGCGGCCGATGCGGCGCATCGACAAGATCACCGGGCGCAGCGACGACATGCTGATCATCCGCGGGGTGAACGTGTTCCCCACGCAGATCGAGGAGCAGGTACTCAAAGTAAAACAGCTTGCAGAAGTCTACGAGATACACCTGTATCGCAATGGCAACATGGACAGCATGGACGTGCACGTGGAGCTCAAGCACGACCTGCAGCTCGACGCCGAACAGCAGAAGCAGGTGGCCAACGAGCTGAGCAAGCAGGTCAAGACGCACATCGGCATCAGCGCGCGCATCCTGATCCAGCCCTTCCACAGCCTCAAGCGCTCCGAAGGCAAGGCCTGCCACGTGTTCGACAAGCGCAACCAGGGCTGATCGCCCGCCCCAGGAAAACCCCGCTGCGGCGGGGTTTTTCGTTTGCACACGACGCCACACCCTGTAGGAGCGAGCTTGCTCGCGAACGCTCTTAAGCGGCCCAGGTTCGCGAGCAAGAACTAGGCGTCCCCCCTCGCTCCCACGAAAA
>NZ_QGSL01000088.1:941806-980227 GCF_003176655.1 Pseudomonas sp. RW407 | reverse complement strand
GCAGCGCCGGGGCCAGGCTGCGGATGACGATGCCCGCGGCGCACAGGGCGATGATCGGCGTGCCGGTGCGGTAGAGCGCGCGCAGGGTGTCGCCGAAATCCTGGTAGGGCTCGTCGGCACCCTCGACGCGGCCCTGCAGGCCGTGGATGCGCGCCTGTGGATAAAGCGCCTGCACGCGCCGGGCGGTGGCCAGGGCGCTGGCGCCGAGGATGACGATGGCGGGGGAGGCGTTCATCAACCGCGCCACCTCTGCCCGGGGATCACCACCATGGAGAAGTAGGGCGAAGCCATTGGGTCCACCTCGTCCAGCGGCACGATGCGCTGCTCGCGCATGGTCGCCCGCTCCACGTAGTGCGCGCCGTCGTCGCGGCCCAGCGCGCGGAGCACGCGGCGGACCTTGTCGAAGTTGCGCCCGAGCTTCATCACCACCGCCGCGTCGGCGCTGGCCAGGCGCTGCTTCAGCTCGTCTTCCGGCAGTACGCCGGAGAGCACCGAGAGGCTCTGGTTGCGGTACACCAGCGGTACGCCGAGCACCGCCGCGCTGCCCAGCATGGAGCACACGCCGGGCACCACTTCGCTCGGGTAGCGTTCGGCCAGGCGGTCGTGCAGGTACATGTAGGAGCCGTAGAAGAAGGGGTCGCCCTCGCAGATCACCGCGACGTCGCGGCCGGCGTCCAGGTGCCGGGCCACCTGCTCGGCGGCGGTGTCGTAGAAGTCGCTGATGACGGTCTCGTAGGTCAGCGGCGGCTCCAGCTTCTCGGTGGTCACCGGGTACACCAGCGGCAGGCGCTCCTGGGCCTGCCCCAGGTGCTGCTCGATGATGCCGAAGGCGTTGCCGCCCTGGCCCGCGTGGTGCTTGGCCTTGGCCACGAAATAGGCGACCACGGGGGCCGACTGCAGCAGGCGCAGGGCCTTGAGGGTGATCAGCTCGGGGTCGCCGGGGCCGACGCCCAGGCCGAGCAGGCGGCCGCCCATCATTCCACCTCCGTGGCCAGGGCGTTCACCGCGGCGGCGGCCATGGCGCTGCCGCCGCGGCGGCCGCGGACGATCACGTAGGGCACGCCGCGGCTGTCGGCGGCCAGCAGCTCCTTGGATTCGGCGGCGCCGACGAAGCCCACCGGGAAGCCGAGGATCAGCGCCGGTTTCGGCGCGCCGGCGTCGAGCATTTCCAGCAGGTAGAACAGCGCGGTGGGGGCGTTGCCGATCACCACCACGCTGCCTGCCAGGTGCTGGCGCCAGTGCTCCAGGGCCACCGCCGAGCGGGTGTTGCCCAGCTCGCGGGCCAGGGCCGGGACGTCCGCCTCGTTGAGGGTGCAGATGACTTCGTTGTGCGCCGGCAGGCGCGCGCGGGTGATGCCCTCGGCGACCATGCGCGCGTCGCAGAGGATCGGCGCGCCGGCCGCCAGGGCCGCGCGGCCGGCGCTGCCGGCGCCGGCGGAGAAGCGCAGGTCCTGCACCACGTCGACCATGCCGCAGGCGTGGATCACCCGCACGGCGAGCTTCTCCAGGTCGGCGGGGATGGCCGAGAGGTCGGCCTCGGCGCGGATGGTGGCGAAGGACTGGCGGTAGATCGCCTGGCCGTCGCGGATGTAGTCAAGCATCGGGGAAGACTCCGGGGTCGCGCAGCCGGTCGGCCGCGGCGTCGAGGGACAGGTCGCGCGCCAGCGGCTGGCCGAAGCCGGCGTGGCCGGGGGCGCGGCGGTAGAGGTCGTAGCGGCCGTCGGCGACGGCCAGCAGGGTCAGGGGCGCCACGTGGGCGGCGGCGCAGGAGCGCGGGCAGCCGCACAGGTGCACGCCGGGCGGCAGCGGCGCGCCCAGGCGTTCGGTCAGGCGCAGGGCGTCGGCCTTGGTGTCGGCCAGGCCGCGGGCACAGCCGCTGGAGCCGCTGCAGGCGACCAGCCGGGACAGCGGCTGTTCGGCCGAGGTGATCAGGCCCAGGCTGTCGAGTGCGGCGAGCACGGCGCTGGCCCGCGCAGCCGGCACGTTGGGCAGCAGCAGGCCCTGCCAGGGCGTCAGGCGCAGGCCGCCGTCGCCTTCGCACTCGGCGAGGCCGGCCAGTTCGCGCAGCAGCCCGGCGTGCAGGCGGCCGAGGACGAAGCCGGCGCCGACGCTGCACAGGCCGCTCTGGCGCTGCGGGCGGATACCCAGATGGGCGAAGGGCGCGACGGCGGGGCGACGCCAGTCGGCCACGTCCTGTTGCAGCGGCAGGTCGAGGCGCGCCAGCAGGTCCTCGGCGGGAAGGCTTGTCAGCAACTGGCGCATGCGCGAGACGCCTTCGCCGGCCAGGTCGAGGAACAGGTTCAGCAGCGCCTCGACCAGGGCCGGCACCTGTTCGCTGGCGATGGCGGCGAGTGCGGGTCTGTCCTGCGCGCGCACTGGCGGGCAGCCGGCCAGGCCGAAGGCGAAGCGCCCGGCGTCCATGGCCGACAGCCAGATGTCGTGGGGGTGTTCGAGCATCGCCAGGCCCTCGCCGCCATCCAACTGCAGGGCGAACTTGGGCGACAGGCCGTGGAAGCGCGGGTTGTCCTGCAGCAGGTCGAGCAGCGTGGCGGCCAGCGGCGAGACGTCCAGGGCCTGGGCCCGGTCGAGGCCGGCGGCAGGGCTCAGCAGCAGGTTGCGCACGTCGTCGGCGGCGGCGACCCGCGGGCCCAGCCCGGCCTGCAGCAGCTCGGTGGACAGCGCCGTGCCGGCGCCTTCGTGCACGCCGCGGATCTGCAGGTTGGCGCGGTTGGTCGCTTCCAGCAAGCCGTCGGCATGGCGCTCGGCGGCGCGGGCGATGGCTTTGGCGCCGGTGGCGTCGAGGCGCCCGCCGGGCAGCTTGATGCGGCAGATGCCGCCATCGCCGGAGGCGACCACGCGCAGCAGCCCCGGGCAGGGCGACGGGCGGATTTCGACAGGGGGGACGGGCGGCTGGCTCGGCACAGGGTCACCATGGCTGGGTCGCGGTGACCTTGCGGATCGCCCCACATATGGGAAGACCTACAACATCGATACACCCCGCTCGATGCTTGCACGCGCGACTGGTCCCGTCGGCAGGTCTCCTGGCTGGCAGGTCGTCGCCCGACGCGGCCTTCCCGGTCTCCCAGTGGCCAATGACGCGTGGACTCGCTGCTTACAGTTGCGGGGGCAGCCGCGCTTGGATGGCTCCTGCGCGTTCCCTCTTCGGCCCTGATGGGCACCGACGAAGGCTGTATTATGCCCGCTTTGCCCGACCCCTTGAAAACCCTGCCCGTCGGAACGCCGGCGGCGCGGTGTCGCAACCTGCGAGGACTTCCCATGACGCCCTGGCTGACCATCGTCGGCATCGGCGAGGACGGCTACCCCGGCCTCGGCAAGACCGCCCGCCGCGCCCTGCTGGCGGCCAGCGAGGTGTTCGGCGGCGAGCGCCAGCTGGACCTGCTGCCGCCGTGCATCGGCGCACAGCGCACGCGCTGGCCGAGCCCCTTCGACATGGCGCCGCTGCTGGCGCGGCGCGGCACCCCGACCTGCGTGCTGGCCAGCGGCGACCCGCTGTTCTTCGGCGTGGGCGCGAGCCTGGCGCGGCAACTGGCGGCGGCGGAAATGCGCGTGCTGCCGGCGCCGTCCTCGGTGAGCCTGGCCGCGGCGCGGCTGGGCTGGGCACTGCAGGACGTCGAGCTGCTGTCGCTGGTGGGCCGGCCGCTGGCGGCGCTGAACCTGCGCCTGCACCCGGGGCGCCGGCTGCTGGTGCTGAGCGCCGATGGGCGCAGCCCGGCGGCGGTCGCCGCGCTGTTGCGCGAACGCGGTTTCGCGCCGAGCCGGCTGAGCGTGCTGGAGCACCTGGGCGGCGAGCGCGAGCGGCGCATCGACGGCCTGGCCGCCGACTGGTCGCTGGAGGAGGCCGCCGCGCTCAACGTGCTGGCCATCGATTGCGTGGCAGGCGCCGATGCCCGGCGCCTGCCGCTGACCCCCGGCCTGGCTGACGACGCCTACCGCCACGATGGCCAGCTGACCAAGCGCGACGTGCGCGCCGTGACTCTCGCGCGCCTGGCCCCGGAGCCGGGTGAACTGCTCTGGGACGTCGGCGCCGGCTGCGGCTCCATCGGCATCGAGTGGATGCGCGCGCACCCCGCGTGCCGGGCCATCGCCATCGAGGCCGACGAGGGCCGCCTCGGGCACATCGCCCACAACCGCGACGCCCTTGGCGTGCCCGGCCTGCAACTGGTGGCCGGGCACGCGCCCCAGGCCCTGGAAGGCCTGGAGGCGCCGGACGCCATCTTCATCGGCGGCGGCGTCACAGTGCCCGGCGTGCTGGCGCTGTGCTGGGACAACCTCAAGCCCGGCGGGCGCCTGCTGGCCAATGCCGTGACCCTGCAGAGCGAGGCGGCCCTGGTCGCCTGGCGCGAGCGCCACGGCGGCGAGCTGGTGCGCCTGCAGGTGGCCCAGGCGCAGCCCCTGGGCGGCTTCGACACCTGGCGCTCGGCCCTGCCGATCACCCTGCTGGCGGTGCGCAAGCCGTGAGCGGCAAGCGCATCCTGCTGCTGGGCGGCATCGGCGAGGCCCTCGCCATCGCCCGCCGCCTCGGCCCTCGCCACCTGTACAGCCTGGCCGGCCTGGGCAAGGTGCCCGACGACCTCGCCTGCCAGGTGCGCGTGGGCGGCTACGGCGGCGCCGAGGGCCTGGCGGCGTTCATCACCGCGCAGGGCTATGACCTGTTGCTCGACGCCACCCATCCCTATGCCGCGCAGATCAGCCGCAACGCCATCCGCGCGGCGCAGTTGGCCGGCGTACCCTGCTGGGCCCTGCGCCGTCCCGGCTGGCAGCCCGGGCCTGGTGACGACTGGCGCGAGGTGGAAGGCTGGGCGCAACTGATCGTGGCGCTGGCGCCGTTCCGCCGGCCGCTGTTCACCCTGGGCCGCGAGCCGCTGGAACACCTCGGCGAAATTCCCGAACATCAGTTCTGGACCCTGCGCTGCCTGCAGAGCCTGCCAGGCACTGAGCGCGCCGAGGTGCTGGGCGCCCGCGGGCCCTTCAGCCTGGAGGGCGAGCGCGAGCTGTTCGCGCGCCTGGGCACCGACGTACTGGTGAGCAAGAACAGCGGCAGCCAGGCCACCGAGCCGAAGCTGCAGGTGGCGCGCGAGCGGGGTGTGCCGGTGTTGATCCTGGCGCGGCCGGAATTGCCCGAGGTGGATCGGCAGTTCGATAGCGTCGAGGTGCTATGGGCAGCGCTGGAGCCGCTTCTGTAGGGCCGGGTTCGCGAGCAAGCTCGCTCCTACGAAAAGCACAGGTGCATCGCCTGTAGGAGCGAGCTTGCTCGCGAACCGCTCGCCGACACATTGCCGAAGCTGGAGCTGTACGAGGTGGATCGATAGCGCCGATTGGCGCATGAGAGCCCCTCTCCCCAACCCTCTCCCGCAAGCGGGAGAGGGGGCCGTTCGGCGTGGGCGGGTTGTCCGGCGTCAGCCGGCGCGATCGACGCGGCGGGGGGCGCCGGCGTATAACCGCGAACGGTCATGCGCACGACGCGAACAGGGAGTGGCGGAATGTTGCGAATCCTCGGCAAGGCCTCATCGATCAACGTGCGCAAGGTGCTGTGGACCTGCGCCGAGCTGCAGCTTCCCTACCATAGGGAAGACTGGGGCAGCGGCTTTCGCGCCACGGACGCGCCCGAATTCCTCGCCCTCAATCCCAATGCGCTGGTGCCGGTGCTGGTGGACGGCGACTTCGTGCTATGGGAGAGCAACGCCATCTGCAGCTACCTGGCCAGCCAGTACCCGCGCGACGACCTGCTGCCTTCCGCGCCCGGCGAGCGGGCGCGGGTGGAGCAGTGGATGGGCTGGCAGGCCACCGAGCTGAACAATGCCTGGCGCTACGTGTTCATGGCGCGGGTGCGCAACAGCCCGGCGCATGCCGATGCCGCGGCCCTGGCCGCCGGTGAGCGCGAGTGGGTGCGGCACATGCAAATCCTCGACGCCCAATTGGAGAAGACCGGCGCCTACGTCGCTGGCACAGCCTTCAGCCTGGCCGACATCGTCCTCGGGTTGTCCGTGCAGCGCTGGTTCATGACGCCGCTGCCGCGCCCCGAGCTGCCCGCGGTAGCTGCCTACTACGAGCTGCTGAGCCGGCGACCTGGCTATCGCGAGCATGGCTGCAACGGGCTGCCCTAGGTTTCGACGAAGAACTCGTTCGGCCCACCTGCGTCTTCCCATGCATTCTGGGCCCTTTGCATGGTGGCTTGCAGCTGTCCCTGGCTGCGGTAGTCGTAGCGGCTGGTATGGAAGAAGACGGCGATGAAGTCTTCGCCGTACTCACGCGTCTGCACTGGAATTTCCAGCAGCAGTACGCCATTGCCATTCTCGTCGCGTTCGCTGTCCAGTGTTGCGGCCAGTCGTCGGCCTTCGCTGCGCATAACTGCGGGCAGCATCAATAGCTGATGCTTGAGTAACAGTTCGGATATTTCCTCGGTATCAGTTTCCCGGTAGAGAATCGCTACTGTCGTCATGATGGTCTTCCTGGGCGCTGGAGTATGTGGGTTTACGAGGGTAGCTGGGTCTTCCAGGGAAGTTCGCTGATGTGCCGGTAATCCGCTTCCAGTTCCGCGGCCAGGTGTTGCGCACGGCCCAGGCGCACGGGGCCGCTCTCGATGTCCACCAGCAGGCTGGCGCAGGGCAGGGGCGCCAGGGGCGGGCAGTCGCTCAGGCGGCCGTCGGTGACGATCAGCAGGCGCTGGCGCTCGCCGGGCTTGTGGCGCTGGCGCTGCTGCAGCCAGTCGGCGGCCTGGGCCAGGGCTTCGGGCAGCGGCGTGCCGCCGCCGGCGCCCAGTTCGCGCAGCCAGTCGCGCAGTTGCGCAGAAGCCTTCTGCCCCTGCCACAGCCAGCGTGGCTGCTGCCCCGCGGCATGCAGCACGGCCAGGCGCGCGCGTTGCCGGTAGGCCTGCTCGAAGACTTCCGCCAGCAGGCCCTTGGCCTGGCTCAGGGCGCCATGCCGGCGGGTGCTGGCCGAGGCGTCGACGATTACCAGCCAGAGTTCACGGGGTTTGGCGCTGCGGGCGCGCAGCACCAGTTCGTCACGCTTCTTCGGGCGCCCGCGCAGGAAGCTGGCCGGCCAGTCGACGCGCGACTGCGCGCCTTGCCGGCGGGCGCCGCTGCGGCCGCCGGCGGACTGGCCGGGTGTGGGGCTGGCATCCGCGCCTGGGGCCGGGCGCGGGCGGATGCTCAGGGCTTTTTTGGCCAGCGCGGCAGTTCGCGGGCGGCGCCGGCGGGCACGGCGCGGGGCGGCAGTTCGCCCCACTGGCCTTCGTTCTGTGTGCCTTGTTCGGGTTGGTTGGCGGCAGGGGCCTGAGGCGCCTGCGGCTGCGCCGGTGGTGGCGGCGCATGGCGGCGGCGGTGGGCGAGGGCGAAGGGCTCCAGGGCGTCGATATCCTCCTTCTCGATGCGCTCGGCGCCGCGCCAGGCGGCATGGGCGCGGGCGCCGCGCAGCCAGACGATGTCGGCGCGCAGGCCGTCCACCCCGGCGGCGTAGCAGCGCTCGGCGATGGCCTGCAGCGCGGCGTCGTCCAGGGGAATGCCGGGCAGGCGCCGGCGGGCCTGGGCGCAGCGCTGGCGCAGGGCGTCCTGCTCGGCCTGCCAGTGGCCGAGGAAGGCCTGTGGGTCGGCGTCGAAGGCCAGGCGGCGGCGGACGATCTCGGCGCGCTCGGCCGGCGCCGGCGTGCCGCCCAGCTCGACCTTCAGGCCGAAGCGGTCCAGCAGCTGCGGGCGCAGCTCGCCTTCCTCGGGGTTCATGGTGCCGATCAGCACGAAGCGCGCCGGGTGGCTGTGGGACAGGCCGTCGCGCTCGACGTGGTTGACGCCGCTGGCGGCCACGTCCAGCAGCAGGTCCACCAGGTGGTCGGGCAGCAGGTTCACTTCGTCGACGTAGAGCACGCCGCCGTCGGCATTGGCCAGGATACCCGGGGAGAAGCGCACGCGGCCCTCGCCCAGGGCGGCGTCGAGGTCGAGGGTGCCGACGATGCGTTCCTCGCTGGCGCCCAGGGGCAGG
The DNA here is from genome assembly GCF_003176655.1 of Pseudomonas sp. RW407. NCBI lineage: Bacteria > Pseudomonadati > Pseudomonadota > Gammaproteobacteria > Pseudomonadales > Pseudomonadaceae > Pseudomonas > Pseudomonas sp. RW407. The sequence goes on along the minus strand of NZ_QGSL01000088.1, from coordinate 972,232 downwards.
GTGACGAAGCGCCCGCCGTCGAGCAGGTCGGCCACGCCGCGGGCCAGGGTCGACTTGGCCATGCCGCGCGGGCCCTCGATCAGCACCCCGCCGATGGCCGGGTCGATGGCGGCCAGGCACAGCGCCAGTTTCAGGTCGTCGGCGGCGACCACGGCGGCCAGGGGGAAGTGCGGTTGCATGGGGCGTTACCTGCGGCGTGCGTGAAGGCGAATGGTAGCGAAGCCGGCGCGGGCGGGCGAGGCGCCATCGATGAAGGCGATAGGAAAGGATGATTGAAAGCCCGGCGCCGATACGGTAGCTTGGCCGGCATCTTGTGGAGATAACCATGCCGTCCAGCCTGTCCATCCAGTCCCTCGCCCGCCCCGGTGCCCTCGGCTCCGCGGTCGTTCGCGCGCAGGTGCTGGCCGCGGCCGCCGGTTATTTCTTCTATGGGTATTGGTTTAGCCACAGGCGCGCCTGATACCCCACAGGCGCCCTAGCAAGCAGGGTCGCCAACCAGACAGTTTCACGAAACCCCGGTCGGCAACCCGACCGGGGTTTTTGTTTTTCCGGCCCACAAGGCCAAAGCACTTCAACCAGAGGATCGAAACATGACCGCCTACACCACCTACCGCTATTACCGCACCTCCGACTGGCGATTTAGCAGCCGTACCGCTGCCACACCCGAACACCTCAGTCGAACACTCAGATAGCGCCGCGCGCGGCCACGACCGCGCCGGCCAAGGATGCCAGTCCATGAATTCCTCCGTTTCCGCCCTGATCCGCAACGACCTGCCGCAGTCCGCCGAAGTCCTCGAACTGCCGCGCCCCAGCCTCCGCCGCCGCGAACAGCCGCTGCCGAGCCCCGCCGAATTGCGCCAGCGCCTGCCGCTTTCCGCCGCCCTGGCCGAACGCGTACAGCACGACCGCCAGGCCATCCGCGCCATCCTCGACGGCCGCGACCCGCGCCTGCTGGTGGTGGTCGGCCCCTGTTCCCTGCACGACGCCGATTCCGCCCTCGACTACGCTGAGCGCCTCGCCGCCCTGGCCCCCGAAGTGAGCGACCAGCTGCTGCTGGTGATGCGCGCCTACGTCGAGAAACCGCGCACCACCATCGGCTGGAAGGGCCTGGTGTACGACCCGCACCTGGACGGCAGCGGTGACATGGCCGAGGGCCTGGCGCTGTCGCGGCGGCTGATGCTGGGCATGCTCGAACGCGGCCTGCCGGTGGCCACCGAACTGCTGCAGCCGCTGGTGGCCGGCTACCTCGACGACCTGCTGGGTTGGGCCGCCATCGGCGCGCGCACCAGCGAATCCCAGGTGCACCGCGAGATGGTCAGCGGCCTGGACCTGCCGGTGGGCTTCAAGAACGGCACCGACGGCAGCCTGGGCATCGCCTGCGACGCCATGCGCTCGGCGGCGCACCCGCACCAGCACTTCGGCATCGACGGCCTGGGCCGCCCGGCGCTGGTGCAGACCCTCGGCAACCCGGACACCCACCTGGTGCTGCGCGGCGGCCACGGCGGCCCGAACTACGACGTGGCCAGCGTGCGCGCGGCCCGCGAGGGATTGGAGAAGCAGGGCATCCCGGCGCGGATCATGGTCGACTGCAGCCACGCCAACAGCAGCAAGGACCCGCTGCGCCAGCCGGCGGTGCTGGCCAGCGTGCTCGACCAGCGCCTGGGTGGCGATGCGTCGCTGCGCGGGGTGATGCTGGAGAGCCATCTGTTCGACGGCTGCCAGCCGCTGAAGGGCGAGCTGCGCTACGGGGTTTCCATCACCGATGGCTGCCTGGGGTGGAGTGGGACCGAGGCGTTGTTGGTGGATGCGGCGCGGCGGTTGCGGCGGGGGTAATCGTAACGGTGGTGGGCTCGGCGTAGGGCGTATAACGCTCCGCGTTATACGCCGTTTATCCGACGTTTCCGTGTGCTCCGGGGGCCGTCACGGAGCCTCTGTCTTGGGGCGCTTCGGGTTCGACCGGGAAGCCGGGCATGAGGTGGGTGTAGCGGCGTATAACCGCGAACGGTTATACGCCCTACGTTACCGGGTGCCTGTAGGAGCGAGCTTGCTCGCGAAGGGAGATTCCCGGTCGTGTCGGTGCCAGGTATGAGAGCGCCCTCTCCCTAACCCTCTCCCTGAAGGGAGAGGGGACCGTTCGGAGTGCTCGGGTATTTCGGAGCTAGCCGGCTAGTACGAAGTTGCCGGCTGACGCCAAATCCATTCTCGGCACGGACAAGCCCCCTCTCCCTGAAGGGAGAGGGGGCTGTTCGGAGTGCTCGGGTATTTCGGAGCTAGCCGGCTAGTACGAAGTTGCCGGCTGACGCCAAATCCATTCTCGGCACGGACTAGCCCCCTCTCCCTTCAGGGAGAGGGTTGGGGAGAGGGGACGGAGCCAAACCTAGACACCTAAGCCACTTGGAAACTCCGTTCGCGAGCAAGCTCGCTCCTACGAAGAGCCTCAGCGTCACTGCTCCTCGCTATCCACCAGGATGTTCTCCAGCGCCTCACGATACTCCCCAGGCTCCTGCCAAAGTCCTCGCTGCTGCGCCTCCAGCAGGCGCTCGGCCATGTCCCGCAGGGCTTCGGGGTTGTGCCGCTGGATGAACTCGCGGGTGTCGTCGTCCAGCAGGTAGGCGTCGGCCAGTAGCTGGTACTGGTGGTCCTCCACCAGTTCGCTGGTGGCGTCGAAGGCGAACAGGTAGTCCACGGTCGCCGCCATCTCGAAGGCGCCCTTGTAGCCGTGGCGCTTCATCCCGGCGATCCATTTCGGGTTCACCGCGCGGGCGCGCAGCACGCGGCCTAGTTCTTCCTTCAGCGTGCGGATGCGCGGGTTGTCCGGCTGGCTGTGGTCGCCGTGGTAGCTGGCCACGCGGCGCTCCTGGATGACCTCGGCGGCGGCCAGCATGCCACCCTGGAACTGGTAGTAGTCGTTGGAATCGAGGATGTCGTGCTCGCGGTTGTCCTGGTTGTGCAGCACCGCCTGCAGGCCGTCCAGGCGCCGGGCGAAGCGCTCGCGGGCCGGGGTGCCGTCGTCGCCGGCGCCGTAGGCGTAGCCGCCCCAGTTCAGGTAGACCGCGGCGAGGTCGGCGCGGTTCTCCCAGCTGCGTTCCTCGATCACCCCCTGCACGCCGGCGCCATAGGCGCCGGGCTGGGCGCCGAAGATGCGCCAGCCGGCCTGGCGCCGGGCTTCTTCCTCGGCCACGCCGCCGGCTTGCAACTGGGCGCTTTCGGCGCGCACGCGGGCAGCCAGCGGGTTCATGTCGTCCGGCTCGTCCAGCGCCGCCACCGCCTGTACCGCCGCGTCGAACAGGCGGATGAGGTTGGCGAAGGCGTCGCGGAAGAAGCCGGAGACGCGCAGGGTCACGTCCACCCGCGGGCGGTCGAGCAGGCTCAGCGGCAGGATCTCGAAGTCTTCCACGCGCTGGCTGCCAGCCTGCCACACTGGGCGCACGCCGAGCAGCGCCAGGGCCTGGGCGATGTCGTCGCCGCCGCTGCGCATGGTCGCCGTGCCCCACACCGAAAGGCCGAGCTGGCGCAGGTGGTCGCCATGGTCCTGCAGGTGCCGCTCCAGCAGCCGGCTGGCGGACTGGAAGCCCAGGCGGTAGGCGGTGGGCGTGGGCAGGTTGCGCACGTCGACGGTGAAGAAGTTGCGCCCGGTGGGCAGCACGTCCAGGCGGCCGCGGCTGGGCGCGCCGCTGGGGCCGGCGGGGACGAAGCGGCCGTTCAGCCCGGCCAGCAACTGGCCGATCTCGTTGGCGCCGCAGGCGTCGAGCAGCGGCGCCACGTTCTCGCGCAGTTGCTGGAGGACTAGCGCACTGGCTGCGCCGGGGCCGTCGAGGTCGTCCTCGATCAGGCGCAGGGCGAGCAGTTCCAGGCGTTCGCGGGTGTCGCCGTTGCTGCGCCAGGGTTCGTCGCTGACGGCCAGCAGCAACTCGGGGCGCGGGCCGTCCCAGGGCTCGGCGAAGTTGCTGTCCAGCGGGTCGCGGCCCAGGCGCAGGTCCTCGGCCAGGGCGCGCAGCAGGCTGGCGTTGCCGCCCTTGCCGTCGCCGCGGGGGATGCGCACCAGCGACAGCAGGGTGTCGCGGCGCAACTGGCCCGCCGGCGATTCGCCGAACACGTGCAGGCCGTCGCGGATCTGCGATTCCTTGAGGTCGCAGAGGTAGGCGTCCAGCTGCGGCAGCCAGCTGTCCTCGTCGTCGTTCAGTTGCAGGCCCAGCTCGCGGTCGAGGGCGGCGGCGCGCACGGCGTCGAGGATTTCCCCGCGCAGTTGCACGGCGCGGCGCGGGTCCAGCAGCGAGGCGTCGTAGTACTCGTCGGCCAGCCGCTCCAGGTCGCGCAGCGGGCCGTAGTTCTCGGCGCGGGTCAGCGGCGGCATCAGGTGGTCGATGATCAGCGCCTGGCTGCGGCGCTTGGCCTGGGCGCCCTCGCCGGGGTCGTTGACGATGAACGGGTAGAGGTTCGGCAACGGGCCGAGGATCGCGTCCGGCCAGCATTCCTCGGACAGGCCCACGCCCTTGCCCGGCAGCCATTCGAGGTTGCCGTGCTTGCCGACGTGGATCACCGCGTCGGCGCCGAAGGCCTCGCGCAGCCAGAAATAGAAGGCCAGGTAGCCGTGGGGCGGGACCAGCGCCGGGTCGTGGTAGATGGCCGCCGGGTCGAGCTGGTAGCCGCGCGCCGGCTGGATGCCGACGAAGGCCAGGCCCAGGCGCAGGCCGGCGACCATCATCCGCCCGCCACGGCACATCGGGTCCTGCTCGGGCTCGCCCCAGCGCTCGCGCACGGCGCGCTGGTTGGCTTCGGGCAGGCGCGCGAAGCAGGCCAGGTAGTCGGCCAGCGCCAGGCTCTGGGCGCAGGGGCGCAGGTCGAGGCTGTCGAGGTCGTTGCTCACGCCGCCGAGCAGGCTGTGGATAAGCGCATCGCCAGTCTCCGGCAGGCCGGCCACCGGGAAGCCCGAGGCCTCCAGGGCACGCAGGATGTTCAAGGCCGCCGCCGGCGTATCCAGGCCGACGCCGTTGCCGATGCGCCCGTCGCGGGTCGGGTAGTTGGCCAGGATCAGCGCCACGCGCTTGTCGGCGTTGGCCTTGCGCGCCAGGAGGGCCCAGCGCCGCGCCAGCTCGGCGACGAAGTCCATGCCCGGGCGGTGCGCCAGGTAGCAGACCACGTCGCTCTGGCTGCGCTCGCTGCGCCAGGCCAGGCCCTTGAAGCTGATCGGCCGGGTGATCAGGCGGCCGTCCAGTTCCGGCAGCGCCACGTGCATGGCCAGGTCGCGCGGGCCCAGGCCCTGGGCGTTGGCGCGCCACTGCTCGATATTGTCCAGCGAGCAGATCGCCTGCAGCACCGGCACGTCGCGGCGGAACGGACGGGCCTGGGGCGCCTCCGGGTTGGACTGGGCGAAGCCGGTGGTGTTGATGATCAGCTCGGCGCAGGCGGCGTCCAGTAGTGCCTCGACCTGCTCCAGGCAGGCCGCTTCCTTGAGACTGGCCACGGCGATCGGCAGCGGGTTGAGCTGCTGCGCGCGCAGGCTGGCGCAGAAGGTATCGATGAAACCGGTGTTCGCCGCCTGCAGGTGGGTGCGGTAGAACAGCAGCGCCGCCACCGGCCAGTCGGGGTTCCACTCGGCCTGCCAGTGGCCGAGCCCGGCGCCGGTGTGCCGGGGATGGTGCAGCGCCACGCGGGGCAGGGTGCTCGGTTCGTTCCAGGGGTAGGCGCGGCCCAGGTAGCGGCTGGCCAGGTTGGCGAAGAACTGCCGGGCGTTGTCCAGGCCGCCCTGGCGCAGGTACTGCCAGAGGCGCTCGGCCTCGGTGGCTGGGACCGTGCACAGCGCGGTCAGTTCGGGGTCGGGCTTGTCGTCGCCGGGGACCAGGACCAGGGTGGCGCCGCGCTCGGCCAGGGCCACCAGTTGCTCGATGCCGTAGCGCCAGTAGCCGACGCCGCCGTGCACCGAGATCAGGATGACCTTCGCGTGCCGCAGCACCTCGTCGACGTAGAGGTCCACCGAGGCGTGGTTCTGCAGCTGCATGGGGTTGGCCAGGCGCAGGCTCGGGTAGTCCGCCGGCAGCTCGCGGGCGGCCTCGGCGAGCAGCGCCAGGTGCGAATCGCCGCTGCAGAGGATGACCAGCTCGGCGGGCGTCTGGGCCAGGTGGGCGATGCCGTCGTCGGGGACGAAGCCGCCGGGTTGGGTGCGCAGCAGGTGCATGGTACGGCCTTGGTCGAGGGCTGTGCGTAAGAGCGAGCTTGCTCGCGAACAAACCCCGCTGCGGGGCCATTCGCGAGCAAGCTCGCTCCTACGAAGGGCGTCAGGTCAGTGCGGTGCGCAGTTCGTTGGCGATGCTGGCCTGGTCCAGTTCCTGGCCGATCACCACCAGGCGGGTGGCGCGGTTTTCGTCGCTCAGCCACTTGCGGTCGAAGTGTTTGTCGAAGCGCTTGCCGACGCCCTGCACCAGCAGGCGCATGGGCTTGCCGGGGATGGCCGCGAAGCCCTTGATGCGCAGCACCGCGTGGCGCTCCACCAGTTGCTCGAGGGCGTCGAGCAGGGCGCGCTCTTCCACTTCCGGCAGGTCGACGTGGAAGGAGTCGAACTCGTCGTGGTCGTGGTCCTCGTGCCCTTCATGGTCGTGGTGGGTCGAGCGGCTGTCGATGTGCAGCTCGGCCTCGGCGTTCAGCCCCAGCAGCACCGACAGCGGCAGCTGGCCGGCGCTGGCCTCGATGATCTTCACCGCCGGCGGCAGTTCCTCGGCGACGTGGGTGCGCACTTGCGCGAGGGTGTCGGCGTCGAGCAGGTCGGCCTTGTTCAGCACCACCAGGTCGGCGCTGGCCAACTGGTCTTCGAAGAGTTCGTGCAGCGGCGACTCGTGGTCCAGGTTCGGGTCCTGCCTGCGTTGCTCGTCGACCTGCTCGGGGTGGGCGGCGAAGGTGCCGGCGGCCACCGCCGGGCTGTCGACCACGGTGATCACCGCATCCACCGTGCAGGCGTTGCGGATTTCCGGCCACTGGAAGGCCTGCACCAGGGGCTTGGGCAGGGCCAGGCCGGAGGTCTCGATGAGGATCTGGTCCAGCTCGCCGCGGCGCGCCACCAGTTCGCGCATCACCGGGAAGAACTCTTCCTGCACGGTGCAGCACAGGCAGCCGTTGGCCAGTTCGAAGACGCGCCCGACGGCTTCTTCTTCGCTGCAGCCGATGGAGCATTGCCTGAGGATTTCGCCGTCGATGCCCAGTTCGCCGAACTCGTTGACGATCACCGCGATGCGGCGGCCTTCGGCGTTGTCGAGCATGTGCCGGAGCAGGGTGGTCTTGCCGGCGCCGAGGAAGCCGGTGACGATGGTGACGGGGAGCTTGGCCAGGGTTTGCATGGTCGCCTCTGCGCTGCGATGGCGGGAGGCAGAGGCGCGCGCACGGAGGTTCCGCGCGTCGGAAGCCGCCACCGGATCACCCCGCCCGGTTGTGGTAATGCTGGTTCGAGGCAGGTCTCCTGGCTCACGATCCGGCTTGCGCCTGGCCTTCGCCTTCCCGCCCGTGGGCAGTGGCATTCGAAGGGGTTTGGATCGTTCACAGTTGCGGGGGCAGCCGTGGCCTTGACCACGTTCCCTCTTAGCTCCGGCGCCGGGCCGGAGAACCTCGAAGCGGCAAAGGCTACGCAGTGCCCGGCGGGTGGTCAATCGCCGCCGGGCCGGTTGACGCTCTGCCTGGGCCGTGCTGTGCTGCCCGGCGATTGCCCGAGGAAGGATCGCCCGCGTGATACTGGTTGCCGGACTGGGGTGCCGCCGTGGCTGCGGCGCCGACGAACTGCTCGCCCTGCTGCGCGCCTGCCTGCGCGAGGCCGGCCTCGATGAGGCGGCTCTGAATGCCCTGGCCAGCAGCGAGGCCAAGGCCCTGGAAGGTGGCCTGCGCGACCTGTCGCGGCAACTTCGTCTGCCCCTGGAACTGCTGGATGCGCAGCGCCTGGCGCCTTACGAGCAGCGCCTGACTTCCACTTCCGAGCGGGCTCGCCAGGTCACCGGCAGCGCTGGCGTGGCTGAGGCTGCCGCCCTGGCACTGGCCGAAGCGCTGGCTGAAGGCCCGGCGCGGCTGGTCGTGCCCAAGCGGCGCAGCGCCAACGCTACTTGCGCGCTGGCCATGGCTCCCTACGGGCTGGGGTAGACTTGCGCCTTTCCCGATCCGAAGCGAAACGCCCATGACGGTCTATTTCATCGGCGCCGGCCCCGGCGATCCCGAGCTCATCACGGTCAAGGGCCAGCGCCTGCTGCGCAGCTGCCCGGTGATCCTCTACGCCGGCTCGCTGGTGCCCGAGGCGGTGCTCGAAGGGCACAGCGCCGAGGTGGTGGTGAACACCGCCGAGCTGCATCTGGAGCAGATAGTCGCGCTGCTGGCGGAGGCCCACGCGAAAGGCCAGGACGTGGCCCGCGTGCATTCCGGCGACCCTTCGCTGTACGGCGCCATCGGTGAGCAGATCCAGCACCTGCGCCGGCTTGGCATTCCCTACGAGATCGTCCCCGGGGTCACCGCCACCGCCGCCTGCGCCGCGCTGCTGGGCTGCGAGCTAACGCTGCCGGATGTGTCGCAGACGCTGATCCTCACCCGCTACGCCAGCCGCACGAAGATGCCCGAGGGGGAATCCCTGGGCGACCTGGCGCGGCACCGGGCGAGCATGGCCATCCACCTGGGCGTGGGGCAGTTGGAGAAGATAGTCGCGGAGCTGTTGCCGCACTACGGCGCGGACTGCCCGATCGCGGTGATCCACCGCGCCAGTTGGCCGGATCAGGAGCAGGTCAGCGGCACCCTCGGCGACATCCTGCCGAAGGCTCGGGCCAAGGGGTTCAAGCGGACGGCGCTGATCCTGGTCGGGCGGGTGCTGGCGGCGGAGGGGTTTGGGGAGTCGTCGTTGTATAGCGTGGGGCATGGGCATCTTTACCGGCCGGGCTGACGGCAGATGGCTGGGGGTTGTTTGTAGGAGCGAGCTTGCTCGCGAATGGTGCTCAGCTGTGACTTCGGTGTTTTGGTTCGATTCCGTCCCCTCTCCCCAGCCCTCTCCCTGAAGGGAGAGGGAGCTTGTCCGTGCCGAGAGGAGGCCCGGTTTTAGCCGGCAATCTCTGTGTTAGCCGGCTGACTCCAGAACATCAGCGTCTGCCCAACGGTCCCCTCTCCCTTCAGGGAGAGGGTTAGCGAGAGGGGCTCTCGAACCCGCCACCCACCATCAAGCCATCCAGTCATCCGACCCGCGCCCGGGCAGGCCGTGGCGGATGTACCAGCGCACGCCCAGGTGCAGGCCCAGGGCGGTGCCCACTGTCAGCAGGATCGTCAGGGTTTCCGCATCCATGGTCGCTGTCCTTCGTCCGGGGTCTGGTCTGACAGCGTATGCCTGCGGCGATCTGTCGCACAGATACAGATCGTGTCCGAATGTACGGAGCAGCGCTACAGCGACTGGATGATCCGCCCGAGGGTTTCCATGGCTTTTTCGCTGCGCGGCGTCCAGGGGTGGCCGTAGTTCAGCCGCAGGCAGTGGCGGAAGCTGCGGGTGGCGGAGAAGATCGGCCCCGGGGCGATGCTGATGCCCTGGGCGTGGGCCAGCTGGAACAGCTTCAGGGCGTCGACCCGCTCGGGCAGCTCCAGCCAGAGGAAGTAGCCGCCGCTGGGGCGGGTCACCCGCGTCGCTTCGGGGAAGTGCCGGGCCACCGCGGCGAGCATGGCGTGCTGCTGGCTTTCCAGGGCGTGGCGCAGCTTGCGCAGGTGGCGGTCGTAGCCGCCGTGCTGCAGGTAGTCGGCGATGGCCGCCTGGGCCGGCACCGAGGCCGACAGGCTGGTCATCAGCTTGAGCCGCTCGACCTGCGCGTGGAAGCGCCCGCCGGCCACCCAGCCGATGCGGTAGCCCGGCGCCAGGCTCTTGGAGAAGCTGCCGCAGTGCATCACCAGGCCCTCGGCGTCGTAGGCCTTCACCGGCTTGGGCGCCTGCTGGGCGAAGTACAGCTCGGCGTAGACGTCGTCCTCGATCAGCGGCACCTGGTGCCGGGCCAGCAGGCCGGCGAGGGCGCGCTTGCGGTCCTCGCCCATGCTCGCGCCCAGCGGGTTCTGGAAGTTGCTCATGAACCAGCAGGCCTTGATCGGCAGGCGCTCCAGGCTGTCGGCCAGCACCTGCAGGTCGATGCCCTCGCGCGGGTGCACGGGGATTTCCACGGCCTTGAGCTTGAGCCGCTCCAGCACCTGCAGGGTGGCGTAGAAGGCCGGCGCCTCGATGGCCACCAGGTCGCCGGGCTGGGTGACCACCTGCAGGCACAGGTTCAGCGCCTCCAGCGCGCCGTTGGTCACGACCAGTTCTTCCACCGGCAGCGGCGTGCCGTTGACCATGTAGCGCAGGGCGATCTGCCGGCGCAGGGCATGGCTGCCCGGTGTCATGTCGGCCACCGCGGCGCGCGGCTCCATGTCGCGCACGGCGTGGGCCATGGAGCGTGCCAGGCGCGGCAGGGGGAACAGTTCCGGGGCCGGGAAGGCCGAGCCGAAGGGCACGGTGTCCGGGTCCTTGATCGAGCCGAGCACCGAGAACACCAGCTCGCTGACGTCCACCTCGGTGGTCTGCGCCTCGTGACGGGCGATCTCCGGTTCGGCCAGGGCGCGGCGCACGTGCTCGCGGACGAAGTAGCCGGAGCGCGCGCGGGCCACGATCAGGCCGCGATCCTCCAGCAGGTAGTAGGCCTGGAACACGGTGGAGGCGCTGACCCCGTAGGTGCGGCTGGCGTGCCGCACCGAGGGCACCTTCTGCCCGGGGGCGAGCACCCCGCTGCGGATCAGTTCGGCGATCTCGTCGGCGAATTTCTCGTAGCGCTTCATCTTGTCCCGGGGGCCGTTGGGGAGCTCCCACTCTAGGCGTTGCGCGGCGCCGCCGCCATGCCGCGGGGCCATCGCTCAGCGCCTCGGCGCGACGAAGGTGCTGGCCGCCTCGACCTGCTCGCCGCCCTGCTGCGCCGTCACGCGGAAGTGCAGGGGCACAGGCCCGCCGCTGCCGCCCGGTTCGAGGCGCGCCACCGAGACGGCGAAGTCGCGGATCTCGCCCGGCTCCAGGCGCTGGTCGAGGGCGCCCTGCAGGCGATAGCCGCCGGCCTCGGCCAGGTTCAGGCGGTAGCGCTGCGGCTGCTGGGTCTTGTTGATCAGCTTGAGGTTGTAGACGTTCTCGATCAGGCCTTCGGCGTTCTCGCGGAACAGGCCGCGGTCGCGGGCCACGTCCAGGGCGACCAGCGGGCGCGCCTGCAGGGCCCAGGCGAAGGCGCCGAACATGGCCAGCAGCACCGCCGCATAGCCGACCAGGCGCGGCCGCAGCAGGTGGGTGCGGCCGCCTTCCAGGGCGCGCTCGGAGGTGTAGCGCACCAGGCCGCGGGCGTAGCCCATGCGGTCCATCACCGTGTCGCAGGCGTCCACGCAGGCGGCGCAGCCGATGCAGGCGATCTGCAGGCCGTCGCGGATGTCGATGCCGGTGGGGCAGACCTGCACGCACTGCTGGCAGTCGATGCAGTCGCCCAGGCCGAGGGTCCTGGGCTCGGCGTCCTTGCGCCGCGCCCCGCGGGATTCGCCGCGGGCGGCGTCGTAGGAAATGATCAGCGTGTCCTTGTCGAACATCACGCTCTGGAAGCGCGAGTAGGGGCACATGTGGATGCACACCTGCTCGCGCAGCCAGCCGGCGTTGGCGTAGGTGGCGGCGGCGAAGAAGGCCACCCAGAAGGCGCTTTCCAGGTCCAGGTTCAGGGTGAAGAGGTCCGCCACCAGCGGGCGCACCGGGGTGAAGTAGCCGACGAAGGTCAGCGCCGTGGCCAGGCTGACCAGCAGCCAGAGCCCGTGCTTGGCGCCCTTGCGCAGGTACTTGGCGGCGCTGGGCGGGGCCTTGTCCAGCTTCATGCGCTGGTTGCGGTCGCCCTCGGTGACCTGCTCGGCCCACATGAAGATCCAGGTCCACACGCTCTGCGGGCAGGTGTAGCCGCACCATACCCGGCCGGCCAGCACGGTGATGAAGAACAGGCCGAAGGCGGCGATGATCAGTAGCGCCGAGAGCAGGATCAGGTCCTGCGGCCAGAAGGTCGCGCCGAAGATGTAGAACTTGCGCTCGGGCAGGTCCCAGAGCACCGCCTGGCGGCCGTTCCACTGCAGCCACAGGGTGCCGAAGAACAGCGCGAACAGCAGCGCGCCGCCGAGCCGCCGCAGGTCGCGGAAGCGCCCGCTGAAACGCTTGGTGTAGACCGTCGGGGTGACCGCCGAGAGCGGCCTGGGCGGCGGGGTGAAGGCGTGCGGGGTGGCGATCTCGACGATCTTCGCGGGGATTCTCTGGCTCATGGTCGTGGCCCATCAGGCTTGGGATGCGCCGCGACTATAGGAAGCGCCCTGGGCACGAAACAGATTCAGGTTGCCCGCGAAAAACCGGATCAGATGCGCCGCGCCAGGCGTGGCCTGCGCTGTGGCGGTGGCGCGCGGCACGCGGTCGCAGGGCGGTCCAGGCCGCGCGGGCAAGGCGTCTGATCCGGTTTTTTGTGGCGGATCTGCCGCTGTTTCGCGACACGACCGCCGGCCATAGTGGCGCCATCACCAGCGGTGGCCCGACGCAGGCCGCCGCAGCAGCCTTGTGAGGTGCCCCCGGCGATGTACCGATACGACGATTACGACCATGCCCTGGTGCGCGAGCGCGTGGCGCAGTTCCGCGACCAGGTGGCGCGGCGGCTGTGCGGCGAGCTGAGCGAGGAGGAGTTCCTGCCGCTGCGCCTGCAGAACGGCCTGTACCTGCAGAAGCACGCCTACATGCTGCGCGTGGCGATCCCCTACGGCACCCTGGCGAGCCGCCAACTGCGCGTGCTGGCGCAGATCGCCCGGGACTTCGATCGCGGCTACGGGCACTTCACCACGCGGCAGAACATCCAGTTCAACTGGATCGAACTGGAGCAGGTGCCGGACATCCTCGAACAGCTGGCCGAGGTGGAGATGCATGCCATCCAGACCTCCGGCAACTGCGTGCGCAACATCACCACCGAGGCCTTCGCCGGCGTCGCCGCCGACGAGCTGCTGGACCCGCGGCCGCTGGCCGAGATCCTCCGCCAGTGGTCGACGGTGAACCCGGAATTCCTGTTCCTGCCGCGCAAGTTCAAGATCGCCCTGTGCGCCGCCGAGGAAGACCGCGCGGCGGTGATGATGCACGACATCGGCCTCTACCTTTACCGCGACGCTGCCGGCGAGCTGCGCCTGCGGGTGATGGTCGGCGGTGGACTGGGGCGCACGCCGATCCTCTCCCAGTCGATCCGCGAGGACCTGCCCTGGCAGCACCTGCTGTCCTACGTCGAGGCCATCCTGCGGGTGTACAACCGCCACGGCCGCCGCGACAACAAGTACAAGGCGCGCATCAAGATCCTGGTCAAGGCGCTGGGCATCGAGGCCTTCGCCCACGAGGTGGAGGAGGAGTGGCTGCACATCCGCGATGGCGAGGCGCAGTTGACCCTGGAGGAATACCAGCGCGTCGCCGCCGCCTTCGAGCCGCCGCATTACGCGCAGGCCGCCGCCGACGAACTGGCCTACGGCAGCGCCCTGGCCGCCGATGCCGCCTTCGCCCGCTGGGCCTCGCGCAACGTGCGCCCGCACAAGGTGCCGGGCTATGCCTCGGTGGTGCTGTCGACCAAGCCCGGCGCCGCCGCGCCGCCCGGTGACGTGAGCGCCGGGCAGATGGAACGGGTCGCCGACTGGGCCGAGCGCTTCGGCTTCGGCGAGGTGCGCGTGGCCCACGAGCAGAACCTGGTGTTGCCGGACGTGCGCAAGGCCGACCTGCACGCGCTCTGGCGCGAAGCCTGCGAGGCGGGGCTGGGCACGCCCAACCAGGGCCTGCTGAGCGACGTCATCGCCTGCCCCGGCGGCGACTACTGCGCGCTGGCCAACGCCAAGTCGATCCCCATCGCCCAGGGCATCCAGCAGCGTTTCGAGGACCTGGACTACCTGCACGACCTGGGCGAGCTGAGCCTGAACATCTCCGGCTGCATGAACGCCTGCGGCCACCACCACATCGGCAACATCGGCATCCTCGGCGTCGACAAGAACGGCAGCGAGTGGTACCAGGTCACCCTCGGCGGCGCCCAGGGCAAGCGCGCCGCGCTGGGCCGGGTGATAGGCCCGTCGTTCAGCGCCGCCGAGGTGCCGGCGGTGATCGAGCGCATCGTCCACACCTACGTGGAGCGGCGCGGGGCCGGCGAGAGTTTCGTCGAGACCGTCGAGCGCATCGGCCTGGAGCCGTTCAAGGCGCGGGTCTACGCGCAGGCGCAGGTGCCGGCATGAACAACCTGATCCGCCTGGGCGGCGAGGGCGCCTGGCACGACCGCGACGACGCCTGGACGCTGCTGCGCGAGGTGCCCGAGACGCTGCCCGAGGGCGACCTCATCCTGCCGCTGGAGGCCTGGCTCACCTGTAGGCGCGAGCTTGCTCGCGAACAAAGCTGTCCGGAGACATCGGAGCCGGGTGGTTCGCGAGCAAGCTCGCTCCTACAGAAAAGCGGAGTGTGGCTGGGGCCGGATGATGATCTGCAGAGGTTGCTCGGCCAGCTGGACAAGCTGCCGCTCATCGCCATCGACTTCCCCAGTTTCCGCGACGGCCGCGGCTACAGCCTGGCCTACCTGCTGCGCCGGCGCCTGGGCTGGCGCGGCGAGCTGCGAGCGGTGGGCGATGTGCTGCGCGATCAGCTGGCGCACCTGCGCCAGTGCGGTTTCGACGCCTTCGCGGTGCGCCAGGACAAGTCGGTGGAGGACGCGCTCAAGGGCCTGGCCGGCCTGAGCGTGCTCTACGGGCGCTCGGCGATCGAGCCGCGGCCGCTGTTCCGCCGGCGTTGAAAAGCGGCCCGCTTTCGGGGGTAAGGCCGCGCCGCGCGTGGCGCCGTGCTTGACGCTGTTCCGGTGCGCAGGAAAAATGCCGGCAAAGCGTCGGCGAAACGCCGCCGGCCGTGGCCCACGATTCGAGTGACCCCCTGAAGATGCGTATGCGCCTGATGCTGTTGGGTGGCGGTAATGCCCTGGGACAGGCGCTGATCCGCCTGGGAGCCGAGGAAGACATCGGCTTCCTCGCCCCGCGCCCGCCCGAGCAGGGCTGGGATGCCTCCAGCCTGACCCTGCTGCTGGACGAGACCCGCCCCGACGCGGTGATCAACCTCGCCTACTACCACGACTGGTTCCAGGCCGAGCAGGTCGACGACGCCCGCCTGGCCGCCCAGGAACGCGCCGTGGAGCGCCTGGCCGAACTCTGCCAGCACTACGAGATCCTCCTGCTGCAGCCTTCCAGCTACCGGGTGTTCGACGGCGCCCGCGCCACCGCCTACAGCGAGAAGGACGAGCCGCTGCCCCTGGGCCGCCGCGGCCAGGCGCTGTGGCGCATGGAGCAGTGGGTCCGCGCCACCTGCCCGCGCCACGTGCTGCTGCGTTTCGGCTGGCTGCTGGACGACAGCCCGGGCGGCAGCCTGGACCGCTTCCTCAGCCGCGCCCTGGGCGAGGAGGAGCTGTACCTGGCGGACGACCGCCGCGGCAACCCCACCCCGGTGGACGACGCCGCGCGGGTGATCCTCTCGGTGCTCAAGCAGCTGGACTGCCAGGCGCCGCTGTGGGGCACCTACCATTACGGCGGCCTCGAGGCCACCACCACCCTGGCCCTGGGCCAGGTGATCATCGCCGAGGCCCGGACCCTCACCGGCCAGGCCCTGCGCGACCCCGTCGCCCAGGCCCACGCGGCGCGCCCGGATGCCAGCGAGGAACCGCAGCACGCGGTGCTCGCCTGCAAGAAGATCCTCCACACCTTCGGCATCAAGCCGCGCGCCTGGCGCGCCGCGCTGCCGACCCTACTGGACCGTTACTACCGTCATGGCTGACATCTCCCCCACCTGCGCCCAGCCCGTCCTCATCACCGGCGGCGCCGGCTTCATCGGCTCGCACCTGGCCGACGCGCTGCTGGCGCGCGGCTACCACGTGCGCGTGCTGGACAACCTGTCCACCGGCAAGCGCGAGAACCTCGACGCGGCCGTGGAGCTGCTGGTCGGCGACGTCGCCGACGCGGCGCTGGTCCGCCGTGCCCTGGACGGCTGCCAGGCGGTGGTGCACCTGGCCGCGGTGGCCTCGGTGCAGGCCTCGGTGGACGACCCGGTGGCCACCCACCAGAGCAACTTCATCGGCACCCTGAACCTCTGCGAGGCGCTGCGCGAAGCCGGCATCCGGCGCGTGCTGTACGCCTCCAGCGCCGCCGTCTACGGCCAGAACGGCCAGGGCACGGCGATAGTCGAGGACCTGCCGAAGGCGCCGCTGACGCCCTATGCCGCGGACAAGCTGGCCGGCGAGTACTACCTCGACTTCTACCGCCGCCAGCATGGCCTGGAGCCGGCGGTATTCCGCTTCTTCAACGTCTACGGCCCGCGCCAGGACCCGTCCTCGCCCTATTCCGGGGTGATCAGCATCTTCACCCAGCGGGCCCTGAACGGGCAGCCGATCACCGTGTTCGGCGACGGCGAGCAGACCCGCGACTTCATCTACGTCGCCGACCTGGTGCAACTGCTGGTGCAGGCGCTGGAGGCGCGGCAGGTGCCGGAAGGGGCGGTCAACGTCGGGCTGAACCAGGTGACCAGCCTGAACCAGCTGCTCGGCGAGATAGACACGCTGGTCGGCGGCCTGCCGCCGGTGAGCCACGCCGAGGCGCGCCCCGGCGACATCCGCCATTCCCGTGCCGACAACGGCCGCCTGCTGGCGCACTACCGCCTGGAGCGGCCGACGCCGATCGGCGAGGGGCTGGCGCGCCTGCTCGGGCGCTGATCACCACCAGG
Source organism: Pseudomonas sp. RW407 (assembly GCF_003176655.1). Classification (NCBI taxonomy): domain Bacteria; kingdom Pseudomonadati; phylum Pseudomonadota; class Gammaproteobacteria; order Pseudomonadales; family Pseudomonadaceae; genus Pseudomonas; species Pseudomonas sp. RW407. Next base: position 955,455 of record NZ_QGSL01000088.1, on the reverse strand, counting down.
GCTTGTTCAGCGCCAGGTAGAAGATGCCGCCCAGGCAGGCCAGGGCCAGGGCGCTGAGCAGCGCCTTGGGCCCGCGCGCGGCGCTGCGCATGGCGAAGGCGGCGAGCACGATGTAGCCCACCAGCAGCCCCAGCTTGGCCTGCAGCCACAGCGGCAGCGGCCAGGGCATGGCCAGGTGCACCAGGCCCAGGGCGCTGAGCAGCAGCAGGCTGTCCACCAGGTGCGGCGCCCAGCGCTGCCAGCCGGCCAGGCGCCGGCCCCGCCAGCTCAGCCCCAGGCGCCAGAGGAAGAGCAGGCTGCTGAGGACTGCCAGGGTGATGTGCAGGTGCTTCAACCAGAGGTACATGGGGCGCTCACTTGTATTCGGTGGTATAGAGCACGACGAACTCGAAGGGCCCCGGCCGGACCTCGGCGCCCGCCAGCAGCTCGGCCTCGAATGTGGTGTCGAAGCCCAGCGAACGCGGCGAGCGCACCACGTGCTCGACGGGCTGGTTGAAGACTACGTACTGCTCGTTCAGCAGGTCCTTGATCTTCAGCAGCAAACCGGCGCTTTCATGCAGCAGCGCGCTGCCGTTTTCCGTGAGCACGCCGCTGGCCGGCGACAGGGTGGTGCGGATGACCGCGCCGCCGTCGCACTGCCAATGGAACTCGAAGCGGCGCTGCAGCGGCAACTGGTTCTTGCTGAAACTGCCGAAATCCACGCGGGTGGGGGCGTCGGTCATCTCGCAGGTGGTGGGCAGGAAGGTCAGGGCGACGTCCGGGAAGGGGTCGATGGGGTAGGCCGGCGGCGTGTTGTTCCAGCGCGAGCCGACGAACAGGGCCGGCTCGCGGAAGTTGACCGGGTAGGTCCCGGGCGTGTCGATGTTGCCGTTCTTCAGCACCTCGATGAAGCTGTTGGACAGCGAGCCGCTGACGCACTGGCTGGGGCCCAGGCTGCGGTCGCCGACGACGCCCAGCTGGATGCGCTTTTCCACCCCGCCGACCTGCTTCACCCCGACGCCGTCCTGGCCCGAGGGGATGACGCGGTAGACCAGGCCGTCGATGTTGGTGGCGAAGTCGTTGCCCTGCCGGTGGCTGGCCTCGCTGGCGATGCCCAGCACTATGTAGCGCCCGGCCTCGCCGGACAGGTACTCCTGCAGGCGGCAGGCATAGTCCAGGGACAGGTTCAGGGTGCCCAGCACGCTGCCCACCGGCAGCCCGGCGCTGATGTAGCGCTCGCCGTCGTAGGTGAACTGCTGGTTGGTGAAGTAGCACTGGTTGGGCTCCACCGGGCATTCGTCGGCCCGGGCCGGGAGCGCCTGCAGCAGGCAGGCGGCCAGGGCGAGGCCGTGGAGCAGGGTGGCGGGGCGGCGGATCATGCTTCCTCCTTGCGGGGCTGGCCGCTGGCGGCCTGGCAGTCGACCGGGATGGCCCGGTAGGTGTCTTGCTTGTCCTTCTTCGCCGGCATGGCGTAAGTGAAGCTGCATTGCTGCTCGTCCGCCTCGCCCCAGGATACCCGGTAGCTGTCGCGGCCCTTTTCCAGGTACAGGTAGACCAGGTTGTCCTGGCCGACGTAGGCCAGCACCTCGCCGTCGCCGCCGACCTCTGCGCCGAAGGGCACTTCCAGGCCGCCGGCGCGGTGCAGCTCGAGCAGCACCGAGATGCCGCTGCGGGTGCGGTAGGGCACCCGCACGATGGCGCCGTAGCGCGGCGCGGTCTTCTGGATGTTCTCGCGGATCTCGACGTCGTCGATGGCGCTCTTGGCGTCCAGCACTATCTCGTTGTGGCGGTAGGGCGTCAGCCCGGTGAGCAGGGCCTTGCCGTCGCCGTCCAGGTGCACGCGGCCGCGCGGCAGCAGGGCGCCCGCCGCGCCTTCGGCCTCGACTATCGCCATGGTCTCGCCCTGGTTCGGCGACAGCGCCACGCCGCCGGAATAGGCGACCAGGCTGCCGCGGGCGGACAGGGACTCGCGGCTGAAGCCGTCGCCCCGCGCCAGGCTGGCGCCCAGCGAGCTGGCGGCGGTGCGCAGGTTGAGGTTGCCGCCATAGGACTGGCTGTTGCCGCCCTCGGCCTGGCTGTCGTTGCCGTACAGGTTGTAGTTCCACTGGCCCTGCTCGCCGGCGATGCCGCTGAGGCTGGTCTGCAGCGAGCGGTTGCGCGCGTCCTGCAGCGACAGGGTGCTGCTCAGGCGCGGCGCGCCGGCTTCGCGGCCCAGCGGGACGCTGACGCTCAGCAGGTACTGGTTGTCGTAGCCGTCGACGCTCTGGAAGCGCGTCGCCGACAGGCCCAGGCTGCCCCAGCCGAAGGTCCGGCTGAAGCCGCCGCTGAAGGTCAGGCTGCGGTTCTCCCCGGTCCAGTAGGTCTGCCCCACGCCGGACAGGTACAGGCTGCCGCCGCCCAGCGCCTGGCTGAGGTTGAGCTGGACGCGGTCGCGTTCGCGGAACAGGTGGGCGTTGTCGGTGTCCAGGGCGTCGGCCGCGGCGGCCAGCCCCAGGTAGCCCTTGTCCGAGCGGCGGTAGGACAGTTGCAGGTGGGTGCCGCCGAAGCTCTTGTTGTAGGCCAGGCGGTAGCTTTCGCCATTGTCGGGCATGCCCTGGGCGCCGGCTTCGCCGGGCAGCGCATCGAAGCGCGAGACGGTGGCGTCCACCGAGAAGGCGCCCAGCGAGGTGTTCAGCGCGGCGCCTATCAGCGAGGCCATGTAGCTGTCGGCGAGCACCGCGCCGGAATAGGCGCTGAGGTTGTTGCTCAGGCCCCGGCGGTAGCCGCCCTGGACGAATTTCAGCGGGGTGCCGACGTTCTCGCCGCGATAGCTGCCCGAGGCGAGCTGGTAGCGCGAGGCGCCGGGCCTGAGCAGTTCGGCGGCGTAGGAGTAGGGCACGCTGAAGGTCTTCTCGCGGCCGTCGGCCTCGATCACCGTGACCTGCAGGTCCTCGGTGTAGCCGGTGTTGTACAGGTCGTCGATGACGAAGGGGCCGGGCGGGACGCTGACCTGGTGGATCAGTTGCTGGCCCTGGTGGATCTTCACGGTGGCGTTGCTGTCGGCGATGCCGCGCACCACCGGGGCGAAGCCGCGCTCGCTCTCCGGCAGCATGCGTTCGTCGCTCTCCAGCTGCACGCCGGTGAAGGGGATGCTGTCGAACATCTCGCCGGCGGTGAAGTGCTGGCCGAGGGTCAGCTGCGAGGAAAGCCCGGTGAGGTCGCGCTGGGCGTAGTTGTTCAGCGTGCGGTAGTGGCTGCCCTGGCGGGTGGTGTCGCCATGGCTGAAGCTGGCGTTGTGGCGCAGGCGCCAGTCCAGCAGGTTGAGGCCGCCGTTCAGGCCGAGGAACAGGTCGTTGCGGGTGTCCTGGCTGTTGCTGGAGCGGTCGAGGTTGCCGGTGTAGCTGAGGAAGCCGGCGTTGATCCCCGAATCCCAGCTCGACGGCGGCGCGTAGTTGCGCGGGCGCTGCTTCACGTAGGCCTGGGGCAGGGTGAGGTGGATGGCCCCGCTGGCGCCGTCCAGGTCCACGCGGCTCTGCGGGACGCGTTCGAGCAGGTCGATGCAGTCGCCGCCGGCGGGCTCGGCGCCGGGAGCGGGCCCGGGCAGCAGCACGCCCCACTGTTCCAGCTGCTCCAGCCCGAAGCAGTAGACCTGGCGCTGCTCGGCGGTGTGCACGATGCGCACTTCCTGCTGGCCGAAGTACACCTTGTTCAGCGTCAGGTCCAGCGAGTAGGTGCCCGGCGGCAGCGCCGAGGGGTTCTTCTCGAACCCGGAAACGTCGGTGCTCATGCCCAGCGTCTCCAGCAGGCCGCGGTCGAAATGCACCTCGCCGGGGCCTTCGGCGGCCAGCGCCGGGGCCGGCAGCAGGGCGCAGCAGAGCCCTCCCAGGCAGCCGAGGCGCAGGGTGCGGGACAGTATCGAAGGGAACACGATGGACCTCGCGCAGGAGGGTTACTCGACGGTGGCGTCGGTCTCGATCAGGCCGCCGAAATCGTTGATCCAGGTGTAGCGGACCTTGGCGCCAGCCCTGGCCCAGGCCGCCGCGTCCGCGGGCAGGGGGATGCCGTAGCTGCCCTTGGCCGGGACCATGTCCAGGTCGTCGTTGGCGTATTGCCTGGCCCCCGAGCGCAGGTGCAGGCGGGCCAGGGACACCGAGTAGGGCAGGTCGTTGACCGCGCGCAGGACGCGCTTGCCGCCTTCGGCGGCGATGCGCCACTTCAGCTGCTGCGCCGCGTCGGCGGCCGCGCCCTTGAGTGCCGCGGGGCGGTAGAACAGCTTGAGCTGCGAACGGAAGGCCACCTGCAGCTTGCCCGCGCTGTTGCCGCTGGCGGCCGCGCCGGCCTTGTCCGGGCTGCTGGAGGGCACTTCCAGGACGTTCAGCCAGAACACCGACTCGCGGTCCTGGGGCAGCGTCCGGTCGATATTGGCGATGCGCAGCAGCAGGCCCTTGTCCGGGTCCACCCGCGATACCGGCGGCGTGACGATGAAGGGCGAGCGCCCCGGGCTGCCGGCGCCGGGCGTGCCCTTGCCGTTGTCCACCCAGGCCTTGATCAGCGAGGGTGTCTTGCCGGTGTTGCGGATATTGACGGTGATGTCCCGCTCGGTGGCCGGATAGACCACGCGGGTGCCGGTGATGACGATGCTGGCGTTGGCCTGCAGGGCCAGCAGGCAAATACCGATCAGCAGAACTAAGTGGGTAGCGGGACGCATCGGGGTCAACCTCCTTCTCCATATAAAGAAGGACTTTCGGTGGAGTCTAGGCGGGGCCGGGGTACTGGCAAGTTCCATCTGGCAAAGTTGCCGGTAGAACTTGTAAGTGCGGTTATTTATTCAATCCGCGTATGGACTTCTGTGGATATGTTCATGCGCGTGATGGATAGGCCGGGTGCATCCCCCGATGGGGAGGGGGATGCACCCCGGGCGGCCGTCAGTCGTAACGGATGGAGTACAGCAGGGCGGTGTCGGCGGTACCGGCCGATACCAACTCCGAGGTCTGGACATAACGGGCGTAGTAGGCGAACTCCAGCGGGCCGGCCTCTTCGAGGAGCTTGCTGGCGTTGTTGTCATTGGTACGCAGGTCGATGGCTTCCAGCTCCTCGTTGGCGATCTGCAGCTCGATGCCGGACATGCTCAGGGCTTCGCCGTTGAAGGTGAGGTTGCCGGTGCCCGGGTTGATGTTGGCCGAGCCGAAATCGACCTTGTAGGTCTGGCCGACGGAGCAGCCGTTGAGGGTGATGGTGAAGCGCTGCTCGCCGGCGGTGGAGCCGACGGTGTCGAATTCGCCGGTGGAGATCGACGGCAGGTTGATGGAGGCATCGGCGCCGCCGCCGTTCACGCTGACGTCGCAGGTGTCTTCCAGGACGTGGCCGGTGAAGCTGATCTGGCCGCCGGTTGCCGCCTGGGCGCCGCCGGCCACCAGGGCCAGCAAGACGGTTGCGGGAAGAGTGAGTTTTTTCATGGCGTTTTCCTTGTGTTGCAGGTTTTTCGGTAGGTGAATTCTCCTTGCTTCCTGAGTTTTCGAATATTAGGAATCTTCTGATGCGCCGTAGGCCAATTCTTATGAGTTGGGTAGGCATCGGATAAAGTGGGGTATTTATCTAAAGAAAATAGATCGGGAAGTTTCCGGGTAAGGAAGTTCCCATAATGCCGGTCTTGATATTTCGATCAGTTCCTGGTGAAAGGCGGAAATGAAAAAGCCCCCGGCAATTGCCGAGGGCTTTTTCTTGCGATCTTCCGACTTAGAACCTGTAGCCGAAGCCGATCATGTAGACCCAGGGGTCGACGTCGACGTTGACCTTGGTCTTCTGCACGCCCAGGCCGCTGGGACCGTCGACGCTGGCCTTGGTGTCGATGTCCATGTACCACACGGCGACGTTGACCAGGGCGTGTTCATTGAGCATGTAGTCCATGCCCAGTTCCGCGGCCAGGCCCCAGGAGTCCTGCAGCTTCAGGTTGCTGAAGCCCTGGTCCTTGCGGTTGCTGGCGAGGTCTTCGTCGAAGAAGGTGGTGTAGTTCACGCCCAGGCCGCCGTAGGGCTGGAAGGCGGAGTTGGTGCCGCCCATGGGGTAGTACTGCAGCAGCACGGTCGGCGGCAGCTGCTTGATGTCGGCCAGCTTGCCGTCCAGGCCGGTGAGGCCGGTGGCGCGGTTCAGCCCCTTGACGTCGACCTGGTGGTTGAACGGGGTGGCGGCGACCAGCTCGACGCCGATCTTGTCGGTGAGCAGGTAGCTGAAGGTCAGGCCCAGCTGGGTGTCGCTGTCGACGGTGGCCTTGGTGCCACCGACCTTGCCGCCGTCGAGCTTGATGTCGCTGCTGCTGTCGTTCGGGGCAACGGTGGCGAAGCCGCCGCGGACGATGAAGTCACCGGCCTTGTGGCCCTGGATTTCCGCAGCCTGTACGGCGAACGGCGTGGCGACGGCGGCGGCGAGCAGGGAGGCGGTGAGCCAGGACTTGCGCATGATGGTGATGCTCCATGATTTTGGAATAAGCGTTGGTGAACATCATGGTAGACGGCGCTAAGCGGTCCTTCTTGATTCAGCTCAATAAAGCCCCCCTGAGCCGTAGGGGTAATGCCTGCGGCGGATGGTCGCAGGCTACTCGCCTTCGTATTCGTACGGTGTCACTTCGTCGGCCTTGAGCTGGTAGCCGGCCTGGGCCAGGTCGCTGTCGATGTGCTTCACCTGCAGGCGCCCGGTCACCCAGTAGGGCTGGTACAGCTCGTCCATCTTCACGCCGCGGGCCTGGTGCACGTAGACGATCTGGTTGGAGGGCGGCGGCGGCACGTGGATGCAGGCGCCGTAGTAGGGCACCAGGAGGAACTCGTTGACCTCGCCGTCCTGGCCCACGTCCAGCGGCACTATGTAGCCGGGCAGCTTCACCTCCTTGCCATCCAGCGCCTGGACCACCGGGGCCGCCGGTGATTGTTGCCTTGCCGCCGGGCCGCTTTCGGCGTTGAGCGCGTCGCTCAACTGGGAAATGTCGTGCAGTGGCACCGGCGGCGGGGGCGGCGGCGCGCCCTCGGGGATCAGCTGCGGCCAGGTCAGGGTCTGCGGCGTGCCGGCCCAGGCCGCGCCGGCGGCGAGCAGGAGCAGGGCGAGGAAGGCGGAGGCGGTGGTTTTCATGGGGCTACTCAGATTCGGATCGACAGGCCGTCGGCCAGCGACTGGCGGTAGGCGCGCCAGGCCGGCACGCAGCCGATCAGCACGGCGGCCAGCAGTATGCCGCCCAGCAGCGACCACTCATAGGCGCTCGGCGCCGCCAGCGGCAGGAAGATGCCGTAGTTGGCCTGCACGTAGCCCTGGGCCGCGGCGATGCCGGCGTACAGCAGGCCCAGGCCCAGGACCACGCCGGCCAGGGCCAGGGCGAAGGCCTCGGCCAGCAGCAGGCTGAACACGTGCCAGGGCCGCGCGCCCACCGAGCGCAGGATGGCCATTTCGCGGCGGCGCTCGTTGAGGCTGGTGAGGATGGCGGTGAGCATGCCGATCAGCCCGGTCAGCACCACGAACAGCGAGACCACGAACAACGCCTTCTCCGCCGTGCCCATCAGCCCCCAGAGTTCCTGCAGGGCCACCCCGGGGAGGATCGCCAGCAGCGGCTCGCCGTCGTATTCGTTGATCTGCCGTTGCAGGGTGAAGGTCGCCACCTTGCTCTTCAGGCCGAGCAGGAAGGCGGTGATGGCGGTCGGCTGCAGGTCCATGTGGCGCGCCTGGTCGGCGCTGATGCGGCCGGCGCCGCGGGCCGGCACGCCATTCTTCCAGTCGACGTGCAGCGCCTCCATGCCGGCCAGGGAGATATGCAGGGTACGGTCCACCGGGGTGCCGGTGCGCCTGAGGATGCCGACCACGGTGAACGGCTTGTCGTCGTGCTGCACCAGGCTGATGGTGCTGACCCCGTGGCTGAGCACGATAGGGTCGCCGAGCTTGTAGTGCAGCGCCTCGGCCACCTCGGCGCCGAGCACCACGTCGAACAGGTCCTGGCCGAAGGGCCGGCCCTCGGCCAGCTGCAGTTGCTGGTCGTGGCCGTAGCGGTAATGCTCGAAGTAGCCGGTGTCGGTGCCCATCACCCGGTAGCCGCGGTGCGAATCGCCCAGGGAGATGGGGATGGCCCACTTCACCAGCGGGCTGGCCTTGACCGTCTGGAAGCTCTCCCAGCGGATGTTGTTGGTGGCGTTGCCGATGCGGAACACCGAGTACAGCAGCAGGTTGATCGAGCCCGAACGCGCGCCGACGATCAGGTCGGTGCCGGAGATGGTGCTGGCGAAGCTGGCGCGGGCCTCGCTGCGCACCCGTTCCACGGCCAGCAGCAGGCAGGCCGAGAGGGCGATGGCGAAGACCGTGAGCAGCGCGGTGAAACGGCGGTTGGAAAGGCTGGCCAGGGCCAGGCGCAACAGGTACATGCTCAGATCCCGGGGGCGGTGGCGGCGCGGTTGAGGTCGGCCAGCGACAGGCTGCGGTCGAACAGCGGCGCCAGGCCCTGGTCATGGCTGACGAACAGCAGGCTGGCGCCGGCCGCGCGGCACTCGGCGAACAGCAGCTGGAGGAAGGCTTCGCGGGCGTCGGCGTCCAGCGCCGAGGTCGGCTCGTCGGCGATCACCAGCTCCGGCTGGCCGATCAGCGCGCGGGCCGCGGCGACGCGCTGCTGCTGGCCGATGGAGAGGTTGTCGGCGCGCCGCTGCAGCAGCGCCGCGTCGCCCAGGCCCAGGTGCGCGAGCAGGGCGCGGGCGGCCTCGTCGACGCTGCCGTGGCGCTCGCGGGCGCGTGCCGCGCGGCTGCGCGAGAAGTGGCAGGGCAGCTCGACGTTCTCCCGCACCGAGAGGAACGGCAGCAGGTTGAACTGCTGGAAGATGTAGCCGGTGTGGTCGACGCGGAAGTGGTCGCGGCGCGCGGCGGAGAGCTGCGCCAGGTCCTCGCCGAGCAGGCGGATGCTGCCGCGCTGCGGCCTCTGCACACCGCCCAGCAGGCCGAGCAGGGTGGTCTTGCCGCTGCCGGAGGGGCCCTTGAGGAACAGCGTCTCGCCGCGGCCGAGGGTGAACTGCGGAATGTCCAGCAGCTCCGCCTGGCCAGGCCAGGCGAAGCCGAGGTCGCGGAGTTCGAGCAGGGTGTCCATGGGGCGCGTCAGAACTTCAGCAGGCTGCTGGCCGGGGTCAGTTCGGCGCCCTGCTGGCCGTTCGGGCCGATCAGCTGCACCACCAGCTTCTGGGTGCCGGGGAAGCGCTTGAACAGCGGGGCGAAGTCGAGGCTGGTCAGGGCCTCGGGCGCGGCGCAGGTCAGCTTGTAGTGGGCGTTGATGTCGCTGTGCTGGTGGCCTTCGTGCTCGTCGCCATCGTCGTCGTGGTCCTCGGCCTTGGCGTTGCCGAACAGCGGGCTTTCCAGCTCCACCTCGGTGACGCCGCACTTGGCCGCGGCCGGTGCCTGGACTAGTTCCAGCGGCTTGCCCAGCTGGGCGCGGGCGGCGGCCACGGTGGCCTGGTCGGCGGCGCTGCTGGCCGGGTGCTCGAAGCCGACGAAGTTCATCGCCGGGCTGTCCACTTCCAGCTCCAGGGTGCCGCCGTCCAGCGCGACGTTGAGCTGGGCCACGCCGTGCTCGTGCTTGCCGAGGCTGCCGTGCTCGTGTTCGTCGTGGGCCTGGGCGGCGGCGAAGGGGATCAGGGCGAGGGCGAGCAACAGCGGGCGCATGGACGTTCTCCGGTGGGGAAATCGAGGGTGCGTTACGTTATAACGAAATATTGCGGCTGGCTAGAGGCCCCCGGGGAGATTGGCGCGGCCGCGCCGGCGTGGGAGCATGCCGCCCATGCAGGAGGAAACCACCATGCGAATCCGTGGAAGCATCGGCGACTGGCCGGTGGACCTGACCCTGGAACTGGACGAGGCGGAATGGCAGCGCCTGGGCGTGGCGCTGCGCCATGCGCCGCAAACGGCCGCGGCCGCGCCCGTGGAAACCCCGCCGGCGGCCATGCCCAGCGGCGCCGACCGCCTCTGGCAGTCGGCCCGCGACCTGCTGCGCAAGGCTGGCAGCCGCGAAGGCCCGCAACTGCTGGACGAACTGGCCGCCCTGGCCGGCAGCGCCGGCGCGGCCAAGGGGCTGCTGGTGCGCTTGCGACACAGCCCGAACGTGAAGATCGAGGTGCGAGAGGGGACCCAGGTGTTCACCTGGGTCGGGGAATAGGGGGCTTTTGGATTTTTGCTTTTCGTAGGAGCGAGCTTGCTCGCGAACGGTGCCAACCGGCTGCTCTGGTGCCGGGCGTGGCGCCTTTCCCTCTCCCCAGCCCTCTCCCTGAAGGGAGAGGGGGCTAGATCGTGCCGAGAGAAGGAATGGTTTCAGCCGAAAACTACTGCGCTCGCCGGCTGACTCGGGAAAACCAGACCGCTCCGAACGGTCCCCTCTCCCTTCAGGGAGAGGGTTAGGGAGAGGGTGCTCTCATGCCTGGCACCAGCATGACCGGGAAACTCTGTTCGCGAGCAAGCTCGCTCCTACAGAAATCGGCTGCTCAATACAGCAGATTGGCCAACTTCCGCCGATAGGCAATCACCAACGGATGCTCATTACCCAGCAACTCGAACACCTGCACCAGGGTCTTGCGCGGCAGGTCCTCGCCATAGCCGCGGTTGCGCTGGAACAGGCGCAGCAGGCCGTCCATCGCCGCCTCGTACTGCTGCCGGGCCAGTTGCTGCACGGCCAGCTGGTAGGCCGCCTCGTCGTCGCCGGCGTCGGCCGCCAGGCGGCTCTTCAGGGTGGCGGCGTCGGGCAGGTCGGTGGCCTGGCGGAGGAAGGTCAGCTGGGCGCGGGCGGCGGCCAGGGCGGCCTTGTGCTCGTCGCTCTTCACCGCGTCCAGCACCGTCTCGGCTTCGCCCAGTTCGCCGCGCTCGGCCAGGCAGCGGGCGTAGAGGATCAGCGCCGCCGCGTTGCTGTTGTCTTCGCCCAGCAGGGCCTTGAGCTGGGCCTCGGCCTCGGCGAAGCGGCCTTCGGCGAAGGCGGCCTCGGCGGCGTCCAGCGGGTTGCCGGCGGGGGCCGCCGGCGGCTGCACGTGCTGCTCCAGCATCTGCCGCACCGCCGATTCGGGTTGCGCGCCGGCGAAGCCGTCGACCGGCTGGCCGTCGCGGAACAGCACCACGGTGGGCAGGCTGCGGATGCCGAAGCGCATGACGATGTCCTGCTCGACGTCGCAGTTGACCTTGGCCAGCAGCAACTCGCCCTGGTAGGACTCGGTGACCTGCGCCAGCATCGGCATCAGCGCCTTGCAGGGCGCGCACCAGTCGGCCCAGAAGTCGACCAGCACCGGCTTGTGGAAGGAGTTCTGGATCACCAGCTGGTCGAAGTCGGCGCTGGTGACGTCGAAGATGTAGGGCGTGTCGCTCATGGGGGCTCTCGTCGGGCGAAAGGGGCGAAAGGATGCTGGTCACTATAAGTGGGGGCGCGGCCGACGGAAACAAGGCAATGCCGCGCCGCGCCCTATGTCCCAGGTGAGCACGGCTTCTCGTAGGAGCGAGCTTGCTCGCGAACAGATTCCGCTGCGGGGCTCATTCGCGAGCAAGCTCGCTCCTACGAAGAGCACCCCGGTGCGACCAGCGAGGCAGTCGCTCCTACAGGGGGCGATTGGCGTGATAGAGGCTGACCTTGCGGAATTCGTGGGGCTCGGCCAGGTCCGGCCAGGTGCAGGCGTCGAGGATGTCCAGGCGCCGGTACAGCGGGTGCTGGAAGTCGCGCACCCGCGAGTCGGCCACCAGCGCCTCGCGGCCCTTGCCGAGGAAGGCATCGAGCAGCGGCAGGTTGGCGCGGTCGTAGAGCACGTCGGCCACCAGGATCAGGTCGTAGCGGTCCTGTTCCTGGAAGAAGTCTTCCGAGTAGCTCAGCCGCACCCCGTTCAGCTCTGCGTTGGCGCGGCTGGCGGCCAGGGCCAGCGGGTCCAGGTCGCAGGCCACCACCTCGGCGGCGCCGGCCTTGGCCGCGGCGATGGCGGCGATGCCGGAGCCGGCGCCGAAGTCCAGCACGCGCTTGCCGGCCACCCACTGCGGGCGCTCGGCCAGCCAGCGCGCCAGGGCCAGGCCGCTGGCCCAGCAGAAGCACCAGTAGGGCGGCTCCTCGAGGATGCGGCGGGTCTCGTCGGGGCTGAACTGGCGGTCCATGTTCTGTGCATCGATCAGCCACAGGGCGATGTCGGTGCCGGGCAGGCGCTCGGCGCCCAGGCGGGCGTCGCCGAGCAGTTCGCCCAGGGCCTGCTGCAGGTCGTGCGGGGCCTTCACGGCGCCGGCTCCAGGCGCAGCTCGCCCAGGGCCTGGGACTGTCCGGGGGCGATGGTCAGCGGGCGCAGGCGCCAGGCCAGCTGGCCGTTCTGTGCCACCCGCACGTGCAGTTCGACGCGGCCGCCGCTGGGGAAATCGCCGGGGTCGTAGCGCAGGCTGAAGGGCAGGGCACCGCCGTTGCCCACCAGCTCCAGGCTGGCCAGGGCGCGCTGCGGGCGGTCGCGCTCGTCCATCAGCAGCAGCGCCAGTTCCACCTCGGCGCCGTCGGGCAGGGCGCCGCGGCTGCTGGTGAGCACCCCGGACAGCTCGCGCTGGTTGGCCGGCAGGGGCGCCACGGCGGCCTTGGCCGGGGCGCTGGCGGAGGGCGGCTGCGGAGCGGGTTGCTTGCTCGAACAGGCGGCCAGCAGGGCCAGGGCGAACAGGCAGAGAAGGCGGAGCGGCATGGGCGAAATCCCTCGCGACAGGTTCCAGGGCGGCGCCTGTATAGCCTAAAGCGTGCGGCTTGTCTCGGGGAGGGGCGGATGGGCTACCATTGACATCCATTTCGTCGGGCCATTCCCTGCCATGCATTGTCCCTTCTGCGGTGCCCACGACACCAAAGTCATCGATTCGCGCCTGGTCGCCGAGGGCGACCAGGTCCGCCGCCGCCGCGAGTGCCTGGCCTGCGGCGAGCGCTTCACCACCTTCGAGACCGCCGAGCTGGTCATGCCGCGGCTGATCAAGCAGGACGGCAGCCGCCAGCCGTTCGACGAAGACAAGCTGCGCGCCGGCATGCAGCGCGCGCTGGAGAAGCGCCCGGTCAGCGTCGAGCGCCTGGAGGAGGCCATCGCCCACATCAAGCACAAGCTGCGCGCCACCGGCGAGCGCGAGGTGAAGTCGCGGGTGCTGGGCGAGCTGGTGATGGGCGAGCTGCAGAAGCTCGACGAGGTGGCCTACATCCGCTTCGCCTCGGTGTACCGGCGCTTCCAGGACCTCAACGAGTTCCGCGAGGAGATCGAGCGCCTGGCCCGGGAGCCGTCCAAGGAATGAGCGCCGTCGACCAGGCCCACATGGCCCGCGCCCTGGAGCTGGCGCGCAAGGGGCTGTACTCCACCCACCCCAACCCCCGCGTCGGCTGCGTGATCGTCAAGGACGGCCAGGTGATCGGCGAGGGCTGGCACGTACGCGCCGGCGAACCCCACGCCGAGGTCCACGCGCTGCGCCAGGCTGGCGACGCCGCCCGCGGCGCCACCGCCTACGTCACCCTGGAACCCTGCAGCCACTTCGGCCGCACCCCGCCCTGCGCCGATGCCCTGGTGAAAGCCGGCGTCGCCCGCGTGGTGGCGGCCATGCAGGACCCCAACCCGCAGGTCGCCGGGCAGGGGCTGCGGCGCCTGGCCGAGGCCGGCATCGAGGTGGCCTGCGGCGTGCTGGAGGCCGAGGCCCGCGAGGTCAACACCGGCTTCATCAAGCGC
>NZ_QGSL01000088.1:938625-941796 GCF_003176655.1 Pseudomonas sp. RW407 | reverse complement strand
GCACACTATCAACCGGATCAGCGAGGCCAACCGCCCCGCTGCCGATCTGCAGCCTCCGCCGCCCCAACCCCGGTCGCACCCGGGATGGGTGCGGCGGTTTTTTTCCCGCAACTGTACTGGTAGCGCCCCATCGCCCGGCGCTAGAGTGCCTGCTGCACAACGGGAAAAGAGAACGCCATGGGCCTGCCACTGACCTTCGACGCCGCCGACGGCTACCCGCTCCAGGGCCGCCTCTGGCGCCATGCCGACGCGGCCGAGCAGCCGCGCCCGCTGGTGATCGTCAACCCGGCCACCTCGGTGCGCGGCGACTACTACGCGCGCTTCGCCGACTACCTGCACGGCCAGGGCTTCGACGTGCTCTGCTACGACTACCGCGGTATCGGCGGCTCGCGCCCGGCCTCGCTGCGCGGCTTTTCCGCCAGTTGGCTGGACTGGGGCCGCCTGGACTTCGAGGGTGCCCTGCGCTGGGCCGCGGCCAACGCCCCGCGGCAGCCGATCCTGGTGGTGGCCCACAGCGTCGGCGGCTTCCTGGTGGGCCTGGCCCCCTCCAACCACCTCGTCCAGCGCGTGTTCAGTATGGGCGCGCAGTTCGCCCACTGGCGCGACTATGCCCCGCGGCGGCGCCTGCGCATGCTGCTCAAGTGGCACCTGGCGATGCCGGTGCTCAGCGGCCTGTTCGGCTACTTCCCGGCCAAGCGCCTGGGCTGGATGGAGGACACGCCCCACGGCGTGGTGCGCGACTGGACGCACCCCGGCCCGCGCTTCGAAGACGCCTACCGGCGCGGCCCGCAGGCCATGAGCGCGGAAGAACGCTCGCGCCTGGCCGAGGGCTTCGCCGGCCTGCGCGGCGCCACCCTGGCCCTGAGCGTGACCGACGACGAATTCGGCACCGGCCCGGCCATCCAGCGCCTGCTGGCCTACTACCGCAACAGCCGCTGCCTGCACCTGCGCCTGCCGCCCCAGGCGCTGGGCCTGCAGAGCATCGGCCACTTCGCCTTCTTCCACAGCCGCTTTGAGGACAGCCTCTGGCCCATCGCCCTGCGCTGGCTGCGCGACGGCGAGCTGGACGACAACCTCGCCGCCTACCTGGTGGACCCCGCGCGGCAGCAGCCCGCCCCGGCCTGAACGGCGTTTTTCCCAGGCGAATCAATGATCTGCCCGGCCGCAGGCAGTGATACCCCCTGGCCATTACACAAGACTGTCACACGGCTTTCATATGCTCTGCGCGTCCGAAGCCCGCTCGCCAGAGCATCACAGCAGTCCGTGGTAGCCCGTGATGAAGAAACCCCAAGCCCTCCTCGGCCGATTCGCCCGCTGGGAGCCCCTGCGGCGCCTGCGCATCGGCCAGCGCACCCTGCTCTGCTTCCTGTTCAGCGCCGTGCTGCTGGGCGGCGTCGGCGCCTATTGCCTGTACCAGATGGCGGCCATCCGCGCCCAAGGCGAAGCCATCGACGGCGACCAGCTGCCGAGCATCGCCCTGGCCGACAGCATCGCCCTCAACCTCGCCCAGCTGCGCGTGCGCTCCATGCAGCAGGTGGCCAACCCCGAGCCCATGGTGCGCAGCGGCAACAAGGTGATCATCGAGCAGCTGGCCCTGGACATCGAAGAGGAATTCCGCGCCTACCAGGCGCTGATCAGCGACGACACCGAGCGTGGCGCCATCGAGGCGCTGCACCAGGCCTTCGGCCAGTTCATCCAGACCATCCGCGAGGAACAGCAATTGCTGGAGCAGCAGAAGCTGGACGAGGCGCGCACCCTGCTGGTCGCCAACATCGACCAGCAGGGCGAGGCCATCGACACCCAGGTGCAACTGCTGCGCGAACTCAACCGCCAGGCCGCGGACAGCGCCACCAGCGCGGCCGCCAGCGCCTACGCCCAGGCCCTGCGCATCGTCTGGGCGGCCCTGGGCGGCGCCCTGCTGGTCACCCTGCTGCTGGCCTGGCGCCTGACGCGCAGCCTGGTGCGGCCGCTGGCCGAGGCGCTGCAGGTGGCCGAGCGCATCGCCGCCGGCGACCTCAGCCAGGGCGTGCACAGCCAGGGCCGCGACGAGGCGGCGATGCTGCTGGAGCGCCTGGGGCGCATGCGCGACAACCTGCAGGGCACCATTCGCCAGATCGGCGAGGCCGCCGAGCAGCTGGCCACCTCCAGCGAGCAGATGAGCGCGGTGATGGACGAAGGCAGCCGCGGCCTGCACCAGCAGCACGGCGAGATCGACGACGTCAGCCGCGCCATGAGCCAGATGAGCGCGGCGGTGGGCGACGTCGCCGAGCACGCGCAAAGCACCGCCGAGGTGGCCCGGCGCTCCAACGACGAGGCCCTGGACGGCCAGCGCCAGCTGGCCACCACCCTGGGCTCGCTGCGCGAGCTGGGCGAAGGCGTGCGCCACGCGGCGCAGCAGGCCCGCGGCCTGGCCGAGCAGACGCTGAACATCAGCAAGGTGCTGGACGTGATCCGCAACGTCGCCGAGCAGACCAACCTGCTGGCGCTCAACGCCGCCATCGAGGCGGCCCGCGCCGGCGAGGCCGGGCGCGGCTTCTCGGTGGTGGCCGACGAGGTGCGCGCGCTGGCCAAGCGCACCGGCGACTCCACCCGCGAGATCGAACAGCTGATCGGCGCCATCCAGCAGGGCACCGGGCGCACCGTCGAGGCGCTGCAGCACAGCGCCGAGCAGGCCGACCACACCCAGGGCCAGGCCAGCGCCGCCGACCGCGCCCTGGCGCAGATCATCGAGGCCGCGCGCAGCATCGACGAACGCAACCAGCGCATCGCCGAGTCGGTGGAACACCAGGCCACCATGGCCCGCGACATCGAGACCAACCTGGGCAACATCCGCGACCTGTCCAACCAGAGCGCCGCCGGCTCGCAGCAGACCAGCACCGCCAGCCACGAACTGTCGCGCCTGGCCGTGGACCTCAGCGGCCTCGTGCAGCGGTTCCGCCTGTAGGACCGGGGCGAAGCCCTACAGTTGCAGGAAAAGCGCCGGCGTAGGGCGCATAACCGTTCGCGGTTATCCGCCGTTGGCCGATGCGCGACGCAAATGGCGGATAACGCCGTAGGCGTTATGCGCCCTACGAGCTATCGCGAACGCGGAAAACCAGGTTCGCGAGCAAGCTCGCTCCTACGAAGAGCATGCCCGCTCTTGCTCTGGTTTTTTGGACTTCCAGAGAAACC
>NZ_QGSL01000088.1:913592-938615 GCF_003176655.1 Pseudomonas sp. RW407 | reverse complement strand
CGCAGCGCCCCGGACCTGGCCAGCCGCGAACGCTTCGTCTACGACGCCGCCGCCAACCTGGTCAACCCCGAGGGCGACAGCCACCACGGCCAGATCCGCGACAACCGCCTGCGCACCTGGCAAGACCAGCGCTACGACTACGACCCCTGGGGCAACATGGTGGTGCGCAAACGCGGCGCCCACCTCGAACAGCACTTCGAATACGACTGCGAAAACCGCCTGACCCGCGCCCGCACCTACCGCGACGGCAACCTGCTCAGCGAAGGCCGTTACCACTACGACAGCCTGGGCCGCCGGGTGGCCAAGGCCGTGGAGCGCGACGGCACGACGAAAAGCACCGGGTTCCTCTGGCAAGGCCTGCGCCTGCTCCAGGAACGCCGGGCCAACGGCGACAGCCTGTACCTCTACGAACCCGACAGCTACGCCCCCCTGGCCCGCGTCGACCGGGAAGGCGACGAAGAGCGCACCTACTACTTCCACACCGACCAGATCGGCACGCCACTGGACGTCACCGACGAGGACGGCAAGCCGGTATGGCAGGCCACCTACAAGGCCTGGGGGGAGGTGGAAGGCTATGCGGCAGAAGAGATCGAGCAGAACCTGAGGTTCCAGGGGCAGTACTTCGATGCGGAGACGGGGCTGCACTACAACACCTTCCGCTACTACGATCCGGTGGTGGGGCGGTTCCTGACGCAAGATCCGATTGGATTATATGGCGGAATAAATCTGTTCAGGTTCTCGCCAAATCCATATATGTGGATCGATCCTTTAGGCTTGACTATGGAGTGGGTCGATCCAAGGACGATAAATTTTTCTCAGCGTACCATTTCTAGAAATAACTATGCTGAAATTATGAAGAGCGGGGGATGGGATTGGGAAAGATCTCCATTGCATGTTATTGATGTTGATGGTCAGTTGGTTTCTTATGATAATAGGCGGTTGGATGCTGCCTTAGAGGCTGACTTGAAGAAAGTTTCGATTATCAAGGAGAGTCCTGATGCCCCGCATCCGGATTCGGCAACAGGAAAGACTTGGAAGGAAAAGTTTCAGCAGAGATTTAATGATCGAAGAAATATAAGGGCAGGTGGTCCGGTCCCTCGTCAAGGTGTTAGAACAAGACCAACGGTATGCTGATAAAAATGAAAAATATTATCGAACTTTGGAGTAATGAAGAACTCCCAATAAAAGATGGGGTGTATTTTTCTAATGGTAAATCATTTTCAATTTCAATTTTGGCATATCCTGCACCTCACATATGTTCTCGAGGTTGGTTTGATTTCGAAGAATATTTCAAGGGGAATCAAGAGGAAGTAACATCTATAGATGTTACTAAGAGGGTAGTATTGAAAGGCGGTGCGTGTTGTTATGTGGGGGAGGGTAGCTATGGTTCAGAAGGATTTATAGCTTATGAGAATAATCATAAGCTCCTTGAATGGGTGGTTTACTCTGAGAGCTCCAACCCATTTATCGATATTAAGGAGGGCGGAGCTAATGCTCTGGTGGCAGAGTCAAGTGCAGGTTTCAAGATAAAGATAAGTATATCAAATCCGGAGGAGATGGAGGTGGTAAGCCCTGATGCTGTCGGGTAAAGATACATTAGAGGTTGCGTGCTTTAGATGGGGGAATGTTCTCGCGGCTTCGCACTTCATGGGGCCAAGAACGGTATAAATTTTTCCTCTGCTAAGGCCGCTACCTCCTAAGGCCTCAACATCAAGGCCTTCGCCGCATCTTGCGGCGCTCGTGGGGCCGGGCTCTTGCCCTTGAGGTACCAGGCGAAGGCGATGATTTCCGCCAGGGTGCGGTACAGCTGCTCGGGGATGGCGTCGCCCAGTTCCAGGCGGGCCAGCAGGCGTACCAGTTCGCCGTTCTCGTAGATCGGCACTTCGTGCTGGCGGGCGATGGCCAGGATGGCCTCGGCCAGTTCGGCGTCGCCCTTGGCGCTGAGGGTGGGGGTGTTCTGGCCGTCGTAGTTGAGGGCGATGGCCTGGCGCGGCGCTGTCTGTTTGTTCATGCCTTTTCATCCACCCAGCGTTGTTCCAGTGCGGTGCGCCGGCCTTGCGGTGCCCGGCCCTGGTGGCAGCACAGTTCGCGCACGGTGAAGCCGGCGTCCTGAAGGCGCTCGCGCAGGTGGCCGAGTTCGCGTTCCAGCAGGCTCGCGGTGCTTTCGCGCTCGGCCCAGAACTGGCTGCTCAGGCCCAGGGGCGCGAGGGTCGCCTGGACCTGCAGCGGCCCCAGCGGGTCGAGGTCGAAGGCCAGGTCGATGCGCCACAGGCTTTCCCGCGGCTGTTCGCTGTCCTGGGATTCGCGCCTGTCCTCGTGCTGGATGCGGACCTGCAGCGGCACCAGCGCATCCTCGGTGCGCATGGGTACTTCCATCTGCCAGGTCTGCAACTGGCCGCCGCCGCGCAGCGGCTCGCTCTGCACCAGGCTGCTCAGCTGGTGCGTCTGCAGCCGCGCCACGGCGGCCGCGGCCAGTTTCAGCAGGGATTCCAGGTCGCCTTCCTCTTCCAGCTTCTGCAGCGTGCGCGAGGGCAGCGGGAAGTCCGCCTGCTGCAGGCGTGGGCTGCCGTTCTGGTTGAGCGCGCCCAGGGCGTTGCGGACGAAGGCCGGCAGGCTGCTGGCCAGGTTGGCGGCGGTGCTGTTGGCGAGGTTCGCCAGCAGGTTGGGGGCGGCACTGCCTTGCTCGGCGGGCAGCAGTTGGCCGAGCAGGCGCAGGACGTTGGCCTTGAAGTCGCCCGGCAGCGGCGGCAGGCCCTGCAGCAGGCGCGCCTCGAGGAAGCCGCCGCTCTGTTGCAGGGCCTGGGCCAGGCCCTTGGCGTCGCTGAGCTGCTGCACGCCGGGTAGCCCGGCGAGCAGGCGGTCCACGGCGCCACGCAGGGCAGGGGGCAGGTCGCCGGGCTTGAGCGCCTGCAGCGCGTCCAGCAGCCCCTCGGTGGAGGATTGGCGGACCTGCTGGGTGCCCAGCTGGTTGTTCAATTCGAGGCGGTCCAGGCGCCCGGCCAGCGGCAGGAAGAGCAGGGCGCGGCTGTCCTGGACCTGGGCGCTGAGCAGGCTGCCGGCCTTCAGCGGGCGGGCCGAGTCGATGTCCAGCAGGCGCCCGGCCAGGGGGCCGCCGAGCAGGCTGAGCAGCACCCGGTAGCTGGCCGGTTGCGCCGGGGTGCCGCCCTGGGGCGAGCTGGACAGCACCTTGCCCTGCAGCAGGCTGCCCACCGGCAGCTGTTCCAGGTCGAGGCTGTCCAGCGGCGGCAGGTCGCCCAGCGCTTGCTGGGCGCCGGACAGCAGGGTGGCAACCAGGCTGGTGGCGCCGAGGGCGGAAACGTTCAGGGTGCTGCCCTGGGGCAGGGCCTGCGGGCTCTCGGCGGTGACCAGCGTCTGCTGGCCGCCGGCCAGGGTCAGGCGCAGCAGCAACTGGAAGCTGACAGCCGCCTGCTTGACGCCCAGCACCTCGGCCTGGGCGCTGTGCCCCGGCGGCAGCAGGTCGCCCAGGCTGCGGGCGAGCCTGAGCGACAGCTCCCCGGCGTTCTGCACGGCGCGGCTGGCCAGGGGCATGGGGAGCGGGCGGGAAGCGCCAATCTCGCTCGGCATCTGCGTCCTTCGGGGCTTGCGGCGCATCGTCGCGGGGGCGGCGAAAGCCTGGGAAGCCTTAACAAGCTGTCGAAATTGCCGGCGCCGGGGCCGGAAGCGGGCGTGTATAATGCGCCGCCCGTGGCCACTATAGCGGCCTGCGATGCACCGACTTTAGCCTGATTTCGATTTTCCCGATGGGTGCCGATGCCTTGACCAGCCCGCTTCTCGAAACCGTGGCGCTCGCCTGCGAGCGGGACTGGCGCATGCTCTTCGAGCGCCTGGACCTGCGCCTGGCCGCCGGCGAGATGCTGCAGGTGGTCGGCCCCAACGGCAGCGGCAAGACCAGCCTGCTGCGCCTGCTCTGCGGGCTGATGCAGCCCACCGCCGGGCAGGTGCGCCTGAACGGCCGGCCGCTGGAGGAACAGCGCGGCGAGCTGGCGCGCAACCTGCTGTGGATCGGCCATGCCGCCGGCATCAAGGGCCTGCTCAGCGCCGAGGAGAACCTCGCCTGGCTCTGCGCCCTGCATCAGCCGGCGGACCACGCGGCGATCTGGCGCGCCCTGGAGGCGGTCGGCCTGCGCGGCTTCGAGGACGTGCCCTGCCACACCCTGTCCGCCGGCCAGCAGCGCCGCGTGGCCCTGGCGCGCCTGTACCTGGACGCGCCGCCGCTGTGGATTCTCGACGAACCCTTCACCGCCCTCGACAAGCAGGGCGTGGCCCAGCTCGAGGAGCACCTGGCGCGGCATTGCGAGAACGACGGCCTGGTGGTGCTCACCACCCACCACACGCTGGCGCGCATGCCCGCCGGCTACCGTGCCCTGGACCTCGGCCAGCACGCCCGCGAGATGGCGGGGGAGGGCGCATGAGCAACGTCTTCGGCCTGCTCCTGGCGCGCGAGGCGCGCCTGCAGTTCCGCCGCCCGGCGGAGCTGGCCAACCCGTTGGTGTTCTTCGCCATCGTCATCGCCCTGTTCCCCCTGGCCGTCGGCCCGGAAAGCCAGATGCTGCAGAACCTCTCGCCGGGCCTGGTGTGGGTGGCGGCGCTGCTGGCGGTGCTGCTGTCGCTGGACGGCCTGTTCCGCAGCGATTTCGAGGACGGTTCCCTGGAACAGTGGGTCCTTTCGTCGCACCCCCTGCCTCTTCTGGTCCTGGCCAAGGTGCTGGCACACTGGCTCGTTTCGGGGCTGGCCCTGGTCCTGCTGTCGCCGCTGCTGGCCCTGATGCTGGGTTTGCCGGTACGCTGCCTGCCGGTATTGCTGCTCTCGCTGCTGCTCGGCACCCCGGTGCTCAGCCTGCTCGGCGCGGTCGGCGCGGCGCTGACCGTGGGCCTCAAGCGCGGGGGGCTGCTGCTGGCGCTGCTGATCCTGCCGCTCTACATCCCCGTACTGATCCTTGGCAGCGGTGCCCTCCAGGCCTCGCTGCAGGGGCTGCCGACCGCCGGGCACCTGCTCTGGTTGGCCAGCCTGACGGCGTTAGCATTGACGTTGACGCCCTTCGCCATCGCTGCCGGCCTGAAGATCAGCGTGGGCGAATGACGCCTGCCGGCGCCGCTGGAGCGGGGCCGGCACTAGAAAAAAGTGCCCTGACACACAGAGCCTGATGATGAACTGGACTTGGTTTCACAAGCTTGGGTCGCCCAAGTGGTTCTACGAGATCAGCGGACGCTGGCTGCCCTGGTTCGCCGTCGCCGCGGCGTTGCTGATGGCCGTCGGCCTCGTCTGGGGGCTGGCCTTCGCGCCGCCGGACTACCAGCAGGGCAACAGCTTCCGGATCATCTACATCCACGTGCCGGCGGCCTTCCTCGCCCAGTCGTGCTACGTGATGCTGGCGGTGGCCGGCGCCATCGGCCTGATCTGGAAGATGAAGATCGCCGACGTCGCCGTGCAGTGCGCCGCGCCCATCGGCGCCTGGATGACCTTCGTCGCCCTGATCACCGGGGCCATCTGGGGCAAGCCGACCTGGGGCGCCTGGTGGGTGTGGGACGCGCGCCTGACCTCGATGCTGATCCTGCTGTTCCTCTATTTCGGCGTCATCGCCCTCGGCCAGGCCATCGGCAACCGCGACAGCGCGGCCAAGGCCAGCGCCGTGCTGGCCATCGTCGGGGTGGTCAACATCCCGATCATCAAGTTCTCGGTGGAGTGGTGGAACACCCTGCACCAGCCGGCCACCTTCACCCTCACCGAGAAGCCACCGATGCCGCCGGAGATGTGGATCCCGCTGCTGCTGATGGTGCTCGGCTTCTACTGCTTCTTCGCCGCCGTGCTGCTGATGCGCATGCGCCTGGAAGTGCTCAAGCGCGAAGCCCGCGCGTCCTGGGTCAAGGCTGAGGTGGAGCGCGCGCTATGAGTTTCCATTCCTTCGGCGAATTCCTCGCCATGGGCCACCACGGCCCCTACGTGTGGTCGGCCTACGCCATCAGCCTGGTGGTGCTGGCGATCAACGTCGCCGCGCCCATCCTGGCGCGCAGGCGTTACCTGCAAGAAGAGGCGCGCCGTCTGCGCCGGGAGGCCAGCAAGTGAATCCGGTTCGCAAGAAACGCCTGTACATCGTCCTCGCCATCGTCGCCGGCGTCGGCGTCGCGGTGGCCCTGGCGCTGTCCGCGCTGCAGCAGAACATCAACCTGTTCTACACGCCGACGCAGATCGCCAACGGCGAAGCGCCGCACGACACCCGCATCCGCGCCGGCGGCATGGTCGAGAAGGGCTCGCTGAAGCGCTCGGCCGACTCCCTGGACGTGGAGTTCGTGGTCACCGACTTCGCCAGGGAGGTCACGGTGAAGTACCGCGGCATCCTGCCGGACCTGTTCCGCGAGGGGCAGGGCATAGTCGCCCTCGGCAAGCTCGACGAGAACGGCGTGCTGACCGCCGACGAGGTGCTGGCCAAGCACGACGAGAAATACATGCCGCCGGAAGTCACCAAGGCGCTGAAGGACAGCGGCAAGCTCGGTGAATACCAGCAGGGCGGCCAGCCCGGCGCCGCGGTGCAGGGGAGCAACTGACGATGATCCCGGAACTCGGCCACCTGTCGTTGATCCTGGCGCTGTGCATGGCGCTGGTGATGTCCTTCTTCCCCCTGGTCGGCGCCTGGCGCGGCGACCGCCAGTGGATGAGCCTGGCGCGCCCGGCGGCCTGGGGGCAGTTCGCCTTCCTGGCGTTCGCCTTCGCCTGCCTGACCTGGGCCTTCCTCCACGACGACTTCTCCGTGGCCTACGTGGCCAGCAACTCCAACAGCGCGCTGCCCTGGTACTACAAGGCCAGCGCCGTGTGGGGCGCCCACGAGGGCTCGCTGCTGCTCTGGGCGCTGATCCTCGGCGGCTGGACCTTCGCCGTGTCAATCTTCTCCCGCGAGCTGCCCGAGCCCATGCTGGCGCGGGTGCTGGCGGTGATGGGGATGATCAGCACCGGTTTCCTGCTGTTCCTGATCATCACCTCCAACCCCTTCAGCCGCCTGCTGCCGCAGGTGCCGGCCGACGGCAACGACCTCAACCCGCTGCTGCAGGACCCGGGCCTGATCATCCACCCGCCGATGCTCTACATGGGCTACGTCGGCTTCTCGGTGGCCTTCGCCTTCGCCATCGCCGCGCTGCTCGGCGGCCGCCTCGACGCGGCCTGGGCGCGCTGGTCGCGGCCCTGGACCCTGGTGGCCTGGACCTTCCTCGGCATCGGCATCGTGCTCGGCTCCTGGTGGGCCTACTACGAGCTGGGCTGGGGCGGCTGGTGGTTCTGGGACCCGGTGGAGAACGCCTCCTTCATGCCCTGGCTGGTGGGCACCGCGCTGATCCACTCGCTGGCGGTGACCGAGAAGCGCGGGGTGTTCAAGAGCTGGACGGTGCTGCTGGCCATCGCCGCCTTCTCCCTCAGCCTGCTGGGCACCTTCCTGGTCCGCTCCGGGGTGCTGACCTCGGTGCACGCCTTCGCCTCGGACCCCGAGCGCGGGGTGTTCATCCTGGCCTTCCTGCTGGTGGTGGTCGGCGGCTCGCTGACGCTGTTCGCCCTGCGCGCGCCGGTGGTCAAGAGCCAGGTCGGCTTTGCCCTGTGGTCCCGCGAGACCCTGCTGCTGCTGAACAACGTGGTGCTGGTGGTGACCGCCGCGATGATCCTGCTCGGCACCCTCTACCCGCTGGTGCTCGACGCCATCAGCGGCGCCAAGCTGTCGGTCGGCCCGCCGTACTTCAATGCCCTGTTCATGCCGCTGATGGCGGTGCTGATGCTGGCCCTGACGGTGGGCGTGCTGGTGCGCTGGAAGGACACCCCGACGCAGTGGCTGCTGCGCATGCTGACCCCGGTGCTGATCGGCGCCGTGGTGCTCGGCGGCGTCGCCACCTTCCTCTACGGCGACCTGCACTGGCCGGTGCTGGCGGTGTTCCTGCTGGCCTTCTGGGTGATCCTCGGCGGCGTCCGCGATTTCCTCGACAAGGTCCGCCACAAGGGCCTGGTGGCCGGTGCCGCCAGCCTCAACCGCAGCTACTGGGGCATGCAGGTGGCCCACCTGGGCATCGCCGTGTGCGCCATCGGCGTGGTCCTCACCAGCCAGTTCAGCGCCCAGCGCGACCTGCGCATGGCCCCGGGCGAGAGCGTGGAGCTGGCCGGATACCAGTTCGCCTTCGAAGGCACCCATCACTTCGAGGGCCCGAACTTCACCTCCGACAAGGGCACCATCCGCGTCACCCGCGACGGTAGCGAAGTGGCGGTGCTGCACCCGGAGAAGCGCCTGTACCGCGTGCAGAGCTCGATGATGACCGAGGCCGGCATCCATGGCAGCCTGACCCGCGACCTCTACGTCGCCCTGGGCGAGCCGCTGGACAACGGCGCCTGGGCCGTGCGCCTGCACATCAAGCCGTTCGTCCGCTTCATCTGGCTCGGCGGCCTGCTCACCGCCCTGGGCGGCGTGCTGGCGGCGCTGGACCGGCGCTACCGGCTGAAAGTCAAAACCAAGGTGCGCGAGGCGCTGGGCCTCGCCGCCGGACAGGGAGCCTGAGTGTGAAGCGTGCGATCCTGCTGTTGCCGCTGGCGATCTTCCTCGTCGTCGCGGTATTCCTCTTCCGCGGCCTGTGGCTCGACCCCAGCGAGCTGCCCTCGGCGCTGATCGACAAGCCGTTCCCGGCGTTCTCCCTGCCGGGCGTGCTGGAGCCGAACAAGACCTACACCCTGGCCGACCTCAAGGGCCGGCCGGCGCTGGTCAACGTCTGGGGCACCTGGTGCCCGACCTGCCGCTTCGAGCACCCGGTGCTGGCCAGGCTGGCCGAGCAGGGCGTGGTGATCGTCGGCATCAACTACAAGGACGACAACGCCGCCGCGCAGAAGTGGCTGCAGGACCTGCACGACCCCTACGTGCTGAACATCGCCGATGCCCAGGGCACCCTGGGCCTGGACCTGGGCGTGTACGGCGCGCCGGAGACCTACGTGATCGACAAGGACGGCATCATCCGCCACAAGCTGGTCGGCGCCGTCGACGAGAAGGTCTGGCGCGAACAGCTGGCGCCGATCTACCAGCGCCTGGTGGACGAGGCGGGGGGCAAATGAAGCGACTCCTGAGCGCGGCCCTGCTGGGCCTGACCCTGAGCGGCGCGGTGTACGCCGCCATCGACACCTACGAATTCCCCAACGAGGCCGAGCGCCAGCGCTTCCGCGACCTGACCACCGAGCTGCGCTGCCCCAAGTGCCAGAACCAGGACATCGCCGACTCCAACGCGCCCATCGCCGCCGACCTGCGCAAGCAGATCTACGAACAGCTGCAGCAGGGCAAGAGCGACGAGCAGATCGTCGACTACATGGTCGACCGCTACGGCGACTTCGTGCGCTACAAGCCGCCGGTCAATTCCCGCACCTGGCTGCTCTGGTTCGGCCCGGCGGCCCTGCTGGGCCTGGGCGTGCTGGTGGTCGGCGTGCTGGTGGCGCGCCGCCGCCGCGTCGCTAGCGGCCCCTCCGCCAGCCTGTCCGCCGAGGAACAGGCCCGCCTGAATCAATTGCTGGATAACCAAGACAAATGATCGACTTCTGGCTCGCCGCCGGCCTGCTCGCGCTGGTGGCCATGGCTTTCCTGCTGATTCCGCTGCTGCGTGGCCGCCGCGCCCAGGCCGAGGAAGACCGCACCGCCCTCAACGTCGCCCTGTACCAGGAGCGCCTCGCCGAGCTGGATGCCCAGCACGCCGCCGGCACCCTCGACGACGCCCAGCTGCAGGCCGGGCGCACCGAGGCCGGCCGCGAACTGCTGGCCGACACCGAAGGCGAGGGCGAACGCCGCTCGCGCCTGGGCCGCGCCGCGCCGCTGGCGGTGGCCGTGCTGCTGCCGCTGCTGGGCCTGGGCCTGTACCTGCACTGGGGCGCCAGCGACAAGCTGGCCCTGTCCCGCGAGTTCGCCGAGCCGCCGCATTCCATGGAAGAGATGACCGCGCGCCTGGAGAAGGCCGTGCAGGCCCAGCCGGATTCCGCCGAGGGCTGGTACTTCCTCGGCCGCACCTACATGACCCAGGAGCGCTTCGAGGACGCCGCCAAGGCCTTCGAGCGCGCCGCCAACCTGTCCGGACGCCAGTCCGAGGTGCTCGGCCAGTGGGCCCAGGCGCTGTACTTCGCCAATGGCAAGAAGATGGCCGGCGCCGCCCAGGCCCTGGCCGACGAGGCGCTCAAGCAGAACCCGGAGGAGGTCACCACCCTCGGCCTGATGGGCATCTCCGCCTTCGAGGAGCAACGCTACGCCGACGCCGCCAGCTACTGGCAGCGCCTGGTCGCCGCGCTGCCGGCCGACGATCCGTCGCGCGCAGCCATCCAGAGCGGCATCGAGCGTGCCCGCCAGCACCTGGTCGAACGCGGCGAGAAGCTGCCGGAAGCGCCGGCCGCGGCGGCCAGCGCCGGCCTGACGCTGAAGGTCCGGGTGGACCTCAGCGACGCGGTGAAGGGCCAGGTCAAGCCGGACGACAGCGTGTTCGTCTTCGCCCGCGCGGTGAACGGCCCGCCGATGCCGCTGGCGGTCAAGCGCCTGAAGGTGGCCGACCTGCCGGACGAGGTGTCGCTCAGCGATGCCGACGCCATGATGCCGCAACTGAAGCTGTCGGCCTTCCCGCAGGTGGAGCTGGTGGCGCGGGTGTCGCGCGCCGGCAATGCCATCAGCGGCGAATGGATCGGACGCAGCCAGCCGTTGTCTACTGCCGGCGCGGGCGATCAGGCGGTGACCATCGACAGCCCGGACCAGCATTGACCGACAAACTCCCGGAGGTACGTCCGTGAAAGGCCGAATCCTCGCCCTCGCGGCCCTGCTCGCCCTGGCCGGTTGCGCCGGCCAGCAGCCCCACTCGCAAGCCCCGGCGCCGGCCCCGCAGCCCGGCGCCAGCGGCCAGCCGCCGGCGGCCATGCCGTCGAACAAGCCGGCGCCGCGTTCGGCCATCACGCCCAACCCGCAGAACCCCTCGAACAAGCCGCGCAGCACCCACACCCAGTTCGCCCCGCCGCCGGGCGGCAAGGGCCGCTGGGACCCGAACCTGGGCGTCTACGTGATCCAGGGCCAGAAGGACCTGTACTACCGCCAGCGCACCTACTACCACTGGGACGGCGCCTGGTACTGGGGCGTCAGCCCGCAGGGCCCGTGGACGGCCACCGACGCCAGCGGCGTGCCGCCGGGGTTGAACCGGCGCTACGCACAACCCTGAGGTTAGGGGATTTTCGTAGGAGCGAGCAAGCTCGCTCCTACGAAGAGCCGTGCCAGTTCTTGCTTTGGGACTGCCAGCCCGTAGGGCGCATAACCGCGGACGCGGGAATGGCGGAAGTAGATGGGAGTTTCAGGATGACTCCGGATTTACCGCTCGCTCCGAACGGCCCCCTCTCCCTTCAGGGAGAGGGTTGGGGAGAGGGAACGGCGTCAACCCAAAATACCGTAGCCGCCTGGAAACGCTGTTCGCGAGCAAGCTCGCTCCTACAGAAAAGCGTTCTCCATCCTCACTCCAACGTCCCGTGGGGCGCCGCATCCATCACTTCCACGCGGTTGCGGCCGCTGGCCTTGGCCCGGTACAGGGCCTGGTCGGCGGTGCTGTAGAGCCTTTCGTAGGTGCTGGACACGCCGCTGGCCAGGCCGGCGATGCCGAAGCTGGCGGTGAGGTAGAGCAGGCCTTCCTTCATCGGCAGCGGGGTGTCCTCCAGCAGCTTGCGCAGCTTCTCGGCGATCACCCGGGCCTGGACCGCGGCGGTGTCCGGCAATAGCAGGAGGAATTCCTCGCCGCCCAGGCGCGCCACGCTGTCGCTGCTGCGGGTGTGCTTGCGCAGCAGGGTGGCGGTGTGGCGGATCACCTCGTCGCCCAGCGGGTGGCCGTAGCGGTCGTTGATGAACTTGAAGTGGTCCAGGTCGATCATCAGCAGGCTCACCGGCATCGGCTGGCGGTCGCAGCGGGCCAGCTCCTGCTTCACCAACTGGTCGAACTGGCGGCGGTTGAACAGCCCGGTCAGCGGGTCGTGGCCGGCCAGGTATTCCAGCTGGCGGTTCTTCTCCTCCAGTTCCTTGCGCTGCCGGCGCAGGTGCTGGCGCTGGCGCAGGTTGCGCAGGTGGCTGAACCAGAGGATCTGCGACAGCAGCAGGCCGATGCCGCAGATGGTCAGGCCGCCCATCTGGTTGGACAGGCGCAGCTGCGGGTCCGGCTGGGCCGTTTCCATGGCCAGTTCGAAGGCGATGAACAGCAGCACGTAGAGCAGCGTGGCGAACAGCGGGCGCAGCAGCAGGATCAGCGCCGTGGCCACCGCGCCCATGAGGAAGGGCGTGATGCTGCTGGTCACCTGCTGGTCGAAGGCGGTGATGACCAGGCCGAAGCCCAGCAGCACGGCGGCGCCCAGCAGCGCCAGCAGCTCGCAGTACCACGGCGGCGGCGCCTGCGGGCGCTGGCGGGCCTGCCAGGCCAGCAGGCCGAGGCCGAGCAGCAGCACGGCCGCCACCGCGTGGGTGAGGATGATGTGCTGGCGCCAGCCGTCGTACGCCGGCAGGCTGCCCTGCAGGTTGAGCCAGAACACCAGGATGTGCACCAGGTCGAAGGGCACGGCCAGCAGCGCCAGCCAGGCCAGGCGCCTGAGGTTTTCCGTGGCCACCGGCCGCGCCAGGGAACGGGCGAGCCTGAATTGCTGGCGAAGGCGTTGCGGGAACGGCTGGGACACGGGGGCAGGTCCTGTGCGCGATGGCATCCGGCTATGAGCATAGCCAGATGCCGCCAGGCTGTCCCGCCGCCCGCCGGGGGATTGCCGGGCTTTTCGCTTGCAGCCTGGCGTGGCGGCTGGGCATAGTCCGCTACCTGTCAGGCAACACGGCGAAAGGAGAAGGACATGGGCGAACGGGTATTGCGGTTTTCCGCGGAAGACGGCCTGGATGCCGAACGCGCCGCCCTGGACCAGGTCTTCAGCGGCCAGGGCGACAGCCGCCTGCTGTTCTGGCGCCCGCTGCAGCAGGCGCTGGTGATGCCGCGCCGGCTCAGCCGGCTGGCCGGTTTCGCCGAGGCCGAGGCGCGCTGCGCCGAGCTCGGCTGGCCGATCGCCCTGCGCGACACCGGGGGCGAGCCGGTGCCGCAGTCGCCGGCGGTGCTCAACGTCGCCCTGTGCTATGCGGTACCCGACGGCGACAACGAGCAGACGCGCATCGACACCGCCTACCAGCGCCTCTGCCAGCCGCTCTGCGACTGGCTCGCCGCCCTGGGCCTGGAGGCCGGCCTGGGCGAGGTGGAGGGCGCCTTCTGCGACGGCCGCTACAACGTCAACCTGGGCGGGCGCAAGCTGGTCGGCACCGCCCAGCGCTGGCGCCGCCGGCAGAGCGACGGGCGCTACGTGGTGCTGGCCCATGGCGCCATCCTGCTGGAGAACCAGCGCGCAGCCATGGCCGAGGTGGTCAACGCCTTCTACCGCGCCGTCGAGCTGCCGGCCGTCATCCGCGCCGACAGCCACGTGGCCCT
This sequence comes from Pseudomonas sp. RW407, assembly GCF_003176655.1. Lineage (NCBI taxonomy): Bacteria > Pseudomonadati > Pseudomonadota > Gammaproteobacteria > Pseudomonadales > Pseudomonadaceae > Pseudomonas > Pseudomonas sp. RW407. The sequence continues at coordinate 925,136 of NZ_QGSL01000088.1, read as the reverse complement.
GGAGGAACGGCACTCCCAGCCCTGGTCGCAGGTCGAAGCCCTGGCCGGGCAGTTCCAGCGCCACCTGGCCCGCGAAGGCCTGCCGCCGCCGGCCTGACCCACACCTTTTCCGTTCCACCCGCCCGGCCGCGCGCCGGGCCTCATCCTGCCAAGGAGCGTTCCGGCATGGAGCATGGTTCCAACTATCTGCAATCGGCGGTGGTCTTCCTCATCGCCACCGTCTTCATGGTGCCGCTGGCCAAGCGCCTGCAGCTGGGCGCGGTGCTCGGCTACCTGCTGGCCGGGGTGCTGATCGGCCCCTCGGTGCTGCGCCTGATCGACGACCCGGAAAGCGTCGCCAGCCTGTCCGAGCTGGGCGTGGTGCTGCTGCTGTTCATCATCGGCCTGGAGCTGTCGCCCAAGCGCCTGTGGGTGATGCGCAAGGCGGTGTTCGGCATCGGCCTGGCCCAGGTGCTGCTCACCGCGCTGGTGATAGGCGCGCTGGCGCACCTGGCCTTCGAGCTGCCGCTGAACACCTCGGTGGTGCTCGGCGGCGGCCTGGCGCTGTCGTCCACCGCCTTCGGCCTGCAGATCCTCGCCGAGCGCAAGGAACTGGCCAGCCCCCACGGCCGCCTGGCCTTCGCCATCCTGCTGTTCCAGGACATCGCCGCCATCCCGCTGATCGCCGCGGTGTCGCTGCTCGGCGCGCGCGCCGACGAGGCCGCGCCGGGCGGCGACTGGCGCCACTTCCTGGAGGTCGTGGGCAGCATCGCCGTGGTGGTGGTCGGCGGGCGCTACCTGCTGCGCCCGGTGTTCCGCACGGTGGCGCGCACCGGCATGGCCGACCTGTCCACCGCCACCGCGCTGCTGGTGGTGGTGGGCACCGCCTGGCTGATGGAGCTGGCCGGGGTGTCCATGGGCCTGGGCGCCTTCCTCGCCGGCCTGCTGCTGGCCGACTCGGAATACCGCCATGAACTCGAATCGCAGATCGAGCCCTTCAAGGGCCTGCTGCTGGGGCTGTTCTTCATCAGCGTGGGGATGAGCGCCGACCTCGGCCTGTTGCTGCATTCACCGCTGCTGGTGCTGGGCCTGACGGTGCTGCTGATAGCCCTGAAGCTGCCGCTGCTGTACCTGCTCGGGCGCCTCACCGGCGGCCTCGACGGCCATTCGGCGCTGCGCCTGGGCATCGTCCTGGCGGCCGGCGGCGAATTCGCCTTCGTGGTGTTCAAGCTGGCCCGTGCCGAAGGCCTGCTGGACGCCAACCTGCACAGCCTGCTGGTGCTCTGCATCACCCTGTCGATGGCGGTGACGCCGCTGCTGGTGCTGCTGGCCGCGCGCCTGGTGAAGCCCAAGCCGGAGCCGGTGCGCGAGGCGCCGGAGGAATACACGCGCATCGAGGGCGACGCGCCGCGAGTGGTGATCGCCGGCATGGGCCGCATGGGCCAGGTGGTCGCGCGGATCATGCGCGCCCAGCGCGTGCCCTTCATCGCCCTGGACACCTCGGTGGACACCATCGAGCTGAGCCGCAGCTACGGCAGCATCCCGATCTTCTATGGCGACCCGCTGCGCCCGGAAATCCTCCGCGCGGCCCAGGTGGACAAGGCCGAGTTCTTCGTCGTCGCCACCGACGACCCGCAGACCAACATCGACACCGTGCGCCTGGTGCGCAAGCTCTACCCGCACGTGAAGATCATCGCCCGGGCGCGCAACCGCCAGCACGTCTACCACCTGCTCGACGCCGGGGCCAGCCCGGTGCGCGAGCTGTTCCATTCCAGCCTGGAGATGAGCCGGCGGGTGCTGATGGAGATGGGCCTTTCCGAGGAACAGGCGCTGGCGCGCATCCGCCGCTTCCGCCGCCACGACGAGGAAGTGCTGATGGCCCAGTACAAGGTCTACGACGATGCCGCGGCGGTGATCCAGACCGCCCGCGAGGCGCGCCGGGAGCTGGAGACGCTGTTCGAGGCCGACCAACTGGAAGACCGGGGCGTGGGCAAGCCCTGAGCGGGCGCCATGGCCGGGCCGGTTGAGCCCGGCTGGCGGGCGGGCTTCAGCCGCGCACGCGGCGGCGCGGCGGCTCGTCGATGCGGATGGGCTCGCCGGGCGAGCGCAGGGTGAGCACGCCGATGGCGGCCAGCAGCAGGGTCACGGCCAGGCCGATGGCGGCCAGCGCGACATAGAGCAGCAGCTCCGCCAGGGAGCCGATGATGAGCAGAATATCCAGTGCGGCCTGCATGCTGCGTTCCTCCGTCAGCCTCGTGGTCAGCGGGGCGTTCCGGGGTATGCACGCTCAGGCCGCCTCGCGGCCCCTGGGTTCGCGGGGCCATGGGAGCATGCTCGCGCCCGGTCGCGGCGAAGGGAATTGAATCCGCCTGCTGGTGACTATCGACGCCATCGATGCCCCGGCGGGGCGCCGGCCCGGCTCAGCGCGGGTAGAGCGGCGGCAGGCTGTTGCCCTCGGCCGTCGCCGCGCCGCCGCCTTCCGCGGCGGGCAGGGTGCGGATCGCCCGCCAGAGGTCCTCGCCCTCCCAGTTGTGGCCACCCTCGCTGTCGCTGTAGAGCGCGCCGTTGAGACCGTCCATGGCGTCGGACAGCGGCACGAAGCGCGCCGCCATGTCGGCCAGGGTTTCCGGCTGCTGGCGGGCCCAGGCGTCGAGGGCCTGGCGGGTGGCGTGGGGGTCGTTGGCCTGGCAGCAGCGGCGCAGTTCGTCGAGCAGGGTGCGGGCGCTGGGCGCGTTGGCCGCGGCGCGGACGATGGCCGGCTGGCGCCGGGCGCGCCACCAGAGGCCGAAGCCGAGCAGGCTGGTCAGGGCCAGCAGCAGGGTCGCCAGCTGCCAGGGCCACAGAGGCTGGCCGCCGGTGCCCACGGTGCCTTCCAGCGCCGCCGGGGGCTGGGCCGCCAGCTGCGGGTTGGCGCCGACGTCCAGGGTGCGGCCGGGCAGGGTGGTGTGCTCCAGGCGGTCTTCCTGGGTGTTCCACCAGGTGATCTCGATGTCCGGCAGGCTCAGCTGGCCGGCCTGGTCCGGCACCAGGGCCTGGCGTTCCTCGCGGCTGCCGATCACGCCCTGGTCGCCCTGCTCCTCGGCCAGCTGCGGCTGGTCGGGGTAGTGCCGCAGCCCGGCCGGCAGGGCCTGGGGCAGCGGCGGCAACTGGGCGCTGGAAAGCCCCTCGACGCGCAGCATCAGGTTGCGCGTCAGGGCCTCGCCGGCCTTCGCCTGGTCCGGCTGCGACGCCCAGCTCTCGCTGAGGGCGACGGCGCGGGCCGGCAACCAGGGCGCGTCGGCCGGGTAGTCGGCGGGCTTGGGCTTCACTTCCAGGGGAATCTCCGGCGAGCTCACCCGCAGGCGCTTGCCGGGCAGCACGCCGAAGGTGTCGCCGGGGTTGTTGCGCGCCACCTGGGTGGCGCTGAAGTTCAGCGCGGGGATGGTCAGCTCGCCGCTGTGCTGCGGGAAGATCGCGAAGCGCACCTCGATGACGCCGTGGCGCACGCCGTTGATTTCCTTCTCGTAGGTGCGCGGCTGGCCGAGCTGCTCGACCTTGGCGTCGTCGATCTGCAGCGGGCTGAGGCTGCTGTCGTCGTACAGCGAGACCGAGTGGTAGATGCGCAGGGTGAGGATGGCCTGGGCCTGCACGTAGACCGTTTCGTGGTCGAGGCTGGCGTCGATGAACACCGGCGAGAGCTTCTGTTGCCCGGCCGCGTCCTCGGCCTTGAGCACCTGCAGGCCGATCGGCTGGGTCTGGCTGTTGCCCATGCGCAGCGCCGGTATCTGCAGGGCGCCGGTGCGGGTGGGGCGCAGGGTGATGATCCAGCGCGTGGTGGCCTGTGCCTGGCCGTCGAGGGTGGTCAGGCGGTTGACCTGGCGGGTGCCGAGGATCTCGAAGGCCTCGCCCAGGGGCGTGAGGTCCGGCTTGCCGAACTGCGTGGGGTCGTCGGACTCCAGGGTCAGGTCGAGGCTCTCGCCCTCGGTCAGGCGTGCGCGGTCGACGCTGGCGGTGAAGCTGGCCTGCGCCTGGAAGGCGAGGAGGCTGAGCAGGATCAGGCAGATCAACCCTTTCATGGCATGTTTTCCTGGTGCTGCTGCTGTTGGTACCAGAACTTGCGGCGCAGCAGTTCGGAGGGTTCGTCGGGAATCTGCCGCAACCATTGTTCCAGGGCCTGGCGGCTTTCGTCGCTGAGCTCCTCTTCGTCCGCCGAGGGGGCCGGGAGTTCCGTCGCATCGGCGGGCGGCTCGTCGTCCGGGTCGGTGGCCTGCAGGCGCTCGGCGTTGGCCTGCTGGCGGTTCTGCAGGGCCGCGGAAGGGCGCGCCGGCCGTTCTTCCTGGTCCTGCTGGCCCGAGGGCCTGGCCGGTGCCGTCGGCGACGACTCGGCCTCGCCGCTGCGCAGGGCCTGCGAGGCGTTGGCGCGCTGCTGGGCGGCGTCCTGCTCGCGCTGGCGCAGCAGCTCTTCCAGCAGCGCCTTGTTGCGCTGGGCCTGCTGCAGGTCCGGCTGCAGTTCCAGCGCCCGCTCGTAGGCGTCGATGGCGGCCTCGTACTGCTCCGCGCGGGCCAGGGCGTTGCCGCGGTTGTAGTGGTCGGCGGCGGTGTCGCCCTGGGCGAAGGCGCGGGCCGCGCCATCGTAGTCGCCGGCCTGGTAGAGGGCCAGGCCGCGCCAGCGGAAGTCGGCGAAGTGCCGGGCGGCGTCGGCCGGGCGCTGCTCGGCGAGCAGGCGCTGGCCCTGCTGGTCGGGGCGCAGCCAGAGGTCGGCGAACTCGAAGGCCAGGGCCGGTTGCGGCGCGCCCAGCCACAGCGGCAGCAGCAGGGGCAGGCTGAACAGCCAGCCGCGGCGGCCGGCGCAGGCGGCCAGCAACAGCAGCGGCAGGAGCAGCCAGTAGCCCTGGTCGGCCCAGCGCTGCAGGCGCAGCACGGCGTCGTTGCCGGCGGCTTCCAGGCCGCGGTTGGCGTCCAGCAGGCCGAGGGCCTTGAGGTCGCGGTCGCCGGCGCCCAGGCGCTGGTAGCCGGCGTCCAGGCCGGCGGCGAACTGGCGCAGCCCGGCCTCGTCCAGGCGCGGCAGGAGGATGCCGCCCTGGTCGTCCTTCAGGTAGGTGCCGTCCTCCTGCGGGATGGGCGCGCCGCCGGCGCTGCCCACGGCGAGGATGGCGAAGTCCCGGCCGTGGCCGTGCAGCGCCTTGCGGATGCCTTGCTGCTCGCTTTCGTCCAGGCCGCCGGTGAGCAGCAGCAGGCGCCCGTTGCCCTGGGCGCCCTGGTCGAGCAGGCGGCGCGCCAACTGCACGGCGAGGTCGGCGCGCTGCCCGGGCTCGGGCATGATCGATGGCTTGAGCGCATCGAGCAGGTTGCGCGCGGTGAACAGGTCGTTGGACAGCGGCACCAGGGTATGGGCACTGCCGGCGTAGACGACGATGGCGGTCTGCGCGTCGGGGCGTGCGCGCAGCAGGTCGAGGAGCTTGCGCCGGGCCTGCTCCAGGCGGCTGGGCGGCAGGTCGCCGGCGAGCATCCGCGGCGTCAGCTCGAGGATCACCACCAGCGGGTCGCTGCGCTGCATGGCCGGTTGCTCGATGCGTTCCCAGCTCGGCCCGAGCAGCGCCAGCACCGCCAGCAGCCAGGCCAGGCCCAGGTACAGCCAGGGGCGGCGGTCGGCGCGGCCGCTGCCGCCCTTGAGCAGCCAGGGGTGGAAGGCCGCCGGCAGCAGCAACTGCCAGCGCCCGGCGCGGCGCTGGCGGTGCAGCAGCTTCCACAGCAGCCAGGCCAGCAGCGGCAACAGCAGCAGCCACCAGGGGCGCAGCAGGTGCGGCCAGAGGTTCATGGGCGCCTCCACGGCCAGCACCATTGCTGCGGCGGCCAGAGTTCGCCGGCCACCAGCAGCAGGCTCAGCAGCAGCGCGGCGGCCAGCGGCCAGTGGTAGAGGGCCAGGGCCGGGCGCGCCTGGGTGGGCTTCTGGGTCACCGGCTCGAGGCTGTCGAGGGTGCTGGAGATGGCCTCCAGCTCGGCGCCGTCGCGGGCGCGGAAGTATTCGCCGCCGGTGAGGTTGGCGATCGCCTTCAGGGTGCCTTCGTCCAGGTCCAGGCCGGGGTTGAGGCCGAGCGCGCCGAGTACGCCGCCGGGCTGCGGGTCGGCGCCGATGCCGATGGTGTAGATTTTCACGCTCTCCTCGGCGGCCAGGCGCGCGGCGGTCAGCGGCGGGATCTCGCCGGCGGTGTTGGCGCCGTCGGTGATCAGCACCAGCACGCGGCTTTGCGCCGGGCGCTGGCGCAGGCGCTTGAGCGCAAGGCCAATGGCGTCGCCCAGGGCGGTGTCCTTGCCGGCGATGCCGATCAGCGCCTCGTCCAGCCAGACGCGCACGGTATGGCGGTCGAAGGTCAGCGGCGCCTGCAGGTAGGCCTTGCTGCCGAACAGGATGAGGCCGACGCGGTCGCCGCGGCGCGCCTCGATGAAGTTGCCGAAGAGCTTCTGCACCAGGTTCAGGCGGCTGATCTCGCTGCCCTGCCAGGTGAGGTCGGCGGTGTCCATGGAGCCGGAGACGTCCACCGCCAGCAGCAGGTCGCGGCCGCTGGCGGGGATCGGCAGCGGCTCGCCGACCCATTGCGGGCGTGCCGCCGCCAGCAGCAACAGCAGCCAGAGCAGCACGAAGGGCGCCTGCAGGCGCCAGGCCGGCAGTTGCGCGCGGGCGCGGCGGCCGGCCAGGCCCTCGAGTTCGGCGAGGAAGCTGACCTTCAGCGCCGCCTCGCCGCTGTCGGCCGGCGGCAGCAGCACGCGCAGCAGCCAGGGCAGCGGGGCGAGCAGGAAGGCCCAGGGCCAGGCGAACTCAAACATGCTTGCGCACCCAGGTTTCCACGGCGGCGGCGAGGCCGTCGATGGCCTTGTCGTCGAGCTTGCACTCGGCGCGGTAGCCGCCTTCCACCAGGATCATCCAGCGCGTCAGGCCGGCCGCCGGGCAGCGGTTGTCGAGGAACGCCAGCCAGGCGCGGCCGCTCAGGGTGTGGCAGTTGTCGTCCGGCCAGCGCACCCGCGACAGGCGCTTGAGCAGGGCGTTCTGCGCCTGCAGCCAGGGGCCGGCGGGGGCGCCGCCGTAGGGGCGCGGCAGGCGCGCCAGCTCTTCCAGGGCGGCGACGCGGATCGGTTCCAGCGGCGCTTCCGCCGGGGCCGTCGCACGGCGGCGCGGCAGCAGGCGGTGGCACCAGTGCCACGCCGCCCAGGCCAGCGGCGGCAGCAGCGCGGCCAGCAGCCACCAGCCCGGCGCCGGCGGCCACCAGGGCACGGCGGCGGGCTGGAGCAGCGGTTCCAGGGCGTCGAGGGGCGTCACGGACGTTTCCCCGCGGCGGGTTGTTCGAGGTGGTCGCGCAGCTGCTCCACCAGGTCCAGCTGGGTGCTCAGCGGCAGCAGCGGCACGCCCAGGCGCTGGCTGACCCGCGCCCAGCGCTCGCGGCGCGCCTCGCCCAGGGCGCGGTAGGCCAGGCGTTGTTCGTCGACGTGGGTGTCCACCTCGAGCATGGCCTGGCCTTCGGCGAAGCGCATCAGCCCGGCGGCCGGCAGGGCGTGGTCCAGCGGATCGGACACCGGCAGCAGGACCAGGTCGGTGTGCCGCGCCAGCAGGCCCAGCTGCTGCTCGGCCAGGTCGCCCTGGGGCGCGTTGCCGAGGGCGCGTTCGTCGCAGACGACCATCACCAGGCTGCCCGGCCGCAGCACCTCGCGGGCGCGGCGCAGGGCCAGGCCGAAGCCGTCGCCGGAGGCGGGCGCCGGGGTGTCGACGAGCAGCGCGTGGTTGGCCCGCACCATCAGGTTGAGCAACTGCAGCTGGCTCTGCTTGCTGCGCCGCGGCTTGATCTCGTGGGTGTCGTGGTCGCTCAGCACCAGGCCGCCGATGCGGTCGTTGTGGGCCAGCGCGGCCCAGCCGAGGAGGGCGGCGGCGCGGGCGGCCAGCACCGACTTCAGGCACAGGCCGGAGCCGAAGAAGGTTCGCCGGCTCTGCTCGACGAGGACGAACACCGGGCGCTCGCGCTCCTCGTGGAACAGCTTGGTGTGCGGCTCCTGGCTGCGCGCGGTGACGCGCCAGTCGATGGTGCGCACGTCGTCGCCGGGCTGGTACACGCGCACCTGGTCGAAGTCCACGCCGCGCCCGCGCAGGCGCGAGTGATGCAGGCCGATCAGCGGGCTGCGCCGGGCCGGGGTGGAGAACAGCTGCACCTCGCGCAGGCGATGGCGCATGTCGATCAGCTCTTGCAGGCTGACCGTCACGCCGTTGCTGGCGGTGTCCGGCATCAGGCCACGGCGACCACGTCGAGGATGCGCTGGACCACGCGGTCCTGGTCGATCCCCGCGGCTTCCGCCTCGAAGGAGAGGATCAGGCGGTGGCGCATCACGTCGAACAGCACCGCCTGGATGTCCTCGGGGCTGACGAAGTCGCGCCCGCCCAGCCAGGCGTGGGCCCGTGCGCAGCGGTCGAGGGCGATGGAGCCGCGCGGGCTGGCGCCGTAGGCGATCCACTCGGCCAGCTCGGTGTCGTACTTGGCCGGGGTGCGAGTGGCCATGACCAGCTGCACCAGGTATTCCTCCACCGCGTCGGCCATGTACAGGCCGAGGATTTCCTTGCGCGCGGCGAAGATCGATTCCTGGGTCACCTGGCGCTCCGGCCGCGCCTCGCCGTTGAGCGCCTCGCCGCGGGCCTGCTGGAGGATGCGGCGCTCCACCGAGGCTTCCGGGTAGCCGATCTTCACGTGCATCAGGAAGCGGTCGAGCTGGGCCTCGGGCAGCGGGTAGGTGCCCTCCTGCTCGATGGGGTTCTGGGTGGCCATCACCAGGAACAGCGGCGGCAGGTCGTAGGTGCTGCGGCCGATGCTGACCTGGCGCTCGGCCATGGCCTCCAGCAGCGCCGACTGCACCTTGGCCGGGGCGCGGTTGATCTCGTCGGCCAGCACCAGGTGGTGGAAGATCGGCCCCTGCTGGAAGCAGAAGGTGCCGTTTTCCGGGCGATAGATCTCGGTGCCGGTGATGTCCGCCGGGAGCAGGTCGGGGGTGAACTGGATGCGATGGAACTCGGCCTCCAGGCCTTCGGCGAGGTCCTTGATGGCCTTGGTCTTGGCCAGCCCGGGCGCGCCTTCCACCAGCAGGTGGCCGTCGGCGAGCAGGGCGATGAGCAGGCGCTCGACGAGCTTTTCCTGGCCGAGGATCTGGCTGGAGAGGAAATGTCGCAACGCGAGGAGCGACTCACGGTGTTCCATCGAATGCGGGTTCCTGGAATGGGGAGGGCGGCGTGGCGCGGCCGCCGGGGGCATTACTTTACTGCATCGGCGCAGGCGCGTGCAGGGTGGCGTGGCGGCGCGGCGTGGTCGTCGGTTCCACCGGCCGAGGGGGATGCTTCCCACGGGACAAGGACGCGTTTCCGAAGCGCACTGCCTCTAACGTGGGAGGCTCCTCATGGAAAACGTGGAGTCGATGGACATGGAACGCAATGCCTTGCATTTCCCGGTCGTCCTGGCCGGCCTGCTGTTCTTCAGCCACCCGCACGCCGCGGCCGCCCCGCTGACCCTGGACCCCGGCGCCGGCAACGCCAGCCTGGGTTCCGCCGGCAACGGCGTGCCCGTGGTCAACATCGCCACCCCCAACGCCGATGGCCTGTCGCACAACAGGTTCGGCCAGTTCAACGTCGGCCGCGAGGGCCTGATCCTCAACAACTCGCCGGGCGCGGCGCAGTCGCAACTGGGCGGCGCCATAGGCGGCAACCCCAACCTGCACGATGGCGCGGCGCGCAAGATCCTCGGCGAGGTCACCGGCGGCAGCCCCTCGCAGCTGCTGGGCGCCATCGAGATCGCCGGGCCGGGCGCGCACTTCATCCTCGCCAACCCCTATGGGGTGACCTGCAACGGCTGCGGTTTCATCAACATGCCGCGGGCCACCCTGACCACCGGCAAGCCGCTGTTCGACGGCGACCGCCTGGTGGGCTACGACGTCGACGACGGGCACATCGGCATCGAGGGCGCCGGGCTCGATGCCCGCCAGGTGGGGCGCTTCGAGCTGATCACCCGCAGCGCCTCGCTCAACGCCGCGCTGCACGCCCGGCAGCTCGACCTGGTCGCCGGGCGCAACCGCGTGGACGGCGAGAGCCTGGCGGCCAGCGCCAAGGCCGACGACGGCCGCCAGCGGCCGCGCCTGGCCATCGACAGCTCGGCCCTGGGCGGCATGTACGCCAACGCCATCCGCCTGGTCGGCACCGAGCGGGGCGTGGGTGTGAGGCTGGCCGGGGAACTGGCCGCCAGCGCCGGCGACATCCACATCGACGCCGATGGTCGCCTGCAGCTGGCGCGCCTGCACAGCGCCGGGAGCCTGCGCCTGAAGGCCGGCGACCTGCACCTGGCCGGGCCGGTCAGCGCCGGCGGCGACACCGAGCTGTGGGCCGCCGGGAACCTGGTCAACCAGGGCCGGCTGGACAGCGCCGGCCGCCTGCTCCTGCGCCTGGGCGGCGGCCTGGACAACCGCGGCGGCGAGCTGCGCGCCCAGGACATGGACTTCAGCCTGGGCGGCGCCCTGGACAACAGCCGGGGCCTGATCGAAAGCCGCGGCAGCCTGCGCCTGTACGCCGCCGGCCTGGTCAACGACCGCGGGCGGATCCGCGCCCGGGGCTGGCAGGGGACTACCGAGATCGCCATCGGCGGCGTGCTGGACAACCGCAACGGCACCCTGGAGACCAACGCCCGCGACCTCGACCTGCGCAGCGCGGGCCTGCTCAACGACGGCGGCTGGGTGGGGCACAACGGCAACGGCCGCTTCGGCATCGACCTGGCGCAGCTGGGCCTGGCCGGCGGCCGCTTCGTCACCCGTGCCGTGCTGCATATCAAGCGCGACCACTGGTTCAACAACAGCAGCTTGCAGGCCCGCGAGCTGATCCTCGACGTGGTCGAGCTGGAGCAGGGCGCCAGCGGCCGGCTGAACGGCGCGCTGGGCGTGCGGGGAACGGGCCGCGACTGGCGCAATGCCGGGGTGATCGGCAGCGAATCCGAGCTGCACCTGGAACTGAGCGGGCGCTACAGCGGCAGCGGCCGGCTGATCAGCCAGGACGACCTCCAGCTCAGCGCCGAATCCATGGAGATAGAGCAGGGCGGCAGCCTGATCAGCGGCCTGTACGCCAGGCTCGATATCCGCGGCGAGCTCGTCAACCACGGCGCCATCCTCGCCTACGACGAGTTCTGGGTGAATGCCGAACGCCTGGTCAACCACGGGGTGCTGGGTAGTGGTTCCGAGCTGTACCTGGACGTGGGTAGCCTGGAGGATGAAGGGAATATCTTCAGTAACGGCGACGTCGAGTCGCATATTCCCTGGAAGTGGACGCTCTAGGCCGGCGCTGCGGGCCTGATGCTGTTCACTTGAGAAAGAATGCCGTTTCTCTTTTATGGGGAAACGGCATTTTCATGTGGGTTGGGTCATGGATTGCTTGCGGTTTGGCCCCTTGTATCCAACCTAACCCCCGTCATTCCCGCGAACGCGGGACGCGGCTCCATCGCGAACAGCGCTTGCGCTGGCCCGAAGGGGAATAACCCAGCTGCCTTCTTGCTCGGTGTAGCGCGCCGCTCCGAGTGCGTT
>NZ_QGSL01000088.1:860328-913582 GCF_003176655.1 Pseudomonas sp. RW407 | reverse complement strand
GGGTCTCGTCGGTAGGGTCAGGCCGGCAGCGAGGGTTCCGCCTGGCACAGGGAAAGGCCCAGGCTGGCGCGGCGGCGCAGCCAGGGGCTGGGGCGGTAGCGCGGGTCGCCGCTGAGGCCGTGGAGGCGTTCGAGGATGCGCAGCAGGCGCGCGGCGCCAAGTTCGTCGCCCCAGGCCAGCGGGCCCCGCGGGTAGCCCAGGCCCAGGCGCACCGCCAGGTCGATGTCGGCCGGTTCGGCGATGCGCTGCTGGGCGATCTCGCAGGCCAGGTTGACGATCGACGCCAGGCTGCGCTGGACGATGAAGCCGGCGCTGTCGCGGATCAGCGCCACCACCGCGCCATCGCGGGCGAACAGGGCGTGGGCGGCATCGCGCATGGCATCGGCGGTGACCGGGGTGAGCATCAGGCAGCGCAGGCGCTGCAAATCGGCCAGGACGTCCAGCGCCACCACCCGCGCCGGGTCCACGGCGAAGCGCTGCGCGGCCTGGCTGGCGTCGTCGCCCAGGGGGGCCAGCAGGCACAGCGCCGCGGCGGAGGGGCGCTGGCCGGTCTCGACCCGCGCGCCGAGGCGTTCCAGCAAGGCCAGCAGGCGCGGGCGCTCCTGCTCGTCGTCGACGCCCAGCCATACCGGCGGCAGGCTCTCGCAGGCCGGCACGGCCGCGGCCACCCCGGCGGCCTGCGGCTGCCCTTCGCGGTAGTGGTAGAAACCCTGGCCGCTCTTGCACCCCAGGTGCCCGGCCGCGAGCATCTGGCGCAGCAGCGGGTGCGGGCGGAAGCGCGGCTCCTCGTACCACTGCCGGTACACCGACTCCATCACCGGCAGGCTGACGTCCAGGCCGATCAGGTCGAGCAGTTCGAAGGGCCCCATGCGAAAGCCGGCGCCCTCGCGCAGCACCGCGTCGATCACCGGCACGCCGGCCACGCCCTCGCCGAGGATGCGCAGCGCCTCGGTGCCGAAGGCGCGCCCGGCGTGGTTGACGATGAAGCCGGGGGTGTCCCTGGCGCGCACCGGCTGGTGGCCGATGGCGACCACCAGGGCCTGCAGGCGCTCGCCGACCTCGGCGCGGGTGGCCAGGCCGTCGATCACTTCCACCAGGCGCATGCGCGGCACCGGGTTGAAGAAGTGCAGCCCGGCGACGCGCCCGGCGTCATGGCAGGCCGCGGCGATGGCGGTGATCGACAGCGACGAGGTGTTGCTGGCGAGGATGGCGCCGTCGTCGAGCAGCGCCTCCAGTTGGCGGAACAGCGCCTGCTTGGCCGCCAGGTCCTCGACGATGGCCTCGACCACCAGTTGGCAGCCACGCAGCTCGTCCAGGCTGTGCACCACGTGCAGGTTGTGCAGCGTGCGCTGCATGGCCTCGCCGCTCAGCCGGCCCTTCTCCGCCAGCCTGCCGAGGCTTGCCGCGACCTGCTCGCGGGCCTGCTGCGCCGCGCCGGGGCGCAGGTCGAACAGGCGCGTCGCCAGCCCGGCCCGGGCCATGACCTGGGCGATGCCCCGGCCCATGGCGCCGGCGCCGACGATTCCGATGCGGGTGATGTCCGATGCGTTCATTGGCCCAGGTACTCCGGCTTGCGTTTCTCCAGGAAGGCACGCATGCCCTCCTTCTGGTCGCGGGAATCGAACAACAGCTGGAAGGCCTTGCGCTCCAGCGCCAGAGCCTGCTCCAGCGGCATGTCCAGGCCGGCCAGCACCACTTCCTTGATCTGCGCCAGCGCCAGCGGCGGCATGCCGGCGATCTGCACGGCCAGCTCCAGGGCGCGCGGCAGCACCTGCTCGTCGTCCACCACCTCGCTGGCCAGGCCCATCGCCAGCGCCTCGCCGGCGCTCACCCGGCAGCCGGTCAGCAGCATGCGCAGCGCCTGGTACTTGCCCACCGCCCGCAGCAGGCGCTGGGTGCCGCCGGCGCCGGGCATCACGCCGACGCGGATTTCCGGCTGGGCGAAGGTGGCCGAGGCGCCGGCGACGATCAGGTCGCAGTGCATCGCCAGCTCGCAACCGCCGCCCAGGGCGTAGCCGTTGACGGCGGCGATGACCGGCTTGCTGCAGGCGGCAATCGCCTGCCAGTGGCGTTCGACGTGGCGCTGGTAGACCTGCAGCGCCGAGGCCTCGGCCAGCTCGCCGAGGTCGGCGCCGGCGGCGAAGGCCTGCGCATTGCCGGTGATGACGATCACCCGCGTCTCGGCGCAGCCCTCCAGTTGCCGGAAGTGCGTGGCCAGCGCCTCGCGCAGGCTCATGTTCAGGGCGTTCAGCTGCGCCGGGCGGTTCAGCCGCAGCAGGGCCACGCCCTCCCGCGGGCGCTCCAGCAGCAGCGTGGCTTCGGGGCGCGCGGCCCCATGGCTAGCGCTCATGGCGTTCTCCAAGGCGATGGATTCGAAGGGCGGCCGCCGGCCGCCCGGAAGGCTCAACCGCGGACGATGCCGCGCTGGTACAGGGCCTCGATGGTCTCGGGCGCCAGGCCCAGCTCCGCGAGCACCTCGCGGGTGTCGCCGCCCAGGGCCGGCGGCGCGCTGCGGTAGCTGGCCGGGGTGCGCGAGAGCTTCACCGGCGAGGCGATGCCGCGGTAGTCGCCCAGCTGCACCACCAGGCCGCGGTGGCGGGTGTGCGGGTGCTCCACCACGCGGTCCACCGTGGCCACGGCGCCGCAGGGCACGCCCAGGCGGATCAGCCGCTCGGCCAGTTCGCGGCCGTCGTGCGCCGCCAGGTGGCCTTCCAGCGCCTGCTTCAGCGCCTCGCGGTTGACCAGGCGCTGGCCGTTGTCGGCGAAGCGCGGGTCCTGCGCCAGCTCGCCGGCGCCCAGGTACTCGCAGAGTTTCGCGAACTGGCGGTCGTTGCCCACCGCGAGGAAGATCGGCTCGGTGCCGGTGCGGTAGCTGTCGTAGGGGGCGATGTTCGGGTGGGCGTTGCCGGTGCGCCGCGGCGTGCGGCCGGAGGCGAAGTGGTTCGGCAGGTGCGGGTGCAGCAGCGAGATGCCGCAGTCGTACAGGGCGATGTCCACCGACTGCCCGCGCCCGCTGCGTTCGCGCTCGTGCAGCGCCAGCAGGATGCCGGCCACGGCGTTCAGCCCGGTGACCATGTCGACGATGGGCAGGCCGATGCGCAGCGGCCCGCCCTCGGCCTCGCCGTTCACGCTCATCAGCCCGGCCATGGCCTGGATGGCGGCGTCGTAGCCGGGCAGCCCGCCGAGCGGGCCGTCGGCGCCGAAGCCGGACACCGCGCAGTGGATCAGCCGCGGGAAGCGCTGGCTGAGCACCTCGGCATAGCCGATGCCCCAGCGCGCCAGGGTACCGGGCTTGAAGTTCTCGATCAGCACGTCGGCGCCTTCCAGCAGTTGCAGCAGCAGCTCGATGCCCTCGGGCCGCGAGAGGTCGACGGCGATGCCCTTCTTGTTGCGGTTGACGCCGCGGAAGTAGGACGCGGTGTCGCCCTCGAAGGGCGGGCCCCAGCCGCGCGTCTCGTCGCCGCCCGGGGGTTCCAGCTTGATCACTTGCGCGCCGTGGTCGGCCAGAGCCTGGGAGCAGTAGGGGCCGCCCAGCACGCGGCTCAGGTCGATGACTTTCAGGCCACGCAGGGCACCGGTCTCGTGGTTCATGGCAACTCTCTTGTCGATTCTTGTCGGTTCTTGTCGGTTGCGGGGAATCAGGCGGGCAGCAGCTGCATGGCCTCGTCCAGGCTCAGCTCGCCTTCGTCGAGCAGCCGGGCCAGCACGGCCGGACTGCCCTGCAGACCCAGCGGGTCGCGCGGCAGCAGCTTGTGCTGCAGCACCAGGTGGGCCAGGGCCAGGCGCCGGCGGTCGCTGGCCTGGCGGCCGGCTTCCCAGGCCATGAAGATGGCGCTGCAGATGTGGTAGAGCGCGCTGCCGGCCTGGCGCACCTGCTCGTCCCGGCGGCCCTCGGCCACTTCGGCCATGAGCGCCACGCTGCGCTCCAGCAGCGCCTCGAAGCGGGCGTGGCTGGCGTCCGGCAGGTTGCTCTCGGCCAGCAGGCCGCGCAGGTAGCGGTGCAGCGGCGCCAGGGCCTGCTCGCGGGTGACGGCGCGGGCGATGTCCAGCGCGACTATGTTGCTGGTGCCCTCCCAGATCGAGCCCAGGTGGGCATCGCGTACCAGGCGCGCGTCGCTCCATTCCTCGATGTAGCCGACGCCGCCACGCACCTCCATGGCGTCGCCGGTGACCCGTCGCGCATCGCGGCAGGCGCGGAACTTGATGAGCGGGGTGAGGATGCGCACGCACTTCTGCGCCTCGGCATCACCACCGTCGGCGCGCGGCAGCAGGGTGGCGATCTGCATGAACATGGAGCGCGCCTGCTCGGCCGGCAGCATCAGCTTCAGCAACTGCTTCTGCATCAGCGGCATGTCGACCAGGTGCTTGCCGAACGCGCGGCGGTGGCGGGCGATGAACAGCGCCTCGCTCAACGCCCGGCGCATCAGGCCGGCGGCGCGCACGCCGTTGGACAGGCGCGACATGTTGACCATGTCGGCCATCTGCTGGAAGCCGCGGCCGACCTCGCCGATCAGGTAGGCGCTGGCGCCTTCCAGGCAGATTTCGCCGCTGGCCATGGAGCGGGTGCCCAGCTTGTCCTTCAGGCGCAGGATGCGGTAGGCGTTGCGCGAGCCGTCCGGGCGGTGCCTGGGCAGCAGGAACAGGGTCACGCCCTTCATGCCCTCGGGCGCGCCTTCGGGGCGGGCCAGGACCATGGCCAGGTCGGCGTCGGGGTTGGAGCAGAACCACTTGTCGCCATACAGCTTCCACTCCCCCTCCTCCAGCCGCGCCAGGGTGCGGGTACGGGCCACGTCGGAGCCGGCGGCCTGCTCGGTCATGAACATGGCGCCCTGGAACAGGCTGTCGAAGTCACGCGAGGCCAGCGACGGCAGGTAGCGCGCCACCAGCTCGGGCGAGCCGAACTTGCGCAGGGTGCGGGTCAGCGAGTCGGTCATGCTCACCGGGCAGCACAGGCCGAACTCGGCCTGCACGAACAGGTAGGTGAGCGCGTATTTCACCAGCGGCGGCGGGCCGTCGGGGCGGTGGCTCATGGAGGCCAGGCCGAGTTCCGAATAGGCCACGCGCTCCAGGGCGACGTAGTCCGGGTGCTTGCGGATGCTCTGCAGGTCCTCGCCGCGGCGGGTGCGCGGGGCCAGCACGGGCGGGTTCCTGTCGGCCGACAGGGCCAGCACGTCCAGCTCGTCGCCGGCGCGGGCGCCGAGGCCTTCGAGGGTGTCCTGCCACTGCGCCAGCACCTCCGGCGGCAGGTAGACCTCGAGCAGGCGCCGCAGCGACGGGTCGCACGCATACAGGTTCATGCCCCGGCTGTCGGGAATGTTCAGGGCGTCTTCGGGGCCTATCTCGGGCATAGCGGTCATGGCGCGTCTCCGTGTCTTGTTCTGGCGCCGAGACTAGGAGAGCGTGACGATAAGTATCCAATACAATAAAAATCATCCACGATAAGAAAAACAAATCGTAGAAACCCCGGTGCCCTGCCATGGACCTCAAGCAACTGCGCTATTTCATCGCCGTCGCCGAAGAGCTGCACTTCGGCCGCGCCGCCGCGCGCCTGTTCATCTCCCAGCCGGCGCTGAGCTTCGACATCAAGAAGCTGGAGGAGCAGCTGGGCATCCAGCTGCTGGTGCGCAACAACAAGTCGGTGAAGCTGACCAATGCCGGCCAGGTGCTGCTGGACGAGGCGCGCGACCTGCTGCTGCAGGCCGAGAAGGTGAAGCGCCTGACGCGGCTTTCCGCCGAGGGCGCGGTGGGCCAGCTGCGCGTGGGCTTCGTCAACTCCATGCTCTACCGCGGCCTGCCCCGGGCCATGGCGCGCTTCGAGGCGCAGCACCCGAACATGGAGGTGCTGCTGATGGAAATGAACACCTCCGAGCAGGCCCTGGCGCTGCAGCGCGGGCAGATCGACATCGGCTTCGTGCACTGGGCCAGGCTGCCGCCGGGGATCGTCTCCGAGTGCCTGGTCGCCGACCCCTTCCTCTGCTGCCTGCCGGCCGGCCACCGCCTGGCCGGGCAGGCGCGCATCGACCTCGCCGAACTGCGCGACGAGGGTTTCATCCTGTTCCCGCGCAGCCTGTCGCCGCACTACCACGACCTGATCATCGCCCGCTGCGTGGACGCCGGCTTCAGCCCGCACATCCGCCACGAGGCGCGGCTGTGGCAGACCATCGCGGCCATGGTCGGCCTGGGCATGGGCGTGGCGCTGCTGCCCAAGACGCTGTGCCTGGCCTGGAAGAACGACGTGAGCTACCTGGAGATCGAGCAGAGCGGCGCGCGCTCGGAGATCCACGCCATCCTCGCCGCGCAGGATGCGCCGCAGGCGGCCCAGGGCTTCCTGGCCACCCTGCGCGAGTGCCTGGCCGAGGCCGAGGCGGGCGTCGATACGGAATCGCTTATCACACCATAAGATTAAAAAACTATTGATCCGCAGGGCCCCCGCATAGACTCCGAGCCAACCCGGGCCAACACCGACGCACGCCAGTCGCCACCCCGCGCCCTCCCCCGGAGGGTGCGGGCGGGGCCTGCGCGTCGGCGACAAAAACAATAAGCAGGATTTGCCCATGCCCCGCACGACTCCCCTCTCCGACGCCGAACAGCACAGGAAGGCCCGCAAGGCCGGTATCGCTTCCTTCATCGGCACCACCATCGAGTGGTACGACTTCTACATCTACGGCCTGGCCGCCGCCCTGGTGTTCGGCAAGGTGTTCTTCCCCGCCGACATGGACCCGGGCCTGGCCACGCTGCTGTCCTTCGTCACCCTCTGGTCCGGCTTCATCGCCCGTCCGCTGGGCGGCATCATCTTCGGCCACCTGGGCGACCGCATCGGCCGCAAGACCACCCTGGTGATCACCCTGATCATGATGGGCATCGCCACCACCTGCATCGGCCTGCTGCCGGTCTACGCGCAGATCGGCGTGTGGGCGCCCATCGCCCTGGTGCTGCTGCGCGTCATCCAGGGCATCGCCGTGGGCGGCGAATGGGGCGGCGCCATCCTCATCGCCAGCGAAAGCGCGCCCAGGGGCAAGGGCATTCTCTACGCCGCCTTCGCCCAGCAGGGCTCGCCCACCGGCAACCTGCTGGCGACGCTGGTGTTCTTCGCCCTCAGCGCCCTGCCCACGCCGGAGTTCATCCTCTGGGGCTGGCGCATCCCGTTCCTGATCTCGGCGGTGCTGGTGATCGTCGGCATGGTCATCCGCCTGAAGCTGGAGGAATCGGAGGACATGAAGCGCCTGCTGCAGCAGAACAAGACCGTGAAGCTGCCGCTGGCGGAAGTGCTGCGCAAGCACTGGCTGATCGTGCTGCTGGGCGCCGGGGTGCTGCCGGTGATCCACGTCACCTACTTCAAGAGCACCTTCGCGCTGTCCTGGGCGACCAAGGCCCTCGGCTACAGCCAGGGCACCTTCCTCAGCATCATCGTCATCGCCCTGGTGGTGCAGTTCATCACCCAGCCGCTGGGCGCGCTGCTGACCTCGCGCATCGACATGCGCAAGGCGGTGTGCCTGATGGTGCTGCCGGAGTTCATCCTGATGCCGGCGATGTTCTTCGCCGTGGAAACCAAGGTCTACTGGATAGCCGCCGTGGGCATGTGCCTGGCCACGGTGCCCCACGCGATGTTCTACGGCGCGGTGGGCGGCATCCTCGCCCGCGCCTTCCCGGCCCGGGTGCGCTACACCGGGCTGTCGCTGGCCTACCAGCTGTGCTCGCTGCTGGTGGGCGGCGGCACCCCGGTGCTGGCCCAGTGGATCCTCAACAGCAGCGGCAGCATCGTCGGCGTGGCCATCGCCTCGGGGCTCTACGCCGCGGTTTCGCTGGCCTGCACCCTGGCGCTGCTGCGCATCACCGGCTTCAACGCCAGCGAGCTGTCCAGCGCCGAGCACGCCGACGCCCGCGACCTCGCCGCGGGCACCGAACCGGAGCCGGTGTCAGGCGAGCGCGGCCGGCGCGTGCACGCCGGCCCGCACCCGGCCTGAGTCAGGCTTCCTCGAAGTGCATCTCCGGCGGCTGCTGACGGAAGCCGCCGGTGAGCACGGCCAGGTAGACCACCCCGGCGGTGAGCCAGGCCAGGCCCAGGTAGATGGCCAGGTGGTCGAGGCTGGCCATCAGCCACAGGTCGGCGACCAGGCCGATCAGCGGGAACGCCAGGAACAGCACCGCGCCGCGCAGGCCGCGTTCGCCGCGGGCGATCCAGTAGTGGAAGATCACCGACAGGTTGACCAGGCTGAAGGCCAGGAAGGCGCCGAAGTTGATGAACGAGGTGGAGGTGGTCACGTCCATCTCCAGCGCCAGCAGGGCCACCACGCCGCACAGCACTATGCTGCCCACCGGGGTGCCGAAGCGCTCGCTCAGGGTGCCGAAGAAGGCCTTGGGCAGCACGCCGTCGCGGCCCATGGCGAACAGCAGGCGCGAGGCGCTGGCCTGGGCCGACAGGCCGGAGGTGAACTGGCCGACGATCAGGCCGATGAGGAAGATGCTGACGAAGAGGTCGCCGCCGATGTTGCGGGCGATCTCGTAGGCCGCCGAGTCGGCGTTCTGGAACTCGGTGGACGGGTGCGCCAGTTGCACGAAGTAGCTGGCGGCGATGAAGATGCAGCCGCCGATCAGGGTGATCAGCAGGATGGCGCGCGGGATGTTCTTGCGCGGCTCGTGGGTTTCCTCGGTCAGCGTGCTGACCGCGTCGAAGCCCAGGAACGAATAGCAGGCGATGGCCGCGCCGCTCATGATCAGCGGCAGCTGCACGCCTTCCTTGAAGAAGGGTTCCAGCGACCACAGCGGCTTGCCGGCGTCGCCCAGCACGTAGTGCACCGCCAGCAGCACGAAGGCCGCCAGCACCAGGAACTGCACCAGCATCAGCACGCCGTTGACGTTCTTCGCCAGGCGCAGGCCGATGACGTTGATGCCGGTGGTCACCCCGATGAAGGCCAGCACCCACAGCGCCTGGGGCACCGCCGGGAAGGCCGAGTGCAGGTAGGCCGCGCCGATCAGCCAGATGGCCATGGGCAGGAACAGGTAGTCCAGCAGCACGCCCCAGCCGGCGAGGAAGCCCAGCTTGGGGCTGATGGATTTGCGCACGTAGGTGTAGGCCGAGCCGGCCACCGGGAATGCGGCGGCCATGCGCCCGTAGCTGAGCGCGGTGAAGAGCATCGCCACCGAGGCCACGAGGTACGCGGCGGGCACCACGCCGCCGGTGGTGTCGGCGAGGATGCCGAAGGTGCCGAGGACGATGATGGGGGTCATGTAGGCGATGCCGAACAGCACCACCGCGCCCAGCGAGAGGGTCCGCTTGAGTCGAGCCATTACTGCTTACTCCGAGTTGTGGTTGTTATGGCAGAGTCGAAATCGACGCGTGCAAAGGCGCCTCCCCTCACCCGGGAGACGCAGGCGGAAGGGGCTCCCCCGCCGGTACTGCTTGGGAAGATCGGTCGGCGCGGCCCTGCGCCTTCCGGGGCTCAGCCCGGAATCAGCAGCTCGCGCAGGCCGTCGGCGTGCTCGCGCAACTCGCCGGGCAGCTCGAAGCGACGCTCGGCGAGGTAGCTGTAGTCGTGGCGCGACTGCTGCAGGCGCGCCAGGTCCAGTTCCACGCTCAGCCGGCATTCCTCGCGGCCGGCCTCGCAGAGCAGCTGGCCGTAGGGGTCGACCACCGCGCTGCCGCCGGCGAACACCAGGCCGCCGTCGCCTTCGCCGACGCGGTTCACCATCACCGCGTAGGCCTGGTTCTCCATGGCCCGGCCCATGATCGCGGTGCGGTGGGTGGGGCCGTAGGGGTCCATGTTGCCGTTGGTCACCAGGATCAGCTCGGCGCCCAGCTGGCCGAGGGCGCGGGCGCTTTCCGGGAACTCGATGTCGAAGCAGATCAGGATGCCCACCCGCACGCCCTTGAACAGCGCGGTGGCGTAGCGGTCGCCGGGGGTGAAGATGCCGCGATCGGAGGCCCACAGGTGGGTCTTGCGGTACTTCAGGGCGATGCCTTCGGGGGTGATCAGCAGCGTGGTGTTGTAATGGCGGCCGTCGTCGCCGGCCTCGGCGATGCCCACCACCACGGCGAGGTCGCGCTCCTGCGCGGCCTGCTGCACGGCGCGCACGCTGGGGCCGTCCAGCGGCTCGGCGAGGCGGGCGACGTTGTCCTCGGTGGGGAAGCCCATCAGCTGGGTCTCGGGGAACACCACCAGGTCGGTATCCGCGGCGCAGGCGCGGATGGCCGCCAGGGTACGCCCGAGGTTGTAGGCGGTGTCGCCGTCGCGGCCGGCCAGTTGGACGAGTTCGACCTTCATTGCAGCTCCTGTTGTTCTCGCGCCGGCCTCGATCGCCGCGCTCTGGGTGAATCAGCCGTCCTGGCCAGGGAAACATGACCGCCCGGCGCAAAAGGGTCAGAATGCGCGCCGGGCCGGTGCAAGGCATTCACCGAGTATGCAGTTCGCCATCGCGCCCGGGTAATTACGCCCACGTGGTAACCCAACAGGGGTAGAGGCATGAACCTTACGCTGCAGGACATCGCCTGGCACCGCTCGGTCGGGCAGCTGATCGAGACGCTGGACAAGCCCAACTTCTGGCTCGCCCTGGTGCGCCTGCTCGACGAGTATGTGCCATTCGACAGCTGGGTGGCGCTGCTCTTCAGCAACGGCCGCCCGCAGGTGTTCGCCGAGTGCCCGGGCGAGGACGGCGGCCCCGACCCGCTGTTCCAGGACTACCTCAAGGGCCTGTACCTGCTCGACCCCTTCTACATCGCCAGCCGCGAGGCGCCGGGCAGCGGCCTGCTGCGCCTGGCCGACGTGGCCCCGGAATGCTTCGAGCAGACCGACTACTACCAGCGCTACTTCCGCCTCAACGTGGTGGCCGACGAGGTGCAGTTCAACGTGCAGCTCGACGCCGAGCGCACCCTCTGCCTGTCCCTGGGCAGCAAGGGCCGCTTCAGCGCCGAGCAGGTCGCCCTGCTCGACCTGCTGCGCCCCTGGGTGGCCGGGCTGATGCGCCAGCGCATGGCCTTCGAGCGCGAACTGCTGGAACAGGCCACGCCCCCGGCGCCACGCTGGCAGAGCCGCCTGGAAGAAACCGTGGAACGCCTGGAAACCCCGCTGACTGCACGCGAGCTGGAAGTGGGCCGGCTAATGCTCAGTGGCTGCTCCAGCAAGGAGATAGCGCGCAAGCTGGCGATTTCGGCGGAGACGGTGAAGGTGCACCGCAAGCACATGTACAGCAAGCTGGGGATCAAGTCGCAGTCGGAGTTGTTTTCGTTGTTCCTGCAGGCGCAGGGGTAAGCCAGGGGCAATTTTTCGTAGGAGCGAGCTTGCTCGCGAACCTTGGTCCCCTGCACCTCCCTTAACCTTGTCATTCCCGCGAACTCGGTAACCCAGTGGCTTGGGGGCTTGGTGTAGCGCGCCGCTCCGAGTGCTCGGATGTCTCTCGTTTCGCCCCCTCGGGCGAGTCCCTTTTGTCAAACGCCACAAAAGGAACCAAAAAGGCTTGCCCCGCATACGGGCCCGATGGAGCCGGGCTACCCTCGCGAACTCCCCCGCCACGGAGGCCCGCCCCGACAGCACGTCCCTGTGCTGATCGGGGCTCTCGCGACATCCATGTCGCATGACCTCCTGAGCGCCGGTTTCGCTCGGCCTTCTGAAGGGGCGTTCCGGTGCGCTCGGTTGTTTCTCTGGAAGTCCCAAGGCAAAAGCCAGAGCAAGAGCGGCACGGCTCTTCGTAGGAGCGAGCTTGCTCGCGAACCCTGGGTTTCCGCGTTCGCGATAGTTCGTAGGTTCTAGGAAGCACGGACGTAGGAGCGGACTCCGTCCGCGATAGGCCGAGCGCCGTTGCGAAATCGCAGATGAATCCATGCCTCCCTGGCCTGTAGGACGAATAACCGTTCGCGGTTATCCGCCGTTGGCCCGCGCTCCCGTGGCTACAGCCCCGCATCGGGAGCCGGTTCCAGGATCAGGCTGCCCAGCGGCGGCAGGTCCAGCAGCAGCGAATACGGCTGGCCATGGGAGGGTTCCGGGAGCGTCTCGCAGCGCTCGCGGCTGCCGGCGTCGGAGCCGGCGTAGGCGGCGCCGTCGGAGTTCAGGCGCACGCGCCAGGCGCCCTGCAGCGGCACCCCCACCCGGTAGCCCTCGCGCGGCTGGGGGGTGAAGTTGTGCACCACCAGCAGCGGCGAACGCTCGCGGTCCAGGCGCAGCCAGGCGTAGACGCTGTTGCGCTGGTCGTCGCCGATCAGCCAGTGGAAGCCCTCGGGGCCGTCGTCCAGCTGGTGCAGCGCCGGCAGCCCGCGGTACAGGCCGTTGAGGTCGCGCACCAGCGCCTGCACCCCCAGGTGCTCGGCGTAGCGCAGCAGGTACCAGTCCAGCTGGTCGTCGTGGTCCCATTCGCGCCACTGGCCGAACTCGCAACCCATGAACAGCAGCTTGCGCCCCGGGTGCGTCCACATCAGGCTCAGGTACAGGCGCAGGTTGGCGAACTGGCGCCAGCGGTCGCCGGGCATCTTGGCCAGCAGCGAGCCCTTGCCGTGCACCACCTCGTCGTGGGAGATGGGCAGGATGAAGCGCTCGGTGAAGGCGTACAGCAGGCCGAAGGTCAGGCGGTGGTGGTGGTAGCCGCGGTACAGCGGGTCCTCGCGGATGTAGGCCAGGGTGTCGTGCATCCAGCCCATGTTCCACTTGTGCGAGAAGCCCAGCCCGCCCTCGGCCACCGGCCGGCTGACGCCGGGCCAGGCGGTGGATTCCTCGGCGATCACCAGGGCGTCGGGCACCTCGGCGGCCACCACTTCGTTGAGGTGGCGGAGGAACTCGATGGCCTCCAGGTTCTCGCGCCCGCCGTGGCGGTTGGGGATCCACTCGCCTTCCTTGCGCGAGTAGTCGCGGTAGAGCATCGAGGCCACGGCGTCGACGCGCAGGCCGTCGACGTGGTACTCGCGCAGCCAGTGCAGCGCCGAGGCCAGCAGGAAGCCGTGCACCTCGGTGCGGCCGAGGTTGTAGATGTAGGTGTCCCAGTCCGGGTGGAAGCCCTCGAAGGGGTGCGCGTACTCGTACAGCGCGGTGCCGTCGAACTGCCCCAGGCCGTGCTCGTCGGTGGGGAAATGCGCCGGCACCCAGTCGAGGATGACGCCGATGCCGGCCAGGTGGCAGCGCTCGACGAAGGCGGCGAACTGCGCCGGGCTGCCATAGCGCGCGGTGGGCGCGAACAGCGACAGCGGCTGGTAGCCCCAGGAGCCGCCGAAGGGGTGCTCCATGACCGGCATCAGCTCGACGTGGGTGAAGCCCATGTCCTGCAGGTAGGGGATCAGCCGCTCGGCCAGCTCGTCCCAGCTCGGCGGCCGGCCGTCCAGGGTCTGCCAGGAACCGGCGTGCAGCTCGTAGATCGCCAGCGGGCTTTGCGGCCCCTGGCGGCCGTGGCGCTCGCGCATCCAGCGCTCGTCCCGCCATTGCCGCGGGGTGGGCTCGGCCACCCGCGAGCCGGTGGCCGGCGGCCGCTCGGTGGCCAGCGCCAGCGGGTCGGCCTTCAGCGGCAGCAGGCCGCCGGGGCCGAGGATTTCATACTTGTAGACCTCGCCGGGCTGCAGGCGCGGCACGAACAGTTCCCAGACGCCGCTGGGGTAGCGCAGGCGCATGGCGTGGCGGCGCCCGTCCCAGGCGTTGAAGTCGCCCACCACCGACACACGCCGGGCGTTGGGCGCCCACACCGCGAAGCGCACCCCGGCCACGCCGTCCAGGGTCATGGCCTGGGCGCCGAAGCACTGGCCGAGGTGGCGGTGGTTGCCCTCGGCAAACAGGTAGAGGTCGGTGTCGCCCAGCAGCGGGCCGAAGGCGTACGAGTCCTCGGTGATCTGCTCGCCCTCGGGCCAGTGGATGCGCAGCAGGTAGGCCTGGCGCGCATCCAGGTGGGCGCTGAATAGCCCGCTGGCGTCCTGCTGCTCCATGGCCGCGAGGAACTCGCCCTCGCGGCCCAGCAGCTCGCAGGCCAAGGCTCCCGGCAGCCAGGCCCGCACGCGCCAGCCGTCGCCCTCCGGGTGCGCGCCGAGGAAGGCGAAGGGGTCGCCGTGCTCGGCCCGCTGCAGCCGTTCCAGGTGGTTGCGTTCGTCGTCGTGCGACGCCTGTGTCATGTCCTTCCTCCCAGCAGGTGGAGCGCGAGCTCCAGCATTCCCAGCAGCGGCACCCCGACCCAGTCGGGCCGGTGGCCGCTCTCGTAGACCACTTCGTAGGCCGCCTTCTCCAGGCTGAACAGCGCCATGGCCGCGCCCTCCCCCTCGCGCCCGTGCCATTCGTGGGGCAGCCCGGCGGCCGCCAGGCGGTAGGCATCGAGGAAAGCGTCGCGGGCCTGGGTGCGGTAGCGCTGGGCGATGGCGCGGCGCACCTGCACCGCCTCCTCCGAGACGTCGGCGCTCTGCAGGTTGCGTTCGGCCATGGCGGCGGCGTAGTCGAAGGAACGCAGCACCCCGGCCACGTCCTTCATCGGGCTGTTCAGGGCCCGGCGTTGCTCCAGCGAGCGGTTGGGCTCGCCCTCGAAATCGATCAGGTAGGCGTCCTCCTGCACCACCAGCACCTGGCCCAGGTGCAGGTCGCCGTGCACGCGGATCATCAGCCCGCCCTCGGCCAGCCGCGCCAGGTTGCCCACCGCCAGCAGCAGTTCGTCGCGCAGCTCCAGCAGGCGGGCGGCCTGGGCGCGGCCGCGCTCGTCCAGGCCCGGGGCGTCTTCCAGCGCCTGCAGGGCCTGGCCGACCTGGGCGCCGACGCCCTCCTGCCAGGCGCGGCTATCGGCCGGGCCGCTGCGCCGCGGGGCGAAGTCCGGCTCGTCCACGCCCTCGGCGAGCACCTGATGCATCTCGCCCAGGCGCCGGCCGAGGGTGGCGGCGAAGCCGCGCAGCTCGTCCAGGGCATCGAACTCCGGGGGCTGCGCGGCGCCGGCGGCCAGGGCCTCGCGGATGGCCCGCTCCAGGTTGTTCTGCGTCCAGGTCCAGGCGTCGCCCTGGTTGCTCAGGTAGCCCTGCAGCAGCATCAGGGTGTGCGCCTGGCCCTGCTCGTCCACCCGGCGCACCTCGCCCAGCAGCGGCGCGACGTTGGCAAAGCCGTGGCGGCTCAGGTAGGCGCCCATTTCCGCCTCCGGGTGCAGGCCGGGCGAGACGCGCCGCAGCACCTTGAGCAGCAGGCCGTCGCCGAGCAGCGCCGAGGTGTTCGACTGGTCCGCGGCGAGTACCCGCACCGGGGCGTCCTCGGCCAGCTCCGGCCCGGCCAGGCCGGGCTGCGGCACGAACTGCACCTCGCCGCCCGGGCCGACCAGGGTGGCGCCCTGGCGCAGCAGCTGCAGCACGGCGCGGCTGAAGCGCGGCAGGCTCAGGGCGTCGGTCAGCAGGCCGACGCGGCGGCCACGGCGCAGGCGGGCCATGGCCAACTGCTGCGGCAGGTCGTAGCCGCTGCTGCTCTTTTCCGGCGCCGCGGCCAGGGGCAGCTGGTAGTGCTCGCACAGCTCGCCGTCGCGGTATTCCAGCTCCACCAGCAACGGCGCGGCGTCGCCCTCCTCCAGCGGCAGCGCGTAGAGCAGGCGCACGCTGCCGGGCAGCGCCCGGGCATGGGGGAACCAGCGCCGGCGCGGCAGGTAGCGCGGTAGCGAATCCTTCTCCAGCAGCTCGCGCGGGGTGCCGCCCATGAGTTCCTCCAGGCGCTGGCCCAGCACCAGGGTGGGCAGCTCCGGCAGGCGCTCCTCGGGCTGGCGGTGCCAGCTGGGCATGCGCTGCGAGTCGGCCAGGTAGAACCAGTAGAAGCCGTAGGGCGGCAGTGTCAGCAGGTAGGTCAGCCGGCCGATCGGCGGGAAGGCGGCGCCGCCTAGCATTTCCAGCGGCACGCAGCCTTCGAACTCGGCCAGTTCCAGCTCCACCGCCTGGGCCGCGCCGGACAGGTTGGCGATGCACAGCAGACTGTCCTCGCCCTCCTCGCCGCGGTACTGCCGCAGGTAGGCGAGGATGCGCCTGTTGCTCGGCGACAGCAGGGTCATGCTGCCGCGGCCGAAGGCCTTCTGCTGCCTGCGCACGGCGAGCATGCGCCGTGTCCAGTTGAGCAGCGAATGCGGGTCACGCAGTTGCGCCTCGACGTTGACGCTCTGGTAGCCGTACAGCGGGTCGAGGATCGGCGGCAGCACCAGGCTCGCCGGGTCGGCGCGGGAGAAGCCGCCGTTGCGGTCCACCGACCACTGCATGGGGGTGCGCACGCCGTCGCGGTCGCCCAGGTAGATGTTGTCGCCCATGCCGATCTCGTCGCCGTAGTACAGCGTCGGCGTGCCGGGCATCGACAGCAGCAGGCTGTTGAGCAGCTCGATGCGCCGCCGGTCGCGCTCCACCAGCGGCGCCAGGCGCCGGCGGATGCCCAGGTTGATGCGCGCGCGGCGGTCGGCGGCGTAGTAGTTCCACAGGTAGTCGCGCTCGTCGTCGGTGACCATCTCCAGTGTCAGCTCGTCGTGGTTGCGCAGGAAGATGGCCCACTGGCAGTTGTCGGGGATGGCCGGGGTCTGGCGCAGGATGTCGCTGATGGGGAAGCGGTCTTCCTGGGCGATGGCCATGTACATGCGCGGCATCAGCGGGAAGTGGAAGGCCATGTGGCATTCGTCGCCGGGGCCGCTGTCGTCCATGCCGCCGAAATAGGGCCGGGTGTCCTCCGGCCACTGGTTGGCCTCGGCCAGCAGCATGCGGTCGGGGTAATGGGCGTCCAGCTCGGCGCGGATGCGCTTGAGCACGGCGTGGGTCTGCGGCAGGTTCTCGCTGCTGGTGCCCTCGCGCTCGATCAGGTAGGGAATGGCGTCCAGGCGCAGGCCGTCCACGCCCAGGTCGAGCCAGAAGCGCATCACCCCGAGCACGGCGCGCAGCACCTGGGGGTTGTCGAAGTTCAGGTCCGGCTGGTGCGAGTAGAAGCGGTGCCAGTAGTACTGCCCGGCCTGCGGGTCCCAGGTCCAGTTGGAGGTCTCGCTGTCGACGAAGATGATCCGGGTGCCGGCGTAGCGCTCGTCGCTGTCGGACCAGACGTACCACTCCCGCGCCCGCGAGCCCTTCTTCGCCCGCCGCGCACGCTGGAACCAGGGGTGCTGGTCGGAGGTGTGGTTGATCACGAGCTCGGTGATCACCCGCAGGTCGCGCGCGTGGGCGGCGGCGATGAAGCGGCGCACGTCGGCCAGGGTGCCGTAGTCGGGGTGCACGCCGCGGTACATGGCGATGTCGTAGCCGTCGTCGCGCCGCGGCGAGGGGTAGAACGGCAGCAGCCAGAGGGTGTTCACCCCCAGGTCGGCGATGTAGTCCAGCTTCTCGATCAGCCCGGGGAAGTCGCCGATGCCGTCGTTGTTGGCATCGAAGAAGGACTTCACGTGCAGCTGGTAGATGACCGCGTCCTTGTACCAGAGCGGGTCGTGCAGGAAGGGACGGGGCTTTCTCAGGCGTCTGGCCATGGGCGACTCCTACCGGCGCTGCGGGTGCAGGCGCCAGATGCCGAAGGGAAGGTGCCAGGGCTCGATGCGCATCCGTTGGCGTTTGCCGTACCAGGTCCACTGGTGGCCGTTCATCAGGTCCTCGCCGCCCATGGCGGCGTCGTCCGGCAGGCCGAACTCCCACAGCGGCAGCTCGAAGTCGGCCTCCTGGGCGTTGTCCGGGTCCAGGCACACGGCGACCAGCACGAAGTTGTCCAGGTCCGCGGTGCGCTTGCCGAAGTAGAGGATGTTGTCGTTCCAGGCGTTGTAGGCCTGGAAACCGAGGTGGCTGTGCAGCGCCGGGTTCTCCCGGCGGATGCGGTTGAGCCGGGTGATCTCGCCGACGATGTTGCCCGGCGCGCGGTAGTCGCGCTGGCGCAGTTGGTACTTCTCGGAATCGGCGTATTCCTCGCGGCCGGGGATGGCCGCCGCCTCGCACAGCTCGAAGCCCGAGTACATGCCCCACAGCCCGGAGCCGGTGGCCGCCAGCACGGCGCGGATGAGAAAGCCGGCGCGCCCGCTGCGCTGCAGGAAGAAGGGGTTGATGTCCGGGGTGTTGACGAAGAAGTTGGGCCGGTAGCAGTCGCGCCAGGGCGGCTGGCCGAGTTCCTCGAAGTAGCTCTGCAGCTCCTGCTTGGTGTTGCGCCAGGTGAAGTAGGTGTAGCTCTGGCTGAAGCCGAGCTTGCCCAGGCGCGCCATCATCGCCGGGCGGGTGAAGGCCTCGGCCAGGAAGATGACGTCAGGGTGCAGGTGGCGCACCTCGGCGATCAGCCATTCCCAGAACGGCAGCGGCTTGGTGTGCGGGTTGTCGACGCGGAACAGGGTCACGCCCTGGGCCACCCAGCCCAGCACCACCTCCAGCAGGGCCAGCCACAGCGAGGGCACGGCGTCGGCGGCGTAGAAGTCGACGTTGACGATGTCCTCGTACTTCTTCGGCGGGTTCTCGGCATGGCGGATGCTGCCGTCGGCGCGCCAGCTGAACCAGCCGGGGTGCTGGCGCAGCCAGGGGTGGTCGGGCGAGCACTGGATGGCGAAGTCCAGGGCCACCTCCAGGCCGTGGGCGCGGGCATCGGCCACCAGGGCGCGGAAGTCCTCCAGGCTGCCCAGCTGCGGGTGCACCGCCTCGTGGCCGCCCTCCCCGCTGCCGATGGCGTAGGGGCTGCCGGGGTCGTCCGGGCCGGCCTGCAGGCTGTTGTTGGGGCCCTTGCGGTGGCTGCGGCCGATGGGGTGGATGGGCGGGAAATAGAGCACGTCGAAGCCCATGGCGGCGATTTCCGGCAGGCGCCGGCGCACGTCCTCGAAGCGCCCGTGCACGCCCGGCTGCGCCCCCTCGGAGCGGGGGAACAGCTCGTACCAGCTGGCGAAGCCGGCCAGCGGCCGCTCCACCTCCAGGCTCAGCACCGGGCTGCGCACCCGCTGCAGGCGCGGCTGCACCTGCTGCATCAGCGCCAGGGTGGCCGGGGCCAGCAGCAGGGCCACGCGGCCGTCGCGGGGCTGCTCGGCGGCGAGCCGCGCCAGCAGGGCGTCGAGCTGCTCGGCCGGCTCGCCCTGGGCCGCCTGGCGTGCCTCGCGCAGCAGCTGCTCGCCTTCGCTCAGCTCCAGGTCGATGGCCTGGCCGGCGGCGTACTTCTTCTCCAGGTCGTGGCGGAAGCTGGCGTAGCGGTCCAGCCAGGCCTGGATCACGAACTGGATGCGCCCCTCGTGGGGCGGCAGCAGCTCGGCCTGCCACAGGTCGTTGCCCTGCCAGGCCAGCGGCTGGCTGCGCCAGGCCTCGTCCGGCGCCAGGCGCCAGGTCACCTCGGCGCCCAGTTGCTCGTGGCCGTCCATGAAGACGCGCGCGCTGACCGGGCAACGCTGCCCGGCGATGGCCTTGGCGGCGAAGCGCCCGCCCTCGACCTGGGGCTCGATGCCCTCGATGGCGATGCGCGGCGCCTTGGCCGCGGCGCTGGCGCGCCCGTGCAGGTCCGAATTCATCGCTGCGCCCTCCTCGCCAAGCGATTCGATGATCGTCGGCCGCAACCTGCGGCCCCATGCTTTCCGAGGCTGGGCCAGCCGGCAAGTTCAGACTTTTCGCCGGCGGGCCGGCTCAGCGCGCGGCGCGTCGCCGGCTGCCGGCCTTGCGCCGCGCCGGCGCTTCCTCGGCCGGCTTCTCGCTGGCCTTGCCCTTGCCCGCCGGCCTGGCGCCAGCGCCCTTGGCGTTGCCGCGCAGGCTGCGCCGCAGCAGGTCGGTGAGGTCGATGATGTCGGCGCCCTCGCTGGCCTCCGGCGCCTCGGCGCCGGGCACTTCCTCCAGCTGGCCCTTGGCGGCCTTCTGCTCCACCAGGGCGTGGATCTCGTCGCTGAAGGTGTCCTTGAAGGCCGAGTCGTCCCAGGCCTGGCTCATGTCTTCCACCAGGCGCGTGGCCATCTCGCGCTCGCGCTTGTCCAGGGCGATGTCGTTCAGCTCCAGCGCCAGCTCGTCCACCGGGCGCACCTCGCCCGGCCAGCGCAGCGTCATCAGCAGCAGCGCCTCGCCGTCGGCCAGCAGCGCCGCCAGGTGCTGGCGGCTGTGCAGCACCAGCTGGCACACCGCGACCTTGCCGCTGCGCGCGAGGGTCTCGCGCAGCAGCACGTAGACCTTCTCGCCGCGCCGCTCGGGGCTCAGGTAGTAGGGGGTGTCGAAGTACGGCAGGGGAATCTCGCCACGCTCGACGAAGCGCAGGATGTCGATGGTCTGCGTGGCCCGCGGGCGCGCCGCGCGGATTTCCTCCTCGCTGAGCACCACGTAGCGGCCCTTCTCGTACTCCACGCCCTTGACGATCCGCTCCCTGGGCACTTCCTTGCCGGTCGCCTTGTTCACCCGCTTGTAGCCCACCGGCTCCAGGCTGCGGGCGTCCAGCCAGTCGAAGTCGGTGCCGCCGGAACGGCTGGCGCTGTTGAGCCCCACGGGGATGTGCACCAGGCCGAAACTGATCGCGCCCTTCCAGATCACGCGCGCCATGTGCGCCTCCTACAGTGAGATGCCATCGTCGAAACGGACGCGGCCGTCCGCGCCGATGTCGCGGATGCGCGCCAGCATGCGCCGGGCCGCGTCCTCGGCTTCGGCCGCGTTGCGGCTGCCGGGGGCGAACACCCAGAGCACTTCCACCGGCGCGCCCTCGCGCTTGGGCTGGTACTGGATCAGCCCGACGTAGGCGCCGCCGTCGCACATGGCGTCGGTCCAGGCGCTGCTGCCGCTGAAGTCACGGAACATGGCGCTCCTCCGATGTATCGGACACCTGCGGCCGCTCGAACAGCCGCGGCAGGCTGTGCAGCACCGCCAGCGCCAGCAGGGTGCCGAGCACCGCGGTGGCCGAATGGCCGCGGCCCACGCAGA
This sequence comes from Pseudomonas sp. RW407, assembly GCF_003176655.1. NCBI lineage: Bacteria > Pseudomonadati > Pseudomonadota > Gammaproteobacteria > Pseudomonadales > Pseudomonadaceae > Pseudomonas > Pseudomonas sp. RW407. The sequence goes on along the minus strand of NZ_QGSL01000088.1, from coordinate 892,812 downwards.
TGCCGATGGCGGTGCTCAGCCAGAGCCCGGCCGCCGTGGTCAGCCCCTTCACCCGCGCGGTGTCGGCGCTGTCCTTGAGGATGGTGCCGGCGCAGAGGAAGCCGATGCCCGCGGCGATGCCCTGGATCACCCGGCTGATGGCGTCGTCGCCGGCGCCGCCTTCGCTGATCGCCATGACGAAGAGCGCGGCGCCCAGGGTGACCAGCATGTGCGTGCGCAGCCCGGCGGCCTTGCCCTGGCTCTCGCGCTCGTAGCCCAGCAGGCCGCCCAGCAGCGTGGCGAGCGCCAGGCGGAAGCAGGCGCGGGTGATCTGCTCCAGCTCGCGCAGGTCGGAAAACTCCGCCAGCAGGGCCTCGGCGATGCGCGACAGGGTCTCCATGGGCCTCTCCGCGAAGGGGTATTGCTGTTGCAGACTGCCGCGCCGGCCGATGGTTTGAACGATTTTCCCGGCGGTAGCGCCAGCACTACCGCCCGGCGGCTGGTCCGCGCGTTTCGCCGCCGCGCCGGTCCAAACCCGGCAATCGCCGAACAAAGGGACGCGCCATGAACAGCGACGAAGACGACTTCGCCCACGCCTACGAGCAGGCCCTGACCGAAGTGGCCCTGCCCGCCTTCGCCGCGGCCGGCGAGTACGCCCGCGACCACGGGCTGCTCTGCCACCTGGGGTTGCACCGCGGCGCCGGCGGGCTTTCCGAACTGGGCCTGCACGCCCGCCGCCCCGGCGAGGGTCTGGACTGCCACTGCCTGATCAGCGCCGACCCGCAGAGCGCCAGCCTGGTGCACGAGAACCACTACGGCGGGCGCGGCGACCCGGAGCGCATCGTCGGGCCGCTGGCCTCGCTCAACCGCATGGTGCTGGACACCCGCCTGCAGGCCTTCTTCCAGGCCGGCTTCGGCCTGAGCCTGGACTACCTGGCGCGCCGCCATGGCGGCGGCTTCTGGTAGGCCCTAGCCGCCCACCGGCACTTTCCAGATTTCCTCGGCGTACTCGCGGATGGTGCGGTCGGAGGAGAACCAGCCGACCCGCGCGGTGTTCAGCACCGCCGCGCGCCACCAGCGGGAGGGCTCGCGCCACAGTGCCTCGACGCGCGCCTGGGCCTGCCAGTAGGCCTCGAAGTCGGCGCAGAGCATGAACCTGTCGTCGTGGCGCAGCCCCTCCACCAGGGCCGTGTAGCGGTTGGCGTCGTCCGGCGAGAAGACCCCCGAGCCGATGGCCTGCAGCGCCTCCTGCAGGCGCGGCGAGGCGGCGATCTCGCCGGCCATGGACAGCTCGCCGGCATGCTTGCGGGCCTCCACCTGCTGGGCGGTGAGGCCGAAGATGAACAGGTTCTCCAGGCCGATGCGCTCGGACATCTCGACGTTGGCGCCGTCCAGGGTGCCGATGGTCAGCGCGCCGTTCAGGGCGAACTTCATGTTGCTGGTGCCCGAGGCCTCCAGGCCCGCGGTGGAAATCTGCTCGGACAGGTCCGCCGCGGGGATGATGGCCTCGGCCAGGCTGACGTTGTAGTTGGGGATGAACACCACCTTGAGCAGGCCGCGCACCGTGGGGTCGTCGTTGACGATACGGGCGATGTCGTTGGCCAGCTTGATGATCAGCTTGGCCTGGTGGTAGCTGGGCGCGGCCTTGCCGGCGAAGATCTTCACCCGCGGCAGCCGCGGCGCGGCCGGGTCGTTGCGGATGTCCTGGTACAGCGCCACGGCGTGCAGCAGGTTGAGCAACTGCCGCTTGTACTCGTGGATGCGCTTGACCTGCACGTCGAACAGCGCCTCGACGTCCAGGCGGATGCCCAGGCGCTCCTCCACCAGCTGCGCCAGGCGCGCCTTGTTGTGCCGCCGCTGCTGGGCGAAGCCGCGTTGCACGGCGGCGTCGCCGGCGTGGGCCTCCAGGCCGCGCAGGCGCCGCTCGGGGTCGTCGAGCAGCTCGCGGCCGAGGCACTCGCAGAGCAGCCCGGTCAGCTCCGGGTTGGCCTGGAACAGCCAGCGGCGGAAGGTCACGCCGTTGGTCTTGTTGCTGATGCGCGCCGGGTACAGGCGGTGCAGGTCGCGGAACACCGTCTCGCGCATCAGCTCGGTGTGCAGCGCGGAAACGCCGTTGACGCTGTGCGAGCCGAGGAACGCCAGGTTGCCCATGCGCACCCGGCGGCCGTTGTCCTCCTCGATCAGCGACACCGCGCGCAGCAGGGCGAAGTCGTGGATGTCCTTGGCCCGCAGCGCATCGATGTGGAAGGCGTTGATCAGGTAGATGATCTGCATGTGCCGCGGCAGCAGGCGCTCCATCAGCGCCACCGGCCAGGACTCCAGGGCCTCGGGCAGCAGCGTGTGGTTGGTGTAGGACAGCGTGGCCACGGTCAGGCCCCAGGCCTGTTCCCACTGCAGATGGTGGTCGTCCAGCAGCAGGCGCATCAGCTCGGCCACGGCGATGGCCGGGTGGGTGTCGTTGAGCTGGATGGCCACCCGCGCCGGCAGGCTGGCCAGCGCCAGGCCCTGGCCCAGGTGGCGCTGCAGCAGGTCCTGCAGCGAGGCGCTGACGAAGAAGTATTCCTGGCGCAGGCGCAGTTCCTGCCCGGCCTCGGTGCTGTCCGCCGGGTAGAGCACCCGCGAGATGCTCTCGGCGCGCGCCGTGTCGGCCACCGCGCCGAGGTGGTCGCCGGCGTTGAAGCGGTCCAGCTTGAGGGTTTCCTCGCCACGGGCGCGCCACAGCCGCAGGGTGTTCACCCCGGCCCGGCGCCAGCCGACGATGGGCATGTCGTAGGCCACCGCGCGCAGGCGCTCCATGGGTTCCCAGTGCTGCCGCGCGCTGCCGTCGCTGCCGTTGAGGGCGTACACGCTGCCGCCGAAGCCGATGCTGATGCTGCATTCCGGGCGCTCGAACTCCCAGGGGTTGCCGAAGTCCAGCCAGGTCTCCGGCTGTTCCTGCTGCCAGCCGTCGGCGATGCTCTGGCGGAACAGCCCGTGCTCGTAGCGGATGCCGTAGCCGTAGGCGGGGATGTCCAGGGTCGCCATGCTTTCCATGAAGCAGGCCGCCAGGCGCCCCAGGCCGCCGTTGCCCAGGGCCGCGTCGGGTTCGGCCAGGCGCACCTGCTCCAGGTCCACGCCCAGTTGCAGCAGCGCCTCGCGGGCGATCTCCAGCAGCCCGAGGTTGCTCAGGTTGTCGATCAGCAGGCGGCCGATGAGGAACTCCAGCGACAGGTAGTAGACGCGCTTGCGCCGGCCGCGGTCGATGCTGTGGCTGGCCTCGTCCCAGCCATCGACGATGTAGCGCCGGGCCGCCAGCGCCAGGGCCTCGAACCAGTCGTGGGCGTAGGCGTCGGCGGCGTCCTTGCCGACGTCGTAGCGCAGTCGCGTCAGCACTTCCTGCTTGAAGTTTTCCACCTGTTCGGGAACGGGGGTGCTGGAGCCTTGCATGGCGGTCTCTCCACGGTTCGCCTGTGGGAAACGGCGGCGCCACCGGCCGCCTCGTGTATCTAGGCCCCCGGGCCGGGGCCGGAGTTCAGGTGTTTTCCCCGCCCGGGGCGGCCGTCCGTCCGAATCGCTGAACACCGCGCGGCGCTGCGGCCTCTCCCGAACGAACCCCGCAGTGAAGCGGCCGACAAAGGAGAACAGCCATGCCCCGAGGCAGCAAAGACAAGTACACCGACAAGCAGAAGCGCAAGGCCGAACATATCGAGGAAAGCTACGAGGAGCGTGGCGTCTCCAGGGACGAGGCCGAAGCGCGGGCCTGGGCCACCGTCAACAAGCAGTCCGGCGGTGGCGAGCGCTCCGGCGGTTCGGGCCAGAAGAAGAGCCCGGGTGCCAAGGCCGAATCGCGGCGTTCCTCGGCGCGCCGCGCGGTGGCCACCAAGCACGGCGTGCCGCGCCCCGGCCAGCGCCTGGAGGCGATGAACAAGCAGGAGCTGCTGGAACGCGCGCGCCGGCAGAACATCCGCGGCCGCTCGAGCATGCGCAAGCAGGAACTGATCGAGGCCCTGCGCAAGGCCTGAGCCCCGCGGCCCCTGGTGCGATAGCGCGCCGGGGGCCGCGTGCGCTTCAGCCATTGACCACGGTGCCACCGTTGACGTGCAGCACCTGGCCGCTCATGTACGAGGAGTCGGAGCAGGCCAGGTAGACGTAGGCCGGCGCCAGTTCGTCGGGCTGGCCCGGACGCCCCATCGGGGTATTGCTGCCGAATGTCTCCACCTCCTCGGCGCTGAAGGTCGAGGGAATCAGCGGCGTCCAGATCGGCCCCGGGGCCACTGCGTTGACCCGGATGCCGCGCTGGACGAGGTTCAGCGCCAGGGAACGGGTGAAGGCGGTGATGGCACCCTTGGTCGAGGAATAATCGATCAGCCTGGGGTTGCCCTTGTAGGCGGTGATCGAGGTGGTGTTGACGATGGCCGCGCCCTCGCCCATCAGCGGCAGCAGTGCCTTGGTCAGCTGGAACATGCCGAAGATGTTGGTGCGGAAGGTGCGCTCCCACTGCTCTTCGCTGATGTCCTCCAGGGAAGCGGCCGGGTGCTGCTCGCCGGCGTTGTTCACCAGCACGTCCACCCTCCCCCAGCGTTCCTCCAGGCGCCGGGCCACCTCGGCGCAGAAGCCGGCATCGGCGACGTCGCCGGCCAGCTCCAGGCAGTGCTGGCCGCAGGCCTCGATCAGTTGGCAGGTCTTGGTCGCGTCCTCGGTTTCCTCCAGGTACAGCAGCATCACGTCGGCCCCCTCGCGGGCGAAGGTCAGGGCCACGGCGCGGCCTATGCCGCTGTCGCCGCCGGTGACCACCGCCACCCTGCCCTCCAGCTTGCCGGCGGCGCGGTAGCTTTCCGAGGCGAACTCCGGCGGCGGCTGCATGGTCTCCTCGCGGCCGGGCTGCTGGTCCTGGTGCTGGGGCGGTAGTTTGTCGCTCATGGTCGCTCTCCTCTCCGGCGCGCGCGCCGGTCGGTGTCGGGGCGTCAGCCGCGTGGCGGCACGGCCTCGCCGCAGTGGCAGTGGGGGTCCTGGCAGTGCTTCTCGCCGTCGGGGTGTCCATCCGCACAGGCCTGGCAGCAATAGGCGCGGCCTTCGGCGAACACGGCGGCGGCGCCCAGGCTGCACTGGCAGCCGGGGCAGGCGCAGGGTTGGTCGCTCATCGCAGGTCTCCTTCGGCTCGGTGTCAGGGAGCGGGGCCGCAGCCCCGCCGGTCACAGGGTTCGGCCGGCGGCGGGCGGTGGAGTTCAGCTTTTTCCGCCAGCGGCCCGCCGGCCGCGTTTTCTGAACCTGCGGCCACCGCGGGCGTCCACCCAGCACAGCCCACCACCGGAGGAAAGGCCCATGGCCGCGCGCATTCCCCTGCTGCTGTTCGCCTGCCTGTGCTGCATCGGCCTGGCGCACGCCGCCCCCGCCAGCGAACCCCACGCCACCTTTGTCGCCAGCGCCCTGGCCAACAGCCAGCAGCAACTGGCCCGCGCCCGCCTGGCCCTGGACCACGGCCACACCACGGCGGTGCGCGACCAGGCCCAGGGGCTGATCGACCAGCACCAGCGCCTGCAGGACGACCTGCGGATACTGGCGCGCAAGAAAGGCCTGCTTCCGCCCCGCGACGAAACCCGCGAAGCCCGCGCCACCCAGGCCCGCGAGCAACTGGCGAACAGCCAGCGCTTCGACCGCGACTACGCCGAGGCGCAACTGGCCTCCAGCCGCCAGGCGGTGGAACTCTTCGACCGCCTGGCCGGCGACGGCAGCGACGCCGAACTGCAGCGCTTCGCCCGGCACTGGCAGCCGCAGCTCTACCACCAGCGGGAGATCGCGCAGCAGTTGGTGGATGGGGAGAAGCCGTGACGCGCGGCCACGGCCACGTGATCCGCTCCTACGCTGCCCGAGCCATGCCATTCCCCTGTAGGAGCGCGCCCTGCGCGCGAAATCGCGGGCAGGGCCCGCTCCTACAATGGGGCAACATGGGAGACGCGGATTTTGATCCAGTCACTCCCGTGAACGAGGGAGCCCAGAAGACAGTTGCTCCTGCGTACGTGGGGCCAGGAAGACGTTCGGTACAGCCAGGAAATCCCGGGTCATCCCGATTCTTTCGAGCGTAGGGCGCATAACGCCTACGGCGTTATCCGCCATCGTCATCGGCGCTGCGCCCCAACTGCTCCCACATCTTCCGCGTCAGGCGCTGCCGGACATCGCCCCAGCCCGCCCAGGGATCGTCCTTGCCCCGCAGCGCCAGGCGTTCATCGATATTGCCGAGGGTCCAGGCATTGGCCCCCTTCAAGGAGTCCAGCTCGCTCTCGGCCACCGGCACCGACACCGGCAGGCCCTCGCGGGCGCGGACCGACCAGGCGCACACGGTACTGGCGCCGCGGCTGTTGCGCAGGTAGTCGACGAAGATCCGGCCCACGCGGTTCTTCGGCCCGGACACAGCGCTGAAGCGGTCCGGCATCTGCTTTGCCAGGTGGCAGGTGATGGCGTGGGCGAAGCCCTTGACCTCGTCCCAGCCGTGCCGGCGCTCCAGCGGCACCAGCACGTGCATGCCCTTGCCGCCGCTGGTCTTGAGGAAGCAGGCCAGGCCCAGCTCGTCCAGCACGGCGAGGGTCAGCCGGGTGGCCTCGATCATCCGCGCCCAGGGCAGGCTGGGGTCGGGGTCCAGGTCGAGGACGAAGCGGTCGGGGTGCTCCAGGTCATCCACCCGGGCGTTCCAGGTGTGCAGCTCGACCACGCCCATCTGCGCGGCGCCGGCCAGGGCCCTGGCGGTGGCGATGCGCAGCAGCGGCGCGTGGCCGGGGTCCAGCCGCGGGTCCAGCTGTTCCACGCCGGGCATGGCGTTGCGCGAAGCGTGGCGCTGGAAGAAGACTTCGCCGCCGACGCCGTCCGGGGCGCGCAGCAGCGACACCGGGCGGTCGTCGAGCCAGGGCAGGATGCATTCGGCGGCCTTCTCGTAGTAACGCGCCAGGTCCAGCTTGCTCAGGCCGCTGGCGGCGTCGATCACCCGCTCGGGGTGGGTGATGGCGACGCCGGCGACCTTCGCGTCGTCCCGCGCCGCCTTCCTCGGGCTTTTGGCCGTGGGTTTCGCCGCCTTGCCGGCCACCCCGGCCGCCGGGCTGGCGCGTTCCTGGACGATGGCCTTGGCGGGCTTGTCGCTGCGCAGGCCGTGGAACACCGCCTGGCGCACCAGGCCCTCGCGGGTGATCTCGGCGAAGGCCACCTCGCAGAGCTGCTCGGGGCGCAGCCAGGTCACGTCGCGGTAGGCCTGGCCGCGGGGCGGCGCGGCCAGCGGGCAGGTCTTGCGCGCCAGCGGGCGCAGGCTGGCGTGCACCCGCTTCAGCGTGGCGGCGTCGAAGCCGGTGCCCACCTTGCCGGCGTAGCACAGCTCGCCCTCGTCGTCGTGCAGGCCCAGCAGCAGCGCGCCGAAATGCTGGCGGCTGCCCTTGGGCGGAGTCATGCCGACGATGACGAATTCCTGGCGGCGCTTGCACTTGAGCTTGATCCAGTCGGTGGAGCGGCGCTCTACATAGGCGCTGCCGGCGCGCTTGCCGATCAGCCCTTCCAGGCCCAGGCGGCAGGCGCTGTCGAGGATGCTGCGCGGATCGTCGGTGAAGTCCTCCGAGTAGCGCAGGCGGTCGCTGGCGTTGCCCTGCAGCAGCGCGGCCAGCGCCGCTCGGCGTTTTTCCACCGGCTGCCGGCGCAGGTCCTCGCCATCCAGCCAGAGCAGGTCGAACAGGGTGTAGCGCACCTCGTCGCTGGCGCCCACGTCGAAGGCGTTCTGCAGGCGCTGGAAGTCCGGGCGGCCCTCCTCGTCCACCACCAGTATCTCGCCGTCGAGCCAGGCCGACCGCAGCGGCAGGGCCCGCAGCCCGGCGCAGATGTCCGGCAGGCGCTCCGACCAGTCGTGGCCGTTGCGCGTCTGCAGGCGCACCTTGCCGTCCGCCACCCGCGCCAGGATGCGGTAGCCGTCGAGCTTCAGCTCGTAGCGCCAGTCGCCCTCGGGCGGCGCATCCAGCAGGGTGGCCAGTTCCGGGGAGATGTGCTCGGGCATGGCGCCGGCCACCTTGCGCGGGGCCTTGGCCGGCATGGCGCGCTTCGGCGGCGGCGTCTTCGGTGGCGGCGCCGCCTCGCCGGGCAGCGTCCGCCCGCTGAGCACGCTCTGCGGCGCCTCGGCGAGGATGTCGTGGCGGGGGAAGTCGCGGGCCTCGTCGTCGCGGCCCTTGACCAGGAACCACTGCGGCTTGCGCCCGGCCATGCGGGTGCGGATGAGGTTCCAGCTGCCGTGCAGCTTGCTGCCTTCCAGGCGGAACTTCAGGTGGCCGTTTTCCAGGCCCTGGCGCGGGTCGCCCAGGGGGACCCAGCGGCCGCGGTCCCAGACGATGACGTCACCGGCGCCGTAGTGGCCCTCGGGGATGTGGCCCTCGAAGCCAGCGTATTCCAGGGGGTGGTCCTCCACCTCGATGGCCAGGCGCTTCACCGAAGGGTCCAGGCAGGGCCCCTTGGGCACCGCCCAGCTCTTCAGCACCCCGTCCAGTTCCAGGCGGAAGTCGTAGTGCAGGTGGCTGGCGTCATGCTTCTGGATGACGAACGCCAGTTCCCCGGCATGCCGCCCGGGGGCTTCGCCGCGGGGCTCCGGCGTACCGCCGAAGTCGCGGCGGCGGGCGTATTCCTCCAGGCTGGAGGTGTCACTGGCCATCGGTGCTTCCTCCGTGGCTCGGGCGTTCAGCGTTCTTCTTCGTCAGTGTCCGGCGGCGATACCCGGTCGGTCCAGGGCTTGCCGTCCAGTGGCGCGGAGCGGCCCAGTTCGGCCTCGTCCAGGCCGATGCCGCCGCCGATCTCCTCCTCGCCCACCACCCGCAGCTCGCGGTCCACCGGCGTGTCGTCGGCCGGTTCCAGCTCGGATTCGCTGCCCTCGTCGAGCAGCGTCTCCGGGGCCAGGTCGTCGCTGTCCACATGGTCCTCGTAGTCGCCGTCGACCAGTGTCTCGCCGCCGGTCATGCCCATCTCGGCCGCCCGTTCCGGCGGGAACTCCTCGTTCACCTCGCGCCGCGGGCGCTCGTCGCCGATGCGGCCCTGGGCGCGCTCCCCGTCGAAATCCAGTTCGCGCACCGAGCCCATGCGGTCCTCGGTGTCGTCGATTTCCTGGGGCTGGCTGTGCTTGCGCTCGTCGTTCATGGCCTTCTCCTCTCGCTGGGCGCCGCCCTGCCCCGGCCTCGGGCTGCCGGGCAGGCAGCGGCGCCGGCCTCAGGGGGAAATGGGGTCGCTGGCGGGAAAGGTTTCTTCCAGGGAGTGGTCCAGCTGCTGCTCCTGGCTCTTCTTCGCCTTGCCGCGGTCGGCGCAGGGGCATTCGGGGTCCTTGCACTGCCGGTCCCCGGGGTGGCCCTGGGCGCAGGCCTGGCAGCAGAAGTAGCGGTCGCCCTCGCGCACGGCGGCATCGTCCAGCTCGCAGATGCAGCCGGGGCAGGCGCAGATATCGGGTTTCATCTCCAGGCTCCTCCGTGCGTCAGCTCTACCTGGGTTGAGCCGGACGCCAGCGGGGAGTTCAGCTTTTCGTGCGGGCGAGGCCGCCGCGGTTCAGGCGGCGTCGTAGGTGCGGATCAGCTCCTGGCCCAGGCTTTCCACCTGCTCGGCGGTGCACAGTTCCTCGCCGCTGATGCCCACCACGGTGGCGGGCGCCCTGCCCTGCGACGGGTGGCGCAGGCTGATCGCGTAGCAGCCATCGAGCTGCCGGCAGCAACTGAAGCGGAACGCCGGATGGTTGTGCTGCAACAGGTCTTCGATTTCACCGCGTGTGAAGTGGGTCATCTGCATGCCCCTCCCAGGAAAAGAATGTCTTTGAGCAAAGGTAGCGCCGGCAGCCGGCGAAAACAGGGTGGCGGGGAGCCATCGTTCGGCCATGCAGAATGCCTGATCGACGAAAGCGCTCCGCGCTTCATCCACTTAGCGGGACTGCGAGCCCGCGCGCCGCTTTCTTGTCGCCAAAAAAAGCGCCAGGCCGGACGAACGGTCGGCGCCGCGGACGTTGCCGGCACCCAGGTCATCCCACCGGCGAGGTGGCGCGCTTCAGCATCACTTGGCCATCATCCTGGCATGCAGTAAGGCGGCGGACGATCCCGCCGCTTTGCAATGCGCAAGTATCAAGGGGCCATCTCTCCAATAAGAAGTTAAACAAAAACAGTTGGTTGAAGATGACGACAGAGACGGAACGATTGCTGCAAAGCCATCGACCACCGTCCAACGAACAGGGAGCACGTCATGCCTGCCACCCCCAACGCTGCCATCGAACACCTGCAGAACCAGTTCCGAGCCTATTCCCCGCGATTCACCTTCCGCCCCGACGGCTCGGTGCTGATGGACCTGCACGACGCCAACGGCGAGCGCATCGCCCTGCGCGTGCTGCACAAGGAAGAGCAGGAAAACGAGGTTCTGCTGAACAACCTGGTGGAACGCATCCGCCGCGACCTGATCACCGAGTCGGGCCCGCTGCAGCCGGACAACGTCGACTGGTTCCTCAAGCGCATCGAGCTGCGCACCTTCGTCCCCGGCAACTACCAGCACCGGCCGCGCAAGATCGTGGTGGCCGGCGAGCGCCTGCGCGCCCAGGCCGACCGCAACCCGCGCTGGTAGGGCCCACCCCGCCGCCGGCAGGGTTCGAACAATCTGCCCGGGCGTCAGGCATGCACCGTCCACTGGCAGGTGGAATCGGCGATGGGCATGGCGTCCACCCGCTCGACCAGGCCGCAGGCGATGGCCTCCTGCGCCCCGAGGATGCGCGGGTAGGCCATCAGGTAGCTGGGAATGTCCAGGCGCTCCGCCGCGCCCCGGGTGCGCTCGGCGACGATGTCGGCGTAGAGCTTCAGGTCGTAGTCCAGGCTCATGGCGTACTCCGCCATGCGCGCATGGTCCACCGCGCCATGCAGCGACCAGTGGAACGGGTGGAACAGGAACTTGCTGTACGGGCAGGCGGTGCGCACCTGGCCGGCGAGGAACAGGATGTTGCCCATGGATTCCACGGTGCCGAGGTTGTGGGTGTCCACCTGCACCGGCAGCGAAAGCAGGTAGTTGTACAGGGTGAAGCCGTAGCTGCAGTCGCCGCCCATGGTGGCGATGTTCAGCTGCAGGTGGCTGGCGCCCTGCTGCAGGGCGCGGGTGCAGGTGCTGATGAGGTTGCCGCAGGTGGACGAGTTGATCGGGCCGGTGAAATGGATGATGTGCGTGGACATGGGCGTGCTCTCCTGGTTGCGGGGGCCTCCGGGCTGGACATTCTGCTGAGTCGCGGCGAAGCCCGGTCGAGCCATCGGCGCGACGAACGGCTGGGGCGTGGTTCCGCCCATGCCCGATGATCGGCGTGGCCGCGGGTCATCGCGGACGGAGTCCGCTCCTACGCAGCCCGAGTCATGCCATTCCCCTGTAGGAGCGCGCCCTGCGCGCGAAATCGCGGGCAGGGCCCGCTCCTACAAAGAGCACCCCGGCGCGGACTGTAAGACAGTTGCTCCTACGATTCCAGGAGGCACGGACGTAGGAGACTCCGTCCGCGATCGGATTCACCGGCCGCGCCGGACCATTCGCTGGCGCGGCCTGTGCTTACGGCGACTCCCTCGCCTTCAACCAGGCCGCTAGGCCCTCGGCCGGTAGCGGCGGGGACAACAGGTAGCCCTGGGCCAGCGTGTAGCCCTGGGCTTCGAGGATGCGCAGTTGCTCGGGGTTCTCTATGCCCTCGGCGACCACCGTCATGCCCAGGCTGCGGCCGATGTGCAGCACGGCGTCGCTGAGGGTGCGGCTGGTGCTGTTGCTCTCCAGGTCGCGGACGAAGCTGCGGTCCAGCTTCAGTTCCTGCACCGGCAGGCGGTTCAGCCGGGCCAGGCTGGAGTAGCCGGTGCCGAAGTCGTCCAGGGCCAGGCGGATGCCCAGTTCGTGCAGCTGGTCGAGCACGCCCAGGGTGTCGCTGTCCGCTTCCATCAGCGCGCTCTCGGTGATCTCCAGGGTCAGGTCGGCGCCGTGCAGGCCGTGTTCCTCCAGGGTGCGCAGCACCGCGGCGGGCAGTTGCGGGTCCTGGAAGTCGCCGGCGGACAGGTTGACCGATATCTCCGGTACCCGCAGGCCCGCGCGGCGCCAGGCCGCCAGTTGCCGGCAGGCTTCGCGCAGCACCCAGCGGCCCAGTTCGATGCTCAGCCCGCATTCCTCGGAAAGGGGGATGAAGCGTTCCGGGGAGATGTTGCCCAGCTGCGGGTGGTGCCAGCGGGCCAGGACCTCGACGCCGCGCAGGCGGCCCTCGCGGATGTCCACCAGCGGCTGGTAGTTCAGGTGCAGGCGCTGCCTGGCGAGGGCTTCGCGCAGGGCGCTTTCCAGCGCCACGCGTTCCTGCGCCAGGCGTTCGAGTTCCTCGCTGAAGAAGACGTGGCCGCCGCGGCCCTTGCCTTTGCCCTTGGCCTGGTTCATCGCCATCGCCGCATGGCGCAGCAGCGTCTGGAAGTCCTCGCCATCCTCCGGGAACAGGCTGACGCCGATGCTGGCCGATGGGTTGTGGGGCGCGCCGGCGACCCGCCAGGGCGCGTCGAGCGCGGCTTTCAGGCGGGCGATGTGGCGGCTGGCCGCCGCGCGGTCGCAGGCCGGCAGCAGGACGACGAATTCGTCGTTGGCCTGGCGCCCGACGTGGTCCTCGCTGCGGCAGGCCTGGCGCAGGCGCCGGGCGATGGTGCGCAGCAGCTCGTCGCCGGAGGGGCGGCCGAAGGAATCGTTGATCTGCCGGAAGCGGTCCAGGCCGATGTACAGCACCGCCAGGCCCTGCCGGCCGGCCAGCTCGGTGCCGGCCAGGACCTGCAGCAGGTGGCGGTTGGGCAGGCCGGTGAGGTCGTCGTAGTAGGCGAGCTGGTGGATGCGGGCGCGCGCCTGGTCGCGCTCCAGGACCAGCGCGCAGAGGTGCGTGCAGATGTCCAGCAGGCACTGCTGCGTCGCGCAGGGCAGCTGTGCCCCTTGGCCGTAGCAGACGAAGCAGCCGATCAGCTGGCCGCCGCTGGAGCGGATCGGCGTGACGCTGCAGCTGCGCAGCTCCGGCGGCAACAGGTGGCGGTAGGCGGACCACAACGGGTGCTGCTCGATGTCGCCGGCCCAGGCCTCCTCGCTACCCGGGCCGTCGCCCAGCGGCAGGCCGTCCAGGGCCTGCAGGTAGGCGGGGGGCAGGCTCGGCCCGGCCAGCGGGTACAGGCGGCCTGCATTTATCCGCAGGACCGAGGCGCTGACCCGCGGCAGCAGCCGTTCGATTTCCAGGCAGGCCGCTTCCATCAGGCGTTCCGGCGCCTCGTCGCGGGCCATGCCTTCGAGGAGGCGGTCCAGCAGCACCTCGTGGATCTTCGACTGGGTGATCTCGGTGAGCGCCAGCAGTCGCAGGCCGGGTTCGCCGGGGGCGCTGTCCAGCCCGGTGCTGGCGATGCCGCACCAGATGCGCCGGCCGTCGCGGCAGCGCACCAGGGTTTCCAGGCGGCCGTTGGCCGCCGGCTGCGCGGGCCGCGGTGCCCCCGCCAGTTCGTCGAATGCCCGGCCCACCAGGGTTTCCGGGGCATGGCCGAGCAGCCGGCCGAAGGCGGGGTTGCAGTACAGCAGGCGCCGGCTGTCATCGTGGATGCAAAGGGCGGTTTCGGCATGCTCCAGGGCTTTGCAGAGCATCCGGGGGAGGTCGGGAATACTGTGGATCGGCATGCTTGCACTCCGGCCTGGCGATCGAGGAACGGCGCTAGAGCTTGAAGCGCAGCACCATGTCGTTGAGCTCCACCGCCAGGCGCGACAGCTCGTGGCTGGCGGCGCTGGTCTGCTGGGCCCCGGCCGAGGCGCGGGTCGACAGGTCGCGGATGTTCAGCAGGTTGTGGTCCACCTCGCGGGCCACCTGGGCCTGTTCTTCGGCGGCGCTGGCGATGACCAGGTTGTGTTCGCTGATCTGGCCGATGGTCTGGAACACCTGTTCCAGTGTCTGGCCGGAGGCGCGCGTACGCTCCAGCGTCGCCCGCGAGCGCTGGGCGCTTTCGTTCATGGACTCGACGGCGCGCCCGGTGCCCTGCTGGATCTCCTCGATCATCTGTTCGATTTCCTGGGTCGAGGCCTGGGTGCGGTGCGCCAGGGTGCGCACCTCGTCGGCGACCACCGCGAAGCCGCGCCCGGCTTCCCCGGCGCGCGCCGCCTCGATGGCGGCGTTCAGCGCCAGCAGGTTGGTCTGCTCGGAAACCGTGCGGATCACGTCGAGCACCTTGCCGATGCCGTTGGCCTGGGCTTCCAGCGCCTGCACGTGCTGGGCCACCGCCTGGATGCCGTCGGCCATGGCGCCGATTTCCTCCAGGGTGGTGCGGACCTGGCTGCGGCTCTGCTGGGCGAGCTGGTTGGAGGCCTGGGAGGTTTCCGAGGTGGCGCTGGCGTTGCGCGCCACTTCCTCGGCCGCGCTGGTCATCTCGGTGACGGCGGTGGCCGCCTGTTCCAGCTCGCGGTGCTGCTGGTTCAGGCCCTGGTTGCCGTCCTCGGTCACCGCGCTGAGTTCCTCGGCGGCCGCGGCCAGGCGGCTGGCCGAGGCGGAAATGCCGCTGAGCATGCCGCGCTGGCCGTCCTGCATGTGCCCGAGGGCGGCGAGCAACTGGCCGATCTCGTTGTCCGAACCGGTCTCTATGCCCTGGCGCAGGTCGCCCAGCGCCAGGCGGTCGCAATGCTGGCCGGCCTCGCGCAGCGGGGCGAGCAGGCAGCGGGCGACGAACCACCAGCAGGCGCCGAGCAGCAGCACGGCCAGGCTGGCCAGCAGGACCGCCTCCAGGCGCGCCATGCCGTAGCGGTCGTGGGCGGCTTGCATCACCGCCTGGGCGTGCGCCTCGATCAGGGCCTCGAAGGCCTCCAGCGCGTGCTCGAAACGGTCGTTGGCCTCCCGCGCCCTGAGGTTGGTCTGGATGTAGCCGCTTTCCGAGCCGGCGCGCAGCACCTGCATCTGCTCGACCAGCACCGCGCTGTAGTCGCCGAAGGCCGCCTGCAGGTCCTTGCCCTGGGCTTGCCAGTCGGCCTCCGCGCCATTGGCCTGGGTGAAGCGGGCGAAGCCCTCGCTGGCCTCGCGGAACAGCTCTTCGCTGCGTTGCACGCTGACGCGGGCCTTGTCGGCGTCGCCGGCGCGCGCCTCGAGGAAGGCGCCGGCCATGGCGATGCGTGCGCGCAGCAGGCGTTCGTAGGCTTTCTGCAACTGGTTGTTGCGTTCCACCGCCACGCGGTTCAGCGACTGGATCTGCTGGTCGCTGCTGCGGGCGCTGCTCCAGCCGGTGAAGATCGAAAGCAGCAGGGCGGCGGCCAGGGTGGCCAGGACGATGAGCATTCCCGTGCGTATTTTCAGCTTGTACAACATGCGGACTTCCTTTCGTGGCGAACCACCATCGAACTGGCTGCGCCGGTGCGGCGGAATGATGGCAATCAGCCGTTATCCTGTTCTCCGGACAAAAGGAAAGTCAATTAGTCAATGATCTATTAAGAAACTTTTATAGACGTCATGCGTCCTTCGGCCGCACGCAAGCTCCCCTGAAAATGGCGTGGGGCGTTATATCGAATGATGTGTGAGGTCAATTTCCATGAAAGGTCGGAACGTGGTCCATGAAGTCGGCGCAGCCATCGCCAACCGCCGCAGGTCCAAGGGGCTGACGCAGGCGCAGATCGCAGAGGGGATAGGGGTGGAAAAGGAAACCATCAGCCGCATGGAGAACGGCGTGATATCGCCGACGCTGCATCGCCTGGGGCAGATCGCGGAGATTCTCGAATGCCCGCTGAGCGATCTGTTCCGCAAGGATTCGATCGACGTCGCTGGGCAGGCCGAGGCCATCGGCGACATGCTCCAGGAACTGGCGGAAAGCGAGCGGGCGCTGGTGGTGAACCTGATCGGCGAGATCGTCAAGGTGCTCAAGGGCCGGCGCAGCCACTAGCGCCGGCGGGCGCCCCGCCCGGCGGCGGGCGGGGGCTCAGGTGCGTTCGTGCGGTTCGTCTTCGCCGCGTTGCTGCCACCACTGGCGGCGCACGTGCAACTGGGCGGCGAAGGCGCGGGCCAGGGGTTCCTGGGAGAAGCGCAGGCCGCGGCGGCCCAGGCGCACCAGCCAGCAGGGCCGTCCCTGGAATTCAATGGCCTCGATCTTCACCTCGTCCTGCATGCAGGGTCTCCCGGCTGACGATTTCCAGCTCCTGCTCGCCTGCCTTGCGCGTCTTGAGCAATGACAGCAGTATGCCACCAGCGAGCAGGCCGAAGGTTACCCCAAGCGACAGCACCGCGGGAACCTTGCCGATGAAGCCGTGGGCGAAGATCTTCGCGCCGATGAACACCAGCACCATGGCCAGGGCGTACTTCAGGTAGACGAAGCGGTGGATCATCGCCGCCAGCGAGAAGTACAGGGCGCGCAGGCCGAGGATGGCGAAGATGTTTGAGGTGTAGACGATGAACGGGTCCTTGGTGATGGCGAAGATCGCCGGCACGCTGTCCACCGCGAACACCACGTCGGCCAGCTCGATCAGGATCAGCGCCAGGAACAGCGGGGTGGCGAAGCGCACCAGCCTGCCCGAGGCGTCGGGCTTGCGCACGAAGAAGTGGTGCTCGTGGAGCTGCTCGGTGACGCGGATGTGCCGGCGCAGGAAGCGCAGCACCGGGTTGTTGGCCAGGTCCGGCTCTTCCTCGTGCCGGACGAACAGCATCTTCACGCCGCTGAACAGCAGGAAGGCGCCGAACACGTACATGATCCACTCGAACTCGCTGACCAGGGCGGCGCCCAGGCCGATCATGATGGCGCGCATGACGATGGCGCCGAGGATGCCCCAGAACAGCACCTGGTGCTGGTAGCGGCGGGGGATGCCGAAGAAGCCGAAGATCATCGCCATGACGAACACGTTGTCCATCGACAGCGACTGCTCCACCAGGAAGCCGGTGTAGTACTCCATGGCGCTGGTGGCGCCGAACTCGTACCAGACGAAGCCGCCGAAGGCCAGGCCGCAGCTGAAGTAGCCGGCCGAGAGCAGCAGGCTCTCGCGCACGCCGATCTCGTGGTGGTCGCGCTGCAGCACGCCCAGGTCCAGGACCAGCAGGAGGATGACGATGGCCAGGAACAGCAGCCAGAACCAGGCGGCGGTGCCGAGGAAGGGGGTATTGAGGAAATCCAATAGGGGTGCCATGCGGGCCCTCTCTTGCTGTCGTTGTCGAAAGTGACTCCGACATGGCGGTCAGCGACCGTCAGAGGGGCCCGGCGTCACGGCGGGAAAAATAGCAGAGCGCGGTCGCGAGGCAAGCGGGGGAAAGTAACAAGTTCCTACGACCATCCACGCCTTCAGGACAGTCTAGACCAGGGTGCCGGCAGCGCGGGCTGCCCTGGGTCAGTACACCCAGACCTCCACGCGGCGGTTCTTCACCCGGCCTTCCTGGTCGTCGTTGGCCGCCACCGGCAGGGCCGCGCCCAGCCCTTCGATGCCCTGGAACACGACCCCTTCCCTGGCCAGCTCGCGGCGCACCGCCATGGCCCGCAGCTTGGACAGCAGCTGGGCGCGGGCCGGGTCCTGGCGGGCATCGCCGAAACCGACCAGCACCGCCTTGCCGTCGAGCTTGTCGTGCTGGCGCAGGTAGGCCAGCAGGCGCTCGACATCGCGCCGGGCCTTGTTGTCCAGGGTGGCGCTGCCCTCGCGGAAGCGGAAGTTCAGCGACAGCCGCCGGGCCTCGCGGGCCAGGGCCTGGTAGGCCTCGGGCATGCCCTGGGCGGGCTGCACGCGCATGGCCTGCACGCGCTGGCCGACGAAGCCGCTGCCGCTGACCAGGGCCTGGCCGCGGTCGCCCTGGGCGAACTGCACCAGGGCCAGGGCCCAGGGGTTGCGTTCGTTGGGCTTGATGTACAGGTACAGGCGGCGCGCCAGCGGGTAGTCCTCGGTGGCGATGCCGCCGGGGGTGGGCAGCATCGCCCGCGACTCGCCGTCGGCGATGGCCAGGGCGCGCGCCTTGAGCACCGAGGCCAGGCCGACGAAGCCGATGCCCTGCGGGTCCGCGGCGACCTGGGCCGAGAGCGCGTCGCTGGACTCGAAGCGCTGGGCGGAGGCGGCCAGGGGCTTGCCGTGGCTGGCCAGGACCAGCTCCTTGAAGGTATCGAAGGTGCCGGAGTTGTCGTCGCGGGCGTACAGGTGGATGGCGCCGCCGCGGCCGCCGAGTTCCTCCCAGGTCGTTACCTCGCCGGCGAAGACCTGGGCCAGCTGGTCGGTGGTCAGCTCGCGCAGGGGGTTGTCCGGGTGGACGACGATGGCCAGGCCGTCGATGCCGATCACCTGCTCGGCCGTGGCGCTGCGCAGGTTGCCCGAGGTGGACAGGGCCACGGCCTCGGCGTCCTTGATCGGCCGCGAGGCGGTGGCGATCTCGGCGCTGCCGTCCTTCAGCGCGGCGAAGCCGGTGCTGGAGCCATGGGCGGCCACCGTCACCACGACGTCATGGCCCTGGGCGTCACGGGCGCGGACCAGCGTCTCGTTCTGCGCCTGGCCGGGTTCGGCGAGGATGGCCTTGTAGCCCTGTTCCAGCAGCAGCCCCCTGACCAGTTCCGGCAGCAGGTGCGCGCCTATGGTGTTGGAGCCCTGGATGCGCAGCACCGGCTGGCCGTCCTGGGAGGCGGGCAGCGCGGCGAAGGCGTGCCAGGGCAGGGCGTAGCAGACGAAGGCGATGAGCAGCCAGGCGAGGGTGACCGGCCAGGCGTCCTTGTCGTGGCGTGTGAAGTGCGGCATCGGCGGTTCCAGAGCGGTTGCGGACCAGGCCGGGAGCATAGGCCGGCAAGGTTTCACTGCGGTGACGCCGGGCGCCGCGGCCGCCCGGGCTCTTGGCTATAGTCATTCAACAGCGGGCAGCCGGACGGCCGCCGACCCACCTCGCCAGGAGCGCCATGGACCTCGCACGCGGCCTCATCCTCTGCTGTGCCCTGCTGCTGGGTGGAGCGCCGGCCCTGGCCGCCGAGCCGCAGCCGCTGACGCTGTCCGGCTACAGCGCGCACATGCCCGACAGTTGGCTGAGCCCCGCCGAGCGGGCCTGGCTGACGCAGCGCGGCCCGCTGCGCGTGGGCGTGGCGCTGAACGACCGGCCGCCGCTGCAGATCGTCGGCGGCGGGCGCCTGGAAGGCGTCAGCGCCGACTACCTGGGGCTGCTGGCCGGCGGCTACCAGCGCGTCTACGCCTACCCCTCGCGGGAGGCGGCGCTGGAGGCGCTGCGCAAGGGCGAGATCGACCTGGTCTGCGGCGGCACCGCCAGCGAGGCCGAGGCCCGCGGCCTGTTGCGCAGCCGCGCCTACCTGCAGGACCAGCCGGTGCTGGTCAGCGACGAGACGCGCCCCTTCGACGCCGGCCGGCCGGGCACCACCCTGGCGCTGGTGGCCGACTACCTGCGCCTGCCCCAGGTGCAGGCGGCCTACCCGAACAGCCGCATCCTGCTCTTCGCCTCGCCGCTGCGGGCCCTGGAGGCGCTGAGCCTGGGCAACGTCGACGGCATGCTCGGCGATGCGCTGTCGGTGCACTACCTGATCAACATGAACTACCTGTTCAACCTGCGCATCGACAACTTCGCGCCGCTGGAGAGCGCCGGCTTCGGCTTCCTCCTGGCGCCCACCGGGGAACGCCTGCTGGGCCTGGTGGACCGCGGCCTGGCGCGCATCGACGTGCAGCGCAACGAGGAGATCCTGCGCCGCTGGAGCGCCGGCGAGCGCCTGCGCCTGGGCGGCCAGCGGGTGGTGCTGACGCCGCGGGAGAACCGCTGGCTGGCGGCCCACCCGCAGGTGCCGGTGGTGCTCAACCGGCACAGCGGCTCGCTGGCCCAGGCCGACGCCGCCGGCCGCGTCAGCGGCATCGCCCGCGACTACCTGGACCTGCTGGGCCGGCGCTCCGGGCTGCATTTCACCTATGCCGCGGTGGACGACTACGCAGACGTGTTCGCCGAACTGCAGGCCCGGCGCGCCTGGCTGACGCCGGTGGTGGTGCCCAATGCCGAGGGGCTGACGCTGCTGCCGCCCTACCTGCGCGCCACCATGATCCTGGTGACGCGCAAGGGCGAGGAGGGTGTCCACGACCTTGGCGACCTGGCCGGCAAGCGCGTGTCCGTCGCCATCGGCCCCTACCTCAACCGCACGCTGGCCGAGCGCTACCCCGAGGTCCGCCTGGAGTCGTCGAGCAACCAGCGCAGCGCCCTGCGCGACGTGGTCGAGCGGCGCAGCGACGCCGCCGTCAGCACCCTGTTCAGCGCCCGGGCGCTGATCGCCGGTGAGTTCAAGGACAGCCTCAAGGTCGCCGGCATACTCGAGGACCTGAGCACCCCCTTCGGCATCGGCGTGCTGCCGGACCAGCCGGAGCTCTACTCCATCCTGGAGAAGGCCCAGCTGTCGGTGGACCCGGAGGAGGTGGCCGAACTGGTGCGGCGCTGGGAGCCGCGCCTGGCGGCCAGCGGCGGCGACTTCTGGAGCCGCTACCGCGAGGCGATCCTCGCCGGCCTCGCGGTGGCCACGGCGCTGGTGGCGCTGTCGCTGGTCTGGGGCTTCTACCTCAACCGCCAGGTGCTGCGCACGCGGCGCGCCGAGCAGCGCCTGGGCGAGCAGGTGGGCCTGCTCAACGAGTTGATCGAGGCCTTGCCCAACCCGGTCTACCGCCTCGACCGCGAGGGCCACCTGGACCACTGCAACCAGGCCCTGCTGCGCCTGTTCGACGCGCGCCTGGCGGATTGCCGGGGCAAGGCCATCGGCGAGCTGGACTGGTTCCCCGGGGAGGAGGCCGAGCGCCTGATGCAGACGCACCGGCGGCAGGTGGCCGACGGCCAGATGCCGGTGCCGGGCGACTACGTGCTGCGCCTGCGCGACGGCGAGCACTACGTCTATCACTGGGCGGTGGCCCAGCGCGACGAGGCGGGGACCATCCAGGGCGTGATCGGCGGCTGGATCGACCTGACCGAGCGCCAGCAACTGGTGAACCAGCTGGAGGGCGAGCGGCAGCGCGCGGACCAGGCCAGCGCCGCCAAGAGCCAGTTCCTCTCGACCATGAGCCACGAGATCCGCACGCCGATGAACGCCATCGTCGGGCTGCAGGAGCTGGTGCTGGAAAAGGCCCGCGGCGGCGTGCTCGACCGCGAGGCGCTGGAGGTGGCGCAGGACGCCGCGCGGGCCCTGCTGATGCTGATCGGCAACGTACTGGACATGGCGCGCATCGAGTCCGGGCGCATCGACTCGACGCCGCAGCCGGCGCTGCTGCGCCGCGAGATCGAGGGCGCGGTGGCGCTGTTCGCCGGCCTGGCCACGCAGAAGGGCCTGGGCCTGGACCTGGAGACCGAGGGCGAGCTGGACCACTGGGTGCTGCTGGATGCGCTGCGCTTCAAGCAGGTGCTGTTCAACCTGCTGAACAACGCGGTGAAGTTCACCGAGCACGGCGGCGTTCGCGTGCGGGCCGGCGCCCGGCGGCAGGGCGAGCGCCTGGAGCTGCGGGTGGAGGTGATCGACAGCGGCATCGGCATTTCCGCCGAGGACCAGGCCCGGCTGTTCCAGCCCTTCGCCCAGGTGCAGCAGCCGGCACGCCAGGCCGGCAGCGGCCTGGGCCTGCACATCAGCCGCCACCTGGCGCAGCTGATGGGCGGCGACATCGGCCTGCGCAGCACGCCCGGGGAGGGCTCCTGCTTCAGCCTGCGCCTGCCGCTGGTGCTCACCGCGGCGCCGGAGCAGGCGCCCCGCCAGGGCTCGCAGCAGGCCAGCGGGCAGGGGCTGCGGGTGCTGGCGGTGGACGACCATCCGGCCAACCGCATGGTGTTCCGCCAGCAGCTGGCGCACCTGGGCCACAGTGCCACCCTGGCTGCCGGCGGCGAAGAGGGCTGGCTGGCCTGGCTGGCGGGCGACTTCGATGCAGTGGTCAGCGACTGCCGGATGCCCGGCGTCGACGGCTACGAGCTGAGCCGGCGCATCCGCGCCCACGAGCGCCAGGAAGGGCGCAGGCGGTGCCGGGTGATCGGCGCCACGGCCAATGCCCAGGAGGAAGAAGTGCAGCGTTGCCTGGATGCCGGCATGGACCAGGTGCTGTTCAAGCCGCTGACCCTCGAAGTGCTGGCCCAGGCGCTGGCCGGCGCCCAGGGCGTGGCGC
Source organism: Pseudomonas sp. RW407 (assembly GCF_003176655.1). Lineage (NCBI taxonomy): Bacteria > Pseudomonadati > Pseudomonadota > Gammaproteobacteria > Pseudomonadales > Pseudomonadaceae > Pseudomonas > Pseudomonas sp. RW407. The sequence goes on along the minus strand of NZ_QGSL01000088.1, from coordinate 870,771 downwards.
CGGCCGGGCCGGCCGAGGAACCGGCGGCCTTCGACCTGGGTGGCCTGTTCGGCCCGCAGCCGCTGGAAAGCGAGGCGGCGCGGGAGTTCGTGCGCACCCTGGCGCAGACCAACGCCCGCGACATCGAGCAGATGCACCAGGCCTGGCGCAACGGCGAGCGCAAGGCCCTGGGCGACCTGGCCCACCGCCTGGCCGGCGCCGCGGCGATCATCGGCGCCGCCGAGGCGGAAGGGCATTGTCGCGCCCTGCAGCGGATCTGCGAAGGCGACGGCGAAGGGCTGGAGGCGCGCCTGGGCCAGGCCGACGCGGCGCTGGCCGGACTGCAGCGCGCGCTGGCCGACTGGCTGGCGCGCGCCGGCGGCTGATCAGCTCAGCTTGAGCCAGATGGGCGCGTGGTCGGAGGGTTTTTCCATGCCGCGGATCTGGTAGTCGATGCCGGCATCGGCCAGGCGCGGGCGCAGCGCCTCGGAGGCCAGGATGACGTCGATGCGCAGGCCGCGCTTGGGCTCGTCCTCGAAGCCGCGGCTGCGGTAGTCGAACCAGCTGAAGCGGTCGTCCACCTGCGGGTGCAGCTGGCGGAAGCTGTCCACCAGGCCCCAGGCCTTGAGCTTGCCGAGCCACTCGCGTTCCTCGGGGAGGAAGCTGCACTTGCCGGTGCGCAGCCAGCGCTTGCGGTTCTCCTCGCCGATGCCGATGTCGCAGTCTTCCGGCGAGATGTTGATGTCGCCCATGATCACCAGGCGCTGGTCGGGCTTGAACTGGTTCTCCAGCAGGTGCTGCAGGTCGGCGTAGAAGCGCTGCTTGGCCGGGAACTTCACCGGGTGGTCGCGGCTTTCGCCCTGGGGGAAGTAACCGTTCATCACGGTGATCGGCTGGCCGTCGGCGTCGGCGAAGGTGCCCCAGATGAAGCGGCGCTGGGCGTCCTCGCCGTCGTTGGGGAAGCCGTAGCGGATCTCCAGCGGCGCCTGGCGCGAGAGCAGGGCCACGCCGTAATGGCCCTTCTGGCCGTGGAAGTGCACCTGGTAGCCCAGGGCCTCGATCTCTTCGCGGGGGAACTGGTCGTCGGCGACCTTGGTTTCCTGCAGGCCGATGACGTCGGGCTGGTGCGTCTCGACGATCGCCTTGAGTTGGGCGGGGCGGGCACGCAAGCCATTGATATTGAAGGAGACGATTTTCATCCGCAGCGTCCTGGGCAAAGTGACGATGCTAGCCGCTGGCGCCGGCAGCGGCAAATGCCGTAGCGGCCCGACGGCGATGCTGGCGGTGCGGGCGCGGCGCTGCTAGGGTTCGGCTCTGGGCCCACAACAGTATAAGAAGAGGTGTCCGCATGCCTGAGACGCTCGCCGAAGTCCGCTTCCTGGGCGATTCCTATGCCCGGGAGATCCGCTCGCTGCTCTACCACGCCTACCGCCACGAGCCGACCTTCGCCTACCTGTTCGAAAGCGACCGCCCCGGCTTCGACCAGCGGGTGCGCGCCACCGTGCGCGAGCTGACCAACCGGCACCTGTCCGAGGACCTGCCGGTGCTCGGCCTGGTGATCGACGAGCGCCTGGTGGCGGTGGCGCTGATCGCGCCGCCGCAACGCCGCCTGGACATCACCGACAGCTGGGCCTGGCGCATGCGCATGCTGCTCACCACCGGCTTCCGCTGCACGCGGCGCTACCTGGGCTACCACGAGGCGGTGCTCGGCTGCCTGCCGCCGGGGCCCTACCACGTGCTGCCGCTGCTGGGCGTGCACCCGGAATTCCAGGGCCGCCACCTCGGCGAACAGCTGCTCGACGCCCTGCATGCTTGGTGCGCCGAGGACGCGAATTCCCAGGGCCTGGTGCTGGACACCGGCAACGCCCGCTACCTGGATTTCTACCGCCGCCACGGCTACGAGGAGGTGGGCGAGGTGGCGCTGGGGCCGATCCGCGAACACGTGCTGTTCCACCCCAACCCGCAGCCGGAATCGCGCCTGGCCCGCGAGGGCTGATAGCCCCTCGCCATCGCGCAAAGCCGCGGCGCAGGGGCCGCGGCGCTGGATTGTCACGGCCATCGTGCTAGCATCTCGCGCCATGAGACTCCAAGGAACGATTCGGCTAGCGCTGATGGGCCTGCTGTGCTGGATCGGCGCGGCAGTGGCAGCGGAAAGCCAGCTCGACGTACGTATCGACCCCGCCAACTCTGCGCTCAAGGCCAATATCGAGGCCTATGTGGGCAGCGTGGAAGGGCGCGACGAAACCGCCCTGCGACGCCTGCGCCGCACGGTCCAGCAGCAGGCCGTGCAGGCCGCCCAGGCGCTGGGCTACTACCAGGCGCGCATCCGCGCGCGGGTGCGCGGCGACGACAAGACCCCGCGCCTGCGCATCGACGTCTCGCCCGGCGAGCCGGTGAAGCTGCGCACGGTCGACATCCGCATCGAGGGCCCGGCGGCGCAGCTGAAGAGCTTCCGCACTCCCGCCGGCGATGGCCTCAAGCCCGGCGCGCAGCTCAACCACGGCACCTACGAGGACGCCAAGCGGCTGATCCAGAACCAGGCCTCGCGCTTCGGCTTCTTCCGCGGCCAGTTCACCCGCCAGCAACTGCGCGTCGACCCCGAGGCCGGGGTGGCCGACATCGAGCTGGTGTACGCCAGCGGCCCGCGCTACGCCCTGGGCGCGGTCAGCTTCAGCGGCGACTTCCCCTTCGACGAGGAACTGCTGCAGCGCATGGTGCCCTTCCACCAGGGCGAGGCCTACGACTCCGAACTCATCGCCGACCTCAACCAGGCCCTGCAGTCCAGCGGCTACTTCGACGGCGTGCGCGTCGACGCATCGCCCCTGCAGGCCAAGGGCGAGAGCATTCCGGTGGCGGTCCACCTGACCGCGCGCAAGCCGCGTTCCCTGGGCGTCGGCCTGGGCTTCTCCACCGACGTGGGGCCGCGCGCCAAGTTCAGCTGGACGCGCCACTGGGTCAACCCCCAGGGCCACAGCCTGGGTACCGAAGCCGAAGTCTCGGGGCCGCGGCAGAACGTCGGCGCCTGGTACGAGGTGCCGCTGGACCCGCCGCTGACCGACAAGCTGCGCTTCACCACCGGCTACCAGAACGAAGACCTGGTGGACACCGAGAGCAAGCAGTTCACCATCGGCGGCGAATGGCTGCGCAAGCTGCCCAGCGGCTGGCAGCGTTCCTTCTCCCTGGGCTGGCTGCACGAGGAATACCTGCTGGGCGACGACTCGGGCAACAGCAGCTTCCTCATGCCCGGCTTCGGCTATTCCATCCTACAGGCCGACAACAAGGTCGACCCCCACCAGGGCTACCGCCTGCAGCTGGAGACCAAGGTGGCCAAGGAGGGCCTGCTGGCCGACGCCGACCTGGCCCACGTCAGCGCGCAGGCCCGCGGGTTGACCACCTTCGCCGGCGGCCACCGCCTGCTCGGCCGCGCCCAGGTCGGCTTCATCGCCACCAACGACTATTCGAGCATCCCGCCGTCGCTGCGCTTCTTCGCCGGCGGCGACCAGAGCGTGCGCGGCTACGACTACCAGACGCTGTCGCCGAAGAACTCCCAGGGCGACCGCATCGGCGGGCGCTACATGGTCGCCGGCAGCGTCGAGTACCAGTACCCGCTGGCCGAAAAATGGCGCCTGGCGACCTTCATCGACCAGGGCAACTCCTTCAACTCGCTGGACTTCCCCTCGATCAAGACCGGCGTCGGTTTCGGCATCCGTTGGGTGTCGCCGGTGGGGCCGCTGCGCCTGGACCTGGCCGACGGCCTGGACGAGGGTGGCGGCTGGCGCATCCACTTCTCCATGGGGCCCGAGCTGTGACGCGCCTGCTGAAATACTTCCTGGCCGCGCTGCTCGGCCTGATCCTGCTGCTGGCCGTGGCGCTGTTCGCCATCCTCGGCAGCGAGGCCGGCAGCCGCTGGGCCCTGGGCCTGGTGCCGGGCCTGCAGGTGCAGGGCTATGCCGGCCGGCTGGGCGGGGCCTGGCAGGCCGAGCACCTGGCCTGGAGCGACGGCGCCACCACGCTCGAGGTCGAGCGGCCGCAGTTCGCCTGGTCGCCGGCGTGCCTGCTGCAGGGGGCGCTGTGCATCGACCGCCTGGTGGTCGAGCGCGTGCAATTGCGCCTGGCGCCGGGGCCTGCGGAACCCAGCGAAGGGCCGATCCGGCTGCCGGCGCTGAAGCTGCCGCTGGCGGTGCGCCTGGGCGAAGTGCGCCTGGGCAGCTTCCTGCTCGATGGCAACGAACAGGTCAGCAACGTCCAGGCCAGCGCCCACTGGGAGGCCGACGGCCTGCACATCGACACCCTCAAGGCCGCTCGCGGCGACCTCGCCGTGGACCTGAGCGGGCTGCTCGTCCCCCAGGGCAACTGGCCGCTGCAGGCTCAGGGCAGCCTGCGCCTGCCGGCGCCCGGCGAGCAGCCCTGGGCATTGAAGCTGCAAGCCAAGGGCGAACTGCTCGGCCACCTATTGCTGGAGGCCGACAGCAGCGGCTACCTGCAAGGCCACCTGAGCGGCGACCTGCAACCGCTGGCGGAGAACCTGCCGGCCAGCGCGAAGATCACTGCCGACGGCTTCCGCGGCGCAGCGGACCTGCCCGACACCCTGGTGCTGAACAAGGTGCTGCTGCAGGCCAGGGGCGACCTGGCCGCCGGCTACCAGGTCAGCGGCTCGGCGGTGCTGCCGGGGGAGGGCGGCGACGTCGCCCTGGCCCTGCAGGGCCGCGTCGACGCCAAGGGCGCGGACATCGCGGCGCTGAACCTCAGCTCCGCGCCGGAACAGCGCCTGGGCCTGAGCGGCCGCCTCGACTGGCAGGAGGGCTTCGCCGCCGACGCCAGGCTGGACTGGCTGGACTTCCCCTGGCTGCGCCTGTACCCCATGGAGCCGCCGCCGGTGGCCATGCACCGCCTGCAGGCCGACCTGCAGTACCGCGACGAGGCCTACCTGGGCAACTTCGCCGCCGAACTCAGCGGCCCGGCCGGGGCCTTCCAGCTGAGCAGCCCGGTGTCCGGCAACCTCGCCGAGGTGCACCTGCCGTCGCTGCAGCTCACCGCCGGCCAGGGCAAGGCCGAGGGCAGCCTGGGCCTGAAGTTCGCCGGCGGCCTGGCCTGGGACGCGCAACTGAAGCTGAGCGACCTCGACCCGGCCTACTGGGTGGCCGAGCTGCCGGGCAAGCTGGCCGGCCCGCTGAGCAGCCAGGGCAGCTACAAGGATGGCGTGCTCGCCCTGCAGGCCAACCTCGACCTGCAGGGGCGCCTGCGCGGCCAACCGGCGGTTTTCAAGACCGCCGCCAACGGCCAGGGCCAGAACTGGAAAGTCGACGGCCTGGAGCTGCGCCTGGGCGACAACCGCATCAGCGGCCAGGCCAGCCTCGACCAGCGCCTGGCCGGGCGCCTGGACATCGCCCTGGCGCGCCTGGGCCAGCTCTGGCCGCAATTGCAGGGCCAGTTGAACGGACGCCTCGACCTGGCCGGCAGCCTCAAGGCGCCCCAGGGCGAGCTGAGCCTCAAGGGCCAGCGCCTGGCCTTCCAGGACAACGGTGTGCGCAGCCTCGACCTCGGCGCCCGCCTCGATGCCGGCCAGCGTGGCCGCCTGGAACTGCTGGCCGACGGCGTGCGCGCCGGCGAGACGCGCTTCGGCCAGTTCAAGGCCAGCGGCCAGGGCGACCTGCAACGCCAGCAGCTCGAGCTGTCCCTGCAGGGCCGCCCGCTGGTGCTGGCGCTGGGCTTCGACGGCAGCTGGAACGGCCGCGACTGGCGCGGCCGCCTGGCCAAGGGCGAGATCCAGAGCGGCGGCCAGGACTGGCGCCTGCAGCAGCCGGCGCGCCTGGAGCGCCTGGCCGACGGCCGGCTGAACCTCGGTGCGCATTGCTGGGCCTCCGGCGCGGCCAGCCTGTGCGGCGGCGAGCAGCGCCTGCTGCCGGAGCCGCAACTGCGCTGGCAACTGCGCGACTTCCCGCTGGACAGCCTGGCGCGCTGGCTGCCCGAGGACTTCGCCTGGCAGGGCAAGCTCAACGGCGAGGTCAAGCTCGACCTGCCGGCCCGCGGCCCCAGCGGCAACATCCTGCTGGATGCCGGCGCCGGCACCCTGCGCCTGAGGGAGCAGGAGCAGTGGGTCGACTTCCCGTACCAGAGCCTGCGCCTGGAAAGCCGCCTGACGCCCACGCGCATCGACAGCAGCCTGCAGTTCCACGGCAACAAGCTCGGCACCCTGGAAGCCCAGGCCGTGCTCGACCCGCGGCCGAAGAGCAAGCCGCTGACCGGCAGCTTCACCCTGGCCGGGCTGGACCTGGCGGTGGCGCGGCCCTTCGTGCCCATGGTCGAGACCCTCAAGGGCCGCCTGAATGGCAGCGGGCGCATTTCCGGCGGCCTGCTGCAGCCGCGCCTGGACGGCGAGCTGCGGCTGTCCGGCGGCGAGCTGTCCGGCGGTGACCTGCCGACGCGGGTGGCCAACCTGCAGGTGCTGGCGCGCATCGCCGGCGAGCGCGTCGACCTCAGCGGCACCTGGAGCGGCGGCGACAAGGGCAACGGCAGCCTGGGCGGCTACCTGGCCTGGAGCCAGGGCCTGGACATGGACCTGGCGCTGCGCGGCACCGACCTGCCGGTGACGGTCGAGCCCTACGCCACCCTGGAAGTCACCCCGGACCTGGCGCTGCGCATGGCCGACCAGAAGCTCAGCGTCGCCGGCAAGGTGCAGGTGCCGCGCGGGGCCATCGTCATCCGCCAGTTGCCGCCCTCGACGGTGAAGCTCTCCGACGACACCGTGATCGTCGGTGCCCCGCCCAAGGAGGCCAGCGGCACCCACCTGGCCATGGACGTGGACGTGCTGGTCGGCCAGGACAAGCTGACCTTCGAAGGCTTCGGCCTGGGCGCCGAGCTGGCCGGCCAGGTGCACGTCGGCAACGACATGGACACCCGCGGCGAGCTGAGCCTGAACAAGGGCCGCTACCGCGCCTACGGCCAGAAGCTGACCATCCGCCGCGCGCGGCTGCTGTTCGCCGGCCCCATCGACCAGCCGTACCTGGACATCGAGGCGATCCGCAAGGTCGACGACGTGGTCGCCGGCCTGCGCCTGTCGGGCAACGCCGAGCAGCCGCGCAGCGAGGTCTTCTCGGAGCCGGCGATGAGCCAGGAGCAGGCGCTGTCCTACCTGGTCATGGGCCGCCCGCTGTCCACCGGCGAGGACAGCAACATGCTCGGCGAGGCCGCCCTGGCCCTGGGCCTGGCCGGCAGCGCGCCGGTCACCGGCGAGGTGGCCCGGCAACTGGGCATCAAGGACTTCGAACTGGGTACCGAGGGCACCGGCAACAGCACCAGCGTGGTCGCCAGCGGCCAGCTTTCCGAGCGCCTGAGCCTGCGCTACGGCGTGGGCGTGTTCGAACCGGCCAACACCATCGCCCTGCGCTACCTGCTGAGCAAGAAGGTCTACCTGGAAGCCGCCAGCGGATTGGCCAGCTCGCTGGACATCTTCTACAAGCGCGACTTCTAAGGGCCCCCTGGTCTTCATGGCGCCTTAAGGAACACCTCGCAGACTCCCGCTGCCGCCGGCCAGGGCGGCAGTGATGGGGAGTCGTCATGCGTTTCGAACAGATCCGGACCCACCTGCTGGAGTTCCTCAACAAGGGCCTGCCCGCCCGGCAGCTGCGCCGGCTGGTGCTGCTCGACCTGCTGCGTGGTTCGGCGGCCGGGCGCCAGGCCCCGGCGCAACTGGCCCAGGGCCTGCTGGAGTGGTCGGTGCTGGAGCCGCAGGCGTTGTTCGAGCGCCTGGGCAGCCGCCGCGAGGGCCTCAGCGAGGCCGAGGCCGCCGAGCGCCGCGACAGCGTCGGGCTCAACGAGGTCGACCAGGCGCGCCCCATGCCCTGGTGGACGCACCTGTGGCTGTGCTACTGCAACCCCTTCAACCTGCTGCTCAGCGTGCTGGCGCTGGTGTCGCTGTTCACCGGCGACAGCCCGGCGGCGGTGGTGATCGGCGCCATGGTGGGTATTTCCACCCTGCTGCGTTTCGTCCAGGAGAAACGCTCCAACGACGCCGCCGAGCAGCTCAAGGCCATGGTCAGCAACACCGCCACCGTGTTCCGCTGTGCGGAGGGCGGGCAGGGCACGGCGCAGCGCCTGGAGGTGCCGATCCGCCAGCTGGTGCCCGGCGAGGTGCTGTGGCTGTCGGCCGGCGACATGGTGCCGGCGGACGTGCGCCTGTTCAGCGCCAAGGACCTGTTCGTCAGCCAGGCTGCGCTCACCGGCGAGTCGCTGCCGGTGGAGAAGTTCGCCCAGGTCCGCGACGCCCGCCAGGGCAACCCGCTGGAGCGCGACAGCCTGTGCTTCATGGGCACCACCGTGGTCAGCGGCTCGGCCCGCGCGGTGGTGGTCGGCACCGGCGCGCAGACCTATTTCGGCTCGCTGGCCGAGCGGGTGATCGCCAGCGACCACACGCCCACCGCCTTCCAGGCCGGGGTCAACAAGGTCAGCTGGCTGCTGATCCGCTTCATGCTGGTGATGGCGCCCATCGTGTTGCTGCTCAACGGCTTCACCAAGGGCGACTGGCTGCAGGCGGCGCTGTTCGCGCTGTCCATCGCCGTCGGCCTGACCCCGGAAATGCTGCCGATGATCGTCACCTCGACCCTGGCCAAGGGCGCGGTGGCGCTGAGCCGGCGCAAGGTCATCGTCAAGCGCCTGGACGCCATCCAGAACTTCGGCGCCATGGACATCCTCTGCACCGACAAGACCGGCACCCTGACCCAGGACCGCATCGTCCTGGAGCGCCACACCGACGCCTTCGGCGAGGTGGAGGACCGCGTGCTGCAGCTGGCCTTCCTCAACAGCCACTACCAGACCGGGCTGAAGAACCTGCTGGACGTGGCCGTGCTCGAACACGTGGAACTGCGCCAGGCGCTGCGGGTGGACAGCCGCTACCGCAAGGTCGACGAAATCCCCTTCGACTTCGCCCGCCGGCGCATGTCGGTGGTGGTCAGCGAGCGCGACGACCACCACCTGCTGATCTGCAAGGGGGCCCTGGAGGAAGTGCTGGCGGTGTGCACCTCGGTGCGCGAGCGCGAAGGCGTCGAGCCGCTGACCGGCGAACGCCTGGCGTGCATCCGCGCGGTGGCCGAGGCGCTCAACCAGGACGGCCTGCGGGTGGTCGCGGTGGCCACCCGCGAGCTGCCGCCCAACCGTGACACCTACGGCCTGGCCGACGAGCAGGGGCTGTGCCTGGACGGCTACATCGCCTTCCTAGACCCGCCCAAGGAGACCACCGCCCCGGCCCTGCGCGCCCTGGCCGCCAACGGCGTGGCGGTGAAGGTGCTGACCGGCGACAACGAGCGGGTGACGCTGAAGGTCTGCCGCGACGTCGGCCTGGCGGTCGACGGCGTGCTGCTGGGCCCGCAGCTGGACGACATCGACGACGCCGCGCTGGGCGAGCTGGCCGAGCGCACCACGCTGTTCGCCAAGTTGACGCCGACGCACAAGGAACGCCTGGTCCGCGTGCTGCGCGAGCGCGGCCACGTGGTGGGCTTCCTCGGCGACGGCATCAACGACGCCCCGGCGCTACGCACCGCGGACATCGGCATCTCGGTGGACTCGGCGGTGGACATCGCCAAGGAGGCGGCCGACCTGATCCTCCTGGAGAAGAGCCTGATGGTGCTGGAGGAGGGCGTGGTGGAGGGGCGGCGCACCTTCGCCAACATGCTCAAGTACATCCGCATGACCGCCAGTTCCAACTTCGGCAACGTGTTCAGCGTGCTGGTGGCCAGCGCCTTCATCCCCTTCCTGCCGATGCTGCCCATGCAACTGCTGGTGCAGAACCTGCTGTACGACATCTCGCAGATCGCCATCCCCTTCGACGGCGTGGACGCCGAGCAGCTGAGCCGCCCGCAGCAGTGGAACCCCGACGGCCTGGGGCGCTTCATGGTGTTCTTCGGGCCGCTCAGCTCGATCTTCGACATCACCACCTTCCTGCTGCTCTGGCACGTGTTCGGCGCCAACGCCCCGGCGCACCAGGCGCTGTTCCAGTCCGGCTGGTTCGTCGAGGGGCTGCTCTCGCAACTGCTGGTGGTGCACATGATCCGCACCCGGCGCATCCCCTTCCTGCAGAGCCGCGCCTCCTGGCCGCTGCTGGCGATGACCGCGGCCATAGGCGCGCTGGCGATCTTCCTGCCGATGGGGCCGCTGGCGCGCTACTTCCACATGCAGCCGCTGCCGGCGGGCTACTGGCCGTGGCTGGTGGCGATCCTGCTGGGCTACATGGGCCTGACCCAGGCGGTGAAGGGCTGGTTCGCGCGGCGGTATGGGTGGTCGTAGGGTGCGGGTACCGCGGGCTCTCGTAGGGGCGAGCTTGCTCGCGAAGGGTGTTCACCTGTCGCTACGGTGTTTTGGGGGGAGCGCCTTTCCCTCTCCCCAGCCCTCTCCCTTCAGGGAGAGGGTTAGGGAGAGGGCGCTCTCCGGCACAACACCAAACTCCCCGACAGAACCCCCTTCGCAAGCAAG
>NZ_QGSL01000088.1:851063-860318 GCF_003176655.1 Pseudomonas sp. RW407 | reverse complement strand
GCAGCGTAGGGACCGCAGGATGGCGTGGAGCGAAGCGATACCCATCGCCATGGCCCATGGGTTTTGCCGGTGGCATCCGTCACCTCGTCGAGGACCCGGACACCCGCCATCCTGGAAAGGCCTATCCTGAACGGACGAAACCGCCGTGCGCGCCTGAGCGGTTCTTGATCCCACTCAGGAGCAACGCAGCCGGTCGGGTGTATCGTTGCCCGCGAAGCCCGCCGCAACGGACGGCGAGCCAGAGGAGCCGTGTCATGCCTGAGTCGATGAGTTTCAACCGCGCCCTGGTGGAGAAGTACGACCGCCCGGGGCCGCGCTATACGTCCTATCCCACCGCGCCGCAGTTCCATGGCGCCTTCGCCGCCGACGACTACCGCGCGGCGGCCCGGCGCAGCAACCAGGCACCGGCCAAGCCGCTCTCGGTGTACATCCACATCCCGTTCTGCAAGAGCCTCTGCTACTACTGCGCCTGCAACAAGATCATCACCCAGAAGACCCACCGCGCCGTCGAGTACCTGGCCTACCTCAAGCGCGAGATCGCCATGCAGGCGGCGCTGTTCGACGGCCAGCGCAAGCTCACCCAGCTGCACCTGGGCGGCGGCACGCCGACCTACCTGACCAGCGAGCAGCTGGCCGAGCTGATGGACTGCCTGCGCGAGCATTTCAACCTCGACGAGAGCGACAACCACGAGTTCTCCATCGAGGTCGACCCGCGCACCATCAGCCGCGAGCGCATTGCCGAGCTGCGCGCCCAGGGCTTCAACCGCCTGAGCTTCGGCGTGCAGGACTTCGACGGGAAGGTCCAGGCTGCGGTCAACCGCGTGCAGAGCGAGCAGCAGATCTTCGACCTCGTCCAGGCCGCCCGCGAGGCGCGCTTCAAGTCGGTGTCCGTGGACCTGATCTACGGCCTGCCGCTGCAGACGGTGGAGAGCTTCGATACCACGCTGGGCAAGATAGTCGCGCTGCGCCCCGACCGTATCGCCGCCTACAGCTACGCCCACCTGCCCGAGCGGGTGCGCGCCCAGCGCCTGATCCGCCGCGAGGACATGCCGCCGCCCGAGCGCAAGCTGGAACTGCTGGAGCTGACCATCGGCCGGCTGACCGGGGAGGGCTACGCCTACATCGGCATGGACCACTTCGCCCTGCCCGACGACGAACTGACCGTGGCCCGCGCCAAGGGCACGCTGCAACGCAATTTCCAGGGCTACTCGACCCACGCCGATTGCGACCTGATCGCGCTGGGCGTGTCGTCCATCAGCAAGGTCGACGACACCTACGGGCAGAACGTGAAGGAACTCTCCCAGTACTACGCCCGCCTCGACGAAGGCCTGCTGCCGGTGCACAAGGGCTACCGCCTGAGCGACGACGACCGCCTGCGCCGCGAGGTGATAGGCGAGCTGATGTGCCACGGCCGGGTGGACTATGCACCGCTGGAGGCACGCCACGGCATCCGCTTCACCGAGTACTTCGAGGACTCGCTGCGGCAGTTGCGGGAGCAGGTCGACGACGGGCTGGTGGAACTGCATGACGACGGGCTGCTGTTGCTGCCCCAGGGCCAGCTGATGATGCGCAGCGTGGCGATGGCCTTCGACGCCTACCTGGGCGGCGAGCAGCGGGAGCGCTTCTCGCGGACCATTTGAGGTCGCCGAAGGTCGATTCCGGCGTGGCGATGGGTGAGGCGGCGGATAACCGCGAACGGTTATGCGCCCTACGGGTGGGCCTGGTGTAGGGCGAATAACGCTCCGCGTTATCCGCCGTTTGACCTTGGCCGCATTCCGCTCGGCGCCGGGCACTGAGCCGCCGTCGGAGCTGCGCCAGGCTCAACCACGGCGTTGCCGACAAGGAAGGTGAGGCGGCGGATAACCGCGAACGGTCATGCGCCCTACGGGGGGCCTGGCGTAGGGCGAATAACGCTCCGCGTTATCCGCCGTTTGACCTTGGCCGCATTCCGCTCGGTGCCGGGCACGGAGCCGCTGTCGGAGCTGCGCCACGCTCAACCACGGCGTTGCCGACAAGGAAGGTGAGGCGGCGGATAACCGCGAACGGTTATCCGCCCTACGGGGGGCCTGGCGTAGGGCGAATAACGTTCCGCGTTATCCGCCGTTTGACCTAACCCTGGCCCCCGCCTTCAGCCATGGCAGGAACCCATGCAGGAAGCGCGTGGTAGCCGGCATGAAGTAGCTGCCATGGTGGTAGCACGGATCCAGGGTGGAGACGATCATCCGCCCTGGCGTGGTGACGCTGTCGTCGTAGAGCACCGAGCCGCCGTCCACCGTGTTCACCAGGGAGATCGCGCCTTCAGGCGGCTGCAGTTCGCCGTGGCGGTGCCAGGTGGCGGCGGCCAGGTCGAGGTGGGCGAACAGGCCGTGGTCGGCTGCGCCCAGGCGCAGGCCGGAGTCGGCGCCGGGCTCCAGCCACCACCAGAAGTTGGTTTCGCAGGGGCGCCAGCGTACGCCTTGCAGCCAGAGGTCGGCGCGGCTTTCGCCCAGGGCCACCACCAGTTTGCCGGCGGCGAGGAAGGCGGCGATGGTGTCTTGCGCGGCCATCAGGTCCTCGGGGTTCTGCCGGCTGGCGACGTAGAGGCAGTCGATGTCGTCGAGGTCGGCGCCAGGCAGTTCCGGGGCGTAGAGGTTGCGGTCGAAGTAGGCGTGCAACTGCGGGTCGTTGTAGGTGGCGTGGTGGTAGTAGGTGCCACCGTCGACGAAGGCAATTCGCATGCTTTCACTCCTGTTCCGCGTAGGTGACGGCGGGCGCGCCGGCGCGCACCCAGTCCAGCAGCTGCGGGGCGATGCGCGCCGCGCTGGTGTCGTCGTTGATGTACATCCAGAGGTTGTTGCCGCTGTGCATGAACACCTGCCCGCCGGCCGGCCGCTGCCACACCCAGTCGATGGGCGAGCCGTCGGCGCGCAGGCGGTGCAGCACCACGGCGCCGGGCGGCGGCGGGTTGGCGCCGCGGGCGTAGAAGCCGGCGACGCCGCGGCGGTAGCTGAGGTCGTGGCAGTCCACGCCGTCGAACACCGGGTGCGGGTTCACGCGCTCCACTTCCAGCTCCTTCACGCCGCGCCGAGGCGCCACGACGAAGTCCGCCAGGCCGTCGAAGATCGGGTAGACCAGGTGGCCGTTGAACACCAGGGTGCCGCCGGCGTCCAGGTGGCGCCGCAGGGCGTCGCGGTGGGTGAGCAGGGCGCGCTGGTCGACGTGGCCCTCGACGAGGATGGCGCTGCGCCCGGCGAAGTGCTCGTCGCTCATCTGGCGCAGCGACAGGGAGTCGATGCCCAGCGCTTCCAGGCGCGCGACGAAGGCCGGCAGTTCATGGGAGACGGCACGGATGTGGAGGATGCTGCTCATGGCTGTTCACGGTTCTCCTGAGGGTGTTGGGAAAAGATCGGGACCGCCGTGCCGCTCTGCGGCAGCTCGTCCAGGCGGACCCGGCGTACGGGGATGCGGTACAGGCGCGACAAGGCCGCTTCGTCCATCACCTGCGCCGGCTCGCCGAAGGCGTGGGCGCCTTCGCTGAACAGCAGCAGGGCATGGCTGGCGAACTCCAGCGCGTGTTGCGGGGCGTGGGTGCTGAACACCAGGGTGATGCCGGCGCCGGCCAGCTCCGCCAGCAGGCGCAGGGTCAGGGCCTGGTTGTGCCAGTCCATGGCCGCGGTGGGTTCGTCCAGCAGCAGGATGTCGGCCTCGGCGGCCAGGGCGCGGGCCAGCAGCACCAGCTGGCGCTCGCCGCCGGACAGCGAGGCGAAGGCGCGTTCCGTAAGATGCGCTGCCTCCACACGCTCCAGTGCGCGGCGGGCGGCGGCGTAGTCGTCGCGGCCGGCGGCGCGCAGCAGGGAGATGCCGGCGGAGCGCCCGAGCAGGACCATCTCCAGGGCGGTCATCGGCAGCGCCGGGTGCACTTCCTGGGGCACGAAGCCCAGGCGGCCGCGGCGTTCCACCCGGCCGTGGCTGGGCGCCAGGCTGCCGGCCAGTATCTTCAGCAGGGTGGACTTGCCGGCGCCGTTGCCGCCCAGCAGCGCGCAGAGGGCGCCGCGCGGCAGCGCCAGGTCGAGGCCACGCAGCAGCGGGCGGTTGTCGTAGGCGTGGTGCAGGTCGTGGCAACGCAGGGCGGCTTCAGCCATGCAGTGTCCCTCCCAGGCGACGGATGAGGAAGGCGAACAGCGGCGCGCCGAGCAGCGCGGTCAGCACGCCCAGGGGCACTTCCAGCTGGGTCAGGGTGCGCGCCAGGGTGTCGACCAGGATCAGGTAGGTGGCGCCGGCCAGCGCGGTGTTGAGCAGGAAGCCGCGGTGGTCGCTGCCGCAGCCCATGCGCACCAGGTGCGGCACCACCAGGCCGACCCAGCCGACCACGCCGCACACCGCCACGCTGGAGGCGGCGATCACGCCGACGGCGAGCAGGGCCAGCAGGCGCACGCGCTGCACCGGCACGCCGAGGCTGCGCGCGTCGCTGTCGCCGACCGACAGCGCCATCAGGTGGAAGCGCAGGCCGTAGAGCAGGGCCAGGCCCAGGCCGATGCAGGGCAGGGCGATCAGCAGCTTGCCGGTGTCGGCCGCGGACAGGCTGCCCATCAGCCAGAAGACGATGGCCGGCAGCTGGTTCTGCGGGTCGGCCACCAGCTTGATCAGCGACACGCCGGAGGCGAACACGGCGCTGACCACGATGCCGGCCAGCACCAGCAGCACGGTGCTGCTGCCACGGCTGCCGCGCCCGCCGGCCAGCCAGTAGACCGCCAGCAGTGCCAGCAGGCCCCAGACCAGCGCGCCGGTGACCACCGGCCAGCCGTCGCCGGCGAGCAGGAAGGCCAGCACGCCGCCGAAGGCCGCGCCAGAGGACACGCCGAGCAGCTGCGGCTCGGCCAGCGGGTTGCGGAACAGCGCCTGCAGCGCCGCCCCGGCCCCGGCCAAGCCGGCGCCGACCACCGCCGCCAGCAGCACCCGCGGCAGGCGCACGCCTTCCACCACGCGTTGCTGCATGGCGTTCCAGTCGCCTTCGCCGAACAGCGGGGCGAAGAGGATGCGCAGCACCGTCCAGGGCTCGATGGCATAGCGCCCGGCGCCCAGGGCGAGCACCGCGGCCAGCAGCAGGGCGACCAGCAACAGCGGCGTGGCCAGGCGTTGGCGCAGGCTCATCGGGCCTCCCCGGCGAACAGCGCGCGGTAGTGGGCGCTGTCGCCGTTGCCGGCGAGCTTGAGCAGGTCGTCGAGATCGGCCGGGCCCATGGCATAGCCGTAGAGCAACTGGTAGGCCTCGGTGATGCGCTGGCGCAGGCCGGGTTCGGCCCGTTCGGGGTGGAACAGGCTGGCCAGCCAGTCCAGCGCCAGGGGCGTTTCCTGGCTCGGCGGGTCCCAGCGGAAGCCGCCGTGGGGGTAGCTGTAGACGCGCCGCTCGCGCACCGCGGCCAGGCCGGCCAGGCGGCTGTCGCCATACAGCTCGGCCGGTGCCAGGCCCGGCTCGAAGTTGTTCAGCAGCACCACCTGCGGGTCCCACACCAGCAGTTGCTCGACGTCCACCGGAGCGAAGCCGGGCACGCCGGCGGCGACGTTGCTGCCCCCGGCCAGGCGGATGTCGCCGTCCATGCTGGTGCCGGCGCCGGCGGCGATCAGCCCCGAGCGCGTGCGCTGCAGGTAGAGCACCCGCGGCCGCTGCGCCGCGGGGATGGTGGAGGTGCGCGTGGCGATGGCCTGGCTACGCGCCTCGAACCACTGCGCCAGGCGCTCGCCGCGCTCCGGCTTGCCGAGGGCGGCGCCGACCAGGCGCAGCCAGCCGGCGGCCAGCGCGCTGTCGCCGTAGCGCAGGGTGATCACCGGGATGCCCAGGGCGCTGATCGGCCGGACGATGTCGTCGCCGCGGTCGCCCCACTGGAACACCAGGTCGGCGCCGGTGGCGGCCAGCGCCTCGACGTTGGGCACGAAGCCTTCGCCGGCTACCTGCGAGGGCACCTGCTGCGCCTGTGGGTACATGCGCCCGAGCAGGCCGTGCTCGAAGTCGGCGCGGCTGGCCGAGTTCATCCCGGCCAGGCGTTGCGGGCCGCCGTCCACGGCCATGATCATCGACGCCAGCGGGATGGGGATGGCCACCAGGTGCTCGACCCGCGCCGGCAGCTCCACGCTGCGGCCGCTCTGGTCGACGACCTGGGCGGCCAGCGCCGGGACGGCGCCGAGCAGGGCCAGCAGCAATGCGATGGGGCGCCGCATCAGTAGTCCACCGACAGCTTGACCACCAGGGCGCGGCCCGGCTCCACCAGCGGGTTGCCCACCAGGTCGTTGGGGTAGGCGAGGTTCTCGGCCACCGTGGGGTTGCGGCCCACGCGGTCGAACAGGTTCTCCACCCCGCCCATCAGCTTCCAGTCCTGCCAGCCGTTGCCGAGCACGCGGTCCAGGTCGATGCCGGCGTACAGGTCGACCATGGCGTAGCTGGAGGTCTCGCGCTCCTGCTTCTCGTCGATGTGGTGCTTGCCCTGGTAGGCGCGCACCACGCCCTCGCCGTACCAGTGGCCGGTGTCGTAGCGCAGCTTGAGGTTGCCGGTGAGCGGGGCGATGTAGGGCAGGTCCTGGTCGGTCTTGTCGTCGCGGCCGCGGGTCAGGGTGGCGGCGTAGCCCAGGCTCCAGCGCTCGGCCAGCTGCGTCCGGCCGTCCAGCTCCAGGCCGCGGATGGTGGCCTTGGCCACGTTCTGCCGCTGGTAGAGGGTGGAATCCAGGCGCACCAGGCTGATCAGGTCCTTGTACTTGCTCTGGTAGGCGGTGAGGTTCAGCTGGCTGTGCTCGCCGTACCAGCGCACGCCGGCCTCGGCGGTGACGTTGGTTTCCGGGTCGAGGTCGGGGGAGGGCAGGGTCGGCTGGGTGCCGGCGGTGCTGGAGATGGTCAGATCGTTGCCCGAGGGCGCACGGAAGCCGCGGCTGAGGTTGCCCACCAGGTGCCAGGCCGGGGTCAGCCGGTACACCGCGCCGAGGCTGCCGGTGACCGCATAGTGGCGCTGGTCGGTGTTGCCGCGGTAGGCGTTGGCCAGGCTCGCGGCCTCGCCGGCGAAGGTGTCGCCGATGTCCACGTTGACCATGTCGCCGCGTAGCGCGCCGGTGAACGACCAGCGTTCGTCGAAGCGCCAGTCGTCGTTGACGAACAGGCCCAGGTTGGTCGACTCGGAATCGCGCTCCATCTGGTTCCAGCCGCTGTCGGAGAGCAGCGCGCCGGTGCTGCGGTTGTAGCGCCGGGCATTGTTCTCGCGGCCGTCGAAGCGCTCGTTGAAGAAATCGCCGCCGTAGCTGAGGTTGTGCTCGCCCAACTGCTTCATGGCGGTCAGGTGGCCGCCCCAGACGGTGGGGGTGTAGACCTTGATGTGGGCGAAGGCGTCGACCGTGGCGGCGGTGCTGTTGCGCTGGTAGATGTCGGTCTCGAAGTCGCGCACGTAGAGGCTGCTGTCCAGGCTGTCGGCCCAGGCGCCGACGTTGTAGTTCTGGTAGCCCAGGCGCAGGTAGCGCTCGGTGATCGGGTCTTCGCGCACGTCCATGAAGGGCTCGCCCGGCGCCGCGCCGAGGCCGCCGGCGCGCTTGCTGACCACCCGCTGGTAACGCCCGGAGAGTTCCCAGCGCGAATCGTTGTCGGGGCTGTAGCCGATGGCGAAGTCGCCGCCGAGCGAGCTGTAGCCGCTGTTGGCGGCATCGCCGATGGGGGTGGAGTAGTCGCTGGCGCTGCGCTGGTTGACGCCCAGCAGCACGTCGAAGCCGTTGCCGCCGCCAACCATCTCGGCACGCCCGCCGACCATGCTGTTGCCGCTGTTCCATTCCAGGGCGCGCAGCTTCGGCGTCAGCTCGAAGCTCTGCGATGGGTCGACCTTGGCCCTGCGGGTGACGATGTTGACCACGCCGTTCATGGCGTCGGAACCATAGAGCGCCGAGGCGGGGCCGCGGATGATCTCGATGCGCTCGATCGAATCCGGGTCGATCATGTTGAATTCCAGGGTGCTGCGGCCGCGGTAGCGGTCGCCGTCGATGGCCAGGATCGAGCGCCCCGAGTTGCTGTTGAAGCCGCGCACCACCAGCTGCCCGCCAAGGCCGCCGCTGCGGGCGAACTCGATGCCGGGGATTTCCGCCAGCAGGCTCTGGATGCCGCCGCTGCCGACCCGCTCGCGGACCTGCTCGCCGCTGATCACGGTCAGGGTGCGCGGCGAATCCTCGGCCGCCGCCGAGGAGCGGGTGGCGGTCACCGTCAGGCTTTCCAGCTCTTTATTGGTGTCTTCCGCCTGGGCCAGCGGGCTCAGGGTGAACAGGCCGCTCAGGGCCGGTGCCAGCAACAGTGCACGATAGGACTTCAGAACCACGATCAATGCCTCCCCCAAGGATGGTGTGCGCCCTTAGCAAAAGAGCTGCACGCTGTAAATGACATGAATTATCATTTGCGAATAATCCACCTTTGCGGGCTTGTATCAAATGAGAAATGTCAAGAACGGCCTGGTATTGGCCCGCGAACTGCTCGCCAGCCACCCGCTGCTGGGCGCGCAGCCGGAGGCGCTGCGCGAAAGCCTGCTGGCGGATGCCAGCCTGTGCGCGCTGGAGGAGGGCGAGGCGGTGTTCAACCAGGGCCAGCCGGCGCTGTTCTGGTACTTGGTGCTGGAGGGCCGCATCGACACCCTGCGCTACGGCATGGACGGCGAGGAACGGGTGATCCAGCACGTGGGCCGCGGCCAGCTGCTGGCGCCCGTGGTGATGTTCATGCCGCAGCGGCAATACCCGGTGGGCACCCGCGCGGCCATGCCCAGCCTGCTGTGCCGCCTGCACCGGGAAAACCTGCGCCGCGCCTGCCTGGAACACCCGCCCCTGGCGCTGGACATGCTGGACATAGCCGGCCAGGCGCTGAGTTCAAGGATCGACGACGTCGACAGCCTCGCCGGCTTCAACGCGCCGCAGCGCCTGGCGACCTACCTGCTACGCCTGCCGCGCCGCGCCGGGCAGAACATCGAACTGCCACTGAGCCAGCGCCAACTGGCCGCCAAGCTCGGCGTACGCGCGGAAACCCTGAACCGCCTGCTGGCCGAATGGCAGCGCCAGGGTGTGCTGGAAGGCAAAAGACGGCAATGGCGGATCGCCGAGATAGAAGCGCTGGAGGCGCAGGCGCGGAGTTGACGGTGCTGATGGGGTGCCGGGCCTGACTGTGGACGGTGCTTACCGGCGGCACTGGTGTTTCGGGTTTACTCCGCACCCTCACCCCAACCCTCTCCCGCAAGCGGGAGAGGGGGCTGTCCGGCGTGGCTGGGAGGTTCGG
>NZ_QGSL01000088.1:845040-851053 GCF_003176655.1 Pseudomonas sp. RW407 | reverse complement strand
CACGCACAGCAGGCCCAGCGGCAGGCTGGCCACGGCCAGCAGGTCGAACAGCCGGGCGCTGCCGCCGCCCAGTTCGAAGCCGGCCAGGTTGACCAGGGCGCCGGCGGCGCAGGCGAGGATCAGCGGGTTCTTCAGGATCGGCAGCAGCAGCGCGCGGGCGCTGATGCCGCGCTCGGCGGTCAGCGCCCAGACCGACATCAGGTTCACCGTCGGCACCATCAGCGCCAGCATCAGCGCGGCGAGGGTCAGCCCCTGCTTGCCGTACAGGCTGCCCACCGCGGCCAGGCCCAGGTAGGTGTTGAAGCGCAGCACGCCCTGGGCGAGGGCGCCGAAGCGCGCCGCGCTCCAGGCGCGCAGGCGCCGGCTCGCCAGCAACGCCAGCCAGGCGCCGCCCAGGCCCAGGGCCACCGCCAGGGCCAGGCGGCCCAGCCCGGGGTCGCGCAGCGGCGCCTTGGCCAGGCTGGCGAACAGCAGCGCGGGGAACAGGATGAAGTAGTTCAGGCGTTCGGCCGCCGGCCAGAAGGCCTCGCCGGGGAAGCCGCGGCGGCGCAGCAGGTAGCCGCCGACGATGAGCGCGAAGAGCGGCCAGAGGGCCTCGAAGAGAACGGACACGGATACCCCGCGGCGGTGGTTGGGCATCCATCTTGCCCAGCCGCGCGCGGGGACGGCAAGCCGGGCTCAGGGCCTGTCACGACCCGCGATGCCGCCGCGGCGGATCGTCGGCAGGCGCTCAGGCCGCGCCGGGGCGGCAGCGCTGCAGCACCAGCCCGAGCAGGCGGCGGCAGGCCTCGTCGGTGGAGGTGTGGGTGGCGTCCACCTCGAAATCGGCGTCCAGCGGCGGCTCGTAGGGGCTGTCGATGCCGGTGAAGTTGCGCAGGCGGCCCTCCCTGGCGGCCTTGTACAGGCCCTTGGGGTCACGTTCGGCGCAGGTCTGCAGCGGCGTGCTGAGGTACACGCCCAGGAACTCCTCGGCCGGGAACAGCGCGCGGGCGGCGTCGCGCTCGGCGCGGAACGGCGAGATGGCCGCGACTATCACCACCAGCCCGGCCTCGGTCATCAGGCGCGCGGCCTCGGCCAGGCGGCGGATGTTCTCGCGGCGGCCCTCGGGGCTCATGTCCAGGTCGCTGCACAGGCCGCCGCGGACCTGGTCGCCATCGAGCAGGAAGCTGTGCACGCGCTCGCGGTGCAGGGCCAGCTCCAGGGCGTTGGCCAGGCTCGACTTGCCCGAACCGGACAGGCCGGTCAGCCAGATGCAGCAGGGGCGCTGGCCCTTGAGCGCGGCGCGGGCCTCGCGGCGGACGCTGCCGGTGACGGGGAACAGGGGTACTTTGAGATCACTCATAGCCGAGTAGCTGGTAGTCGCGTTGATAGGCGCGGCGCACCAGGCGCCGCGTGCGAGTGCTGCAGAACTCCCGCGCCGGCCCCGCCTGGCGCTGCCGCGAGGCGTTCAGGTGGGGCAGTTGGCCGCTGACGCCCAGGCGCTCGCACAGCGCCTGGAAATCCGCCTCCAGGTTCTCCTGGCGGCCGACGAAGTCTAGCCCCAGGTGGCCGAGGGAGTCGCTGAGGAATGCCACCTGCGGCACGAAATGCAGCTGGCGGTGGAGGTTGTCCGGGTGCAGCCAGCGGCCGACGAAGTCGTCGAAGTCGCGGAACTGGCAGACCAGCTGGTGCGCCGCCCGGTCGCGCTGCGGCAGCTGGTTGCCGCGCAGGTAGGCGTAGGCCGAGTAGGCGCGCTCCAGCGGGTCGCGGACGAAGCTGAACCTGAAGCTATCGGCGTATTCGCGGGGGAACTGCTGCTCGTACCAGTACAGCGGCAGGTGGCCGGGGCGGCCGCCGTCGAACAGCGCCGCGCAGAGGCTGCTGCCGGCGCACTTGGGCACGTGCACGAACAGGCAGCGGCGTTCGCGGAAGTACGCGGGGAAGCGGGCGTTGCCGGACATCGCCTTGTTGACGATCTGGCGTTCCTGCACCGGCAGGCGGCTGAGCAGGAAGTTGCGCTGGAGCTTGGGCAGCAGCTTCCAGAAGTAGCGTTGCAGCATGGGGATTCTCGAACGCCGGAGGGTCGCTCCGGTGGTTTTCCGTGGGCAGCGGGACGGTCCCGGCCTTAAGGAAACCTTAACAGGCCCGTGCCTGGCGATTATTCCGTCTTGGTCAAGAATGTAAGGTTTCCGATACATGGCCGGTTGACGCGGCAGCCCGGTGGGGTGCGGAAGTCTAGCGCCGCGGACCGAAGGCCCCTATGGGAAGAGGCCCATCAAGGCATAGGAAACGGCCGAGTATCATCCAGGCATCCAGCGACACACCCCTGGCGTGGCAAGGACGGGCCACACCGGCGGAAGGCAGCTTTTTCTTATGTCGCAACGACATATTTAATAATTTTCCGAGCCTCCCGCTTCGGCCACCATCCGCCCTGTCACGTGCCGCCCGCCATGGCGGGCCCAGGGGCCGCAGAGCCCGTCGCCGCGCACGTTCCGCTTCGCTGTACCTCCGGCCACCTGGCCACTGCCGCAGTTATCCAATAACAAGCCCAACAGGCTGTGGGAGTGCTTCATGAACAAGTCCTTGCTTGCGCGTTTCACCCGTCCCCTCGCCCTTGCCGGGCTGCTCGCCGGCGCCGCCGGAGCGGCCCAGGCCGGCACCCTGTCCATCGGCCACACCACCTGGGTCGGCTACGGCACCCTGTACCTGGCCCGCGACCTGGGCTACTTCAAGGAGCAGGGCCTGGACCTGCAGCTCACCCCCATCGAGGAAGCGGCGATGTACATGGCCGCCCAGGCCTCCGGGAAACTCTCCGGCTCCGCCTCGACCATCGACGAGATCCTCAAGTACCGCCCGCAGTTCTGCTTCAAGGCCGTGGCCGCGCTGGACGACAGCCATGGCGGCGACGGCGTGCTGGTGGCCAAGGACGTCACCAGCCTGGCCCAGCTCAAGGGCCAGGAAGTGGCGGTGAACGAGGGCTCGGTGTCGCAGTTCTGGCTGTCCTACCTGCTGAAGAACGCCGGCATGAGCATGAGCGACATCAAGGTGCAGAACATGACCGCCGACGATGCCGCCACCGCCTTCATCGCCGGGCGCATCCCCGCCGCGGTGACCTGGGAGCCGCACCTGTCGATGGTGCGCCAGAAGCAGCAGGGCAAGGTGCTGGTGGACAGCACCAGCACCCCCGGCGTGATCGTCGACGTGGTGGCGCTGAACTGCGACGTCATCGAGAAGCAGCCCGACGACGTCAAGGCCCTGGTCAAGGGCCTGTACAAGGCCGTGCAGTACACCCGGGAGCACCCGCAGGAGGCCTACGCGATCATGGCCAAGGGCGTCGGCGGCTACCTATCCGATCCCAAGGACCTGGCCGAGGCGGCCAAGGGCGTGCGCTTCTACGACCAGGCCATGAGCGAGAAGCTCCTCGGCATGCCCGACAAGGCCGGCGACATCAAGGACCTCATCGGCCTGGCCAACGAGACCTGGACCCAGCTGCAGGGCAAGACCTTCCAGGTCAGCTACGACGACCTGGTGGACCCCCGCTTCGTCGCCCAGTGAACCCGGCGGGCCGCGCGCCCGCCCCTTCCCATCCTTCGTTTCCCGCCCTGGCGGAAGGCCCGCGGCCGTCCGCATGGAGGTAATCCGCGATGTCACGTCCCAAGAAATCCTGGCTCAGCCGCTGCCTGACCCCCAAGGTCGAGCTGCCGGTGCGCCTGGTGTGGTCCGCCAGCGCCCTGTGCTGGCTCCTGGTGTTCGGCCTGTGGGCCCTGCTCTCCTACGGCGGCGTGGTGCCGGCGATGTTCCTGCCCAGCCCCGGCGCGGTGTTCGAGGCGGCGCTGCGCCTGGGCCGCGACGGCACCCTGGGCACCCACGTGCTGGCCAGCGTCGAGGTGGTGATGATCGGCTTCCTGGTGTCGTCCCTGGTGGCCGTGCCCCTGGGCCTGCTGATGGGCAGCTTCCGCATCGTCCAGGCCTTCCTCGAACCGCTGGTGAACTTCATCCGCTACCTGCCGGTGACCTCCTTCGTGCCGCTGTTCATCCTGTGGATCGGCATCGGTATCGAGCAGCGCGTCACGGTGATCATCTTCGGCGTGTTCTTCCAGCAGTTGGTGATGATCGCCGACGTCTCCCGCGGCGTCGCCAAGGACCTGGTCAACGCCTCCTACACCCTGGGCTGCAACCGCCGCGACGTGGTCCTGCACGTGCTCGGCCCGGCCTCGCTGCCCGGCGTGCTGGACACCCTGCGGGTGACCATGGGCTGGGCCTGGACCTACCTGGTGGTGGCCGAGCTGGTCGCCGCCTCCAGCGGCCTGGGCTACATCAGCCTCAAGGCCATGCGCGGCTTCCAGGTGGACGTGATCTTCCTGGCCATCGCCATCATCGGCCTGCTCGGGCTGATCACCGACCAACTCTTCCGCATCCTCCGACTGAAGGTGGCCTCATGGGCGCAGTAGCAGCCATGCAACGCAACGACGCGGCACCGGCCGCACAAGGGGCGCAGCCGGCGCGGCTGCGCGTGGACCAGGTCAGCCTGCGCTACCGCACCCCCGAGGGCGGCACCTTCAGCGCGCTGGACAAGGTGTCGTTCGAGGTTCCGGACCAGCAGTTCGCGGTCATCGTCGGCCCTTCGGGCTGCGGCAAGTCGAGCCTGCTGTACCTCACCGCGGGGCTTTCCGAGCCCACCGAGGGCGACATCTACGTCGGCGGCCAGCGCGTCGACGGCCCCGGCGCGGACCGCGGCATGGTGTTCCAGAGCTACACCCTGTTCCCCTGGCTGACGGTGCGCGAGAACGTCGAGTTCGGCCTGAAGCGCCGCGGCATGCCGGCCGCCGAGCGCAAGGAGATCGTCGACCACTACCTCAACGAGGTGGGCCTGGCCAACTTCGCCGGCAACTACCCCAAGCAGCTCTCCGGCGGCATGATGCAGCGCGTGGCCATCGCCCGCGCGCTGGCCAACGACCCGCAGATCCTGCTGATGGACGAGCCCTTCGGCGCCCTCGACAGCCAGACGCGCATGCAGATGCAGAAGCTGCTGCTGCGCGTCTGGGACCACAGCAAGAAGACCGTGGTGTTCGTCACCCACGACATCGACGAGGCCATCCTGCTGGGCGACCGCGTCTACGTCATGGGCGCCCGCCCGGGGCGCATCAAGCGCATCCTCGACGTGCCCATCGAGCGCCCGCGCTCGCTGGACATGGTGATGGACCGCCAGTTCATCGAGATGAAGCGCGAGATCCTCAACCTGCTCCACGACGACCTGGAAGAGGCGCACTGAGGCCCACCGCGGGGGCGGGGCACGCGCCCCGCGCCCGCGGCCGGCTCAGAGCCCGAGGTCGCTCAGCGACGGGTGGTCGTCCGGGCGCCGGCCCAGCGGCCAGCGGAACAGCCGCTCGTCCTCGGCGATGGGCAGGTCGTTGATGCTGGCGTGGCGCTCGACCATCAGGCCCTGCTCGTCGAAGGCCCAGTTCTCGTTGCCGTAGGAGCGGAACCAGTTGCCCGAGTCGTCGTGCCACTCGTAGGCGAAGCGCACGGCGATACGGTTGCCGGTGAAGGCCCAGAGTTCCTTGATCAACCGGTAGTCCAGCTCGCGGCGCCACTTGCCGGTGAGGAACTCGACGATCTGCAGGCGGCCGCGGATGAAGGTGGAGCGGTTGCGCCAGGTGCTGTCCGCGCTGTAGGCCAGGGACACCCGCGCGGGGTCGCGGCTGTTCCAGCCATCCTCGGCGGCGCGCACCTTCTGGATGGCGGTTTCGCGGGTGAAGGGCGGCAAAGGGGGTCGGGCTTCGCTCATGATGGGGCTCCTGGAGTGGGGGTTCTGGTCATGGTGCGCCTGGGGTGGGTTTGGAGGAATGACACTGGTCCCACGGATGTTGCCAAGGTGCCGAACGGCTCTTCGTAGGAGCGAGCTTGCTCGCGAACGGTGCCCACCTGTGGCTTCGGTGCTCGTCCTGAAGAGCACCCTCTCCCTAACCCTCTCCCTGAAGGGAGAGGAGACCGTTGGGCAGAACTGGATGCTCTGGAGTCAGCCGGCAACACC
>NZ_QGSL01000088.1:801574-845030 GCF_003176655.1 Pseudomonas sp. RW407 | reverse complement strand
CTTGGGCTCCTACTCGTGCTGCGAACACCGCGGACCTGCAGCTTGCCTCCCGTCGCTCTCACCTTCGATCCTATCGAAAGTCGCAGACACAAGCGGACTCTGTCCGCGATTTGGCGGATAACGCCGTAGGCGTTATGCGCCCTACGAACCACCATCCTCGCCATTCCCGCGAATGCGGGAACCCAATGGACATTGTTCCTACAGGCGCTGGCACACCGGATGAATCACCGCGAACGGTTATACGCCCCAGGTTCGTGCCATGTAGACTGCCGGCTTTACCGGATTTACGGAAAGCCCATGTTCCGCGTCTTCTGCCTGCTGTTCGCCACCCTGCTCGCCCTGCCCGCCCATGCCGAGGGCTTCATCAGCCGAACCCTGAACAAGCCGGTGCCCGGCGGCGTCGCCGTGGTCCAGCTGGGCAGCGCGGGGCCGGCGCCGAGCGCCAGCTACCAGGGCAAGCCGGTGCTGGTGGTGCGCGAGGAAGGCCGCGACTGGATCGCCGTGGTCGGCATCCCGCTGAGCGTCAAGCCGGGCCAGCAGCAGCTGCAGGTGAAGCAGGCCGGCGCCAGCCGCAGCCTGGCCTTCCAGGTCGGCGCCAAGCACTACCGCGAACAGCGCATCACCCTGAAGAACACCCGCCAGGTCAACCCGCTGCCCGAGGACCTCAAGCGCATCAACCGCGAGCTGGCCGAACAGACCGCCGCCTACCGCAGCTTCAGCCCCGGCACGCCGAGCAACCTGGTGCTGGACAAGCCGGTGAACGGCCCGCTGTCCAGCCCCTTCGGCCTGCGCCGCTTCTTCAATGGCGAGGAGCGCAACCCGCATTCCGGGCTGGACTTCGCGGTGCCCGCCGGCACGCCGATCAAGGCCCCGGCGGCGGGCAAGGTGATCCTGATCGGCAACTACTTCTTCAACGGCAACACCGTGTTCGTCGACCATGGCCAGGGCTTCATCAGCATGTTCTGCCACATGTCGAAGATCGACGTGAAGCTCGGCGACCAGGTGCCGCGCGGCGGCGTGGTCGGCCGCGTCGGCGCCACCGGCCGGGCCACCGGGCCGCACATGCACTGGAACGTCAGCCTCAACGACGCCCGCGTCGACCCGGCGATATTCATCGGCGCCTTCAAGCCCTGAGGCTCATTCCGCGCGGGTGGAAACACGCTCCAGGCGGTAGAGCTCGCCGATCAGGCAAGGCTCGGGGATGCCGGTCGAGTCGTACGAGAGAATGCGGTCGAGCTTGGTCACCGCCCCCACCGTGCTGCTGATGTTCAGGCGGTTGCTGAACGACAGGTTGTCGCAGGGCGAGGAGAAGGCCACCAGGTAGCGCCGGCCGGGCGCCTGGCCGAGGACGATGTGGCCCTTGTCGAGGTATTCCCAGCCCTGGGTTTCCCACACCGGGATCGACTTCACCGCCTCGCCCTGCCGGTAGCCGAGACGTTCCAGGTGCTGGTCGAGGGGCAACTGGTCGTTGCGCAGCCCGGACTGGCTGCAGGCGGCCAGCAGAACGGCAGCCGCCACCATGGCGGCGCTGCGGACAGTGCCCATGCTCACCTCCCGGCCACACGGATGGCCGCTGCTCGGGCCGGAATCGGTCCCGTTCCATTTTCCCACCCTGGGGAAAGGCCGGCACACGGCCGGCCGGACGGTCAGTTCATCTTCATCCCGGGCATGTCATGGCCCGACATATCGTGGCCGGACATGCCGTGGTCACCGCCCTCGGGTGCCTGCTTCTGCACCTCGACCTCCACCTTGAGGTCGCCGGCCTGCTGGAAGTGCAGGGTCAGCGGGAAGCGCTCGCCGTCGGCCAGCGGCTTCTTCAGGCCAAGCAGCATCAGGTGGTAGTGGCCGGGGGCGAAGGTGACGGTGCCGCCGGCGGGAATGTCCACGCCCTCGACCTTCTGCATCTTCATCATGCCGTCCTTCATCTGGTGCTCGTGGACCTCGGCGCTGGCCGCACGCTCGGTGTCGGCGCCGAGCAGGCGGTCGGCCGCCTTGCCGTGGTTGTGCACGACGAAATAGGCCGCGCCGTTCTCCGAGTTGGCCGGCAGCAGCAGCGACCAGGGGTGCTCGACGTCGAGGTCGCCGGCCTTGTATTCGTGGGCCAGCAGCGGGGTGGAGAAGGACAGCATGGCCGCCAGGGCCAGGAGGGTCTTGCGCATGTTGGAACTCCTAACGATCTCATGGGCCTCCCGGCACAACGCCGGGCGGCAACGTCGAGGGCACGGGCAGCATAGCCGCTTCGCGCCCCCACTCAAGCCGGCGGTGCTCAGAAGCTGAAGTCCACCTTGGTCCAGAACGTACGGCCCGGCTCGCGGATCGCCTGGGGATCGTCCGCCGGGTAGCCGAAGCCGGCGTTGCCGGCGAGGTTGAGGTGCTCGGCGTAGTCCTTGTCGAACAGGTTGTCGACGCCGGTGCTGACCTTGAAGTGCTTGTTCACGCGGTACGCGGCGTTGAGCGAGAAGACGCCGAAGCCGGCGCTCTCGTCGAAGTCCTGGCCGACCACATTGCCCTGCCCCTCGGCCACCCGCCCCTGCTTCGCCACCAGGCGCCACAGCGCCCCGGCGCTCCAGTCGCCCTGCTCGTAGGTCAGGCCCAGGCGGCTTTCCAGCGGCGGCATCTGCGGCAACGCGCGGTCGTCCGTGGTGTTCTTGCCCCAGGCGTAGGCCAGGGTCGCGTCGGTCTTCCAGTTCGGCGTCAGCTGGTAGGCCGCGCCCAGTTCACCGCCCATGATGCGTGCGTCCACGTTGGTCGCCTGGGACGTTGAACCCATCATGCCGCCGCTGCGGTAGGTGAAGAGGATGTAGTCGCGGATCTCGCCGACGTAGCCCGAAGCCCAGGCCTTGAGCTTCTCGCCCTCGTACTGGGCGCCGAAGTCGAGCTGGGTGGTCTTCTCCGGCTTGATGGCGTCGAAGGCGTTGGCCGAGCCGGCCGGTCCCATGTTCGGGGAGAACAGCTCCCAATAGTCGGGGAAGCGCTGCGCGTGGCCGAGGCCGGCATAGAGGGTGGTGGGCGAACCCGCCAGGTCGTGCTCGTAGCGCAGGAAGCCGCTGGGCAGGGTATCGGCGCGGGTGTCGTCGGCGGTCGGGTTGGGCCGCGTCATCATCCCCGAGCCGAGGGTCTGCCGGTAGTCCTTGGCCGAAGCGCGGTCCAGGCGCGCGCCGCCGATCACCCGGTCGCGCTCGGCGGCGTACCAGGTCAGCTCACCGAAGGCGCCGTAGTTGTGGAAGGCCGCATCCTTGTTCCACGGCACCTCGTCGTAGGCGCCGATGCCCATGGCGCTGCGCTGGCGGTGCTCGCTGCTCTGGGCGTCGACGCCGGAGATCAGCTTGAAGTCGTCCCAGCGCCAGGTCGCCGCCAGGCGCCCGCCGAGGGTGCGGCGGTCGACGTTGGAAGCCATGGGCCCGGCCATCATGCCGGTGCCCGAGGGGGTGCGCAGGCTGTAGTTGTCCATCACGTGGTCGGCGTAGTTGTAGTAGACCTGCGCCTCCAGCTTGTCGAGCACGCCGCCGAGGTTGGACTTCTCGAAGCGCAGGCCGAGGCTCTCGCGCTTGAACTGCGAGCCATCCATGCCGCGCCCGGCGTAGCGCGCCTCGCCGTCGCCCTTGCCGGCGGTCAGCTCGACCAGGGTGTCGGCGTCCGGCGTCCAGCCCAGGGCGACGTCGCCGTTCCACTTGTTCCAGCGCGAGGGCACGGTGTTGCCGCCACCGTCCTCGTAGTCGTCGGACTGCGAGCGGTTGCCGGTGAAGCGCAGGTAGCCTTCGGGGCCGCCGGCGGCGGCGTCCAGCACGCGGTCGAAGCGGCCGTTGGAGCCGGCCACCAGGCTGCCGTTTATCCGCGTGCCCAGCTCGCCGAAGCGCTCCGGATCACGGTCGAAGCGGATGGTCCCGGCCGAGGCGCCGGGGCCCCAGATCACGGTTTCCGGGCCCTTGACCACGGTGAGCCGGTCGTAGGTCTCCGGGGAGATATAGGAGGTGGGGGCGTCCATCCGTGCCGGGCAGGCGCCGAGCATGACGCCGCCGTTGGTGAGGATGTTCAGCCGCGAGCCGAACATGCCGCGCAATACCGGGTCGCCATTGGTGCCGCCGTTGCGGATGGCGGAGAAGCCGGGGATGGTCTTCAGGTAGTCGGCGCCGTCGCTGGCCGGGATCGGCTGGCGCGCCTGCTTCGGGTCGGTGACCACGGTCAGCGGCGAGCTCTGCGCCACCGCGGTGATGACGCTGGGCTGCAGTTCGATGGCTTGATGGCCGGCGTGCGGGTCGTCGGCCTCATCGGCGCGTACGGACGGGGTCAGGCCGACGATGCCGCCGAGGGCAGTGAGTGCGCAAAGGGTGCGCAGGTGTGCCGGGCGAACGCGCCCGCGCAGGAAGAGTCTGGACATGCGAAATTCCATGATCGATGACGATGTTCTTCTGGCCAGGCACGGCGGACGCGCGCGGAGGAAGGTTCCCCTGCGCGATGGCGCTTGCGCTGGCTACGGCGAAAGAAAGGTCAGGCGGTCATGGACGGCGGCGCGCGCGAACGGGCGCCGGGGAAGATCGGCGAAGGCGGGATGGCTTGTTCGATGACGACCTGGGGCGCCGGGGCGGCCCCGGGCAGGTCGGCGGAGAGCGCCAGGCGCGGGGTTTCCAGCGCCGGGCTGTGGAGCAGCAGGCCGCAGTAGCCGCACTTCTCCATGAAGTGGTCGGCGGAGAAGCCCTGCTGCGCGGCATCGGCCCCGTGGTGGCCGCCGCGCATCTGTTCGGAGCAGGCCATGTCTTCCATGCCGGCCATGGCCGGCATGGGGTGGTCCATGGGCATGGACTGCGACAGCAGCGGGCCGAGGTGGATCATCAGCATGGCGAACAGCGCCAGCCAGATGCCCGTGCCTTGTCCTGTGCCTCGCCGTCTGCGACCTGTCACTGGAAGTCCCCGAATCGATTGGCGGCGTTTTACCCTGCCGGGCCGGCGGGCGCAATTCGCCGATGGCTCAATGCTGTGCGGCATGGAGACGCATCGGAGAGTAAAGCAGAAAAACCGCCTCGCAATTCCTTGCGCAATAAAGCCTGAACAGAAGCAGAAAATCTCGCCTATCCGTATAATCAAGCGACGGCTACCAATTTTTCCACAATGCTTGCCATCCACCCCCAAAGCGCACTAGGGTGGGCGCTATGAAAACCGCACACACCCTCATCCTGCTTCGCCAACACGCCTGCCTGCGCCTGGTCAGCCCGCGACTGCGTGGCTGAATCCGTTTCCCGGCTTCACCTCTTCATCTTTCTACCGCGCAGGGCCGCCGCTGGCCCGGAAGAACAAGGATTCCGCCCATGACCATGCTCAAAGACCCGTCGAAGAAATACCGCCCCTTCACCCCGATCACCCTGCCCGACCGCACCTGGCCGGACAAGATCATCGACCAGGCGCCGATCTGGCTGAGCACCGACCTGCGCGACGGCAACCAGTCGCTGATCGAGCCGATGGACGCCGAGAAGAAGATGCGCTTCTTCAAGTGCCTGGTGCAGGTGGGCCTGAAGGAAATCGAAGTGGGCTTCCCGTCCGCCTCGCAGACCGACTTCGACTTCGTCCGCGAGCTGATCGAGGGTGGCCACATTCCCGATGACGTCACCATCCAGGTGCTGACCCAGGCCCGCGACGACCTCATCGAGCGCACCTTCGAGTCGCTGAAGGGCGCCAAGCGCGCCATCGTGCACTACTACAACGCCTGCGCGCCGAGCTTCCGCAAGATCGTCTTCAACCAGGACAAGGAAGGCGTCAAGCAGATCGCCATCGCCGCCGGCAAGACCATCAAGCGCCTGGCCGCCGCCGCACCCGAGACCCAGTGGGGCTTCGAGTACTCGCCGGAAGTCTTCAGCTCCACCGAGACCGACTTCGCCGTCGAGGTGTGCAACGCGGTGATCGACGTGTTCCAGCCGACCCCGGCCAACCGCCTGATCCTCAACCTGCCGGCCACCATCGAGTGCGCCACGCCGAACAACTACGCCGACCAGATCGAGTGGTTCGGCCGCCACATCGACAAGCGCGACAGCGTGATCATCAGCCTGCACACCCACAACGACCGCGGCACCGGCGTGGCCGCCTCGGAACTGGCGCTGATGGCCGGCGCCGACCGTGTCGAAGGCTGCCTGTTCGGCAACGGCGAGCGCACCGGCAACCTCTGCCTGGTGACCATGGCGCTGAACATGTACACCCAGGGCGTCAACCCGGGGTTGGACTTCTCCGACATCGACGCCGTGCGCAAGGTGGTGGAAGAGTGCAACCAGATCCCGGTGCACCCGCGCCACCCATACGTCGGCGACCTGGTCCACACCGCCTTCTCCGGCTCCCACCAGGACGCCATCCGCAAGGGCTTCGCCCAGCAGAAGGACGACGCCGTGTGGGAAGTGCCCTACCTGCCGATCGACCCGGCCGACATCGGCCGCAGCTACGAGGCGGTCATCCGCGTCAACAGCCAGTCGGGCAAGGGCGGCATCACCTTCCTGCTCGAGCAGGAATACGGCATCAGCCTGCCGCGCCGCATGCAGATCGAGTTCAGCCAGGTGGTGCAGAACGAGACCGACCGTCTCGGCCTGGAAATGACCGCCGAGCAGATCTACGGCCTGCTGCAGAGCGAGTACCTGCAAGCGGTGTCGCCGTTCGCCCTGAAGAACTACCGTCTGCAGGAAGAGAACGGCATCTGCGCCATCGACATCGACGTGGTGCACAAGGGCGAGCAGCACCGCTGGCACGGCAAGGGCAAGGGCACCCTGGAAGCCCTGGTCGCCGCGCTTCCGGTGGAGGTCGAGATCATGGATTACAACGAGCACGCCATCGGCGCCGGCACCAACGCCCGCGCGGCGGCCTACATCGAGCTGCGCGTGGAAGGCGGCCGCTCGCTGCACGGCATCGGCATCGACGAGAACATCACCACCGCCAGCTTCCGCGCCCTGTTCAGCGCGCTGAACCGCGCCGTGACCCTGGGCCAGGCGAAAGCCGCCTGAGTGCCGGTGATGTGAAAAAGGGGCCTTTGGGCCCCTTTTTCGTGCCGAAGGCTACCAGCGCTCGGGAGGCAGGCGCCGGGTGTGGAAGATGCGCAGGATTTGCAATCGTCCGCCGCGAACGCGATAGGGGATCAGGTAGGGGTGGCCGGGCATAGGCCATTCGCGGGTACCGGGCACCCGGCCCTCGCGCCCTATCGCAGGATGGAGAGCCAGTTGTTCGATGTCGTCGAACACCGCAGCGACGAAGTCACGTGCGGCGGCCGGATTGTGCTGAGCGAGATGGGCGGCTTCGTCGTCGAGGTTCTGCAGCGCTTTGCGCAGCCACTCAACCTGCATTGCGCGTCCACTTGTTCAGAACCGCTTCGACTTCTGCCTCACTGGCGAAGTCGCCGGCATCGGCTTCTACGATGGCCTGCTGGATTTCGCCGATCTGCCAGGCCTCCCGGGCAAGGTATTCGTCCAGTGCCTGGGCGGCAAGGAAGTTCTTGCTGCGGCCGGTCGCCTGGGCAAGCCTGGCGAGGGTATCGGACTGATCATCCGACAGGCGCAGGGACATTACGGGCATGGAACACCTCGGCTGTAGTGTGTATCACTGCAACATACTACAGCACACTACAGGTCATGCGCGGTACCGATCGCCCGGAAGCGCCCAACGGGCCAGCCAGGGAAATGCTATTCGTCGTCGCCGCTGGCGCTCAGCGCGCCCAGGCAGCGCAGGCGGTGCTCGCTGCCCTCGGACTGCAGCGTCCAGCTATCGTCGCTGGCCTCGTACTGCGCTTCCATCACCTCGTTGTAGGTGAACTGCCAGCGCCGCTTGTCGCGGCCGTCGACCGCTTCCACGCGCAGCACCACGTCTTCGCTGGCGAAGGCCTGGCCGGCTTCGGCGGCGATCTCGGCGCGGTCCAGCAGGTCCTCGTCGAGGCTGAATTCCCAGGCGTGCAGGCCGTCCAGTTCGAGCATGTCGGTCAGCTCGAGCTGGTCCAGCAGGTAGAGGGTTTCGTCGGACATCTTCGTATTCCCGGTGAGACAGGCCGCCATCATAGAGCAAAGCGCCACCGGCGGCCCTCCCCCGCCTAGTCGGCCAATGCCGCCAGCACGCCGCGCAGGCGTTCCACCGTGGCCGCCGAGCAAGGCTGCATGGGCTCGCGCAGTTCGTCGGCGATCAGCCCCTGCAAGGCCAGGGCGGCCTTCACGGGCGCCGGGTTGGGCTCGGCGAAGGCGGCCTGCATCCACGGCAGCAGGCGCTGGAAGGTCGCCCGCGCCCCGGCCAGGTCGCCCGCCTCCGCCTGGCGCTGCATCCGCACGTAGAGGTCGGCGCGCACGTGGGCGGACGCGGAGATGGCCCCGGCACCGCCCAGGCACAGGTTGGCGAAGATCTGCAGGTCCTCGCCGGCCAGCACTTCGACGTTGCCGTCGGCGATCAGCGCCAGGGTGGTCTCGAGGTCGCCGCCACAATCCTTGACCGCCGCGATGCGGGGATGGCGGACGATGCGCCGCAGGGTCTCGCGCTCGATGCGCACGCCGGTGCGGTAGGGAATGTCGTAGAGCACCAGCGGCACACTGGCGGCGTTGGCCACGGTCTGGAAGAACGCCTCCAGGCCCTGCTGCGACGGGCGGATGTAATAAGGTGCCGGCACCAGCAGGCCGGCCACGGGGCGACGCTGGACGTCCTGCTGGAAGGCCAGCAGCTCGCGCAGGTTGTTGCCGGCCAGGCCCATGATCACCTGCTGCGGCGGCACCCACTGGAGCACGGCGTCGAGCACCACCAGCTGCTCCTCATGGCTGAGCGCGGCGGCCTCGCCGGTGGTGCCGCAGACCACGAAGCCGGCGACGCCGTCCTCCAGCAGCCGGCCCACCAGGCCTTGCAGGGCGGCGAAGTCGATTTCCCCGGCACGGAAGGGCGTGGCCAGGGCCACCCAGATCCCACGAAACGTAGACATGCGAAAACTCCTTGTGGCTGACCGTCTGGTCGCCGTCAGGGAGGGTGCGGGATGCAAGCGGGGGAGAGATCGACCTGGCGCCTGGTTGTCCTGTCAGCCCATCTGACGGGACAGCGCGCCCCGGTCAAATGAGCGACTGTTTCTTGGATTTCTTGGCAACGGCGACGCACGCGCAGGCCGGGGCGAAGGAGCCCGGGAGCGGCAGCGAGTGGTCGAAGTTGGCGAACATGGGAAGTCCGTTGCGCGAATCAGGCACCGAATATGCTCAACGTCAGACTTGGCTGTCAACAGTCTCCTAGGGTCTATGCTGGTTCAACCACACCGCAGTATGGAGAAGTGACAGGTGAACTCTCGCGAACTGGGCCACTCCGGGCTGGCCATTGCGCCGCTGGTGTTCGGCGGCAACGTCTTCGGCTGGAGCGCCGACGAAGCGACTTCCTTCCGCCTGCTCGATGCCCTGCTGGACGCCGGGCTGAACTGCATCGACACCGCCGACGTGTACTCGCGCTGGGTGCCCGGGCACAAGGGCGGCGAATCCGAGGCCATCATCGGCAAGTGGATGAAGCAGCGCGGCAACCGCGGCAGGATGATCATCGCCACCAAGGTCGGCATGGACATGGGCAATGGCCACAAGGGCCTTTCCGCGGCCTATATCGAACAGGCCGTGGAGCGCTCGCTGCAGCGCCTGCAGACCGACTACATCGACCTCTACCAGTCCCACTGCGACGACACCCACACCTCCCTGGAGGAAACCCTGGGCGCCTACGCCGAACTGGTGGCGAAGGGCAAGGTGCGCGTCATAGGCGCCTCCAACTACGACGGCCGGCGCCTGCGCGAGGCCCGCGAGGTGGCCGAACGCCTGCACCTGCCCAGCTACCAGAGCCTGCAGCCGAACTACAACCTCTACGACCGCGCCGACTACGAAACGCGCCTGGAACCGACGGTGCGCGAGCTGGGCATCGGCGTCATCCCCTACTACGGCCTGGCCGGCGGCTTCCTCAGCGGCAAGTACCGCAGCGAGGCCGACCTGGACAAGAGCCCGGCGCGGGCGGACAAGGTCAAGGGCTACCTGAACGAACGCGGCGTGACCATCCTCGTGGCCCTGGACGAGGTGGCCGAGGAATACGACGCCACCCCGGCCCAGGTGGCCCTGGCCTGGCTGATCGCCCGCCCCGGCATCACCGCGCCCATCGCCAGCGCCTCCAGCCTCGAACAGCTGCCGGACCTGGTCGCGGCGACGCGGCTGCAACTGAGCCAGGAGGACATCCACCGGCTGGATGCGGCGAGCGCCTACTGAGGGCGCCCGCCGGGATGGCCGCGGAGGCTTGCCGCGGCCGCCCATGGGCCCTTACTCTCTGCTGCGCGGATCCCCGACAAGAAGAAAAACGGAGCAGAGAATGCTGTCCACGCCGCAACGCCTCTGGCAGGTGCTCAAGCCCAACCCACAGCGCGAGGAATCACCCACGGCAGAGGCCCCCGGCATCAAGCTGCCGGACGACTGCGGCCTGTTCGTCATCGGCGCGGCACGCAGCGGTACCACCGTCTTCCAGAACGCCCTGAACAGCTCGCCGGAAATCTTCCTCCTCGGCGAACCGGCGCTGCAGGACGACCCGGGCACCCCGGACTTCGCCGCGCGCTACAACGCCATGCACAGGTCCTGGGGCAACCAGGAGAACAAGAGCAGCTTCTGCCCGCCGCTGTTCGAGCAGGATGCTCCCTGGCAGCATTACCTGGCCCGCCTCGCCCGGCACTACCGCTACGTCGGCAGCAAGATCGTGGTCAACCCCCACGAGGCCGCGCGCACCTGCCAGCAATTGTTCGAATTCCATTGCCGGCACTTCTACCGCTCGCACTACGTCTTCACCTTCCGCAACCCCATCGACGTGCTCATGTCGACCCGCGGCCTGGCCGAGCTGAACGGCGACGAGGCGGCCGGCCACGACACGGTGCTCAAGAGCTTCCTGCAGGTGATGGCGCTGTACATCCGCTTCCTGCGTAACCTGCCCTCGGTCAGGGCGGTGTTCCACGAGGACCTCGGCGAGGCGGTGCTGCGCGATACCGGCGCCTGGCTGGGCGTCGACCTGGGCGAGGCCGCCAGCTACTACGACAACGCCCGCGTCAGGCGCTACAGCCTGGACCAGGTGCCGGAGCACGCCCGGGCCCTGGCGGAGGAAGTCATCGCCGCCTACGAGGAATTGCGCGGGCAGGTTGCCGGCGGTATGCGCCTGGTGCAGTTGGAGCAGAACTCCAACCATATCGACCCGGCGCACTTCACCCCGCTGGGCAACCTGCACCGGCGTATCGTGGGGTTGCTGGTGGCGTCCTGACAGTCCATCGCGGCCGGAGGTTAAGGCGCGATTCGCGGATAAGATCCGCTCCTACGCCATGCCATCCCCTGGCGTTATCCGCCATTGGCCCCGGCATCGGTGTTCCGGCCGGCGGCGGATAACCGCGAACGGTTATTCGCCCTACGCCTGCACCATTCCACCCGTAGGGCGCATAACGCCTACGGCGTTATCCGCCGTTGTCCTCGGGCACTGGCGTTCCGGCCGGCGGCGGATAACCGCGAACGGTTATTCGCCCTGCGCTGCCCGCGCCTACAGGCGTCCCATCCAGGGCTCGATGACGAAGCGGTCGGCGTCGAGGTAGGCCGGGAAGCGTTCGCGGTAGGCGGCCAGCGCCTGGGCCGAGAGGCTGGCGTGGAACACGCCGTCGCCGTTGGCCGCTTCCAGCAGCGGTTCGCCCTGGAAGTCCAGCACCTGGCTGTCGCCGGCATAGGCGTGGCCCTTGCCGTCCTCGCCGACGCGGTTCACCGCCGCCACGTAGCACAGGTTCTCGATGGCCCGGGCCGGCAGCAGGCGGTTCCAGTGCAGGCGCCGGGCGGCCGGCCAGTTGGCGGTGTAGAGCAGCAGGTCGGTGTCCTGGGCATCGCGGCTCCAGGCCGGGAAGCGCAGGTCGTAGCAGACCAGCGGGCGCACCCGCCAGCCCTTCCATTCCAGCAGCACCTGGCGCTCGCCCGGGGTGTAGTGCTTGTGCTCGCCGGCCATGCGGAACAGGTGGCGCTTGTCGTAGTGGAGGATTTCGCCGTCCGGGCGGGCCCAGAGCAGGCGGTTGCGGTGGCTGCCGTCGACGGTGCGGATGATGACGCTGCCGGTCACCACCGCGTCCAGCCGCGCAGCCTGGTGGCGCAGCCAGGCGTAGGTCTCGCCCTCCTCCGCCTCGGCCAGGGCCTCGGAGTCCATGGAGAAGCCGGTGGTGAACATCTCCGGGAGGATGACGATGTCGGCGCCGCGGGCCTGTTCCAGCAGCGCGTCGAAGTGCGCGCGGTTGGCCGGTGCGTCGTGCCAGGCCAGGGTGGTCTGCACCAGGGCCAGCTTGAGGTCGGGTAGTTGGCTCAGATTGCGCATAGCTTGTCCGCCGCCTGGCGCAGCGTCTCCTCTTTCTTGGCGAAGCAGAAGCGCACCAGGCGCATGTCCGCCGGGGCCTGCTGGTAGAACACCGACACCGGGATGGCCGCCACGCCGTGCTCGCGGGTCAGCCACTCGGCCATGGCGACGTCGTCGAGGTCCGGGCGGATCGCCGAGTAGTCGACCACCTGGAAGTAGGTACCGGCGGCGCGCTGGAAGCTGAAGCGCGAGCGCCCCAGCAGGTCGCAGAACAGGTCGCGCTTGGCCTGGTAGAAGCCCGGCAGCTCGCGCAGGTGCTCCGGGTGCGCGGCCATGAAGTCGGCCAGCGCCCACTGCAGCGGGGTGACGCCGCAGAAGTTCACGTACTGGTGGATCTTGCGCATTTCCGCCGACAGCGCCGGCGGCGCCACCACGTAGCCGGTCTTCCAGCCGGTGACGTGGTAGGTCTTGCCGAAGGAGCTGACCACGAAGGCGCGGGCGTAGAGTTCGTCGTGGGCCAGCACGCTGGCGTGCTGCACGCCGTCGTAGATCAGGTGCTCGTAGACCTCGTCGCTGATGACGTAGATCTCGCGCTCGCGGATCAGCGCCGCCAGGCGGTCCAGGTCGGCGCGGTCGATCAGAGCGCCACTGGGGTTGTGTGGGCTGTTGAGGAAAATCAGGCGGGTACGCGGGGTGATGGCGTCGGCCAGGCGCTGCCAGTCGATGCGGAAGTCCGGCAGGCTCAGGGCGACGTGGACGCAGCGGCCGCCGGCCAGCTCCACCGAGGGTTCGTAGCTGTCGTAGCAGGGGTCGAGGACGATGGCCTCGTCGCCCGGGCGGATCAGCGCCTGCACGGCGCAGAAGATCGCCTCGGTGGCGCCGGGGGTGATGGTCACCTCGGCGTCGGCGCTGACGTTGCGCCCGTAGAAGGCCGCGACCTTGGCCGCCACCTGCTCGCGCAGCGCCGGCAGGCCGGTCATCGGGCAGTACTGGTTGTGCCCGGCCATGACGTGGCGGGCCACGGCCTCACGCAAGGCGACGGGGCCGTCGAAGTCGGGGAAGCCCTGGGACAGGTTGAGCGCGCCGCATTCGGCGGCGAGCTGCGACATGCGGGTGAAGATGGTGGTGCCGACGTTGGGCAGTTTGCTGGTGATCATGGCTACAGGCGACAAGCTTCAGGCTGCGGGGAGGTGCAACCAAGCTTATAGCCTGCAGCCCGTGGCCTGAAGCCTGCCGCTAGCGTTTTTTGTCCTTCTTCTTCTTCTCGGCCTTCTTGTGGTGCGACATCAGCCGGCGCTTCTTGTTGACCTGGCGCTCGGTGAGCTGGGTCTTCTTGCCTTCGAAGGGGTTGTCGCCGCCCTTGTATTCGATGCGGATCGGCGTGCCGACCAGCTTGAGCACGCGCCGGTAGGTCTTCTCCAGGTAGCGGGTATAGGCCTTGGGCACCGCCTCGGTCTGGTTGCCGTGGACCACGATCAGCGGCGGGTTGGCGCCGCCCAGGTGGGCGTAGCGCAGCTTGATGCGGCGGCCGTTGACCATCGGCGGCTGGTGCGTCTGCACCGCGTCCTCGAGGATCTGCGTCAGCTTGCTGGTCGGCCAGCGGGTCACGGCGGAGCGGAACGACTCCTGCACCGACTTGTACAGGTGGCCGACGCCGGTGCCGTGCAGCGCCGAGATGAAGTGGATGTCGGCGAAGTCGACGAACAGCAGGCGGCGCTCCAGCTCGGTCTTCACGTAGTCGCGCTCGGCGGACTCCATGCCGTCCCACTTGTTCAGCGCGATGACCAGCGCGCGGCCGGTCTCCAGCACGAAGCCGAGCAGGTTGAGGTCGTGCTCGACCACGCCTTCGCGGGCGTCCATCACGAAGATCACCACGTTGGCGTCCTGGATGGCCTGCAGGGTCTTCACGACCGAGAACTTCTCCACCGCCTCGAAGATCTTGCCGCGGCGGCGCACGCCGGCGGTGTCGATCAGGGTGTACTTCTCTTCGTTGCGCTCGAAGGGGATGTAGATGCTGTCGCGGGTGGTGCCGGCCTGGTCGTAGACGATCACCCGCTCCTCGCCGAGCATGCGGTTGACCAGGGTCGACTTGCCGACGTTGGGGCGGCCGATGATGGCGATCTTGATGCCGTCCTTCTCGCTCGGGCCGGGGATGCGCTTGGCTTCCTCGCCCTCGGCGACCTCTTCCAGCTCGTCCGGCAGGTCGTTGTCTTCCGGCGCCTCGGGCTCGGGCTGGAACATCTCGCCCAGGGCCGTCTGCAGCATGTGGGTAATGCCACGGCCGTGGGCGGCGGCGATGGTCAGGGCGTCGCCCAGGCCCAGCGGGCTGAACTCGGCGCGGGCGATGTCCGGGTCGACGGTGTCGATCTTGTTGGCCACCAGGTAGCAGCGCTTGTTCCGCTTGCGCAGGTGTTCGGCGATCATTTCGTCGGCAGCGGTCAGGCCCGCGCGGGCGTCGACCATGAACAGCACCGCATCGGCTTCCTCGATCGCCTGCATCGACTGCTCGGCCATCTTGGCGTCGATGCCTTCCTCGTCACCGGTGATACCGCCGGTATCGATGACGATGAATTTCTTGCCCTGCCACTTGGCCTCGCCGTACTGGCGGTCGCGGGTCAGGCCGGCGTACTCGGCGACGATGGCGTCGCGCGTCTTGGTCAGGCGGTTGAACAGGGTGGACTTGCCGACGTTGGGGCGGCCCACCAGGGCGATTACGGGAACCATGCGGCTCTCCAGGAAATTTCAGGAATTCGTAAAAAACACGCCGGCCGCTGTCGTCATCCAACAGCGGCCGGCAGGTAGAACATAGCTTAGCGAATGGTGTAGGCGACCAGCTTGCCGCTGTTGCCGTACACGTACATCCACCGGTCGACCACCAGCGGGCGCACGCGCACGCCGTCGCCGTCGACCTTCTCGCGGCCGACGAAGCGGCCGTCCACCTGGCTCAGCAGGTGAATGTAGCCTTCCAGGTCGCCCACCACCACGTTGCTGGAGAACACCGCCGGGGCCGACAGCTGGCGGCGCGCCAGGGCGTCGTTGCTCCACAGCGAGGACGAGCTGCGCCCGTCCAGGGCTTCCACGGTGCCGCTGGCATCGCTGACGTAGACGCTGCCGATGCCTTCGGCGACGCCGGCGTAGCTGGAGGCTTCGCGCTGCCAGATCACCCGGCCGCTGGCCAGGTCGAGGGCGGCGGCGCGGCCCTGGTAGCTGGCCACGTAGATCACGTTGTCGACCAGGGTCAGGCCGCCGTCGATGTCCACCACGCGGTCCAGTTCGGAACGGCCCTGGGGCACGGCGACGCGGGTTTCCCAGATCGGCAGGCCACGCTGCACGTCCACCGCCACCACCTTGCCGCTGGCAAGGCCGGCGATGGCCATGCGCCCGGCGATGATGGGTGCGCCGGTGCCGCGCAGGGTCAGCACGGGCACGGTGTTCTCGTACACCCAGCGCTGGTTGCCGGTGCTGGCGTCGAGGGCGATCAGCTTGTCGTCCTGGGTCTGCACGATCACCACGTCGCCGTCGGTGACCGGCGCCGCCAGCACTTCGCTGGGCACCCGGGTACGCCACTTCTGCTCGCCGTTGGCGGCGTTCAGGGCGATGACGTCGCCCTTCAGGGTGCCGACCAGCACCAGGCCGCCACCGACGCCGACACCGCCGGAGACCGGCACGTCGAGGTCCTGCTTCCAGATCACGTCGCCGTTCTCGCGCTGCATGGCCATGACGCGGCCTTCGGCGGAAGCGGCATAGATGCTGGAGCCGTCCACGGCCGGCTGCAGCAGTTCGTAGAGGTCGCCCTGGCCGTCACCGACCGAGCGGCTCCACTGCTTGTCCAGGCGCACCTCTTCCTTGAAGTCGGTGAGTTCCGCCGGCGGCAGTTCCTTCTTGCTGTTGCTGCTGCAACCGACCGCGAGCAGGGTCAGCGCCAGCAGCGCCGCATGTTTCCAGCGCAGCATCTTAGACACCTCCCTTGGCCAGGTCGTCGAGCTTCACCTGCAGGGCGCCGGCGGCGGCCTCCTCAGGCAGTGCGGCCTTGGCCTTCTCGTAGGCGCTGCGGGCGTCGTCGGTGCGCTTGAGCTGCACCAGCAGGTCGCCCTTGAGTTCCTCGCGGCTGGAGACGTAGGCCTTGTCGGCGTCGCCTTCCAGCAGCTTCAGGCCTTCCTCGGCCTTGCCCTGGGCGGCCAGGACACGGGCCAGGCGCTGGCGGGCCAGCTCGCCGAGGGTGGCGTCCACCGGCTTGTCGACCACGGCCTTCAGTTCACCGGCGGCATCGTCCAGCTTGCCGGCGTCCACCGCCACCTTGGCGACGAACAGGCGGCCGTACTGGGCGTAGTGGGTACCGCCGTATTCGCTGGTGAGCTTGTTGGCCAGCTCGGCGACGCGCGCGGTGTCCGGCTGGCCGGAGGGCGTCAGCGAGGCTTCGACCAGTTGCTGGTAGAGGATGGAGGCGTTCTGCGCCTGGTTGGCCTGGTACTTCTTCCAGGCCTGCCAGCCAAACACCACCACCAGCGCCAGCGCGGCACCGGTGAGCAGGGGCATGCCATTGCGCTGCCACCAGTCCTTGAGATCCGCCAGTTGTTCTTCTTCGGTACGCGTGGTCACCCCAATACTCCTAATCCGCTCGATTCTCAGGCCCGCTGGATGCAGGCTGCCAGGTGCTCGGGCAGAGCCTCCCAGGCTATGTTCTGTTGCTCACCCTCGCCACGCAGGGGCTTGAAACCTACCACGCGCGCGGCCAGTTCGTCGTCACCCAGGATCAGCGCGAACTGGGCGCCGCTCTTGTCGGCCTTCTTGAACTGGCTCTTGAAGCTGCCGGCGCCGGCGTTGAGCAGCAGGCGGATGCCGGGGACGGCATTGCGCAGCTTCTCGGCCAGGGCCAGGGCGGCCAGCTCGGCCGGCTCGCCGAAGGCACAGACGTAGACGTCGGCCGGGCGCTTCAGCTCGGCGGGCACCACGCCCAGGGTCTCCAGCAGCAGCACCAGGCGCTCCACGCCCATGGCGAAGCCCACGCCCGGCGTCGGCTTGCCGCCGAACTGGCTGACCAGGCCGTCGTAGCGGCCCCCGCCGCAGACGGTGCCCTGGGCGCCGAGCCTGTCGGTGACCCATTCGAAGGCGGTGCGGCAGTAGTAGTCCAGGCCGCGCACCAGCTTCTGGTTGATCTCGTAGCGCAGGCCGACCGCGTCCAGGCGGGCCTTCAGGCCCTCGAAGTGGGCGATCGACTCTTCGTCCAGGTAGTCGTGCAGGGTCGGCGCGCCGACCAGCAGCGCCTGGGTGCTTTCCACCTTGCTGTCGAGGATGCGCAGCGGGTTGGTGGTCATGCGCCGCTGGCTGTCCTCGTCGAGCTGCTCGAAGCGCTCCTGCAGGTAGGCCACCAGCGCCTCGCGGTAGCGCGCGCGGGCCTCGCTGGAGCCCAGGGTGTTGAGCTGCAGGGTCACGGCATCGGCCATGCCCAGCTTCTGCCACAGGCGCCAGGTGAGGATGATCAGCTCGGCGTCGATGTCCGGCCCCGGCAGGTTGAAGACTTCCACGCCGATCTGGTGGAACTGGCGGTAGCGGCCCTTCTGCGGCTTCTCGTAGCGGAACATCGGCCCGGCGTACCAGAGCTTCTGCACCTGGCCGCCGCCGGTCAGGCCATGTTCGAGCATGGCCCGCACGGTGCCCGCGGTGCCTTCGGGGCGCAGCGTCAGCGACTCCTCGTTGCGGTCGAGGAAGGTGTACATCTCCTTGTCGACCACGTCGGTGCCTTCGCCGATGCCGCGGGCGAAGAGTTCGGTGAACTCCATGATCGGCAGGCGGATCTCGCTGTAGCCGTATTCTTCCAGCAGGCCGGCGAAGGTGTTTTCCAGGTAGCGCCATACCGGGGTCTGTTCCGGCAGGATGTCGTTCATGCCACGAATGGCTTGCAGGGACTTGCTCACATGTTGTCCTTGTTGCGGTCAGCCGCGCACGATCAGGGCGGCGTCGGCTTCGGCCTTGGCGGCCGCTTTTTCGCGGATCAGCCGTTCCAGCTCATCCACCAGGTTTTCGTTCTGCAGCTTCTGCGCCGGCTTGCCGTCGATGTAGACGAGGTTGTTCGGCGTGCCGCCGGTGAGGCCGATGTGGGCCTCCTTGGCTTCGCCCGGGCCGTTGACCACGCAGCCGATCACGGCCACGTCCATGGGCACCAGCAGGTCTTCGAGGCGGCCTTCGAGCTCGTTCATGGTCTTGACCACGTCGAAGTTCTGCCGCGAGCAGCTCGGGCAGGCGATGAAGTTGATGCCGCGCGAACGCAGGTGCAGGGACTTGAGGATGTCGAAACCGACCTTGATCTCCTCCACCGGGTCGGCGGCCAGGGAGATGCGGATGGTGTCGCCGATGCCCTCGGCCAGCAGCATGCCCAGGCCCACCGCGGACTTCACGGTGCCCGAACGCAGGCCGCCGGCCTCGGTGATGCCCAGGTGCAGCGGCTGCTCGATTTCCTTGGCCAGCAGGCGGTAGGCCGCCACGGCCATGAACACGTCGGAGGCCTTCACGCTGACCTTGAAGTTCTGGAAGTCCAGGCGCTGGAGATGTTCGACGTGGCGCATGGCCGATTCCAGCAGGGCCTCGGGGGTCGGCTCGCCGTATTTCTTCTGCAGGTCCTTCTCCAGGGAACCGGCGTTGACG
The DNA here is from genome assembly GCF_003176655.1 of Pseudomonas sp. RW407. Taxonomy (NCBI): domain Bacteria; kingdom Pseudomonadati; phylum Pseudomonadota; class Gammaproteobacteria; order Pseudomonadales; family Pseudomonadaceae; genus Pseudomonas; species Pseudomonas sp. RW407. Next base: position 826,088 of record NZ_QGSL01000088.1, on the reverse strand, counting down.
CCGATGCGGATCGGGATGTTCTTGTCGCGGGCCGCGTCCACCACCGCCTTGACGCGGTCCTCGCGGCCGATGTTGCCCGGGTTGATGCGCAGGCAGTCGACGCCAAGCTCCGCCACGCGCAGGGCGATCTTGTAGTCGAAGTGGATATCGGCCACCAGCGGTACGCGGACCTGCTGCTTGATCTTGCCGAAGGCCTCCGCCGCGTCCATGTCCGGCACCGAGACGCGCACGATGTCCGCGCCGGCGTCTTCCAGGCGGCGGATCTGCGCGACGGTGGCGGCCACGTCCAGCGTATCGGTGTTGGTCATGCTCTGCACGGCGATGGGCGCGTCGCCCCCCACCGGCACCGAACCGACCCAGATCTTGCGGGACTGGCGTCGCTTGATCGGAGAAGCGCAATGCATCTTTAGTTACCACCCAACTTCATGCGTGCCGTCTCGCCACGGGAATAGGGCGAAACGTCGACCGGCTGGCCGTTGTAGCTGACCTGGGCGCCGCGGGCGAAGCCCAGGCGCAGCTCCAGGGGAACCTTGGCGGCAACTTCCATGGAGTCGCCCTTGCGCTTGAGCGCGCTGACCAGGACCTTGCCGTCGGCATCGGTGACCTGGGTCCAGCAGTCGGCGATGAACTGCACCTTGACCACGCCCTGGCCGACCGCAGCGACCACGGGCGCAGCAGCCGGAGCGGCAGGCTCGGCCGGAACCGCCGGGGCAGCCGGCGCGGCAGGAGCAGCGGGCACGGCGGCGGCATTGGCGGCCGGTACGGCAGGAGCCGCCGGCGCTGCCGGTGCGGCCACCTGGGGCGCGGGCTCGGTCGGGCTGGCCGGATTGGCCGGGGCCTCGGCGGCCGGCTCGGGCTCGGCGGCGGCGGTATCGCCGGCCGGCTCGCTCGGCGCGGCGGCCTTGTCCTCGGCGACGGCCTGGTCTTCGGGCTCGTCGAGGCTGTGAACTTCGGTGGTGCCGTCGGCGCTCTCGACCTCGACGTGCTCCAGGTTCAGGCCACTGTTCTCGGCGAGGTTGCGCCCGGCGCGCTCCTGCCACCAGAAGTAGCCGAAGCCCACCAGGATCGCCAGCAGCAGCAGGCTGAACAGGCGCAGCAGGTTGCGCGACAGGCGCATCGGCTCGGCCACCCGGCCGAGGCTCTGCACGTTGCTGCCGGTGGCGTCGGTGCCGGTGTACTGGTCGAAGGCGCTGACCATCTGCGCCTGGTCCATGCCCAGCAGCTTGGCATAGGCGCGCACGTAGCCGCGGGCGAAGGTGTGGCCCGGCAGCTTGTCGAAGTTGCCCAGCTCCAGCTGGCGCAGGGAATTCTCGGTGAGGTTCAGTTGACCGGCCACCTGCGAGGTCGACCAGCCCCGGCTCTCGCGCGCCTGGCGCAAGGCCTCACCCGGATTGGCGCGGGTCGCGCTGGCGACTTCTGGCTGCGACGTCTTCATCATTTCTCTGCCTGGTATGCCTGGTATTCGGGGGATGCGGGATACAGGCGCTTGAGCTGCAGGCCGTAGCTGGCGGCGGTGTCCTTGTCGTCAAAGACCCGCGCCAGCCGCACGCCCAGCAGCAGGCTCTTGGCGTTCTGCTGTCCCTGCTTCAGGTATTCGTTGTAGTAGTCGCGCGCCGGCACGTACTGGCGATCGTCGTAGGACAGCTGCGACATTTCCAGCAAGGCGCTGGGCTGCCGGCGGTTCAGGCGCAGGGCCTTTTCGAAGTACTGCTTGGCCTGCTCGCGCTGCTTCAGCTTGAGGCTGACCAGGCCGAGGTTCTCGAAGACCCGCGAGCGCTCCGGATAGAGGGTGTCGTCGGCGGCCTTCTGGAAGGCGTCGACGGCCTCGTCGTCGCGATTCTGCTCGTACAGGAAGCTGCCGTAGTTGTTCCAGATGCGCGCATCCGAACGCGAGGACAGCGCCTTGCGGTACTCCTGCTCGGCCAGCTTGGGCTCCATCTCCTGCTGGTAGACCAGGGCCAGCGCGGCGTGGGCATCGGCGCTCGAGGAGTCCAGCTCCAGGGCCTGGCGCAGCGGCACCTTGGCCTGCTCGGTATTGCCGTTCTGCAGGTAGCCGATGGCCAGCTGGATGTAGGCGTCGCGGGCCTCTTCACGGCCCTTGGCGGTGCGGAGGGGGTCCTGCTTCCCAGACGTCACGCAACCCGCCAGCAGGCTGGCCAGGAATACGAACAGCGCGGCGCGCAAGGTCATCGGAATCCTCCCTCGAGATCAGTTTCGATTGGCGGGCGCCTTCTCGGCGTCGGCCGACAGCTGGCGCACGGCGATGTAGCGTTCGCTGCGGCGGGTACGGTCCATCACCTGGCCGACCAGTTGGCCGCAGGCGGCGTCGATGTCGTCGCCGCGGGTGGTGCGTACGGTGACGTTGAAGCCGCCCTTGTGCAGCATGTCCTGGAAACGGCGGATCGAGTTGTTGCTCGGCCGCTCGTAGCCGGAATGGGGGAACGGATTAAACGGAATCAGGTTGATCTTGCAAGGAATTTCCTTGAGCAATGCGATCATCTGCTCAGCGTGCTCGGGCTGGTCGTTGACATCCTTGAGCAGGGTGTACTCGACGGTCAGCACGCGTTCCTTGCCCAGGCGGCCGATGTAGCGCTGGCAGGCATCCAGCAGCACCGCCAGGGGGTACTTCTTGTTGATCGGCACCAGCTGGTTGCGCAGCTCGTCGTTGGGCGCGTGCAGCGACAGCGCCAGGGACACGTCGGTGACTTCGCCGAGCTTGTCGATCATCGGCACCACGCCGGAGGTGGACAGGGTCACCTTGCGCTTGGAGATGCCGTAGCCGAAGTCCTCCATCATGATGCTCATGGCGGTGACGACGTTGTCGAAGTTCAGCAGCGGCTCGCCCATGCCCATCATCACCACGTTGGTGATGGCGCGGTCGATCTTGCCGGGCACGGTGCCGAAGGATTTGTTGGCGAGCCACACCTGGCCGATGATCTCGGCGGAGGTCAGGTCGCTGTTGAAGCCCTGCTTGCCGGTGGAGCAGAAGCTGCAGTCCAGGGCGCAGCCGGCCTGGGACGACACGCACAGGGTGCCGCGGCCGTTCTGCGGGATGTACACGGTCTCGACGCAGCTGCCGGACGCCACGCGCACCACCCACTTGCGGGTGCCGTCGCTGGAGATGTCCTGGCTGACCACTTCGGGGCCGCGGATCTCGGCACAGGCCTTGAGCTTTTCGCGCAAGGCCTTGCCGACATTGGTCATGGCGTCGAAATCCTCGGCGCCAAAGTGGTGAATCCATTGCATCACCTGGCCGGCGCGGAAGCGCTTTTCACCGATGGACTCGAAGAATTCCTCGAGCTGGGGCTTGGTCATGCCCAGCAGGTTGGCCTTTGCAGCGGTATCAGTCATGGATTCACCCTCGCCCATTCGCCTGGATCAGCGAATGCGCTCGCACACCTCGGTGCTGGAGAAGAAGTAGGCGATTTCGCGGGCAGCGGAAGCTTCCGAGTCGGAACCGTGAACGGCGTTTTCGTCGATGGAAACGGCGAAATCGGCGCGGATGGTGCCGGCGTCGGCTTTCTTCGGATCGGTGGCGCCCATCAGCTCACGGTTCTTGGCGATGGCGTCTTCGCCTTCCAGAACCTGCAGGACGACCGGGCCGGAGGTCATGAAGGCGACCAGGTCCTTGAAGAAGGGACGCTCTTTGTGCTCGGCGTAGAAGCCACCGGCTTCGCGCTCGGACAGTTGGACCATCTTGGAAGCGACGACGCGCAGACCGGCCTTCTCGAAGCGGGTCAGGATTTCGCCGATGACGTTCTTGGCGACGGCGTCGGGCTTGATGATGGAGAAGGTACGTTGCAGGGCCATTTGGGATAACTCCGAAAAGCAAGGTTGGTAATGCTGAGAAGCCCCTGGGCGGACCCAGGAGCTCCTGTGATTCAGGGTGTGCCGCGCGACGGCTGCAGCCACGGGGCTGGCACGCGCGGAGCCGGCACGCACGCGGCGTTCCGGCGGGCACCGGCAGGTACCGCGGGGAACCTGGCCGATCACCTAAAGATAAAACCCGCGAATTATACGCGGGTTCGGGGAAAAGCATAAGGGCGGCTGCAAGCGGCAGGCTACAGGCTGCAGGCAAGAGCGAAAGCCCTGTAGGAGCGAGCTTGCTCTTCGCCTGCCGCCTGCCGCCTGCCGCCGCTTTCAGTCCGCTTCTTCGATCCAGGCGCCCTGGATGGCTTCCAGGACCTTCTCGCCGCCGCGCGACGGGTCGTCGGAAAACTCCGGCAGGCTGACCACCCAGTTGTGCAGGTCGACGAAGTTGACGTAGCGCGGGTCCACGTCGGGGCGGCTATCGGCCAGCTGGATAGCGATTTCCAGCACATCGGTCCATTTCAGGCTCATGCGCGCACTCCCCTCAATGGCCTTCGGAAACCTGGTTGATGGTGTATTTCGGAATTTCCACCACCAGGTCCTCGTCCGCCACCACCGCCTGGCAGGACAGGCGCGAATCCGGCTCCAGGCCCCAGGCCTTGTCCAGCATGTCGTCTTCCAGCTCGTCGGACGGCTCCATGGAGCCGAAGCCCTCGCGCACGATCACGTGGCAGGTGGTGCAGGCGCAGGACATCTCGCAGGCGTGCTCGATATCGATGCCGTTACGCAGCGCAGCCTTGAGGATGGTCTCGCCGGGCTGGGCCTCGACCACCGCGCCCTCCGGGCAATGCTCGGGGTGGGGCAGAAATACGATCTGCGGCATCTTCGCTTATTCCTCGATTTCGTTGAGCCGGCGACCGGCCAGGGCGGCCTTGACGGAAGCGTCCATCCGTCGCGCGGCGAAGGCGTCGGTCACCTGGGACAGACGCTTGATCTGTTGCTCGATGGCGGCGGTATCGGTACCGGCGGCCAGTTCGCGCAGGGTATCCATGCCGGCCTCGATGGCCAGCCGCTCGTCGGCGTCCAGCAGGCGTTCGCCGTCGGCATCCAGCGCCGAACGCACGGCTTCGAGCAGGCGCTGCGCCTCGACCTGCTGCTCGCGCAGGGCGCGGGCGTTCATATCGTCGCCGGCGTACTGGAAGGAGTCCTGCAGCATGCGGGCGATCTCGCCGTCGGTCAGGCCGTAGGACGGCTTGACCTGGATGCTGGCCTCGACGCCGGAGCTCATCTCGCGGGCGGACACCGCCAGCAGGCCGTCGGCGTCCACCTGGAAGCTGACGCGGATCTTCGCCGCGCCGGCCACCATCGGCGGGATGCCGCGCAGCTCGAAGCGCGCCAGGGAGCGGCAGTCCTTGACCAGTTCACGCTCGCCCTGCAGCACGTGGATCATCATGGCCGTCTGGCCATCCTTGTAGGTGGTGAATTCCTGGGCGCGGGCCACCGGGATGGTGGTGTTGCGCGGGATCACCTTCTCCATCAGCCCACCCATGGTCTCGAGGCCCAGGGACAGCGGGATGACGTCCAGCAGCAGCAGCTCTTCGCCGCGCTTGTTGCCGGCCAGGGCGTCGGCCTGGATGGCGGCGCCGATGGCCACCACCTGGTCGGGGTCGATGTCCACCAGCGGCTCGCGGCCGAACAGCTCGCCCACCGCCTGGCGCACGCGCGGCACGCGGGTGGAGCCGCCGACCATGACCACGGCGCCGATGTCCTCCAGCTCGATGCCGGAATCGCGCACGGCGCGGCGGCAAGCCTTGAGGCTGCGGGCGACGAAGGGTTCGATCAGGGCGTCCAGCTGGCTGCGGTCCAGCTTGCCGCGCCAGTCGCCATAGGCGACCTCGACGCTTTCATTGAGGGTCAGGGCTTCCTTCGCCGCGCAGGCGGCCTGCAGCAACTGGCGCTGGCTGCCCGGGTCGAGGTCGTCGGAGGCGCCGGCCTGCTGGATGATCCAGCCGGCGATGGCATGGTCGAAGTCGTCGCCGCCCAGGGCGCTGTCGCCGCCGGTGGCCAGGACCTCGAAGACGCCACGGGTCAGGCGCAGGATGGAAATGTCGAAGGTACCGCCACCCAGGTCATAGATGGCCACCACGCCTTCGGCGTTCTTGTCCAGGCCGTAGGCGACCGCCGCGGCGGTGGGCTCGTTGAGCAGGCGCAGCACGTGCAGGCCGGCCAGGCGCGCGGCGTCCTTGGTGGCCTGGCGCTGGGCATCGTCGAAATACGCCGGCACCGTGATCACCGCGCCGACCAGCTCGCCGCCCAGGGTGGCTTCGGCGCGCTGGCGCAGGCTGCGGAGGATTTCCGCGGAGACCTCGACCGGGCTCTTCGGGCCCTGCACGGTCTCGATGAAGGGCATGTGCGATTCGCCCTGGGTGAAGCGGTAGGGCAACTGGCCACCGAGCTGCTTCACGTCTTCCAGGCCACGGCCCATCAGGCGCTTGACCGAGATGATGGAGTTCAGCGGATCGGCGGAGGCGCCCCGCTTGACCGACTCGCCGACCTCGACGCGGTCGGCCAGGTAACGCACCGCCGACGGCAGGATCAGGCGCCCCTCGGCATCGGCCAGGGGTGCGGCGACGCCGCTGCGCACGGCGGCGACCAGGGAATTGGTGGTACCCAGGTCAATGCCCACGGCCAGCCGGCGCTGGTGCGGCTGGGGGCTTTGTCCGGGCTCGGCGATCTGCAGTAGGACCATGCGGCTTCTAATCAGGCGTAACGGGCGCGGCGCAGGCCGCGCGGATTAATCGTCGAGTCGCTCTTCGAGCTGGCGCACTTCCTGCGCCAGCTTGTCGAGAAACTGCATGCGGCGTACCAGGCGCTCGGCTTGCGGGCGACGCTCGGCGTCGTCCCAGCAATCGGCGAAGCTGTCCTCCAGCTGCTGCTGAGCCCCTTTCAGGCGGCGCTTGAAGGCGGCCACCCCATCCAGGTCAGCGCTTTCCTGCAAGTCTTCCAGCTCCTCGCGCAGCTGCATCTGCTGCAGGAGGAACTCCGGGTCCTGCACCGTGGCTTCCAGCGGCAGCGCCTGGCCCCGCAGGGACAGCAGGTACAGCGCCCGGCGCGGCGCGCTCTTCAGCGTCTGGTAGGCGTCGTTGAGCTCGGCGGCGCGCTCCAGCGCCACGCGCTGCTCGCGCTCGGTGGCGTCGGCGAAGCGATCCGGGTGGACGCTGCGGACCAGCTCACGGTAACGCTGGCCGAGGGCATCCAGGTCGAGGCGGAAGGCCGGCTGCAGGTCGAAGAGCGCGAAGTGACAAGGACTACCCACGCCGGCCTCAGACGTTGAAGCTTTCGCCGCAGCCGCACTCGCCACGAACGTTCGGGTTGTTGAACTTGAAGCCCTCGTTGAGGCCTTCCTTGGTGAAGTCCAACTCGGTGCCGTCGAGGTAGACCAGGCTCTTCGGGTCGATGATGACCTTCACGCCGTGGCTCTCGTAGACCAGGTCCTCGGGCGCCAGCTCATCGACGAACTCGAGCACGTAGGCCAGGCCGGAACACCCGGTGGTGCGCACGCCAAGACGAATGCCCTCGCCCTTGCCGCGCCCCTCGAGGGAGCGCTGGACATGCTTGGCGGCGGCTTCGGTCATGCTGATGGCCATGGGAACTCCTTACTCAACTGAGCGGTTAGAGCAGACCCTTCTTCTGCTTGTAGTCGCGCACGGCCGCCTTGATGGCGTCCTCGGCGAGCACCGAGCAGTGGATCTTCACCGGCGGCAGGGCCAGCTCTTCGGCGATGGTGGTGTTCTTGATGGACTCGGCCTCGTCCAGGGTCTTGCCCTTCATCCACTCGGTGGCGAGGGAGCTGGAGGCGATGGCCGAACCGCAGCCGTAGGTCTTGAACTTGGCGTCTTCGATCACGCCCTGCTCGTTGACCTTGATCTGCAGGCGCATCACGTCGCCGCAGGCCGGCGCGCCGACCATGCCGGTGCCGACATCGGGATCCTCGGCGTCGAGCTTGCCGACGTTACGGGGGTTTTCGTAGTGGTCGATGACCTTGTCACTGTATGCCATGGCTAATCCTCACTCTATGGGGCGGGTCAGTGGGCCTGCCATTCGACCTTGGACAGGTCGACACCCTCTTTGAACATGTCCCACAGCGGCGAGAGCTCGCGCAGCTTGGAAACGGCTTGCCCCACGATACCGGCGGCGTAATCGACCTCTTCCTCGGTGGTGAAGCGGCCGAAGGTGAAACGGATGGAACTGTGCGCCAGCTCGTCGTTGCGGCCCAGGGCGCGCAGCACGTAGGACGGTTCCAGGGAGGCGGAGGTGCAGGCCGAACCGGAAGAGACCGCGAGGTCCTTCAGGGCCATGATCAGCGACTCGCCTTCGACGTAGTTGAAGCTCAGGTTCAGGTTGTGCGGCACGCGCTGGGTCAGGCTGCCGTTGACGTAGAGTTCTTCCAGGCCTTCGAGCTTGGCGAAGAAGCGGTCACGCAGGGCGCGGATGCGCTCGTTCTCGGCGTGCATCTCTTCCTTGGCGATGCGGAAGGCCTCGCCCATGCCGACGATCTGGTGGGTGGCCAGGGTGCCCGAGCGCATGCCGCGCTCGTGGCCGCCACCGTGCATCTGGGCTTCCAGGCGCACGCGCGGCTTGCGGCGCACGTACAGGGCGCCGATGCCCTTGGGACCGTAGGTCTTGTGGGCGGAGAAGGACATCAGGTCGACCTTCAGCTTGTCCAGGTCGATGTCGACCTTGCCGGTGGACTGCGCGGCGTCGACATGGAACAGGATGCCGCGGGAGCGGGTCAGCTCGCCGATGGCGGCGATGTCGTTGATGGTGCCGATCTCGTTGTTCACGTGCATGATCGAGACCAGGATGGTGTCGTCACGCAGCGCCGCCTCGACCATGGCCGGGGTGATCAGGCCTTCCTCGGTGGGGTCGAGGTAGGTCACTTCGAAGCCTTCGCGCTCCAGCTGGCGGGTGGTGTCCAGCACCGCCTTGTGCTCGATCTTCGAGGTGACGATGTGCTTGCCCTTGCTGCCGTAGAAGTGCGCCACGCCCTTGATGGCGAGGTTGTCGGACTCGGTGGCGCCGGAGGTCCAGACGATCTCGCGGGGGTCGGCATTGACCAGTTCGGCGACCTGGCGGCGGGCATTCTCCACGGCTTCCTCGGCCTTCCAGCCGAACACGTGGGAGCGCGAGGCGGGGTTGCCGAAGTTGCCGTCCACCAGCAGGCAGTCAGCCATCTTCTGAGCGACGCGCGGGTCCACCGGGGTGGTGGCGGAGTAGTCGAGGTAGATCGGCAATTTCATCAGGTAACTCCTACAGGCTGGCGCGCGCTCAATCGATGGCGGACGCTTCAATCTTATCGAGGCTCGGCCGTTTGCCGGTGCCTCCGCAACGACGCTCATCCTGCCGCTGCGCGACTTCCTGGACTTCGCGGCGCTCGACCAGGTCGGCGAGGCTGATGCCGCTGAGGAATTCGTGGATCTGCTGGCTGAGGTCGCACCAAAGGTGGTGGGTCAGGCAGGTGTCGCCAGAGTGGCAATCCCCCTGCCCCTGGCAGCGCGTGGCGTCGACCGATTCGTTGACCGCATCGATCACCTGGGCGACGTGGATACCGGCCATGTCGCGGGACAGCTGGTAGCCGCCGCCGGGACCGCGCACGCTGGTCACCAGGTTGCCACGGCGCAACTTGGCGAACAGCTGTTCAAGGTAGGACAGGGATATGCCCTGGCGCTCGGAAATGTCCGCCAGGGAAACCGGACCACGCTGGGCATGCAACGCCAGGTCGAGCATGGCGGTTACGGCATAGCGGCCTTTGGTGGTCAGACGCATGGAACATTCCCGAATGGATCACTGGACTGGCGAAAGGATGCCATTTCCGAGTATTTGAGTCAACTATAAGACCTATCAAATTACTCGGGATTAGCCAGCGAAGGGCGGCATAATGTAGCAGAAAATCGTTAGCGGCGCATCAATGCGCCGCCTTGCCCTCTTCGTCCTTGACGCCGGCGAAGTCCTCTTCACGCAGCTCGGGCAGCTTTTTCGCACAATAGTCGCTACCCAGGGCCGTCAGCGCCTGGCACATGCCCTCCAGCCGGCCGTCGACCGCCTGCAGGTGGTCGAGCAACTGGCCGATGGCGCGCGCCACCGGGTCGGGCATGTCCTGGCTGACGCCGTAGGCGTCGAAGCCGAGCTTCTCGGCCATAGCCTGGCGCTTGGCCAGCTGCTCGGCGTCGTCCTTCATGATGATGCGCCCCGGGATGCCGACCACGGTGGCGCCCGGCGGCACTTCCTTGGTGACCACGGCGTTGGAGCCCACTTTCGCCCCGGCGCCGACGGTGAACGGACCGAGCACCTTGGCGCCGGCGCCTACCACCACGCCATCGGCCAGGGTCGGGTGGCGTTTGCCCTTGTTCCAGCTGGTGCCGCCGAGGGTCACGCCCTGGTAGAGGGTCACGTCGTCACCGATCTCGGCGGTCTCGCCGATCACGATGCCCATGCCGTGGTCGATGAAGAAGCGCCGGCCGATCCTGGCGCCCGGGTGGATCTCGATGCCGGTCATCCAGCGGCCGAAGTTGGATACCAGGCGCGCCAGCCACTTCCAGCCGGAGGTCCACAGCAGGTGCGCCAGGCGGTGCAGCCACACGGCGTGCAGGCCCGGGTAGCAGGTGAGTACCTCGAAGGCATTGCGCGCTGCCGGGTCGCGATGGAATACGCTCTGGATATCTTCGCGCACACGCTCAAACATCATCGTCACTCCGCTTGCAGGCCGCGCCCTGCGCGGCCTTCTGTGTTTCGGTGAGGATACCCCGGAGGATATTCATCTCCAGCTTGCTGACCCCGGCGCGGCCGTACAGGCGGCGCAGGCGCGACATCAGGTGCCGCGGCTTCTGCGGGTCGAGGAAGCCGATATCCACGAGGGTCGATTCCAGGTGCGAATAGAAGCGCTCCAGCTCGTCGGCGGTGACCGGCAGGCTGTTGAGCATGGCCGTGGTCTCCAGCTTCTCCTGCTTGGTCGGCTGGCCTTCGGCGGCCAGCCAGGCCATGCGCACTTCGTAGGCGAGCACCTGGACCGCCGTAGCCAGGTTCAGCGAGCTGAACTCGGGGTTGGCGGGAATGTGCACGTGGAACTGACATCGCTGCAATTCTTCGTTGGTCAGGCCCGCGTACTCGCGGCCGAACACCAGGGCCACCTCGCCGCCCTGCTGGGCGTGCTGCAGGCTGGTGGTGGCGCACTCGCGGGGGTCGAGCAACGGCCAGGGGATGCGCCGGTCACGGGCGCTGGTGCCGAGCACCAGACTGCAGCCAACCAGGGCGTCCTCCAGGGTCGGCACCACCTGGGCGGCGTCGAGGATGTCGGTCGCCCCGGAGGCGCGGGCCACCGCCTCGCCGCTGGGGAAGTCCATGGGGTCGACCAGCACCAGGCGCGACAGGCCCATGTTCTTCATGGCCCGGGCGGTACCGCCGATATTGCCGGGATGACTGGTGTTGACCAGCACCACGCGAATTCTGTCGAGCAACCGGAGCTCTCCACACAAGCAGATACGAAAAGGAACGGAATCCTACCGCAGCGCTCGGTCTTGCGCCACGCAAGCGACAGGCCGCCCTATGAGCGCCACGGTTTTCTGGTACAATGTTCGGCTTTCTTTAACATCATCCAGGTGACCTCTCCATGCAGCCCATGCTGAACATCGCCCTGCGCGCGGCCCGCAGCGCCGGTGAACTGATCTTCCGCTCCATCGAACGCCTGGACACCCTCTCGGTCAACGAAAAAGACGCCAAGGACTACGTCACCGAAGTCGATCGCGCCGCCGAGCTCAGCATCGTCACCGCCCTGCGCAAGGCCTACCCGAACCACGGCATCATGGGCGAGGAAGGCGGCTACCTCGAGGGCAGCGGCGAAGGCGCCGACTACCTGTGGATCATCGACCCGCTGGATGGCACCACCAACTTCATCCACGGCGTCCCGCACTTCGCCGTCAGCATCGCCTGCAAGTACAAGGGCCGCCTGGAGCACGCCGTGGTCCTCGACCCGGTGCGCCAGGAAGAATTCACCGCCAGCCGCGGCCGCGGCGCCGCGCTGAACGGCCGCCGCCTGCGGGTGAGCAACCGCAAGAGCCTGGAAGGCGCCCTGCTGGGCACCGGCTTCCCGTTCCGCGACAGCCAGCTGGACAACCTCGACGCCTACCTGGGCATGTTCCGCAGCCTGGTCGGCCAGACCGCCGGCATCCGCCGCGCCGGCGCCGCCAGCCTGGACCTGGCCTACGTCGCGGCCGGCCGCTTCGACGCCTTCTGGGAGTTCGGCCTGTCCGAGTGGGACATGGCCGCGGGCGCCCTGCTGGTGCAGGAAGCCGGCGGCCTGGTGAGCGATTTCACCGGCAGCCACGAGTTCCTCGAGAAAGGCCACATCGTCGCCGGCAACACCAAGTGCTTCAAGGCGCTGCTGACCAGCATCCAGCCGCACCTGCCGCCGTCGCTCAAGCGCTGAGCGCGGATGGAATGAAAAAGCCCGGCCTTGTGTCGGGCTTTTTGTTGGGTGATGGGGACGTCGGAGCCGCTGGCGAGCCCGATCGCGGACGGAGTCCGCTCCTACGCCATTCCCATGCTGGACGCGCCCTGGGCGCGAATCGCGGGCAGGGCCCGCTCCTACAGTTCGCCGTGAGGCACGGTATCCCCCTGTAGGAGCGGACTTTGTCCGCGATAGCCGGCGGTTCCGGCGCGTTTCGCGGATAAGATCCTACGCCACCCCACCGCACCATTCCCCTGTAGGAGCGCGCCCTGCGCGCGAAATCGCGGGCAGGGCCTGCTCCTACAACCCATCGGGAAGCACGGTGTTCCACTGTAGGAGCGGACCTTGTCCGCGATAGCCGGAGGTGTCGGCGCGATTCGCGGATGAGATCCGCTCCTACGCTGCGGGTGAGCACGGCTCGCTCCTACCTGCCGGAAACGAAGAAGGCGCCCCGCGGGGCGCCTTCTCATGCTTCGATGCTTACTGCTGGCTGAGGATCAGCCGACCGCTCTTGTCCACCGGGATCTGGCTGCCCGGATCACGATCCATGCGCACCTGGCCGGCCTTGCCGTCGAGCATGTACTTGACGTCGTAGCCCACCACTTTCTCGCTGGTGTCGTTCACGGTGCTGCAGCGGGTTTCGGTGGTGGTGTAGGTGTCACGCTCCTGCATGCCTTCCTGCACCTTGTTGCCGGCGTAGCCGCCGCCGACCGCACCGGCCACGGTGGCGATCTTCTTGCCATTGCCGCCGCCAATCTGGTTGCCCAGCAGGCCGCCGGCGATGGCGCCGATGGCGGTGCCGACGATCTGGTGCTGGTCCTTGACCGGGCGCTGGTGGGTGACCGCCACGTCCTTGCACACCTGGCGCGGGGTCTTGATGGTTTCCTTGACCGGCTGGACGGCGACGACCTCGGCATATTCCGGGCCGCGGTCCACCAGGCTGTACGTGGCCACCGCTCCACCTGCCGTAACGCCGACTGCGCCCAACACGGTACCGATGAGCAACGACTTGTTCACATAGACCTCCTGGCTTTCCTTTCATACGGGCACTTGCCCTTGTCCTTGCCTTGGAGCAGGGAATCCTTAAGAAAGTTCCGACATTCCTTGGCGATGCGCCACCCGATACCGACGCACGGCCGCATCGCGCACAAAGAAAAACTCCCGCCGAAGCGGGAGTTTCCAGGGAGCGCGGGACAGACTCAGGGGCGGTCGTCGACTTCCTTGGCCTGCGGCGGGATCAGGTCCTCGGCCGACAGCTTCAGCCAGATCAGCACCACATCGGCGATGTAGATCGACGAGTAGGTACCGGCCAGCACGCCGACGAACAGGGCGATGGAGAAGCCGAACAGGTTGTCGCCGGCGAAGAACAGCAGCGCGGCGATGGCCAGCAGGGTGGAGATCGAGGTCGCCATGGTCCGCAGCAGGGTCTGGCTGGTCGAGATGTTGATGTTCTCGATCAGGCTGGCCTTGCGCAGCACGCGGAAGTTCTCGCGCACCCGGTCGAAGATCACGATGGTGTCGTTCAGCGAGTAGCCCACCACCGCCAGCACCGCGGCGAGCACGGTGAGGTCGAAGGTGATCTGGAAGAACGACAGCACGCCCATCACGATGATGGCGTCGTGGATCAGCGAGAGGATGGCGCCCAGGGCGAACTTCCACTGGAAGCGGAAGCCGACGTAGATGAGGATGCCGCCCAGGGCCAGGAGCATGCCCAGGCCGCCCTGGTCGCGCAGCTCCTCGCCGACCTGCGGGCCGACGTATTCCACGCGCTTGAGGCTGGCCGGGTTGCTGGTGTCGGCCGCCTGCAGCGCCGCGGCGACCTTCTTGCCCAGCTCCGGGTCCTCGCTGGGCATGCGCACCAGCACGTCCTTGGTGTCGCCGAAGCTCTGCACCACGGCCTCGGCGTAGCCGGCCTTGACCAGCTCGTCGCGGACCTTGCCCAGGTCCGCCGGCTGCTGGTAGTTCAGCTCGATGAGCGTACCGCCGGTGAAGTCCAGGCCGAAGTTGATGCCCTTGGTGATCCAGCTGCCGAGGGCGATCAGGGTGAGGACCAGGGTAGCGGCGAACGCGATGTTGCGCACGCCCATGAAGTTGATGGTACCGATCTTGATATTCATCTCATGATCCCCCTTAGATCCACAGCTTCTTGAAGTCACGCCCGCCGAAGATCAGGTTGACCATTGCGCGGGTGACCATGATGGCCGTGAACATCGAGGTGAGAATACCGAGCGACATGGTCACGGCGAAGCCCTTCACCGGGCCGGTGCCCATGGCGTAGAGGATGCCGCCGACCAGCAGCGAGGTCAGGTTGGCGTCGACGATGGCGGTGAAGGCGCGGTTGAAGCCTTCGTGGATGGCGCGCTGCACCGACATGCCGCCGGCCAGTTCCTCGCGTATCCGCGAGAAGATCAGCACGTTGGCGTCCACCGCCATGCCCATGGTCAGCACGATACCGGCGATGCCCGGCAGCGTCAGGGTCGCGCCGAGGATCGACATCAGCGCCACCAGCAGGACCATGTTGAAGCCCAGGGCGACGGTGGCGATCAAGCCGAAGAAGCGGTAGATGACGATGATGAACAGCGACACGAACACCATGCCCCACAGGGAAGCGTCGATGCCCTTGGCGATGTTGTCGGCGCCCAGGCTCGGGCCGATGGTGCGCTCCTCGGCGAAGTACATCGGCGCGGCCAGGCCGCCGGCGCGCAGCAGCAGGGCCAGTTCCGAGGATTCGCCCGGGCCGTCGAGGCCGGTGATGCGGAACTGGTTGCCCAGGGCCGACTGGATGGTCGCCAGGCTGATGATCTTCTTCTCTTCCTTGAAGGCCGGGACGGCGACTTCCTGCTCGACGCCGTCGACCACCTGCTTGGCGTAGCGGGTGATCGGCTTCTGCTCGATGAACACCACCGCCATGCTGCGGCCGACGTTGTTGCGGGTGGCGCGGTTCATCAGTTCGCCGCCGTGGCCGTCGAGGCGGATGTTCACCTGCGGGCGGCCGTTCTCGTCGAAGCTGGCGCTGGCGTCGGTGACCTGGTCACCGGTGATGATCACGCTGCGCTCCAGGGCCGCCGGCGGGCGGCGCGGCTCGCGGAACTCGAAGGTCTCGGTGGCCGACTTGATGGCGTCGGGCTCGGCGGCCAGGCGGAACTCCAGGTTGGCGGTCTTGCCGAGGATGCGCTTGGCTTCGGCGGTGTCCTGCACGCCCGGCAGTTCGACCACGATGCGGTTGGCGCCCTGGCGCTGCACCAGCGGCTCGGACACGCCCAGCTCGTTGACGCGGTTGCGCACGGTGGTGAGGTTCTGCTTGATCGAGTATTCGCGGATCTCGGCGAGCTTGGCCGCGGTCATGGCCAGGCGCAGCACCTGCATGTCGTTGCGCTGGTCCTGGGTCACCTCGAAGTCGCGGTAGTCCTTGGCGATCAGCGCCTTGGCCTTGTCCAGCGACTCCTCGTCGGTGAAGCCCAGCTGGATGGCGCGGTCCTGCACCGGCAGGCTGCGGTAACGCAGGCGCTCCTTGCGCAGGGCGCTCTTGATCTCGCTCTCGTAGACGTTCAGGCGGGCGTCCACGGCCTTGTCCATGTCCACTTCGAGGAGGAAGTGCACACCACCGGACAGGTCCAGGCCCAGCTTCATCGGATGGGCGGCGATGTTGCGCAGCCAGTTCGGGGTGGTCTGCGCCAGGTTCAGCGCGACCACGTAGTCGTCGCCCAGGGCGCGACGCACGATGTCCTTGGCGGGAAGCTGGTCTTCCTGCTTGGCCAGGCGGATCAGGCCGCTGTTCTTGCCGAGGCTGCCCGCCTTGACGGCGATGCCCGCGTCGGTCAGCGCCTTGCTGGCCTTGTCGATGTCGGCCTGGGTGATCTGCAGCGCGCTGCTGGCGCCGCTGACCTGCACGGCCGGATCGTCCGGGTAGAGGTTGGGTGCGGAATAGATGAAGCCGACGGCAAGCACCGCCAGGATCAGCAGGTATTTCCACAGGGGATATTTGTTGAGCATTGATACCGCCCGTTATGACGCGGGGCGCTTCATGCGCCCCGTCTATTGGTTTTCTGTTGCCTGGACTCAGATGGCCTTGAGCGTGCCTTTGGGCAGGGTCGCGGCGATGGCGCCCTTCTGGAACTTCAGCTCGACGTTGTCGGCGACCTCGACGACCACGAAGTCGTCGGCGACTTTCAGCACCTTGCCGGCGATACCCGCGGAAGTGACGACTTCGTCACCTTTCTGCAGGTTGGACAGGAGGTTCTTGTGCTCCTTGGTGCGCTTGGCCTGCGGACGCCAGATCATCAGGTAGAAGATGACCAGGAAGCCGACCAGGAAGACCCACTCAAAACCAGTGCCCATCGGGCCTGCGGCGGCCGCGGGAGCAGCGGCGTCGGCGTAGGCGGCGGGAATCAGAAAGCTCATCGGATACTCCTGTCTCTATATTCTTTTGGAAAATCGGGATCAATCGCCCAACGGCGGCGTCGGAAGGCCGCGTTTGGCATAGAAGGCGTCGACAAAGGCGGCCAATGTACCCTGTTGGATTGCCTCGCGCAAACCAGCCATAAGCCGCTGATAATGCCGCAAGTTATGGATGGTATTGAGCATGCTGCCGAGCATTTCCCCACACTTGTCCAGGTGGTAGAGGTAGGCGCGGGAGAAGTGCTTGCAGGTGTAGCAGTCGCAGGTCGGGTCCAGCGGCGATTCGTCGTGCTTGTGCACGGCGTTGCGGATCTTGATCACCCCGGTGTCGACGAACAGATGGCCGTTGCGCGCGTTGCGCGTGGGCATCACGCAGTCGAACATGTCTACGCCGCGGCGCACACCTTCCACGAGGTCCTCGGGTTTGCCCACCCCCATCAGGTAACGGGGTTTGTCGGCCGGCATGCGTGGCGGCAGGAAGTCCAGCACGCGGATCATCTCTTCCTTCGGCTCGCCCACCGACAGGCCGCCGATGGCCAGGCCGTCGAAGCCGATTTCCTGCAGGCCTTCCAGCGAGCGCATGCGCAGCTCTTCATGCATGCCGCCCTGGACGATGCCGAACAGCGCCGAGGGGCTTTCGCCATGGGCGACCTTCGAGCGCTTCGCCCAGCGCAGCGACAGCTCCATGGAGCGCTTGGCCACGTCGAACTCGGCCGGGTACGGGGTGCACTCGTCGAAGATCATCACGATGTCCGAACCCAGCGCGCGCTGCACCGCCATGGACTCCTCGGGGCCCATGAAGACCTTGGCGCCGTCCACCGGCGAGGCGAAGTACACGCCCTCTTCCTTGATCTTGCGCAGGGCGCCCAGGCTGAACACCTGGAAGCCGCCGGAATCGGTGAGGATCGGCCCCTGCCACTGCATGAAGTCGTGCAGGTCGCCGTGCTTGCGGATCACCTCGGTGCCCGGGCGCAGCCACAGGTGGAAGGTGTTGCCGAGGATGATCTGCGCGCCAATGCCCTCGATGTCCCGCGGCAGCATGCCCTTGACCGTGCCGTAGGTGCCCACCGGCATGAACGCCGGGGTCTCGACCACCCCACGGGGGAAGCTCAGGCGGCCGCGCCGGGCCTTGCCGTCGGTGGCCAGCAGTTCGAACTTCATGAAACTCATGGGATCAGTCCTCGGGCCCGCGCGGCGCGGGGTTGCGGGTGATGAACATGGCATCGCCGTAGCTGAAGAAGCGGTACTCGTGCGCCACCGCCGCGGCATAGGCGGCCATGGTCTGCGGGTAGCCGGCGAAGGCCGAGACCAGCATCAGCAGGGTCGACTCGGGCAGGTGGAAGTTGGTCACCAGGGCATCGACCACATGGAAGGGTCGGCCCGGGTAGAGGAAGATGTCGGTGTCGCCGCTGAAAGGCTTGAGCTGGCCGCCGCGGGCCGCGCTCTCCAGCGAACGCACGCTGGTGGTGCCGACGGCGATCACCCGGCCGCCACGGGCACGGCAGGCGGCCACGGCATCGACCACGTCCTGGCCGACCTCCAGCCACTCGCTGTGCATGTGGTGGTCTTCGATTTTCTCCACGCGCACCGGCTGGAAGGTGCCGGCGCCCACGTGCAGGGTGACGAAGGCGGTGTCCACGCCCTTCTCGCGGATAGCCGCCAGCAGCCCTTCATCGAAGTGCAGCCCGGCGGTGGGCGCGGCCACGGCGCCGGCACGCTCGGCGTAGACGGTCTGGTAGCGCTCGCGGTCGGCGTCCTCGTCGGGGCGATCGATATAGGGCGGCAGCGGCATGTGCCCCACCCGCTCCAGCAACGGCAGCACGTCCTCGGCGAAGCCCAGCTCGAACAGCGCGTCGTGCCGCTGCAGCATCTGCGCCTCGGCGCCACCGTCGATGAGGATCTTCGAACCCGGCTTGGGCGACTTGCTCGAGCGCACGTGGGCCAGCACGCGGCGGCTGTCCAGCACGCGCTCGACGAGGATCTCCAGCTTGCCGCCGGACGCCTTCTGGCCGAACAGCCGCGCGGGGATCACCCGGGTGTTGTTGAACACCATCAGGTCGCCCGGCCGCAGGTATTCCAGCAGGTCGGTGAAATGACGGTGACTGAGCGCGCCCGTCGGTCCGTCCAGCACCAGCAGGCGGCTGGCGCGACGTTCGGCGAGCGGATGGCGGGCGATCAGGGCCTCGGGCAGATCGAAATGGAAGTCGGCGACGCGCATGGGGGTATATCTCGAAGGGCCGGCTATATTACTGGAATTGCACTGGCATCGCCATGCAAGTGGATTGACCGGTACCGAGGGCCTCCCTATACTGCCGCGCCATTGCCTCGGTGGCGGAATGGTAGACGCGGCGGATTCAAAATCCGTTTCTGGCGACAGAGTGAGAGTTCGAGTCTCTCCCGGGGCACCACTAAGAGCCTGCGAAATCTTGATTTTGCAGGCTTTTGCGTTTCTGGCGGCGTGAAACACGGCGACCAGTAGCGCCGCGCCTTCCCCCTCCTTCCGCGGGAAGCTGATCGCCCAGATCGGCCTCTTCACGTACCGACATCCGAGCCCCGCTCGAAAGCCTGCGCCACCCGCTGCCTCTCCATACAACAGAATTGTTTTATAACCACAAAAATGTGGTAAGTTGACTTCGTCCAATCAACAGAGACGAGGTGATGAAGTTCAGTGAATTCAGGCGTTGGTTGAAAGCCCAGGGCGTGACTTTCGAAGCCGGCAAGGGCAGCCACTTCAAGATCACGGCACCCAACGGGAGGACGACGACCTTTGCGGACCACGGCGCCAGGGAAATGCCGGAGCCGACCCGCAAGGCGATCATCAAGCAACTGGGGCTCTAAGGGCGCCACCTGAACTGGACATCGTCACCCATTGAGAGGGGACAGCCATGTACGACTATCCAATCCGTTTCGAGCAGGACGACAGCGCCCCGGGCATCGCCGTGTTCTGCCGTGACCTGCCGGAGCTGAACAGCTTCGGCGACGACCGGGACCACGCGATCCGCGAGGCCCTGGATGCAATCGAAACCACGCTGTCGCTGTACGTGGACGAGCGCCGTGCCATTCCGGCCGCCTCCGCGCCGGAGGCCGGCGAGCACGTGGTGCACTTGCCCGCGGTTACCGTGGCGAAGATCGCGCTGTGGAACGAGATGATGCAGCGCGGCATGCGCAAGGCCGACCTGTGCCGGCTGCTGGGCGTGGCCCAGACCCAGGGCGACCGCCTCGTGGACTTCCTGCACACCTCGAAGATGGATCAGCTGGAGCTCGCCCTGGGCGCGCTCGGCAAGCGTCTCAGCATCACCGTGGAAGCGGCGTGAACAGCTACTTGCGGAGCCATTTGGCGCCGGAGTGCTCGGGCCCCCAGTAGTACTTGCCGTCCTTGTGCATCAACCAGTCGTTGCAGAACTCGCGGAAGTGATGGGGCTCGGAGAAGGGGTCGCTGGCCAGGCGTTGCCGCTCGGCCTTGCGGAAGGAGCGGTGCCAGGTCTGTTTATCGAAACGTTCGCTGGCCGCGGTGGTGATGCCGCAGATGGGCGTCTTGCGTCGGCTTCTGCTCATGGCGGATGTCCTGCAGGTGGAGCCCATCAGCCGATGGCTCGCCCTGCGGAGCAGAGCCGCACAGGTTAATGCTGGAGGCCAGAAACGAAAAGCCTCGGCGCTACGTGCTTGTATCAGGCTGCTTCGGGTAGCTTGCCGCGCAAGCTGGCGATGAATTCCGAAAGCCATGAATAGCTGGTTTCCGGTTACCGGCAGAGCGCGCCGGCAGCCTTTCCGACTGGCTCCCGCATCCGTGATTCCGTACCATTCGCCTCCTTTTTCCGCCTTGCCCCGCGACCGCCCACACCGGTCCAACTTCAGGAACGCCATGAAACCCGCCCGTCTGCGTGCCGACATCCTGGCCGGCCTCACCACGTCCTTCGCCCTGGTGCCCGAGTGCATCGCCTTCGCCCTGGTGGCGCACCTCAACCCGCTGATGGGCCTGTACGGCGCTTTCTTCATCTGCACCCTCACCGCGCTGTTCGGCGGCCGGCCGGGCATGGTGTCCGGTGCGGCCGGCTCCATGGCGGTGGTGATAGTGGCGCTGGTGGTGCAGCACGGCGTGCAGTACCTGCTGGCCACGGTGCTGCTCGGCGGGCTGGTGATGATCGCCTTCGGCCTGCTGCGCCTGGGCAAGCTGGTGCGCATGGTGCCGCACCCGGTGATGCTGGGCTTCGTTAACGGCCTGGCGATCATCATCGCCCTGGCCCAGCTGGAGCACTTCAAGAGTGGCGGGGCCTGGCTCGGCGGGGCGCCGCTGTACCTGATGCTGGGCCTGGTGGCGCTGACCATGGCCATCGTCTACCTACTGCCGAAGCTGACCCGCGCGGTGCCGCCGGCGCTGGTGGCGATCCTCGGCGTCGGCCTGCTGGTGTACCTGCTCGGGCTGCCCACGCGCACCCTCGGCGACATGGCGCACATCGCCGGCGGCCTGCCCGCCTTCGCCCTGCCGCAGGTGCCGTGGAACCTGGAGACGCTGCGGATCATCGCGCCCTACGCCATCCTCATAGCGCTGGTCGGCCTGCTGGAAACCCTGCTGACGCTCAACCTCACCGACGAGATCACCCAGAGCCGCGGCTACCCGGACCGCGAGTGCGTGGCCCTGGGCGCGGCCAACATGGTCTCCGGGGCGTTCGGCGGCATGGGCGGCTGCGCCATGATCGGCCAGACCGTGATCAACCTGGGCTCCGGCGGCCGCGGCCGGCTGTCCGGGGTGGTCGCCGGGGTGATGATCCTGCTCTTCGTGCTGTTCCTCTCCCCGCTGATCGAGCGCATCCCGCTGGCGGCGCTGGTGGGGGTGATGTTCGTGGTCGCCCAGCAGACCTTCGCCTGGGCCTCGTTGCGGGTGCTGGGCAAGGTGCCGGCGAGCGACGTGCTGGTGATCGCCGTGGTGACCGTCATCACCGTCTTCACCGACCTGGCCACCGCCGTACTCTGCGGCATAGTCGTGGCCGCCCTGGACTTCGCCTGGAAGCACGCCCGCGAGCTGTACGCCGACAGCCACCTGGAAGCCGACGGCAGCAAGCTCTACCGCATCCACGGCACGCTGTTCTTCGCCTCCACCACGCCCTTCCTGGAGCAGTTCGACACGGCCGGCGACCCGCCGCAGGTCACCCTGGACTGCCGCCACCTGAGCTTCGTCGACTACTCGGCCATCGCTGCGCTGAAGACCCTGCGCGAACGCTACGCCAGGGCCGGCAAGCACCTGCGCGTGGTGCACCTGTCCGAGCGCTGCAGGCAGTTGTTCAAGCGTGCCGGGGTGCAGCACGGCTGATTCGGACGTTCTTCCGAAAACGACCGGCCGCGCTGGTACGCCGGGAACCCTGTGGAATAATGCCGCCCCTTTTCTGACTAGGAGGTCCACATGGTCACTCACTTCCTGATTGGCACCAGCCAGGCCGCTTGCGGGCGCAGCGACCCGAACGTGGCGGGCTCGCAGGTCGCCGCGCAGGTCAGCTGCAAGGCCTGCCGCCGCACCAACGCCTTCACCCAGGCGCAGGACGCCGCGGGTGCCGCCGCAGCCGTCGCGAAGCCCGCCCCGGCTGCGGCGCCGAAGAGCCGGCAGTCCGCCCGCGCAGCGGCACAGCCCGCCAGCGGCGCCGCCTGGCAAACCTGGCAGGCCCGCCTGAGCGCCCTCTCCGGCAAGGCCCGCCTACCCCGCGGCAAGCGCCGCGCCCAGGCCTACGTCTGATCGCGCATGTGCTGGCGACGGCGCCCCCTGCGGGCGCCGTCGTTCGACGGAAGCCAGCCGGCGTCCGCTAGGCGCCCGGGCGGGCACGGCGCTCCAGCTCGGCGACGAACTCCGCCAGCGGCATCGGCCGGCCGAACAGGTAGCCCTGCAGGCAGGGCACGCCGCGGGCCGCCAGGTAGTCGCGCTGCGCCGGCGTCTCGATGCCTTCGGCGATGACCTGCAGGTCCAGGCGGCCACAGAGGTCGAGAATGCTGTCGAGGATATGCCGGGAACGGCTGTCGTCGTCGACGGTGGCGACGAAGCTCTTGTCGATCTTCAGCGCGTCCACGTGGAAGCGGCGCAGGTAGGCGAGGCTGGAATGGCCGGTGCCGAAGTCGTCTATCGCCAGGTTCACCCCCAGCTCGCGCAGGTGCCCGAGCAGTTCGTCGGTGTGCGCATCGCTGCCGATCAGTTCACGCTCGGTCAGCTCCAGCATCAGTGTCACCGAGCCCACCGGAAAGGCGCCGAGGAAATCCAGGCAATCGCCGAACAGGCTGCCGCTGCGCAGGTTTACGGCGCTGACGTTGACGCCGAGGTGGAAGCCCTCGCCCAGCAGCTGCGAATGCTTCGGCAGCACGGCCGCCAGCTGCTGCAGCAGGGAACGGGTCATGGGCACGATCAGGCCGCTCTGCTCCGCCAGGGGGATGAAGATGTCCGGGCTGACCAGCCCCGCGCGCGGGTGGCGCCAGCGCATCAGCACCTCGGCGCCGATCCAGCGGCCGCCGGTGGCCTCCACCAGCGGCTGGAGGAAGGGCACGAACTCGCCGGCATACATCGCCCGCTCGATCTCGCGGGTGGGCGTCGCCGCGCGCCCCAGCAACCAGTAGCAGCCAATGCCGAACAGCCCGCCGAGCACCGCCAGCATGGCGAACAGCGGCCAGTAGTCGATCCCCATGATCCGCCACTGGGCGCCGGCCGGAAAGCCGCCGACCACCCGGTAGGGAAAGCGCGTCGAGGCCTGCCGCGTCTCGGCCAGGGGGAAGGCGTCGGGCGTGCCCTCGTGCACCTCGCCCGCCTCGTCCATCCAGCGCGGGCCGACCTGGATCACCAGGTCGCTGCGCTGGTCCACCAGTTGCAGCACGTTGCTCAGGTAGCGCCCGTCCACTGCCGCCAGCACGCCATCGCGGCCCTCGGCCAGGCGGTACACGATCAGCGCGAAGTCCGGCGTCACCGCATTGCCGGGCAGCAGGTTGAGGCGCCCGTCGACGAAAGCGGCGACGTCCACCGGCTCGTCGAAAGCGCCGAACAGCGAGGTGCAGAACACCCTGTCGTCCCGCACCAGGTTGACCGAGCGCACGAAGGGTACGGTGGCGACCTGTTCGCGCAGTACCAGCTCGGCCGCGGAGCAGGGCCCTGCGGCGTAAGCGAGTGTGGCCCGCGCCGAGCCGGCGGCATTGGCGAGCATCACGTCGATCAGGTGCAGCGCCTCGCTGGCGGCGTGCCCCGCCTCGCGCCGGAGGCCGACCTGGGTCTGCCAATAGATGATCACGCCGCCCAGCAGCAGCGGCAGCAGGGCGACCAGCAGGGAAATGCACAGGCGCCAGAGCAGGCGCCGGACTTTGCTCGATCCAGGCATCCGTGTCATCCCCGGCGCCGCCGCTGTCATCGGGCTCGGCGAGCAGCCTGAGCGGGCACCTGAAACCAGCGTAGATCATTCCGCCTGCGGCACCCTGGCCTCGGTGGCGATCCGCCAAAGGTCGTATAATCCCCGCCTCGTCCCTGCCCCGAGCGCCGAACGACGCCATGCCCAAAGCCCGACTCCAGCCGGAGGGGAATTTCCCCCCCGCGCCCCTGCTGCGCCGCTTCGCGGCCATGTTCTACGACTTCCTGCTGTGCGTGGCCCTGCTGATGGTGGTCACCCTGCTCTACCAGCAGGTGCTGCTGCGCCTGCTGCTGGGCGGCGAGAAGCTCCGGCAGCTCGCCGACCAGGGCGGGCTGGTCGGCGACCCGCTGCTGTCCAGCCTGCTGTTCGTCAGCCTGTTCGCCTTCTTCGCCAAGTTCTGGACGCACAAGGGCCAGACCCTCGGCATGCAGGTCTG
>NZ_QGSL01000088.1:798152-801564 GCF_003176655.1 Pseudomonas sp. RW407 | reverse complement strand
ATTCGCGCGCAGGGCGCGCTCCTACAGGGTGGAGCCAGGCGCCCCGGTAGCATGGCCAACGGCGTACAACCGCGAACGGTTGTACGCCCTACGGGTGGCCTGGCGTAGGGCGAATAACGCCTCCGGCGTTATCCGCCGTTTGACCTCGGTCGCATTCCGCTCGGTGCCGGGCACGGAGCCGCCGTCGGAGCCGCGCCAGGCTCGACCACGGAGTCGCCGGCAAGGAAGGTGTAGCGGCGTATAACCGCGAACGGTTATACGCCCTACGTCACGACCGGGCGCCGTGTTCGGGGCTGTCGTCGAGGGTGATGCCCTTCACGCCTATTTCCTTTTCCAGCGCCAGCAGATACTGGCGCAGGGCCTGGCGGGTGGCTTCTTCGCGCAGGCTGTGGCGCACGCGGGCGCTGACCTGGGCGTAGGGCAGCGGCTTGCTTTCGCGGCGGTCGTCGATGCTCACCAGGTGCCAGCCGTAGCGCGAGGCCAGGGGGCGGTCGTGCAGGCCCGGGGGCAGGCGCTGCAGGGCCTGGTCGAGTTCGGCCACGGTTTGCCCGGCGCTTAGCCAGCCGAGGTCGCCGCCTTCTTCCTTCGACGGGCAGGCCGAGTGGAGCTGGGCCAGTTCGGTGAAGCGTTGCGGGTCGCGGTGCAGTTCGCGCAACAGTTTTTCGCCCAGGTGGTAGTGGGCGTCGCGGGCGTTGGCGTCGTCCGGGGCGGCGGGCAGGAGGATGTGGCGGACCTTGACCCGGGCCGGCTCGGCGAAGCGTTCGCGGTGGGTTTCGAAGTAGCGCCGGCAGGCCTCCTCGTCGGGCTCGGGGACTTGCAGTTCGCGCTCCAGCAGCGCCGCCACGGCCTGGTCGGCGCCCTCCTCCGCCAGTTCGCCCGCAGGCAACAGGCCGAGGCTGGCGGCCCTTTGCCCCAGCAGTTCGCGCACCACCAGGGCGCGGGCCGCCTGCAGTTGCGCCTCGGCCAGGGAGGCGGCCGGGTGGAAGGGGGTTTCCCGGGCGATGTCGGCTTCGCTGAGCCGGGCGTTGCCGACGCGGATCACCGCGACGGGTTCGTCCGGCAGGTTCTCGACGGCGATCATTTGGGCCATGGCTTCGCTCCTCAGCCGCGCCGGCGGACGATCTGGTAGTTACGCCCGAAGTAGCCCAGGGGGATGCTCCAGACGTGCACCAGGCGGGTGAAGGGGAACAGCAGGATGATGGTCAGGCCGAGGAAGATGTGGATCTTGAAGATCAGCGGCGTGCCGATCAGGAAGCTGGCCGCGTCGCCGCGGAAGAACACGATGGACTGCGC
Source organism: Pseudomonas sp. RW407 (assembly GCF_003176655.1). NCBI lineage: Bacteria > Pseudomonadati > Pseudomonadota > Gammaproteobacteria > Pseudomonadales > Pseudomonadaceae > Pseudomonas > Pseudomonas sp. RW407. Next base: position 800,271 of record NZ_QGSL01000088.1, on the reverse strand, counting down.
CCAGCCGGCCAGGGCCAGCATCATCTCGCCGTCCAGGTGGTGCAGCGAGAAGAAGATGGTGATCAGCCCCAGGCAGGCCTGCAGCAGCAAGAGCGCGATGATCAGGTTGTCCATGAAGCTGGACGAGGCCCGTACCCGCGGGTTGAACAGCCGCCGCCACAGCAGCATGGCGCCGCCGATCACGCAGAGCACCCCGGCAATGCCGCCGAAGACGATGGCCATGAGCTGCTTGTGGCCGGCGGAGAGGAAGGGCTCGTAGACCCAGTGCGGGGTCAGCAGGCCGACCAGGTGGCCGAAGAAGATCGCCAGGATGCCGATGTGGAACAGGTTGCTGGCCAGGCGCATGTGGCGGCTGGAGAGCAGCTGGCTGGAGCCGGTCTTCCAGGTGTACTGGCCGTAGTCGTAGCGCAGCAGGCTGCCGAGCAGGAACACGGTGCCGGCCAGGTAGGGGTAGTAACCGTAGAGCAGGTGCAGAACGTAGTCTTCGAACATGGTGAGCCTCCGTTCATTGGCCGTCCGCCAGGGGCGGCGGGGTGGTCGGCAGGACCTGGATGACCTGCGGGACCGCTTCGTACTTGCGCTCGGCCAGGCGCCGGCCCTCGGCGGACTGCAGGCTGCAGTCCTGGTCGGAGTCGGCGTTGAAGCGGACGATTTCCTCTTCCCAGACCGCATCCAGGGCTTGCGGGGTGTCGTCCGGCGCCTCCCCTTCCACCGCCGGGCGCTGCTGCTGGATCAGTTCGCTGCGGCCGATCAGCGCCAGCAGCGCGCGGGGCACCAGGGCGTGGTCGGCGCCGCGCTCTTCCAGGCGCGCGGCGAGCAGCGCGAGTATGTGCTGGATGTCGCCCAGCCACTGGCCGATCTCGGCGTGGCTGCGGGTGGAGAGGTATTCGAGGAACAGCGGCAGGTGGTCGGGCAGTTCGCGGGCGTCGAGCTGGAAGCCGGCGGCCTGGTACTCGGCCAGCAGGTCGACCATGGCCTGGCCGCGGTCGCGGGATTCGCCGTGGACGTGCTCGAACAGCAGCAGCGAGACCGAGCGGCTGCGGTCGAAGAGTTCGACGTAGGCCTCCTGCAAATCGAGCAGTTCGCTTTGCGCCAGGCGCCGGCACCACTGCCGCAGGCGCTCGCGCAGCGCGGTGGGCAGGCGCGTCTCGGCGCCGAGGATGGCGGCCAGCTCGCCGGCCGCCGCCTGCAGTTCGGCGCAGGGGTAGTCGAGCAGCCGGGCCAGCACGCGCAGGCTCAGCAGGCCCTCGGGCTGGCGCTCATCCATGGCGGCTGTCCTCCACCGGGTCGAAGGTCTGCACCGGCTTGACCAGGGTGGTGGTCTGCTTGCTGCCGCCGAACAGGCTGACCTCGCTGTTGCCGCCGTGGCAGCCGTTGCCGAAGGTGAAGCCGCAGCCGCTGCGCTCGGCATAGGCGTCGGGCAGGGCCTCGCGGTGCCCGGTGGGGATGACGAAGCGGTCCTCGTAGTTGGCGATGGCCAGGTAGCGGTACATCTCCTCCACCTGCCGCTGGCTCAGGCCGACCTGCTGCAGCACCGCCTCGTTCAGGGTGCCGTCCACGTGCTTGGCGCGCATGTACACGCGCATGGCCATCAGCCGCTTGAGGGCCAGCACCACCGGCGCCTCTTCGCCGGCGGTGAGCATGTTGGCCAGGTAGCGCACGGGGATGCGCAGCGATTCGATCTTCGGCAGCACGCCGTCGAATTCCACGTGGCCGGCTTCGGCGGCGGACTGGATGGGCGACAGCGGCGGCACGTACCAGACCATGGGCAGGGTGCGGTACTCCGGGTGCAGCGGCAGGGCCAGCTGCCAGTCGATGGCCAGCTTGTACACCGGCGAGGCCTGGGCGGCGGCGATGACGCTGTCGGGCACGCCGTCCTTGCGCGCCTGCTCGATCACCTGCGGGTCGTGGGGGTCGAGGAAGATCTCGCACTGGCGGTGGTAGAGGTCGCGGTCATCGGCCGAGGCGGCCACTTCCTCGATGCGGTCGGCGTCGTAGAGCAGCACGCCGAGGTAGCGGATGCGCCCCACGCAGGTCTCCGAGCAGACGGTCGGCTGGCCGGTCTCGATGCGCGGGTAGCAGAAGATGCACTTCTCGGATTTGCCGCTCTTCCAGTTGT
>NZ_QGSL01000088.1:760255-798142 GCF_003176655.1 Pseudomonas sp. RW407 | reverse complement strand
GTTTTGTCGGCCAGCGCAAGCGGGCGGGCAGGGGCTTCAGGCAGAGGGAGGGGGAATGGCGATGAGGGTGATGCGGGGGGGCTTTCGAGGGGATTTCAGGCGGCCAGAAAGAACGAAGCCTCCCAGTTGCGGGAGGCTTCGCGGCGGTAGCTGCCTTTACCTTTCAGGGGGTGTTCCTGGCGGCTGCGGAACAGCGGTTGGGCTATCAGGGACTTGGCCTTGTTCGGCCGTTTGGCTTTCTTCGCCATGGTCTTCTCCTCGGGACGAACGCCCGCCCATTGCGGGCATCGGCATCATCGGCGCTTTCACCGGGGATGTCCAGGCCGCAGGTCAGTTGATCCGCGGTGCCCGGCGCAGCTCGCCGGGCGCGATGCCGTAGCGGGCCTTGAAGGCGCGGTTGAAGTGGGCCTGGTCGGCGAAGCCCCAGCGGTAGGCCAGCTCGCCGATGGACGGCGGTGGCGGCGTGACCAGCAGGGCATCGTGGCACGCCTGCAGGCGCAGTTCGCGGACCCACTCCTGCACGCTGCGGCCGCTGCCCTGGAACAGCCGGTGCAGGTAGCGCACCGAAATGCCGCAGGCCTGGGCGATGCCGGCGGGGTTCAGGCTGCTGTCGTCGAGGTGGCGGTGGATGTGCTGCTCGACGCGGCGCAGGTGGGCCGTGGCGACGGCGCTGGACTGGCTTTCGCCGGGGTGCTGGCGTTCCAGGGCCATGCCCAGCAGTTCGAGCAATTGGCGGCTCAGGCGCTGGCCGTCGCCGGGTTCGAGTTCGCCCAGGCGGCGCGCGCTGAGGGCCAGGTAGTCGGCGAACAGCGCACCGGCGCCGCGGGTGGCGTCGAAATTCAGCGCGCAACGCTGGTCGGGCGTGGCCACGTGGCGGCGCAGGGTGCGTTCGGGCAGTTTCAGCACCCACAGGGCGTTGCTCTGGGCGTAGAGGAATTCGTAGGGTTCGCCGCTGCGTTCCAGCACGAAGCTGCCGGGCTGGCAGACGGTACGGCGGCCGCGCTGGGTAAATTCGAAACAGCTGCGCAGGGGCAGGGAGAGCAGAAACGACTCGTCCTCGCACTGGCCGAGATGGTGGCTCTGGCGGCGGTAGCGCAGAGGGGAGGAATCGAGGTAGGACAGGCTCAGGTCGCCCAGGCTGAAAAGCTCCAGCCGGCCCTGGAAGCTGTCGCCTGCCATGTAGTCCAGTTCCAGCGGGAAATAGGTGTCGCTGACGCAACGCTTCCAGTATTCCTGGCGTTGCGCGCCGGCAATGGCGGTGGTGTCGAAGCTGGTTTGCTTGGTCATGGCAGAAGCGCTTGCAGCGTGTTCGGGTTGTAATGTCCATGCAGCTCTTGTGCCTTGATGGCCGGGCGCCCCGGCGCCGGACCTCCGCGGGAGGTCCGGCGTTCCGGGCTCAGCGCTGGCGGCTCAGGCGGTAGCAGCCGGATTCGTGCAGTTCCACCACCCAGCCGGGGCGGATGAGGATGTTGGTGGTGGCTTCCTCGACCACCGCCGGGCCGTGCAGGCGGTCGCCGGCCAGCAGCAGCTCGCCCTGGTACACCGGGGTGTCGGTCCAGATGCCGTCCTCGCCGAAGAGCATCGGCCGGCTGCCGGCCAGGGCCCGTTGGGCGTGGCCGTCGCTGGCCGGCAGGCTGGGGAAGGGCGGGCGCGAGACGCGGCCGATCACCTGGCTTTCCAGGTTGACGATCTCCACCGGGTTGTCCGCCTCGGCGTAGGTGTAGAGCGCCTCGTGGCGGCGGTGGAAGGCCTCGACTATGGCCGGCAGCGTCCGCGCGTCGACCGGCATGTCGCCGATCTCCACGGTGCATTCGTGGATCTGCCCGACGTAGCGCATCTCCAGGCTGCGCACCACGGCGATGTCCGCGTCGGCGAAGCCGTCGCCGCGCAGGGTGGCGCGGCCCTGCTGTTCCAGCTCGACGAAGGCCGCCTCCAGGCCGGCCAGGTCGGCGTCCTCGCGGGCCAGGATGGGGTAGGTGGCCAGGTAGTTGTGCTTCACGTCGGAGAGTATCTGCCCCAGCGCGCACAGGCCCGAGGCGACCTTGGGAATTAGCACGGTGTCGATGCCCATGTCCTCGGCCAGCGCGGTCATGTGCACGCCCGCCGCGCCGCCGGCGCCGATCAGGGCGAAGTCCCGCGGGTCGTAGCCGCGCTCGATGGACACGCGGCGGATGCCGTTGACCATGTTGGCGTTGACGATGGCGTGGATGCCCCAGGCCGCCTTGTCCACGTCCATGCCCAGGGGCTCGGCGATCTTCGCGCGGATCGCCGCCAGCGCCGCCTCGCGGTCCAGGCTGATGCGCCCGCCCAGGCGCGCCTCGGGGTTGAGGTAGCCCAGCGCCAGGTTGGCGTCGGTCACCGTCGGCAGCTCGCCGCCCTGGCCGTAGGCCACCGGGCCGGGGCTGGAGCCGGCGCTCTGCGGGCCCACCTCGAGCATGCCGTAGGGGTTGATGTGGGCGATGGAGCCGCCGCCGGCGCCGAGGGTCTCGACCTGGATCATCGGCACGCCGATGCGCTGGCGCAGGAAGTCGGCGTCGCGGCTGAGGTTGGTCTTGCCTTCGCGGGTCAGGGTGATGTCGAAGGAGGTGCCGCCCATGTCCACGGTGATGACGTTGCGGATGCCGAACGGCTGGGCCACGAACAGCCCGGCCTGGGGCGCCGAGGCCGGGCCGGAGTTGATCGCGTTCACCGCGCGGCCGCGCATGTGCTCGCCGGTGGCCAGGCCGCCGTTGGACTGGAAGTAGCGCACCGGGCGCTGGGCGCCGAGCTGGCGGAAGTAGTCGTCGATCTTCGCCACGTAGCGCGCCATCACCGGGCTCAGGTAGGCGTTGACCAGGGTGGTGGAGGTGCGGGTGTATTCGCGGATCTGCGGGAACACCTCGGTGCCGCTGCAGACGAACACCCCCGGCAGCATCTCGCGCAGGATGGCCACGGCGCGCTGCTCGTGGGCCGGGTTGCGCACCGACCAGAGGAAGGACACGGCGACCGCCTCCACGCCCTGTTCGGCGAACAGCCTGGCGGCGTCGCGCACGTCGCTCTCGTTCAGTGGCGTGTGCTCGCGGCCGTCGGCGAGGATGCGCCCGCGCACCGGACGGCGCAGGAAGCGCTGGGCCAGCTGCGGCGCCGGCGGGTAATCGGGGTCGTAGCGGTAGCCTTCTTCCTTGTGGCCCAGGCGGATCTCGATGCTGTCCTCGTGGCCGGCGGTGGCCAGCAGGCCGACCTTGACGCCCTTGAGCTCGATCAGCGCGTTCAGCGCCACCGTGGTGCCGTTGATGCAGAGGTCGCAGTTGGCGACTACCTCTTCCACCGGGCGGCCCAGCGCCTGGCTGATCTGGCGCAGGCCGTCGGCGATGGCCAGGGTGCCGTCCTGCGGGGTGGAAAGTGCCTTGAACAGGTGCACGCGGCCTTCGCGTTCGGCCAGGATGAAATCGGTGAAAGTGCCGCCGGCGTCGACGCCGAGGCGGTATTGGCTGTGCATGTCGGGTTCCTCAGGCGGTTTGGCGGCGTTGGGCGGTGGCTTTCTGGTCGACCTCGCCGGCGCTGGTAAGCACCACGCCGTAGTCGAGTTCGGCACCGCGCGGCGAGACCAGACCGTCGCGCACGTCGCGCGCCACGGCCTCGGGCAGGCGGCGGAAGGCCGGGCCGTAGCCGCCGCCCCCGGGGGTGCGGTTGACCAAGCGTTCGCCGGGCTTGAGCACGGTCATGACGTTGCGCGTGTGCTTCTCGTGCTCGCCAGCGCGGACGATCTCCACGCCGCCCAGCTTGGGCTCGTCCAGGCCGTTGGCCGCGCCGGCGGCGCCCATGGTGGTGCGCTGGCGGCCTTCGCCGAAGGAAATCACGGTCATCTCGTGGTCCAGCGGCTCCACTTCCAGGCAGGTGCCCGAGCCGCCGCGCAGCTGGCCGGCGCCGGCGCTGTCGGCCATCAGCGCGTAGCGGTGGATGAGGATCGGGTAGCTGTACTCCAGCAGCTCGATGTCCCCGGAGTAGAGTGCGCCGAAGCAGCACAGCGGGCCGCAGGCGTGCCAGCCGTCCAGCTCCGAGGTGGCGCCGGCGCCGGAGATGATCGAGGCCAGCACCATGGTCACGTATTCCTCGCCGGTGCGCGGGTCGACGCCGGCGATGTTCACCCCGCTGGTGTGCCCCCAGGAGGCGGTGACGCGTTCCGGCGCGGCCTGCTCGAAGGCCTGGCGCACGGCGTCGGTGAGGGTCTCCATGGGGGTGGTGGTGCAGTTGACGTGGGGCGCCGGCTCCTCGGCGTTGCACAGGGTGCCCTTGGGCCCCAGGTCCACGGTCACGCAGCGGTACAGCCCGGCGTTATAGGGCGGCGGCACCTGGGCGAACATCATCAGCCCCAGGTAGATGCCGGACATCGAGTTGCCGGCGTAGGAGTTGATGAAGTAGGGCACCTGCGGTGGGCTCTGCACGGTGATGTGGCAGCTGTCGTCCCTGATGGTGACGGTGGCGCTGATGGCCAGCTCGCCCAGGCCGTGGCCGGAATCCTCCAGCACCGCGTGGCCGGTGTAGCTGCCGTCGGGCACCGAGCGGATCAGCTCGCGCATCTGCCGGTCGGCCATGTCCTTCAGCTCGGCGATGCACTCGCGCACCGTGGCCACGCCGTACTTGTCGAGCAGGGCGATGAGGTTGCGCTCGCCGACGCGGCAGGCGCCGTACTGGGCATTGAGGTCGCCCTCCTGGTTGCGCCGGGCGCGCATGTTGGTGAGCAGCAGGTTGATCACGTCCTCGCGGCGGCGGCCTTTTTCCCACAGCTTCACCGGCGGGATGCGCAGGCCCTCGGCGTAGATTTCCTTGGCGTCGGGGTTGTAGCCGGCCGGCACCGGGCCGCCGATGTCGGTGAGGTGGCCCTTGCACACGGTCCAGAACACCAGCTCGCCCTGGTAGAACACCGGCTTGTACATGCAGCAGTCGATGATGTGGCTGCCGGCGTAGGTGGGGTCGTTGTGGTAGATCACGTCGCCTTCGGCGACGTCGTCGCCGAAGTAGCCGGACACGGCCTTCATCGCCGGGATCAGCGAGCCCAGGTGGATGGGGATGTCCTGGCCCTGCAGGATCATTTCCGAATGGTGGTCGAAGAGCGCGTTGGAGTAGTCGTGGGCGAGGTTGAAGACGCTGGAGCGGCTGGTTTTTTCCAGCGTCAGGGTCATCTCGCGCTGGGTCATCTCCAGCGCGCCGCGCACCACGGCCAGGGTAATCGGATCGGCCGGCATCGCTTTGTTCTCCTTATCGGCGGGTCGATGAGGCGACGATAGGGAGCTGCCGGCCGGGCGTATTGCGCGGCAGCGCAGTGGTTCTTGTCGTGCAGCGCACAGGTGCCGAACGGGGGTTGTCCGGCATCAACCTGTAGGAGCGGGCCCTGCCCGCGATTCGCGCGCAGGGCGCGCTCCTACAGGGGACTGCCGAGGCTGGCATGGTGTAGGAGCGGATCTTATCCGCGAAACGCGCCGATACGTCCGGCTATCGCGGACAAGGTCCGCTCCTACGGGGGAGACGGCAGGGGAGATCAGCCCGGCGGCAACGGCAGGCGCTGGCCGGCCAGCAGCAGCGCCAGGCGTGCCAGGCCGTTCCAGGCGTCGCCCTGGGCCTGGCCCTTGATCTGCGCGTCGATCAGCTGGGCGTCCTGCAGCAGCTGGTTCCAGCGGGCGCCGCTGTGGCGCTGCAGGGCGCGGGTGAGCAGCGGGCGGCGCTTGTCCCACACCGGCGGGCGGCGCTGGGCGAAGGCCTTGTCCAGGGGCACGCCCTGGCCGAACTGCTGGGCGATGCCGGCCAGCTGGCGGATCTCCCGGGCCAGCGCCCAGAGGATCACCGGCGGCTCCACGCCCTCGCCGCGCAGGCCTTCGAGCATGCGCAGGCTGTGCGCGGCTTCGCCGGCCAGGGCGGCGTCGATCAGGCCGAAGACGTCGAAGCGCGCGCTGTCGGCTACCGCCGCCTGCACGGTGGCGGCGTCGAGCTGGTTGCCGTCGGCCAGCAGCTTGAGCTTCTCGATCTCCTGCGCGGCGGCCAGCAGGTTGCCTTCCACCCGCGCGGCGATCAGGTCCACCGCGTCCTGGCTGGCGGCCAGCCCGGCCTGGGACAGGCGCTGGCGAATCCACTGCGGCAGTTGGTGCACGTCCACCGGCCAGATCTGGATGAACTGCGCGGCCTCGCCGTCGATCAGCGCCTTGGCCCACTTGGTCTTCTGGGTGGCGCCGTCGAGCTTGGGCAGGGTGACCAGCAGCACCGTGTCTTCCGGCGGCCGCTGCAGGTATTCCTGCAGCGCCGCGGCGCCCTTGTCGCCGGGCTTGCCCGAGGGCAGGCGCAGTTCCAGCAGGCGCCTCTCGGCGAACAGCGAGAGGCTGGCGCCGGCCTCCAGCAGCAGGCCCCAGTCGAAGTTGGCCTCGGCGTTGAACACCTGGCGCTCGCTGAAGTCGCGCTGGCGGCAGGCGGCGCGGATGGCGTCGCAGGCTTCCTGGCAGAGCAGCGGCTCATCGCCGCTGACCACGTAGACGGGGGCCAGGTTGCCCTGCAGGTGCTTGGCGAGTTGGGCGGGATTGAGCTTCATGAAAGTACGGGGCCGGCATGGCCGGCCCCCTGGTCCTCTTACTGCGCCTTCGGCAGTTCGATCGGCGACTGCTGCGGCTGCTGCCTGGCCGCCTCGTCCGCGGCCTTGAGCGCGTCGGCTTCGGCCTTGGCCTTGGCTTCGGCCTGCTGCTGCAGGTATTCCAGGCGAGCCGGGGTGAGCATCTGCAGGCGCAGGGAGAGCTGCTGCACCAGGTCGCGGCGCATTTCCTTGCGCAGCTGGGCGGCTTCCTGGTCGGAGCCGATCAGGTTGTTCTCGTCGTGCAGGTAGACCTTCTGCACTTCGACCTTGTCGGTCATCAGCAGCAGGTTGTCGGCGCCGCGCACCTCGTAGTCGACCGTGGTGGTCAGCTCGTACTCGGCGCTGCGCGCCGAGCTGCTGTAGCTGGCGGTGCGCTGGGTCTCGGCCTCGCGGGCGAGGAACAGGTGGTAGGGCGCGCTCCTGGTCACTTTCACGCCGCTGTTCTCCAGCAGGCGCTGCAGGTCCTTGACGGTGTCGCCATAGGCGTTGCGCGCGCTCAGGTCGACTTCCTTCAGCGCGAAGTTCGTATCGCCCAGGCCGCGCAGGTGGAAACCGCAGGCGGCCAGCAGCGTGGTCAGGCCGATCAGCGCGATGCCGGTCAGGATACGTTTCATCAAGCTTCCCTCACTCCTGTTGATCCGGGTTGCCCGAGGCAAGGCGCCGCGGGCGAATGCCATCAGTTGGCGACGATGTTGACCAGCTTGCCGGGGACCACGATCACCTTGCGGATGGTCAGGCCGTCGGTGAAGCGCAGCACGTTCTCGTTGGCGCGGGCGGTGGCCTCGACGTCCTCGCGGCTGGCCTGCGCCGGCACTTCGATGTGCCCGCGCAGCTTGCCATTGACCTGCACCACCAGTTGCAGGGTGTCCTGCACCAGGGCGCTCTCGTCGACCTGCGGCCAGGGCGCGTCGATCACCGCGCCATTGTGGCCCAGTTCGTGCCAGAGCACGTGGCAGATGTGCGGGGTGATCGGCGCCAGCAGCAGGGCGACGGTCTCCAGGCCTTCCTGCAGCAGGGCGCGGTTGCCGGCGTCTTCCTGCGGGACCTTCTCCAGCACGTTCATCAGCGTCATCACCGCGGCGATGGCGGTGTTGAACTTGTGGTTCTGGCCGATATCCTGGCTGGCCTGCTTGATGGCCAGGTGGATGGCGCGGCGGATTTCCTTCTGCGCGTCGTTCAGGGTGTCCTGCGCCACCGCGGCGGCGAAGCCGGCGTTGACGTGGGCCTGGGCCAGGCGCCAGACGCGGCGCAGGAAGCGGCTCGCGCCCTCGACGCCGGAGTCGGACCACTCCAGGCTCATGTCCGGCGGCGAGGCGAACATCATGAACAGGCGGCAGGTGTCGGCGCCGTAGGCGTCGATCATGGCCTGCGGGTCCACGCCGTTGTTCTTCGACTTGGACATCTTCTCGGTGCCGCCGATCTCCACCGGCAGGCCGTCGGTCTTCAGGCGCGCGCCCACGACCTTGGCCTTGGCGTCACGCTCGACTTCCACGTCGGCCGGGTTGAACCAGTCCTTGCCGCCGTTGGCGGTGGTGCGGTAATAGGTCTCGGCGACCACCATGCCCTGGGTCAGCAGGTCCTTGAACGGCTCGTCGGAGTCGATCAGGCCTTCGTCGCGCATCAGCTTGTGGAAGAAGCGCGCGTACAGCAGGTGCAGGATGGCGTGCTCGATGCCGCCGATGTACTGGTCCACCGGCAGCCAGTAGTTGGCGGCCTTCTTGTCCAGCATGCCGTCCTCGAACTGCGGGCAGGCGTAGCGGGCGAAGTACCAGGACGACTCGACGAAGGTGTCCATGGTGTCGGTTTCGCGCTTGGCCGGCTGGCCGCACTTCGGGCAGCTGCACGCGTAGAACTCGGGCATCCTGGCCAGCGGCGAGCCGGCGCCGTCCGGCACCACGTTCTCCGGCAGCACCACCGGCAGTTGCTCGGCCGGCACCGGCACGTCGCCGCAGGCGTCGCAGTGGATGATCGGGATCGGGCAGCCCCAGTAGCGCTGGCGGCTGATGCCCCAGTCGCGCAGGCGGAACTGGGTGCGCGCCTGGCCCAGGCCCTTGGCGGCGAGGTCGGCGCCGATGGCGTCGAACGCGGCCTGGTAGCCGAGGCCGTCGTACTTGCCGGAGTTGACGGTGCGCACGCTGTCGTCCTTGGCGCCGTACCACTCCTGCCAGGCGCTGGCGTCGTAGCCGTCGTCGCCGGCGGCCAGGGTGATCACCTGCCGGATCGGCAGGTGGTACTTGTTGGCGAACTCGAAGTCGCGCTCGTCGTGGGCCGGCACGGCCATCACCGCGCCTTCGCCGTAGGTCATCAGCACGTAGTTGGCGATCCACACCGGCAGCTTCTCGCCGGTCAGCGGGTGCTCGACGAACAGGGAAGTGGCGACGCCCTTCTTCTCCTGGGTGGCGATGTCCGCCTCGGCGACGCCGCCGCGCTTGCACTCGTCGATGAACGCCTGCAGGGCCGGCTCGCGCTGGGCGGCCAGGGTGGCCAGCGGGTGTTCGGCGGCCACGGCGACGTAGGTGGCGCCCATCAGGGTGTCCGGACGGGTGGTGAAGACCTTCAGCTGGCCGGCCTCGCCGATGGAGGCCTGGTCGTAGGGGAAGGCGATCTCCATGCCGCGGGACTTGCCGATCCAGTTGCGCTGCATGGTCTTGACCTGTTCCGGCCAGCCCGGCAGGTGGTCGAGGCTTTCCAGCAGCTCTTCGGCGTAGGCGGTGATCTTGAAGTAGTACATCGGGATCTCGCGCTTCTCGATCAGCGCGCCCGAACGCCAGCCACGGCCGTCGATGACCTGCTCGTTGGCCAGCACGGTCTGGTCCACCGGGTCCCAGTTCACGGTGCCGTTCTTGCGGTAGATCACGCCCTTCTCGAACAGGCGGGTGAACAGCCACTGCTCCCAGCGGTAGTAGTCCGGCTTGCAGGTGGTGACCTCGCGCGACCAGTCGATGGCCAGGCCCAGGCTGTTCAGCTGGGCCTTCATGTAGGCGATGTTGTCGTAGGTCCAGGCGGCGGGGGCGACGTTGTTCTTCATCGCGGCGTTCTCCGCCGGCATGCCGAAGGCGTCCCAGCCCATCGGCTGCAGGACGTTGCGGCCCTGCATGCGCTGGTAACGGCTGATCACGTCGCCGATGGTGTAGTTGCGCACGTGCCCCATGTGCAGCTTGCCGCTCGGATACGGGAACATCGACAGGCAGTAGAACTTCTCCTTGCCGGGGACTTCCTCGACACGGAAGGAGTTGTGTTCGTTCCAGTACTTCTGGGCCTGGGATTCGATCTCGAGAGGCTGGTATTGCTCGTGCATGGCGCGACTTGGACCTGTACGGAATAGACGGCGCGGCCGTGGGAGCGGAGCGGGCGCTCCCGTCTTGCCGGGGCACCGCGGCGGCCGGCCGGCAAGGGGCTGCATAAAGCCTCGTAGCATACATGAGCCCTCCCCGAGCCGGTAGCCCGCGCCGTTTGTCGCACGCTCGGTGGCCCGGGGGCCGGGACGCTAAGCTTGGCCTGAGGGCGGGAGGTTTCCGCCTGCTTGAGGTGACTGATGGCTGAGCTGCATCGTGCGAGTTTGTCGGGTCCCGGTCTTTATGAGCGGTTGCTGCATCGACTTGAACTGGCCCTGGACGAGGCCGAGACCGCGGAACGCCTGCGCGATGAGCATCCCGAGGAGTTGGAGCTGCGCGGCCTGAGCAGCGCCGAGATGCAGCTGATCCGCGCCTATCTCGACCAGGACGTGAACTGGTTGCGCGGCTGGCACGCCGCCGCCGAGGAGCTGGCGCTGATCGAACACGCCCCCGCCCGCTCCACGCGGGCGCGCCTGGGCGGCAGCGCCGGCAAGACGCGCCCGTCGCACCGCCACCTGCAATTGCTCTGCGCGCTGTGCGGCACCCCGGTGGTCTACAACCGCCAGCACGGGGTGATGCCCTGCACCTCCTGCGGCTCGCAGTTGTTCCGCGGCTCCCGCGGGCGTTGAATCCGCGCGTTCATCCGCTAGGCTGTGGCGCTTCCTGAAAGGAGTCGCCGATGCCGCTGCGCTACCTCGTCAAGCAGATCCTGATGCCGCCGGGCATCCTGCTGATCCTCCTGTTGCTGGGCTTTTTCCTGCGCCGCCGCCGGCCGAGGCTGGCGACGGCCTGCTTCGTCGCCGGGTTCGCCGGCTTCTGGCTGCTCAGCCTGCCGCTGACGGTGGAGTGGGGCGCGCGCCTGCTGGAGCGCCAGCCGGCCCTGGCCCGCGGCGAATGGGCGGGCCTGGCGCAGCGCGCCGAGGCCATCGTCATCCTCGGCGCGGGCCGCGAGCGCGGCGACCCGGCCTGGGGCGACGACCAGCCCGGGCTGATGGCCCGCGAGCGGCTGCGCTACGCCGCGCGCCTGGCCAAGGCCAGCGGCCTGCCGCTGCTGACCTCCGGCGGCCTGCACTACGGCACGCCGCCCAGCGAGGCGCAGCTCATGGCCACCAGCCTGGCGGACGACTACGGGGTGAGCGTGCGCTGGCAGGAAGGGCGCAGCCGCACCACCTGGGAGAACGCCACCCTGAGCGCGGAAATCCTCCGCCAGGCGGGCGTGCGCCGGGTGGTGCTGGTCACCCAGGCGCAGCACATGCCCCGCGCGCTCTGGAGTTTCGAGGCCAACGGCCTGGAGGTGGTGCCGGCGCCGATGGGCTTCATCGGCGTGGACAACGCCCGGCCGTTCGGCGGCTGGCTGCCGGAGGCCAAGGCGTTCTGGCAGAGCAACCAGTTGCTCAACGAGGCGCTGGGCCTGCTGGGCTACCGCCTGTTCTACCGCTGAAGGGATGCATCGCGGACCTTGTCCGCGATTCGCGCGCAGGGCGCGCTCCTACAGGGGAATGGCGCGTGGCCGGCTATCGCGGATGAATCCGCTCCTACGGCCGTGCTTCCTGGGAACGTAGGGCGGATAACCGTTCGCGGTTATCCGCCGCTTGACCTTGGCTGCATTCCGCTCGGTGCCGAGCACGGAGCCGCCGTTGAACTCAACCTCGGCGTACAACCGCGAACGGTTGTACGCCCTACGCTCAGCCGAACATCCTGCGCTGCTCGGGGGCGGCCTGGCGGCGTAGCAGGGTCCAGATCGCCAGGATCACCGCCAGGGTGCCCAGCGGCCACAGGCGCCATTTCAGGTAGGGCGTCAGGCCCTGCATCGGAGTGGCCTCGCCGCGCAGCACGCCCTGCTGGAACTGCGGGATCTCGTGGGTGATGCGGCCCTGCGGGTCGATCAGCGCGGTGACGCCGTTGTTGGTGCCGCGGATCATCCAGCGCCCGGCTTCGAGGGCGCGCATCTGCGCCATCTGCAGGTGCTGCAGCGGGCCGATGGAGGTGCCGAACCAGGCGTCGTTGCTGATGGTCAGCAGCAACTGGCTCTGGGCCGCGAGGCCCGCGGCGAATTCCGGGTAGACCACTTCGTAGCAGATGTACGGCGCGATGGCGTAGCCCTTGGCCTTGAGCAGCGCCTGGTCGGCCGGGCCGCGGGCGAAGTCGGACATGGGCAGGTCGAAGAAGCTGATCAGGCCGCGCAGCAGGTCCTGCAGCGGCACGTACTCGCCGAAGGGCACCAGCTTCTGCTTGAGGTAGTCGCCGCTGCCGTCGCCGACCACGGTGATGCCGTTGTAGTAGTGCACGCCGTCGGCGTCGCGCTGGCGCATGGGCACGCCGGTGATGAGCGCGGCGCGCTTCTGCTTCGCCATCTCGTCGAGCATGCCCAGGTAGCCGCCGGCCTGGTCCTTGAGCAGCGGCACGGCGGTTTCCGGCAGGACGATCAGGTCGACGTCGTGCTGCTCGGCGCTGAGGTCGCGGTACAGCTCCAGCTGCGCGGTGACGTGCTTGGGGTCCCACTTCATGTCCTGGGCGATGTTGCCCTGGATGGCGGCGACGGTCAGAGGCGCGCCGGCGGGGCTGGTCCAGGCGTGGCCCTTGAGGACGAGGCCGGCGATCCACGGGGCCAGCAGCAGCACCAGGCCGACGACCAGTTGCATCGGGCGGAAGGTCAGCTGCGGCAGGTTGATCAGCAGTGCGGCGCACAGGGCGATGCTGAAGGAAATCAGCCACACGCCGCCGATCGGGGCCAGGCCGGCCAGGGGGCCCTGCAGCTGGCTGTAGCCGGTGTAGAGCCAGGGGAAGCCGGTGAGGAACCAACTGCGGAACACTTCCAGGCCCAGCCACAGCGCGGCGAAGGCCAGGGCGTCGCTGACCGGTGCGTTGTTGCGCCGCAGCATGCGCGCCCAGAGCCAGGCCGGCAGGCCGAAGAAGAACGCCACCCCGGCGCTGAAGCCGACCACCAGGAAACCGGCCAGGGCCGGCGAGGCGCCGCCGAAGTCATGGATGCTGTAGTAGATCCAGCCGGTGCCGGCGAGGAAGGCGCCGAAGCCGTACCACCAGCCGCGCCACAGCGCCGAGCCCGGGGTGACGCCGCGCAGCCCGAGGTAGAAGAGGGCGACGGACAGCAGCGCCAGCGGCCAGATGCCGTAGGGCGCCAGGGCCAGCGGGGTGATGGCGCCGGCGGCCAGGGCCAGCAGATGGCCCGGCCAGCCGGGACGGGTGATCCAGCGCATCGGTATTCCTTGGAAGCGGTTTGGCGATGCGCAAGAGTAATGGAGAGACGAACGGTAGGCTATGGGGCTGCGGCGAAAAGCCATGAGGCGTCTGCGACGCTGTGTTGCAGGATGTCGGAATGGGCTGTAGGAACAACTGTCTTGCGCCGAGGTGCTCTTCGTAGGATGGGTTGAGTTTGCGATACCCATGCTGCCGTGGTGATGGGTATCGCTTCGCTCAACGCCATCCTACGAAAAGCCGTGCTTCCTGGAGCCGTAGGAGCGGACCTTGTCCGCGATAGCCGGATGTCCCGGCGCGATTCGCGGATAAGATCCGCTCCTACGCTGTCCCACCCACGCCATTCCCCGTAGGGTGGATAACCGTTCGCGGTTATCCGCCGTTGGCCCCCGGTTTCAGTCGCGCAGCGGCGTCAGGCGCAGCAGGTGCAGGCGGCGGCTGTCGGCGTTGAGCACGCGGAAGCGGAAGCCACCCAGTTCGGTGGTCTCGTTGCGCTTGGGCAGGTGGCCGAAGGCGCTCATCACCAGGCCGCCGACGGTGTCGAATTCCTCGTCGGAGAATTCCGCGCCGAAGAAGTCGTTGAAGGCTTCCACCGGGGTCAGCGCCTTGACGATGAAATCGCCGCTGGGCAGCGGCTTGATGTAGCTGTCTTCCTCGACGTCGTGCTCGTCCTCGATGTCGCCGACGATCTGCTCCAGCACGTCCTCGATGGTCACCAGGCCCGCCACGCCGCCGTACTCGTCGATGACGATGGCCATGTGGTTGTGGTTGGCGCGGAACTCGCGCAGCAGCACGTTGAGGCGCTTGGACTCGGGCACGAAGGTGGCCGGGCGCAGCAGGTCCTTGATGTTGAAGGCATGGCTGCCGTCGTGGAGGATCAGCGGCAGCAGGTCCTTGGCCAGCAGCACGCCCATCACGTCGTCGAGGCTCTCGCCCACCACCGGGTAGCGCGAGTGCGCCGCGTCGATGATCGCCGGGAGGAACTCGCGCGGGCTCTGGCTGGCCTTGATGCTGATCATCTGCGAGCGCGGCACCATGATGTCGCGCACCTGCAGGTCGGCGACCTGGATGGCGCCCTCGACGATGGACAGCGCCTCGCTGTCCAGCAGCTTGTTCTCGTGGGCGTCGCGCAGCAGCTCGAGGAGCTCCTGGCGGTTTCTCGGCTCATGGGCAAAAGCCTGGGTGATCTTGTCCAGCCAGGACTTATGCCCGTTGCTCGATCGGTCTTCGCTCATCTTTCCTTTGCTCGTTGGCTTTTATTCTTCATCCGCCGCGTACGGGTCCGGGTAGCCCAGTTCGGCCAGCAATTGCCGTTCCAGGGCTTCCATTTCCTCGGCCTCGGTGTCGTCGATATGGTCGTAGCCCAGCAGGTGCAGGCAGCCGTGGATCACCAGGTGGGCCCAGTGCGCCGGCGGCTCCTTGCCCTGTTCGGCGGCTTCGCGCTCGACCACCGGGACGCAGATCACCAGGTCGCCCAGCAGCGGGATATCCAGCAGTTCGTCGGGAACGTCGGCGGGGAAGGACAGCACGTTGGTGGCGTAGTCCTTGTGCCGCCAGGTGCGGTTCAGCTCGCGGCCCTCGTCCTCGTCGACCAGGCGGATGGTCAGTTCCGAGTCGGCCTGGCGCTGGCGCAGGGCCAGCTCGCACCACTGGCGCAGCTGGGCCTCGCCGGGCAGACCGGGGGCATCGCTTGCGACCTGCAGGTCGAGTTCAAGCATCTCCGGTTTCCCGCGGCGCGCGCTCGCCGTCCAGGCGTACCGGCTGGCGCTCCTCGAAGCGCTCGTAGGCTTCGACGATGCGCTGCACCAGCGGGTGGCGCACCACGTCCTTGGGCTTGAAGTGGGTGAAGCTGATGCCGGGGACGTCGCGCAGCACTTCCATCACGTGCTTGAGGCCCGAGCGGGTGCCGCGCGGCAGGTCGACCTGGGTGACGTCGCCGGTGATCACCGCGGTGGAGCCGAAGCCGATGCGGGTGAGGAACATCTTCATCTGTTCCATCGTGGTGTTCTGGCTTTCGTCGAGGATGATGAAGCTGTTGTTCAGCGTGCGGCCGCGCATGTAGGCCAGCGGCGCGACCTCGATCACCTGGCGCTCGATGAGCTTGGCCACGGTCTCGAAGCCGAGCATCTCGTACAGGGCGTCGTACAGCGGGCGCAGGTAGGGGTCGATCTTCTGCGACAGGTCGCCGGGCAGGAAGCCGAGCTTCTCGCCGGCCTCCACCGCCGGGCGCACCAGCAGGATGCGGCGGATCTGCTCGCGCTCTAGGGCGTCCACGGCGCAGGCCACGGCCAGGTAGGTCTTGCCGGTGCCGGCCGGGCCGATGCCGAAGTTGATGTCGTGATCGAGGATGGCCTTGACGTAGCGCTGCTGGTTGGCGCCGCGCGGGCGGATGTGCGCCTTGCGCGTCTTCAGCGTGATGCTGGGCACGTCGCTGGCGCTGGCCAGGTCTTCCAGGCCGGATTCCTGGAGGAACAGGTGGACCATGTCCGGGGTCAGCTCGGTGCCGCTCTGCGCCTCGCGGTACAGGCGCTGCAGCAGGTGCTCGGCGGCCTGGGTGCGCGCGGCCTCGCCAACCAGTTCGAACTGGTTGCCGCGGTTGCGGATCTCGATGTCCAGGCGTTTCTCGATCTGGTGCAGGTGCTCGTCGAACTGCCCGCAGAGGTTGGCGAAGCTGCGTGCGTCGAAGGGTTCCAGGGTGAAGCGGTGAAGATCCAGGGGGGCGTTCAAGGTGCTGTCGGTATGACCATTGGGAAATAGGGATGTCCGAAGAATAACCCCGGCGGCCCGTGTGGGAAAGTCGGGCGCCGGGATGGCTTCAGTGACGGGTGGGCTCGATCAGGCGGCCACGCAGCGAGTTGGGCAGCGCTTCGTAGATTTCCACCTCGGCGAACTGGCCGATCAGGCGCGGGTTGTCGCAGGCGAAGTTGACCACGCGGTTGTTCGCCGTGCGGCCCTGCAACTGGCCGGGGTCGCGCTTGGAGTAGTCGGTGACGAGGATGCGCTGGACGCTGCCGACCATGCGTCGGCTGATCTCGAAGCCCTGCTGCTGCAGGCGCGTGTTGAGAATCATCAGGCGCTGCTTCTTCACCTCGTCCGGGGTGTCGTCCGTAAGGTCCGACGCCGGGGTACCCGGGCGCTGGCTGTAGATGAAGACGAAGGAGTAGTCGAAACCGACTTCTTCCACCAGCTTCATGGTCTGCTCGAAGTCCTTGTCGGTCTCGCCGGGGAAGCCGACGATGAAGTCCGAGCTGATGCAGATGTCCGGCACCGCGGCCTTGAGCTTGCGGATGCGCGACTTGTATTCCAGCGCGGTGTGGTTGCGCTTCATGGCGGCCAGCACGCGGTCCGAGCCGGACTGCACCGGCAGGTGGACGAACGGCACCAGTTGCGGCAGCTCGGCGTGGGCGGCGATCAGCGCATCGCTGAACTCCAGCGGGTGCGAGGTGGTGTAGCGGATGCGCTCGATGCCGTCGACCTCGGCCACCACCCGCAGCAGCTCGGCGAAGTCGGCGATGCGCCCGTCATGGGTGGCGCCGCGGAAGCCGTTGACGTTCTGCCCCAGCAGGGTGACTTCCTTGACGCCGTTCTCGGCCAGGTGGATGACCTCGGCGAGCACGTCGTCGAACGGCCGGCTGACTTCCTCGCCACGGGTGTAGGGCACCACGCAGAAGCTGCAGTACTTGCTGCAGCCTTCCATCACCGAGACGAAGGCGGTGGGGCCGTCGACGCGTGGTTCGGGCAGGCGGTCGAACTTCTCGATCTCCGGGAAGGACACGTCCACCTGCGGTTTGCGGGTGGTGCGCGCGGCGTCGATCATTTCCGGCAGGCGGTGCAGGGTCTGCGGGCCGAAGACCACATCGACGAACGGCGCGCGCTCGCGGATGGCGGCGCCTTCCTGGCTGGCCACGCAGCCGCCGACGCCGATCACCAGCTCCGGCTTCTGCTGTTTCAGGGCTCGCCAGGCGCCCAGTTCGGAGAACACCTTCTCCTGGGCCTTTTCGCGGATCGAGCAGGTATTGAGGAGGATCACGTCGGCATCTTCGGCCTTCTCGGTCAACTCCAGGGCATGCTCCTCGCCCAGCAGGTCGGCCATGCGCGAGCTGTCGTACTCGTTCATCTGGCAACCGTGGGTCTGAATGAAAAGCTTCTTGGCCATGCGCGCTTCGTCGGGGGAATCCAAAATGACCGGGCATTATAGTGGCGCGCAGGGCCCGTTCCTAGGGTTGCACGCCAGGCGGCTGTGCTATGCTTCGCGCCCCCTTTTCGCAGAGCTGTCATCCGCCGTTCATGAACAAGCGCGAGAACCCGATCTACAAAGTGGTCTTCCTCAACCAGGGCCAGGTGTTCGAGATGTACGCCAAGCAGATCTACCAGAGCGAACTGTGGGGCTTTCTGGAGATCGAGGAGTTCGTCTTCGGCGAGCGCACCCAGGTGGTCGTGGACCCCAGCGAAGAGAAGCTCAAGGCCCAGTTCGAGGGCGTGATCCGCAGCTTCGTGCCGCTGCACGCGATCATCCGCATCGACGAGGTGGAGCGCCTGGGCACGCCGAAGATCAGCGAGGCCAAGGGCGGCGGCAACGTCATGCCGTTCCCGATGCCGATGCCGGACAAGAGCAGCTGAAGGCTGCAGGCTTCAGGCGGCAGGTAAAAGCGAAGAGCCCGCGCGGTGGTTGCCCTTGTAGGAGCGAGCTTGCTCGCGAATGGAGTTTCCCTGTGGCATGGGGGCTCTGGATTGACTCCGCACCCTCTCCCCAGCCCTCTCCCTGAAGGGAGAGGGAGCAGTCCGTACCTGCCGAGGGTTCAGGTTTCAGCCGGTAACTGCTGTGAAGTATCAGGATGACTCCGGCCTTCCAGGCCGCTCAGGACAGTCCCCTCTCCCTTCAGGGAGAGGGTTAGGGAGAGGGCGCTCTTGAAAGCTTCGCGAGCAAGCTCGCTCCTACGAAAGCCCCTACGCTCTTCGGCCTGTAGCCTGTAGCCTGTAGCCTGTAGCCTGTAGCCTGTAGCCTGTAGCCTGTAGCCTGTAGCCGCCCTCAGGGCAACGGCGAAAACGGCGTATTGCCTGCGGTCTGCAGTTCGATCAGGTAGTTGCGGAAGATCTGCCCCAGCACCTTGCTGGCGATGTCCAGTTCGTCCTTGCTCATCTGCTCGGCGACCAGGTCGGCGCTGTCCATGGCGTCTTCGGCGCCGTTCACCGCGGCCATCTTCAGCACTATGTAGGCCTGGATGTTGTTGGCCTTGACCCCTTCGCCGCGGAAGAACATGGTCCCCAGGCGCCACTGGGCCTGGGCGTGGCCCTGCAGCGAGGCCTTCTCGTACCAGCGCAGCGCGGCCGGGAAGTCGCGCGGGGCGCGTTCGCCGGTGTAGTAGTACTCGCCCAGTTCGAACTGCGCCTCGGCGTCGCCGCCGTTGGCGATCTGCTGGCAGCTGGCCAGGGCCTGCTGCAGTTGCTCGGGAACCGTGTTCAGGGTGCAGCGGCCGGTCGCCGGGACCAGCAGCGAGTTGCCTCCCGCCTGTGCGAACAGGGGCGAGATGAGCAACAGGCTGCCCAGCAGCAGGGCGCGACCAGAACGGTACATGGGGAGAAACGGCCTCCGGCAACGGGGCGGGCACGATGCCCGGCCGGCGAAAACGTGCCGGCCTGCACATTATGAAATAAGCCGACGCTTCCTTACAAAGTCTTTACGGTGTTTTTCGCGGTTTCCGTCCGAATGGCCAAGAAACTGGCGTAGGACGTGCTTGCAAAGCGTAACGACGGAAAATTGGCCGCGGCGAACGCCGCGGCCGGAGGGGCTCACTTGAGGGCGGCGAAGGCGCGCTCGGCGGCGTCCAGTGTCAGCTTCAGCTCGGTGTCGCCGTGGGCGATGGAGGTGAAGCCGGCCTCGTAGGCGCTGGGCGCCAGGTACACGCCGCCTTCCAGCATCAGGTGGAAGAAGCGCTTGAAGCGCTCGGCGTCGCTGGCCATCACGTCGGCGAAGGTGACGATGTCGTCGGCACCGCTGAAGTACAGGCCGAACATGGCGCCGGCCTGGGTGGTGACGAACGGGATGCCGGCGGCATCGGCGCGTTCCTGCAGGCCCTGGAGCATGCGGCTGGTGTAGTCGGTCAGCTCGTCGTGGAAGCCCGGGCGGCTGATCAGCTTCAGGGTGGTCAGGCCGGCGGCCATGGCCAGCGGGTTGCCCGACAGGGTGCCAGCCTGGTAGACCGGGCCCAGCGGGGAAATCTGCTGCATGATCTCGCGCTTGCCGCCGAAGGCGCCCACCGGCATGCCGCCGCCGATGATCTTGCCGAAGGTCGACAGGTCCGGGGTCACGCCGTACAGGGCCTGGGCGCTGCCGAGGGCGACGCGGAAGCCGGTCATCACCTCGTCGAAGATCAGCACCACGCCGTGCTTGTCGCAGGCCTTGCGCAGGCCCTGGAGGAAGCCCGGGGCGGGCGGCACGCAGTTCATGTTGCCGGCCACCGGCTCGACGATGATGCAGGCGACCTTCTGGCCGTATTCGTCCAGGGCCTTCTCCACCGCCTCCAGGTCGTTGAACGGCAGGGTCAGGGTGTGCTTGGCGAAGTCCGCCGGCACGCCCGGGGAGTTCGGCACGCCAAAGGTCAGGGCGCCGGAACCGGCCTTCACCAGCAGACTGTCGGAGTGGCCGTGGTAGCAGCCCTCGAACTTGATGATGTCGTCGCGGCCGGTGTAGCCGCGGGCCAGGCGGATGGCGCTCATGGTCGCCTCGGTGCCGGAGCTGACCATGCGCACCATGTCCATCGACGGCACCAGCGCGCAGACCAGGTCGGCCATTTCCACTTCCAGCGCGGTGGGCGCGCCGTAGGACAGGCCGTGCTCCAGCTGGCGGCGCACCGCATCGAGCACTTCCGGGTGGGCGTGGCCGAGGATCATCGGGCCCCAGGAACCGACGTAGTCGACGTAGCGCTTGTCGTCTTCGTCCACCACGTAGGCGCCTTCCGCGTGCTTGAAGAACAGCGGCGTGCCGCCGACGCTCTTGAAGGCGCGCACCGGCGAGTTGACGCCGCCGGGGATGTGCTTCTGGGCGTTGGCGAAGAGGAGTTCGGAACGGGACATGGCGACCTCTCGTTGGGATCCGTGAAAGCGGGGCGGCGCGCAGCGGCGCCGCGGGAAAAGGTTAGAACAGCGCGGCGAAGGCGCGGGCGCGGCGCTCCACCTCGGCCGGGGTGTCGGCGGCGAAGAGCGCGTTGATCACCGCCAGCAGGTCGGCGCCGCGGCCGATCAGGTCGGGGGCGTTTTCCAGGGTCACGCCGCCGATGGCCACCAGCGGCACGTTGGCGAAGCGCGCGCGGGCCTGCTCCAGCAGCTCGGGGCTGGCTTCGGAGGCGCCGGGCTTGGTCAGCGACTGGAAGAAGCGGCCGAAGGCCACGTAGTCGGCGCCTTCGGCGACGGCCTGGTCGGCCAGCTGCAGGCTGCCGTGGCAGGTGGCGCCGATGATCGCCTGGCGGCCCAGCAGGGCGCGGGCGGCGGCCAGGGAGCCGTCGGTCTGGCCCAGGTGCACGCTCACGCCCAGGCGCGCGGCCAGCTCGGCGTCGTCGTTGACGATCAGGGTGGCGCCGTGGCGCTCGCACAGCTCGCGCAGGGCCTCGGCCTCGCGCAGGCGGCGCGACTCGTCGCTGGATTTGTCGCGGTACTGCAGCAGGCGCGCGCCACCGCGCAGCGCGGCCTCGACGTAGGGCAGCAGGCGGCCGTCGGCGAGCAGCTTGCTATCGGTGATGGCGTAGAGTCCGCGGAGTTTCATGGGGGCCTCGGCAGGTGAATCAGGAGCAGAAGTCCAGCGGCAGCCGGCGCGGGACGTACTGGCCGCGGCCGGGGGCCTCGGCGTCGCGCAGGGTGCGCCAGGTGTAGTCGAGGGCGCTGCGCACGGCGCTGGCCAGTTCCTCGCCCAGGGCCAGGCGGCCGGACAGGGCGCTGGCCAGGGTGCAGCCGGAGCCGTGGTAGCTGCCCGGCAGGCGCTGGCAGGTGAAGGTGTGCTGGCTGCCGTCGCGGCCGTACAGGCGGTTGTGCACCTCGGACTCGTTGCCGTGGCCGCCGGTGATCAGCAGGTTGCGGATGTACGGCAGCAGCTTCTCGGCGCATTCGTCGGCGCTGCCCTCGGGCAGTTCGGCGAGGATGCGCGCCTCCGGCAGGTTCGGCGTGGCGATGGCGGCCATCGGGAACAGCCGTTCGCGGATCGCGTAGCCCACCTCGTCCTTGCCCAGGGCGCCGCCGCCGCCGGCGCGCAGCACCGGGTCGCAGACCAGCGGCACGCCGGGCAGCGACTGCATGATCTCGACCACGGTGTCGACCATCTCCACCGAGCCGAGCATGCCCAGCTTGACCGCGGCCACCGGCAGGTCGGCGATCACGGCGTTGGCCTGGGCCAGCACCCACTCGCGGTCGAGCACGCGGAAGTCGGAAACGTTGACGGTGTCCTGGACGGTCAGTGCGGTGACGGCGGGTGCCGCATGGCAGCCTTGGGCGATCAGGGCTTCGATGTCGGCCTGCAGGCCGGCGCCGCCACTGGGGTCGTGGCCGGACAGGCAGAGCACTACGGGACGGGAGGTTGGCGTTTTCATGGCGCGGGAGCTTACCACTAAACCCGGCAGGCGTCGTTTGCCCCGATCCCCGGCCGGGCGCTCCTTGCTCCCCCCGCCGGCGTGCTAAAGTTGGCCGATTCGAAAATCACGCCCACGGGGCGCGCCAACCGCGGGAGATGGGGCTCCCGGGCGCCGTCCGGAGGGGCACTGCGGGGTAGCATGCAGCGCTGGCTGATCCTCTTCCTTCTCCTTCTTTCGCCGCTGGCCGGTGCGGTGAGCTTCGACGAGCACACCAGCCGCCTGCCGCTGGGCCACGCGATCGACGTCTTCGAGGACGTGCGCGGCACCGCCGACATCGCCGACATCACCTCCGCCGCCCTGGCCGACAGCTTCCGCCGCCACGACCGCGACGTGCTCAACGCCGGCTACTCGCGCTCGGTGTTCTGGATCCGCCTGGACCTGGACTACCGCCCGCAGGAGTCCCAGGACCCGGCGCACTGGCTGCTGGAGCTGGCCTACCCGCCGCTGGACCGCCTGGACCTCTACCTGCCCGGGGCCGACGGCAGGTACCAGCTGGCCCAGCGCACCGGCGACACCCTGCCGTTCGCCAGCCGGCCGATCAGCCTGACCAACTACCTGTTCGACCTCAAGCTCGCGCCGGGCAAGCCGCTGCGCGTCTACCTGCGCCTGGAGAGCCAGGGCTCGATCCAGGCGCCGCTGACGCTCTGGTCGCCCAAGGCCTACATGGAGAACCTGCCGGGCAACGTCTACGTGCTGGGCATCATCTACGGCGTGCTGCTGGTGATGCTGGTGTACAACCTGTTCATCTTCGTCAGCGTGCGCGACACCAGCTACCTCTACTACATCCTCTACATCGCCTCCTTCGGCCTCTACCAGGTCTCGGTCAACGGCGCCGGCATCGAGTACTTCTGGCCCAACAGCCCCTGGTGGGCCAACGCCGCCACGCCCTTCCTGATCGGCTCCGCCAGCCTGTTCGGCTGCCAGTTCGCCCGCAGCTTCCTGCACACCCGCGAGCACAGCCCGTGGGTCGACCGCACCCTGCTGGCGCTGATGGCCGTGGGCGCACTGGTGATGCTGCTGGCGTTCTCGGCCAGCTACGCGCTGTCGCTGCGCCTGGCCACCTACCTGGCCCTGGCGTTCGTGGTGGTCATCTTCAGCGCCGGCATCCTCGCCTGGCTGCGTGGCATGCGCGTGGCGCGCTACTTCATCTTCGCCTGGACCGCCTTCCTCCTCGGCGGGACCATCAACACCCTGATGGTGCTGGGCTTCCTGCCCAACGTGTTCTTCACCATGTACGCCAGCCAGATCGGCTCGGCCCTGGAAGTGGGCCTGCTGTCGCTGGCGCTGGCCGACCGCATCAACGCCATGAAGGAGGAGCGCACGCGCATCCTCCAGGAGTCCAGCCGCAAGCTGGAGCAGCTCAACCTGGAGCTGGCCAACAGCAACCGCCTGAAGGACGAGTTCCTGGCCACCGTCACCCACGAGCTGCGCACGCCCATGAGCGGGGTGATCGGCTCGCTGGAGCTGATGCAGACGGTGCCCATGGACGTGGAACTGGCGCAGTACCAGAAGACCGCCACCGGCTCGGCGCGCGACATGATGCGCATGGTCAACGACATCCTCGCGCTGATCGAACTGCAGGCCGGCAAGCTCTACCCGCGCCGCGAGCCCTTCAGCCTGCGCGGCCTGTTCGACAGCCTGCGCGCCCAGTACGCGCCGCGCGCCGAGGCCAAGGGCCTGCGCTTCGACCTGCAGCTGGACGAAAGCCTGCCCGACACCCTGGAAGGCGACGCCGGCAAGCTGGCCCAGACCCTGGGCTACCTGCTGGACAACGCCATCAAGTTCACTCACCAGGGCGGCGTGGGCCTGCGCGTGGACGGCCAGCGGCAGAGCGACGGCGTCGCCCTGCGGGTGGCGGTGCAGGACTCCGGCATCGGCTTCGAGACGCCGGCCAACGACGCGCTGTACCAGCGCTTCCACCAGCTCGACGGCTCGCTGACCCGTGAGTACGGCGGCCTGGGCATCGGCCTGGCGCTGTGCCGCCAGCTCACCGGGCTGCTCGGTGGGCAGTTGCAGCACCATTCCACCCCCGGGCGCGGCAGCCGCTTCGTCCTCGAGCTGAACCTCGGCCAGCCGGCGCAGGGCTTCAGCGTGCCGCCGCGTCGCGCCGGCGGCCAGGCCCTGCGCCGCCCGGACCAGTGCACGGTGCTGGTGGTGGAGGACAACGCCATCAACCAACTGGTGATCCGCGGCATGCTGCTCAAGCTGGGCTACCGGGTTCGTACCGCCGACAACGGTTCGGAGGCCATCGACCTGCTGCGCCGCGAGGGTGTCGACGCCGTGCTGCTGGACTGCCAGATGCCAATCATGGACGGCTTCGCCACCTGCCGGGCGATCCGCGCGCTGCCCCAGGGCGGCGAGCTGCCGGTGCTGGCCATCACCGCCCACAGCCACAGCGGCGACCGCGAACGCTGCCTGGCGGCGGGGATGAGCGACTACCTGGCCAAGCCGGTGAAGTTCGAGGAACTGCAGACCCTGCTGCACGACTGGCTGCTGTGCCAGCCGGCGCTGCCCAGCCACGCCTGATCCGCCACGCGCAGCGGCCGCTGGCCGGAACGCCCGCACCGCTGGCGCAATTCCCCCTATGGCCAAGCCCTGAACCGTGATTCACTGCTTGAAACAGTGAATCCGGATTCAGAGCATGGTCTACCGTCTCACCGAAGCCCGCCTGCAGAAAGATGTGGCGCTGCGCGAGCGCATCCTCCAGCTGGCCCTGGCGCGGGTCGCCGAGGGCGGCTTCGCGGCGCTGACCATGCAGGGCCTGGCCGAAGAGGCCGGCATCGCCACCGGCAGCCTGTACCGGCACTTCCGCGGCAAGGGCGAACTGGCCGCCGAGGTCTTCGCCCGCGCCAGCCAGCGCGAGGTGGATGCCCTGGCCGTCGTCCTGCGCGGCACCGGCGGGCCCGCCGGGCGCCTGGCCCGCGGCCTGCGCCAGTTCGCCCGGCGCGCCTGGGACAGCCGGCGCCTGGCCTTCGCCCTGATCGCCGAGCCGGTGGACCCCGAGGTGGACGAGCAGCGCCTGCTCTACCGCGAGGCCTACGCCGAACTGTTCGGCGAACTGCTGGAAGAGGGCGTGCGCAGCGGCCACTTCCACTGCGGCCCCACATCATTGATCGCCGCCTGCCTGGTGGGGGCGATCGCCGAATCCCTGGTCGGCCCGCTGTCGCCGCCGGCCCGTGCCGCCCGCGATGCCGGGCAACCCAGCCCGGGCCTGGAGCAAGTCAGCCAGGCCCTCGTCGATTTCTGCCTGCGCGCCGTCGGCGCGCCCCAGCCGGAGGAACAGCGATGAACCTGCACCAGTACGCCGAGACCCACGAAGTCAGCAACCAGGTACCGCCGCTGGATGGCGCCAACCTCTACCGCGTCGACCTGCCGTTGCAGGAGTGGCTGCGCCGCTACGACGGCGGCTGGGCCGAAGCGCGCCTGGACGCCTATGGCGCGCTGGCCGGCGGCCCGCTGATGGCCGCCGGCTTCCTGGCCAACGAGAACAAGCCGGTGTTCAAGAGCCACGACCGCTACGGCCACCGCATCGACCTGGTGGAATTCCATCCGGCCTACCACGAGCTGATGCGCAGCGCCATCGAGGCCGGCATCCCGTCCATGCCCTGGACCGACCCGCGCGCCGGCGCCCACGTCGCCCGCGCCGGCCTGAGCTACCTGCACAGCCAGGCCGAGGCCGGCACCGGCTGCCCGCTGACCATGACCTTCGCCAGCGTGCCGGCGATCCGCCTGCAGCCGGACATCGCCGAGAAATGGCTGCCGAAGATCCTCGCCACCGAGTACGACCCGCGCAACCTGCCGATCGAGCAGAAGGCCGGCGCCACCATCGGCATGGCCATGACCGAGAAGCAGGGCGGCACCGACGTGCGCGCCAACACCACCCGCGCCTACCCGGTAGGCATCCCCGGCCCGGGCCAGGCCTACGAGCTGGTCGGGCACAAGTGGTTCTGCTCGGCGCCCATGTGCGACGCCTTCCTCACCCTGGCCTATACCGACAAGGGCCTGACCTGCTTCCTGCTGCCGCGCCACCGCCCGGACGGCACGCGCAACGAGTTCTACGTGCAGCGCCTGAAGAACAAGCTGGGCAACTGGTCCAACGCCTCCAGCGAGGTGGAGTACCGCGGCGCCTTGGCCTGGATGGTGGGCGAGGAGGGCCGCGGCGTGCCGACCATCATCGAGATGGTGGCCATGACCCGCTTCGACTGCATGGTCGGCTCCAGCGCGCTGATGCGCCAGGCGCTGATCCAGGCCGCGCACCACTGCGCCTACCGCCAGGTCGGCGGCCGCGTGCTGGCCGAGCAGCCGCTGATGCAGAACGTGCTGGCCGACCTGGCCCTGGAAAGCGAGGCCGCGCTGGCGCTGACCATGCGCATGGGGCGCGCCCTGGACCACCTGCATGATGACGCCGAGGACAAGTTCGCCCGCCTGGTCACCGCGGTGGGCAAGTACTGGATCTGCAAGCGCGCCCCGGCGATGATCAACGAGGCCGCCGAATGCCTGGGCGGTGCCGGCTACGTCGAGGACACCATCCTCCCGCGGCTGTACCGCGAGGCCCCGGTGAACTCCACCTGGGAAGGCTCGGGTAACGTCCAGTGCCTGGACGTGCTGCGTGCCCTGTCCAAGGAGCCGGGCGTGCTCGACGCGCTGTTCGCCGAACTCGGCGACGGCCACGGCGACGCCCGCCTGGCCGCCTTCATCGGCAACCTCAAGGCCTCCTTCGCCGACACCGCCGACATCCAGTTCCGCGCCCGCCAGCTCACCGAGGACGTGGCCGTGGCCCTGCAGGCCAAGCTGCTGCTGGAAGCCGGCAACGCCACCGTCTCCGACGCCTTCATCGGCAGTCGCCTGGGCAACGGCGGCCGCGTCTACGGCACCCTGCCGCGCGGCACCGACGTCGAAGCGCTGGTGGCGCGGGCCACGCCGCATCTGGCCTGATGCCGTTGGCCGGGAGCCGTGAGGCTCCCGGCTCAGCCCAGCAGGCGCCGACTCAGCAGGTGCTGCAGGTCGCGGCGGCCGTCCACTACCAGATAGACGTGAATGTCCCGTTCACGCTGGCGATAGATGATGCGGTAGGGCTTGAAGAACAGCTGGCGGTATTCGCGGATGCCCAGGCTCAGCAGTTCCTTGGGGAAATTGCCGCGCTCCGGTGAGTGACGCAGCTCGCCGATGCATTCCAGCAGCATGCTCAGGACATGAGCCGCATGTTGCGGCCCGTCGAATTCGGCAACGTAGTCGTGGATGGACTTCAAATCGCGTTCGGCGCCCTGCGTGATGAACACGCAATAGGGCGAGTCTGCCCCCATCAGGCGTCCCCGCGCAGGCGTTTCGCCACTTCGTCCAGGGCAGCGAATCGACCTTCCTCGATTTCCTGGTTGCCCAGTGCCAGTAGTTTCAGCAGGGCCAGGGTTTCCTGGGTTTCCTCATAGCTGCGGACGTCCTGAATCACAGCCTTGGCTTCGCCGTTCTGGGTGATGATGAGCGGCTCCTGCTGCTCGCCGAGCTGCTTGAGCACCTCTGCCGCATTGGCCTTGAGGTAACTGATGGGTTTGACCTGGGAGGAGTAGCGCATGGTGGCGGCACCTGGAAGAGTTAAGGACTGAATATAGTCTTTTAATGGTCGCCGGCACAGTAGGAGCCCTCCCGGCCGGATGGGGAACCGAGGACATGATTCAGTCATCCCCTTCCTGCGAATAAGCAGGCAAGATGGAGCTGATCGCTCAGACAGGAAGCCCACCATGAATGCCGAGCTCGGCGACGCTTTCGTCGTCGCCCATACCGCAGAAGAGGCGGTCGACCGCCTTGCCGCCCTGCACCAGCGCGCCACCGGGGCGCTCAGCCAGGCCCTGCGGCGCTACCTGAAGACCCGCGAGCAGCCGGCAGCCGAAGAGCGTGCGCTGTTCCGCTACCCGCTGCTGCGCCTGTCCTACCTGTGCCAGGGCGAAGTGCCCTCGACCACCCGCGCCTATGCCAAGGTGCAGACGCCGGGCAACTACGCCGTCACCATCACCCACCCCGAGGCCTTCCGTAAGTACCTGCTGGAGCAACTGCGGCCGCTGATGGAAGACTTCACCGTGCGCGTCGAAGTCGGCCCCAGCGAGCAGAACATCCCCTATCCCTACGTGGTGGAGCAGGGCGACGAGCTGGCTGGCTCGGGCGTGACCGCCGCCGAGCTGGCGCGGGTGTTCCCCAGCACCGACCTGTCGGCCACTTCCGACGGCATCGCCGACGGCCTGTACCAGTGGGAGGGCGCCGACCCCATGCCGCTGGCGCTGTTCGACGCCGCGCGCACCGACTTCTCGCTGCGCCGCCTGGTGCACTACACCGGCAGCGACTGGCGCTGCGTGCAGCCGTGGATCCTGCTGACCAACTACCACCGCTACGTCGACCAGTTCATCCACATGGGCCTGGAGCGCCTGCACGAGGACCCGCGCTTCGTGCGCATGGTGCTGCCGGGCAACGTGGTGATCGAGCGCGACATGGACCGGGGCGAGGCCAACGCCATCATCGCCGGCGTCGAGTGGCACCGCTTCCAGATGCCGGCCTACCACCTGATCGCCAGCGACGGCGACGGCGTCACCCTGATCAACATCGGCGTCGGCCCGTCCAACGCCAAGAACATCACCGACCACCTGGCCGTGCTGCGCCCGCACTGCTGGCTGATGATCGGCCACTGCGGCGGCCTGCGGCAGTCGCAGACCATCGGCGACTACGTGCTGGCCCATGCCTACATGCGCCGCGACGGCATCCTCGACCGGGTGCTGCCGCCGCACATCCCGATCCCGGCGCTGGCCGAGGTGCAGGTGGCGCTGCAGGAGGCCGCGGCGCTGGTCACCGGCGAGCGCGGCGAGGCGCTGAAGCGGCGCCTGCGCACCGGCACCGTGCTGACCTACGACGACCGCAACTGGGAGCTGCACTGGGCCCAGGAGCGCCCGCTGATCAACCTGGCGCGGGCGGTGGCGGTGGACATGGAGAGCGGCACCATCGCCGCCCAGGGCTACCGCCTGCGAGTGCCCTACGGCACGCTGCTGTGCGTCTCGGACAAGCCGCTGCACAGCGAGATCAAGCTGCCCGGCGCCGCCACCTCCTTCTACCAGCGCGCGGTGAGCCAGCACCTGGCGATCGGCATCGCCGCCGTCGACCTGCTGCGCACCCAGCTCAACTCGTTGCACTCGCGCAAGCTGCGCAGCTTCGACGAACCGCCGTTCCGTTGACCCCGCGCATGGCCGCGGCCCTTTCCCGCCCGCGTGGGGAAGGCCCGTGGCAGGATGGCGCAAAGGCCGCCACCGGAGGACGCCATGGCTGAACCCCTGCAACCGACCCGCGCCGAGCGCGCCGCGCGGGTACTGTCGCTGCTCGACCTGACCTCGCTGAACGCCGATGACGACATGCCGCGCATCGTCCAGCTCTGCCGCCGGGCGCTGACGCCCTATGGCGAGGTGGCGGCGGTGTGTGTCTACCCACGCTTCGTGCACGTGGCGCGGCGCACCCTCAACGGCTTCGGCGCGCGCTCGGTCAAGGTCGCCAGCGTATGCAACTTCCCCTCCGGCGACGCACCCCAGGCCGAGGTGGTGGAGGAAGTGCGGCGTACCCTCGCCGAGGGCGCCGACGAGATCGACCTGGTCTACCCGTGGCGGGCGCTGAAGGCTGGCAGGGCCGACGGCGCGGTGGACCTGATCCGCGCCTGCAAGGCACTGTGCGGGCCCTATCACCGGCTCAAGGTGATAGTCGAAAGCGGCGAACTGGGCGACCCCGAACTGATCCGCACGGCCTGCCGCGAGGCCATCGCCGGCGGCGCCGACTTCCTCAAGACCAGTACTGGGAAGGTGGCCGTGAGCGCCACGCCGGAGGCCGCGCTGGTGATGCTGGAGTGCATCGTGGAGGCGGGCGGCAAGGTGGGCTTCAAGGCTGCTGGTGGCATTCGTAGCCTGGACGATGCTGAGGTCTACCTGGCTATCGCGCAGGAGATGCTTGGGGATGACTGGATTACATCCGAGCACCTGCGCTTCGGGGCTTCGGCGTTGCTCGATGAGCTGTTGGGTGAAATGGCGGCGTGACTTGTGTAGGCGCGAGCTTGCTCGCGAATTGGGATTTACTTCTGGCTACGGTGCTTTGGGGGGACTCCGCTCCCTCTCCCCAGCCCTCTCCCTGAAGGGAGAGGGAGCCGTTCGGCGTGCGCTGGCACTTCAGCACTCCCTGATGCCTCGCATAGCGCCTGATATTTCCATGAGGCACGTCTTCCACGTCGGCACGGACTAGCCCCCTCTCCCTTCAGGGAGAGGGAACCGTTCGGCGTGCGCTGGCGCTTCAGCACTCCCTGATGCCTCGCATAGCGCCCGATATTTCCATGAGGCACGTCTTCCACGTCGGTACGGACTAGCCCCCTCTCCCTTCAGGGAGAGGGTTGGGGAGAGGGGCGGAGTTCGAATTGGCACCGACGGTTCCGGGAGACTCCGGTCGAGAGCTTCCCGTACGTGAAGGAGATGAGCCCTACCCACCCATCCGCCCCACCAGCCACTGCTCCCCCGGCTTTGGCGCCCGAAACGCCTGGCTGTCCACGCCCTGTTCATCCAGCGCCCGGGCCAGGTCGTGGACGGGGGCGAACTGGCCTTCGTCGCTGAGGCGGAAGGTGCCGAAGTGGATGGCCATGCTGCACTGCGATTCCAGGGTGCGGTGGGCCTGCACGGCGTCGTCCGGGTTCATGTGGTGGTGGCGCATGAACCAGCGTGGCTCGTAGGCGCCGATGGGCAGTGCGGCGAAGCGCATCGGCCCGAAGCGTTCGCGGATCAGCCCGAACTCCGGGCCCAGGCCGGTATCGCCGGGGAACAGCACGGGGCCGTCCGCTGATTCCAGCACGAAGCCCAGCCACAGGGTGCGGTTGGTGTCGTAGCGCGAGCGCGCCGACCAGTGCTGCGCCGGCACGCCGGTGAGCAGCATGCCCTCGTGCAGCGGCAGGCTCTGCCACCAGTCCAGCTCGTGCACCTCGACGAAGCCGCAGGCGCGGATCAGTTCGGCGTTGCCCAGGCCGGTCACCACCTTCGCTTCCGGGAAGCGCCGGGCCAGTTCGCCCAGGCTGCCGACGTCCAGGTGGTCGTAGTGGTTGTGGCTGACCAGGATCAGGTTGATCGGCGGCAGTTCGTCCAGGGCCAGGCCCGGCGGATGGTGGCGCTTGGGGCCGACGAAGCTGAAGGGGCTGGTGCGTTCGCACCACAGTGGGTCGGTGAGGATGTTCAGGCCGCGGTGCTGGATCAGCAGGGTGGCGTGGTTGACGTAGGTGACGCGCAACTCCTCGCCGCTGACCCGCGCCGGGGTGTCCGGGCGGCGCTCGGGGCCGGGTTGTTCGATCCAGGCCAGTTGCCTGTCGCGCTCCAACTGCCACTTGAGGAACTCGCGGAAACCATGGTGCGGCTTGGCGTCCAGGTTGCGGAAGCGCAGGCCGTCGAAGTTCGCGTTCTGTGGGCCGCGGTAGCCGCCGCCGAGGCGGCCGGCGAGGTTGAGCAGGGTGATCAGCCAGGGGGAGCGACGGGCCTTGGGCATGGTGGATGCTCTGCGTGCTCTTGCAGGGGGTGTTGGCACAACCTAGCATGCCGGCCCATGCTTGTGCTCCGCCGACCTGTTGCCGTTTCCTGCCCATGCCCCGTCCGCCTCGTCCCGCCCCCCGTCGTCCCGCGCCACGCCGTGTAGCCAAGGCTCCGCCGGCGCAGCCGCGGCTGATCCTGCTGAACAAACCGTTCGACGTGCTGACGCAGTTCAGCGATGGCGAGGGCCGGGCGACGCTCAAGGACTACGTGCCGGTGCCCGGCGTCTATCCCGCCGGGCGCCTGGACCGCGACAGCGAGGGCCTGCTGCTGCTGACCAACGATGGCCGCCTGCAGGCGCGCATCGCCGACCCCAGGCACAAGCTGCCGAAGACCTACTGGGTGCAGGTGGAGGGTGAGCCGGACGAGGAACAGTTGCAGCGCCTGCGCGAAGGCGTGCAGCTCAACGACGGCCCTACGCTGCCAGCCGAGGCGCGGCGCATCGACGAGCCGCGGTTGTGGGAGCGGGTGCCGCCAGTGCGTTTCCGCAAGTCGGTGCCCACCGCCTGGCTGGAACTGGTGATCCGCGAGGGGCGCAACCGCCAGGTGCGGCGCATGACGGCGGCGGTCGGCCTGCCGACCCTGCGCCTGGTGCGGGTGCGCATCGGCCCCTGGGGCCTGGACGGGCTGCAGCCGGGGGAGTGGCGCGAGGTGCAGCCCTAGGGCTGGATCAGAAACCGCCTTCCAGGCCGGCGACCACGAAGGACTTGACCAGGAAGCCGAACACGCCGAGGCCGAGGGCGAAGAACAGCACCATGGTGCCCATGCGTCCGGCCTTGGACTTCTTGGCCAGGTCCCAGACGATGAAGGCCATGAACAGGATCAGGGCGGTGACCAGCCCGTACATCATCCAGTCTTCGAAACTCTCGTTCATTGCTGCTCCTGCCCGGCGCGGGCGCTTGAGTGGGGGCCGGAAGGTCCGGCGGTCGCGAGGACGGGCGGCATTATAAGGGCTTGGTCGCTTATTGATCAGCGCTGCTCAGAAAGTGAGCAGAAACTCCTGCGCGAGGGCGGCGATGGCCGAGGAAGTCCCGCCGCAGCGGGCCTGGCGGGAAATAGTCGAGCGCCGAGCGGTACCGGCAGGACGCGGGGTGCGCGCATTTGTCGCAGGTCGCGCCGGGTTGCTTTTCGTAGGAGCGGGCCCTGCCCGCGATTCGCGCGCAGGGCGCGCTCCTACAGGGGAACCGCTCCGCCGATGCGCCGGGGCCACGGCCAACGCCAAGGCCAACCCCGGAGCCGCCGGGGATCAAGGTCAAACGGCGGATAACGCCGTAGGCGTTATTCGCCCTACGGCTTCAGCTGCGCAGGTGTTCCAGCGGCAGTTCGGTGCTGGCCATGATGTTGCGCAGCACGAAGCTGGAACGCACGCTGGTCACGCCCTCGATGCGCGTCAGGGTGCCGAGCAGGAAGTGCTGGTAGTGCTCCATGTCCGGCACCATCACCTTCAACTGATAGTCCGCGTCCATCCCGGTGACCAGGCTGCATTCCAGCACTTCCGGGCACTGGGCGATGATCGACTGGAAGTGCTCGAAGCGCTCCGGGGTGTGCCTGTCCATGCCGATCAGGACGAAGGCGGTGAGGCTCAGGCCGAGCTTCTTGCTGTCCAGCAGGGCGACCTGGCGCAGGATGTAGCCGTCGTCTTCCAGTTGCTTGACGCGTCGCGAGCAGGGCGAGGGCGACAGGCCGATGCGCTCGGCCAGCTCCTGGTTGGAGATGCGCGCGTCGCGCTGCAATTCGGCGAGGATTCGCAGGTCGTAGCGGTCCAGTTTGTTCATTGTGGCCTCGAAAATTTATCTACTTGCATATTCTTATACATTTTTGGTGATTTATTGCGCAACGGATAGTTTGGTGCGCAATCTTCGCAATCCCCTGCCGCTTCGCTCCCCGTAACATGGCTCCAGAAATCACGGCCCGGACCCACACGTCCACGGCGATCCGCCCAATCAGGCGCATCGCGGCCTGCCGACCCGATCGGGTCGTCCAGGCCACCGGGCTACGCACCGCCCAGAAGGTGGAGCGAGGTGAGCCGGCGCCAGAAGCGACGAGCCAGGACGGGTTTCCCGAGGGGAGGTCAGTGACCTCCCTTTTTTCTTGCCCGCGATTTGCCTGCCGACCTTTACCTTGACTTTACCCTGACACCCGCGATGCGCCGCCGATAGCGTTGTCTACCAGGCATGCGAAACCACGAGACCGGCCGGCAGGCCGCTGCGAGGCATTCATGAAGTCGGGCATCTGGCGTCTGGCATCCGTTGGGCTGTTGTCGCTGGCCATCGCCGGCCAGGCCTTCGCCGAAGGTCAGGGCCCGGGTCAGGGCGACCATGGCGGGCATGGCGGCAATGGCGGAGGCCAATGGCAAGGACGCCCGCAAGGCAACCAGGGTGGCCAGCCGCAGGGGCGTCCACAAGGTAACCAGGGCGGCCAGCCGCAGGGCAACCAGGGTGGCCAGTGGCAGGGGCGTCCGCAGGGTAACCAGGGCGGCCAGTGGCAGGGTCATCCGCAGGGCAACCAGGGTGGCCAGTGGCAGGGTCGTCCGCAGGGCAACCAGGGTGGCCAGTGGCAGGGCCGTCCGCAGGGCAGCCAGGGTGGCCCGCAGCAGGGCCGTCCGCAGAGCAACCAGGGCGGCCAGTGGCAGGGTCGTCCGCAGGGCAGCCAGGGTGGCCAGTGGCAAGGTCGCCCCACGGCAGGCCGTGACGATCACGGCTCCGATCGCGGGCCGGGTGGCTGGACCACGCAGTGGCCCGGCGCCAACCAGGGTGGCGGCCAGCGCCCCGGCTCCGGCCGTCCGCCTGCCGGTGGCAACGCCTGGCAGAACCAGGGCCGGCCGCCGGCACCGGGCAACGACTGGCACGGTCGCCCGCCGGGCGGCAACTGGGGCCCGAAGCCTTCGTACTGGCGGCCCGGCTACGAGGTCGAGCACATGCCTCCCGGCTATCGCCGGGTGCCCTGGCGCGGCAACGACTACTTCTTCAACGACGGCTACTGGTACCGCCCCCATGGTTCGCGCTACGTGGTGGTGACGCCGCCCTACGGCGTGCGGGTCGGCTACCTGCCGTCCTTCGCCGAGCAGGTGTGGATCGGCAGCATGCTGTACTTCCTCGCCGCCGGTACCTACTACCTGTTCGACACCGGCTCGCAGAGCTACGAGGTGGTGCCCCCGCCGCAGCAGGCGCAGGCCGCGCCGATGACCAACCCATACGACGTGATCTCCTACCCGATGTACGGGCAGAGCCCGCAGCAGCAGGCCCAGGACCACTACGAGTGCCACACCTGGGCGGTCGGGCAGAGCGGCTTCGACCCGGCCATGGCCAGCTACGCGCCTTCGCAGCAGGCGGTGGATACCTACCGCGGGGCGCTGGGCAGTTGCATGCAGGGGCGTGGCTACAGCGTCAACTGATGGTCTCGTGGCCCACCACTTCCAGCGGGTCGGCGTGCACCAGCACCTCGGCGCGGGGGAACTCGGCGCGGATCGCCAGCACGGCCTGGTCGCACAGCGAATGGGCCTGGGACAGGCGCATGTCGCCGGGCAGCTCCAGGTGCAACTGGACGAACCAGCGGTCGCCGGAAATGCGCGTGCGCAGGTCGTGGGCGCCGGCCACCCCGGGCACCTGGCGCACCAGTTCGAGCATGCGCTCGCTGACGTCCGGCGGCAGCTCTTCGTCCATCAGCACCGCCACCGACTCGCGGGCGATGCGCACTGCGCTCCAGAGGATGTAGGCGGCGATGCCCAGGCCGAACACCGCATCCATCTGCGGGAAGCCGTAGTGCGCCAGGAGCAGGGCGACCAGGATGCTGCCGTTGAGCAGCAGGTCGGAGCGGTAGTGCAGCGAGTCGGCCTGCACCGCCAGTGAGCCGGTGCGCTTGATCACCTGGCGCTGC
The DNA here is from genome assembly GCF_003176655.1 of Pseudomonas sp. RW407. Classification (NCBI taxonomy): domain Bacteria; kingdom Pseudomonadati; phylum Pseudomonadota; class Gammaproteobacteria; order Pseudomonadales; family Pseudomonadaceae; genus Pseudomonas; species Pseudomonas sp. RW407. The sequence goes on along the minus strand of NZ_QGSL01000088.1, from coordinate 762,927 downwards.
AGCATCAGCAGGGCGACGGTCAGCGCCAGGGACAGCAGCATTACCAGGATGCCCCAGCCGGTGGCGCCCAGCGGTTCGGGGTGCTGCAGGCGATCCAGCGCCTGGGTGCCGATGAGCACCGCGCTGACCGAGATGAACAGCGCCTGGCCCATGCCCGACAGCGACTCCGCCTTGCCGTGGCCGTAGCGGTGGTCCTCGTCCGCCGGGCGCAATGCATAGCGCACCGCCAGCAGGTTGAGCAGCGAGGCGGCGCCGTCCAGCAGCGAGTCGGTGAGGCCGGCGAGCAGGCTCACCGAGCCGCTGTACCACCAGGCCAGGGCCTTGGTCACCACCAGGATGACGGCCACCGCCAGGGAAGCGCTGGTGGCCAGGTGCAGCAGGCGGGCACGCTCCTTGTCCAAGTTCAGCGGGTGTCCTGGCGTTGTGGCAGGAAGTAGATGTAGTCGAGCAGCGGCGCCGGTTGGCCGAGGGCGGTGAGCGCGGCGCTCATCTGCCCGCGGTGGTGGGTGCCGTGGTTGACCAGGTGCTGGACGATGTCGGCCAGGCTCTGGCGGTGCTCCTGGCCGGCCATGTTGCGGTATTCCAGCTGCTTGCCGAGGTCGCGTTCGTCCTGCTGCGCCAGCCACTGTTGCCAGCCGCCCACGCCCGCGCGGAGGAAGTCGGCCAGGGCGGCGCGGTCGGGCGCCGCCTCGGTGTCCAGGCGGGTGAACTGCCAGGGCCGGCCGGCGACGCGGTCGAGCCAGATGCGGTCGACCACCGCGAGGTGGTTGAGGGTGCCGTGCAGGCTGCCGAAGAACAGCCCGCGCGGCTCACGGTAGACGGCTTCGTCCAGGGGCGCGACGGCCTCGAGGATGCGCTCGTGGGCCCAGAGATGGTAGTCGAGGAGTTTTTCCAGGTGGCGCCCCAGTGTCGCGTGCATGTCAGCCCTCCAGCTTGAGCCCCAGGCTGGCCAGCTGCTGCGGGTTGCCGACGCGCTGGATCAGGCGTGGGTCGTCCAGCGGCAGGGCACGGCCGGTCTCGCGTTCGATGATTGCCTTGAGTTTAGTCCGGTCCACCTGGCCGTCGGCGCCGACCGCCTCGTGCAGTTTCTCGGGGGCGACGGAGTACTTCTCGTCCGGCAGGTAGATGGCTCCGGTGGCGAAGTCTACGCCGAAGGCGATCAGCCCCGGGATGATGTAGAACAACAGTCCGATGGCGTCGAACACGGCGATGGCCGGGTCGATGCGGCCGTCGATCTGGCCGCGGCGGTCGGGGTAGAACAGGGTGCCGCAAGCGGCCAGCTGGCTCAGCAGGGCTGCGCTGAGAACCGCGCAGGAAACTCGGGTGGCAAGACGCATGTAGAACCTCCTGGAGGGTACTTCCGGCAACTATATCAACGAGGCGCGGGGCGCCTCCATCGGCAGGCCGTGCTACCTGTAACTGGGACTGCGGCGGAGTGGCTGCGGTTCGCCGTTATAATCGCCGGTTCGTCATTTCCGTCTGCTTAAGGGTGGATGAAATATAGCCATGAATGCCCTCCCCATCGATGCCGTCCTGCCGGCCCTGCGCCAGGCCCTGAGCGCGCGCCACGAGGCCGTGCTGGAGGCGCCGCCCGGCGCCGGCAAGACCACCCGGGTGCCGCTGGCGCTGCTCGACCAGCCCTGGCTGGCCGGGCAGGGCATCCTCATGCTCGAACCGCGCCGCCTGGCCGCCCGCGCCGCGGCCGAGCGCCTGGCCGCCGAACTGGGGGAGCGGGTCGGCGAGACGGTCGGCTACCGCATCCGCCTGGACAGCAAGGTGGGGCCGAAGACGCGCATCGAGGTGGTCACCGAGGGCATCCTCACCCGCCGCCTGCAGGATGACCCGGCGCTGGAAGGCGTGGGGCTGGTGATCTTCGACGAGTTCCACGAGCGCAGCCTGGACGCCGACCTGGCCCTGGCGCTGACCCTCAATGGCCGCGAGCTGCTGCGCGACACCCCGCTGAAGGTGCTGGTGATGTCCGCCACCCTGGAGGGCGAGCGGCTTGCCGCGCTGCTGGACGACGCGCCCGTGGTGCGCAGCGAGGGGCGGATGTTCCCGGTGGACCTGCGCTGGGGCCGGCCTTTCCAGCCCGGCGAGTTCGTCGAGCCGCGGGTGGTGCAGACGGTGCTCCAGGCCCTGGCCGACGAGCCCGGCAGCCTGCTGGTGTTCCTCCCGGGCCAGGCCGAGATCCGCCGCGTTGCCGAGCAACTGGGCGAGGCCCTGGCCGGCCGCGACGAGGTGCTGCTGTGCCCGCTGCACGGCGAACTCGAACTCTCCGCCCAGCGCGCCGCCATCGAACCGGCGCCGCCAGGCAAGCGCAAGGTGGTGCTGGCCACCAACATCGCCGAGACCAGCCTGACCATCGACGGCGTGCGCGTGGTGGTGGACGCCGGGCTGGCGCGGGTGCCGCGCTTCGACCCGGGCAGCGGCATGACGCGCCTGGAGACCCAGCGCATCTCCCGTGCCTCGGCCACCCAGCGCGCCGGCCGCGCCGGGCGCCTGGAGCCGGGCGTGTGCTACCGGCTGTGGTCCGAGGCGCAGCACGAGCAACTGCCGGCCTACGGCACGGCGGAAATCCTCCAGGCCGACCTCGCCGGCCTGGCCCTGCAACTGGGCCGCTGGGGCGTGGAGCCCGGGGAGCTGGCCTGGCTCGACGTGCCGCCGGCTGCCGC
>NZ_QGSL01000088.1:751840-760245 GCF_003176655.1 Pseudomonas sp. RW407 | reverse complement strand
CAACGCCTTCGCCGACCGGCCCTCCATCAGCATCCACGTCTACGGCGCCAACATCGGCGCGGTGCGGCGTGCCGTCTATACCGCCGAAGGTGAGGAAAAGCCCTTCATCTCCGGCTATTCCAACAGCCAGTTGCCCAATATCTGGGACCTGTCGAAAGAGAACCCCGCATGAGCCAGATCGCCCGCCGTACCTTCCACGACATCCGCGCCGCCCTCCTCGCCCGCCGCGAGCTGGCGCTGCTGGACGTGCGCGAGGAAGACCCCTTCGCCCAGGCGCACCCGCTGTTCGCCGCCAACGTGCCGCTGTCCAGGCTGGAACTGGAGGTCTACGCCCGCGTGCCGCGCCGCGATACGCCCGTCACCGTCTACGACGACGGCGAGGGCCTGGCCGAAGTCGCCGCACAGCGCCTGCTCGACCTGGGCTACAGCGACGTGGCCCTGCTCGACGGCGGCCTGGCCGGCTGGCGCGACGCCGGCGGCGAGCTGTTCAAGGACGTCAACGTGCCGAGCAAATCCTTCGGCGAGCTGGTGGAGGCCGAGCGCCACACCCCGTCGCTGGCCGCCGAGGACGTGCAGGCGCTGCTCGACGCCAAGGCCGACGTGGTGGTGCTGGACGCCCGCCGCTTCGACGAATACCAGACCATGAGCATCCCCACCGGCATCAGCGTGCCCGGCGCCGAGCTGGTGCTGCGCGTCGCCGAGCTGGCGCCCAGCCCGGCCACCCGGGTGATCGTCAACTGCGCCGGACGCACCCGCAGCATCATCGGCACCCAGTCGCTGGTGAACGCCGGCATCGCCAACCCGGTGTCGGCGCTGCGCAACGGCACCATCGGCTGGACGCTGGCCGGCCAGCGACTGGAGCACGGCCAGGCGCGGCGCTTCGGCGAGGTCTCCAGCGCCACCCGCGCAGCCGCCGCCCAGCGCGCCCGCGCCGTGGCCGACCGCGCAGGCGTGGCGCGCACTGACCTGGCCGGCCTGCGCCAGTGGCAGGCCGAGGCCGGGCGCACCACCTACCTGTTCGACGTGCGCACCCCGGAGGAATACGAGGCCGGCCACCTGCCCGGCTCGCGCTCCACCCCCGGCGGCCAGCTGGTGCAGGAGACCGACCACGTCGCCAGCGTGCGCGGCGCGCGCCTGGTGCTGCTGGACGACGACGGCGTGCGCGCCAACATGAGCGCCTCCTGGCTGGCCCAGATGGGCTGGGAGGTGGCGGTGCTGGACGGGCTGTCCACCGCCGACTTCGGCGAGAAGGGCGCCTGGGCCGCCCCGCTGCCGCCGCAGCCGCAGGCCGAAACCATCGCCCCGCAGACCCTCGCCGAGTGGCTGCGCGAGCCCGGCACCCGGGTGCTCGACTTCACCGCCAGCGCCAACTACGTGAAACGCCACATTCCCGGCGCCGCCTGGGCCCTGCGCAGCCAGTTGAAGGAAGCGCTGGCGCAGCTGGGCGCGGCCGAACGCTATGTGCTCACCTGCGGCAGCAGCCTGCTGGCGCGCTTCGCCGTACCGCAGGTGCAGGCGCTGAGCGGCAAGCCGGTGTTCCTGCTCGAAGGCGGCACCGCGGCCTGGGTCGCCGCCGGCCTGCCGACCGAGGAAGGCGAGCGCCTGCTGGCCGCGCCGCGCATCGACCGCTACCGCCGCCCCTACGAGGGCACCGACAACCCGCGCGAGGCCATGCAGGGCTACCTGGACTGGGAATTCGGCCTGGTCGAGCAGCTCGGCCGCGATGGCACCCACGGCTTTTTCGTCATCTGAGGCGCCGCCACTCATCGACGTCTGTCGGTGAGTGGCGAAAAAATGACCACCTGTCGGCTGGCCGCGAAAGTGATGGGAATTTTGACGTTCTGAGGTGTCTTAGCCTGCGGAGGTGCCACCATGAACGTCACCCACCGCTACGCCATCCACTACCGGCTGCGCGAACAGCCGCGCCGGCTGATCCACGAGTGGTCCGAGGAGCCCAACGAGTTCCTCGCCCTGCTGCAGGTCCTGCTGCACCTGGCGCAGGAGACCGGCGAGGACCCCACCGGGCTGACCGACGCCCCCCTGGACCCCAACCTGATCCCCAACCTGCGGCACAGCGCCGATCGCGTGGGGGTCACCCGCGTGCGCATCGTCCCGATCAACTGAGCCGGCTCAGGCCGCCTCGCGCCGCCGCCACTGCGGCAGGCTGATCAACACCACCGCCCCGATGATCACCGCCATCGCCAGCGCCTCCGGCCAGCCGATGTGCTCGCCGGCGAACAGCACCCCGAGCAGCACGGCCACCGCCGGGTTGACGAAGGCATAGCTGGTGGCCGCCGCCGGGCGCACGTTGGCCAGCAGGTAGACGTAGGCGCTGAAGGCGATGATCGAACCGAACACCACCAGGTAGCCCAGCGCCAGCCAGCCGCGCAGGTCCGGCAGTTGCTGCAGGTGCTCGCCGGAAAGCTGGCTGCCGATCAGCAGCGCGGCGCCGCCCACCAGCATCTCCAGCGCACTGGCCATGGGCCCGGCCGGCAGGTCCAGGCGCCGGCTCCACACCGAACCGAAGGCCCAGGCCGCGGCGGCGAAGAGGATCAGCGCGGCGCCCGCCGGGCTGCCCTGCAGGTTGGAGCCGAGGTTGAGCAGCACGATGCCGCACAGCCCCAGGCCAATGCCACCCCACTCCAGCAGGCTGTTGCGCTGGCCGAACAGGCGCGCGAACACCAGGGTGAACAGCGGCACCGTGGCCACCGCCAGGGCGGCGACGCCCGAGGCCACGCCCCAGTGCTCGGCCACCGTCACCCCGCCGTTGCCGCAGCTGAGCAGGAGCACGCCGATGACCCCGGCGTTCAGCCACTGCCGCCCGCTGGGCAGCGGCGCGCCGCGGTACAGCGCCCAGGCCAGCAGCAGCGCGCCGGCGATGACGAAGCGACAGCCGGCCATCAGCATCGGCGGCCAGATTTCCACGCCGATGCGGATCACCAGGTAGGTCGAGCCCCAGATGAAGTAGAGGGCGAAGAAGGCAGCGATCAGCGTCAGCGAGACGCGGGCTTTGGGCATGGGCATGACGGACATGGCAGCGGGCTCGACAAGTGGGTCGTAGCGCCTCATTTTATTAAGTGCTCCTGTGCCCTATAAGGCACAGAGAACGCATTATCTGGCGTAACACTTTTCTTTCGACGGATTTTCACCAGGAAAGCCATCGATTCCACAGACGAGAAAAACCGATGGACAAATACGACCGCGCACTGCTCGCCGCCCTGCTGGAAAACGGCCGCCTGTCCTTCGCCGAGCTGGCCCGGCGCATCAACCTCTCGCCCCCGGCGGTGGCCGACCGCGTGGCGCGCCTGGAAGCCGAGGGGGTGATCACCGGCTACCACGCCAGCGTAGACCTGACCAAGCTCGGCCGCCCGATCCAGTGCCTGATCGAACTGCGCCTGAACGACCACCGCGGCGCCCTGCAGCTGCAACGCCTGACGGAAATCCCCCAGGTGCTCGACTGCTACCGGGTGACCGGCGAATCCTGCGTGATGCTGCGGGTGACGGTGACCAGCACCGCCGAGCTGGAAGAGCTGATCGACCAACTGGCGCAGCATGGGGCGAGCAAGACTTCGCTGATCCTCTCGACCACGCTGGATGGGCGGGTGCATCCGGCGATGTTGCAGGGGGGGTAAAAAGAGGCTGCAAGCTGCAAGCTGCAAGCTGCAAGCTGCAAGCTGCAAGCTGCAAGCTGCAAGCTGCAAGCTGCAAGCTGCAAGCGAGCAGGATGGGGCGCTCTTCGTAGGAGCGAGCTTGCTCGCGAACAGTGCTTGCCGGCGGGCTTGGGAGTTGGGCTGTAGAGCGCCCTCTCCCTAACCCTCTCCCTGAAGGGAGAGGGGACCGTTCGGCGTGCTTGGCTGTTATGGAGTTAGCCGGCAGCACTAAGGTTCTCAGCTGAAACCATTTGTTCTCTCGGCACGGACAAGCCCCTTCTCCCTTCAGGGAGAGGGCTGGGGAGAGGGGACGGAGTCGACCTGAGACGATAGCGCTGCCGGGAGAGGCTGTTCGCGAGCAAGCTCGCTCCTACAAAAAACGAAACGCCCAGCCACGCAAAAAAGAGGCGGTGCCGCTCGCACGGCACCGCCCTAAGTCACGGAGTTGCTGTTACATCGTGGGCCGGCCAGGGCCGCCCGATGTATTGGATTACTTTTCCACGATCGCGGTCACACCTTGCCCGCCCGCGGCGCAGATCGAGATCAGCCCGCGCCCTTTCCCGGCCGCGTCCAGCAGCTTGGCCAGGTTGGCGACGATGCGCCCGCCGGTGGCGGCGAAGGGGTGGCCGGCGGCCAGGGAGCTGCCCTTGACGTTGAGCTTGCCGCGGTCGATCGAGCCCAGCGGCGCGTCCAGGCCGAGGCGGGTCTTGCAGTATTCCGCGTCTTCCCAGGCCTTGAGGGTGCACAGCACCTGGGCGGCGAAGGCTTCGTGGATTTCGTAGTAGTCGAAGTCCTGCAGGCTCAGGCCATTGCGCGCCAGCAGCCGCGGCACGGCGTAGACCGGCGCCATCAGCAGGCCCTCGGCGCCCTCGCCGACGAAGTTCACCGCCGCCGCCTCGCCGTCGCGGAAGTACGCCAGGATCGGCAGGCCGCGCGCTTTCGCCCAGTCCTCGCTGGCCAGCAGTACCACCGAGGCGCCGTCGGTCAGCGGCGTGGAGTTGGCCGCCGTCAGGGTGCCGCGCGGGCCCTTCTCGAACACCGGCTTGAGGGTGCCGAGCTTCTCCAGGTTGATGTCCGGGCGCAGGTTCTGGTCGCGGGTCAGGCCGCGGAACGGCGTCATCAGGTCGTTCTGCCAGCCCTCGGCGTAGGCCGCGGCCAGCTTGATGTGGCTTTCGTAGGCGAGCCTGTCCTGCTCGTCGCGGGGGATCTGCCAGGTCTGCGCCATCAGCTCGCAGTGCTCGCCCATGGACAACCCGGTGCGCGGCTCGCCGTTGCGCGGGATATGCGGCATCAGGTGGCGCGGGCGGATCTTCAGCAGGCTCTTGAGCTTGTCGCCGTTGGACTTGCCGCGGTTGGCCTCCAGCAGGATGCGCCGCAGCCCCTCGTTGACGCCGATGGGCGCGTCGGAGGTGGTGTCCACGCCGCCGGCGATGCCGCACTCGATCTGCCCCAGGGCGATCTTGTTGGCCACCAGGATCGCCGCCTCGAGGCCGGTGCCGCAGGCCTGCTGGACGTCGTAGGCCGGGGTTTCCGCGGCCAGGCGGGTGCCCAGCACGCATTCGCGGGTCAGGTTGAAATCCCGCGAGTGCTTCAGCACCGCGCCGGCCACCACCTCGCCCAGGCGCTCGCCATGCAGGTTGTAGCGCTCGATCAGGCCGTCCAGGGCGCTGGTGAGCATCTCCTGGTTGCTCGCCGTGGCGTAGACGGTATTGGAGCGGGCGAAGGGGATACGGTTGCCGCCGACGATGGCGACCCGTCGGGTCTGGGTCATGCAAGGCTCCTTGCGGGCTGAGCGGGTTGTGGCGCACAGGCTAACCTTAGCCGGTCCCGTCGCATTGGCCGCCCCGCCATGGCGCAGGTCAGCGCGGTCAATTGCGCGGAACCGGTGCCTGCGTAGAGTGGTCGGCACTTCGAGTATCCGTGCAGGAGCCCCCGTCCATGACCGATCGCTACATCGCCTTCGCCAACTCCAACGTCGGCCGCCGCCTGGTCGGCGCCTTCGGCCTGCCCGCGCCGGTACGCCTGGAACGCTGGAGCGCCGGGCGCACCCGGCCGGTGGACGGCGCCCTGCTGCTGGGCGGGGTGGGCAACCTGGGCGAGGCCGTGCTGGGCTTCAGCCAGCGCCTGACCGATGCCGTCTACGCCGCCGTGGAAGGCCAGTACGGCCTGCCGCGCTGGACCGCCGAGCACGGCCCGAAGCTCAAGGCCATGGTGTTCGACGCCAGCGGCCTGGCCGGCTTCGACCAGCTGATCGAACTGCGCAACTTCTTCCAGGGCGCCCTCAAGGGCCTGGACCTGTGCCCCCACGTGGTCATCCTCGGGCGCGCCCCGGAAACCCTGAAGGACCCGGTCGCCGCCAGCGTGCAGCGCAGCCTGGAAGGCTTCAGCCGTTCCCTGGGCAAGGAAATCCGCCGCGGCGGCAACGTGCAGCTGCTGTACGTCGGCAAGGGCGCCGAGGACCAGCTCGAAGGCGCCCTGCGCTTCTTCCTCTCGCCCAGGAGCGCCTACGTTTCCGGCCAGGTGATCCGCCTTTCGGCCTACGCCGGGCAGGTGCAGGACTGGAGCCGCCCGCTGGTGGGCAAGCGCGCCCTGGTCACGGGCGCCGCCCGCGGCATAGGCGCGGCCATCGCCGAAACCCTGGCCCGCGACGGCGCCGAGGTGGTGCTGCTCGACGTGCCGCCGGCCAAGGACGCCCTCGACGCCCTGGCCGCGCGCCTGGGCGGCCAGGGCGTGGCCCTGGACATCTGCGCGCCGGACGCCGGCGAGAAGCTGGTGGAAGCGCTGCCCGAGGGCGTCGACATCGTGGTGCACAACGCCGGCATCACCCGCGACAAGACGGTGGCGAAGATGAGCGAGGCGTTCTGGAGCTCGGTGATCGACGTCAACCTCAAGGCCCCGCAGGTGCTCACCCAGGCCCTGCTGGACGCCGGCAAGCTGCACGACGACGGCCGCGTGGTGCTGCTGGCCTCCATCAGCGGCATCGCCGGCAACCTCGGGCAGACCAACTACGCGGTGAGCAAGGCCGGCCTGATCGGCCTGGCCCAGGCCTGGGCCCCGGCGCTGGGCAAGAAGGGCATCAGCATCAACGCGGTGGCCCCGGGCTTCATCGAGACGCAGATGACCGCGGCCATCCCCCTGACCATCCGCGAGGCCGGCCGACGCATGAACTCCATGGGCCAGGGCGGCCTGCCCCAGGACGTGGCCGAGGCCGTGGCCTGGTTCGCCCAGCCGGGCAGCGGGGCGGTGAGTGGGCAGGTGTTGCGGGTTTGCGGGCAGAGTTTGCTGGGGGCGTGAGGGCCGGCTCTGCCGGGGGCGCGGATGAGTCCTACGTTATTTCCAGGTGACCTGGGTGTTTCGGTCGAACTCCGCCCCTCTCCCTAACCCTCTCCCTGAAGGGAGAGGGGACCGTTCGGAGCGCTTGGATACTCTGGAGTCAGCCGGCTAGCACAGAGGTTTCCGGCGGAAACCATCACCTTTCTCGGCACGGACTAGCCCCCTCTCCCTTCAGGGCGGGGCGCGCAGCCGAGGGCTGGGGAGAGGGTGCTCTTCAAGGCAAGCACCGAAACCACCGGCAGAACAGCGTTCGCGAGCAAGCTCGCTCCTACGAAGAGCAGGTTTCGGCTAGCCGCCTCATGCCTTCCCGCGCTTGCGGAACTCCACCGGCGTCTCCCCCACCCAGCGCTTGAAAGCTCGGTAGAAGGTACTCGGCTCGGAAAACCCAGTACGCTCGACGATCACCTCGATGCGCTCGTCGGTCTTCAGCAGCAGCTCCTTGGCCAACCGGCAACGATAGTCGGTAACCAGGTCGTTGAAGCGCACCCCGGCCATGGCCAGGCGTTCGCGCAGGCGCCGGGCCGGCATGTCCAGGCGCGCGGCCACCTGCTCCAGGGTGGCGCCGCCGTCCACCAGCAGCTCGCCGATCAGCTCGCGCACCTTGCGCACCAGGTCCAGGCGCTCCACTTCCGCCAGCTGCCGGCGCGCCAGCGATTCGTGCATGCGCAGCAGCTCCGGCGCGGCGTGGCGCGAGGGCTTGTCCAGCACCGCGGCGTCGAACTCCAGGGCGTAGCGCTCGGCGCCCAGGCGCACCGGGCAGCCATAGACCTGTCGATAACGTTCGGCGGGGGCGCCCTGCTCGTGCATCAGCTGCACCTCGCGGGGCCTGAAGTCGCCTTCGGTGAGCGCGTGGAACAGGCGGATCACCGCGCCGGCGAGCATTTCCGGGAAGTGCCGGTTGGTGCCGGCGCTGTGGCCGAGCAGCAGCACGGCGCGCTCGCCTTCCACTTCCAGGCGGGCGTTGAGGGTGTCGGAGAGCAGGCGCACGTAGCGCAGGGCGTGGCGCAGGCCTTCGCCGAAGGTGGCGCTGGAGAGGAACAGGTATTCCAGCAGCAGGCCGTGGAAGGCCGGCAGGTGCCCGGCCAGGTACAGGCCGACGTGTTCTTCGCCGCATTCCTCGGCGGCGGCCTTCCAGAACAGGTTCTGCGCGCTATGGGGGAAGCGCCCGGCCGGCAGGGCGCCCGGCGGCAGGCCAACCCGGGCGAGCACACGGTCGGGATCGCTGCCGCTGGCGCGCAGCGCGTCGATCACCGGGCGCATCAGCGCCACATCGTCGGTCAGATCGTGCATGGTATTTATTCTGGTTATCCATGAAGCGGGCCCATCTTAGGCAGCTTTCCCACCGCCTCTCAAGTAACACGCCATGGCAGCGGTCGATTTATCCACAAGCCCCATGCCAGAGCCGCCGATTGACCGGCCTGC
>NZ_QGSL01000088.1:715829-751830 GCF_003176655.1 Pseudomonas sp. RW407 | reverse complement strand
GCCGGAGCCGGAGCCGCGGCCGGCGTGGCCGGTGCTGCCGGCTTGGCCACCTTCGGCGCGGCGGGCTTTTTCGCCGCCGGCTTCTTCACCGCAGCAGGCTTGGCAGCGGCCGGCTTGGCAGCGGGTTTCGCAGCAGCCGGTTTCGCCGCAGGCTTGGCGGCAGCCGGTTTGGCGGCCGGCTTCGCAGCCGGTTTCGCCGCGGCCTTCGCAGCAGCAGGCTTGGCGGCCGGCTTGGCTGCAGGCTTCGCCGCTGCCTTGGCCGCGGCCGGTTTGGCCGCCGGCTTCGCAGCCGGTTTCGCAGCAGCCTTGGCAGCAGGCTTGGCCGCCGCGGTCTTGGCGGCCGGCTTGGCTGCGGGCTTCGCTGCAGCCTTGGCCGCAGGTTTCGCAGCGGCCTTGGCGGCGGGCTTGGCCACCGACTTGACGCTGACGCCGGTGAGTTTCTCGATCTGCCTGGTCAGGGTCTCGACCTTCGCATGCAGGTCCTTCACCTCGTTGCGGCTCGGCACGCCCAGGCGCGAGATGGCGCTGTTCAGGCGCTTGTCGAACGCCTCTTCCAGCTCACCCCACTTGCCCAGGGCGCGGTCCTTCACCTCGTCGACCTTGGAACGCGCCGAACGGGCGGTGGACTTCACCGCGCCGACGGACTTGTCGACCTCGGTCCGGGCCTGCTTCTCGGCCTTTTCGCCATCCTTGACCAGGGTCTCGAACAGCTTGCTGCCGTCCTTGCTGACCTTCGAGTAGGCCCCCAGACCAGCCAACCAGATTTGCCGCGAGTACTTCTCGATCTCGCCGACCCACCCGGACTCTTTTTTATCGGTAGTTTTCTTGCCAGCCATCCCGCTCTCCTCAATGAGTTTTCGCGACACGCTCGAGCACCGCGCTCAGCTCGTCAAGCTTAGCAGAGAGCGCCTCGACATCCTGCCGCGACGGAATGCCCATGCGGTTCAGCGCGGAGGCCACGCGGCTGTCGAAAGCCTTCTCGACCTTGTCCAGTTGCACCTCGAACTTGTCCTTCACCAGCGACACGCTGCTCTTGACGCTGTCGTTGGCCGACTCGACCTGCTCGGTCACCAGCTGGCGGCCCTTGGTTTCCAGGCCTTCGCCTTCCTTCACCAGCGACTTGAAGTACCCGGTGCCTTCGGCGCCGACGCGCGCATAGGCGCCCAGGCCGGCCAGCCAGATCTGGCGGGCGTAGTGCTTGACGTCGGTGATCAGGGACGACTCGCTGACGGCTTTCTCGACTTTCTTCTTGCTGGCGACCTTGGCCATGATGGTTTCCTCACACTGTTCTCGGGGGTCCGTAGAGGCCCGCAGCGTTGCGAGCTTGAGTGCAAGGTATCGGGGAAAATTAGAAAACACATACCAGGGAAGCGGCAGGCTGCAGGCTTCAAGCTGCAGGCAAGAGCGGCGGTGCTTCGCCTGCAGCCTGTAGCCTGCCGCCTGTAGCCCTCTGGAATCAGGCCAGCGCCTTGTCCAGCGCGCGTTCGATCTCGCCCTTGAGCATCCCGCCCATCGCCGACAGCAGCAGGCCCAGCTTGACCTCCACCGCCACGCGGTCGTCGCCCACCTCGATGCGTCCGTCCACGCCGCTGCGCCTGAAGGTCAGCGTGTCGCCCTGCCACTCGTAGCTCACGCCGTGCTCGCGGGCCAACTTCTCGGCCAGCTTCTGGGCCTTCTCGCGGGCGGCTTCGCGGCCGAGGGAATGGGGGCGTTCGACGTGGATGCGGGACATGGGTGGCTCCGGTATGACAGACCGGTGGATGATACGCCGCACGACGTTTCGCCGCACCCCGCGCCACGGGGCGGCGTTTTCCCCACATCCTGTTAGAATGGCCGCCACTGACTTCCAGGGTAGAAACGCCATGAGCGAGCCGCGCAAACCCGCCGGGGACCAAGGCCCCGCCGACCCCACCACGCACTTCGGCTACAAGACCGTGCGCGAGAGCGAGAAGGCCGAGAAGGTCGCCGAGGTGTTCCACTCGGTCGCCGCCAAGTACGACCTGATGAACGACCTGATGTCCGGCGGCGTCCACCGGCTGTGGAAGCGCTTCACCATCGAGCTGTCCGGCGTGCGCAGCGGCAACCGCGTGCTCGACATCGCCGGCGGCACGGGCGACCTGACCCGCCAGTTCTCGCGCCTGGTCGGCCCCACCGGCGAGGTGGTGCTGGCGGACATCAACGCCTCCATGCTCAAGGTCGGCCGCGACAAGCTGCTGGACAGCGGCGTGGCCGGCAACGTCAGGTTCGTCCAGGCCGACGCCGAGAAGCTGCCCTTCCCGGACAACCACTTCGACTGCGTGAGCATCGCCTTCGGCCTGCGCAACGTCACCCACAAGGACGCCGCCATCCGCTCCATGCTGCGGGTGCTCAAGCCGGGCGGGCGCCTGCTGGTGCTGGAGTTCTCCAAGCCCACCAGCAGCCTGCTGTCCAAGGCCTACGACGCCTACTCCTTCACCCTGCTGCCGCTGATGGGCAAGCTGGTCACCAACGACGCCGACAGCTACCGCTACCTGGCCGAGTCGATCCGCATGCACCCGGACCAGGAAACCCTGAAGTCGATGATGGTCGAGGCCGGCTTCGACCGCGTCACCTACCACAACATGACCGGCGGCGTGGTCGCCCTGCACCGCGGCATCAAGCCCTGAGATGGCGCTCCTGACCCAGGCGCTGCTGGCCAGCGCCGAAGCCGGCGTGAACCGCGTGCTGCGCCTGGACGGCGTGGCCCTGCAGCGCCTCGCCCGGCTGGCCGGGCGGGTCCTGGAAGTGGACTGCCAGGCCCCCGTGCTGCGCCTGTTCATCCTGCCCGACGCCGACGGCCTGCACCTGGCCGCGCACCACGAGGCCGCGGTGGATTGCACCCTGCGCGCCCCGGCCGGGCGCCTGCTGCAGCTGGCCCTGGCCGCCGACAAGACCAGCGTGCTGCACAGCCCGGAAGTGGAGATGGGCGGCGACAGCGCCCTGCTGCTGGAGCTGGCCGACATCCTGCAAAGCCTGGAGCTGGACTGGGAATACGAAGTGCAGCGCTGGCTCGGCCCGCTGCCCGCGCAACTGCTCGGCAGCCGCCTGCGCGGCGGCGCGCGCTGGGCCGGCGACAGCCTGGAAAGCCTGCGCCTGAGCCTGGCCGACTACCTCGCCGAGGAAAGCCGCACCCTGGTCGGGCGCAACGAGGCCGAAGCCCGCTTCGCCGAACTCGACCAGCTGAAGATCGCCCTCGACCGCCTCGACGCGCGCCTGGCGCGCCTGTCCAAGAAGCCGAAACCCGACGCATGAAGCTGCTCGCCTTCCGCCGCCTGCTGCGCATCCAGAGCGTGGTGATCCGCTACCGCCTCGACGACCTCATCCTCGAACTGCCGATGCTGCCCTGGTACCTGCGCCTGCTCGGCGGCCTGCTGCCCTGGCGCTGGCTGCCGCGGCGCAAGCTGGAGCTGTCCCGCGGCGAGCGCATCCGCCTGGCCCTGGAGGGCCTGGGGCCGATCTTCATCAAGTTCGGGCAGATCCTCTCGACCCGCCGCGACCTGCTGCCCGACGACATCGCCAACGAGCTGGCGCGCCTGCAGGACAAGGTTCCGCCGTTCCCGCCGGAAGCCTCGGTGGCGCTGATCGAGGAACAGTTGGGGGCCAGGGTCGAGCAGGTCTTCGCCCGCTTCGAGCGCGAACCGCTGGCCTCGGCCTCGGTGGCCCAGGTGCACGCCGCGCAGCTCAAGAGCGGCGAGGAAGTGGTGGTCAAGGTGATCCGCCCGGGCCTGAAGCCGGTGATCCGCGCCGACATCGCCTGGCTGTTCATCCTCGCCCGCCTGGCCGAGCGCATGTCCAGCGACGCCCGCCGCCTGCACCCGGTGGAGGTGGTCAGCGACTACGAGAAGACCATCTACGACGAACTCGACCTGCTGCGCGAGGCCTCCAACTCCAGCCAGCTGCGGCGCAACTTCGACGGCTCGCCGCTGCTCTACGTGCCCCAGGTGTACTGGGACTGGTGCCGGCCCAAGGTGCTGGTGATGGAGCGCATCTACGGCATCCCGGTCACCGACCTGGACACCCTGCGCGACCAGCGCACCGACTTCAAGGCCCTGGCCGAGCGCGGCGTGGAGATCTTCTTCACCCAGGTGTTCCGCGACAGCTTCTTCCACGCCGACATGCACCCGGGCAACATCTTCGTCAGCACCCGCACGCCCTGGAGCCCGCAGTACATCGCGGTGGACTGCGGCATCGTCGGCAGCCTCACCGACGAGGACCAGGACTACCTGGCGCGCAACCTGATCGCCTTCTTCAAGCGCGACTACCGCAAGGTCGCCCAGCTGCACATCGACTCCGGCTGGGTGCCGGCGGAAACCCGCGTCAACGACTTCGAGGCGGCCATCCGCACGGTGTGCGAGCCGATCTTCGAGAAGCCGCTCAAGGACATCTCCTTCGGCCAGGTGCTGCTGCGCCTGTTCCAGACCGCGCGGCGCTTCAACATGGAAGTGCAGCCGCAGCTGGTGCTGCTGCAGAAGACCCTGCTGAACATCGAGGGCCTGGGCCGCCAGCTCTACCCCGAGCTGGACCTGTGGACCACCGCCCAGCCCTTCCTCGAGCGCTGGATGCGCGAGCGCGTCAGCCCCGCCCAGCTGCTGCGCAACGCCCAGCAGCACATCGAGCAGTTGCCGCACCTGGCGCAGATGACCCGCGACACCCTGGAGCGCCTGGCGCAGCCGCAGGAGCCGCAACCGGCCGGCGCGCAGCCCCTGGCCGGCGCCTGGGTGCCGCGGCTTATCGGCGCAGTGCTGGTGGCCGGCGCCACCCAGATCGGCCTGGCCACCCACAGTATCGAGGCCTGGCCGGCCTGGGCCATGCTGGCCGGTGGTCTGTATCTGATCCTGCGCCGATAGCCAGTCGTCGCCACTGCTGGCACACTTGGGAATCACCGAAACTGCCGCGGGGCGCGAGAACGCCCGCTGTACGGAAGCGAAGATGAAAGACTGGCTGGACGAAATTCACTGGAACGCCGACGGCCTGGTGCCGGCGATCGCCCAGGACCACAAGACGGGCCGCGTGCTGATGATGGCCTGGATGAACCGCGAATCCCTGGCCCTGACCGCCGCCGAGGGCCGCGCCATCTACTGGTCGCGCTCGCGCGGCAAGCTCTGGCGCAAGGGCGAGGAATCCGGCCACGTGCAGAAGCTGCACGAGCTGCGCCTGGACTGCGACGCCGACGTCGTCATCCTGATGGTCGAGCAGGTCGGCGGCATCGCCTGCCACACCGGCCGCGAAAGCTGCTTCTACCGGGTCTACCAGGACGGCGGCTGGAAGGTCGTCGACCCGGTGCTCAAGGACCCGCACGCCATCTACGACAAGCCGGGGCACAGCCATGAGTGACAACACCCTCGCGCGCCTGGCCGAGGTGCTGGAGGGGCGCAAGAATGCAGCCCCCGAAAGCTCCTACGTGGCCAGCCTGTACCACAAGGGACTGAACAAGATCCTGGAAAAGGTCGGCGAAGAATCGGTGGAAACCATCCTCGCCGCCAAGGACGCCGCGCAGAGCGGCGACTGCACGGACCTGATCTACGAAACCGCCGACCTCTGGTTCCATTCCCTGGTCATGCTCGCCGCCCTCGGCCAGCATCCCCAGGCGGTGCTGGACGAGCTGGAGCGCCGTTTCGGCCTCTCCGGCCACGACGAGAAAGCTGCGCGCCAGCCGTCGGCCTGAACCCGATTACTTCGAGGAGAACAAGATGGGCATCTTTGACTGGAAACACTGGGTCGTCATCCTGATCGTGGTGGTGCTGGTATTCGGCACCAAGCGCCTGAAGACCCTGGGCTCGGACGTCGGCGAGGCGGTCAAGGGCTTCCGCAAGGCGATGAACACCGAAGAGGAAGACAAGCCCCAGCAGCCGCCGGCCAACCCGCCGCTGAACCAGCCCCACACCA
Source organism: Pseudomonas sp. RW407 (assembly GCF_003176655.1). Classification (NCBI taxonomy): domain Bacteria; kingdom Pseudomonadati; phylum Pseudomonadota; class Gammaproteobacteria; order Pseudomonadales; family Pseudomonadaceae; genus Pseudomonas; species Pseudomonas sp. RW407. The sequence continues at coordinate 745,926 of NZ_QGSL01000088.1, read as the reverse complement.
TCGACGCCCAGGCGCAGAAGGTCGAAGAGCCGCAGCGCAAGGACTGATGGGATAGAACGCCATGTTCGGAATCAGCTTCAGCGAACTGCTGCTGGTGGGCCTGGTCGCCCTTCTGGTGCTCGGCCCCGAGCGCCTGCCCGGTGCCGCGCGCACCGCGGGCCTGTGGATAGGCCGGCTGAAACGCAGCTTCAACGCGATCAAGCAGGAAGTGGAGCGTGAACTGGGCGCCGACGAGATCCGCCGGCAGTTGCACAACGAGCACATCCTGCAGATGGAGCGTGAAGCGCAGAAGCTGATGGCGCCGCTCACCGGCCAGCAGCCGCCGGCCGAAACCGCTACGCAGGCCGAGCCGCCGGCGCCGCCCACCATCGCGCCGAACAGCCGCCTGGCCAACATGCCCGGCGTCGGCATCCCGGCCGCGCCCGAGGCGCCCGCCGCCGACGCCGCGCCAGCCGCTCCCGAGGCCCCGGCCGCGCCTGCCGCCGCCCAGACGCCTCCTCCGTCCGAGACGCCGCGTACCCCATGAGCGACGAAAAACCCGAACAGCCCGAAAACGACCAGGAAATGCCCCTGGTCTCGCACCTGACCGAGCTGCGCACGCGCCTGCTGCGCTGCGTGGTGGCGATCTTCGTGATCTTCATCGGCCTGCTGTACTTCTCGCAGAAGATCTACGCCCTGGCCTCCGCGCCGCTGCGCCGCTTCCTCCCGGAAGGCGCGACCATGATCGCCATCGACCCGGCCTCGGCGTTCCTCGCGCCGCTGAAGCTGACCATGATCGTCGCCGTGCTGCTGGCCATGCCGGTGATCCTGGCGCAGATCTGGGGCTTCATCGCCCCCGGCCTGTACAAGCACGAGAAGCGCGTGGCCCTGCCGCTGCTGGCCTCCAGCGTGGTGCTGTTCTACACCGGCATGGCCTTCGCCTACTTCCTGGTGTTCCCGTTGATGTTCCACTTCTTCCTCGGCCAGGCCCCGGAAGGGGTGACGCCGATGACCGACATCAACAGCTACCTGGACTTCCTCACCCTGCTGTTCGCCTTCGGCGTGGCCTTCGAGATCCCCGTGGCCACGGTGCTGCTGGTGTGGATCGGGGTGGTCGACGTGGCCTACCTGAAGAAGATCCGCCCCTACGTCATCATCGGCTGCTTCGTGGTCGGCATGATCCTCACCCCGCCGGACCCGATGTCGCAGACCCTGCTCGCCGTGCCCATGTGGATGCTGTTCGAGGCCGGGGTGCTGTTCAGCCGGCTGATCCGCAAGCGCAACCGCGACGAGGATGCGCAGCCCGAAGAGAAAGGCGACCAGCCGCCGGCAACGCGCCCGTGAACCTGCTGCTGCTGGACGACGCCGACTTCGTCGCGGCGGACCGCGTGTTGCTGCGCGACCGCCGCCTCACCCACCTGCATGAAGTGCACCGCGCCGAGAGCGGCGACAGCCTGCGCGTCGGCCGCCTGGGCGGGCTGATGGGCGAAGGCCGCCTGCTGAACCTTTCGCGCGACGAGGCCGAGCTGCAGGTGAGCTTCACCCAGGCGCCGCCGGCCAAGCTGCCGCTGACCTTGCTGCTGGCCCTGCCGCGGCCGAAGATGCTGCGCCGCGTGCTGCAGACCGTGGCCGCCATGGGCGTGCCGCGCCTGGTGCTGCTGAACAGCTACCGGGTGGAGAAGAGCTTCTGGCAGACGCCCTTCCTGGAGCCGGCGGCCATCCGCGAGCAGCTCGTCCTCGGCCTGGAGCAGGCCCGCGACACCGTGCTGCCCGAGGTGATCATCGAGAAGCGCTTCAAACCCTTCGTCGAGGACCGCCTGCCGGCCCTGGCCGCCGGCAGCCTGGGCCTGGTCGGCCATCCCGGGCCCTGGCCGGCCTGCCCGCGGGCGGTCGAGCAGGCCGTGACCCTGGCCATCGGCCCCGAGGGCGGCTGGATTCCCTACGAGGTCGAGAAACTGCGCGAGTCCGGCCTGGCCCCGGTGCAGCTTGGCGAGCGCATCCTGCGCGTGGAAACCGCGGTCACCGCCCTGCTGGCCCGGCTGTTCTGACCTGAAGGCCCGCGACAGCCCCAACGGGGATCGTCTGTCAGAAATTTACTAAAGAAATTTCAGATTCGTGTCGCCCCGCCGATATGTCAGGCATTGGTCGATCGGCAGCCGCACCACGCGGCGGCCGCTGCCCCACAGTCCCCTGGAGCGCCGCGTTCATGTCCCGCTGGTTCAGCAATCTCACGGTCAACTGGAAACTCGCCATCGGCTTCGGCCTGGTGCTGCTGCTCACCCTGCTCATCGCCCTGACCGGGGCGCTCAACCTGAACAGCCTGATCTCCCGCGGCGACAAGCTGGGCGAGATCTCCAACCTGCTGGGCCTGACCAAGGACCTGCGCACCGCGCGCCTGAAGTACCAGGCCAGCCGCGCGGCGGATGATGCCAAGCTGGTGGAGCAGAGCATCGACCAGCTGGACCGCCAGCAGCAGCGCGTCGGCCAGTTGCTCGACGACGCCGTCGACCTGGAGAAGGTCGAACAGCAACGCCAGCTCACCAAGCAGTACCGCACCCTGTTCAAGAGCCTGCAGAAGTCCTTCGACAGCCGCGACAGCGCGCGCAAGACGCTGATCCGCAAGGCCTCGGTGGTCACCCAGGGGCTGGAGCTGGTGGAGCAGCACCTGGTGGAGACCGGCAGCGTCGAGTCCCTCAAGGCCCTCGCCGACGTCTCCGAGCTGGGTCGCCAGGTGATGGACGCCCGCTTCCAGGTGCTGAGCTACACCGCCAACGAGGACCCCAGCCTCGAACAGGGCGCGATCAGCGCCCTGGAGCAGGTCACCGCCACCGTGGAACAGCGCGCCCAGGCCGCCGTGCCCGAGCAGCAGGCCAACTACCAGGCCGTGGTGAACGCCCTGCACGACTACCGCAAGGCGCTGGACCGCTACCGCAACGAAGTCAACGGCAGCCAGCAGGCGCGCAACCAGATGCGCGACAGCGGCCTGCTGATCGAGAAACTCAGCGTCGAGCTGAGCGACGACCAGACCGCCAAGCGCGATGAGGACGCCAGCCACGCCAAGCAACTGCTGGCCCTGGCCTCGCTCATAGTCCTGGTGCTGGGCGTACTGGCGGCCTGGCTGATCACCCGACAGATCGTCCTGCCGCTGCGCCAGTCGCTGGCCGCTGCCGCGCGCATCGCCGACGGCGACCTCAGCCAGGAACTGCGCGTCGAGCGCCGCGACGAGCTGGGCCAGCTGCAGGCCAGCATGCAGCGCATGAGCCAGTCGCTGCGCGAGCTGATCGGCCGCATCCACGACGGCGTCACCCAGATCGCCAGCGCCGCCGAACAGCTCTCGGCGGTCACCGAGCAGACCAGCGCCGGGGTGAACAACCAGAAGAGCGAGACCGACCAGGTGGCCACGGCGATGACCGAGATGGCCACCACCGTGCTGGAAGTGGCGCGCAATGCCGAGGAAGCCTCGGAGGCCGCCAGCGCCGCGGACCGCGAGGCCGGCGCCGGCGCCCAGGCGGTCAGCGAGGCGGTCGGGCAGATGGACCGCCTGGCCGGCGAGGTCGGCCGTTCCAACGAGGCGGTGCAGCAGCTCAAGCGCGAGAGCGAGAAGATCGGCAGCGTGCTCGACGTGATCAAGGCGGTGGCCGAGCAGACCAACCTGCTGGCGCTCAACGCCGCCATCGAGGCGGCCCGTGCCGGCGACGCCGGGCGCGGCTTCGCCGTGGTGGCCGACGAGGTGCGCGCCCTGGCCCGGCGTACCCAGCAGTCCACCGAGGAGATCGAGGAACTGATCGCCGGCCTGCACAGCGGCACCCAGCAGGCCGTGCAGCGCATGGAAAGCAGCCGCGCGCTCACCGACAACACCCTGGACCTGGCGCGCCGCGCCGGCGAGCGGCTGGAGGCCATCACCCGCACCGTCTCCGGCATCCAGTCGATGAACCAGCAGATCGCCGCCGCCGCCGAGCAACAGAGCGCGGTGGCCGAGGAGATCAACCGCAGCGTGCTCAGCGTGCGCGACATCTCCGAGCAGACCGCCGCCGCCAGCGAGGAAACCGCCGCCTCCAGCGTCGAGCTGGCGCGCCTGGGCAACGAGCTGCAGGGCCTGGTCGGGCGCTTCCGCCTCTGAGTCCCCTCCCCCTCCGGCCCGCCGTCCTGGCGGGCCCTTGCCCGCGTACGAAAAATTACACATCAGGCACTGAAGTTTCAGGCAACGTCGCCGATAAGTTCTGACGCACACAGATGCGTCCCGAAAAAGTCCCTCGCCTGCACGACAAGAAGAACGGCAAAACAGCCTGCATTTCCGGCTTCGGGCCCGTCCCGCGGCCTCGTCTGCCTGGAGTATTCGACATGTACGATTGGCTGGTCCTTCAGCTCGGCCGCATGAACGTCAGCCTCAAGCTCACCGTGGGCTTCGGCATCTGCCTGCTGCTGACCCTGCTGGTGCTGCTCGGTGGCATCGAGGGCCTGAACGAACAGGGCGCCCACAGCGAACGCCTGACCCACATCGGCCAGCTCGACGGCGGCGCCCGCCAGGCGGAACTGGCGCGCCTGCGCTACCAGTTGGACGGCAGCGCGGAACAGGCCCAGCGCCTGCGCACGGTGCTGGGCGAACTGCAGGCCGGCAGCGAGCGCCTGGCCCGCGACGGCCTCGCCGGGCCCCGCCTCGACGACCTGCGCCAGGCCCTCGCCGCCTATGCCCAGGCCGCCGACGACCTGCTGCGCGCCGAGCCTCAGCAGCGCGGGCAGGCCAACCCCGCCCTCGACAGCCGTGCCGAAGCCCTGTTCCGCGCCAGCGGCGCCCTGTTCGACGAGGGCCTGCGCCAGCGCGACGCCGCGGCCGGCCAGGCGCAATGGCGCCAGGCGCTGACCGCCCTGTTCGCGCTGTTCTTCGGCGCCCTCTCGGTGTGGGCGATCAACCGCCAGATCGTCCGCCCGCTGCACGAATCCCTCGAACTGGCCGAGCACATCGCCCAGGGCGACCTGTCCCGCGACCTGGTCGGCGACCTGCACCTGCAGCGCCGCGACGAGCTGGGCCAGTTGCAGCGCACCATGCTGCGCATGCGCGACAGCCTGGGCGAGCTGATCGGCCACATCGGCGGCAGCGTCGGCCAACTGGCCAGCGCCGCCGACCAGCTGTCGGCAGTCACCGAACAGACCCGCGCCGGCGTCGACAGCCAGCGCCTGGAAACCGAGCAGGTGGCCAGCGCCATCGAGGAAATGGCCGCCACCGTGCAGGAGGTCGCGCGCAACGCCGAGCAGGCCTCCGGCGCCGCCCGCCAGGCCGATGCCCAGGCCCGCGACGGCGAGCAGGTGGTCGGCCAGGCCATCGCCCGCATCGACCAACTGGCCGCCGAGGTGGAGCGCTCCACCCAGGCCATGGCGCGCCTGCGCGGCGACAGCGGGAAGATCGGCAGCGTGCTCGACGTGATCAAGTCGGTGGCCGAGCAGACCAACCTGCTGGCCCTCAACGCCGCCATCGAGGCGGCCCGCGCCGGCGAGGCCGGGCGTGGCTTCGCCGTGGTCGCCGACGAGGTGCGCGCCCTGGCCCAGCGCACCCAGCAGTCCACCGCCGAGATCGAGGCGCTGATCGCCGCCCTGCAGCGCGGCGCCGAGGACGCCGCGCAGTGCATGGACGACAGCCGCCAGCTCACCGGCGACTCCGTCGAGCTGACGCGCCGCGCCGGCGACGCGCTGTCGGCCATCGCCCGCAGCGTGGCGCAGATCCAGGACATGAACCTGCAGATCGCCTCCGCCGCCGAACAGCAGAGCAGCGTCGCCGCCGAGATCAGCCGCAGCGTCGGCCAGGTCCGCGACATCGCCGAGCAGTCGGCCGCCGCCAGCCAGCAGACCGCCACCTCCAGCAACGAGCTGGCGCGCCTGGGCGGCGACCTGCAGGGCCAGGTCGGGCGCTTCCGCCTGTAACAGGATTGCAGCGGACAAGCAGGCGGCGCATGGGATAGGCTGGGGGCTCTCGCCCAACCGGAGAGTGACCATGCGCCCGCTGACCATCGACCTCGACGAACTCGCCGTCGCCCTCGACACCAGCGACATCGAGCACTACCTGGACCTGGGCAGCGGCCAGGTGGTGCCGCTGCTGACCGACGCTCCCGACCCGGACCTGCTGCTCCTGCTGGAGCAGGACCCGGAGCGCCTGCTGCCGATCGAGCCGCTGAGCAGCCGCGAATCCCTGGAACTGATGCGCGACTTCCTCCGCGAGGTCGGCGAACCCCACGCCTACGCCGCCATGGCCTCGGCCCTGGAAGGGCGCAAGCCGTTCAAGGCCTTCCGCCACGTGCTCATGGGCTACCCGGACCTGCTCCAGGCCTGGTACGACTACCAGGCCGAGCGCCTGCGCGAATGCGCCCTGGACTGGCTCGCCGACCACGACATCCGCCCTGCCGGGCAAAGCGCCGCGTTGTAGGGCGTACAACCGTTCGCGGTTGTACGCCAACTGTGACGAGACGCTCGTCGTAGGATGGGTTGAGCTTGCGATACCCATCTGGCCATAGCGATGGGTATCGCTCCGCTCAACCCATCCTACGATGTTGACGTAACCCCACCCGCGCCGTCCCCCTGTAGGAGCTCGCCCTGCGCGCGAATCGCGGGCAGGGCCCGCTCCTACAATTCCAGGAAGGCACGGTCGTAGGAGCGGACTTTGTCCGCGATGCGGATGAGATCCTTCCGTACGGGCAGGCACGGCTTCTCGTAGGAGCGAGCGTGCTCGCGAATAAGCCCCGCAGCGAAGTGCGTTCGCGAGCAAGCTCGCTCCTACGAAGAGCACCCCGGTACAACCTGCGAGACAGTTCGCTGGGCTCCACAAACGAAAACGCCGCCCCGAGGGGCGGCGTTTTCGTTTGGCCGTGGCCTCAGCCCTTGGGCTGCGGCTTCGACTGCTGCTGCGCGGTGCTTTCCTGCCAGCCGCCGCCGAGCGCCTTGTACAGGTTCACCTCGCTGGTGAGCTGGTTCAGGCGGTCGGTGATCAGCTGCTGCTGGGCGCTGAACAGCGAACGCTGGGCGTCGAGCAGGGTCAGGTAGTTGTCCACACCGGTGCGGTAGCGCTTCTCGGCCAGGCGGTAGTAGTCCTCGCTGGCCTTGACCAGGGCCCGCTGGGCGGTCAGCTGGTCGCCGTAGGTGCCCCGTGCAGCCAGGCCGTCGGCGACTTCCGAGAAGGCGGTCTGGATGGCCTTCTCGTACTGCGCGACGTAGATGTTCTTCTGCACCTTGGCCAGGTCCAGGCTGGCCTTCAGGCTGCCGGCGTTGAAGATCGGCAGGCTGATGGACGGCTTGAACAGCCAGGTGCCGGAACCCGCGTCGAACAGGCCGGACAGATCCGGGCTCAGGCTGCCGGCGTTGGCGGTCAGGCTGATGCTCGGGAAGAACGCGGCGCGCGCCGCGCCTATGTTGGCGTTGGCCGCCTTGAGCTGGTGCTCGGCCTCGAGCACGTCCGGGCGCCGCTGCAGCAGGTCCGAGGGCAGCCCGGCCGGCACCTGGGCCAGCACCTGCTGCTCCAGGTCCATGCCCCGCGGCAGGTCGGCCGGCACGCCGCTGCCCAGCAGCAGGGTCAGGGCGTTCTGGTCCTGGGCCACCAGGCGGGTGTACTGCGCCAGGGTCGCCCGCGCGCTTTCCACCGAGGTCTGCGCCTGGCGCAGGTCCAGGGCCGAAGCCACGCCGACCTCGTTGCTGCGCTTGGTCAGGTCGTAGGTCTTCTGGTAGGTGGCCAGGGTGTCGCGGGTCAGCTGCAGCTGGGCCTGGTCGGCGCGCAGCGTCAGGTAGGCGTTGGCGACGTTGGCCACCAGCGCGGTCTGGGTGCTGCGGCGCGCTTCCTCGGTGGCCAGGTACTGCTCCAGGGCCTGGTCGCGCAGGCTGCGCAGGCGGCCGAAGAGGTCGACTTCCCAGGCGGTGACGCCCAGGGTGGCACCGTACTGGCTGCTGATCATGTCGTTGCCGGTGGTCGACACCCGCTCCGGCAGGCGCTGGCGCGAGCCGCTCACGTCAGCGCTCACCGCCGGGAACAGCTCGGCGCGCTGGATGCGGTACTGCGCCTGGTAGGCCTCGACGTTCAGCGCGGCGACGCGCAGGTCGCGGTTGTTGTCCAGGGCCACTTCGACCAGGCGACGCAGCTGCGGGTCGCTGAAGAAGCTCTGCCAGTCGAGGTCGGCGGCGGCGCTCGCGCCGCCGCCCTGGGCGCCGGCATAGGCCGGGCCCTGGGGGTAGGCCTGGGCTACCGGCGCCTCGGGGCGCTGGTAGTCCGGGATCAGCGAGCAGCCGGACAGCGCGGCTGCCGCCAGGGCCAGGGTGAGTAAGGACTTTCTCATATCAATGCCCCTTCTCGGTGGTCGCCTGCTGCTTGGACGCCTTGTCCTTGAACAGGGTACTGACCACCACGTAGAACAACGGCACCCAGAAGATCGCCAGCACGGTCGCGGTGACCATGCCGCCGATCACCCCGGTACCGATGGCGTGCTGGCTGCCGGAGCCGGCGCCGCTGGAGATCGCCAGCGGCACCACGCCGAGGATGAACGCCAGCGAGGTCATGACGATCGGGCGCAGACGCATGCGGCAGGCCTCGATGGCCGCGTCGACGATGTGCTTGCCCTCGCGCTCGTGCAGTTCCTTGGCGAACTCCACGATGAGGATGGCGTTCTTCGCCGACAGGCCGATGGTGGTGAGCAGGCCGACCTTGAAGAACACGTCGTTGGACAGCCCGCGCATCGAGGTGGCCAGCAGCGCGCCGATGATCCCCAGGGGCACCACCAGCATCACCGAGAACGGGATCGACCAGCTCTCGTACAGCGCCGCCAGGCAGAGGAACACCACGATGGCCGAGAGCACGAACAGCGAGGTGGTCTGCGAGCCGGCCAGGCGTTCCTCGTAGGACAGGCCGGTCCAGGAGTAGCCGATGCCCTTGGGCAGTTGCTGGACGATCTCTTCCACCGCCGCCATGGCCTCGCCGGTACTGCGGCCGGGGGCCGGCTCACCGAGGATTTCCATGGCCGGCACGCCGTTGTAGCGCGCCAGCTTCGGCGAGCCGTAGGTCCACTTGCCGGTGGCGAAGGCGGTGAAGGGCACCATCTCGCCACTGGCGTTGCGTACGTACCACTTGGCCAGGTCTTCCGGGCTCATGCGCGCACCGGGCTCACCCTGGGCATACACCTTCTTCACCCGGCCACGGTCGATGAAGTCGTTGATGTACTTCGAACCCCAGGCGATGGAAATGGTGCTGTTGATGTCCGCCAGCGAAACGCCCAGCGCGCTGGCCTTCTCGTCGTCGATCAGCAGCTGGTACTGCGGCTCGTCGTTCAGGCCGTTGGGGCGCACGCGCTGCAGCACGGGGTTCTGCGAGGCGAGCTGGAGGAACTTGTTGCGCGCCTGCATCAGCGCCTCGTGGCCGACGCCGGCCTGGTCCTGCAGGTAGATGTCGAAGCCCACGGCGTTGCCCAGCTCCAGCACCGCCGGCGGGGCGAAGGCGAAGACCATCGCGTCCTTGATGCTGAAGAAGTAGTGCTGGGCGCGATCGGCCACGGCGAACACGCTGTTCTCCGAGCCCGGGCGCTCTTCCCAGGGCTTCATCATGATGAAGGCCATGCCCGAGCTCTGGCCGCGGCCGGCGAAGTTGAAGCCGGTGACGGTGAACACCGAGTTGACCGCCTGGCCTTCCTTGTCCAGCAGGTACTCGCGCATGTGGTCGACCACCTTCTGCGTACGCTCGGCGGAGGAGCCCGGCGGCGTCTGCACCTGGGCGAAGAGCACGCCCTGGTCCTCGTCGGGGAGGAAGGCGGTGGGGATGCGGGTGAACAGCCAGGCCATGCCGATGACGATCACCACGTACAGCAGCAGGTACGGCGAGCGGTGCTTGAGGATCGAGGTGACGCCGCGCTCGTAGCCGTGGGTGGTGTCGATGAACTTGCGGTTGAACCAGCCGAAGAAGCCGCGCTTGTGCTCGCCATGGTCGCCCTTCTGGATGGGCTTGAGCATGGTGGCGCACAGCGCCGGGGTGAGGATCAGCGCCACCAGCACCGACAGGGCCATGGCCGAGACGATGGTGATGGAGAACTGCCGGTAGATCACCCCGGTGGAGCCGCCGAAGAAGGCCATCGGCAGGAACACCGCGGAGAGCACCATGGCGATGCCCACCAGCGCGCCCTGGATCTGCCCCATGGACTTGCGCGCCGCTTCCTTGGGCGGCAGGCCTTCATCGGCCATCACCCGTTCGACGTTCTCCACCACCACGATGGCGTCGTCCACCAGCAGGCCGATGGCCAATACCATGCCGAACATGGTCAGGGTGTTGATCGAGAAGCCGAACGCCGCCAGCACGCCGAAGGTGCCCAGCAGCACCACCGGTACGGCGATGGTCGGGATCAGGGTGGCGCGGAAGTTCTGCAGGAACAGGTACATCACCAGGAACACGAGGAGGATCGCCTCGCCCAGGGTCTTGACCACTTCATGGATGGAAGCGGAGACCACCGGGGTGGTGTCGTACGGGTAGACCACCTTCATGCCCTCGGGCATGAAGTCCTGCAAACGGCCGATGGTGGCGCGGATCGCCTTGGCGGTGTCCAGCGCGTTGGCGCCGGTGGCCAGCTTGATGGCGATGCCCGAGGCCGGCTTGCCGTTGAACTGCGCGTTGATGCTGTAGTCCTGGCCGCCGAGAGCCACCCGGGCGACGTCCTTCAGGCGCACCTGGGAACCGTCGGTGTTGACCTTGAGCAGGATGTCGCCGAACTGCTCGGCGGTCTGCAGGCGGGTCTTGCCGATGATGGTCGCGTTGAGCTGCTGTCCCGGCAAGGCGGGCAGGCCGCCCAACTGGCCGGAGGAGATCTGCACGTTCTGCGCCTGCACCGCGGTGACGATGTCGTTGGGCGTCAGCTGGTAGCTGTTGAGCTTGGCCGGGTCCAGCCAGATGCGCATGGCGTACTGCGAACCGAACACCTGGAAGTCGCCCACGCCCGCGGTCCGCGACAGCGGGTCCTGGATGTTGGAGACGATGTAGTTCGACAGGTCTTCCTTGGTCATGCTGCCGTCTTCGGAGACGATGCCGACGACCATCAGGAAGTTCTTCACCGCCTTGGTCACGCGGATGCCCTGCTGCTGCACTTCCTGCGGCAGCAGCGGCGTGGCCAGCTGCAGCTTGTTCTGCACCTGGACCTGGGCGATGTCCGGGCTGGTGCCCTGATCGAAGGTCACGGTGATGGTCATGCTGCCGTCGGAGTTGCTCTCCGAGGAGATGTAGCGCAGATGGTCGAGACCGTTCATCTGCTGCTCGATCACCTGGACCACCGTGTCCTGCACGGTTTCCGCGGAGGCACCCGGGTAGCTCACCTGGATGGCGATCGCCGGCGGGGCGATGGCCGGGTACTGGTTCACCGGCAGCGAGAGGATCGACAACCCGCCCGCCAGCATGATCACCAGGGCTATAACCCAGGCGAAGATAGGCCGGTCAATGAAAAACTTCGACATTGCGAAACCCCTTGGTTAACCCTGGCTGTCCGAGGCGGCGGGCGTGCCGGCCTCAGGCGCGGGGGCGACGTTCTTCGCCGGCACGGCCTTGGCCTGGGCGCCGGGCTGGACGTACTGCAGGCCCTCGGTGATCAGGCGGTCGCCGGGCTTGAGGCCCTCGGTGACCAGCCAGTAGGCGCCCACGGTGCGGTCGGTCTTGATGTTGCGCAGCTCGACCTTGTCGTCGGCGCCCAGCACCAGGGCGGTGGGCTGGCCGCGCAGGTCGCGGGTGACGCCCTGCTGGGGCGCGAGGATGGCCTTGTCCTTCACCCCTTCCTGCAGCACGGCATGCACGAACATGCCCGGCAGCAGCTCATGCCCGGGGTTGGGGAACACGGCGCGGACGGTCACCGAACCGGTGCCCTGGTCCACCGAGACCTCGGAGAACTCCAGCTTGCCTTCCTGCGGGTAGGCCGAACCGTCCTCGAGGAACAGCTTGACCTTGGCGGCATTGTCGCCGGCCTTCTGCAGGTTGCCGGCGGCCAGCTCGCGGCGCAGGCGCAGCAGCGAGGTGGACGGCTGGGTGACGTCGACGTAGATGGGATCGAGCTGCTGCACGGTGGCCATGGCGGTGGCCTGGCCGTTGGTCACCAGCGCGCCCTCGGTCACCGCCGAGCGGCCGATGCGCCCGGAGATGGGCGACAGCACCTTGGTGTAGCGCAGGTTGATCTGCGCCTGGTCCACCGCGGCCTTGGCCTGCAGCGCGGCGGCCTGGGCATCGGCGTACTGCTGCTTGCTCACCGCCTCGTCGGCCACCAGCAGCTTGTAGCGCTCGGCCTGCTGCTGGGTGGACATCAGGTTGGCCTTGGCGCTCTGGTAGGTGGCTTCGTAGGTGGCCGGGTCGATCTGGTACAGCTGCTGGCCTTCCTTGACGTCGCTGCCTTCCTTGAAGAGGCGCTTGAGAATGATGCCGTTGACCTGCGGGCGTACCTCGGCCACGCGGAACGCCGTGGTGCGACCGGGCAGCTCGGTGCTCAGCGGCACCGTCTGGGCCTGCAGGGTCACCACCCCGACCTCCGGGATCTGCGCCTGCTGCGGGGCCTCGTTCTTGCCGCAGGCGGCAAGGGTCGCCATGGCGACGAGCAGGGCGCAGACCAGGGCGCGCTTGGCTGGCGTTCGTTGCATATCGTTGTCCTCGTAAGCGAAAGCATCCGGCACCACGGCAGGCAGCCGGGCCGGAAAGGCTGGCAAAATACTTACATTCAGGTTTGTTTGTAAACGTCCGAAAGCCCTGTCAGAAAAGCACTGAAACGTTTTAGCCGATGGCTGATAGTTTCCTGCTGTCTCCGGTCAGGCGTGAGCGGCTTGTTATAAAGTTGATAGCGTCAACTAAAATAAGGAAAATGAATCGGCCGATCAATCGGCTTTACATTCCGTTTACCCCGTCCAGGCCATGACCCGCCCCGTGAATCCCGACCTGCCACAGAACCTGATGGCGCTCTTCGAGCATCTGCGCACCCAGCTGCAGATGGGCCTGCACGCCCAGGGCATCGACCTGGCGCCGCCGGACATCCGCCTGCTGGAGCTGATCGGCGAGGCCGAGGGCCTCAACCTGCAGGACGTCGGCCGGCAGATGTGCCGCGACAAGGCGCTGATCACCCGCAAGGTCCGCGAGATGGAGAGCCGCGGCCTGGTGCGGCGCGAGCGCAACCCGGGGGACCAGCGCAGCTTCCAGCTGTTCCTCACCGAGGCCGGCAAGGTCGTTCACGCACAGGCCCAGGCCATTCTGGCACGCACCCATGACAGCCTCTTTGCACCACTGGACGCCGACGAGCAACGCTGCATGGCGCAGCTGCTGCAACGCTGCCTGGACGCCCAGCAGGAGCTGCCCCGCTAACGAAAACGCCGGCTTGCGCCGGCGTTTCGCTGCAACTGCGTCTTATTGACGCACACCCTCCACCGACAGCGTCAGCTCGACTTCCTGGGAAGCCGGGCCGAGGTCGCGCTGGATGTTGAAGTCCTTCAGCTTCAGGGTGGTGGTGCCGAGGAAGCCGGCGCGGTAGCCGCCCCACGGATCATCACCCTGGCCGATCAGTTCGGCCTTGATGGTGACCGGCTTGGTCACGCCGTTGAGGGTCAGGTTGCCGCTGATCTCGGCGTTCTTGCCATCGGCCTTCACACCGGTGGACTCGAAGGTCGCGGTGGGGTTCTTCGAGACGTTCAGGAAGTCGCCGCTGCGCAGGTGCTTGTCACGCTCGGCGTGGTTGGTGTTCACGCTGTTGGTGTTGATGGTCACCTTGACCTTGTCGGCGGCCGGGTTCTTCTCGTCGAAGGTGAAGGCGCCGTCGAAGTCGTCGAAGCGGCCGTACAGCCAGCTGTAGCCCAGGTGCTGGATGCGGAACTCGATGAAGGCGTGCTGGCCTTCCTTGTCGATCTTGTAGTCGGCGGCCATGGCCTGGCCGGCGCTGAACAGGGCGGTACCCAGGGCCAGGGCGGCGAAAGTCTTCTTCAGCATGGTGATCTCCGTATGGTGAGAGGTGGGGTCAATCCGTGGAACGGCCGAGCATGCGGGTAAGGGTCGCATCGCGGTCGAGGAAATGGTGCTTGAGCGCCGCCAGGGCGTGCAGCACGGCGAGGACCACCAGGGCCCAGGCCAGGTACAGGTGGATGGCGCCGGCGGTGTCGGCCTGCTCGGGCAGCCCGCTGAGGGTCGCCGGCACGTCGAACCAGCCGAACACGCTGATGGGTTTGCCCTCGGCGGTGGAAATCAGGTAGCCGGCGACTATCACCGCGACCAGCAGCCCGTACAGGGCCAGGTGGCCGAGCTTGCTGGCCTTGCGCGTCAGCGCGCCATGGTTGGCCGGGGCCGGCGGCGGCGGGCTGAGGAAGCGCCAGGCGATGCGCACGATCAGGGCGATGGCCAGCAGGATGCCGATGCTCTTGTGGATTTCCGGGGCGCGGTGGTACCAGGTGTCGTAGTAGTCCAGTTCGCGCATCCACAGGCCCAGGCCGAACAGGCCGAAGACCACCAGGGCGCTGCCCCAGTGCAGGAAGAGACTGACCAGACCGTAACGGGAGGGCGAATTACGCCATTGCATCGAGAGGTTTCCTGATAAAGCCGGAGCGTCAAGACTAGCGGCAAAACGATCGGATAAAAGTGGAAATTACTGCTTTGAAACATCGATTCACAAGATAGATTCGCTGGCTAATGACCATTCCAGAGCCTCCAGGGGCGTTTTACGGGATAACACCCAGGGTACGGGAATTATTCGATGCAAAAGAAAAGGGGCGCCCGCGGGCGCCCCTTTCCACGGCCGGAGCCGCGGCTCAGAACATGTCGGTGAACCAGGAGAAGGCGCCCTTCTTCTTGCCCTCGCCCGCGGCCGGTGCCGCCGGCACTTCGCTGGCCTTGGCCGGCGCGGGGATGCTGATGGTCTTGCCGTCGGCCAGGTCGCGCAGCTGCGCGGCGGCGCGCTTGCCGCTGCGCAGGGCGCCCTCGATGGTGCCCGGGTAGAGCGCGTCGGTGTGCTCGCCGGCGAAGGCGACGCGCGGCAGCGGCTGCTCCCAGGCGCGCCAGAAGCGGCTGATCTGCCCCGGGCCGTAGGCCAGGTAGGAGCCGCCGGTGCTGACGTCGGTGCTGTAGCGGCGCATTTCATAGCCGGAATAGGCGCCGCGCATCTTCGGGTAGTACTTGTTCATGCGGATCAGCACCTGGTCGACCATCTGCCGGTCGCCGAAGGCCTGCAGCACGCGGGCATTGTCGCCGGAGAGGTTGATCAGCACGTTGGCGCCGCCCTTGAGCGCGGGCTCCACCCAGATCATGCCCAGGCCCTGGTCGCTGTAGATCTCGCCGGACAGGCGCGACTTGTCGTCCCACACCGGGCGCTTGAACTTCAGCAGGATCTGGTCGCGCCAGCCGTAGTTGGTGTTCTTCAGCGCCTCCTGCTGCTTGGCGCTCAGGCCCGGGGTCAGCTGGATCTGGCCGAGGGCGCGCAGCGGCACGGCGAGCACCGCGTAGTCGGCCTTGTAGCCGGTGGCGCCGGCCTTGACGGTGACGCCGTCCTTGTCCTGCACGATGGCGCTGACGCGGGCGTTGGTCTTGATGGTCTTCAACTGCTTGACGAAGGCCTCGGCCAGCACCTGGCTGCCGCCGGGCAGGCGCGCGGCGCGCAGGTCGCGGTCGTCGACGTTGCGGTACACCCGGCCCTGCTGGGCGAGGTACAGCAGCGACAGGCGCGAGGGCTCGTCGTAGTGCGAGCGGATGCGCTGGTTGACCAGCAGGCGCGCGGTCGGCGACAGGTTCAGCTTGTCCAGCCAGCGGGCGACGTTGAGCTGGTCGAGGGCGAACAGGGTCTTGTTGGCCAGCGGGTCCAGCGGGTCGTCGATGGACGCCGAGAGGTCGTTCAGCGACTTCTCGAAGCGCTCGAGGTCGGCGGCCACGGCGGGCATCTTCTGCTTCAGGTCAGAGGAGCTGTAGTAGACGCCGTCGATCAGGTAGCTGGGGGTGCGCACGAACTCCGGTGCCGGCACCGCCTTGAGCTTGAGGGTGTCCAGGTAGCCGTTGAGGGTCGGCTGGGCCTTGGCGTTGCCCAGCCATTCGCTGGTGGCCAGGCCCGAGCGCCCGCCGATCTGCGGCTTGGCCTCCAGCAGGGTGACCTGCCAGCCCGACTGCTGCAGTTCATAGGCGGTGCTGAGGCCCGCCAGCCCGCCGCCGACCACGATCGCGGTCGGTTGCCTGTCCTTGCCCAACGCGAACGCGCTGAACGCCGCCAGCGCCAGCAGCGAAGCCGCGCGCAGCCATCGAATCTTCATCGTGCATCCCCCAACATGGTGCGAAGGCGCGCAGCATACGCCAGCGCCCAGTGGCCGGCCAGATGCCATCCCCTGCCGTGTGTCGCGGCGCGCGCCTTGTCCGTCCATGTCCCATTGCATAGGCTTGCCCGACGACTTCAAGAGGAGACCTGCCATGGGCCTGAACGCCGAGTGGATGCAGCGCGACCTGGAGGTGCTCTGGCACCCCTGCACCCAGATGAAAGACCACGAGCGCCTGCCGGTCATCCCGATCCGCCGCGGCCAGGGCGTGTGGCTGGAAGACTTCGAGGGCAAGCGCTACCTGGATGCGGTCAGCTCCTGGTGGGTGAATGTCTTCGGCCACGCCAACCCACGCATCAACCAGCGCATCAAGGACCAGGTGGACCAGCTGGAGCACGTGATCCTCGCCGGCTTCACCCACCAACCGGTGGTCGAGCTGTCCGAGCGCCTGGTGCGCCTCACCCCCGAAGGCCTGTCGCGGGTGTTCTACGCCGACAACGGCTCCTCGGGCATCGAGGTGGCGCTGAAGATGAGCTACCACTACTGGCAGAACTGCGGCCAGCCGGCGAAGCAGCGCTTCGTCACCCTGACCAACAGCTACCATGGGGAAACCGTGGCGGCGATGTCGGTGGGCGACGTGGCGCTGTTCACCGAGACCTACAAGTCGCTGCTGCTGGACACCCTCAAGGTGCCCAGCCCGGACTGCTACCTGCGCGCCGAGGGCGAAAGCTGGGAGGCTCATTCGCGGGCCATGTTCGAACACATGGAACGCACCCTGGAACAGCACCATGCGGAAGTCGCCGCGGTCATCGTCGAGCCGCTGATCCAGGGCGCCGGCGGCATGCGCATGTACCACCCGGTGTACCTGAAGCTGCTGCGCGAGGCTTGCGACCGCTACGGCGTGCACCTGATCCACGACGAGATCGCCGTCGGCTTCGGCCGCACCGGCACGATGTTCGCCTGCGAGCAGGCCGGCATCGCCCCGGACTTCCTGGTGCTGTCCAAGGCCCTGACCGGCGGCTACCTGCCGATGGCCGCGGTGCTCACCACCGACAAGGTCTACCAGGCCTTCTACGACGACTACGCCACCCTGCGCGCCTTCCTCCACTCGCACACCTACACCGGCAACCCGCTGGCCTGCACCGCAGCCCTGGCGACCCTGGACATCTTCGAGCAGGACAACGTCATCGAGGCCAACAAGGCCCTGGCCGCGCGCATGGCCTCGGCCACCGCGCACCTGGCCGACCACCCCCACGTGGCCGAGGTCCGCCAGACCGGCATGGCCCTGGCCATCGAGATGGTCCAGGACAAGGCCAGCCGCGCGCCCTACCCCTGGCAGGAACGCCGCGGCCTGAAGGTCTACCAGCACGCCCTGGAGCGCGGCGCCATGCTGCGCCCGCTGGGCAACGTGGTGTACTTCCTGCCGCCCTACGTGATCACCCCGGAGGAAATCGACTTTCTCGCCGAAGTGGCCAGCGAAGGCATCGACATTGCCTGCAAGGGCTCGGTGAGCGTGGCGGTCAGCCAGCGTTTCCCGGACCATCGCGATCCGGGTTGAAAGCGGCGGCAGGCTTCAGGCCACAGGCTGCAGGCGATACACTGCCGGCCTGTAGCCTGCAGCCCCATAACATGCGCCTTTCCCGCTTCAGCGTCAGCGTGGCGGTCAGCCAGCGCTCCCGGACCATCGCGATCCGGGTTGAAAGCGGCGGCAGGCTTCAGGCCACAGGCTGCAGGCGATACACTGCCGGCCTGTAGCCTGCAGCCTATAGCCTGAAGCCCTATAACATGCGCCTTTCCCGCTTCTTCATCGACGCCCCCCTCTCCCTCGGCCAGCATGAGCTGCCCGAGGCCCAGGCCCACTACATCGGCCGTGTACTGCGGCATGCCGCCGGCGACGCCGTGCAACTGTTCGATGGCTCCGGCCAGGAGTTCCTCGGCGAGCTGGTGGAGGTGGGCAAGAAGAGCGTGCGCGTGGAGCTGCGCGAAAGCTTCGCCGGCCTGGCCGAGTCGCCGCTGCGGCTGCACCTGGGCCAGGGCCTGTCGCGCGGCGAGCGCATGGACTGGGCGATCCAGAAGGCCACCGAGCTGGGCGCCGCGCGCATCACCCCGATCGTCAGCGAACGCTGCGAGGTACGCCTGAAGGACGAGCGCGCCGACAAGCGCACCGCCCACTGGCGCCAGATCGCCATCAGCGCCTGCGAACAGTGCGGCCGCTCGGTGCTGCCGCAGATAGACGCGCCCGTCGGCCTCGCCGAGTGGCTGCAAGCCGCCGAGGCCGACCTCAAGCTGGTGCTGCACCCGGTGGCCGAGCCCCTGGCCAGCCACGCCCGCCCGGGAAGCCTGGCCTTCCTCATCGGCCCGGAAGGCGGCCTCAGCGACGCCGAGGTGGAACAGGCCAAGGCCGCCGGCTTCCACGCCGCGCGCCTGGGCCCGCGGGTGCTGCGCACCGAGACCGCGCCGGTGGTGGCGCTGAGCGTGGCGCAGCAGCTGTGGGGCGATTTCTGAGGCCTCGCCGGGCAACCACCGGTACATTCCTGAAACCTTATCCGCCGTTGCGAACCGTGTAGGAGCGGGCCCTGCCCGCGATTCGCGCGCAGGGCGCGCTCCTACAGGGGAATGGCGCGGGTGGGGCGGCGGTAATTGGATGGACTCACCCTCACCGAGGCGTCGAAGCGCCACGGTGGCATTCTAAGAAGCCAGCGACAGTGAGGGTGAGGCCATGAAAAAGCATACGACGACGACGAAGCCCATGTCTGCAGTGGATGTGTCGGCTTGCACGACAGTCGCCGTGGATTTGGCGAAGCAGGTATTCCAGGTGGCCGGGGAAGATGCCCAGGGCCAGTTGGTGTACGAGCAGCGGATCAAGTCGCGTGAAGCGTTTCAGGTGTTCCTGCAGAAGCTGCCGAGGGGCGTGACGGTGCTGGTGGAAACCGGTCCGGGTGCGCAAGCCTGGGCCCGGTTGCTGCAGATGCAGGGCAACCCGGTGCGTATCCTGCCGGCCCAGCGTGTGGCCGAGCATCGTAGCGGGGCAAAGAATGATCGCAATGATGCCCATGCCATTTTGCGAGCGGGACGGGATTGCAGCATCGCGTCGGTGCCGGTGAAGAGTGTCGCGGCGCTGGCGATGCAGGCCTGCCACCGGATTCGGCGTGGCTATGTGCGGCGGCGTACGGCCACGGGTAATCAGATACGTGGGCTACTGCTGGAGCAGGGCATCGCCCTGGCTCAGGGGGAGGCGGCCTTGAGCCAAGGTGTCCCCCGGGTACTGGAAGACGCCAGCCAGCCCTTGCCGGATCTGCTGCGTGAGCTGATCGACGAGATGCTGAGCGAGTGGAGGCGACTGGGCGAGCGCATCACAGCGCTGACCGAGCGTCTGGAAGCGTGTGCCAATGCGGACCAGGCAGCGAAACGGCTGATGACGGTGCGTGGCATTGGTCCGATCACTGCCACGGCGCTGCTGGCCAAGCAGACCGAACCGGAACGTTTCGCCAATGCGCGCCAGTTCGCCGCCTACTTCGGTATCGTGCCCGACCAGCACAGCAGCGGGCAGAAGGTGCGACTGGGCAAGATGACTAAACGTGGCGACGCCTATGTGCGCAGCCTGATGGTGGTGGGCGCGCATGCGGTATTGAAGCAACTGCGGCCGGATTCCGAGCACCCGGACGACCGTCGCCTGCAACGCTGGCTACAGCGCCTGGGGCGCAAGGGGGCGGCCGTGCGACTGGCCAACCGCAACCTGCGGATCGCCTGGGTACTGTTGCGCAGCGAGCAGACCTACCAGCGCAAGCCGAACGCTTGCCAGGAGATTGAGATGAGTCACTGATCCAACGAGTTCCCGCCACCGGGGCGCCAAGCCGCTCCAACCCCTGCTGAAGAACATTGACCCCTGGTCAGACCGTCGCGGATTGATGCCTACGCTCCTACTGGCCTTCGAGGCCTCTTTGTAATCGGCATTCCGCGGGCTTACCCAATGTTGGCCAGAAGCCCGACGTGGCTTCCTCGAACAGGCCTAATACATAGATGCAATCGGGTTCCTCTGTTCAAAAGCGGGTTGACGGTGGGGGTGAGTCCATACATAGGAGCGCGCCCTGCGCGCGAAATCGCGGGCAGGGCCCGCTCCTACAGGAAAACCTCTCATCGTTCTTTACGTTTTTCCCGCCCTCGTTCGTCTCGTCTTCAGTGATCCACCACTTCAAGGAACCCGTTGCATGACCACCCTGGAAGCCCCCGCCCTGCGCTCCCAGCGCCTGAACCTGGCGACCCACGCCCCGCACCAGCGCCTGGACAACGCGGTGAAGGCCCACGAGCCCTTCGCCAGCCGCGAGAACTTCACCCCCTTCGTCGTCGCCCAGTACCTGTTCCAGTCGGAACTGCAGGCGCTGTACCAGGACGCCGAGCTGGGCGCCCTCTTCCCCGACCTGCCCGAGCGCTGCCGCGCCCTGCAGGCTAAGGCCGACCTCGCCGACCTGGGCGCGGAAGTCCCGGCGCCGGTGGCCGGCGCCATCACCAGGCCGTCCCGCGCCGAAGCGCTGGGCTGGCTGTTCGTCTCCGAGGGCTCCAAGCTCGGCGCCGCCTTCCTGATCAAACGCGTGGCCGCCCTGGGCCTGGACGAGAACTTCGGCGCCCGCCACCTGGGCGAGCCGGCCGGCGGCCGCGCCGAGGGCTGGAAGCGCTTCACCCGCACCCTCGACGGCCTGGCGCTGAGCGCCGCGGAAGAGCGCGAAGCCGAAGCCGGCGCCCTGGCCGCCTTCGAGCGTTTCGGCGTGCTGCTGCAGCACGCCTACGAGCATGCCGCCGCCCGCGCCTGACGCGGTGATTGACGCGCATCCCGGCAGCCGCCAGGATGCGCCTGTCACCCCCGTCGCTGCCGTCCCGATGTTCCAGCCCGCCCGTTCGCGCACCGCCCGCCTGCTCTATGCCCTGCTCGCCTACACCAGCCTGGGCGTGGGCATGGTCGGCCTGGTGGTGCCCGGCCTGCCGACCACCGAGTTCGTCCTGCTGGCGGCCTGGGCCGCGGCCAGGAGCTCGCCCCGGCTGAGCGCCTGGCTGGAGAACCACCGGCTGTTCGGCCCCATCCTCGCCAACTGGCGCAACGGCCGCGCCATCGCCCGCCGGGCCAAGGTCGCCGCCAGCCTGGCGATGCTCGCGGCGCTGGCGATCATGCTGGTCACCCTGCCCCACGGCTACTGGCTATACGCGGTGGTGCTGGGGATGGCGATCGGCAACCTGTGGATCTGGTCGCGCCCCGACGACCGACCGGCCGCAGACCCGTAGGGCGCATAACGCCTACGGCGTTATCCGCCATGATCGCGGACAGAGTCCTACGTTGCAGGCGAGCATGGCTTCTCGTAGGAGCGAGCTTGCTCGCGAACAAACACGGTGCCATGCGGTTCGCGAGCAAGCTCGCTCCTACAAAGAGCATCTCGGCGCGGGCCACAAGACAGTTGCTCCTACGGTTCCAGGAAGCACGAGCGTAGGAGCGGACTCCGTCCGCGATTGGACCCGCAGGCTGCGCCGCCCCCTCCGGTGATACGGACAATCCATCCTGCGCGGAGGTATGCTGAAAACCTGCCCCCAACCACCCGAGCCACCACCATGCCAACCCCCGCCAAACCCACCAGCAAGGTCGACCAGCTCCTGGCCGAGGCGCAGCAGCGCCGCGAGAGCAGCTACCGGGAAAAGGCCCTGAAGATGTACCCCTGGATCTGCGGGCGCTGCGGCCGCGAGTTCTCCGGCAAGCGCCTGAGCGAACTCACCGTGCACCACCGCGACCACAACCACGACAACAACCCCGAGGACGGCTCCAACTGGGAGCTGCTGTGCCTCTACTGCCACGACAACGAGCACCAGCGCCAGGTCGACGCCCATTACCAGGGCAACGACGCCGGCGCCAGCGGGCCGAAGGTCACGCACAAGGCGCTGGCCGGGCTGGCCGCGTTGCTCAACAAGGATTCCTGAGCCCGCCTGTTGCCTTGCGCGGCGTTTCCTGCGAAAACGGCGCCCCGAAACGGCCCGGCCGGGCCGCCACCTGCGACAGAGGCACAGACATGAGCGACGAACTGCGTATCGAGGACATCCGCCCGGGCGACGGCAAGGCGGTGGTCAAGGGCGCGCTGATCACCACGAACTACAAGGGCACCCTGGAAGACGGCAGCGTCTTCGACTCCTCCTACGACAAGGGCCGCCCCTTCCAGTGCGTGATCGGCACGGGACGCGTCATCAAGGGCTGGGACATAGGGCTGATGGGCATGCAGGTCGGCGGCAAGCGCAAGCTCTTCGTGCCGGCCCACCTGGCCTATGGCGAGCGGCAGATCGGCACGCACATCAAGCCGAACTCCAACCTCATCTTCGAAATCGAACTGCTGGAAGTGCTGACCCGCGACGACTGAGCGCGCCTCGCCTCAGGCCGTGGACTGCACCGACATGAGCCTGGCGCGCTGGCGCAGCAGGTTGGCGTCCACCGCGTCCAGGGCGTCGACGAAGGCCACGGCGAAGGAACCCGGGCCGCGGCTGGCCGCCTCGGCGATTTCAGCGGCCACGGCGAAATGCACGTGGGCCGCCGCCAGGGCGGTGAAGGCGTCCACTGCCACCGCCGCATAGGCCGCCACCAACGCCCCCAGGGCACAGCCAGAGGCCGTCACCCGCGGCAACAGCGCGCTGCCGCCGCCGATGCGCAGCAGGCGCGGCACGGCGCTCTCGCGGCTGTCGCCGACCCAGCCCAGCAGGTGGTCCACCGCCCCCGAGGCCGACACCGCCTGGCAGTTGCGCAGCAGCTCCACCGCCGCCGGCACCGCGCGGGCCGGATCGTCGGAACTGTCGAAGCCCGGCGCGCCCTGCCCCAGCCCGGCCAGGCCGATGATCTCCGAGGCGTTGCCGCGCACCACCACCGGGCGCTGCTGCAGCAGCTCGGCGGCCACCCTGCCGCGCCAGGGCAAGCCGCCGGCGCCAATGGGGTCCAGCACCCAGGGCGTGCCATGGGCCACCGCCGAACGCACCGCCTGGCGCATGCCCTCCACCTGGGCGCCGGTCGGGGTGCCCAGGTTGACCAGCACGGCGCCGGCCACGCGGGCGAAGCCGGCGGCCTCCTCGGGATTGTCGACCATCGCCGGCGAGGCCCCGGCGGCCAGCAGCACGTTGGCCATGAAGTTGGCCGACACCACGTTGGTCAGGCACTGCACCAGCGGCCGCGCGGCGCGCAGTTCGGCATGGGCGGCGATGATCGAATCCAGGCTGGGCAGGAACCTGGCGGGCGCGGCGGTGGGCATGGGCGGCTCCGGGACGGGGGGCGGAAAGTGCGCCTAATCTACCCGTTCCGCGCGGCGCCCTCTATGGCTGCGCCGTCCAGGGCGCGGCGACGCCCGCTTCCACCTGCAGCGACAGGTAGTGCACGCCGGCCAGCACGCCGCTCTGGCTGTTGCCCATCAGTGCCAGCCACTGCTGGTCGAAGGCATCGTTGAGGTCCTTGCGCAGTTGCGCCTCCAGTTGCGGACGCTCGCGGTCACGGGACAGCGCGGTGAAGCCGGTGCTGGCCAGGGACAGCACCGTCCCCGCCGCCTTGCCCACCGCCGCGGCGATGGCGCCGACGGCGCCGCTGACGGTCACCTCGCCCAGCAGCTTCTCGCTGGTACGCCGGGCCACGGCGGACACGCCCTGGTCCGGCTCATCCACGTCCACCCCGGTGCGCGTCGAGGCGTCGTGCACCCGGGCGATCAGCGCCTGGTAGGCCGGCAACTGGTCCAGGCGTTTCGCCCGCAGCAGCTGGTACAGCGAGGCGTCGCGGGCGGCGGGCGGGCCCAGGGCGATGGCGGGGATGGCCTGCAGGCGCTGGTCCAGCTGCGCGCGCGGCACGCCCAGGCGCTCGGGGATGGCGTCCAGCTGCCCGGCCAGGGCCTGCACGTAGAAGCGGGTGGCGGCTTCCATCACCGCCGCGGGGTCGACCTGCTTCGCCACCGGGTCGAGCACGCGGCGCTGGTACTGGCCCTGCAGGTAGACGGACAGGCGGCTGACCGCCGGGCTCTTCTCGCTGTCGCCGAGTTTGTACCAGGCCACCCGCAGGCCCAGCCACTGCTGCGTCCAGTAGCCGGAGAACCAGGGGATGAAGTCGCTGTCGGTGCGCTGGTAGACCAGGTCCATCCAGCCCTCCATGGCGTTGCGGGCGTAGTCCTCGGCCTGGTCGGCGGCGGCCATGGAGGCGTCGGCGATGTCGCGGTCCACCTGCGCCCAGGTGGCCGCCGTCACCGGCGCCGCGGCCGGCTCGGCGGCCTGGCGTCCGGCACAGGCCGCAAGCGCCAACAACGCCGCCAGCAACAGGCAGCGCAGCGGTCGCCAGGCTGTCGGTCGGCTGGCCATCGGCTCTTCCTCCGCACCGGGCCGGCCCGCACACCGGACCACCCCCGCGTCCCCTCACCTTACCCCCGGCGGCAGCCCATGGCCGGCGCTCCGGACGCGCGGCGGTCGCGCCTGCAGGCGCTCAGGCTATCGCGGACGGAGTCCGCTCCTACGACCGTGCCTCCCGGCGGCGGCTGTCCGGCGCGGGCGGGAAATCCGGCGTCAACCTGTAGGAGCGGGCCCTGCCCGCGATTCGCGCGCAGGGCGCGCTCCTACAGGGGAATGGCGGGGGTGGGGCCGCGCAGGAGCGGATTTCATCCGCGATCCGCGCCGATACCCCCGGCCATCGCGGACGGAGTCCTACAGTGCAGGACAAACGCTGACGTAGGATGGGTGGAGCGAAGCGATACCCATCACCACGACCGCATGGGTTTCGCAAGTGCTCACCCCATCCTACGAAGAGCACCTCGGCACGGCCTGCAAGACAGTTGCTCCTACGTCCGTGCTCGACCGTAGGGCGAATAACCGTTCGCGGTTATCCGCCGTTGGCCGGAACGCCGATGCCCGACGGCCGCGGCGGATAACGCCATAGGCGTTATGCGCCCTACGGGTTGGAAAGAGGCGGCGCAGCCTGCAAGACAGTTGCGCCTACATCCGTGCTTCCTGGAACCGTAGGAGCGGAACTTTTCCGCGATAGCGGGGCATGTCGGCGCGGATCGCGGTTAAAAGGAACACGCCGTAAGCAATCGCGGCTGTCCGCGCCGGGCCTCAGTCGAAGGCCACCGCGGCGCTGGGCAGCACCTCCAGGCGCGGGGCGAAGCTGCTCATGCGGCTGAACACCTCGTTGTGGTGGGCGATGATCTGTTCGGCGCGCAGCACGCCGTTGTCCGTGGTGCTGTGGGCATCGCCGGCCAGCACCACGTCGTAGCCCTCGGCCAGGGCGCGGCGCACCGTGGTGTCCACGCAGAAGTCGGTCTGCATGCCGCAGATCACCAGGCCGGTCACGCCCAGGCGGCGCAGCATGGCATCCAGCTCGGTGCCGTTGAACGCATCCGGGGTGGTCTTGCGCACCCGCGGCTCGTCCTCGCCCACCTGCAGCGCCGGGGCCAGTTGCCAGCCCGGGCCGCCATGGCGGAAGTCGCCCTCGGCCTCTTCGTGCTGGACGAAGACCACGGGCAGGCCGAGGTCGCGGGCGCGGCGGCTCAGGCCGTTGATGCGCTCGACCACGCCCTGGTGGTCGAAGCAGGTCTCGGCGCCGCCGCAGAGGACGTGCTGGACGTCGATGATGAGCAGGGCAACGGTCATGGCGAGGTGTCCTTGGAACTGTATTGAAGGCCGCCCGGAACGATAGCCGCTCGCGGGCGGGCTGGCCAGCGCCGCATCAGGACGGCACGTGCGCGCGCATGGCCCCGGCCAGTTCGGCGGCGCCCTCCTCGTCCAGGCGCGCGGCCGCGCCGCGCACGTCGTCGGCCACCTTGTTCTGGCTGAGCTTGGACTTGCCGACCAGCGCCTGGATCTCCACCTCGATGCCGACCACCCTGGCCAGCATCCCGGCGATGAATTCGGGGGTGGAGTCGGCCATGCGCCAGGGCCGCGCCTCGCCGGCTTCGTGGGTGCGCGTGAGGCGGCCCACCAGGCCGCGGACGAAGCGCTCGTCGTCGACCACCCGCAGGGTGCCGCGCACGTGCACCACCTGGTAGTTCCAGGTGGGCACCTGCTCGTGGGCGACGTGCTTGCTGGGGTACCAGTTGGGCGAGATGTAGTGCTCGGCGCCGCGGAACACCAGCAGCACCTCGCTGCCGTCGGCGTGCCGCCACAGCGGGTTGGCCCGCGCGACATGGGCCCGCAGCAGGCCGTGGGCGCCCTCGCCGGGCAGCAGTTCGAAGGGAATGTGGTCGGCGTCCAGCGCGCCGCCGCTGGCGTGCACCAGCATGCCCAGCGGGTGGGCCTGGATCAGGCGGTGCAGCTCGTCGACGCGGCTCTCGCGGAAATGCTCGGGCAGGTACATGCCGTTCTCCGGGTACGGGAAAGGCCACCATGATGCGCGGCGATTGGCCTTCTACAAAGAGCCATTTCCAGCCAGCCCAAGGGAACCATTGCCTCGAAACGCCCGGCAGGCACTGCTGCATGGCCGGGGGCCCGCACGGGTACCCGGCCTTGCAGCGCGGCCCCTCACTCGCGGGTGATACCGCTGATGGTGATGCCATACAGCTGCAGCAGCAGCGCGCCCGGCTTGCCGTCGGTGGCCTCGTGGGCCGCGCCGTAGTCGCCGGCCTCCAGGTTGTGCCGGGCCCATTCCAGCAGGTAGCGCTCGGCCTCCTCCAGGCTCGGTGCGTGCTCGCACGGCATCGACAGCGTGCTCGTGTTGTCGTCCTTGTGGTAACTGATCATCCAGCTCGGCATGGCTGCTCCTCCCTCTCTCTGCGGCTTCCTGCGGTTGAGTGGCGCCGCCGCCCCCGGGTTGCAGTCGCGCGACGGGCGGCCTTACTCGTCGTCCCGCGCGGGGATCCACCACTCCTCGCCGCGCACGGTGCGGATGTATTCCGGCCAGCGGTAACGGTGCGGCGCCTGGAAGTCGCGCGGCAGCAGCGGCGCCTGCCACCGGCTGCCGCCGATGCCGCCGCCGGTGCGCTCGTCGAACTCGCGGGTGGCGGCGGCCAGCAGCTCCGGTTGGGCGAACAGGTCGAGCAGGGTGCAGGCGATGGTCTTGGCGGCCACCTCGATCATCGGGTCGATGGTCTGGCGGATGCCGCCCAGGGCGTTGGCCACCCAGTCCGGGTAGCTGTAGCCGGCGGGCGCCGAGAGCATCGGCCGGGCCACGAGCAGGCGCACCGTGGGGCAGTGCCAGGTGTATTCGGGGTAGTCGTCGGAGGTCAGGTACTTCTGCCAGGCGGGCATCTGCAGGCGCAGCTGGCGCTCGCATTCCTGCGGCTCGACGAGCGCCTCGGTGGCCGGCAGGAAGGGCCGGTCCATGGGCTCCAGGCCGAGGTTGGCCTGGACCTCGCGGGCGATGGCGATGGCTTCCTCGCCCCAGCGCGGCGCGCCTATGGCGGCCAGGTTGTCGTAGCAGGCCTGGGCCAGCACATGGTTGGCCAGGCCGCCGCGGGACTTGCACACCCAGGTCTTCTTCCACTGGCAGCCGGTGGCCAGCGCCGCCGCCGCGGCGTTGTTGTCCATCACCTGGGCGATGGTCTCGGCCTGCTCGATGGAATCGCAGCGCAGCAGGTACTGGATCTGCGAGACGTGCGGCGGCAGGTTGTCGGCGGTGGCCTGGCCGGCGGTGAGGATGGCCTCGTTGAAGCTCCACAGCCCGGTGAAGGGCAGCGTCGAGCGGCGCAGGCTCTCGTTCAGGGTGTAGAAGTGCACCAGCGCGTCGTTGGCCCCCGGCGCCCGCGCCGCCAGGTGGTTCTGCGGGATGGGGCTGTACCTGTCGGCGGCGATCCAGTTCTGCGGTTCCTCGCAGGTGAAGGTGTAGATGTACGAATAGGCGATGCCGCAGTGGGTGTCCCAGGTGGTGGTGTTGTTCAGCGGCAGCATGTAGGTGGGGTGGAAGCTGATGGCCGCGTCCAGGTCGTCGTAGTAGCCCTTGGCGGCGTGCACCGGCTTGGAGGCGCGCAGCTTCTCCGCCGGCTCGCCGAAGAACTTCAGGGTGCCCTGCAGGCCGAACTCCAGCATCGCCGCCTTGGCCGCCAGCACCCCGCCCAGGGCGCTCATGCCCAGGGCCGAGTGCGGGTCGGTATGGCCCGGCGCGTACTTCGACAGGCCCTCGCGGGACATCTTGCGGGTGGCCGCCGCCTGGCAGTTGCCCGGCACGGCGTCGTACTCGGCGTAGGTGGCCAGCACCGGGCCCTCGCCGTTGCTGAAGGTGGCGCAGAAGGCGGTGGGCATGCCGCCGCTGCCTTCCTCGACGCTGAAGCCTTCCTCGCGCAGGCGCCGGACGTACCAGGCGCAGGACTTGTACTCGCGGAAAGCGGGCTCCGCGTAGTGCCAGATCACCTGGTGCCAGTCGGACAACTGCTGGCGGTTGCGCTCGACCCAGCTACGGGCGAAGTCCTTGTACTGCGGCATGACGGCTACCTCATCGGGATGGGTTCTTGTTGGGTGCCGCCCTAGTATTGGTGAAGCAGACCAGACAACAATCGAAATAAATTAGACTCAACCGTTCGAATAGTTTCACCATTCATGCCCACCGCCCTGCCCTGGAGCCGCCATGCACTTCCCCTCGATGACCGCCCTGCGCGCCCTGGACGCCGTGGCCCGGCTGGGCAGCGTGTCCGCCGCCGCCGGCGAGCTGAACCTGACGCGCAGCGCCATCAGCCACCGCATCGCCACCCTGGAGGAGCGCCTGGGCTTCGCCCTCACCGAGCGCACCGGCCGCGGCATCCGCCTCACCGAGCGCGGCGAGCACTACGCCCGCGAGGTGCAGCGCATCCTCGCCGACGTGCAGCGCGCCGCCAGCCGCTTCGACGCGGAGCAGGCCAGCGGGCGCCTGTGCGTGAGCTGCAACCCCGGCTTCGCCAGCTACTGGCTGTGCCAGCACATCGGCGACTTCCTGGCGCGCTACCCGCAGGTGCAACTGCACGTGGTCTCGCCGCGCACGCCCCAGGACACCAGCGCCGCCGAGGCGGACCTGTTCATCGCCTACGGCACCGGCGACTGGCCCAGCCAGGTGGTCGAGCAGATAGTCGCCCTGCACTTCTTCCCGATCTGTAGCCCGCGCCTGCTCAACGCCAGCGGCGGCCTCAAGCAGCCCGCGGAACTGGCCGGGCATACCCTGCTGCACATGAACGACTTCGCCGACTGGCGGCTCTGGCTGGGCGCGGTGGGCGCACGCGATGTCGACTTCACTTCTGGCGTACTGTTCGCCGACGCCACCTGCACCCTCGCCGCCTGCATCGCCGCCCAGGGCGTGGCCATCGGCGACAACCTGCTCAGCGGCGAGGCCCTGCGCCGCGGCCTGCTGGTGCGCCCGTTCGACATCAGCATCCAGTCCAACCGCGGCTACTACCTGGTCACCGACGCGCTCAAGGCCGAGCGCCCGGTGGTGCGTGCCTTCAGCCAGTGGCTCAAGGCCCGGGTGGCCGCCACCATCCGCCAGGCCGGCGACCTCGAGCAGGCGCCGCTGGCCTACCCCGAACGCTGAACGGCGCCGCTGGCGCAACTTCTTCGAACCATTGCGCCCTGCGGCCTTCCGAGTAGAGGAGCGGGCCGATACGCGGCCCGCGAAGCGGATCCACCCACGGAGGTTTCAGCATGGCTTCGAACAACAGCAACCCCGGTAACTTCGCCAACGACCGCCAGAAGGCTGCGGAAGCCGGCAGGAAAGGCGGCTCGCGCAGCGGCGGCAACTTCGCCAACGATCGTGAGCGGGCTGCCGAGGCCGGCCGCAAGGGCGGCCAGCGCAGCCACGGCGGCGACAAGGGCTAGGCCGCGCCCCAGCCCCGGCGAAGCTTGTCGCTCCGCCGGGCGCTGCATTCCGGGGGCAAGGTCGAAAACACCTTCCGCCCGCACGCCTGGCGGCATCGCCTAGCCGTGGTGGTCCCGC
>NZ_QGSL01000088.1:707328-715819 GCF_003176655.1 Pseudomonas sp. RW407 | reverse complement strand
CCATGTCGCATGACCTCCTGAGCGCCGGTTTCGCTCGGCCTTCTGAAGGGGCGTTCCGGTGCGCGCGGATATTTCTCTGGAAGTCCAAAATCAAGAGCGGCACGGCTCTTCGTAGGAGCGAGCTTGCTCGCGAACCCTGACTCCGTCCCCCCCTCCCTAACCCTCCCCCGCAAGCGGGAGAGGGGACCGTTCGGCGTGAAGCGGAATCACGAAACTCCCGGGCTCCCCGTAGGACTCACCAGCCGCGCCGGACATCTCTGTGGCACGGCCGACGGCGGTGAGGGCCAGGATGACTCCGGACGCTCCGGCAGCTCAGGACAGCCCCCTCTCCCGCTTGCGGGAGAGGGTTGGGGAGAGGGCGCTCTTGAGCCCAGCACCTACACCGCCGGGAAGCTCCGTTCGCGAGCAAGCTCGCTCCTACGAAGAGCCCCATGGCGGGGCTTTCAGCCCCCCGCCGTGTAGTACCCCACCGCTACCAGGTAGTGCCCGCTCTTGCGCAGCAGGGCGTGCTTGCTCTCCACCTTGCCGGTCACCGGGTTGCGCCACTGGTAGTCGAACTGCCCTTCGCCCTTGCTCTTGGCCAGGGCCAGCATGGCCTGGCCGATGGCGTTGCCGGCCGGGTCCTTGAGGCCGGCGAAGTCGGTGCCGACCATGCGGGTGTTGTAGCCGTGGGCGACGAACTTGCTGGTGTCCATGTCGACCACGAAGGCGTAGAGGTCATCCTCGATGAAGGCCTTGTCGAGGTCGTTGATGCGCTTGAAGGTGGCTTCCGGCGCGCCTTCTACCGCCTTCACCGTCTTCTCCAGCATGGCCTCGGCCTGGCGGGCGTCGGCGCGCGGGATGTAGTAGCCCACCGCCAGGAAGCGGTCGCCCATGCGCTGGTAGTAGGTGTGCTTGCGCTCGACGCGGCCGTCGGCCCAGTTCTTCCAGCGGTACTCGGTTTCCTGCACCTTGCCGTTCTCCGGGGCCTTGAGGGCCTTGGCGAACTGCGTGCGCATGTTCGGGTCGAGCAGTTGCGAGACGTCGCGGCCGATCAGCACCACCGAGGGGCCGCCGCTGGCCAGCATCACGCCCTTGCTGTCGACCACGTAGACGTACAGCTCGTTATCGACGAACTCGCCCTGGCGGCTGAACGCGGCGAAAGCCTTGTCGCCCTCCTGGCGGTAATAGGCCACGGCCTTCTCCAGCAACTGCCGGGCCCGCTGGGCCTGGGCGGCGTCGGCCGCGGTGCTGGTGGCGGCCGGCAGGTGCAGCGGGGCCAGGCAGGCGAAGCAGAACAGCAGCGCACTGAGCAGGCGTTTCATGCAGGGTCCTCCATGTCGTCCCTTCTTGTTCTGGACTGAGCATAGATGGCCGCTGCGGTTTCGCCCGCCGGCGTCAGCCGAAGAAGCGCTTCATCGAGCGCGACAGCCAGCCGCCGTGGCCCTGGTCGCGGGTCAACTCGTGCATGCTGGCCTTGACCGACTCCACGTAGTTGGCGTCGTCGTTGCGGATGTGGGTGAACAGCCAGCGGCCGAGCAGGCCCTTGAGTTCCTCGGCGACGTCCTCGCCGGCGGCGAAGCGCAGGCGGTAGTCGGAGACGCGCTTGATGAAGAGTTCGTGGACCTTCTTGTGGGCGCGGGTGAACTGGTAGCCGGAGTCTTCCAGCAGGGTTTCCTCGAAGGCGAAGTGCGATTGGGTGTAGTCCACCAGCTCCTCGATCACCTCGCCGACCCGTGCCTTGTCCAGCGTGCCCTGGGCCTCGTGCAGCTGGTTGATCATCTCGACGATTCGCTTGTGCTGGTTGTCGATCACCTGGATGCCGGTGTTCAGGTCATCCTGCCAGACCAGATAGGCCATTTTTACCTCCCCCACCGGCCGCCGGCATTCCTGCCGCCCCGGCTACTGCTCTATTGTTGGCTGGGTCCAGGGTAGGGAGGCGGGACGGGGCGCGCCATGATGCCCGTCAATAGGATTGACCCTAAACTGCGGGCCAGAGCCCACGAATACGAAAAAGCCCGCACGGTGGCGGGCTTTTCGTAGGCATATTCCTTCAGTCGAGCATGCCGACGTGTCGCGGGTGCGCCGCGACGCGTTGCATCCAGGCGTTGATCGCCGGGTAGCCGGAAAGGTCGAAGCCGCCCTGGTGCGCCACGTGGGTGTAGGCGTACAGGGTGATGTCGGCGATGGAATAGCTGTCGCCCACCAGGTAGGGCGTGCGCGCCAGCTGCTGCTCCATCACGTCCAGGGCCTTGTAGCCGCCCTTCAGGCAGTTCTCGTACTCGGCGCGGCGCTCGTCCGGCATCTTCAGGTAGAACTGGATGAAACGCGCCACCGCCACGTAGGGCTCGTGGCTGTACTGCTCGAAGAACTGCCACTGCAGCACCTGGGTGCGCAGGCGCGGTTCCTTCGGCAGCAGCTCGCTGCCGTCGGCGAGGAAGTTGAGGATGGCGTTGGACTCCCACAGGCAGCTGCCGTCCTCCAGTTCCAGCACCGGCACCTTGCCGTTGGGGTTCTTCGCCAGGAACCCGGGGGTCTGCGTCTCGCCCTTGAGGATGTCGATGTCGCGCCACTGGTACGGCAGGCCCAGCAGGTGCAGGACCAGCTTGACCTTGTAGCAGTTGCCGGACAACCGGTCGCCGTAGACGGTGTACATGTCGCCTCCTCAGGCGGGCTGGGCCGCCGCTTGTGCTTCGCGGATCACCGCGGCCAGGCGGCGCAGGCCCTCGCCCAGGCGCTCCGGCGCCACGTGGCTGAAGTTCAGGCGCAGGTGGCCGGGGTTGGCATCCGGGTCGGTGAAGAAGGGTTCGCCGGGCATGAAGGCCACGTTCTGCTGCAGGGCCTTGTCCAGCAGGCCGCGGGTGTCCACCGGCTGTTTCAGGGTCAGCCAGAAGAACAGCCCGCCCTGGGGCACGTTCCACTCGGCCAGGTCGGCGAAGTGTTCTTCCAGCTGGGCCTGCATGGCGTCGCGGCGGATGCGGTAGAAGTCGCGCAGCTCGGCCAGGTGGCCGCGGTAGGCCTCGCTGCCGAACCACTGCAGGGCCTGCCACTGGCCGATGCGGTTGGTGTGCAGGTCGGCCGACTGCTTCAGGCGCAGCAGGTGCGGGAACAGGTCCGGGGTGGCGATCAGGAAGCCCACGCGCAGGCCCGGCAGCAGGGTCTTGGAGACCGTGCCGGTGTAGATCCAGCTGGCCTTCTTCAGGCGGCTGACCAGCGGGGTGGCGCTGCCCGCGTCGAACACCAGCTCGCGGTAGGGTTCGTCTTCGATCAGGGTGACACCGAACTCGTCGAGCAGCGCCGCCACTTCGTCGCGGCGCTCTTCGCTGTAGCGCACGCCGGACGGATTCTGGAAGGTCGGGATGAGGTAGGCGAAGGCCGGCTTGTGCCGCTCCAGGCGCTGGCGCAGGGCGGCCACGTCCGGGCCCTCGGCGCCCAGCGGCACGGTCACGCAGTCGGCGCCGAACAGCTGGAAGGCCTGCAGCGCGGCCAGGTAGGTCGGCGCCTCGAGCAGCACCTCGGTGCCCGGGTCGATGAACAGCTTGCTGGCCAGGTCCAGGGTCTGCTGCGAGCCGCTGACGATCAGCACCTGGCTGGCCTCGCAGGGCACGCCCAGGGCCCGCGCCTCGGCGGCGATGGCCTCGCGCAGGGCCGGCTCGCCCTCGCTCATGCCGTACTGGCCCATGCTGGCCGGCATGTCCGCCCAGTCCACCTTGGGCAGCATGGGTTCGGCCGGCAGGCCGCCGGCGAAGGACATCACCTCCGGACGTTGCGCCGCAGCGAGGATTTCACGGATCAGGGAGCTTTTCAGGCGGGCGATGCGTTCGGAGAAGGCCATGGGGTCACCGGTAGCGGAGGCAGGAGCAAATGAGTCAAACTGGTTGACCGAAGCTACGACGGCCGAACGGATACGTCAATATGCCTGACCTTCTGCCCTCCGACACCTGGTCGGAAGCCATGCAAGCCTTTTACTTCAGCTACCGGGCGTTCACCGCCAAGCCGGACGAGATTCTCGGCCGCCGCGGCCTGGGCCGGGTGCACCACCGCATCCTGTTCTTCGTCGCGCGCAAGAGCGGGTTGAGCGTGAAGGAGCTGCTGGCCACCCTGGGCGTGAGCAAGCAGGCGCTGAACATGCCGCTGCGTCAACTGCAGGAGATGCAGCTGATCCGCAGCGAAGCCTCGCCGACCGACAAGCGCAAGCGCCTGCTCAGCCTCACCGCCGAGGGCGCCAGGCTGGAGCGGGCCCTGCGCAACGAGCAGGCGCGCCTGCTGCAGCGCGCCTTCGCCGAGGCCGGCGAAGAGGCGGTGCACGGCTGGCTGGCAGTCAACCAGGCCCTGGCACAGTCGCTTCAGGAGGCCTGAGCGCCGCCCTCCAGCTCCCGCGCGCCGCGCAGGAACATCAGCGCCAGCGGCAGCAGCGCCGCGGCGGCCAGCAGGGTGCCGGGGATGAACAGCAGGATGCTGGCCATGCACACGCCCGAGAGCACGTCGAGCCAGCCCAGCACCTTCACCGAGGGGTACGGCAGGCCGATCTTCAGCACCCGCACGCCATACCACAGGCCCACCAGGCCGCTGGGCAGGAACAGCGCCATGAAGCCGGCCAGGGCCGCGTTGGGCGTGCCGTCGAGCTGGGCGTCGAAGACCACCGCGTAGGCCTGGATGACCAGCGCCAGGCCGATGGACAGCCACAGCGGCCAGGCCATGCCGCGGGCGCCGAAGCGGTCGACCAGGAACTGCGTGGCGCGCCAGCTGAGGTAGCAGCCCAGCAGCGTGCAGAGCACGCCGAGCCACAGGCTGTAGCTGTCCAGGGCGTCGCCGCGCCCGGTGCCGCCGAGGAACGACAGGCCGAACAGCACGCCCTGCGCCAGCAGCAGCGCCAGGCTCAGCCAGGCCAGCAGGCGCAGGTGGCCGGGGCTCCAGCGGCCGCCGGAGAGGCTGGCCGGGGTGCGCGTCTCGATCAGCTCGACCTTGGGCGCGGCATAGGGATTGTGGTCCATGGCGGGACTCCACGACTGCGACCTGCCCACCATATCCACAGCACGCCGGCCGCGCCACTGTACGGGCCGATCCGCCCCTGGCTGTTACGCGACAGCCCGCGGGGCCGGGGTTAGGCTGCGGAAAAACCACAAGATGCGTGCCGCCATGCCCCTCGAACTCCTGGCCGCCTTCCTCGGCTTCGCCTTCGTCACCTCCATCACGCCCGGGCCCAACAACATGATGCTGCTGGCCTCCGGGGTGAACTTCGGCGTGCGCCGCACCCTGCCGCACATGCTCGGCATCAGCATCGGCTTCCTGCTGCTGGTGGTCGCCGTGGGCCTGGGGCTGGACCAGTTGTTCCACGCCTTCCCCCTCACCTACCAGGTGCTGCGCTACCTGGGCGCGGCCTACCTGCTGTACCTGGCCTGGGGCATCGCCCGCGCCGGCGCCCCGCAGGCCAACGGGCGCAACACCGGCAAGCCGTTCGGCTTCCTGCAGGCGGCGGCCTTCCAGTGGGTCAACCCCAAGGCCTGGATCATGGCCATCGGCGCCATCACCACCTATACCCCGCAGCAGGGCTTCGCCGGCAACGTGCTGCTGATCGCCGTGCTGTTCGCCGTGGTCAACCTGCCCAGCGTCGGCGTCTGGACCGTGCTCGGCAGCTTCCTGCGGCACTGGCTGGAGCAGCCGGCGAGGCGCCGCGTGTTCAATATCGGCATGGCCCTGCTGCTGGTAGCCTCCCTCTACCCCCTGTTCGTGGACATCACCCCCGCATGACCGACTCGACCAGCGCACGCCTGCGCCCCTTCGCCGACTCCTCCCCCGCCGCCGTGGTGGCCGGCTTCGTCGCCATGCTCACCGGCTACACCAGCTCGCTGGTGCTGATGTTCCAGGCCGGCCAGGCCGCCGGGCTGAGCAACGCGCAGATATCCTCGTGGATCTGGGCGCTGTCCATCGGCATGGCCCTGACCACCCTCGGCCTGACCCTGCGCTACCGCACGCCCATCGTCATCGCCTGGTCCACCCCCGGCGCCGCGCTGCTGATCAGCAGCCTGCCGGGCGTGCCCTATGCCGAGGCCATAGGCGCCTTCATCGTCTGCGCCGGGCTGATCACCCTGTGCGGCGTCACCGGCAGCTTCGACCGCCTGATGCGCCAGGTGCCCGGCTCGCTGGCCGCGGCGCTGCTGGCCGGGGTGCTATTCCGCATCTGCATCGAGATCTGCCGCGCCGCCGAGCAGCAGACGCTGCTGGTGGTGGCGATGTTCCTCAGCTACCTGCTGGCCAAGCGCCTGTCGCCGCGCTACGCGGTGTTCGTCGCGCTGCTGGTGGGCGTGGCCCTGGCCGGCGCGCTGGGCCTGCTGAACTTCAGCCACTTCCAGCTGGAGCTGGCCAGGCCGGTGTGGACCACGCCGAGCTTCTCCCTGGCCGCCACCATCAGCATCGGCATCCCGCTGTTCATCGTCGCCATGGCCTCGCAGAACATGCCCGGCCTGGCCGTGCTGCGCGCCGACGGCTACCAGGTGCCGGCCTCGCCGCTGATCTCCAGCACCGGCATCGCCTCGCTGCTGCTGGCGCCGTTCGGCTCCCACGGCATCAACCTGGCGGCCATCAGCGCGGCCATCTGCACCGGCCCCGAGGCCCACGAGAACCCGCACAAGCGCTACACCGCGGCGCTCTGGTGCGGCGTCTTCTATGGCGTGGCGGGCATCTTCGGCGCCACCCTGGCAGCGCTGTTCGCCGCCTTGCCCAAGGCCCTGGTGCTGTCCATCGCCGCCCTGGCGCTGCTCGGCTCCATCACCAACGGCCTGAGCAACGCCATGGCCGAGGCCCGCCAGCGCGAGGCGGCCATGGTCACCTTCCTGGTCACCGCCTCGGGCTTCACCCTGTTCTCCGTGGGCTCGGCCTTCTGGGGCCTGGTGGCGGGCCTGGCCACGCAACTGCTGCTGAACTGGCGTCGCGCGCCCTGAGCTCTGCTAGCATCGGGCGTTCGCCACACAGCGGGAACGCCCTGATGCTGCACACCCTGGCCGTCGCCAACTACCGCTCGATCAACAGCCTGGTGCTGCCCCTGGGCCGGCTGAACCTGATCACCGGCGCCAACGGCAGCGGCAAGTCCAACCTCTACCGCGCCCTGCGCCTGCTGGCCGAGACCGCCCAGGGCGGCGTGGTCAACGCCCTGGCCCGCGAGGGCGGGCTGGAATCGACCTTCTGGGCCGGCCCGGAAACCCTCTCGCGGCGCATGCGCAAGGGCGAGGTGGAAGTCCAGGGCGGCCCGCGCAAGGACGTGGTGCGCCTGCGCCTGGGCTTCGCCGGCGAGGACTTCGGCTACGCCATCGCCCTGGGCCTGCCGCCGCCCCCGCTGGTGAGCGCCTTCGGCCTGGACCCGGAGATCAAGCGCGAATGCATCTGGGCCGGCCCGGCGTACCGCCCGGCCTCGCTGCTGGTGGACCGCAACGGCCCCATGGTGCGCCTGCGCGAGGGCCGCAGCTGGGAAGTGAAGGCGCAGCACCTGCCGACCTTCGACAGCCTGTTCGCCCAGATCGGCAACGACCCGCAGTGCCCGGAAGTCTTCCGCCTGCGCGAGCGCATCCGCGGCTGGCGCTTCTACGACCACTTCCGCAGCGACGCCGAGGCCCCGGCGCGCCTGCCCCAGCTCGGCACCCGCACGCCGGTGCTGCACCACGACGGCCGCGACCTGGCCGCGGCGCTGCAGACCATCCGCGAGATCGGCGACGCCGAGGCGCTGGACGCGGCCATCGCCGACGCCTTCCCCGGCGCACGCCTGGACATCGACTTCCAGAGCGGCGGGCGCTTCGCCGTGCAGCTGTTGCAGCATGGCCTGCTGCGCCCGCTGAGCGGCACCGAGCTGTCCGACGGCACCCTGCGCTACCTGCTGCTGGTGGCCGCCCTGCTCACCCCGCGGCCGCCGTCGCTGATGGTGCTGAACGAGCCGGAGACCAGCCTGCACCCGGACCTGCTGCCGGCCCTGGGGCGCCTGATCGTCCGCGCCTCGGAACACACCCAGGTGTGGGTGGTGTCCCACGCGGCGCGGCTGATCGCCACCCTGGAGGAACACCCGCAGTGCAACGCCATCCACCTGGAGAAGGAGCTGGGGCAGACGCGGATTCGTGGCCAGGGGATGTTCGACGAGCCGGCTTGGCATTGGCCGGATTGAGGGTACGGGGAAGCTCCCGGTAACGGCGGTTTACGGCTTGGCCACGTTCCCTCTCCCTGAAGGGAGAGGGGGCTGTCCCGAGCTGTCGGATAAAGCAGAGTCAGCCGGCAAACTCGTAGGGCGGATAACCGTTCGCGGTTATCCGCCGTTGGCCGTGCTACCGGGGCGTCCGGCGTGGGCGGTAAATCCAATCGCGGACGGAGTCCGCTCCTACGACCGTGCCTCCAGGAACCGTAGGAGCGGACTCTGTCCGCGATCATGGCGGATAACGCCATAGGCGTTATGCGCCCTACGGGGAGCCTGGGAGCTTCGTGGTTCCGCACCACACCGAACGGCTCCCTCTCCCTTCAGGGCGGGCCGCGT
>NZ_QGSL01000088.1:692076-707318 GCF_003176655.1 Pseudomonas sp. RW407 | reverse complement strand
GTCGGGGCGGGCCTCCGTGGCGGGGGAGTTCGTGAGGGTAGCCCGGCTCCATCGGGCCCGTATGTCGGGGCAAGCCTTTTTGGTTCCTTTTGTGGCGATTGACAAAAGTGACTCGCCCGAGGGGGCGAAACGAGAGACATCAACGCACTCGGTGCGGCGCGTTACACCGAGCCCAAACCCAAAAGTCTCTGGGTTCCCGCGTTCGCGGGAATGACGATTGGTAGAGAGACGCGTGGCCAAGGTTCTCGAGCAAGAACCAGGCGTCCCCCTCGATCCTACGAAAAGCTGGGGAAAAGCCCGACGGCCACCGCCCGCCAAGCCCCGCGGCTGGCCCGCGGGCCGCGGAAAGACTACAATTCAGGCCCGCATCCCCGCCGAGGTAGTAACCGATGTCCTTCGCCGACCAACTGGCCCGCCTGCAAGCCTTTCTCGATGCCGATGACCTGCACGAGGAAGCCTTGGACTATGTCGCGGCCCACGGCTACCTGACCGCCTTGGCGATCTGCCCCGACCAGGTGCCCGACCGCGAGTGGATCGACGCGCTCTTCGCCGAGCCGCCGCACTACCGCAGCGACGCCGAGCGCGAGGAAATCGAGGGCTCCCTGCTGCTGCTCAAGGCGCACATCACCCGCCAGCTGGCCAGCGACGAAGAGCTGGAGCTGCCCTGTGAGCCCTATCTGGGCGACGAGCCGGACGATTCCGATATCCGCGGCTGGTGCATCGGCTTCATGGAAGGCGTGTTCCTGCGCGAGGCCGTGTGGTTCGAGCAGGCCGAGGAAGAGGTCAGCGAGCTGCTGCTGCCGATCATGGTCGGTTCCGGGCTGTTCGACGAGCAGCCGGAGTTCGACGAGATCGCCCGCGACCGCCACTTGGTGGACGACATGGTCGCGCAGATCCCGGAACTGCTGACCAACCTGTTCCTGCTCTGCCAGGCCCCGGAAGAAAAACCGGCGCTGCTCAAGCCCCGCCAACACTGATCCGGCGCTATGGCAGCGCGGGAAATCCGCCATAGCCGCCACGCCTGGGTGCGCTACCTGCTGCTGGCCGTCGGCTGGCTCAGCGTGGCGCTCGGCGTGGCGGGGATCTTCCTGCCGCTGCTGCCCACCACGCCCTTCCTGCTGCTCGCCGCGGCCTGCTTCATGCGCAGCTCGCAGCGCTTCTACGACTGGCTGGTGAGCCACCCCAGGCTGGGCCCCTGGATCAGCGACTACCTCGAAGGCAACGGCATCCCGCTCAAGGGCAAGCTCTACACGGTGGGGCTGATGTGGATCAGCATCGGCTTCTCCTGCTACCTGGTCCCGCACCTCTGGGCCCGCGTGTTCATGCTGAGCAGCGCGGTGCTGGTCAGCCTGTACATCCTGCTGAAGGTGAAGACCCGCCGCATCTGAGGCTCAGGCCGGCAGCGGCTCCCCGCCGCCCTCCCCGTCCGGCCCCGGTGGCGCCGGCACGGCGACCACGCTGAAGCCGAAGGTGTTCACCCCCGCCTCGCTGCGCACGAAGACGTTGCCGCCGTGCATGCTCGCCACCGCCTTGACGATGGACAGGCCCAGGCCGTGGCTGCTCCGGCTGTTGGCCCGCGCCGCGTCGACGCGGTAGAAGCGCTCGAACAGCCGGGCGCGCTCCTCCTCGCCGATGGCCGCGCCGGGATTGCTCACCTCCACCCGCGCCGTACCGCCCTCGCCGCTCAGGCGCACCTCGATGCGCCCGCCCGGCGCGGTGTGCTGGGCAGCGTTGTACAGCAGGTTGGTCACCGCGCGCTGGAACAGGGCGCGCTCGACGCTGGCGCGGGCCTCGCCGTGCAGCGCCACGCTGACGCCCTGCTCGTCGAAGATCACCTCGAGGAAGTCCAGGGTGTTGCCCACTTCGGCGCGCAGCGAGGTCTCCACCCGCTCGGCGGCCAGGCTGCCCTGGTCGACGCGGGCGAGGAACAGCATGTCGTTGACGATGGCGCTCAGGCGCTCCAGCTCTTCCAGGTTGGACTGCAGCACCTCTTCGTAGTCGCCGGCGCTGCGCTCGCGGGACAGCGCCACCTGGCTCTGGCCGATCAGGTTGGCCAGGGGCGTGCGCAGTTCGTGGGC
Organism: Pseudomonas sp. RW407; assembly: GCF_003176655.1. Classification (NCBI taxonomy): domain Bacteria; kingdom Pseudomonadati; phylum Pseudomonadota; class Gammaproteobacteria; order Pseudomonadales; family Pseudomonadaceae; genus Pseudomonas; species Pseudomonas sp. RW407. The sequence goes on along the minus strand of NZ_QGSL01000088.1, from coordinate 705,240 downwards.
CACGTCGGCGTTGAACGATTCCAGGCGCAGGTAGGCCTGCTGCAGACGGTCCAGCGCCTCGTTGAAGGCCTGGGCCAGGGCCGACAGCTCGGCCGGCAGGCGCTCCGGGCGCAAGCGCTGGGACAGCTGCTTCGGGCTGATCTGCCGCGCCTCGTCGCTCAGCCGGTGCAGCGGCCGCAGACCGACGCGGGCGATCCAGTGACCGCACAGCGAGGCCAGGGCGATGCCCAGCGTCGACAGGCCGAACAGCGCCACCAGGGTGGCCTGGCGGGCGTGCTGGAAGGCCACGCTGTCGATGGCGGTGAGCAGCACCAGCGCCGGGCGCTCGCCGCTGGCCGGCAGGCGGCCGACGCGGGTGGACAGCGGCGAGCCGTGCTCCGGCAACTCCAGCTCGCCGTAGCCGCTGCCGGCGGCCAGCAGGCGGCGCACCGGCTCGCTGGCCTGGCCGTAACGCAGGTTCGCGTCGTCGCTGTCGATCCAGAAACGGATCAGCTCGTACTCCTGGCTCAGGGTGTTCAGCTTGCCCTGCAGGTGCGGCCAGCGCTGCACCAGGTCGGGCTTGTCGAGCATGCGCGCGACCATGTTGAAGCGGGTGTCCAGCTCAGAGCGCTGCAGGCGCTCGATCTGCCGGTCGAGCACGCAGTACAGCGCCGAGCCGATGAGCAGGAAGGCGCCCAGCGCGGCGATGGCGAACATGCCGGCCAGGCGGGCGGACAGCGACAGCCCCTTCATCCGCCACCCTCCTGGTCGGCGCGGCTCTCCAGCACGTAGCCCATGCCGCGGATGGTGTGCAGCAGCTTGGTCTCGAAGGGCCCGTCGAGCTTGGCGCGCAGGCGCTTGATGGCGACCTCGACGACGTTGGTGTCGGTGTCGAAGTTGATGTCCCAGACCAGCTCGGCGATGGCGGTCTTGGAAAGGATTTCGCCGCTGCGCTGGGCCAGCACGCAGAGCAGCGCGTATTCCTTGGCGGTCAGCTCCAGGCGCGTGGCGCCGCGGAACACGCGGCGGCTGACCAGGTCGATGGACAGGTCGGCGATGCGCATCTGGGTGGCGCTCTCCAGGTGCGCGCCGCGGCGCGTCAGGGCCTGCAGGCGGGCCACCAGCTCGAGGAAGGAGAACGGCTTGATCAGGTAGTCGTCGGCGCCCTCGCGCAGGCCGCGCACGCGGTCCTCCACGCGCTCGCGGGCGGTGAGCATGATCACCGGCGTCTGGCGCCGCTCGCGCAGGGCGCGCAGCACGCCGTAGCCGTCGATGCCGGGGAGCATCACGTCCAGCACTATCACGTCGTACTCGCCGTTGAGCGCCAGGTGCCGGCCGTCGATGCCGTCGGCCGCCACGTCCACGGTGAAGCCCTGCTCGCTGAGGCCGCGCTGCAGGTAGTCCGCGGTCTTGCTCTCGTCTTCGACTATCAGTACGCGCATGCCCGGCCTCCGTTCGCTGCGTGCGGCCATGCTACCCAGGCGCGCCTCACGCCGCACCTCCCAGCGCCAGCGGGGCCGGCTTGCGGTGGAACAGGCGGTCCAGCGCCAGGTACACCACCGGGGTGCTGAACAGCGTCAGCGCCTGGCTCACCAGCAGCCCGCCGACCACCGCCACGCCCAGCGGCTGGCGCAGCTCCGAGCCGGTGCCGAAGCCGATCATCAGCGGGATGGCGCCCAGCAGCGCGGCCAGGGTGGTCATCATGATCGGGCGGAAGCGCGCCAGGCACGCCTCGCGGATCGCCTCGGCAGGCGACAGGCCGCGCTGGCGCTGGGCGGCCAGGGCGAAGTCGACCATCAGGATGCCGTTCTTCTTGACGATGCCGATCAGCAGCACCAGGCCGATCAGCGCCATCACCGAGAACTCCAGGCCCCAGCCCCAGAGCAGGAAGACCGCGCCTATGCCCGCCGAGGGCAGCGTGGAAAGAATGGTCAAGGGGTGCACGAAGCTCTCGTAGAGCACGCCGAGGATCACGTACACGGCGAAGAGCGCGGCCAGGATCAGCAGCGGCTGGCTCGCCAGGGAACTCTGGAAGGCCCGCGCCGCACCCTGGAAGTCGCCGCCGATGCTGGCCGGCATGCCGATCTCCTGCTGCGCGCGCTGCACCAGGCGCACCGCTTCGCCCAGGGCCGTGCCCGGGGCCAGGTTGAAGGACAGGGTGGCCGCCGGGAACATGCCGTTGTGGTTGATCTGCAGCGGCCCGGAACGCGCCGGCGCGACCCGCGCCACCTCCGCCAGCGGGACCATCTCGCCGGTCAGCGGCGAGCGCAGGTGGAACCAGGCCAGGCTCTCGGCGCGGCCGCGCTGGCGGGCGTCCAGTTCGAGGATCACCTTGTACTGGTTGACCTCGGTCTGGATTTCGCCGACCTGGCGCTGGCCGAAAGCGTCGTACAGCGTCTGGCTGATGTCCTCGGCGCTCAGGCCGAAGCGCGCCGCGGCCACCCGGTCGATCTCCAGGGCGGTGACGCTGGCGCCCACCTGCAGGTCGTTGGACACGTCGGCCAGCCCCGGCTCCTGCTTCAGCCGCTCGGTCAGGCGCTGCGCCCACAACGCAAGCTCGGCGCTGTCGTTGCTGCGCAGGGCGTACTGGTACTGGGTGCGCACCGGGCCGGTGGCCAGGTTGATGTCCTGGGCCGAACGCAGGTACAGGACGATGCCGGGCACCTGGGCCAGCTGCGGGCGCAGGCGGTTGATGAATTCCTCCACCGAGACGTCGCGCTCGCCGCGGTCCTTGAGCACGATCCAGAAGCGCCCGTTGGCCAGGCTCTGGCTGCCGCCGGTGATGCCGATGGCGTGGTTGTAGCTCTGCACCGCCGGGTCGGCGGCGACGATCTCGGCCAGTTGGCGGTGCTTCTCGGCCATGTCGGCGTAGGCGATGTCCTCGGCGGCCTGGGTGGTGCCGAACACGAAGGCGGTGTCCTGCAGCGGGAAGAAGCCCTTGGGGATGCCCATGTAACCGGCCACCGCCACCACGATGCACAGGCCGAAGCTCGCCAGCACCGTGCGCTGGTGCCGCAGCGACCAGTCCAGGCCGCGGGCGTAGCGGGCCAGCAGCCACTCGGAAAGGCCACCGTGGCCGCCGTGCTTCGGCGCGCCCATGAAGCGCGAGGCGAGCATCGGCGCCACCGTCAGCGAAGCCAGCACCGACAGCAGGATGGCCGCGGTGACGCTGACGGCGAACTCGCGGAACAGCCGGCCGACGATGCCGCCCATGAACAGCAGCGGGATGAACGCGGCGATCAGCGAGAAGCTGATGGAGATGACCGTGAAGCCGATCTCCGCGGCGCCGTCCAGGGCCGCCTGCACGCGGTCCTTGCCCTGTTCCAGGTGGCGATGGATGTTCTCCACCACCACGATGGCGTCGTCGACGATGAAGCCCACGGCGATGATCAGCGCCACCAGGGTCAGGTTGTTCAGGGTGAAGCCCAGCAGGTACATGGCGGCGAAGCTGGCGCTCAGCGACACCGCCAGCACCGTGGCGACGATCAGCGTCGCCGACAGCTGGCGCAGGAACAGGCCCATCACCAGCACCACCAGGCCCATGGTCAGCAGCAGGGTCAGCTCCACCTCGTGCAGCGAGGCGCGGATGGTGCGGGTGCGGTCGTTGAGCACCTCCACCTCGACGCCTGCCGGGAGCATCTCGCGCAGGCGCGGCAGGGCCGCCTGGATGGCGTCCGCGGTCTCGACGATGTTCGCCCCCGGCTGGCGCAGGATCACCAGGGCCACGCCGGGGCGGCCTTCGGGCCAGGCCTGCACGTAGTCGTCCTCCGGCGCCCTGACCACCTGCGCCAGGTCGCGCAGGAACACCGGCGCGCCGGCGCGGTAGGCCACCACCAGGTCGTCGTACTCGGCGGGGCTGAACAACTGGTCGTTGGCCGCCAGGGTGGACACCCGGCCGTCGCCGAAGAGCGCGCCCTTGGCCTGGTTGACGCTCGCCGACTGCAGCGCCTGGCGCAGGTCGGCGAGGGTCAGGCGGTAGGCGGCGAGCTTCTCCGGCTGCGCCTGGATGCGGATGGCCGGGCGCTGCTGGCCGACCACGAAGATCTGCCCGACCCCGGCGACCTGGCTGAGCTGGCGCGCCAGCAGCACCTCGGCGTAGTCGCTCAGCTCGATCAGCGGCAGCAGCTCGGCATTCACCCGCAGGATCATGATCGGGCTGTCCGCCGGGTTGACCTTGCGCCAGGTGGGCAGGTTCGGCAGGTCCGCCGGCAGGCGCCCGGAGGCGGCGTTGATGGCGGCCTGGACCTCCTGGGCGGCGACGTCGATGTCCTTCTCCAGCTCGAACTGCAGGGTCAGGGTGGTGGAGCCCAGGGCGCTGCTGGAGGTCATCTCGGCGATGCCGGGGATGGCGCTGAACTGCACCTCCAGCGGCGTGGCCACGGCCGAGGCCATGGTCTGCGGGCTGCCGCCGGGCAGCTGGGCGCTGACCTGGATGGTCGGGAAGTCCACCTGCGGCAGCGGCGCCACGCCCAGGCGCAGGAAGGCCAGCAGGCCGAGCAGCAGCGAGGCGATGGTCAGCAGGCAGGTGGCGATGGGGTGGCGCACGCACCAGCCGGACATGCCGGCGCGCACGTTCATGGCCGGCTCCGGCGCAGGGCCAGGGCCGGCGCCTCGCCCAGCACCTCGACGCGGGCGCCGGGCGCCAGCCGCGAGTGGCCGTCGAGCACCACCGCCTCGCCGGCCTCCAGGCCTTCCACCAGGCTGCGCCCGTCCACTTCCTGCAGCACCCGCACCGGCGCCACCTCGGCCTTGCCGTCCACCACCCGGTAGACGAAGGCGCCTTCCAGGCCGCGGCGCACGGCGCGGCTGTCCAGCAGCAGGCCGTCGCGCAGCACGCCGGTGCGCAGCTCCATGGCGACGAACTGGCCGGGCCAGAGCCTGCCCTCGGGGTTGTCGAACACCGCGCGCACACGGATGGTGCCGGTGCTGCTGGCCACCTGGTTGTCGATGCTGCGCAGGCGGCCCTCGCCGAGCAGCTGGCCGCCATCGCGGCTGTAGGCGCTGACCGGGGTGTCGCCGCCGAGCAGCGGCTGCAGGCGCGGCAGGCTTTCCTGGGGCAGCGCGAAGACCACCGAGATGGGCGCGATCTGCGTCACGCTGAACAGGCTGCTGTCGTCGTTGGTGCGCAGCAGGTTGCCGACGTCGACGTTGCGGATGCCCACGCGGCCGGCCACCGGCGAGGTGATGCGGGTGTAGGACAGGCGCACGCGCTCGGCGTCGATGGTCGCCTGGTTGGCCCGCAGGGTGGCGCGCAGCTGGGCGGCCTGGGCCTCCTGCTGCTCGAGTATCTGCCGGGAGATGGAGCCGCGCTCGATCAGCGTGCGGTAGCGCTGCAGGTCCTGCTCGACGATGCGCAGCTGCGCCTGGTTGCTCTGCCGGGTGGCCTCGGCCTGCTCCAGGGCGGCGGCGATGGCGCGGTCGTCGATGGTCGCCAGCAACTGGCCACGCTCGACCAGTTGCCCCTCCTCCACCAGCAGGGCGGTCAGCTGGCCCTCGACCTGGGGCCGCAGCAGCACGCTGTGCAGCGAGGTGACGGTGCCGATGCCGGCGAGGTTCTGCGCCAGGTCCTCGCGCACCACCCGCACCAGGGTCACCGGCACCCCGGGCGCCGCGGCGGCCGCCCGCGGCTCGTCCTGGCGCGCGCCGAGCCCCCAGGCCAGGGCGCCCGCCAGCACCACCCCGAGCAGCCCAGCCGCCATCCCTATCCGCCTGCCTTGCGCCTGCATGCCGCCCTCCTCGTCGCCGCGGCCCGGCGGACCGCATCCTGCGTTTATAGGCCAGGCCGCGGGACCCCACCCTGACCCGAAGATGACAATGCTGACAGTTTCGCCGCCATCGACAGCCGCCACCCAGCGCCTAGACTTCACTCATTCCCCCTGGAGCCCCGGCGATGCGGCCACTGCAAGGAGCCCTCCGGCTGTTCGTCCGCCCGTCCGGGGCCGGCCTGGCGCTGCTCCTCGTCCTGGCCCTGGGCCTCCAGGCGCAGTGGGACTTCGACGCCATCCTGCGCAAGGCCGAGCAGCGCTGGGGCGACCTGGGCCCGGCGCGCCAGCGCATCCGCGACTGGGGCGAGCTGCTGCAGCGCAGCCAGGGCCTGGACGAGGCCGGCAAGCTCAAGGCCGCCAACGACTTCTTCAACGCCAGCCTGGCCTTCCGCGACGACCGCAGCGTGTGGGGCCAGGAAGACTACTGGGCGACGCCCGTCGAGGCGCTGTACAAGGGCGCCGGCGACTGCGAGGACTACGCCATCGCCAAGTACGTCACCCTGCGCCAGCTCGGCATCCCCGGCGAGCGGCTGCGCATCACCTACGTCAAGGCGCTGCGCCTGAACCAGGCGCACATGGTGCTGACCTGGTACGCCAGAGCCGACGCCGAGCCGCTGGTGCTCGACAACCTCATCCCGCAGATCCGCCCCGCCTCGCAGCGCCAGGACCTGCTCCCGGTCTACGCCTTCAACGCCGAGGGGCTGTGGTTGCCCGGCCCCGGCGGCGGCAAGCGCAGCGGCAGCAGCAAGCAGCTGTCGCGCTGGCAGGACCTGTTGACCAAGATGCGCGGCGAGGGGCTGGTCCTCGACGAGACGCGCTAGGAGGCATGCATGTCGCTACTCAAGCAACTCTTCCTGGCCATCTGCCTGTTCCTGGTGGTGGCCTTCGCCGGCAGCTTCGCCACCAGCCTGGAGAGTTCCCGCGAGCAGCTGATCAGCCAGTTGCGCTCCCACGCCCAGGACGCCGCCACCGCCCTGGGGCTGTCGCTGACGCCCCACGTCGACGACCCGGCGATGATCGAGCTGATGGTCAGCTCCATCTTCGACAGCGGCTACTTCGCCAGCATCCGCGTGGTGCGCATCGCCGACGGCCAGGTGCTGGTGGAACGCAAGGCCGCCCCCGGCAACGGCGAGGTGCCTGGCTGGTTCGCCCGCCTGGTGGACCTCAAGGCCGAGGGCGGCGACGCCCTGATCATGCGCGGCTGGGAACAGGCGGCGCGGGTCGAGGTGGTCAGCCACCCGCAATTCGCCCTGGCGCGGCTGTGGGACGGCGCCCTGGGCAGCCTGGCCTGGCTGCTCGGCTGCGGGGTGGTCAGCGCCCTGCTCGGCGGCTGGCTGCTGCGCGCCCAGCTGCGCCCGCTGGACCAGATGGTGCAGCAGGCCCGGGCCATCACCCGCCGCGAATTCCTCACCCTGCCCCGCGAGCCGCGCACCCCGGAGCTGCGCCGGGTGGTGCAGGCGATGAACCAGATGGTCGAGAAGCTCAAGGCGCTGTTCGCCGAGGAAGCCTCGCGCAGCGAGAAACTGCGCGAGGAGGCCTACCAGGACAGCCTCTCAGGCCTGGCCAACCGCCGGCTGTTCGACGCCCGCCTGGAAGCCCAGCTGACACCCGGCGAGCAGAGCGCCGCCGGCTACCTGCTGCTGCTGCGCCTGAACGACCTGGCCGGGCTCAACCAGCGCCTGGGCGGCCAGCGCACCGATGCGCTGATCCGCGAAGTGGCCGGCCTGCTGCAGGGCGCCCAGGCCCAGCACGGCAAGCCCGACTGGCTGGCCGCGCGCAGCCGCGGCGGCGAGTTCACCCTGCTCGCCCCGGGGCTGGACGGCAGCGGCGCCGAGCGCCTGGCCGAAGCCTTGAGCGACCAGCTGGAAAGCCTCCAGCGCACCGGCGCCAGCGACGTCCAGCCAGTGGCGCACCTGGGCCTGGCGGCCTTCCGCCCGGGCGAGGCGGCGGCCGGCGTCCTGGCCCGCGCCGACCAGGCCCTGGCCAGCGCCCAGGCCAGCGCCGAACGGCCGTGGCAGCGCCTAGACGAATCCAGCGGCCAGCCGGCCCAGGACAGCCACGCCTGGCACGCCTGGATCGACAGCGCGCTGCAGAAGAGCCAACTGCAACTGTGGTTCCAGCCGGTGCGCGGCTGCGCCGACGGCGCCCTGCTGCAGCGCAAGCTGCTGGCGCGGCTGCTCGACCCGCAGGGCCAGGCGGTGGCCGCCGGGCAGTTCCTGCCCTGGGTGGAGCGCTTCGGCTGGGCGGCGCGCCTGGACCAGGCCATGCTCGAACACGCCCTGGCCCACCTGGCGAGGCACCCCGAGCCCCTGGCCCTGAGCCTGTCGGCCGCCAGCGTGCGCGAGCCCCGGGCGCTGCGGCAACTGCTCGATGCCATCAAGGCCAACCCGCAACAGGCCGCCCTGCTGACCCTGGAGCTGGACGAACGCTACCTGCCGCCGCCGGCCGAGCTGGAGCAGCTCGGCCAGGCCGTGCGCGAAACCGGCGCGAGCCTCGGCCTGCAGCACTTCGGCGGGCGCTTCAGCCTGATCGGCAACCTCACCCACCTGGGCCTGGCCTACCTCAAGCTCGACGGCAGCTACATCCGCGCCATCGACCAGGACCAGGCCAAGCGCCTGTTCATCGAGGCGGTGTTCCGCGCCACCAACAGCATCGACCTGCCGCTGATCGCGGAGATGGTGGAGAGCGAGGGGGAACTGCGGGTACTGCGCGAGATGGGGATCAAGGGGGCCATGGGCCGCCTGATCGGCGCGCCGGCGCCGTGGGGGGAAGAGGGCTAGGGCGAAATCGCGGACGGCGTCCGCGCCGGGGAGAGTTGTGGTTCCGTAGGATGGTGTTGAGCGAAGCGATACCCATCGCCACGACCGCATGGGTTTCGCCAAGGCTCAACCCATCCTACGAAGAGCGCTTCGGGGCAGTCGGAAACCATGCCACCCGCCCCGTAGGAGCGGATTCATCTGCGATTTCGCAATGGGGCCCGGCCTATCGCGGACAGAGTCCGCTCCTACGGGTGGCCCATACACCGTGCCTTTGTAGGAGCGCGCCCTGCGCGCGAAATCGCAGGCAGGGCCTGCTCCTACAGGTTCGCATTCCACCTGTAGGAGAACTCCGTCCGCGATCGGCTCCGCCGGCCGCGCAGGGCCCTCAGAACAACCGCTCGTCTTCCTCTTCCACCAGGGCGCCCAGCCCATCCAGCCCGGCGCGGGTGGTGGCGCGGTCCTCCAGCTTGCGCCGGGCCGCCTCGGGCAGGTCGGTGTAGCGGATCAGCCCGCGGCTCACCAGCACGCCCACCAGGTCCTCGATCACCCGCACCAGCTCCAGGTCCGAGCGCTGCAGGGACTGCAGGCGCGCGTCCAGCGCCCCGCTCAGCCAGCCCAGCACCTCGGGGTCGTCGGCCGGCACGCCCTGGCCGCCGGCGAAGGGTTCGCGTTCGACCCGCACCAGGCGGCCGTTCTCATCGCGTTGCACGTAGACCATCGCCGCCTCGCCTCCTTCACTTGTCCTTCCTGTACGCCGCCTCCAGCGCATCGTTGAGAGTGCGCAGCACCTTGACCCGGGCGAAGCGCTTGTCGTTGGCCTCGATCAGGGTCCAGGGCGCGATCTCGGTGCTGGTGCGGTCCACCATGTCGCCCACCGCGTCGACGTACTGGTCCCACTTGTCGCGGTTGCGCCAGTCTTCCTCGGTGATCTTGTAGCGCTTGAAGGGAATGCTCTCGCGCTCCTTGAAACGCTGGTACTGGGTGTCCTTGTCGATGGCCAGCCAGAACTTCACCACCACTATGCCGAACTCCACCAGTTGCTCCTCGAAGTCGTTGATCTCCGAGTAGGCACGCAGCCAATCAGCCGGCGGGCAGAAGCCCTCGACGCGCTCCACCAGCACCCGGCCGTACCAGGAACGGTCGAAGATGGTGAACTGCCGGCGCGCCGGCATGTGCCGCCAGAAGCGCCACAGGTACGGCTGGGCGCGTTCTTCCTCGGTGGGCGCGGCGATGGGCACGATGTGGTACTGGCGCGGGTCCAGGGCGTCGGTGACGCGGCGGATGGCGCCGCCCTTGCCGGCGGCGTCGTTGCCCTCGAACACGGCGATCAGCGAATGCTGGCGGAAGCGCTTGTCGCGGATCAGCGTGGCCAGGCGCGCCTGCTCCTGGGCCAGCTGGGTCTTGTACTGGTCCTTGCTCAACGCCAGGCTCAGGTCGAGGCTGTCGAGCAGGCCGCGGTTGTCCAGGCTGGCCACCAGCGGCGCGGCGTGGGGCTGGCGGCGGGGCCGGTCCTTGACGTCGAGCGCCGCCTGCAGGCCTTCGAGGATGGTGCGGCCGATGGTCAGGCTGCGGTAGCGCTCGTCCACGCCCTCGACTACGTACCAGGGCGCGTAGTCGCGGCTGGTGCGGCGCAGCACGCGCTCGCCGTAGCGCACGAACTTGTCGTAGACCTCGCTCTGCTGCCAGTCGATCTCGCTCAGCTGCCAGGAACGCTGCGGGTCCTTCTCCAGGGTCTTCAGGCGCTCCTTGAGCTGCTTCTTCGACAGGTGGAACCAGAACTTGAAGATCAGCGCGCCCTCGTCGCAGAGCATGCGCTCGAAACGCTCGGCGGCGTCGATGGCCACGTCCAGGCGGCTGTCCTTGATGTCGCCGTTGACCCGCGCGTGGAGCATCTGGCTGTACCAGTTGCCGAAGAAGATCGCGGTGCGCCCCTTGGGCGGCAGGCGCCGCCAGAAGCGCCATTGTGGCGGGCGCGCGAGTTCCTCGTCGGTGGGCCAGAGGAAACTGTCCACCTGGATCAGCCGCGGGTCCATCCACTCGTTGAGCAGCTTGACCGTCTCGCCCTTGCCGGCCCCCTCGATGCCGTTGATCAGGATGATCACCGGGAACCGCGCCTGCCGCTTGAGCTCGTACTGGGCCTCCAGCAAGGCTTCGCGCAGCTCCGTGACTTCCCTCTCGTAGGTTTCCTTGTCGATGGAATGGCCGATCTCGGCGGATTCGAACATGCACTGCCTCCTGACTGCGGGTTGCATTGAAGGTAGCGGATGTGACGCAGACTGTCTGCGCGGGGGATCGGCTAAAATGCGCGCTTCGCTTTACTGCCGGTACGCCCATGCCCGATATCCACAGCGCCCAGCTCGACTGGGACGACAACGGCCAGCCCCTGTCGCGCGCCTACGGCGACGTGTACTTCTCCCGTGCCTCGGGCCTGGCGGAAACCCACCACGTGTTCCTCGACGGCAACCAGTTGCCGCGGCGCTTCGCCGCACTGCCGGCGGGCGGGCGCCTGTGCATCGGCGAGACCGGCTTCGGCACCGGCCTGAACTTCCTCTGCGCCTGGCGCCAGTTCGAGGCCCTGGCCCCGGCGGACGCGCGCCTGCATTTCGTCAGCGTGGAGAAGTACCCGCTGCGCCGCGACGACCTGGTGCGCGCCCTGGCCCTGTGGGACGAACTGCGGCCCTGGAGCGAGCAGCTGCTGGCGCAGTACCACGCCATCCACCCCGGCTTCCAGCGCCTGGTGTTCGCCGGTGGGCGCGTAGTGCTCACCCTGCTGGTAGGCGACGTGCTGGAAACCCTGCCGGAGCTGGACGCGCGCATCGACGCCTGGTTCCTCGACGGTTTCTCCCCGGCGAAGAACCCGGAGATGTGGACCGAGCCGCTGTTCGCCGAACTGGCGCGGCTGGCCGCCCCCGGCGCGACGCTCGCCACCTTCACCAGTGCAGGATTCGTGCGCCGCGGGCTGATCGCCGCCGGCTTCGCCATGCAGCGGGTCAAGGGCTTCGGGCAGAAGCGCGAGATGCTGGCGGGCCAGTTCCAGAGCCAACCGCAGGACGCCGCCAGACCCTGGTACGCGCGCCCGCCGGCGCCCGCGGGCGAGCGCCGTGCATTGGTGGTCGGCGGCGGCCTGGCCGGCTGCGCCACGGCCGCCAGCCTGGCCGCGCGCGGCTGGAAGGTGAGCCTGGTGGAACGCCATGGCGAGCTGGCCGCGGAAGCCTCGGGCAACCCCCAGGGCGTGCTCTACCTCAAGCTCTCGGCCCACGGCACGGCGCTGTCGCGCCTAGTGCTGGCCGGTTTCGGCCATACCCGCCGGCTGCTGGAACGCCTACGGCGCGGCACCGACTGGGACGCCTGCGGCGTGCTGCAGCTGGCCTTCGACGAGGCCGAGGGCAAGCGCCAGGCGAAGCTGGCCGAAGCCTTCCCCGAAGACCTGCTGCAAGCCCTGTCGAAGGAAGAAGCCGAGGCCCGCGCGGGCATCGCCCTGCCGGCTGGCGGGCTGTTCTTCCCCGAAGCCGGCTGGGCGCATCCACCGGCGCTGTGCCGGGCCCTGGCCGAACACCCGGACATCGAGCTGCTGAGCGGCCATGAGGTGCGCCTGGAGCGCGAAGACGGGCAGTGGCATGCCTGCAGTGGCGAGCGGCGCCTGGCCAGCGCGCCGGTCGCCATCCTCGCCACCGCCGCCGAGGTGCGCGCCTTCCCCGGCGCGGCCAGCCTGCCGCTCAAGCGCATCCGCGGGCAGATCAGCCGCCTGCCGGCCACCACCGACAGCGCGGCGCTGCGCACCGTGGTCTGCGCCGAGGGCTACGTCGCCCCGCCGCGCCTGGGCGAACACACCCTGGGCGCCAGCTTCGACTTCCACAGCGACGACCTGCAGCCCACCGTCGCCGAGCACCAGGGCAACCTCGACCTGCTGCGGGAAATCTCCCCGGACCTGCAGCAGCGCCTGGGCCCGCAGGACCCGGCGGCCCTCGAAGGCCGCGCCGCGTTCCGCTGCACCACCCCGGACTACCTGCCGCTGATCGGCCCGCTGGCCGCGCGCGAAGCCTTCGCCGAAGCCTACGCCGTGCTGGCCAAGGATGCCCGCCAGGTGCCGGATACCCCCTGCCCCTGGCTCGACGGCCTGTACCTGAACAGCGCCCACGGCTCCCGCGGGCTGATCAGCGCGCCGCTGTCCGGCGAACTGCTGGCGGCCTGGCTGGACGACGAGCCGCTGCCCCTGCCCCGTGCCGTGGCCGAGGCCTGCCATCCCAACCGCTTCTTCCTGCGCGAGCTGGTGCGCGGCCAGAAGTCCTGATCACCCCGCGCCACCGGACCACCGGAGCCCCGAGCCAGATGGACACCCTGCTCTTCGAATCCACCGCCATCGGCCTGATCCTCGGCCTGCTGCTGGGCCTCACCGGCGCCGGCGGCTCGCTGGTGGCGCTGCCGCTGCTGCTGAGCCTGCACCTGCCGCTGCACGACGCCATCGGCGTGAGCCTGGGCGCGGTGGCGCTGTCCGCCCTGATCGGCGCCATCCCCCGCGCACGCCAGGGCCAGGTGGCCTGGCGCCCGCTGCTCTGGCTGACCCTCACCGGCTGGCCGGGCAACGCCCTGGGCCAGTGGCTCGGCCGCTTCATCCCCGACGCGGTGCTGATCCTCGGCTTCTGCGCCCTGGTGCTGTGGTC
>NZ_QGSL01000088.1:680225-692066 GCF_003176655.1 Pseudomonas sp. RW407 | reverse complement strand
CGGGGCCGGTGCTTCGGCGGGGGCGGCGTCGTCGCTGCGCGGGTCGGCGTCGGTCATCGGAATCCTCGGGCCTGGCCGGCGGCCAGGGCTGGCTCAACTTCTGTAGGAGGCATGTGTAACGCCTTTCATACAGGGGTTAAGCGATTATCGACGCCGGGGCGGATTTCTTGAGACGTTCGTTTCAGCCCATGCCCTGGGCTGGCGGGTCCTGCGGGCGGACCCTGCGGATGAAATCGACCAGCCGCTGGACCAGGTCGCGGGCCAGCGGCAGGTTGGCGTCGTTGTAGGACGCCAGTTGCTTCTTCACGTCGGCCGGGACGATGCGCAGGATGTGGTTCATGCCGGACACCAGCTGCAGCTCGGCGTCTGGCCTTGCGCGGTGCAGGGCCTGGGCATCGGCCACGTCGACCTGGATGTCGCTGGTGCCCTGCAGGATCAGCGTCGGCTGGCGCACCCGGGCCAGCGCCCGGGCCGGGTCGTGGCGGAACAGCGAGATCAGGTAGGGTTGCACGCTGGGGCGCAACAGCGCGTTCAGCTGCGCCGGCACCTCGGGCACCTGCCGGCCGGCGCGCAACTGGTCGAGGATGGCGTCGGCCCTGGCCAGCAGGGGTAGCGGCAGGCGCACCGAGAGCTGCTCGCGCAGGACCTTGTCGATCGGCCGGCCGCTGCCGGCGATCAGCACCAGGGCCGCGGCCCGGCTGCGCGGTGCGGCGAGGCTTGCGATCAGCGCGCCCTCGCTGTGGCCGACCAGCACCTGCGGGCCGAAGCGCGGATCGGCGGCCAGCCGGTCGCTCCAGGCCACCAGGTCGTCGACGTAGCCGTCCACGCTCAGCTGCCGCTCGTCGGGGGCGGCGTCGCGGCTGCGGGCGACGCCGCGCTTGTCGTAGCGCAGGCTGGCGATGCCGTTGGCCGCCAGGGCCTCGGCCAGGCGCCGCAGGTAGGCGTTGTTGCCGCCCCCGGGGTTGTTGCCGTCGCGGTCGGTGGGCCCGGAGCCGGCCACCAGCACGGCCAGCGGCGGCGGGGTGGTGGCCTGGGGCAGCAGCAGGGTGCCGTGCAGCACGCCGTGGCCGGTGTCCAGGTCGTAGGGGCGTTGCAGGATGGTGGGGGAGGCGGCGTAGGTCATTGCGGCGAACAGCCAGCAGGAAAGAAGGGCGATGAGGCGCGGCATGGAGGGCTTCATGGACTGCATGATAGCGGTTTGACGGCGCGCGCCGCTGAAGGTTCGCAGGGCCGAGTGTCGCAGGTATACTGCTGGGCCTTTTCGTTCATCCAAGTCTTCCGCGGAGCCTCGCATGTCCGGCAACACCTACGGCAAGCTGTTCACCGTCACCACCGCTGGCGAGAGCCACGGCCCGGCGCTGGTCGCCATCGTCGACGGCTGCCCGCCCGGCCTTGAACTGTCCCTGGAAGACCTGCAGCGCGACCTCGACCGGCGCAAGCCCGGCACCAGCCGGCACACCACCCAGCGCCAGGAGGCCGACGAGGTGGAAATCCTCTCCGGCGTGTTCGAGGGCAAGACCACCGGCACCCCGATCGGCCTGCTGATCCGCAACACCGACCAGAAGTCCAAGGACTACTCGGCGATCAAGGACCTGTTCCGCCCGGCCCACGCCGACTACAGCTACCACCACAAGTACGGCATCCGCGACTACCGCGGCGGCGGCCGTTCCTCGGCCCGCGAGACCGCCATGCGCGTGGCCGCCGGCGCCATCGCCAAGAAGGCCCTGGCGGCCCTGGGCATCAGCGTGCGCGGCTACATGAGCCAGCTGGGCCCGATCGAGATTCCCTTCAGGACCTGGGACAGCGTCGAGCAGAACGCCTTCTTCAGCCCCGACCCGGACAAGGTGCCGGAGCTGGAGGCCTACATGGACCAGCTGCGCCGCGACCAGGATTCGGTGGGCGCGAAGATCACCGTGGTCGCCGAAGGCGTGCCGCCGGGCCTGGGCGAGCCGATCTTCGACCGCCTGGACGCCGAACTGGCCCATGCGCTGATGAGCATCAACGCGGTCAAGGGCGTGGAGATCGGCGCCGGTTTCGCCAGCGTCGCCCAGCGCGGCACCGAGCACCGCGACGAGCTGACCCCCGAAGGCTTCCTGTCGAACAACGCCGGCGGCATCCTCGGCGGCATCTCCAGCGGCCAGCCGATAGTCGCGCACCTGGCGCTCAAGCCCACCTCCAGCATCACCACCCCGGGCCGCTCCATCGACGTCAACGGCAACCCGGTGGAAGTGGTCACCAAGGGCCGCCACGACCCCTGCGTGGGCATCCGCGCCACCCCCATCGCCGAGGCGATGATGGCCATCGTGCTGCTCGACCACCTGCTGCGCAACCGCGCGCAGAATGCCGGGGTGAGCGTGGCAACCCCGGTGCTGGGCCAACTATGAGCTGCAGGCTACAGGCGGCAGGCTTCAGGAAACAGCGGCTTCTGCCTGCAGCCTGCCGCCTGTAGCCTGTGGCCGCTCCCCTGCCTTATTGGCGCCTGTCCAGCTTTTACTTCTTCTATTTCTGCCTGCTGGGCGGGACCGCGCCTTTCCTCGCCCTGTACTTCCACCACCTGGGCTTTTCCGCCGCGCGCATCGGCGAGCTGGTGGCCATCCCCATGCTGATGCGCTGCGTGGCGCCGAACCTGTGGGGCTGGCTGGGCGACCGCTCCGGCCAGCGCCTGCGCATCGTGCGTTTCGGCGCGCTGTGCACCGCGGCATGCTTCGCCCTCATCTTCCTCGACCACAGCTACGCCTGGCTGGCGCTGGTGATGGCCGGGCACGCGTTCTTCTGGCACGCGGTGCTGCCGCAGTTCGAGGTCATCACCCTGGCCCACCTGGGCGAGCGCACCGCCAGCTACAGCCGCATCCGCCTGTGGGGCTCGATCGGCTTCATCTGCACCGTGGTCGGCCTCGGCCGGCTGTTCGAGGCCACCAGCCTGGACTACTACCCCTTGGCGCTGCTGGCGATCATGCTGGGCATCGTCGGCGCCAGCTGGTGGGTGCCCAACGCCCAGCCGGCCTGGCGCCACGGCGACGCGCCGGCCAGCGGCTTCCTGGCCCAGCTGCGCCAGCCCGGGGTGATAGCCTTCTACCTGTGCGTATGCCTGATGCAGCTGTCCCACGGCCCGTACTACACCTTCCTCACCCTGCACCTGGAGGCCCTCGGCTATAGCCGCGGGCTGATCGGCTGGCTATGGGCCCTGGGGGTGGTGGCCGAGGTCCTGCTGTTCCTGGTGATGCCGCGCCTGCTCGGGCGTTTCAGCCTGCGCCAGGTGCTGGCGGCGAGCTTCCTGCTGGCGGCGCTGCGCTGGCTGTTGCTGGGCAGCCTGGCCGACCACCTGGGCCTGCTGCTGTTCGCCCAGTTGCTGCACGCGGCCACCTTCGGCGCCTTCCACGCCGCGGCCATCCATTTCGTCCAGCGCAGTTTCCAGGCGCGCCAGCAGGGCCAGGGCCAGGCGCTCTACGCCGCCCTGGCCGGCACCGGCGGCGCCCTGGGCGCGCTTTACTCCGGCTACAGCTGGGCTAGCCTGGGTCCGGCCTGGACCTTCGCCATCGCCAGCCTCGCGGCCCTGGCCGCAGCCGTTATCATCGGTACGCGTCTGAAAGAGGAGCGGGCATGAGCGTCAACCGTGAACACCTGACCCGGCAGATCATCGAGGCCGGGCGCTTCCTGTACGGCCGCGGCTGGTCGCCGGCCACCAGCAGCAACTATTCCGCGCGCCTGGCCGCCGACCGCGCGCTGCTCACCGTCTCGGGCAGGCACAAGGGCCAGCTGGGCGTAGACGACGTGCTGGAGACGGACCTGGCCGGCAACAGCCTGGAGCCGGGCAAGAAACCCTCGGCCGAGACCCTGCTGCACACCCAGCTCTACGCCTGGCGCCCGGAGATAGGCGCGGTGCTGCACACCCACTCGGTGAACGCCACCGTGCTCTCGCGCCTGACCCAGGGCGAGCGCCTGGAGCTGGAGGACTACGAGCTGCAGAAGGCCTTCGCCGGCGTCACCACCCACGAGGGCCGGGTGACGGTGCCGATCTTCGACAACGACCAGGACATCGCCCGCCTGGCGGCCAAGGTGCAGCCCTGGCTGGACGCCCACCCGGAGTGCCCCGGCTACCTGATCCGCGGCCACGGCCTGTACACTTGGGGGCCGCGCATGGAAGACGCCCTGCGCCAGGTGGAAGCCTTCGAATTCCTCTTCGAATGCGAACTTAAAGTGATCAGCCTTCGCGGCGGCACGCGCTGAGCGAATCCGGCAGTACCCGAGGACCCGACCATGAGCAGCCTGACCGTCTACCACGAATCCGCCCCCGAGCAGCCGCTGAAGCTGCTCACCCACGCCGAGGACATCGCCGCCACCCTGGCCGAGCTCGGCGTGCGCTTCGAGCGCTGGCAGGCCAGCGCGCCCATCGCCCCCGGCGCCAGCCCCGACGAGGTGCTGGCCGCCTACGCGGCGGAGATCCAGCGCCTGAAGGACGAGCAGGGCTACGTCACCGTCGACGTGGTCAGCCTGAACGCCGACCACCCGCAGAAGGACGAGCTGCGCGCCAAGTTCCTCGACGAGCACCGCCACGGCGAGGACGAGGTGCGCTTCTTCGTCGCCGGCCGCGGGCTGTTCACCCTGCACGTCGAGGACCACGTCTACGCCGTGCTCTGCGAGAAGAACGACCTGATCTCGGTGCCGGCCGGCACCCGCCACTGGTTCGACATGGGCGAGCGCCCGCACTTCGTGGCCATCCGCCTGTTCAACAACCCCGAGGGTTGGGTGGCGAAGTTCACCGGCGACGGGATCGCCGGGCGCTTTCCGCTGCTGGAAGACTGACACACCACAGCTCTTCGTAGGAGCGAGCTTGCTCGCGAACGAACCCCGCTGCGGAATCCGTTCGCGAGCAAGCTCGCTCCTACACGGCTACACCTTCCCGCCCGGGATATGAGGCGGGCTTCTGGAGTCCCCATGCCGATCAAAGCCATCCTCACCGACATCGAAGGCACCACCAGCGCCGTCAGCTTCGTTTTCGACGTGCTCTTCCCCTACGCCGCCGCGCACCTGCCGGACTTCGTTCGCGAGCACGCCGACAAGCCCGACGTGGCCGCGCAGCTGGACGCTGTGCGCGCCGAGAGCGGCGAGGCCGGGGCCGACGTCGAGCGCTGCATCGCCATCCTCCTGCAATGGATAGCCGAGGACCGCAAGGCCACGCCGCTGAAGGCGCTGCAGGGCATGGTCTGGGAACAGGGCTACCGCGCCGGCCAGCTCAAGGGCCACGTCTACCCGGACGCGGTGGAGGCGCTGCGCCGCTGGAAGGCCGAGGGCTACGACCTGTACGTCTACTCCTCCGGCTCGATCCAGGCGCAGAAGCTGATCTTCGGCTGCTCCGAGGCCGGCGACCTGACGCCGCTGTTCTCCGGCTACTTCGACACCACCAGCGGGCCCAAGCGCGAGGCCGCCTCCTACGCGCGCATCGTCCAGGCCATCGGCCTGCCGGCGGAGCAGGTGCTGTTCCTCTCCGACGTGGTGCAGGAACTGGACGCGGCCCGCGAAGCCGGCCTCGTGACCACCGGCCTGGCCCGCGAGGGCGGCGCCCTGGAAGGCCACGAGACCCTGGCCAGCTTCGCCCTGATCGACCCGGCCCGCTGCTGAGGCCGCCGCCGTCTATGCTGGAGGACGTACCTTCAGCAGTGGGAGCGGCGCCATGGGTTCGACCTTCAACGGGCTGATCGGCCTGATCATCTTCGCCCTCGACGTCTGGGCGATCATCAGCGTGCTCAAGAGCAGTGCGGAGGTGCCGATCAAGATCATCTGGGTGCTGGTGATCCTCATCCTGCCGCTGCTCGGCCTGGTGATCTGGGCGATCGCCGGGCCGAAGGGCAACGTCCGCGTGTAGCGGGGTGACGAGGGTTTTCGTAGGAGCGAGCTTGCTCGCGAATGGAGTTTCCCCAAAAAACGGAAACCACCGGGAAACCCCGTCAAACCAGCTCCAACTCCCGCGAGGCCCCCACCATCACCCCCTCCAGCCGCAGCAGCGCCTCCTTGCGCGGCAGGCCGCCGCCGTAGCCGGTCAGGCTGCCGTCGCGGCCGATCACCCGGTGGCAGGGGATGATGATGCTGATCGGGTTGGCGCCGTTGGCCGCGCCCACCGCGCGCACCGCCTTCGGCCGGCCGATGCGTTCGGCCAGGTCGGCGTACCAGGTGGTGTGGCCGTAGGGGATCTGCGTGAGCGCGTGCCAGACCTGGCGCTGGAACTCGGTGCCGCGGGGCGCCAGGGGCAGGTCGAAGACCTTGCGCTTGCCGGCGAAGTATTCGTCCAGCTGGCGCATCACCTCATCTAACTGGTGGCTGGCCTCGCGCCAGTCCGGGCCCGGCTCGTGGCCTTCGAAGGGCGTCATGTAGAGCATCCGCAGGCCCTGCTCGTCGCCGGCCAGCAGCAGGCGGCAGAGGGGGCTGTCGTAGTAGCGGTAGTGCATGGCTTCATCCTCCGATGCGGCTGCCTTGCGAGTAGGCTTGCCAGAGATAGACGGCGGCGTAGGCGCGCCAGGGGCGCCAGGCCTCGGCGCGGCGTTGCAGGTCGCGGGCGGCGATGCCGGCCTCGCCCCAGACCGGCGACTTGAGCAGGCCCAGGTCGGCGGCGGGGAAGGCGTCGGCCTCGCCGAAGGCGCGCAGGGCCACGTACTCGGCGGTCCAGGGTCCGATGCCGGGCAGCTCGCAGAGGCGCTTCACCAGGGCCTCGGCGCCATCGTCCACGTGCAGTTCCAGGGCGCCCTCGGCCACCGCGGCGGCGAAGCGCTGCAGGCTGGCCACGCGCTTGCCGGGCATGCCGATGCCGGCCAGGTCCGCCTCGGCCAGGGCCCGCGGGGTAGGGAAGAGGTGCTGCGGGCCGTCGGCCACGGCGTTGCCCAGGGGCTGGCCGAGGCGCTGCACCAGGCGGCCGGTGATGGTCACCGCGGCCTTCACCGTGACCTGCTGGCCGACGATGGCGCGCACCGCCTGCTCGAAGGGATCGAAGGCGCAGGGCAGGCGCAGCCCCGGCCAGGCCTCGACGAGCGGGCGCAACAGCGGGTCGGCGCCCAGGTGCGCGGCCACCGCCCGCGGGTCGCTGTCCAGGTCGAACATCTTGCGCACCCGCTCGGCCAGCGGGGCGCTGTCGGCGGCGCCGTCCAGGTGCAGTTCCAGGCGCAGGGCCGGCTCGCCGGCCAGCGGGCGGATGTCCATCCAGCCGGGCAGGCCGTCCAGGCGCAGGCTGCGCCGGTAGTGGGCCTCGCCCAGGGTTTCCACCCCGGCCAGGCGGCGCAGGGCGAAATGCTCGTGGAACTGCCGCCAGTCCCAGGGCGGCTGGTAGGGCAGGTGCAGGACGAGGGGGGCGATGGCTGTGTTCATGGCGCTGACCATAACCCGCCGCCGCCGCGCTGTCGTCCCGCAGCTGACTTTCAAACTGTATGGGCATAGCGAGTGGGTTCGACCTGTCATGCCTCGCACAGTAGAATGCGCGCCTTTCACGGCCGGCCTTCGGCCCGCTTCATTCACCGTCGAACCGGGAGACCGCCCATGCGCGACTACCAGGAAACCCTCTACGAAGGCTACGGCCAGCGTTTCAGCGTCGACCAGCTGCTGCACGAGGTGCGCACCGAGCACCAGCACCTGGTGATCTTCGAGAACGCCCGCATGGGCCGGGTGATGGCCCTGGACGGGGTGATCCAGACCACCGAGGCCGACGAGTTCATCTACCACGAGATGCTCACCCACGTGCCCATCCTCGCCCACGGCGCGGCCAGGCGCGTGCTGATCATCGGCGGCGGCGACGGCGGCATGCTGCGCGAGGTGTGCAAGCACGCCGGCGTCGAGCACATCACCATGGTCGAGATCGACGGCACCGTGGTCGACATGTGCAGGCAGTTCCTGCCGCGCCACTCCAACGGCGCCTTCGACGACCCGCGCCTGGACCTGGTGATCGACGACGGCATGCGCTTCGTCGCCACCACCGAGCGCAAGTTCGACGTGATCATCTCCGACTCCACCGACCCCATCGGCCCGGGCGAGGTGCTGTTCTCCGAGAACTTCTACCAGGCCTGCCACCGCTGCCTGAACCCGGGCGGCGTGCTGGTCACCCAGAACGGCACGCCCTTCATGCAACTGGACACCGTGCGCAACACCGCCGGGCGGATGAACGGCCTGTTCGCCGACTGGCACTTCTACCAGGCGGCAGTGCCCACCTACATCGGCGGCGCCATGACCTTCGCCTGGGGCGCTACCGATCCGGCGCTGCGCCAGGTGCCGCTGGAAACCCTGCGCCAGCGCTTCGCCGCCAGCGGCATCGCCACCGGCTACTACAACCCGGAAATCCACCAGGGCGCCTTCGCCCTGCCGCAGTACGTGCTGCAGGCCATCGGCAAGCCGCACAACGACTGACCGGCGCGCGCCGCCGGGACCGCCCGGCGGCGACGACTCTTTTTTCACCCGCATTGGGCATAATCCCCCGCCTCGGCGGCGATTCTTAAGGTCCGGCTAATCTTGCCCGACTAGAATGCGCCGCCGGCTTCCACGCCCTCGCCCCGCGGCGGCGTGGCGGCCATGCGCTCCTCGCCCGTGCCGGGGAGGGCGCCCGAAACCGAAAGTCGCAGAATACGGAACCTGACCATGGGCCAATCGGAAGTCCTGAATACCCGCCAGCGCGCGGTCAACCTCGCGCGCGCGACGGTGTCCAGCCACCTGGGGTTCATCCTGCTCAGCAGCCTGGCGCTGATGCTGATGTTCTCGCTGCTGCGCCTGGCGCTGCTGATCTACAACCGCGAGCTGATCGGCGACACCCCGGCCAGCACCTTCGTCGAGGCCTTCCTCACCGGGGTGCGCTTCGACATCCGCGCGGTGGTGCTGATAGTCGCGCCGATGATCTTCGCCCTGGTCAGCGTCACCGCCATGCGCTGGCGCATGCTCTGGCGCGTCTGGCTGACCGCCCTGGCCAGCCTGACGCTGTTCCTCGGCGTGCTCGAGCTGGACTTCTACCGCGAGTTCCACCAGCGCCTGAACAGCCTGGTGTTCCAGTACATGTCCGAAGACCCGAAGACGGTCATGAGCATGATCTGGTACGGCTACCCGGTGGTCCGCTACCTGCTGGCCTGGGCCGTGGCCACCTGGCTGCTGTTCATGCTGTTCCGCGGCGTCGACCGCGCCACCCGGCCCAGCACCGTGGGCGCCTCGGCCGCCGCCTGGTACCTGCGCGTCGCCGCCCTGCTGGTGGTGGTGCTGGTGGCGGGCGTCGCCTACCGCGGCACCCTGCGCCAGGGCCCGCCGCTGCGCTGGGGCGATGCCTTCACCACCGACTCCATGTTCGCCAACCACCTGGGCCTGAACGGCTCCATGACCCTGCTCAAGGCCGCCGAGGACCGCTTCGGCGAGGACCGCGCGAACATCTGGAAGGCCACCCTGCCCGACGACCAGGCCCGCGACACCGTGCGGCAGATGCTGCTGACGCCCAACGACAAGCTGGTCGACGCCGACGACGCGGCCATCCGCCGCGACTTCACCCCGCCGGCCGAAGGCACGCTGCCGGGCGTGAAGAACGTGGTGGTGATCCTCATGGAAAGCTTCGCCGGCCACTTCGTCGGCGCCCTGGGCGCGCCGGGCAACATCACCCCGTACTTCGACAAGCTGTCGAAGGAAGGCCTGCTGTTCACCCAGTTCTTCTCCAACGGCACCCATACTCACCAGGGCATGTTCGCCACCATGGCCTGCTTCCCCAACCTGCCGGGCTTCGAGTACCTGATGCAGACGCCGGAGGGCGGCCACAAGTTCTCCGGCCTGCCGCAGCTGCTCAGTGCGCGCCAGTTCGACGACGTGTACGTCTACAACGGCGACTTCGCCTGGGACAACCAGTCCGGCTTCTTCGCCAACCAGGGCATGACCACCTTCGTCGGCCGCAACGACTTCGTGAACCCGGTGTTCTCCGACCCGACCTGGGGCGTGTCCGACCAGGACATGTTCTCCCGCGGCAACGAGGAACTGGACCGCCTGGCCGCCACCGGCAAGCCGTTCTACGCCCTGCTGCAGTCGCTCTCCAACCACGTGCCCTACGCCCTGCCCAAGGACCTGCCGGTGGAGCGCGTGACCGGCAACGGCAGCCTCGACGAGCACCTGACCGCCATGCGCTATTCCGACTGGGCGCTGGGCCAGTTCTTCGAGAAGGCGAAGAAGTCCCCCTACTACAAGGACACCCTGTTCGTGGTGGTGGGCGACCACGGCTTCGGCGCGCCGGAGCAGCTGACCGAGATGGACCTGTTCCGCTTCAACGTGCCGCTGCTGATCATCGCCCCGGGCATCCAGGAGAAGTACGGCAGCAGCCGCGACACCGTCGGCACCCAGATCGACATAGTGCCGACCATCATGGGCCGCCTGGGCGGCGAGGTGCGCCACCAGTGCTGGGGCCGCGACCTGCTGAACCTGCCGGCCGGCGACAAGGGCTTCGGCGTGATCAAGCCCTCGGGCAGCGAACAGGTGGTGGCCATCCTTTCCGGCAACCGCATCCTGATCAAGCCCAAGGAAGGCGACATCCGCGTGTACGACTACCAGGTCGGCGCCCATCCCAAGGCCGACCGTGTGCAGAACGTGCCGGACGAGGCCGAGCTGAAGAAGCGCCTGGAGTCCTTCATCCAGACCGCCACCCGCAGCCTGCTGAACAACACCACCGGCGTGGTGGACAGCAAGCCGGACAGCGACTGACCGGCGCATGATGGAAAAGGGGCCCGCGGGCCCCTTTTTCGTGGGCGGTGCTTTAAAATTTGGTTATAAATTAAGTCGATATTGATATAAGCGCTTATAAGGAAAGCCGCTATCCTGCCCGCCGGTTTTCGCGGGCCGCTCATGGCTTTCAGGAAGGGTTGATGGAATTCGGCGTCCTTGGTTTCGTTGTCGCAGGCTTGGTGGTCGGGTTCATCGTGGGCATGACCGGTGTCGGCGGCGGTTCGCTGATGACGCCCATCCTGCTCTGGTTCGGCATCAACCCGGCCGCCGCCGTGGGCACCGACCTGCTGTACGCGGCCATCACCAAGTCCGGCGGCGTGCTGGTGCACACCCGGCACAGGAACGTCGACTGGCGCATCACCGGCTGGCTGACCCTCGGCAGCGTGCCGGCGGCGGGCCTGACCCTACTGTTCCTGCACAGCCTGGGCGCCGACACCCAGGCGCTGAACACCGTGATCAAGCACGCCCTGGGCGTGGTCCTGCTGCTCACCGCCCTGGCCATCCTGTTCAAGCAGAAGCTGCTGGCCTTCGCCCACAGGCACGCCGGCGACCACTACCACCTGGGCGGCACCAGCCTGAACAGCCTCACGGTGCTGACCGGCGTGGTGCTCGGCGCCATGGTCGCGCTGACCTCCATCGGCGCCGGCGCCCTGGGCACGGTGGCGCTGTTCGTGCTCTACCCCTTCCTCGCCACCCGCCGCCTGGTGGGCACCGAGATCGCCCACGCGGTGCCCCTGACCCTGGTGGCCGGCCTGGGCCACGCCAGCATGGGCAACATGGACTGGCAACTGCTGGGCTACCTGCTGTGCGGCTCGCTGCCGGGCATCTACCTGGGCAGCCACCTGTCCGGGCGCATTTCCGACAGCGTCCTGCGGCCGTGCCTGGCGGTGATGCTGTTCAGTATTGGCTACAAGCTGGTGTTCTGAGCCGGTTCGGCGGTTCTCTGGGGTCGTAGGAGCGAGCTTGCTCGCGAGCCTTGGGCCTGTGCGCCTATCTCCCCATCGTCATTCCCGCGAACGCGGGACGCGGCTCCATCGCGAACAGCGCTTGCGCTGGCCCGAAGGGGTATAACCCAGAGACTTCTTTGGGGTTGGGCTTGGTGTAGCGCGCCGCTCCGAGTGCTCGGATGTC
>NZ_QGSL01000088.1:677264-680215 GCF_003176655.1 Pseudomonas sp. RW407 | reverse complement strand
CCCTTCAGGGAGAGGGTTAGGGAGAGGGCAAAACCCTCCCCCGAACACCCAACCCAACAGAAGAAAACCAAGAAAGCCCCCCGCAAAGGACCGCCCCCATGCGCGCACTGCTCACCCGGATCTGGAACCTCCTCGGCAAATGGGTGGCGCTGCCCATCCTCTGCCTGGCCCTGCTCGGCCTGGTCGGCCTGGGCATCGGCTGGGTGTACTACAGCATCAAGTTCAGCGGCCCGGTCTCGA
This sequence comes from Pseudomonas sp. RW407, assembly GCF_003176655.1. Classification (NCBI taxonomy): domain Bacteria; kingdom Pseudomonadati; phylum Pseudomonadota; class Gammaproteobacteria; order Pseudomonadales; family Pseudomonadaceae; genus Pseudomonas; species Pseudomonas sp. RW407. Next base: position 679,975 of record NZ_QGSL01000088.1, on the reverse strand, counting down.
CCCAGGAACAGGTCCCCGCGAACGAGGCCCAGCAGACCCAGGCCATCATCGAAGACGCCATCCGCATCGTCGAACAGCACCGCGACAACACCCGCGTGCTGCGCGACGCCCACGCCAAGGCCCACGGCTGCGTGAAGGCCGAAGTCACCGTCAACCCCAACCTGCCCGCCGACCTGCGCCAGGGCGTGTTCGCCCAGCCAGGCAAGGTGTGGAACGCCTGGGTGCGCTTCTCCAACGGCAACGCCTACCCGCAGCAGGACAGCGCCAACGACGCCCGCGGCATGGCCATCAAGCTGCTCGACGTGCCCGGCGCCAAGCTGATGCCCGGCAAGGGCCACGACGGCGAGCAGGACTTCGTCATGTTCAACCACCCGGTATTCTTCGTCCGCGACGTGGCCGAATACCGGCAGAACTTCAACGCCCAGGCCAACGGCCAGAAGGTCCTGGCCTTCTTCCCCAGCTGGAAGCCCAGCACCTGGGAAATCCGCCACCTGCTGATCGCCCTGCAAACCCTAGCCCCCGCCCCGGCCAGCCCGTTGCAGGCCAACTACTTCGGCATAGCCCCGTACAAGCTCGGCGAGCAGAACAACATCAAGTTCCGCACCGTCCCCGCCCCGGGCGCCTGCCCCAACTACCAGTTGCCGAAACTCAACGAAAAACTGCCGAACTTCCTGCGCACCGCGCTCTACCAGCAGCTCTCGATAGACCGCGTCCCCGCCTGCTTCGCCCTGCAGGTGCAAAAGCAGGACGCCAGCAAATACATGCCCATCGAAGACACCAGCGTGGAATGGAAGGAAAAGGACTCCCCCTTCCAGACCGTCGCCCTGGTCAGCATCCCCCCGCAGGACTTCGACAGCCGCGACCAGAACCTGATGTGCGACAACCTCTCCTTCAACCCCTGGCACGCCCTGCCGGAGCACCGGCCGATCGGGGGGATCAACCGGTTGCGGAAAGCGGTTTATGAAGCGGTGAGTGTTTATCGGCATGAGAGGAATGGGGTGGGTGGGGAGTGATCCGCGTGGCTTCAAACTAAAGATGGTCTTTAAGCTAAAAACCAAACTAGCTTTCTCTTTCTCTGACCATCGACGGCTGCTTCAACAGAGCGGCAAAAACTTAATTTAGCCAAGCCCCTAGATAGCATCTGAAAAAATTTATTTCATCTGGAAATTCAAATGAGCGATCTATTAGAGAGTTTATCAAAAAACATAGAGAACTCTATAAATAATAACAAACCACCATTTACAACATACATAATAGGGAACAATGGAACAGGCAAAAGCAGGCTATTAGCAAAAGTTTGCGAACATTACAATTCACCCGAACAGACCGAAGTAAAAAGCATACTTTGCATAAGCAATTCCATTACAGACAAGTTTGACTTTCTAGCTGGAGGAAAAAGTAAGTACTTGGGAGCCAGATCGGTAAATAACGCTATATTTTGGAGCTCGCTAGATAGAGAGATCGCAAAGCAAGCGAGCAGCGGAATAAAACCGGGCAAGAGGAAGTATTTCGAGCGCCTTGAAAAGGCCCTTGGCATCGAGTTCATCATAAAATTTCCAGATGCAGAAAAGAGAAAAAACATAACAAGGGACAACTTAGGCAGCTTGGTTGATGGAAGAAAACTGAAAGGCTCTAAAATCACAGATAAGATTTCTCTTGCGGGACGAAAATGGCTAACAAACGTATTACCTACTGGAATAGAAATAAATAAAGTTACAATTGATCGAGGCAAGGATCTTTTGGCTTTCCTTTCTCTCAACCCCGAAGTCAGAGCGATGGTCAAAAAGAATGGAATTTGTATTCGTTTTCAAGACCTAAGCTCTGGCGAACAAAACAGAATTTCGACAGCGCTAAAAATTCTGGCCAATGCCGAAGAAAAACTTCTAATCCTTATTGACGAGCCTGAAATCAGTCTTCATGTGCAATGGCAGGCTGAGTTCCACAAATTTCTAGAAGAAATAACTGAGAACCTTAAAAACTACCACATACTAATTGCAACACACTCTCCGATAATAGTTTCCGAAGCAACAAAAGGCAAAAAATCAGATGCAATTGTCATTCTAGACCCTATTGGCGAGAGTGGACGTGTATCTGACGAGGAAATCAGCAAATTAAAATACGAAGCCACAAGTGCAAACAAAATCCAGAGCTTTGAAGATTCAATATTGAGCATCTTCAGAACAGCAACATATAACACCACATCCATTGATATAAAAATCGCAAAAATCATGCTTGAGGCATCTGATCAAACAGAATTAATCGATAATAAAATAGAAGAGTTAAAGATGCTTAAAAATGTAAAAAACATACCATCAGCCAAAGAGAAGACTATCGATGAAGCCATTCACCTAATAGAGAAACATCTCTCTCAACTAGAAAGCAAGCCACAATGAAACGCCTTACTGATCAAAACACTTCATCAATACTAGAAAGTCTAGTATCGCTCATCACCAGTGAGATAATTACCGCCACAGAGGCTTGGTCATTCATAACAAAACCAGCCCTAAGGAAGGAAACCAAAAAATTCTCCTTCATTCTAACAGAGCTTGAGGTATCAAGAATAAATCAGCTAAACAAAGACCTTAAAGAATTACTCAAGAGAAAATCCGGCCGCCGATGCTCCTATTGCAAACGACCGATGGGATCACATTACATATCCTGGCATATCGAACACATCTACCCAAAGACTAAGTTCCCTTCAAAAATCTTCT
>NZ_QGSL01000088.1:675806-677254 GCF_003176655.1 Pseudomonas sp. RW407 | reverse complement strand
CCCCTCCCATTCCCCCGCAGGAGGCAGGCGCCATGAAGGCCCTCACCCACCAGTTGCTGTCGCTCTTCGCCGCCCCGGTGCTCGCCGGGCTGCTCGGCGCCTACGCCCCGTTCACCAGCGCCGCCGAGGCGCCGAAGGAAATCCGCATCGCCGTGCCCGACGTGGGCGCCGGGCAGAACCATTCCGGTGGCGGCATCGTCGACGTGCTCTATACCCGCAAGCTGCTGGAGAAGGAGTTCGCCAACGACGGCATCGAGATCAAGTGGACCTACTTCAAGGGCGCAGGCCCGGTGATCAACGAGGCCTTCGCCAACGGCCAGGTGGACTTCGCCTACCTCGGCGACCTGGCCGCCATCATCGGCAAGGCCAGCGGTCTGGACACCCGCCTGCTGGCCGCCACCGGGCGCGGCGTCAACCACTACCTGGGCGTGCAGCCGGGCTCGGGGATCAAGACCCTGGCCGACCTCAAGGGCAAGCGCGTCGGTCTCTTCCGCGGCACCGCCAGCCAGCTGTCGTTCGACAACGCCCTGGCCAGCGTCGGGTTGGGCGAGAAGGACCTGAAGGTCATCAGCCTGGACTTCAACGCATCGCTGGCCGCCCTGGCGGCCAAGCAGATCGACGCCACCTGGGGCCTGGCCGGCCTCTTCGCCCTGCGCGAGAAAGGCCTGGCGGAAATCCCCCTGAGCACCCGCGACCTCGGCGGCGCCGGCACCCTGCAGGCGGTGCTGGTGGGCAACGGCGCCTTCGTCGACGCCCACCCGGAGATCACCCAGCGCCTGCTCAAGGTGGAACTGCAGGCCCTGGCCTGGGCCGGTGCCGAAGCCAACCACGCGGCCTTCATCGACCTGGTGTCGAACCAGGCCGGCTACCCGCCGATCATCCTGCAGACCGAATACAAGGACCGCCCGCTGGCCGACGCCCTGTCGCCGCAGCTGGACGCCGGCTTCCTCGGCCAGCTCGACGCCTCCATCCAGGCCGCCAAGCAGTACGGCCTGATCCGCCGCGACTTCAAAGCCGCCGACTGGGCCAAGCCGGACTACCTGGCAGCCGCCGCCAAGCTGGCTGCGGCACAGCCGGTGGCGCAGGTGCAGTGATCCAGGTGCCGCCGGGTAGCCCTGGGCAGCCTGCGACCATGCCCGACCGTAGGGCGTATAACCGTTCGCGGTTATCCACCGTTGGCCGTGCCGCCGAGGCGTCCGGCGTGGCCGGTGAATCCAATCGCGGACGGAGTCCGCTCCTACGACAGTGCTTCCTGGAACCGTAGGAGCGGACTCTGTCCGCGATTTGGCGGATAACGCCATAGGCGTTATGCGCCCTACGGGGAGCCCGGGAACTTCGCGGTTTCGCATCGCGCCGAACGGTCCCCTCTCCCGCTTGCGGGGGAGGGTTAGGGAGGGGGAACGGAGTCAGGGTTCGCGAGCAAGCTCGCTCCTACGAAGAGCCGTGCT
>NZ_QGSL01000088.1:672926-675796 GCF_003176655.1 Pseudomonas sp. RW407 | reverse complement strand
TGTGGGCCCCATGCCCCGGGGCCATCCCACAGACCGATGGAGAACTGCCATGAACATCCCCGCCCTACTGCGCGGCACCCTGTTGTCGGCCACCCTGCTGGGCGCCGCCGCACCCCTCTTCGCCGCGGAGCCCGCCGCCCGCGACCAGGCCTTCGCCAGCGAGGCCTCCGCCGCCGGCCAGGCCGAGATCGACGCGGCCAAGCTGGCCCTGCAGAAGAGCCAGGCGGCCGACGTGAAGACCTTCGCCCAGCACATCATCGACGACCACACCAAGGCCAACACCGAACTGCAGGCCCTGGCCACCCGGAAGCACCTCGAGCTGTCCGACCAGCCGGGCATGGCCGACAGGGCCAAGGCGAAGGCGCTGGACATGCGCGACGAGTCCTTCGACGCCGCCTACGCCGACAACCAGGTCGCGGCCCACGAGAAGGCCGTGCAACTGTTCACCGAAGCGGCCGACAGCGCCAGCGATCCCGACCTGCAGCAGTTCGCCCGGGTGACCCTGCCGGTGCTCAAGCAGCACCTGCAGATGGCCCAGGACCTGGCCAAGGCGCATCCCTCCAGGTGACGGCGGCCGCCGGGGCGGCCCCGCCCCGGCCCGCGTCAGCCCAGCACCAGGCGGTTGGCGCGCTCGCCCACCACCATCTCGGTGATCCAGCGCACCAGGATGTCGGTATAGGCGTCCTGGGCCAGCTCGGTGCTCAGCGCATGATCGGCCTCGTCGATGATCCGGTGCGTCAGCGAGTGGGTCTGCTGGAAGGCGGCCCGGTAGCTGAGGATGGTCGCGCTGGGGATGAAGTCGTCGTGCTCCGACTGCACCAGCAGCACGTCGCCGGTGAAGGCGGCGCAGGCGCGCAGGGCGCGGTTGCTCGCCGCCGGCACGCGGCTGGAGCGGTAGGCCATCAGGTCGTCCCGCGGCAGCTCGCGCTTGGGCCGGTCCCAGTCCTCGTCGCGGTACAGTGCCGGCACGCGCAGGGCCAGCCAGCGGATCTTGCGCAGCTCGCTGAGGATGCAGGCGAGGTAGCCGCCATAGCTGGTGCCGACCACGGCGATGGCCCCGGGGTCGATCTGCGGGTGCGCGGCCAGGCGGTCGTAGGCGGCCAGCAGGTCGCGCAGGTTGTGCTCGCGGGTGATCCACTCGCGCTGGCGCTCCTCGGCGCCGTGCCCGCGCAGGTCGAAGGTCAGGCACACGCAGCCCAGGCCGGCGATGCCGCGGGCGCGCCTGAGGTCGCGCTGCTGGCTGCCGCCCCAGCCGTGCACGAAGAGCACGCCGGGCACATGGGTACGCGGGCTGAGGAAGTTGCCCTGCAGGCGCAGGGAGTCGACGTTGATGTCGATGCGCTCGTCATAAGGCGTCATAGGTCCTCCACCATTGCGTATTTCAGCAGGAAGTCGCCACGCCGGTCGGGGCCGCGGTAGATCACCCGGGCATTGGCCGGCAGCGCCTTGTCCTCGAAGATCTCGAAGGACGAGGCGCGCACCGCCTGCAGCGCCGGGTCCGCCACCAAGGCCTGCAGGGCGGCCAGCTCGGCGCCGGTGGCACCGCCCACGCGCCAGGACTGCTCCAGCACGCCGCTGCGCTGCCGGCCCCGGGCATCCACGCCCTGGGCGATGTCGTAGTTGCGCCGCGAGGCGAAGAAGTGCGGCAGGCACTGGCTGGCGGCGCGGTCGAAGGCCCGGCCCTGCTGGATCGCCAGGCGAACCTCGGCGGCCAGGTCCAGCCCCAGCAGGGCGTCGAAGTCGCCGCGTACCACCAGCAGGTCGGAGCCGCCGTAGACCAGCTCGCCGCGGGCGTTGCGGTTCTGCTGCTGGAAGCCATGGTAGGACAGCAGCACGCCGCTGACCTGGGCCTGGCCGACGCTGAGGGTGCGCACCTCGGCGAGGTCGTCCTCGATGGCCAGGCCGGCCAGGAAGTCCGCCTCGTCGTAGCCGGCCAGCGCCGCCTCCAGTTCGTCCACGTCGGCCACCACCCGCTGCCCCAGGCCGCCGCGCCCGCCCGCCGGCTTGAGCCGCTGCGGGCCACGCGGCAGGCGCGCGCTGGCGCAGCGCCAGGCGTCCTGGCAGCAGAACGCGCTGTGGCCATCCAGCACCACCGACGCCACCCGCTCGGCGAAGCCGGCCGCCCAGCCCCGCGGGGTGAGCGCGGCGTGCTCGATCAGCGGGTGGACGATCGCCTTGCCGGCCTGGTGGGCCTGCTCGACATAGCCGCCGAACAGGTCCAGCGGCCCCTGCACACCCAGCCGGCGGGCCTGCTCGCGGCCCACCAGGGTGTCGCTGGGCACCCAGTAGTAGTGTCGCTGCGGGTCCCGTGCCGCGGGCGGGCCGTCGAAGAACTCCAGCCCCTGGATTTCCGCCAGCCAGCGGGCCAGCTCGCGGTTGCTGCAGGCGTCCTCGGGCGCAGGGTCGGCCTGCGGCGAGGTGGCGATGACGATACGTCGATTCTCGGCGTGGATCATGCGGCCGCTCCCTTCGTGCGTGGCGTATGAACACTCGACTGTGCCCGCAGTCAGTGGTTCTACGGAGTCGATGAAGCGAGGACAGGACGATGGACCAGGACCGCGAGGCGCAGATACGCCAGAAGGCCCACGAAATCTGGGAAGCCGAAGGCCGCCCCAGCGGCCAGGCCGAACGCCACTGGCGAATGGCCCGGGAACACCTGGGCGAAATCCTCCCGGTGGAAGCCGCCCGCGACGCGCCCCCGGCGGGCAAGGCGCGGAAGCATCGCCGGGGCGGGTGATGCCGTCGGCGCCGAATGACCGTTTGCGGTTATCCGCCGTCATTCGTGCCACCAGGGTGTCCGGCGCGGCCGGTGAATCCAATCACGGACGGAGTCCGCGATGGCCCAGCGGCCGCACGAATCATCAGGCAAA
>NZ_QGSL01000088.1:667029-672916 GCF_003176655.1 Pseudomonas sp. RW407 | reverse complement strand
TCGGCCATGCGCGGGGCGATCTGGCTGGGGTCGATGCGGTCGGGCCATTCGCCCATCAGGCCCATGATGACGGCGCGGTCGGTGCCGTGGCCGACGCCAGTGGCGGAGAGGGAGCCGTAGAGCTTCACTTCGATGCGCTCGACGCGCTCGAGCAACTGGCGTTCGCGCAGGGCGGCGACGAACAGGGCGGCGGCGCGCATGGGGCCGACGGTATGCGAACTGGAGGGGCCGATACCGATCTTGAACAGGTCGAACACACTGATAGCCATGCCGGCCTCCGCAGGAACTGGGCTGATGCGGAGCGCCCGCGGGCACCCCTGATGCGGGGCATCATCGGCCCTCGGCCGGTGGAGCCGGCGTCCGGCACCGACTTGGCCTTATCCAAAAGCGCCGCGGCGTGCGACATGGGAAGAATCGTGCCAGCTGGTGTCGCTCATGCGACAAATAATTACGAATATGAGACGCAGTCGATAGACAACATCAATCAGTCGACAGCCCCATATTTCGGGGTGTTTCATGATGAACGGTCGACGAACGGCTAGGGTTTCGCCTTCGGACCTGTGCTTGACCCCTCCCCGTAATTGCTAGAGGCTGACCTCATGAAGTGTCTTCTGTTGTCGCTGTTGGCGTTACCCGTTCTTTGCTCAGGCCTGGCCCAGGCCGCCGAACCGCAAGCCTGCTCGCTGGTCCGTTTCGCCGATGTCGGCTGGACCGACATCACCGTCACCACCGCCGTCACCCGCCTGGTGCTCAGCGAGCAGGGCTACCGCACCAAGGTCGAGCGTCTCTCCGTTCCCGATACCTACAAGGCCATGGCCGAGAAGCGCATCGACGTCTTCCTCGGCAACTGGATGCCGAGCATGGCCGCGGACATCAAGCCCTACGCCGACAATGGCTCGGTGCAGACCGTGCGGGCCAACCTGGAGGGTGCCAAGTACACCCTCGCCGTTCCCCAGTACGCCTACGACGCCGGCCTGAAGAGCTTCGCCGACATCGCGAAGTTCAAGGAGCAGCTGGGTGGCCGGATCTACGGCATCGAGCCGGGCAACGACGGCAACCAGCTGATCCGCAAGATGATCGCCGACAAGGCCTTCGGCCTGGGCGACTTCAAGCTGGTGGAGTCCAGCGAGGCCGACATGCTCGCCTCGGTGCGCCGCGCCGGCGCCCTCAAGCAGCCGATCGTCTTCCTCGGCTGGGAACCGCACCCGATGAACACCCGCCTGCAGATGCGCTACCTGGAAGGCGGCGATGCCTATTTCGGCCCGAACTACGGCGGTGCCACCGTCTACACCAACGTCAGGGCCGGCTATCTTGATGAATGCCCGAACGTCGCGCAGTTGCTGCGCAACCTGGAATTCGACCTGGCCATGGAGAACCGCCTGATGGACGCGGTGCTCAATGAACGGAGCAATCCGCGCCAGGCCGCCAAGGACTGGTTGCAGGCCAACCCGCAGGTGCGCGACGCCTGGCTCAAGGGCGTGCAGCCGCGCGCCCAGGCCCCGTCCAAGGCCGTCGTCCAGCAGTGAAGGCGACGTCCCCGGGCCGTCGGAACAGGGCCGTGGAACTGGATGCGACACCCCTGGTGCTGATTGCGACTTCGCCTGCACTGGTTGCGACGCACCCGGTATGCGGCGGATTTTTCCTGTTCCATGATCGTTTCCGAATCGACGAAGAAAGGGCCCGCGTCCCGGCGCGGCCCACCTAGAAACCCACGCAGATCGCCCTATCCCGCAGAGGAGTACGCTCATGAAAGGTTGCAAGTCTTTGCTGCTGGCAGTGTCCCTGAGTGCGCCGCTGGTGGTTCAGGCCGCTGAACCTGAGTCGTGCGGCACGGTTCGCTTCTCCGACGTCGGCTGGACCGACATCACCGTCACCACCGCGACCACTCGCCAGGTGCTGGAATCGCTCGGCTACACCACCAAGGTGAACATGCTTTCCGTGCCGGTGACCTACCGCTCGCTGGCGAACAAGGACCTCGACGTCTTCCTCGGCAACTGGATGCCGAGCATGGCCAACGACATCAAGCCCTACGCCGACAACGGCTCGGTGGAAACCGTGCGGGCCAACCTGGAGGGCGCCAAGTACACCCTGGCGGTCACCCAGGCCGCCTACGACGGCGGGCTGAAGAACTTCGCCGACATCGTCAAGTTCTCCGACAAGCTCGGCGGCAAGATCTACGGCATCGAGCCGGGCAACGACGGCAACCGCCTGGTCCAGGGCATGATCGACAAGAACCAGTTCGACCTCGGCAAGTTCAAGCTGGTGGAGTCCAGCGAGGCCGGGATGCTCTCGCAGGTGGGCCGTGCCGACCGGCGCAACCAGTGGATCGTGTTCCTGGGCTGGGAACCGCACCCGATGAACACCCGCTTCAAGATGCAGTACCTGCAGGGTGGCGATGACGTGTTCGGCCCCAACTACGGTGGCGCGACCATCTACACCAACGTGCGCAAGGGCTACGTCCAGGAATGCCCGAACGTCGGCAAGCTGCTGACCAACCTCACCTTCACCCTGGACATGGAAAACAAACTGATGGACGCCGTGCTCAACGGGGGCAAGAAGCCCGAGGACGCGGCCAAGGCCTGGTTGAAGGATCATCCGGAACTGCTCGATGCCTGGCTGGCTGGCGTCACCACGCGTGACGGCAAGCCGGCGCTCGCCGCGGCCAAGGTCGCTTTCGCCAAGTGACCTCGGCCGGTCGCTTCCACCTTGCTTGATGGGCCCGCACTATGTTTCTGACTGAACACAAGATCCCCCTCGGTGAGCACATCGCCGCCTTCGTCGACTGGCTCACCCGCCATGGCTCGGCGGTCTTCGACAAGATCTCGGATGTCCTCGAGTTCCTCATCCACGGTGTCACCGGCGGGTTGCTGTGGTTCCACCCGCTGCTGCTCACCGCGATCATGGTGGGCCTGGTGCACTTCATCCAGCGCAGCATCGGCCTGACCCTGTTCGCCCTGGCCTCGCTGCTGCTGATCCTCAACCTGGGCTACTGGCAGGAGACCATGGAGACCCTCGCCCAGGTCATCTTCGCCACCCTGGTGTGCGTCGCCATCGGCGTGCCCCTGGGCATACTCGCGGCACACAAGCCCTGGTTCTACACCGCGCTGCGGCCGCTGCTGGACCTGATGCAGACGGTGCCCACCTTCGTCTACCTGATCCCCACCCTGACGCTGTTCGGCCTGGGTGTGGTGCCGGGCCTGATCTCCACCGTGATCTTCGCCATCGCCGCGCCCATCCGCCTGACCTGCCTGGGTATCCAGGACGTGCCGGCGGAGCTGATGGACGCCGGCAAGGCCTTCGGCTGCTCACGCTGGCAGCTGCTGACCCGTATCGAACTGCCGCACGCCATGCCCAGCATCGGCGCCGGCATCACCCAGTGCATCATGCTGTCGTTGTCGATGGTGGTGATCTCCGCGCTGGTAGGCGCCGACGGCCTCGGCAAGCCGGTGGTGAACGCGCTGAACACCGCGGACATCTCCCTGGGCTTCGAGGCCGGCCTGGCCATCGTCCTGCTCGCCATCCTGCTCGACCGGGTGTGCAAGCAACGCTCGCTGCGGGGGAGGTAAGCACTATGTCAGCGATTCGCTTCGAACACGTGGATGTGATCTTCGGCACCCACACCAAGGAGGCCATCAAGCTGCTCGACCAGGGCATGGGCCGCGAGGAAATCCTCAAGCGCACCGGCCAGGTGCTCGGCGTGGAGGACGCCTGCCTGGACGTCAACCGCGGCGAGATCTGCGTGATGATGGGCCTGTCCGGCTCCGGCAAGTCGAGCCTGCTGCGCTGCATCAACGGCCTCAACAAGGTCAGCCGCGGCAAGCTGCTGATCGAGCACGAAGGCCAGCAGGTGGACATCGCCAGCTGCTCGCCGGCGACGCTCAAGACCATGCGTACCAAGCGCATCGCCATGGTCTTCCAGAAGTTCGCCCTGATGCCCTGGCTGACCGTGGCCGAGAACATCGGCTTCGGCCTGGAGATGCAGGGCCGCCCGGCCAACGAGCGGAAGAAGGTGATCGACGAGAAGCTCGAGCTGGTGGGCCTGTCGCAGTGGCGCGACAAGCGCCCGGACTCGCTCTCCGGCGGCATGCAGCAGCGCGTCGGCCTGGCCCGCGCGCTGGCCATGGACGGCGACATCCTGCTGATGGACGAACCCTTCTCGGCCCTCGACCCGCTGATCCGCCAGCAGCTGCAGGACGAACTGCTGGTGCTGCAACGGCAACTGCACAAGACCATCGTCTTCGTCAGCCACGACCTCGACGAGGCGCTGAAGATCGGCACCCGCATCGCCATCATGAAGGACGGCCGCATCATCCAGCACGGCAAGCCCGAGGAGATCGTGCTGAGCCCGGCGGACGAGTACGTGCGCACCTTCGTCGCCCACACCAACCCGCTCAACGTGCTGTGCGGCTCCAGCCTGATGCGCGGCCTGGACCAGTGTCGCCGGCAGGACGGCGAGGTGTGCTTCGACCAGGGCCGCGACTGCTGGATCGGCCTCACCGAGACCAACCAGATCAAGACCGCGCGCCAGGGCAGCAACATCATCGACCTGCAGCAATGGCGCCCGGGCGACGCGGTGGAGAGGCTCAAGCACGAGCCGACCCTGGTGGACGTCAACATCCGCATGCGCGACGCCCTGCAGATCCGCTACCAGACCGGCCACAAGCTGGTCCTGCAAGAGCAGAGCCGTGTGGTCGGGGTGCTCGGCGACAGCGAGCTGTACCACGCGCTGCTGGGCAAGAACCTGGGCTGACGGGGCCGAGGAAGCGAAGACGCCGGGCAGATGCCCGGCGTTTTCGTTTTGCGTAACCGTTCGCGGTACGGGCGCAGGCGGCACGGCTTCTCGTAGGAGCGAGCTTGCTCGCGAACGGATTTCCCGGCGGCTGCGGTGCCGTGCGGTTCGCGAGCAAGCTCGCTCCTACGAAGAGCCCATCGGTGCGGCCAGCCTCAATGTTTGAGCTCGGCCAGGCCCTTGAGCAGCGCCGCGTGGAACGCCTGCGGGTCCTGGATCTGCGGCGCGTGGCCGAGCTTGTCGAACTCCACCAGGGTGGCGTGGGGGATGGCCTGGGCGGTGCGCTTGCCCAGCTCGGCGTAGTTGCCCAGCTTGGCGCGCAGCGGCTCGGGGGCGATGTCCTTGCCGATCGCGGTGTTGTCCTGGGTACCGATCATCAGCAGGGTGGGCGCCTGGATCTGGCCGAACTCGTAGAGCACCGGCTGGGTGAAGATCATGTCGTACTGCAGCGCCGAGTTCCACGCCACGCGCTCGTGGCCGGAGCCGTTGTAGAGGCCGGCGAGCATGTTCACCCACTTGTCGTATTCCGGCTTCCACTGGCCGGCGTAGTAGGTGGCCTGCTCGTACTTGCGGATGCCCTCGGCGCTGGTCTTCAGCTCGCGCTCGTACCACTGGTCCGGGGTGCGGTAGGGCACGCCCAGGGCCTTCCAGTCCTCCAGGCCGATGGGGTTGACCAGCACCAGCTGCTCGACCTGCTGCGGGTACATCAGCGCGTAGCGCGCGGCCAGCATGCCGCCGGTGGAGTGGCCGAGCAGCGTCACCTTGTGCAGCCTGAGCTTGTCCAGCAAGGCGTGGGTGTTGCTGGCCAGCTGCTGGAAGCTGTACTGGTAGTGCTCCGGCTTGGTGGACTTGCAGAAGCCGATCTGGTCCGGCGCCACCACCCGGTAGCCGGCGGCGCTCAGGGCGGCGATGCTGGCCTCCCAGGTGCCGGCGCAGAAGTTCTTGCCGTGCAGCAGCACCACCGCGCGGCCGTTGGGCTTGGCCGGCTTCACGTCGATGTAGGCCATGTGCACGTGCTTGCCCTGGGAGGCGAAGCTGAAGTGCCCCACCGGGTAGGCGTAGTTGAAGCGTTCCAGTTCGGGACCGTAGGTTGGCCGG
>NZ_QGSL01000088.1:660709-667019 GCF_003176655.1 Pseudomonas sp. RW407 | reverse complement strand
GGTGCGATTCGCGGATGAGATCCGCTCCTACGGATTGCCCCAGCACCGTGCCCCATGTAGGAGCGCGCCCTGCGCGCGAATCGCGGGCAGGGCCCGCTTGCCTTAATCCCGTGGCGCGTAGGCGAACACGTCGGCGCGCATCTGGTGGGCGTCCATGCCGGCGGCCACCAGGGCGTCGAGGGTGGCGTAGACCATCGCCGGCGAGCCGCTGGCGTAGACCGTCAGGCTACCCAGGTCGGGGAAGTCCTCGCACACCGCCTCGTGCAGCAGGCCGCAGCGGCCCTGCCAGCCGCACAGGTCGCTGACCACCTTGTGCAGGTGCAGGTTGGCCAGGCCCTTCCATTCGTCCCAGTGCGGCAGCGCGTAGAAGTCCTCGGGCCGGCGCACGCCCCAGTACAGGTGCACCGGGTGGGCGAAGCCCTGGGCGCGGCAGTGCTCGATCAGGCTGTGCATCTGCGCCATGCCGGTGCCGGCGGCGATCAGCACCAGCGGGCCGTCGGGCAGCTCGGCCAGGTGGGCGTCGCCGAAGGGCAGTTGCACGCGGGCGATGCGCTCGCGCTGCAGTTGCCCGAGCAGTTCGATGGCGCTGTTCTCCCGCGCCAGGATGTGCAGCTCCAGGTCGCGCCCCTCGTGGGGCGCCGAGGCCAGGGAGAAGGCCGAGCCGTTGCCGTCGCCCCGCTCCACCAGCAGGTACTGCCCGGCGTGGTAGCGCGGCGGCTTGCCGGCCGGGGCGCGCAGGCGCACGCGCCAGACGTCGCCGCCCACCGCCTCGCAGAGGGTCAGCTGGCAGGCCAGCTTGCGCACCGGCAGCTCGCCGGGGGCGAGCACGCCATCCCAGAGCAGCACGCAGTCTTCCAGCGGCTCGGCCAGGCAGGTGAACAGCTCGCCGTGGTCGCGCACCTCGCCGTCCTGGCGCACGCGGCCTTCCACCAGCAGGGCGGCGCAGATGTGGCAGTTGCCGTTGCGGCAGCTCTGCGGGCAGTCGAAGCCCAGGCGCCGCGCGCCGTCGAGGATGCGCTCGCCCGGGCGCAGTTCGAGCTGGGCGCCGGAGGGTTGCAGGGTCACACGCACGGCTTCGCCTCCCTGTCGCGAACCTGCGCGGCCGGACATTCGCGAGCAGGCTCGCTCCTACGAAGGGCCGTGCGCATCAATCGATCCCCAGGCTGGCCCAGATTTCGTCGACGCGGCGCGTCACCGCCTCGTCCTTGACGATGGCGCGGCCCCACTCGCGGCTGGTCTCGCCGGGCCACTTGTGGGTGGCGTCCAGGCCCATCTTCGAGCCCAGGCCGGAGATCGGCGAGGCGAAGTCGAGGTAGTCGATCGGCGTATTGTCGATCATCACGGTGTCGCGCTTGGGGTCCATGCGCGTGGTTATCGCCCAGATCACGTCGTTCCAGTCCCGCGCATCGATGTCATCGTCCGTGACTATGACGAACTTGGTGTACATGAACTGTCGCAGGAACGACCACACGCCCAGCATTACGCGCTTGGCGTGGCCGGGGTACTGCTTCTTCATGGTCACCACCGCCATGCGGTACGAGCAGCCTTCGGGCGGCAGGTAGAAGTCGGTGATCTCGGGGAACTGCTTCTGCAGGATGGGCACGAAGACTTCGTTCAGCGCCACCCCGAGGATCGCCGGCTCGTCCGGCGGGCGGCCGGTGTAGGTGCTGTGGTAGATCGGCTTGCGGCGGCGGGTGATGCGCTCGACGGTGAACACCGGGAAGCGGTCCACCTCGTTGTAGTAGCCGGTGTGGTCGCCGTAGGGGCCCTCGTCGGCCAGCTCGCCGGGGTGGATCACCCCTTCCAGGACGATCTCGGCGCTGGCCGGCACCTGCAGGTCGCTGCCGATGCACTTCACCAGCTCGGTGCGGTGGCCGCGCAGCAGGCCGGCGAAGGCGTATTCGGAGAGGGTGTCGGGCACCGGCGTCACGGCGCCGAGGATGGTCGCCGGGTCCGCGCCCAGGGCCACGGCCACCGGGTAGGGCCGGTCCGGGTGCTTCTGGCACCACTCGCGGTAGTCCAGGGCGCCGCCGCGGTGGCTGAGCCAGCGCATGATGACCTTGTTGCGGCCGATCACCTGCTGGCGGTAGATGCCCAGGTTCTGCCGTTCCTTGTTCGGCCCGCGGGTGACGGTCAGGCCCCAGGTGATCAGCGGCGCGACGTCGCCGGGCCAGCAGGTCTGCACCGGCAGCCTGCCCAGGTCGACGGCCTCGCCTTCCTCGATGACTTCCTGGCAGGGCGCGTCCTTGAGCACCTTGGGCGCCATGCTGATGACCTTCCTGAAGATCGGCAGCTTGCTCCAGGCATCCTTCAGGCCCTTGGGCGGCTCCGGCTCCTTGAGGAAGGCCAGCAGCTTACCGATCTCGCGCAGCTCGGAAACGTCCTCGGCGCCCATGCCCAGGGCCACGCGCCCGGGGGTGCCGAACAGGTTGCCGAGCACGGGCACGTCGAAGCCGGTGGGGTTCTCGAACAGCAGGGCCGGGCCCTTGGCGCGCAGGGTGCGGTCGCACACCTCGGTCATTTCCAGCACCGGGGACACCGGCACCTGGATGCGCTTGAGCTGGCCGCGCTGCTCCAGGGCGGCGATGAACTCGCGCAGGTCGCGATACTGCATGGAAGTCTCGATGGCGTAGGCGAAGATGCGACAGTTTAGCCTTTAACACCACTTCGCAGAAACACGAAGGCCGGGTTTCCCCGGCCTCGTGGCAGACAACGGCGCTTACTTGCTGCGCTTCATCGAGTCGAAGAACTCGTCGTTGGTCTTGGTCTGCTTGAGCTTGTCCAGCAGGAATTCCACCGCGGCGATCTCGTCCATGGGGTGCAGGATCTTGCGCAGGATCCACATGCGCTGCAGTTCTTCCTCGCCGGTCAGCAGTTCTTCGCGACGGGTGCCCGAGCGGTTGATGTTGATCGCCGGGAACACGCGCTTCTCGGAGATGCGGCGGTCGAGGATGAGTTCCGAGTTGCCGGTACCCTTGAATTCCTCGTAGATCACCTCGTCCATCTTCGAGCCGGTCTCGATCAGCGCGGTGGCGAGGATGGTCAGCGAACCGCCTTCCTCGATGTTGCGCGCGGCGCCGAAGAAGCGCTTGGGCTTCTCCAGGGCGTGGGCGTCGACACCACCGGTGAGCACCTTGCCGGAGCTGGGGATCACGGTGTTGTAGGCACGCGCCAGGCGGGTGATGGAGTCGAGCAGGATGATCACGTCCTTCTTGTGCTCGACCAGGCGCTTGGCCTTCTCGATCACCATCTCGGCGACCTGCACGTGGCGGGTCGGCGGTTCGTCGAAGGTGGAGGCGACCACTTCGCCGCGCACGGTGCGCTGCATCTCGGTCACTTCTTCCGGGCGCTCGTCGATCAGCAGGACGATCAGGTGGCACTCGGGGTTGTTGCGGGTGATGTTGGCCGCGATGTTCTGCAGCATGATGGTCTTGCCGGCCTTCGGCGGGGCGACGATCAGGCCGCGCTGGCCCTTGCCGATCGGCGCGCAGAGGTCGATCACCCGGCCGGTGAGGTCCTCGGTGGAGCCGTTGCCGGCCTCCATGGTCAGGCGCTTGGTCGGGAACAGCGGGGTCAGGTTCTCGAACAGGATCTTGTTCTTCGCGTTCTCCGGGCGATCGAAGTTGATCGAGTCGACCTTGAGCAGGGCGAAGTAGCGCTCACCTTCCTTCGGCGGGCGAATCTTGCCGACGATGGTGTCCCCGGTGCGCAGGTTGAAGCGGCGGATCTGGCTGGGCGAGACGTAGATGTCATCGGGGCCTGCCAGGTACGAGGAGTCGGCGGAGCGCAGGAAGCCGAAGCCATCCTGGAGAATCTCCAGCACGCCGTCGCCGGAGATTTCCTCGCCGCTTTTCGCGTGCTTCTTCAGCAGCGCGAAGATGATGTCCTGCTTGCGCGAACGGGCCATGTTTTCCAGGCCCATGGCATCGGACATTTCCAGCAATTCGGCAATCGGCTTTTGCTTGAGTTCGGTCAGATTCATAAGAAGGAGGTGTTAGATAGATATGAGAAAAGGGGAAACAAGCATGTGAGCTCGTTAATGCCGTGCCGCAGAGTGACGACAGGATCGCTTGGAAATTCGAATAGGAAGTGCGTCGGCGACGGCTTGCAGGGGACAACGTAAAACAACGTTGCAGGCCCGAATGTAACACCCGGGCCAGGGGGCGTCTAGGGGATGGAATGAAAAAAACCCCGCATCGTGCGGGGCTTTTCCGGGGGCTGTCTCGACTCAGATGTTGCTGTCGAGGAAGGCCGCCAGCTGCGACTTGGACAGCGCGCCGACCTTGGTGGCCTCGACGTTGCCGCCCTTGAACAGCATCAGCGTCGGAATGCCGCGCACGCCGTACTTCGGCGGGGTTTCCTGGTTCTCGTCGATGTTCAGCTTGCAGACTTTCAGCTTGCCCTGATAGTCCTTGGCGATCTCGTCCAGTACCGGCGCGATCATCTTGCACGGGCCGCACCACTCGGCCCAGTAGTCCACCAGCACAGGACCATCGGCCTTCAGCACGTCCTGCTCGAAGCTGGCATCGGTAACGCTGACGATATGTTCGCTCATGAAATCTCTCCGTGGGAATCGGATGCGAAAAAAAGTGGGCCCATCATAGCCCGCCTTGGCCGCCTTCCGAAAGGCGCAGGCGATTGAGTGTCGCTATCGCCGGCCCCGGCGAAACCGATCGACGGCCCGGCGTTCGTTGGCACCGGAGGGCTATCGTGGCAGGATGTCGGGGTTAACGAATGGACCTTTCCAAGATGCCCCATACCCCCGCCAAGACCTTCCCACTGATCGCCGCCCTGGACCTGGGTTCCAACAGCTTCCACATGGTCCTGGCCAAGGCCGATCATGGCGAGATCCGCATCCTCGAGCGGCTCGGCGAGAAGGTCCAGCTGGCCGCCGGCATCGGCGAGGACCGCCTGCTCAACGAAGAATCCATGCAGCGCGGCCTGGACTGCCTGCGGCGCTTCGCCCAGCTGATCAACGGCATGCCGCCGGGCTCGGTGCGGGTGGTCGGCACCAACGCCCTGCGCGAGGCGCGCAACCGCAACGACTTCACCCGCCGCGCCGAGGAAATCCTCGGGCATCCGGTGGAGGTCATCTCCGGCCGCGAGGAAGCGCGCCTGATCTACCTGGGCGTGTCGCACACCCTGCCGGACACCGTCGGGCGCCGCCTGGTGGCCGACATCGGCGGCGGCAGCACCGAGTTCATCATCGGCCAGCGCTTCGAGTCGCAGCTGCGCGAGAGCCTGCAGATGGGCTGCGTCAGCTACACCCAGCGCTACTTCAAGGACGGCAAGATCACCCCAGCCCGCTACGCCCAGGCCTACACCTCGGCGCGCCTGGAACTGATGGGCATCGAGAACAGCCTGCGCCGCCTGGGCTGGGACGAGGCCCTGGGCGCCTCCGGCACCATCCGCGCGGTGGGCCTGGCGATCCAGTCCGGCGGCCACGGCAACGGCGAGATCAACCCCGAGGGCCTGGCCTGGCTCAAGCGCAAGGTGCTCAAGCTGGGCGACGTGGACAAGCTCGACCTGGACGGCATCAAGCCCGACCGCCGGCCGATCTTCCCGGCCGGCCTGGCCATCGTCGAAGCGCTGTTCGACGCCCTCGAACTCAAGCAGATGTCGCACTCCGAGGGCGCGCTGCGCGAAGGCGTGCTCTACGACCTGCTCGGCCGCCACCACCACGAGGACGTGCGCGAGCGCACCATCAGCGCGCTGATCGAGCGCTACCACGTCGACCTCGACCAGGCCGCGCGGGTCGAGGCCAAGGCGCTGCAGGCGCTGGAGCAGGTCGCCGAGGCCTGGGGCCTGCAGGACGACTGGCACCGCGAACTGCTCGGCTGGGCCGCGCGGGTCCACGAGCTGGGCCTGGACATTGCCCACTACCACTACCACAAGCACGGCGCCTACCTGGTCGAGCACTCGGACCTGGCCGGCTTCTCCCGCGAGGACCAGCAGGTGCTGGCGCTGCTGGTGCGTGGCCACCGCCGCAACATCCCGGCGGACAAGTTCAACGAGCAGGGCGAACAGGGCGACAAGCTGATCCGCCTGTGCATCGTGTTGCGCTTCGCCATCCTCTTCCACCATATCCGCGGCACCCAGCAAATGCCGGACGTCACCCTCAAGGTGGGTCCGAAGAGCCTGGAAGTGCGCTTCCCCAAGGGCTGGCTGGAAGCCAACCCGCTGACCCAGGCCGACTTCGAGCAGGAAGCCGGCTGGCTGCAGCGCGTGGGGTACCAACTGAGCGTGAGCTGAGGCCCCCACCCACGCCATTCCCCTGTAGGAGCGCGCCCTGCGCGCGATTCGCGGGCAG
>NZ_QGSL01000088.1:647766-660699 GCF_003176655.1 Pseudomonas sp. RW407 | reverse complement strand
GCGGTATTGGGGTGATTGCTGGGGATGCTCTTGTAGGAGCGAGCTTGCTCGCGAATGGAGTATTCCCGGTTGCTCTGGTGTGGGTTAAGAGCGCCCTCTCCCTAACCCTCTCCCTGAAGGGAGAGGGGACCGTTGGGCAGAAATGGATGTTCTGGAGTTAGCCGGCAGCATCGAAAGCTACCGGCTGAAACCTAGCCTTCTCTCGGCACGGACAGCCCCCTCTCCCTTCAGGGAGAGGGTTGGGGAGAGGGGACGGAGTTCATCCAAACACCAATGACGCCAGGATAAGCCCCCTTCGCGAGCAAGAACTAGGCGTCCCCCTCGCTCCTACGAAAAGCCCCTCGTTCAGCTACTGAACGCCACCCGATACTCCCCCGGTGTGGCCCCCAGCGCCGCGCGGAAGCGATTACCGAAGTGGCTGGCGCTGGAGAAGCCGCAGGCCAGGGCCACCTCGCTCAGCGCCAGGCTGCCCTGGCGCAGCAGCTCGCAGGCGCGGGCCAGGCGCTGGGCCAGCACGTACTGGTGCGGCGGCATGCCGAAGCTTTCGCGGAACATGCGCGCGAAGTGGTATTCCGAAAGGGCCGCCAGCGCCGCCAGCTCGCCCAGGCTGAGCGGCTCGGCCAGGTTCTGCTCGATGTATTCGCACAGCCGCCGGCGCAGGGCCGGGGCCAGGCCGCCCTTCAGGCGCAGGCCGTCGCGGCGGCCGACCTGGGTGAGCAGGGCGTGATCGATGATGGCCTGGGCCAGGCTGCTGGTGTGCAGGCGCTCGCCCGGTTCCCGCCAGTCCAGGCGCACCAGCTGGCGGAAGCGCGCGGCCTGCTGCGGGTCGTCGAGGAAGGTGCTTTCGCGCAGCTGCAGCTCGCGCGGCTCGCGGTCGAACAACTGCACGCAGCCCAGGGCGAAGCGTTCCGGGCTGAAGTACAGGTGCGCCAGGCGGATGTCGCCGTTGACGATCCACGAGGCTTCCTCGCCGGCCGGCATGATGCACAGCTTGTCCGGCGCGCCCTTGGCGCCGGGGGCGCCGCGGCGGAAGGTGCCGGTGCCGCCGTCCAGGTAGCAGGACAGCGTGTGGTGGTCCGGCGAGACGTAGTCGCGGGCGTCGTGGCGGTTGCTCCACATGGCCGCGGACAGGCCGTCGCCCAGCTCGGCGCAACGCTCCAGGCGGGCGTTGGGCGAACTGTTCATGGACTGGAAGACCTGCAGCTGTTCGATGGCGGACATGGGGCGACTCCTCTAGGCCTCCACTCTACCCGCGCCCGCGCGCGTTGCCAGCCCGGTTGTCGCAATAAGCGCAAGAATCTGCAAGCGGCGCCCCTGTCCGCGGGCGGAAACTGGCCTCCCATGACCGGAGGCCAGCCATGAACCTGTCGCTCTACCTGCTCACGGTGCTCATCTGGGGCACCACCTGGATCGCCATCAAGCTGCAGGTGGGGGCGGTGGCCATCCCGCTGTCCATCGCCTACCGCTTCGCCCTGGCGGCCCTGGTGCTGTTCGCCATCCTCCTGCTCAGTCGCCGCCTGCAACCGCTGGGCCGGCGCGGCCAGGCGCTGTGCCTGGCCCAGGGGGTGTGCCTGTTCTGCGTGAACTTCCTGTGCTTCTACACCGCCAGCCAGTGGATCCCCAGCGGGCTGATCGCCGTGGTGTTCTCCACCGCCACCCTGTGGAACGCGCTGAACGCGCGCCTCTTCTTCGGCCAGCGCATCGCCCCGAACGTCGCCGGCGGCGGCGCCCTGGGCCTGCTCGGCCTGGCCCTGCTGTTCTGGCCGGAGCTGACCGGCCACGCCGCCAGCCGCGAGACCTTCTACGGCCTGGGCCTGGCCCTGCTGGGCACGCTGTGCTTCTCCGCCGGCAACCTGCTGTCCAGCCTGCAGCAGAAAGCCGGGCTGCGCCCGCTGAGCACCAATGCCTGGGGCATGCTCTACGGCGCGCTGATCCTGCTGGCGATCTGTCTGGTGCAGGGCGTGCCCTTCACTTTCGACGGCAGCGCGCGCTACGTCGGTTCGTTGCTGTACCTGGCGATCCCTGGCTCGGTGATCGGCTTCACCGCCTACCTGACCCTCGTCGGGCGCATGGGGCCGGAGCGCGCGGCCTATTGCACCGTGCTGTTCCCGGTGGTGGCGCTGAACGTCTCGGCGTTCATGGAGGGCTACCAGTGGAGCGCGCCGGCCCTGGCCGGGCTGGCGCTGGTGATGGCCGGCAACGTGCTGGTGTTCCGCAAGCCGAAGCCGGAGCCGGCGACACGGTTGGCAAGGACGTAGGGCGTATAACGCTCCGCGTTATACGCCGCTTAGCCGTGGCATCAGACCGTGCCGTGGTATTGCCGAAATTGGCCCCAGCCAGCGCCAAGGTCAGCCACGAAGTTGCCGATGGGGTGGGGTGTATCGGCGTATGACCGCGAACGGTCATACGCACTACGCTCGGATCAGCCCTTCCACACCTGCGGGTTGACCAGGTTCTTCGGCCGTTCGCCGCGCAGCGCCGCCTCGAAGTTGGCCAGGGCGCATTCGGCCATGGCGCGGCGCGTCTCGTGGGTGGCCGAGCCGATGTGCGGCAGGGTCACCGCGTTGGGCAGGGCATACAGCGGCGATTCGGCCAGCGGTTCCTTCTCGTACACGTCCAGGCCGGCGGCGAGGATGCGTTTGTCCTGCAGCGCCTCGACCAGCGCCGCCTCGTCGACCACCTGGCCGCGGGCGATGTTGACCAGGATGGCGCTGGGCTTCATCAATTCCAGCTCGCGCTTGCCGATCAGCTTGCGGGTGGCGTCGGACAGCGGCACCACCACGCAGACGAAGTCGGCCTCGCCGAGCAGTTCGTCGAAGCCGCAGAAGCGCGCGCCCAGCTGCTGCTCCAGCTCCGGCTTGCGGGTGTTGCCGTGGTAGAGGATGTCCATGTCGAAGCCGAAGCGGCCGCGGCGGGCGATGGCCGCGCCGATGCGGCCCAGGCCGAGGATGCCGAGCTTCTTGCCATGCACGTCGACGCCGAACTGCGCCGCGTCCACGGTGCGCTTCCAGTGGCCGGCCTTGGTCCAGGCGTCCAGCTCGGCGGTGCGCCGGGCGGTGGCCATGATCAGGGCGAAGCCGAGGTCGGCGGTGGTCTCGGTGAGCACGTCCGGGGTGTTGGTCAGGGCGATGCCGCGCTGGTTCAGGTAGGCCAGGTCGTAGTTGTCGTAGCCCACCGAGACGCTGGAGATGACTTCCAGCTGCCCGGCCTGGGCCAGCTGCTTCTCGCCCAGCGGGCGGCCGACGCCGATCATGCCGTGGGCCTGGGGCAGGGCGGCGGCGAGCTGGGCGTCGACGTCGCCCTGCTTGGGATCGAGCACGCTGACGTTGAATTGGCCGCGCAGGCGTTCGAGGTGCTCGGGCGCCAGGCGGCTGAAGACGAAGACGTTCTTTTTCATGTTCGGGAAGGCAACGACTGACAGACGGGAGCGCAACCCTAGCATCCCCGCCACCGCCCTTGGCAAGCCTGTCGGCTCTGCTTGCGGCGATGCGGTGCGGTTATCGCGCGGCCGGCGCCGCGCCGGGCCTCACGGCGCCAGGTGCGGGCGCGCCATGCCGGCCTCGTCGGCCTGCAGCACGCCGGGCAGGTTCTCGCGCAGGTAGCCGACCCAGGTCTTGATCTTGGCGTCCAGGTACTGGCGCGAGGGGTACAGGGCGTAGACGTTGAGCAACTGCAGCTTGTGGTGCGGCAGCACGCGCACCAGCGAGCCGTCTTCCAGGCCTTCCAGCGCCGAATACACCGGCAGCGCGCCCACGCCCATGCCGCAGCGGATGGCCTCGGTCATGGCGTCGCCGACGTTGACCTGGAAGGTCGGTGGGCCGACGGTGATCATTTCCTGGCCGTTGGGGCCGTCGAACAGCCACTTGTCCAGGGCCAGCACCGGGCTGACCAGGCGCAGGCAGTCGTGGTTGACCAGGTCGCTGGGGGTGCGCGGGGCGCCGCGGGCTTCTATGTAGGAGGGCGAGGCGCAGAGGATGCTGTAGGTCTCGCCGATGCGCTGCGACACCAGGCCGGAGTCGGGCAGCTCGGTGGCCACTACTATGGCCACGTCGAAGCCTTCGTCGAGCAGGTCGGGCACGCGGTTGGCCATGGTCAGCTCGAAGCTGACCTCCGGGTGCTGCTGGCGGTAGCCGGCGATGGCGCGGATGACGTAGTGCTGGCCGATGCCGGTCATCGAGTGCACGCGCAGGCGCCCGGCGGGGCGGGCGTGGGCGTCGCCGGCCTCGGCTTCGGCCTCCTCGACGTAGGCGAGGATCTGCTCGCAGCGCAGCAGGTAGCGCTGGCCCGCCTCGGTCAGGGCGATGCGCCGGGTGGTGCGGTTGAGCAGGCGCGCGCGCAGGTGGGTTTCCAGGTTGGCCACGGCGCGCGAGACGTAGGCGGTGGTGGTGCCCAGCTGCTGGGCCGCGGCGGTGAAGCTGCCGGTCTCGGCCACGCAGACGAACGCGCGCATGGTTTGCAGAGTGTCCATTCGGAGCCCTCGGGAACGACAGGGTGACCTATTGTCACATGAGACATCCGGCCACATTATTTCATTATTGGTAATAAAGATTCACAAATTGGCCGTCTTATCCGTTTCGCCCCGTCTCCCTAGAATTTACTCGCCCGAATGGTTTCTTCGGCATCCTCTACGCTGAAACAGCAAGCCCACCCTCCAGGACCCTCAACCGTGTCGCGTCACCTCGTGAAAGGACTGGCGTTCGTCGGCTCCTTTGTCGTTTTCTCAACAATTGCCGGTTGCATCAGTACCCATGGCATCGCCCCGCAGGAACAGCGCCTGGGCAATGACCAGCTGGCCACCGATGCCGCCATCCAGTCCGCCAACCGCGATGCGAAGTGGCCGGCCGAGCAGTGGTGGCGCGCCTTCGGCGACCCGCAGTTGAACACCTGGGTGCAAACCGCCCTGGACAACAGCCCGAGCCTTTCCGAGGCCGAGGCGCGGGTGCGCATGGCGCTGTCCATGGCCGGGGTGGCCGAGTCCGCCGAGGCGCCGCAGGTCAACGGCGACGCCTCGCTGCTGCGCCACAGGTGGCCCACCGACTACTTCTACGGCCCGGGCGACCTGGCCGACACCACCAGCTGGAACAACAACGCCGCGCTGGGCTTCTCCTACAACCTCGACCTCTGGGGCCGCGAGCGCAGCAACACCGAGCGCTACATGAACGTGGCCTACATGACCGCCGCCGAGGCGCGCATGGCCCAGCTGGAGCTGGAAAACAACGTCGTGCGTGCCTACATCCAGATGTCGCTGCAGTACGCCGAGCTGGACATCGCCGAGGCCATGCTCGAGCAGCAGCAACAGATCCTCTCCCTGGCCCAGCGCCGCCTGGCCGGGGGCCTGGGCACCCAGTTCGAGGTCAGCGAGGCCGAGGTGCCGCTGCCGGAGACCAAGCGCAAGATCGACGCCATCGAGGAAGCCATCGCGCTGTCGCGCAACCAGATCGCTGCCCTGGCCGGCAAGGGCCCGGGCGCCGGTGCCGCGCTCAAGCGGCCGCAGCTGGCCCTGGCCAGGCAGCCGGGGCTGCCCAGCGCGCTGCCGCTGGAACTGGTCGGTCGCCGCCCGGACGTGGTCGCCATGCGCTGGAAGGTCGCAGCGCAAGCCAAGGGCGTGGACGTGGCCCGCGCCGAGTTCTATCCCAACGTCGACCTGATCGCCAGCCTGGGCTACAGCGCCGTCGGCGGCGGCATGCTGGAGTTCATCACCGCGCGCAAGTTCACCTACAGCGCGGGCCCGGCGATCTCCCTGCCGATCTTCGACGGTGGCCGCCGCCGCGCCCAGCTGGGCCAGGAGTCGGCCGGCTACGATGCCGCCGTGGCGCAGTACAACCAGACACTGGTGCAGGCGCTCAAGGGCGTTTCCGACCAGCTGATCCGCACCCATTCGATGGAGAAGCAGCAGACCCTGGCCGAGCAGGCGGTGGCGTCCGCGCAGAAGACCTACGACATCGCCACCAAGGCCTACCGCGGCGGCCTGACCGACTACCTCAACGTGCTCAACGCCCAGACCCGCCTGTTCCAGCAGCAGCTGACGCTGCAGCAGGTGCAGGCCGCGCGCCTGGAGACCCACGCCGGCCTGGTGGTGGCCCTCGGCGGCGGCCTGATGGCGCCCAAGGACGCCCCGGGCGAGCGGCAGATGGTCCCCGAGAGCGTTTCCGTGAAACCCCTGGGCGAGCGCTGAGATGGCCAACAGCCAAGCCCTGCAGACCCGCTCGCCGCTGGAGGAGGTGCGCCGCGCCTTCTTCGAGTGGGCGCGCAGCGACGGCGTGACCTGGGTCTACGTCGCCAAGGTGCTGACCGCCGCCATGCTCACCCTGTGGCTGGCCATGCGCCTGGAGCTGCCGCAGCCGAGCACCGCCACCATCACCGTGTTCATCGTGATGCAGCCGCAGAGCGGCCAGGTGTTCGCCAAGAGCTTCTACCGCATCCTCGGCTCCCTCGTCGGGCTGACGGTGATGGTGGCGCTGATCGCCGTGTTCGCCCAGGAGCGGGTGCTGTTCCTGCTGGTGGTGGCGCTGTGGGTCGGCGCCTGCACCGCCGGCGCCGCGCGCTACCGCGACTTCCGCTCCTACGCCTGCGTGCTGGCCGGCTACACCGCGACACTCATCGGCCTGCCGGCCACCCTGCACCCGGAAGCCGCCTTCATGTCGGCGGTGTGGCGGGTGCTGGAGATCAGCCTGGGCATCCTCTGCTCGACCGTGGTCAGCGCCGTGGTGCTGCCGCAGACCTCCGCCGCGGCCATGCGCAACGCCCTGTACCAGCGCTTCGGCGCCTTCGCCTGGTTCGTCCTCGACAACCTCGGCGGCGGCCAACGCCAGCGCTTCGAGGCGGCCAACGTCAACTTCGTGTCCCAGGCCGTGGGCCTGGAGGCGCTGCGAAGCGCCACGCGCTTCGAGGACCCGCACATGCGCCTGCGCAGCGGCCGCCTGGCGCGCCTGAATAACGAGTTCATGGTCCTGACCACCCGCTACCACGCCCTGCACCAGTTGCTCGAACGCCTGCGCAGCCAGGGCGGCGAGCGCGTGCTGGAAGCCCTGGAGCCGTGCCTGGACGAGCTGCGTGAAGTGCTCGGGCCGTGGCAGGGCAAGCCGCTGCTGGACCGCGACGCCGCGGCCCTGGCCGAGCAGCTGGAGATGCGCCGCCAGCGCCTGATGCAGTGCATCCGCGAGGCCCGCGCCAGTGTGCGCGAGAAGGTCGAGGACGTGGGCGAGCGGCTGGACTTCAACACCGCCGCCGAGTTGCTCTACCGCCTGGTGGCCGACCTGCACAACTACGCCCTGACCCACGCCTCCCTGGCCGACCACCGCCACGAGCGGGAGAACTGGAAGTTCGGCTTCTCGCCCAAGGCCAACATGGTAGGCTCGCTGGTCGCCGGGGCGCGCACCACCATCATGATCCTGGTGTTCGGCCTGTTCTGGATCGAGACCGCCTGGCCCAGCGGCAGCACCTTCGTGCTCAACGCCGCGGCGGTGGCGGCGCTGGTCTCGGCCGTGCCGGACCCGGCCAGGCTGGCCATGCAGATGGCCGTGGGCACCTTCTTCGCGGCTATCTTCGGCTTCGCCGAGACCTTCTTCGTGTTCCCCCACCTGGACGGCTTCCCGCTGCTGTGCGCGGCCCTGGCCCCGGTGTTCGCCCTGGGCGCCTTCCTCTCGGTGAAGCCGGCCTACGGCGGCTATGGCCTGGGCCTGCTGGTGTTCTTCAGCTTCGGCGCCATCCCGGCCAACATGACCGTCTACGACGCCGGGCGCATGCTCAACGAGTACATCGCCCTGGTGCTGTCGCAGAGCTGCGCCGCGCTGATGGTGGCGGTTCTGCTGCCGCCCACCAGCGCCTGGCTGTGGCGGCGCCTGGAGAAGGACCTGCGCATGCGCGTGGTGCAGGCCATCAGCGGCAGGGGCGCGGGCCTGGAAGCCACCTTCGAGAGCGGCACCCGCGACCTGATGAACCAGGCCTACGGCGTCGCCGCCCGCCGCCCGGACGTGCAGCGCGGCCTGCTGCGCTGGATGTTCCTGGTGCTGGAGGTGGGCCACGCCGTCATCGAGCTGCGCAACGAGCAGGAGCGCCTGCCGGACGAGCCCTGCTACGCCGAGGCCATGCCCTGGCGCCAGGCCATCCGCAGCATGGGCCGGGCGCTGATCCGCCTGTTCATGCAGCCGGGCGAGGCCAACCGCGAGCGCGCCCTGGCCGCCGTGGAGCACGCCATACTCACCACCAAGGCCACCGAGGAGCCGTGCGCGCCGGACTTCGAGAGTTCGCCCCTGCGCCGGGTGGTCAGCTACCTGCACTTCATCCGCACCACGCTGCTCGACCCGCAGTCGCCGCTGCGTGATGCCAGCCAAGGAACCGCCAGCCATGCTGCTTGACGACCTGCCGCGGGAAATCGCCTTCCACGGCGTCTACATGCCGACCCTCACGGCGCTCTTCGTGGTCGCGGCGGTGATCTGCTGGGGCCTCGACCGCATCTTCGCCTCCATCGGCCTGTACCGCTTCACCTGGCACCCAGCGCTGTTCCGCGTGTGCCTGTTCGCCTGCCTGTTCGGCGGCCTGTCCCTGACCGTCTACCGATAACGAGCCAGTACCCATGACCTTGAAATCCGTCTTCAGCCTGCTGGCGACCCTGATCATCCTGGTGGTCGCCGTGTTCATCGGCCGCACCCTCTGGGTGAACTACATGGACACCCCCTGGACCCGCGACGGCCGCGTGCGCGCCGACATCATCAACGTCGCCCCGGACGTGTCCGGCGTGGTGGTCGAGGTGCCGGTGCGCGACAACCAGCAGGTGAAGAAGGGCGACCTGCTGATGCAGATCGACCCCGACCACTACCGCATCGCCGTGAAGCAGGCCGAGGCCCAGGTCGCCTCGCGCCTGGCCACCCTGAAGATGCGCCAGCTCAACGCCAAGCGCCGCGCGGCCATGGACAACGAAGTGGTGTCCCGCGAGAGCCTGGACGACGCCAGCAACACCGCCGCCGCCGCCGAGGCCGACTACCAGCAGGCCCTGGCCGCGCTGGACGCCGCCAAGCTGAACCTGGAGCGCACCCAGGTGCGCGCCTCGGTGGACGGCTACGTGACCAACCTCAACGTGCACCGCGGCGACTACGCTCGCGCGGGCGAGGCGAAGATGGCGGTGGTCGACCAGAACTCCTACTGGGTCTACGGCTACTTCGAGGAAACCAAGCTGCCGCACATCGCCGTGGGCGACCCGGCCGAGCTGCAGCTGATGAGCGGCCAGCGCCTGAAGGGCCACGTGGAAAGCATCGCCCGCGCCATCTACGACCGCGACAACCCGGAAAGCCGCGAGCTGGTCGCCGACGTCAACCCGACCTTCAACTGGGTGCGCCTGGCCCAGCGCGTGCCGGTGCGCATCCACATCGACGAAGTGCCGGACGGCGTGCTGCTGGCGGCGGGCATCACCACCACGGTGATCGTCAACCCGGGCAGCCGGGACGCGACGGCGCAGTGAGCGCAATGCGCGTTAGGTAAAAACGGGGGCTTCGGCCCCCGTTCGTTTTTCCCGGCGGAGGCCCTGTAGGAGCGGGCCCTGCCCGCTATTTCGCGCGCAGGGCGCGCTCCTACATGGAATGGCGTGGGTAGGGCAGCGTAGGAGCGGATCTCATCCGCGAACCGCGCCGGGACGTCCGGCTATCGCGGACAAGGTCCGCTCCTACGAGGGAGGAATACCGTGTTTCCCGGCAACCTGTAGGAGCGGGCCCTGCCCGCGAAATCGCGCGCAGGGCGCGCTCCTACAGGGGGATGGCGCGGGTGGGGCAGCGTAGGAGCGGATCTCATCCGCGAACCGCACCAGCTATTGCCCAGGGGCAGGTAGGCACGGCTTCTCGTAGGAGCGAGCTTGCTCGCGAACAAACGCGGTGCCTTGCGGTTCGCGAGCAAGCTCGCTCCTACGAAGATACCAAGAGCGTTTCGGCGCGTTGCGGGCTCAGCGCTTGGCCAGGGTCGCGCTGCGCCCCAGGTTCTGCGCCTTGGCCAGGCTGCAGCTGGCGCCGGCGAGGAACTGCGAGTTGTTCAGCCATTCCTGCTGCGGGTAGTAGGCGAACACGTAGCTGCCTTTCTGCAGGGTGTCGATCAGCTTCTGCGCCACCTGCGGACGCACCGCCGGGCAGCCCTGGCTGCGGCCCAGGCGGCCGAGGCCGGGGACCACCCTGGGGTCGGCGTAGGCGGCCGCGTGCATGACGATGGCGCGCTCTTCGCTGTTGTCGTTGAAGCCCGGCTCCAGGCCCAGCAGGCGCAGCGAGCGGCCGTGCTTGCCGCTGTAGGTCTGGCCGGTCTGGTACAGGCCGATGGACGACTGGTAGCTGTTGGGGCGGTTGGAGAAGGAGGTGGCGAGGTCGTCGCCGCTGTTCTTGCCGTGGGCCACCCACTCCTCGAACAGCAGCTTGCGCCGCTTGAGGTCGAACACCCACAGGCGCTTGTCGCGCGAGGCCTTGGAGTAGTCGATGACGGTCAGCAGTTCGTCACGCCCGCCCAGTTGCGCGGCGTTGGCGCACTGGTAGGCGCTGAGCGCCAGGCGCAGGGCCTGCAGGTTGGTGGCCGGAGCCAGGCGGTGGAGTTCCTCGGCGCTGGGCAGCGCCGCTTGGGCGAGGCTGCTGCCGAGCGCGTAGAGCGCGCCCACGGCGAGCAGCGGCCGGAGTTTCCCCCAGACGGTGGATATGGACGGCATGGCGCCGTTCCCCCTTTGTCACTTCCTAAGGTCTGTTTTCGATTGCGCATGCAAGTGCGCGAAATTGAGGGGATTCTCGCCTATTTTTTGATCGATGCCGGTACCGCCTGTCGGTCGTTGGTGGTGATCACCGTGAAGTCCGGGTTGCTGCGCGTCTCGCGGCTGGACGGCAGGTCGGTGATGACCAGGGTGCTGCCGACGTCCATGGCCAGCAGCAGCGAGCGCAGGAAGTGCGCGTCCATGCTGAACTGGCCGAGCTGTTCCGCGGGCGTCAGGCCGGCCTGCGGGTTGCTCACCTGCACGGCGCTCCAGCGCAGGTTCGGCGAGGCGCTGGCGAGCTGTTCCGGGGTGGGCCGTTCCAGCAGCGAGAAGGCCGCCACGCCCGTGCGTGCGCCGGGGTTGTCGAGGGCCACCGGGGCGCTGCCGATCTGGGTGCCGCCGCGGTACACGTAGGCGCGGCGGTCGGCGCGGCTGATCAGCACCGAGATCGGCCCGGCGGCTTCGCCCGGGTCGCTCCAGTAGGGCTCCACCGCCGGGCTGGCCGGGCCGCTGGGCTTGCCTTCGGTCACCTGCGGGGCGAGCAGGCCGGGGTGGTAGACCTCCACCGGCGAGCTCTTGGCGTCGGAGATGATCACCGTGGTGTTGCTGAAGCCGGTGACCTCGTAGAGCTTCTTGGCGAAGGCCATGGGCAGGCGGATGCAGCCGTGGGAGGCCGGGTAGCCGGGCAGGTTGCCGGCGTGCAGGGCGATGCCGTCCCAGGTCAGGCGCTGCATGTAGGGCATGGGCGCGCTGTCGTACAGGTCGGAGTGGTACTCCACCTTCTTCTGCAGGATGGTGAACACGCCGGTGGGGGTTTCCTTGCCGCGCTTGCCGGTGCTGACCGTGGCCAGGCCGATGGCGATGCCATTGCGGTACACGTAGGCGCGTTGCTCGGTGAGGCTGACCACTACCGTGACCGGGCCCTGCGGGGAGATCTCCGGGTACCAGAGGAACTGCCCGGGCTTGAGCTTCTTCAGCGCCGCCTGCAGGTCGTTGAGCGGCGAGCTGTGGCTGGAAGTGGCCACGGCGGGCAGGGCGACCAGGCTGAACAGCAGCAGGGCGAAAGACAGTGTCTTCATCGTATTCCTTCGATGAGCGGGCGTCCTCGCAGCTTAGTCGGGGCCGTGCCGCCCCTGCAATTCGCGATGCCGGACGGCTGTCTCTCAGTCCAGCGCGGCCAGCTCGGCGGCGCTCAGGGCGCGGTACTGGCCCGGCGCCAGCTGCGCGTCCAGGGCCAGGCCGCCCATGCGCTCGCGGTGCAGGCGGGTGACCTTGTTCTGGAAGTGCCCGAACATGCGCTTGACCTGGTGGTAGCGGCCTTCGTGGAGGGTCAGGCGCGCCGCCCGCGGGGCGAGGATCTCCAGCTGCGCGGGGAGGGTGGTGAGGTCCTCGTAGCGGAAGTACAGGCCGCGGGCGAAGACCTCGGCGTAGTGCGCCTCGATCGGCTGCTCGGTCTCCACGTAGTAGACCTTGGGCAGCTTGCGCCCGGGCAGGGTCATGCGCCGCGACCACTGGCCGTCGTTGGTGATCAGCAGCAGGCCGGTGCTGTTGTAGTCCAGCCGCCCGCCGATGTGCAGCTCGTGCTTGTCCGGCTCGTCCAGCAGGTCGAGCACGGTGCGGTGCTCGGCGTCGCGGGTGGCGCTGACGCAGCCGGCGGGCTTGTGCAGCATGAAGTAGCGCGCCGGGCGGCCGGCCTGCAGCACCTCGTCGTCCAGTTCCACGCGGCTGAACTCGCGCACTTCGTGGCGGCCGTCGCGGACCACCGCGCCGTCCACCTTCAGGCGCCCGGCGGCCAGCAGCAGGCGCGCGTCCTGGCGGCTGAAGCGGGGCAGGTTGGCGAGCAGGCGGTCCAGGCGCATCAGGCGGGTTCGTCGTCGGGCGGCAGGCCCTGCGCGCAGCGCGGGCAGAGGCAGGCGCGGTCGAGCTGCTCCGGCGGGACGCGGGCCAGGGCGGCGGGGTCGATGCGCGTCTGGAAGCACCAGCAGAGTGTGCCGTCGGCGTCCGGGTCGGCCTGGCTGCAGGCATTGCGCTGGCCGCAGAGGGGGCAACGGGTGGGATCGGGCGTGTCGGTCATGGTGCAGGTCGGTGCTTCGCTGGTTGCACAGGGTGCAGCGGGCGGCGCCGGGGTGCAAGGGGAATTCGTGCCACCGGGACGTCCGGCGTGGGCGGTGAGTCCAATCGCGGACTCTGTCCGCGATTCGGCGGATAACGCCGTAGGCGTT
>NZ_QGSL01000088.1:641893-647756 GCF_003176655.1 Pseudomonas sp. RW407 | reverse complement strand
CCCTCGGGGCGGGCCTCCGTGGCGGGGGAATTCGCGAGGGTAGCCCGGCTCCATCGGGCCCGTATGCGGGGCAAGCCTTTTTGGTTCCTTTTGTGGCGACTGACAAAAGGGACTCGCCCGAGGGTGCGAAACGAGAGACATCAACGCACTCGGAGCGGCGCGCTACACCAAGCCCTCAAGCCAATTGGGTTCCCGCGTTCGCGGGATTGAGTGCAAGGGCTCGCAAACGAAGCCATAACCCCACCCCATATGAAGAATGCCGTTTCTCCCATGAAGAGAAACGGCATTCTTCCTTAAGTGAACAGCAAGGACATTCTCGTTACGCGAACCTCAGGCAGGCTGCTTGGCATAGCGTGCCAGCGTCGGATCACGCTGCATCACCGCCAAGGTATTGGCATAGACCTGCTCCCCAGTCGCATCCTTACTGGCAAAAATCTCACCAAAATGCCGCTGAGTAACCTGCGCGAAATGCGCACGATCCTGGGCCTGCACCCCCAGCAGGGTGGCATAGGCATCCAACGCATCCCCATGCCCCTTGGCCATGTCCTCGGCGATGTTGTCGAGCATGCCGTTCATGGCGAAGATCGAACGGCCGCCATACCCCAGCCGCGCATCGGAGTTGCAGCCGTTGGTGCCGGAGGTCAGGCCGAAGGTGGCGTTGCCCGAGGTGCCGTTGGTGGTGGTCGCCAACAGGTGCGGGAACAGCCCGCGCTGCCCTTCGAACACCATGTTGCCCCAGCCGCAGCCGTTGCCGCCGGCCTGGTCCGCCTGGGCCAGCAGGCTGGCGGCGCTGAGAACCGCGAAGATCGCACTCTTGCTGAGCAGTTTGCTTGTCATGGATGTCGTTCCTTGGTCGTTAGACATGGTTGGCGTGCCCTACCCCTTCGCTGCCCAGCACGGCTGGAACAGCCTGGCTCGACTTTAGGTTTAGGCAAGGAATGGCCAGGTTTCAAACTCAGGCCGGCCGGTATTCCCATGGAGAATTCGCGATATAGAAAACATATGGCCGAGTTATCGAGGTGGAACCTGGATCGACGATGCGCTGCGAAATCCGTCCCGCGGGTGTTCTCTGCAGCAACGGCGGCTGGAAAAACCCGCAAGGCGGGCGAATATGTCTGTAGAGGGCCTTGATGCTGCAGGAAGCCTATTCAGCCTTTGTGCAGGCTCGGGCAGCGCTGGAAGCAACGCCACGGGGAGACCGAAGATGTCACTCACGCTGTCCGATGCCTTGTCGCACTATCGCGCAACCCTGGACAAGAACCATAAGTTCTGGGGCTACTTCCAACTGGTAGCGTCGGCTACGGCGGCTTTCGCCTGGTCCAGCAACGGACTGAAAAACAGCCAGTTGCTGCTGCCTCTCGCAACGGCTTTTGCGGTCTTCGCCATATTGAACTGGCGCCTGGTAGTGGAATCCCAGGAAGAACTCCTGGTCGCAGCGAGGTGCGTCAAGGACTACGCATCGAAGATCGGCGTGCCCGATGAGTTGCTGCCCATGATCCAGGCAATCAAACCTGATTCAGCCCTGCGGGTAGGTGTCTGGCATGCCGTTTTGTCGATGGCCACGCTCGCCGCCGTTGGCTGGGCTCATTGCGGGCTGGCGCCATCGAGCGGCTGACGTTGGCCGATGCCGAGGGGCGTTCCCGCTCCCGGAGCAGCGCTTCCAGGCACATCGGCGTCGAATCCAGGCAATTCCTCTTCGGGCAATGCCCCTATGGTGACGGGCCATACCCCACCGACCTGGAGCTGACATGTCCGACTTCATCACCGTGCTGCGCGAAACCTGCCCCACTCCCGTACTGGATGCCACCAAGTGGAAGCGCATCGGCGGCGACCCGCACACCGTCAACCTCAACGCCTACACCTCGGCGGACGGCAGCAAGATCATGGGCACCTGGATCTGCACCCCCGGCAAGTTCGAGGTGAACTACGAGAAGTGGGAGTACTGCCACTTCCTCGACGGCTACTGCATCATCACCCCCGAGGGCGAGCAGCCGGTGCACCTGAAGGCCGGCGACGTGTTCGTCATCGAACCGGGGCTGAAAGGCACCTGGGAAGTGGTGGAGACGGTGCGCAAGTACTTCGTGTTCGCCTAACGCCTATGGCGTTATCCGCCAATCGCGGACGGAGTCCGCTCCTACGGTTCCAGGGAAGCACGGACGTAGGAGTCCGCGCCGGGGTGCTCTTTGTAGGAGCGGGCCCTGCCCGCGATTTCGCGCGCAGGGCGCGCTCCTACAGGGGAATGGCATGGCTCGACCAGCGTAGGAGCGGACTCCGTCCGCGATTGCCCTCGGCAACGCCAGTGCTCCACCCTACGGCTCGCCCGCATTGGCCAGCAGGCGGCGGGCGCGGGCCAGGACCGGGGCGTCGACCATCTGGCCGTCCACCTGGAAGGCCGCTGCGCCGCTTTCGGCCGCTTCCACCACCCGGAGAGCCCAGGCCAGTTCCTCGGTGCCGGGGGCCAGGGCCGCGTGGAGCACGGCGACCTGTTTCGGGTGGATGCACAGGGCGCCCACCAGGCCCAGGTCGCGGCCATGGCGAAGGGTCGCGGCGAAGCCTTCGGCATCGTCGAAGGCCGGGTAGACGGTGTCCAGCGGCGGTTGCAGGCCGTTGACCCGCGAGTGCAGCAGCAGGCCCAGGCGCACCTGGTCGTAGACGGTCTCCGCCGCCGCGGTGCCGCTGCTCATGCCGATGTCCAGAGCCAGGTCGAGGCCGCCGAAGGTCAGGCGCTCGACGCCCGCGCAGGCGGCGATCTCCCCCACCGCCAGCAGCCCGCGGGCGCTTTCGATCAGGGGCCACACCGGCTTGCCGCAGGCTGCCGCGGCGCGCACCTGGTCGGCGCACTCGGCCTTGGGCAGGAGGATGCCGGCGATGCCCGGCAGGCGCCGGCACAGTTCCAGGTCCGCGGCGTGCTCGGGGTGCCCGGCGGCGTTCACCCGCACCCGCACACGGGCTTGCGGGCTGGCTGCGAGGAAGGCCGCCAGGTCGTCGCGGGCGCGGGCCTTGAGCGATGCCTCGACGGCATCCTCCAGGTCGACGATCACGGCGTCGGCGCCGGCGGCCAGGGCCTTGGCGAAGCGCTCCGGGCGGCTGCCGGGGACGAACAGGGCGGAACGGACGATGGCAGTCATGGCGGTCCTTGGTCGGGTTCGGCTCACACCGCGCCCTGCTCGTGCAGGCGCTGGATGTCGGCGGCGGTATAGCCCAGCTCGGCGAGCAGGCCGTCGGTATGCTCGCCCAGGCCCGGCACGGCGTCCATGCGCGGCGCATAGGCGTTGCTGCGGGCCGGCGGCAGCAGCGCCGGCAGGCGGCCCACCGGGCTGTCGATCTCGCGCCAGGCGTCGCGGGCCTGCAGTTGCGGATGCTGCCACAGGCCCTGCATGTCGTTGACGTGGGCGTTGGCGATCTGCGCCTGCTCCAGGCGCGCCACCACCTCCGCCGCGCTCAGGTCGGCGAAGGCTTCGACGATCAGCGCGCGCAGGGCCTCGCGGTTGGCCACCCGCAGGCTGGTGGCGGTGAAGCGCGGGTCGGTCGCCAGTTCCGGGCGCCGCAATACCACCTCGCAGAAGACCTTCCACTCGCGCTCGTTCTGCACGCCGAGCATCACGTTCCTGCCGTCGCCGGCGGGGAAAGGCCCGTAGGGGTAGATGGTGGCGTGGGCGGCGCCGGCGCGCGGCGGTTGCGCCTGGCCTTCGAAGGCGTAGTACATGGGGAAGCCCATCCACTCGGCCATGCCTTCGAGCATGGAGACCTCCACCCGGCTGCCCTCCCCCGTGCGCTCGCGCAGCAGCAGCGCCGAGAGGATGCCGCTGTAGGCGTACATGCCGGCGGAGATATCGGCGATGGAGCAGCCGGCCTTGGCCATTTCGTCCGGGCCGGGGCCGCCGGTCACCGAGAGGAAGCCGCTCTCGCTCTGGATCAGCAGGTCGTAGGCCTTCTTCTGCTCGTAGGGGCCGCCTTCGCCATAGCCGGAGATGTCGCAGACGATCAGCCGCGGGAAGCGTTCGTGCAGCGCCTCGAACGACAGCCCCAGGCGCGCGGCGGCGCCGGGCGCGAGGTTCTGCACCAGCACGTCGGCCTGGCCCAACAGTTGTTCCAGCACGGCGTGGGCTTCGGCCTGCTTGAGGTCCAGGGCCAGGCTTTGCTTGGAGCGGTTGGTCCAGACGAAGTGCGAGGCCATGCCGCGCACGCGCTCGTCGTAGCCGCGGGCGAAGTCGCCGACGCCGGGGCGCTCGACCTTGATGACGCGGGCGCCGAGGTCGGCCAGCTGGCGGGTGCAGAACGGCGCGGCGATGGCGTGTTCCAGGCTGATGACGGTGATGCCGTCGAGGGGACGCGGGTTCATGGGTGCTCCAGGTGTCTCGTGCGCCGCCGCCATGGACGGCGCGGCGCTGTCGGTGTGTATCCACGGTCCGGGCGGGCGGCGCCCCGCGCTCTGTGAACCCCCGGGTTCCGGAGGCCGCCCGCCCGGGCCGTGGGCTACTCAGGCAAAGGCTTCCAGGCCTGGCAGATCATGCAGGCGCCAGCTGGCGTCGATCAGCCGGGTGGCCTCGGCTTCGCCGCGGGTGCCGGCGAAGGCCAGCAGGCGGCGGAACTTGTCCTCCAGCTCGGCGCGGCTGAGGCTGTTGCCCGGGTCGCCCTTGGGCTCGTCGATGGCGCCGTGCAGCTGGCGACCGTCGATGGTGAGCACCTCTACGCGGCCCAGCCAGCGCTGCGGGTAGGCGCCGTCCACCTCGGCATCCAGCTGCATGCCCACCTTGTCGCGGAAGGCCGCCACGCGCGGGTCCTGCAGGGCGAAGCGTTCGAACTCCACCAGCCCGGCCTTGCCATGCACGGCGATCAGGCCCAGCACCGTGCCCATGGAGAACTTCGCCTGGTGCACCGTCTGCGGCACGACCACGCGGCCGAGCACGTCGATGGCGCCCTGGTGCACGCGGGTGGTGACGCGAGCGATGTCCTCGGCCTGCAGGCCCTCGCGCTGCATCAGCGCCAGCAGGGCGTCCGCCGCCGGGTGGGTGTGGCGGCAGGAAGCGTGGAACTTGAACGAGGTCTCCACCAGCGCCCAGCGGCTGCCCAGGCCGTCCACCAGCCAGCGCGGCTCGGCGTCGCTGGACATGCCGGCGGCCATGCCCTGCTCGCCCTCGAGGATGTTCTGCGCGCCGGTCAGGCCATCCGCGGTCAGGTAGGCGGCCAGCAGGCCGTCGGCGGCGGCCTTGGCGGTGTGCAGCTGTTTGGAGTCGGCGGCGTCGCGGAGGAACTCCCAGAGCCCGGCGGCCTGGGTCCCGGCGCTGCCCAGGCAGTGCACGAACTGGCGGGCGTCCAGGCCGAGCAGCTTGCCGACGGCCACGGCCGCGGCCAGGGTGCCGACGGTGGCGGTGGTGTGGAAGATGCGGTAGTGCGAGCGGCCGAGGAACTCGCCGATGCGGATGCCCGCCTCGTAGCCGGCGACCGCCGCGAGGATCAGGTCGCGGCCGGACCTGCCCAGGTCCTGGGCGGCGGCCAGGGCCGCCGGGAACACCACCGTGGCCGGGTGCAGCACCGAGCTGTTGTGCAGGTCGTCCTGCTCCACCAGGTGCGAGCTGGCGCCGTTGACCAGGGCGGCGAAGTACGCCGAGGTGGCGCTGCCGTCCACCAGCACGCGGCTGCGGCCGTCGGCCGGGCCCATTCTGCGGGCGTAGCGCTGGAACAGCGGGATGGGGTGGCGGCCCTGGCTGGCCAGGGCCGAGCCCAGCCAGTCGAGGAACAGGTCTTCGGTGCGCGCGACCACCGCTTCGGGCAGGTCTTCGTAGCGCAGGCCGGCGAGGAATTCGGCCAGGGCGTGAGTATTGTTCATCGCTTGTCGTCCTTGGGCGCGGCTCAGAAGGAA
>NZ_QGSL01000088.1:623451-641883 GCF_003176655.1 Pseudomonas sp. RW407 | reverse complement strand
GGTCATCGCCGCCTGCGCCGCCCCGCGCGACTATGCCGACGGCACCTGGATCACCCAGCCGATGCAGGACGCCTACCGCCAGCTGCACCGCCAGGGCATCGCCCACTCGGTGGAAAGCTGGGACGGCGAGCAGCTGGTCGGCGGCCTCTACGGCCTGGCCATGGGCCGGCTGTTCTTCGGCGAGTCCATGTTCAGCCGCGCCGACAACGCCTCCAAGGTGGCATTCGTCACCCTGGTGCAACATCTGCGCGCCGCCGGGTTCGTATTGATCGACTGCCAGATGCCCACCCAGCACCTGCACAGCTTCGGCGCCCGCGCCATCAGCCGCGCCGACTTCGCCAGCCACCTGCGCCGTCATCTCGACGAAACGCCGCTCTGCGACTGGCGTTCGCAAGCGGACTCGCGCGGACTGGCATAAACTTGCCAGAGGGTTATCGCGGGGGTTGACCATGACCGAACTGGCCCGACTGAAGTTCTACGCGACGCAGCCGCACCCATGCAGCTACCTGCCCGAGGAGCAGGCCACCACCCTGTTCCTCGATCCCAGCCAGCCCATGGATGCGCAGCTGTATGCCTCGCTGTCGGAAGTCGGTTTCCGTCGCAGCGGCGAGCACCTCTATCGCCCGCACTGCCAGCACTGCACCGCCTGCATCCCGGCGCGCATCCCCGCCGGCGGCTTCCAGCCCAACCGCCAGCAGAAGCGCATCATCAAGCGCAACGCCGACCTCAAGGTGCTCAAGCGCCGCCCGGCCTTCACCGAGGAGTACTACGCGCTGTACATGCGCTACATCGAGCAGCGCCACGCCGACGGCGACATGTACCCGCCCAGCCGCGACCAGTTCAGCACCTTCCTGGTGCGCGACCTGCCGTTCAGCTGCTTCTACGAGTTCCGCCTGCAGGGCCGCCTGCTCGCCGTGGCGGTCACCGACGTGCTGCCCAACGGCCTGTCGGCGGTCTACACCTTCTACGACCCCGACGAGGAACGCCGCAGCCTGGGGCGCTACGCCATCCTCTGGCAGATCGCCGAGACCGAGCGCCTGGGCCTGTACGCGGTGTACCTGGGCTACTGGATCAAGAACTGCCGGAAGATGAACTACAAGACCCAGTACCGGCCCATCGAACTCTTCGTCAACCAGCGCTGGGTGGCGCTCAGCTGAAGCCGGTGCGCCGCTTCTGGCGTATGACATGGATTTCAGGCACAATACTCGCCTTTTTTCAGGCCACCCAGGCCATTCATAGACACCGAGGGCTCTACTGCATGTCGAAAGAAGACAGCTTCGAAATGGAAGGCACTGTCGTCGACACCCTGCCCAACACCATGTTCCGCGTGGAGTTGGAGAACGGGCACGTCGTTACCGCGCACATCTCCGGCAAGATGCGCAAGAACTACATCCGCATCCTGACCGGCGACAAGGTTCGCGTCGAACTGACTCCCTACGACCTGAGCAAGGGTCGCATCACCTACCGCGCACGCTGAGCGCCGAGCGCAAGGTGAAACCGGGCTCCGGCCCGGACGAATAGCAAAACGCCCGGCATTGCCGGGCGTTTGCGTTTAGGCCGAAAAGCCGACCGTCAGGCCGGCTCCGCGGTGACCACCTCGTACTCGAAGACCAACTCGCCGTCCTTCAGGTCGATGTGTGCCACGCCGCCGTGCTCGGCCAGTTCGCCGAACAGGATCTGCTCGGCCAGGGGCCGCTTGATCTTGTCCTGGATCAGCCGCGCCATCGGGCGAGCGCCCATCTGCGGGTCGTAGCCCTTCTCCGCCAGCCAGTTGCGCGCCGCGTCGCTGACCTCGAGCTGGACGCGCTTGTCCTCCAGCTGCGCCTGCAGCTCGGTGAGGAACTTGTCGACCACGCTCTTGATCGTCTCGTGGCTGAGCCGGCCGAACTGGATGATGGTATCCAGGCGGTTGCGGAACTCCGGCGTGAAGCTCTTCTTGATCACTTCCATGGCATCGCTGGTGTGGTCCTGCTGGCTGAAGCCGATGGAGGCCCGTGCCGCGGTTTCCGCGCCGGCGTTGGTGGTCATGATGACGATGACGTTGCGGAAGTCCGCCTTGCGCCCGTTGTTGTCGGTCAGGGTGCCGTGGTCCATCACCTGCAGCAGCAGGTTGAAGACTTCCGGGTGGGCCTTCTCGATCTCGTCCAGCAGCAGCACGCAGTGCGGCGTCTTGGTGATGGCCTCGGTGAGCAGGCCGCCCTGGTCGAAGCCGACGTAGCCCGGCGGGGCGCCGATCAGCCGCGACACCGTGTGCCGCTCCATGTACTCGGACATGTCGAAGCGCACCAGCTCCACGCCCAGCGCCTTGGCCAACTGGCGGGCGACTTCGGTCTTGCCCACCCCGGTGGGGCCGGCGAAGAGGAAGGAGCCGACCGGCTTGTCCGGCGATTTCAGGCCCGCGCGGGACAGCTTGATGGCGGTGGACAGCGACTCGATGGCCGCGTCCTGGCCGAACACCGTCAGCTTGAGGTCACGCTCCAGGTTGCGCAGCAGCTCCTTGTCCGAGCTGGTGACGTGCTTGGGCGGGATCCGCGCGATCTTCGCCACTATGTCCTCGACCTGGGCCACCTCGATGCGCTTCACGCGCTTCTCTTCCGGCTGCAGGCGCTGGTAGGCGCCAGCCTCGTCGATGACGTCGATGGCCTTGTCCGGCATGTGCCGGTCATTGATGTAGCGTGCGGCCAGCTCGGCGGCGGCGCGCAGGGCCTCGTCGCTGTACTCGACGTGGTGGTGCTGCTCGAAGCGCGGCTTGAGCCCCTTGAGGATGCCCACGGTGTCTTCCACCGATGGCTCGGTGACGTCGACCTTCTGGAAGCGCCGCGCCAGGGCGCGGTCCTTCTCGAAGATGCCGCGGAATTCCTGGAAGGTGGTCGAGCCGATGCAGCGGATCTCGCCCGAGGAAAGCAGCGGCTTGAGCAGGTTGGACGCATCCATCACCCCGCCGGACGCCGCGCCGGCGCCGATGATGGTGTGGATCTCGTCGATGAACAGCACCGCGTGCGGGCGCTTGCGCAACTCGTTGAGCAGCGCCTTGAAGCGCTTCTCGAAGTCGCCGCGGTACTTGGTGCCGGCCAGCAGCGCGCCCAGGTCCAGGGAGTAGACCACGCTGTCGGCCAGCAGGTCCGGCACCTGGCCGTCGACGATGCGCTTGGCCAGGCCTTCGGCGATGGCGGTCTTGCCGACGCCGGCCTCGCCCACCAGCAGCGGGTTGTTCTTGCGCCGCCGGGCGAGGATCTGCGCCACGCGCTCCACCTCGGACTCGCGGCCGACCAACGGGTCGATGCGGCCCTGGCGCGCCAGGTCGTTGAGGTTGCTGGCATAGGCGTCCAGCGGGTGGCTGGAAGTGGAGGACTCGCCACCCTCCTCGTCCTGCATCTCCTGGTCGCTTTCCTGGTGCTCGGCATGGCCGGGCACCTTGGAGATGCCGTGGGCGATGTAGTTCACCACGTCGATGCGGGCGACGCTCTGCTGCTTGAGCAGGAACACCGCCTGGCTCTCCTGCTCGCTGAAGATGGCCACCAGCACGTTGGCGCCGGTCACTTCGCGCTTGCCGGAGCTCTGCACGTGGAACACCGCGCGCTGCAGCACGCGCTGGAAGCCCAGGGTCGGCTGGGTCTCGCGGTCCTCGTCGTGCTGCGGGATCAGCGGCGTGGTGGAATCGATGAATTCCTGCAGATCACGACGCAGCTTGTCCAGGTTCGCCCCGCAGGCGCGCAGCACGGTGGCCGCCGCCTCGTTGTCCAGGAGCGCCAGCAGCAGGTGCTCGACGGTCATGAACTCATGCCGTTTTGCCCGCGCTTCCTTGAAGGCGAGATTGAGGGTGACTTCGAGCTCTCGATTCAACATGGCTTCACCTCGCTCCAAACATCCGCATCAGCTTTCTTTCTCAATCTCACACAACAGTGGATGCTGGCTCTCCCTCGCATACTGATTGACCTGCATGGCCTTGGTCTCGGCGATGTCACGGGTGAACGTGCCGCAGACCGCCTTGCCCTGAGTATGTACGGTCAACATGACCTTGGTTGCCTGCTCCCGGTTCATGTTGAAGTACAGCTCCAGTACCTCTACCACGAAATCCATCGGCGTGTAGTCATCGTTGAACATGATGACCCTGTACATCGGCGGAGGTTTCAGGGCCGGCTTGGATTCCTCGACCGCGAGCCCGGCCCCCTCTTCCTCGAGGGGATCGGGACGGTCCTGATTGAATGTTAGTCGAATCTGGCTACTTGCATGCATGCTGGAATAAATGGGTTCGCAACGTGGGAATTAAAGGCCTGAGTGGAGTTTGACCTG
Organism: Pseudomonas sp. RW407; assembly: GCF_003176655.1. Taxonomy (NCBI): domain Bacteria; kingdom Pseudomonadati; phylum Pseudomonadota; class Gammaproteobacteria; order Pseudomonadales; family Pseudomonadaceae; genus Pseudomonas; species Pseudomonas sp. RW407. Next base: position 637,590 of record NZ_QGSL01000088.1, on the reverse strand, counting down.
AATCTCAGGCGCGGACGAGAGCGCCTTGACTAACCCCAAAACGGTGTTACAAACAAAGGATACCCCACAGCGGGTATCAGGCGTTCTGCGGCCCTGGAATCTCTAGGGTTGGAGCGGAATCGTAGTGGATGATACTCCAGCGATGGAGTCCTTTGCAGAGGGATATCAGCATGCTCAGCGGTAAGGTCAAGTGGTTCAACAACGCCAAGGGCTATGGGTTCATCCTGGCCGACGGCCGAGATGAGGACCTGTTCGCTCATTACTCGGCGATCCAGATGGATGGCTACAAGACGCTCAAGGCCGGCCAGCCGGTCAGCTTCGAGATCCTGCAAGGTCCGAAGGGTCTGCATGCGGTGAACATCCAGCCGATCGGCGCCAGCGCGCCGGCCAGCACCGCCCAGGCCAGCCCCAGCAGCGAGGTGCAGAGCGTCACCGCAGAAGCCTGATCCCCCTGCCCCGCCATTACCGGCGAAGCAAATGAAGAAAGGCCGGCGAGCACCGGCCTTTTTTCGTTGTCTCACGCCTGTTACATCTTGGCGATCATGGCCTCGCCGAACTCCGAGCAGGACGCCAGCTTGGCGCCTTCCATCAGCCGCTCGAAGTCGTAGGTCACGGTCTTGGCCGCGATGGCGCCGTTCATCCCCTTGATGATCAGGTCGGCCGCTTCGCTCCAGCCCATGTGCCGCAGCATCATCTCGGCGGAGAGGATCAGCGAGCCCGGGTTGACCTTGTCCTGCCCGGCGTACTTGGGCGCGGTGCCGTGGGTCGCCTCGAACATGGCCACCGAATCCGACAGGTTGGCCCCGGGGGCGATGCCGATGCCGCCCACTTCCGCCGCCAGGGCGTCGGAGAGGTAGTCGCCGTTCAGGTTCAGGGTGGCGATCACGTCGTATTCGGCCGGACGCAGCAGGATCTGCTGCAGCATGGCGTCGGCGATCACGTCCTTGACCACGACGTTGCGCCCGGTCAGCGGATTCTTGAACTGCATCCAGGGGCCGCCGTCCAGCAGTTCGGCGCCGAACTCTTCGCGGGCCAGCTCGTAGCCCCAGTCCTTGAAGGCCCCCTCGGTGAACTTCATGATGTTGCCCTTGTGCACCAGGGTGACCGAGCTGCGGTCGTTGTCCACGGCGTACTGCAGGGCCTTGCGCACCAGGCGCCGGGTGCCTTCCCGGGATACCGGCTTGATGCCGATGCCGCAATCCTCGGTGAAGCGGATCTTCTTGACGCCCATCTCCTCGGTGAGGAACTTGATGATCTTCTGCGCCTCGGGCGAGCCGGCCTTCCACTCGACGCCGGCGTAGATGTCCTCGGAATTCTCGCGGAAGATCACCATGTCCACGTCGCCGGGCTTCTTCACCGGGCTGGGCACGCCCTCGAACCAGCGCACCGGGCGCAGGCAGACGTAGAGGTCGAGCTGCTGGCGCAAGGCCACGTTGAGGGAGCGGATGCCGCCGCCGACGGGGGTGGTCAGCGGCCCCTTGATGGACACCACGTAGTCGCGCACGGCCTCCAGGGTCTCTTCGGGCAGCCAGGTGTCCTGGTCGTAGACCTGGGTGGCCTTCTCGCCGGCATAGACCTCCATCCAGGCGATCTTGCGCTGGCCCTTGTAGGCCTTTTCCACGGCTGCATCGACGACGTCTATCATCACCGGGCTGATATCAACGCCGATGCCGTCGCCTTCGATGTAGGGAATGATCGGGTTGTTCGGTACATTCAGGGAATTGTCGGCATTGACGGTGATGCGCTCACCTGCGGCCGGCACCTGGATCTTCTGGTATCCCATGCTGAACTCCGTGTTGTGGTTGAACCCTGTTGCAGCCCCTGAGGGTAGCCCAGTTGCCCGCCCCTAACCACAAACTTATGCCTTAGTCTAAAAGCCGCGGATGCGTCACCCCGCCGATAGAGTGGTATACTGCGCGCCGTGACTTCACAGTCATCGAGGTCCGGGCCGTCTGGGACCAGACCCCTCTCCTCGCAACGGCCACGTCGCCACCCTGACGTGGTCGTACAACGCTCTACTGGCGCCCCAATATCCCCGCGGCAATTCTCGAATGCCGGCACCTTGCCGTGTCGGACGAAAGCGCCCACCAAGGCGTATCGAGACTCTGTGCGCGCCCAGCAAAGAAGAGAGTCATAGTAGATGTCCAACCGCTCGAAGATCACCTACACCTTCACCGACGAAGCACCCGCCCTCGCCACCTACTCGCTCCTCCCGATCGTCAAGGCCTTCGCCGCCTCCGCCGACATTGACGTCGAAACCCGCGACATCTCTCTTGCAGGACGCATCCTCGCCGCCTTCACCGACAAGCTCGGCGACAAGACCATCGAAGACGACCTGGCCTACCTGGCCAAGCTGGCCACCGCCCCCGACGCCAACATCATCAAGCTGCCGAACATCAGCGCCTCGGTACCCCAGCTCAAGGGCGCCATCGCCGAGCTGCAGGCCCTGGGCTACGCCGTCCCGGACTTCCCGGAAGACCCGCAGACCGACGAAGAGAAAGACACCCGCGCCCGTTACGCCAAGATCCTCGGCAGCGCCGTGAACCCGGTCCTGCGCGAAGGCAACTCCGACCGCCGCGCCCCGGCCGCGGTCAAGGCATACGCCCGCAAGCACCCGCACAGCATGGGCAAGTGGAGCATGGCCTCGCGTTCGCACGCCGACTACATGCGCGGCGGCGACTTCTTCTCCAGCGAGCAGTCGGTCACCGTTCCCAAGGCCGGTGAAGTGCGCATCGAGTTCGTCGGCAAGGACGGCAAGGTCGAGCTGAAGAAGAAGCTGGCCCTGCAGGAAGGCGAAGTCCTCGACAGCATGTTCATGAGCTGCAGCAAACTGCGCGCCTTCTTCGAGAAGACCCTGCAGGACTGCAAGGAAACCGGCGTCATGTGGTCCCTGCACGTCAAGGCGACCATGATGAAGATTTCCCACCCGATCGTCTTCGGCCACGCCGTCACCGTCTACTACAAGGACGTGTTCGACAAGTACGGCAAGCTGTTCGAAGAGCTGGGCGTGAACCCGAACAACGGCATCTCCAGCGTCTACGACAAGATCAAGTCGCTGCCGGCCTCCCAGCAGGAAGAAATCCTCCACGACATCCACGAGGTGTACAGCCACCGCCCGGAAATGGCGATGGTCGACTCGGTCAAGGGCATCACCAACCTGCACATCCCCAGCGACGTGATCGTCGACGCCTCCATGCCGGCGATGATCCGCAACTCCGGCCAGATGTGGGGCAAGGACGGCAAACAGAAGGACACCAAGGCGGTGATGCCGGAGAGCACCTACGCCCGCATCTACCAGGAGATGATCAATTTCTGCAAGACCAACGGCGCCTTCGACCCGACCACCATGGGCAGCGTGCCGAACGTCGGCCTGATGGCGCAGAAGGCCGAGGAATACGGCTCCCACGACAAGACCTTCGAGATGGAAGCCGACGGCACCATGCGCGTGGTCGACGCCGACGGCAAGGTGCTGATGCAGCACGAAGTCGAAGCCGGCGACATCTGGCGCGCCTGCCAGACCAAGGACGCCCCGATTCGCGACTGGGTCAAGCTGGCCGTCACCCGCGCCCGCCAGTCCAACACCCCGGCCATCTTCTGGCTGGACCCGGAGCGCGCCCACGACAACGAGCTGCGCAAGAAGGTCGAGCTGTACCTGAAGGACCACGACCTGACCGGCCTGGACATCAGCATCAAGGGCTACAACGAAGCCATCCGCACCAGCATGGAGCGCATGATCCGCGGCCAGGACACCATCTCGGTGACCGGCAACGTACTGCGCGACTACCTGACCGACCTGTTCCCGATCATGGAACTGGGCACCTCGGCCAAGATGCTCTCCATCGTTCCGCTGATGGCCGGTGGCGGCATGTACGAGACCGGTGCCGGCGGTTCGGCGCCCAAGCACGTGCAGCAGCTGGTTGAAGAGAACTACCTGCGCTGGGACTCCCTGGGCGAGTTCCTGGCCCTGGCCGTGTCCCTGGAGGAAGAAGGCATCAAGACCGGCAACGCCAAGGCCAAGGTCCTGGGCAAGACCCTCGACGAAGCCACCGGCAAGCTGCTGGACAACAACAAGTCCCCGGCGCGCAAGGTCGGCGAGATCGACAACCGCGGCAGCCACTTCTACCTGGCGCTGTACTGGGCCCAGGCCCTGGCCGCGCAGAACGACGACGCCGAGCTGAAAGCCCACTTCACCCCGCTGGCCAAGACCCTGACCGAGCAGGAAGCGACCATCGTCGCCGAACTGAACGGCGCCCAGGGCAAGGCCGTGGACATCGGTGGCTACTACCGCTCCAACCCGGAGAAAACCAGCCAGGTGATGCGCCCCAGCGCCACCTTCAACGCCGCCATCGACTCGCTGAACTGAGCCGACGGCTAGCGTGACCGACGAAAACCCCGGCCTGGTGCCGGGGTTTTGCTTTTTCGGGGCTGCGCAGGGCTTTTCGTAGGAGCGAGCTTGCTCGCGAACAGGCTCCCGGTTGTTTCGGCATCAGGCTGGGCTCCGCACCCTCTCCCCAGCCCTCTCCCTGAAGGGAGAGGGGGCTAGTCCGTGCCGGCTGGGAGCATGGTTTTAGCCGGATATTTCAAGAGCTGCCGGCGAACTCAGGAGTATCCGAGCATACCGATCGGTCCCCTCTCCCTTCAGGGAGAGGGCTAGGGAGAGGGTTGCGGAGTCAACCCAACACACCGTACCCGCCGGGAGGCACTGTTCGCGAGCAAGCTCGCTCCTACCCCCCAACACCACCCCGCCCTCCAGCGTTATCATGCCCATTTCCCCGGAGGACCACCCATGCGCTGGCAACCGCATATCACAGTCGCAACCATCGTCGAGGACCAGGGCCGCTTCCTGCTGGTGGAGGAAACCTCCCACGGCAAGGCCGTGCTGAACCAGCCCGCCGGCCACCTGGAGGCCGACGAGAGCCTGCTGCAGGCCGCCGTGCGCGAAACCCTCGAGGAAACCGGCTGGGAAGTCGAACTGACCGCGGTCACCGGCATCTACCTCTACACCGCGCCGAGCAACGGCGTCACCTACCAGCGCGTGTGCTTCGCCGCCCGCCCGCTGCGGCATCGCCCGGAGCTGCCGCTGGACGACGGCATCATCGGCCCGCGCTGGCTGACCCGCGAGGAGCTGGAAGCCCGCAAGGACAGCTGGCGCAGCCACCTGGTAGCGCGCTGCATCGACGACTACCTGGCCGGCGGACGCTTCCCCCTGGCACTGATCCGCGATGCCGAACTGCCCGTGCCGAACCCGGCCTGATAGAATCCCGCTTTTGCACCGAAGCCCGCGATAGCCTGCCATGTCCGATTCCAGCCCCACCTCCCCCGTCCAGCCCGGCAAGGGCCGCGTCATCGTCGGCATGTCCGGCGGCGTGGACTCCTCGGTTTCCGCCCTCCTGCTCAAGGAGCAGGGCTACGAGGTGGAAGGCCTGTTCATGAAGAACTGGGAAGAGGACGACGGCACCGAGTACTGCACAGCCATGACCGACCTGGCGGACGCCCAGGCCGTCTGCGACCGCATCGGCATCAAGCTGCACACTGCCAACTTCGCCGCCGAGTACTGGGACAACGTCTTCGAGTACTTCCTCGCCGAGTACAAGGCCGGGCGCACGCCGAACCCGGACATCCTGTGCAACCGCGAGATCAAGTTCAAAGCCTTCCTCGACTACGCCCTGGCCCTGGGCGCCGACCTGATCGCCACCGGCCACTACGTGCGCCGCCGCGACATCGACGGCCGCACCGAGCTGCTCAAGGGCCTGGACCCGAACAAGGACCAGAGCTACTTCCTCCACGCCGTGGGCGGCGAGCAGATCGCCCGCACGCTGTTCCCGGTGGGCGAGCTGGAGAAGCCGGAAGTGCGCGCCATCGCCGAGAAATACGGCCTGGCCACGGCGAAGAAGAAGGACTCCACCGGCATCTGCTTCATCGGCGAGCGGCGCTTCAGCGACTTCCTCAAGCAGTACCTGCCGGCACAGCCGGGCGACATCGAGACCACCGACGGCCAGGTCATCGGCCGCCACGCCGGGCTGATGTACCACACCATCGGCCAGCGCCAGGGCCTGGGCATCGGCGGCATGAAGAACGCCGACGACAGCCCCTGGTACGTGCTGGAGAAGGACCTGGCGCGCAACGTGCTGGTCGTCGGCCAGGGCAACGACCACCCCTGGCTGTTCTCCCGCGCCCTGCACGCCTCCAGCATCTTCTGGGTGAACCCGCTGGAGCTGCCCGAGCCACGCGCATTGCGCGCCAAGGTGCGCTACCGCCAGGCCGACCAGGACTGCCTGCTGGAGCGCACCGCCGACGGCTACCGCGCGGTGTTCGACGAACCGCAGCGCGCCGTCACCCCGGGCCAGTCCGTGGTGTTCTACGACGGCGAGGTGTGCCTGGGCGGTGGCGTGATCGAATCGGCCGAGCCGGCCTACCCCAAGGAGCGTGCATGAGCGAGTTGCGCGACCAACTGATCGCCCTCGCCGGCGTCTTCGAAGCCGCCGCCCTGGTGGACCGCCTGGCCCGCACCGGGCAGATTCCCGAAGCCCCGCTGGGCTGCATGCTCGGCAGCCTGCTGGTGCGCGAGCCGAAGACCACCCTGGACGTGTTCGGCGGCGACATCCACAACCTGCGCGAGGGCTTCCGCGCCCTGGCCAGCGCCCTGGAGCGCGACCCCAACAGCCTGCAGCGCGAACCGCTGCGCTACGCGCTGTCGCTGATCGGCCTGGAGCGCCAACTGGCCAAGCGCGACGACATGCTCGACCTGATCGGCTCGCGCCTGGACCAGGTGCAGCAGCAGGTGCAGCACTTCGGCCTGGTCCACGAGAACGTCATCGCCTCCTGCGCCGGCCTCTACCAGGACACCCTGAGCACCTTCCGCCAGCGCATCCAGGTGCACGGCGACATGCGCTACCTGCAGATCAACGCCAACGCCGCGCGCATCCGCGCCCTGCTGCTGGCCGGCATCCGCTCCGCGCGCCTGTGGCGGCAGCTGGGCGGCAACCGCTGGCAAATGGTGTTCAGCCGGCGCAAGCTGCTGGGCGAACTGCGCCCGATCCTGCGCGGCGCCGACTGAAGCCGCCGGGGCGCCCGCACGGGCGCTTCCGTATGGCAGCAAGTACGGGCGAAGGCGCGCCCATTCGTGTATGATGTGCGCCCTTTTCGTTGACCGACAGCCACGAGAACGCCCCATGCAGCTTTCCTCCCTTACCGCGGTTTCCCCCGTCGACGGCCGCTACGGCAGCAAGACCAGCGCCCTGCGTCCGATCTTCAGCGAATACGGCCTGATCCGTTTCCGCGTCCTGGTGGAGGTCCGCTGGCTGCAGCGCCTCGCGGCGCACGCCGGCATCCCCGAGGTCGCGCCCTTCTCCGGCGAAGCCAACGCCCTGCTCGACAAGCTGGCCGAGGACTTCCAACTGGAGCACGCGCAGCGCATCAAGGAAATCGAGCGCACCACCAACCACGACGTCAAGGCCGTGGAATACCTGCTCAAGGAGCAGGCCGCCAAGCTGCCGGAACTGGCCAAGGTCAGCGAGTTCATCCACTTCGCCTGCACCAGCGAGGACATCAACAACCTGTCCCACGCCCTGATGCTGCGCGAAGGCCGCGACCAGGTGCTGCTGCCGCTGATGCGCCGGATCGCCGAGTCGATCCGCGAGCTGGCGGTCCAGTTCGCCGACGTCCCCATGCTCTCCCGCACCCACGGCCAGCCGGCCTCGCCGACCACCCTGGGCAAGGAACTGGCCAACGTGGTCTACCGCCTGGAGCGGCAGATCAAGCAGGTCGCCGACGTCGAGTTGCTGGGCAAGATCAACGGCGCGGTGGGCAACTACAACGCCCACCTGTCGGCCTACCCGCAGGTGGACTGGGAAGCCAACGCCCGCGAGTTCATCGTCCATGACCTGGGCCTGGCCTGGAACCCCTACACCACCCAGATCGAGCCGCACGACTACATCGCCGAGCTGTTCGACGCCATCGCCCGCTTCAACACCATCCTCATCGACTTCGACCGCGACGTCTGGGGCTACATCTCCCTGGGCTACTTCAAGCAGAAGACCGTGGCCGGCGAGATCGGCTCCTCGACCATGCCGCACAAGGTCAACCCGATCGACTTCGAGAACTCCGAGGGCAACCTGGGCATCGCCAACGCGATCTTCCAGCACCTGGCCAGCAAGCTGCCGATCTCCCGCTGGCAGCGCGACCTGACCGACTCCACCGTGCTGCGCAACCTCGGCGTCGGCTTCGCCCACAGCGTCATCGCCTATGAAGCCAGCCTCAAGGGCATCGGCAAGCTGGAGCTGAACGCCGCGCGCATCGCCGAAGACCTGGACGCCTGCTGGGAAGTCCTGGCCGAGCCGGTGCAGACCGTGATGCGCCGCTACGGCATCGAGAACCCCTACGAGAAGCTCAAGGAGCTGACCCGCGGCAAAGGTATCAGCGCCGAGGCCCTGCAGGTGTTCATCGACGGCCTCGACATGCCCGCCGAAGCCAAGGCCGAGCTGAAGAAGCTGACCCCGGCGAACTACATCGGCAACGCCGCCGCCCAGGCCAAGCGCATCTGACATGCACTGAACATTTGCACGCCCGGCTGTGCCGGGCGTTTTTGTTTCAAGGACTTACATATGAATCCTGCTATTCCTCTTCAGCTCCTGGGCGGCATCAGCGCCGATGAATTCCTCCGCGACTACTGGCAGAAGAAACCCCTGCTGGTGCGCCAGGCCATCCCCGGTTTCGAAAGCCCGCTGGAGGCCGACGAACTGGCCGGCCTGTCCCTGGAAGACAGCGTCGAGTCGCGCATCATCCTCGAACACGGCAAGACGCCCTGGGAAATGCGCCGCGGCCCCTTCAGCGAGGACACCTACAAGGAACTGCCCGAGCGCGACTGGACCCTGCTGGTGCAGGCCGTCGACCAGTTCGTGCCGGAGGTCGCCGAACTGCTGGAGCACTTCAAGTTCCTGCCCAGCTGGCGCATCGACGACGTGATGATCAGCTATGCCGCGCCAGGCGGCGGCGTAGGGCCGCACTTCGACAACTACGACGTGTTCCTGCTGCAGGGCCATGGCCGCCGCCGCTGGAAGATCGGCCAGTTGTGCGATGCCGACAGCCCGATGCTGCAGCATGCCGACCTGCGCATCCTGGCCGACTTCCAGCAGAGCGACGAATGGGTGCTGGAACCCGGCGACATGCTCTACCTGCCGCCGCGCGTGGCCCACTACGGCATCGCCGAGGACGAGTGCATGACCTACTCGGTGGGCTTCCGCGCGCCCAGCGCCGCCGAGGTGCTGACCCACTTCACCGACTTCCTCGCCCAGTTCCTCTCCGACGAGGAGCGCTACACCGATGCCGGCATGGCCGCGGTGAAGAGCGGCGAGGACCAGCACAAGATCCAGCGCGACGCCCTCGACCGCCTGAAGAACCTGCTGCAGGAGCACATGAGCGACGAACGCCTGCTGCTCACCTGGTTCGGCCAGTTCATGACCGAGCCGCGCTACCCGGAACTGGTGGCCGGCGAGGAAATCGACGACACGGACCTGCGCCAGGCCCTCGAGGACGGCGCCGTGCTGGTGCGCAACCCCAGTGCACGCCTGGCCTGGAGCGAAGTGGACGTCGGCCTGCTGCTGTTCTCCAGCGGCCAGAGCGTGGTTCTGCCCAAGACCATGGAGCCGCTGCTCAAACTGGTCTGCTCGGCGGACGCACTGCACAGCGACAACCTCGGCCAATGGCTGGGCGATGAGGATGGGCGTAAGCTGTTGGCAGAATTGGTCAAACAGGGCAGTTTGGAGTTTGCCGATGAGTAACAAGATCAGGGTTCGCCTGGCCGACTGGCAGAAGGACAATGCCGACCTGCGGCGCATCCGCGAAGCGGTCTTCATCGCCGAGCAATCGGTGCCGCCGGAACTGGAATGGGACGCCGAGGATGCGGAAGCCGTGCACTTCCTCGCCTTCGAGGGGGACTACGCGATCGGCACGGCGCGCCTGCTGCCCGACGGCCACATCGGCCGGGTGTCGGTACTCAGGGACTGGCGCGGGCTGAAGGTCGGCGACCTGCTGATGCGCGCCGCCATCGAGGAAGCCGAGCGCCGCCAGCTCAAGCGCCAGCTGCTGACCGCCCAGGTCTACGCCATCCCCTTCTACGAGCGGCTAGGCTTCAAGGTGGCCAGCGGCGAATTCCTCGAAGCCGGCCTGCCCCACGTCGACATGGTGCGCGAAAGCGCCTGAGGAAACCGCGATGAAAGACGCCCCGGAACCTGAAGGCATCGACTTCCATTCCCCGGGGCGTTTTACCGTGCACAACCCGGAACCCGAGCTGCCGGCCTCCCGCCCCTGGGAGCCGGCGCCCTTCCGCCTCGGCGACGACAGCGGCCTGCAGCGTTTCGGCGAACCCGAAGCGGCCCGCGCCCACGCCCTGGCGCTGATGCAGCAGGCCCAGCGCAACCTGTGCCTGTACAGCCCGGACCTGGAAGCCTGGCTGTACAACCACAGCAGCATCCAGCAGGCCTGCACCCGCCTGCTGCTGCGCCACCCGCAGAACCGCCTGCGCATCCTCCTGCGCGACAGCACCCGCCCGGTCAAGGAAGGCCACCGCCTGCTCAACCTCAGCCGGCGCCTGTCCAGCAACCTGCACATCCGCCTGCTCAACCCGGACTACCCCAGCCCGGAACAGGCTTTCCTGCTCGCCGACCAGCTCGGCCTGCTGCTGCGAACCGAACCGGCGCTGCCCGCCGGCCACGCCCACTACAACGACCCCGGCCGCGTCCGCCAGTTGCAGGCGCAGTTCGACCAGGCCTGGGACACCAGCCGGTCCGACCCGAACCTGCGGAGCTTCCTGTTGTGAGCCATCGCCGAACCGCCCTGCTCCTCGCCTGCGCCATCAGCCTGGCCGCCCAGGCCGCGCCGCGCACCGAGATCCTGCCGCTGAGCTACCGCACCGCCGACGAAATACTGCCGGTGGCCCAGCAGGTCCTGGGCAACGAAGGCCGGGTGACCGCCTACGGCAACCAGTTGGTGGTCAACGCCGAGCCGGCGAAGATCCGCGAGCTGCAGCAGGTGCTGGAGCAACTGGACACCCGCCCCCACCGCCTGCTGATCAGCGTCGACACCAGCGACTCCAGCCAGCGCAGCCGCAGCGGCTACTCGGTGAACGGCTCGGCCAGCGTCGGCAACGTCGAGATCCAGAGCGGCCGCGGCGAGGTCAACGGCCGCGACCAGGTGCGCATCATCGACAGCTCCACCGCCAGCCGCAGCGGCGGCGTGCAGCAGGTCCAGACCACCGAGGGCTCGCCGGCGCTGATCCAGGTCGGCCAGAGCCAGCCGGTGTACAACGTCGGCGTCGGCCCCTACGGCCAGGTCTACAGCCAGACCGAGTACCGCGACGCCAACCGCGGCATGTACGTGACCGCCACCCTCAGCGGCAACATCGTCCACATCGACCTGGACACCCGCAACGACCGCTTCAACAACAGCGCCCCCGGCGCCATGGACACCGCCGGCACCAGCACCCGCCTCAGCGGCCGCCTCGGCGAGTGGATCGAGGTGGGCGGCACCAGCGAAAACAGCCGCAGCGACCAGGGCGGCCTGACGCGCAACTACAGCACCCAGGGGCGCAGCGACAGCAGCCTGCGGGTGAAGGTCGAAGTGCTCGACTGAGCCTTCCGGAGGTGACCGGGGAGTCCTCCTTAGACCTTCGTGTAGTAGTCCAAAAAAAACACTACAAAACGTTTGACGAACGATTGTTCGAAAGGCATGATGGCCTCGCTCCCGCTAACCAGGGGCCCTGAACCGGGCCTCCGGGCCGAGGCCACAGCCCACTCGTTGTGCCGGTCCGTGTTGTTACAGCCCACAAGGCGAAATGACGAGGTTGCGACTGGCAAGAAGTTGTCCTGAGGGACGGGGAAGCAAAGAACGTATCAGCAAGATGGTCGAATGCAGCCATTCGCCCTCGCCCAACGGCAGCCACGAGCCGGCAAGCGATCCCGAATGCCATCGCTGCGATCATCTACCTGTTCGCCCGCTCCACCCCCTCTCCCTCTGCGTCAATCCTTCCAGTCGTCATTTCGCCATCTGCGGCGAGCAACCCGCTCCACTACCGTGACTACACACAGGTCTGGCGTGGGAAGTCGGTGCTCAACCAACACATTTTTTGAAGGATTGTTGACCATGTCCGCATATCAGAACGACATCAAGGCCGTTGCCGCCCTGAAAGAGAAGTTCGGCAGCAGCTGGAGCGCTATCAACCCCGAGTCCGTCGCCCGTATGCGCGCCCAGAACCGCTTCAAGACTGGGCTGGACATCGCCAAGTACACCGCGGCCATCATGCGCAAGGACATGGCCGAGTACGACGCCGACGCTTCCGTCTACACCCAGTCGCTGGGTTGCTGGCACGGCTTCATCGGTCAGCAGAAGCTGATCTCCATCAAGAAGCACCTGAAGACCACCAACAAGCGCTACCTCTACCTGTCCGGCTGGATGGTCGCCGCGCTGCGCTCGGACTTCGGCCCGCTGCCCGACCAGTCCATGCACGAGAAGACCGCGGTTTCCGGCCTGATCGAAGAGCTCTACACCTTCCTGCGCCAGGCTGACGCCCGCGAACTGGACCTGCTCTTCACCGCCCTGGACGCCGCCCGCGAAGCCGGCGACAAGGCCAAGCAGGAAGAAATCCAGAACCAGATCGACAACTACGAAACCCACGTGGTGCCGATCATCGCCGACATCGACGCCGGCTTCGGCAACCCGGAAGCCACCTACCTGCTGGCCAAGAAAATGATCGAGGCCGGTGCCTGCTGCATCCAGATCGAGAACCAGGTTTCCGACGAGAAGCAGTGCGGCCACCAGGACGGTAAAGTGACCGTTCCGCACGAAGACTTCCTCGCCAAGATCAACGCGGTTCGCTACGCCTTCCTCGAGCTGGGCGTGGACGATGGCGTGATCGTCGCCCGTACCGACTCCCTGGGTGCCGGCCTGACCAAGCAGATCGCCGTGACCAAGCAACCGGGCGACCTGGGCGACCAGTACAACTCCTTCCTCGACTGCGACGAAATCAGCGCCACCGAGCTGCAGAACGGCGACGTGGTGATCAACCGCGGCGGCAAGCTGCTGCGTCCCAAGCGCCTGCCGTCCAACCTGTTCCAGTTCCGCAAGGGCACCGGCGAAGACCGTTGCGTGCTGGACTGCATCACCTCGCTGCAGAACGGCGCCGACCTGCTGTGGATCGAAACCGAGAAGCCGCACGTTGGCCAGATCAAGGGCATGGTCGACCGCATCCGCGAAGTCATCCCGAACGCCAAGCTGGTGTACAACAACAGCCCGTCGTTCAACTGGACCCTGAACTTCCGCCAGCAGGTGTTCGATGCGTTCGTCGCCGAAGGCAAGGACGTTTCCGCCTACGACCGCGCCAAGCTGATGAGCGTCGAGTACGACGAGACCGAGCTGGCCCAGATCGCCGACGAGAAGATCCGCACCTTCCAGCGCGACGGCTCGGCCCACGCCGGCATCTTCCACCACCTGATCACGCTGCCGACCTACCACACCGCGGCCCTGTCCACCGACAACCTGGCCAAGGGCTACTTCGCCGACCAGGGCATGCTGGCCTACGTGAAGGGCGTGCAGCGTCAGGAAATCCGCCAGGGCATCGCCTGCGTCAAGCACCAGAACATGGCCGGCTCCGACATCGGCGACAACCACAAGGAGTACTTCGCTGGCGAAGCCGCTCTGAAGGCCTCGGGCAAAGACAACACCATGAACCAGTTCCACTAAGGACAGGTTCATCCGGTCCCTCGGGGCCGGGATGCGGCCCGGCCGCAAAGGTGTAGCTCCAGAAAAACGCCGTTCCCCCAGGGGAACGGCGTTTTTTCATGTCCTGCGCGCGAAAATCGCGGGCAGGGCCCGCTCCTACAGTTGCCACGCGGCATGGCATCCCCCCTTTTTCCGCAATAGCCGGACGTCCAGGCGCGTTTCGCGGATGAGATCCGCTCCTACGACCGCCCCCGACCGTAGGGCGTATAACCGTTCGCGGTTATCCGCCGCTGGCCGTGCTACCGGGGCGTCTGGCGTGGCCGGTGAATCCAATCGCGGACGGAGTCCGCTCCTACGTCCGTGCTTCCTGGAACTGTAGGAGCGGACTCTGTCCGCGATTTGGCGGATAACGCCGTAGGCGTTATC
>NZ_QGSL01000088.1:612581-623441 GCF_003176655.1 Pseudomonas sp. RW407 | reverse complement strand
GGTGCTGCCGGCGTAGTCGCGGCGGAACAGCCCGCGGCGCTGCAACTCCGGCACCAGCAGGTTGGCGACGTCTTCCAGGCCGCCGGGCAGGTGCGGCACCAGCACGTTGAAGCCGTCGGCGGCGCCTTGTTCGAACCACGCCTGCAGCTCATCGGCGATGCGCTGCGGGGTGCCGACCAGGCTGTAGTGGCCGCGGCCACCGGCGATGCGCTTGCCGAGCTGGGCGAGGGTTAGGTTTTCCTTGCCGGCCAGTTCGGTGAGCAGCAGCTGGCGGCTGCGCTGGCCGCTGTCGGTCAGCGGCAGCTCGGGCAGCGGGCCGTCCAGCGGGTAGGCAGACAGGTCGAAGTTGCCGAGCATGCGCGAGAGCAGGGCGACGCCCACTTCCGGCTCCACCAGTTCCTGGAAGGCCTCGTGCTTCTCCTGGGCCTCGGCCTCGCTGTCGGCGACCACGACGAACACGCCGGGCATGATCTTCAGCTCGTCCGCCTGGCGGCCGTAGCGCGGCAGGCGGCCCTTGATGTCGGCGTAGAAATCGCGGGCGGCGGCCAGCGAGGTCTGCGCGGTGAACACCACTTCGGCGGTCTGCGCGGCCAGCTCGCGGCCGGTCTCGGAGGAACCGGCCTGGACCACCACCGGGCGGCCCTGGGGCGAGCGCGCCACGTTCAGTGGGCCGCGCACCTGGAAGTGTTCGCCCTCGTGGTTCAGCACGTGCAGCTTGGCCGGGTCGTAGTACTGGCCGCTGGCCTTGTCGCGCAGGAAGGCGTCGTCTTCCCAGCTGTCCCACAGGCCGGTCACCACTTCGTGGAATTCGCGGGCGCGGGCGTAGCGCTCGGCGTGGCCCAGGTGCTCGCTACGGTTGAAGTTCAGCGCTTCGGCGGCGTTGTCCGAGGTCACCAGGTTCCAGCCGGCGCGCCCACCGGACAGGTGGTCCAGCGAGGCGAACTTGCGCGCCACGTGGTAGGGCTCGTTGTAGCTGGTGGTGACGGTGGCGATCAGGCCGATGCGTTCGGTCACCGCGGCCAGCGCGCTGAGCAGGGTGAGCGGTTCGAAGTGATCGGAGCGCGCCATGCGGCTGGCGATGGGCGCGCTGGGCGCGGCCACGCTGTCGGCGACGAACACGGCGTCGAACTTCGCCGCCTCGGCCACCTGTGCCAGGTGCTTGTAGTGGCGGAAGCTCAGCCCGGCGTCGGCCGGCACGTCCGGGTGGCGCCAGGCGGCGACGTGGTGCCCGGTGGCCATGAGGAAGGCGCCGAGGGAAAGGGTGCGGTTGCTTGCGGTCATGCTGGAGTCCTCTGCGTGATGGTTGGCGCACGCCGGGCGGGACGGTTTCTTGGCAAGGGCCCCGCCAGCGAGGGCGGGGCCCGGGTTCGGCAGGTCAGAAGTCCTTGCGCAGCTCGAAGCCGAAGTAGCGGCCGTCGTCACGCGGCACCAGGCGGTACACGTAGCCGCCCCCGGTGGCCAGCAGCGGCGAGTAGGACTTGTCGGTGAGGTTCCTGGCCAGGAAGGCCACGCGCCAGCCGGCGTTGTAGTCGGCCAGGGCCACGCTGGCGTTCCAGATGCCGTAGGCACCCTGGATGGTGTCGGGGTTCTGGCTCAGGTCGTACTGCACCTTGTCCTGCCAGCTGTAGTCGGTGCCCAGTTCCACATCCAGGCCGTTGTCCAGCGGGATGTCGTAGTCGGCGCGCACGTAGCTCTTCCAGTCCGGCGAGAAGGGCAGCGGCTTGCCGTCGACGTTGCAGCTGGCGGCGGCGCCGGCCGGGCAACTGAACTTGTCGATGCGCGCGTGGGTGTAGGCCACCGAGCCGGAGAGTTTCAGCTGGCGGGTGGCCTGCCAGGCGACGTCGGCCTCGGCGCCCTCGGTCTTCACCGAGCCGGCGTTGATCAGGCGGGTCACCACCTGGTTGGCCACGGTGTCGTAGAAGTTCGCCTGATAGTTGTCGTAGTCGGTGTGGAACACCGCGAAGTTGGCGCTCAGGCGCTTGTCCAGCGCGGTGGCCTTCAGGCCCAGCTCCCAGGAGTTGGAGGTTTCCGGCTTGAGCGCCTCGGTGTCGCGCGGCTGCATGTTGAAGAATACGTTGTAGGCCGGGCCCTTGTAGCCGCGCGAGTAGGTCAGGTAGCTGGTGAGGTTGTCGCTGAGGTCGTACTGCACGCCCAGGCGGCCGGACCAGCCGTCCTCGTCGGTGGAGCCGGAACTGCGGGTGGACGGCTGGATGCCGGTCACCGCGGTGGCCGAGGTGGATACCCGGCGGTGGTCGTACTCCAGCTCGTCGTGGGTGTAGCGCAGGCCGGCGATGCCACGCAACGCCGAGGTGAAGTTCAGGGTCGCTTCGCCGAAGGCCGAGTAGCTGTCGCTGGTGGTGCCGTAGTCGGCCACGCCGGTGTCGACAGTGCCGGTGGTGGTCAGGGTGCGGCGGTAGGTCTCGTCGTCCTTGGCGTGCATGTAGTACAGGCCGGTGACGTACTCGGCGAACTGGCCCTTGGGCGAGGCCAGGCGCAGTTCCTGGGAGTACTGGTCGTATTCCAGCTCGCCCTTGTCGTGGGAGCTGGGGAAGGCCGCGCTGACCTGCGAAAGGCGGTCGCCGTCCTGGTACTGGGTGTTGTCCCAGCCGCGCCAGGCGGTGATCGAGGTCAGGGTGTAGTCGCCCAGGTTCCAGTCGATCTGCCCGGACAGGCCCTTGTTGGTGTCGTCGACGTGGGTGCGGTAGTCGGCGTTGATCTTGTGGTTGTCGCTGTCGGCCACCACCGGGCGCAGGGCGTTGGCGAAGGCCGCGCTGCTGGTGCTGGTGATCACGCCGCTGGGGCTGTCGTCGTTGGCGTGCATGTAGTCGGCGATCAGCGTCACCTTCACGTCGTCGCTGGGCGTCAGCTCGAACTTGGCGCGCGCGCCCTGGCGGTTGTAGCCGTTGACCTGATGGCCGTTGTAGACGTTGTCGACGTTGCCTTCGTAGCTGCCCACCAGGCCGGTGACGCTGGCCTTGAGCTTGCCGGGGACGAGGGTGCCGCCGATGCCGAAGCTGGTGCGGTTCTCGTTGCCGCCGCCGAAGTGCGAGTAGTCGACGAAACCGCTGGTTTCGTCCGGCACCGCCTTGGTGATGATGTTGAGCACGCCGGCCGAGGCGTTCTTGCCGAACAGGGTACCCTGCGGGCCGCGCAGCACCTCGATGCGCTCCAGGTCCAGCAGGTCCAGGGTGGCCATGCCGGGGCGGCCGTAGACCACGCCGTCGACCACGGTGGAAACGCTGGGCTCCACGCCCGGGGAGGTGCTGATGGTGCCCACGCCGCGGACGAACAGCGAGGTGTCCTTGTTCGAGGCTCCGGCGCGGTAGTTCAGGGTGGGCACTTCGCTGACGATGGTCGAGACGTTGTTGCGGTTGTCGCGCTGCAACTGTTCGCCGCTGATCACGCTGACCGCCACCGGCACCTTCTGCAGCGATTCCTCGCGGCGGGTGGCGGTAACGGTCACGGCGTTGAGCGTGGGGGCTGCTTCCTCGGCCTGCGCCTGGTCGCCCTCGGCGGCCTGCGCAGGCAACTGCAGGCCGCCCACCAGCGCGGCGATGGCCAGCGCCAGCGCGCTGAGCCGGGGGAATTGTTCGTGGGCGTTCGCCCGGTACTGCTGAGTCATGGCCACTCCTGGATTGCCCTGGTCCGCCGCCGGCCTCTTGTGCGGGCCGCTGCGGCGCCTGTTCGCTGGAAACTTCACGAGCGCTCGCTCGTGCGAGTGGCCGATGGATGAAGAAAAAGTTGTTTGTTAGCGCTAACATCGGCGAGTATCCGGATCGCGCCTTAGAGCGTCAAATACTGAAAAATTACTTTTATATTCCTGAATTGGATGTCGACACTGGACAGTCCCCGCAAACGCCGCGGCGCCGGCCGCGTCACCCTCAGCGCCGTGGCCGAGCGCGCCGGGGTGTCGGCCATCAGCGTGTCGCGCTACTTCAACCAGCCGGCGAGCCTTTCCGAGGTGCTGCGCGAGCGCATCGGCGAGGCGGTGGCGGCGCTGGGCTACGTGCCCAACCAGGTGGCCGGCGGGCTGGCCTCGGCGCGTGGGCGCATCGTCGGCATGGTGGTGCCGAACATCTCCGGGCCGATCTTCGCCGACACCATCCAGGCCATCAGCGATGCCCTGGCCGCGGCGGGCTACCAGTTGCTGCTGGCCTCCAGCTACTTCGATGGCGAGAAGGAGGAAAGCGCCGTGCGCGCCTTCCTCGGCTGGAACCCGGCGGCCCTGGTGCTGACCAGCCACTTCCACACCCCGGCTTGCGAGAAGCTGCTGGAAGGCGCCGACGTGCCGCTGCTGGAGGTCTGGGACTACCAGCCTTCGCGCCGGCCCATCCAGGTCGGTTTCTCCCACTACCAGGTGGGCGTGGACGCCGCGCGCTATCTGCACGGCAAGGGCTACCGGCGCATCGCCTTCGTGCAGAACAGCACGCCGGGCGATTACAGCGCCATGGACCGCCGCGACGGCTATGCCGACACCCTGCGCGAGCTGGGGCTGGAGCCCTGGATGTTCGTACCCACTGCCAGCGCGCCCTTCGAGGCCGGCAAGCAGGCCATGGAGGCGCTGATGGCCCGCGCCGAGCGCCCCGACGCCATCGTCTTCGCCAACGACAACCTCGCCGCCGGCGGCCTGCTCGCCGGGCAGCGCGCCGGCCTGCGCATCCCCCAGGATTGCGCGGTGCTCGGCTTCGGCGACTACCCCTTCGCGCCCATGCTGCTGCCCAGCCTCACCACCCTCAAGCCGCCGGCCCGGGAGATCGGCGAAGTCGCCGCGCAGCGGGTGTTGCAGGCCATAGGCGCGCAGCCGGCGGAAGGCGGCGTGGAGCGCCTGAACCTGCTGCAGTGCCGGGTGGTGGAGCGGGAGAGCTGTTGAGCGGGGGGAATCCTTGTTCCGAGGTTCGCCGGCTTCCCGTAGGCGCGAGCCTGCTCGCGAACAAACGCGGTGCCATGCGGTTCGCGAGCAAGAGCCAGGTGCCCCTTGCTCCTACGAAAAGCGTTGTGTGCGCGAAATCGCGGACGGAGTCCGCTCCTACGGTGGTGCAACCGTAGGGCGAATAACCGTTCGCGGTTATCCGCCGTTGGCCGTGCTACCGGGGCGTTTGGCGTGGCCGGTGAATCCAATCGCGGACGGAGTCCGCTCCTACGACGGTGCTTCCTGGAACTGTTCCGTCCGCGATCATGGCGGATAACGCCGTAGGCGTTATGCGCCCTACGAAAAGCGCCGGCGGCATGTCCCTCAGCCCAACCCTTGCGCCCGCAGGTGCGCCCTCAACCCCTCGATGAACACCCGCACCTTGCGCGTGTTGCGCCGGTGCGGCAGGAACAGCACGTGGATGGTGGCGCCGAAGGCGCTCTGGTCGCGCCAGCAGTCCGGTAGCTGTTCCACCAGTTCGCCGCGTTCCAGGTAGGGCCGCGCGCTCCACTGCGGGAGGAACTGTACGCCCTGGCCGGCCAGCAGGCAGGCCAGCAGGAAGTCGTAGTTGTCGCTGGCCAGGTGCGGCACCGGCTGCTTCAGGCGGATGCGTTCGCCGTCGCGGTTCACCCACCAGAAGTTCCGGTTGAGCATGGGGTGGCGGAAGATCAGCCAGTCGTGCCCGGCGTAGTTCTCCAGGGTCACGTCCATGCCCTTGCGCGCCAGGTAGGCGGGGCTGGCGCAGAGCAGCAGGTGGTTCTCCAGCAGCGGCTGGGCGATCACCCCCGGCAGGTCGACGGGGCCGTCGCGCAGGGCCAGGTCGTAGCCGCCTTCCACCAGGTCGGCGAACTCGTCCTGCAGGTCCACCTCCAGGCGTACCTGCGGGTGCTCGTCGAGGAATTCTCGGCATACCTGGCCGAGGAAGGCCGGGGCGAAGGAGGGCGGGGCGGCGATGCGCAGGGTGCCGCGCAGGTCCTTCTGCAACTGCTCCACTTCCGCGCCGGCCACCTGCAGGTGCAGCAGCGCCTGGCGCGCGCCTTCCAGGTAGATCTGCCCGGCTTCGGTCAGCGCCATGCGCCGGGTGGTGCGCTCGAACAGCCGCGCGCCGAGTTCCGCTTCCAGCTGCGCCACGCCCTTGGTCACCGCCGAGGGCGTCTTGCCCAGGTGTTCGGCCGCGCGGCTGAAGCCGCCATGGTCGGCGGTGGCGACGAACATGGTCAGGGCGGTCATCTTGTCCATTCATCTATTCCTGTCAGGCACAGAAGTTGTGCAAAAAATCGGCGTTAAAGCCGCGCCGGGCTTTGGTTAACCTGCGTTCACACAACAAGAATCTAGGCGATCCCATGAAAATACTGATTCCGGCGCTGATGTCCATGGCCTGTGTTTTTTCCTCAGCGGAAACTATGGCCGCAGCCGACCTCATCCTCCACGGCGGCAAGGTCTACACCGCCGAACCCGGCCAGGGCCTGCAGCAGGCGGTGGCCATCGAGAACGGCAAGGTCCTGGCCGTGGGCAGCGACGAGCAGGTGCTGCGCCTGAAGGCCGCCGGCACCCGCGTCGTCGACCTGCAGGGCAGGGTGCTGATGCCCGGCTTCATCGATTCCCACAGCCACACCGTGAAGGGCGGCCTGCAGATGCTCCAGGCCAACCTCGACGGCGAGCTGCTGCCGGTGCCGGAGCTTGAGAAGAAGCTGCGCGAGTGGCGCGACGACGGCAAGGCGAAGCGTGGCGGGTTCCTCAGCGTCGGCGGCCTGCCGTCCACCTACTGGGGCGACATCCCGGCGCTGGAGAAGACCTTCAACCAGGGCGAATGGGCCCAGGTGCCGATCCTCTTCGTCGGCTGGGACCTGCACACCGGCTGGGCCAACCAGGCCATGCTGAAACTCGCCAAGGTGGATGCGGCGAAAGTCGCCTCGCTCAAGGGCGAGGAGAAAGCCACCCTCGGCGTCCACGCCGACGGCACCCCCAACGGCTTCCTGGTGGACGCCGGGCTCTACCCGCTGCAGGCCCTGCTGCCGCTGCCCAGCACCGAGGAGCTGACCCGCGGCGCCTACGCCGCGCTCAAGTACTACAACAGCCTGGGCATCACCGCCTGGATGGACCCGCTGGGCAACGAGATCCCCGGCGCCGACATCACCAACGCCTCCACCGGCGTGCTGCCCATCTACAAGGCCCTGGCCGAGAAGGGCGACCTGTCCGCCCACGTCGCCGCGCTGCTGATGGCCGACTCCAGGGCCACCCCGAAGGACCTCGACGAGCTGGACAAGGTGCGCCAGCAGTTCCTCGGCGTGCCCAACCTGACGCTGCCGGGCATCAAGGTCTTCGCCGACGGCGTGGCCGAGGTGCCGGCGCAGAGCGCGGCCATGCTCGAGCCCTACAAGAACTCGCACAAGTTCGGCGAACTGCTGATCGACCCCAAGCACTTCGGCGAGCTGGTCAGCGCCGCCGACGCCCGCGGCTGGCTGGTGCACGTGCACGCCATCGGCGACCGCGCCATCCACGAGGCGCTCAACGGCATGGCCCAGGCGCGCCGCGACCGCCACAGCGGCATCCCGCACTCCATCACCCACCTGCAGATGGTCAACCCCAAGGACTTCGACCGCTTCAGGCAGTTGGACGTGATCGCCTCCATGCAGCTTTACTGGGCCAGTGCGGATGAATCGAGCATCGACCTCGTCAAACCCTACGTGGACGCCATGGTCTTCATGTACACCTACCCGGCCCATTCCCTGCTCAAGCACGGCGCCACCATAGCCGGCGCCAGCGACTGGCCGATCACCACGCCCGACCCGTGGAAGGCCATCTACCAGGCGGTGACGCGCAAGGGCCCCAAGGGCGTGCTCAACGCCGACGAGGCCATCGACCGCCAGGTGATGTTCCAGGCCTACACCCTCAATGCCGCGCGCATGATCCGCCTGGAAGACCGCATCGGCTCGCTCAAGCCCGGCAAGCAGGCCGACATGGTGCTGCTGGACCGCGACGTGTTCACCGTGAAACCCGAAGCCTTGCGTGACACCCAGGTGCTGGCCACCTGGTTCGCCGGCCGCGAAGTCTACCGCCGGCCGCTGACGGCCCAGCGCTGATCGGCCGGGGCGGGGAAGCCCGCCCAGCGTTTTTCCAAATCGACAAAGGAGCCTTGCAGTGATCATCCATTCCTTCGTGAGCGAAACCCGCGAGCCGTTCGAGCGCGGGCGGCAGATTGGAGAGCGGTGGGCGGAACAGATTCGGCACAGCGTGGCGCTGTACCTCGACTTCTTCCCCCGCGTGGGCGTGCCCGCCGGGCAGGCGCGCGGCATCGGCGAGGCCAGCCTGGCCGCGCTGGATGCCTGGTGCCCGGCCCTGGCCCGGGAGATCGAGGGCCTGGCCGCCGGCGTGGGGTTGCCGCTGTGGCAACTGGCGGCGCTGAACGCGCGCACCGAAATCCTCGCGGTGATGCCGGCGCAACCGCTGGAAGGCGAGTGCTCCACCGCGGTCTACGCGCCCCATGGCGCCGCCGCGCCGCTGAGCATCCAGACCTGGGACTGGCACGACAGCCTGGTGCCCCACGGCCTGCTGCTGCAGCTGGCCGCCGGCAGCGGCCTGACGGTCAAGCTGTTCACCGAGTTCGGCATGCTCGGCAAGATCGGCGTCAACAGCGCCGGCCTGGGCATGCACTTCAACATCCTCCACCACGCCGGCGACAACGCCGAGGCCGGGGTGCCGGTGCACGCCATCGCCCGCCGCGTGCTGGAAGAGGCCACCAGCGTGGCCGAGGCCATCGAACTGGTGGGTTCGGCCCGCGTCAGCGCCTCCACCGTGCTGACCTGCTTCAGCCGCGACGACGCCGAGCTGCGCGCCGCCAGCATCGAGATGAGCCCGGCGGCCACCGCCGTGGTGCCGCCGCGCGCCGATGGCTGGGTGCTGCACACCAACCACTTCGTCGACCCGCAGCAGGCCAGGGGCGAGCGCACCGCCGACGTCTCCACCACCTACGCGCGCTTCGACCACCTGGCGGCCATGGCCCCGGGCATGGCCCGCGAGGACCTGGCGGCCCGCGCCGAGGCCTTCTGCGGCGACGCCGGCGAGCAGGCGGTGG
Organism: Pseudomonas sp. RW407; assembly: GCF_003176655.1. NCBI lineage: Bacteria > Pseudomonadati > Pseudomonadota > Gammaproteobacteria > Pseudomonadales > Pseudomonadaceae > Pseudomonas > Pseudomonas sp. RW407. The sequence continues at coordinate 614,457 of NZ_QGSL01000088.1, read as the reverse complement.
TGTGCTTCCACCCGGACCTGTCGCAGCCGGACACCGAGCGCTGGGAAACCCTGCTGACCATCGGCCTGGACAGCGTCGGCTGCAACCTGGAGTACGTCGCCGGCAACCCCAAGGCCCTGGCCCGCGACGGCTTCCTGTGCTTCTGACCTAGCGCCGCGCCACCCGCGAAAGACACCCGGTGGCGGCCCCTTGGCCGCCGCACGGGCCACTGCTGCCACAAGAACAAGAGCAGACACCATGATCGATCACACCCCCGCACAGCCCGGCTCGCGCTCGGCGTTCAAAACCTTCTGCGTCTCCGGCATGGGCACCGCGCTGGAGTTCTACGACTTCGTCATCTACGGCTACGCCGCGGCGCTGGTCTTCCCCAAGCTGTTCTTCCCCGGCATGGATCGCCTGACCGCAGTGCTGGTGGCCTTCGCCGCCTTCGGCGCCGGCTTCTTCGCCCGGCCCCTGGGCGGCGTGGTGTTCGGCCACCTGGGCGACCGCTACGGGCGGCAGAAGGCGCTGGTCGCCACCCTGCTGCTGATGGGCATGAGCACCCTGCTGATCGGCTTCTTGCCGGACTACGCCAGCCTCGGCGTGGCCGCGCCCATCCTGCTGGTGGGCCTGCGCCTGGTGCAGGGCTTCGCCGCGGGCGGGGAGTGGGGCGGCGCCGCGCTGTTCGGCATCGAGGTGGCGCCGCGCGGCCGCCGCGGCCTGTGGGGCAGCTTCACCAGCATGGGCATCGGCATCGGCGGCATCTTCGGTTCCGCGGTGTTCGCCCTGGTCAGCCTGGCCTTCGACGACGACCTGGGCGGCATCGCCTGGCGCATCCCGTTCTGGCTCGGCGGCGTGCTGGTGCTGGTCGGCCTCTACGCGCGCCTGCAGAACCCGGCGCCGGCGCAACCGGCCAAGGCCCGGCCCAAGGCCCGCCTGCCGCTGCTCGAAGCCCTGCGCCAGCACCCGCGCGAGCTGCTGCTGTGCACCGGCATCGCCTTCGGCTACATCACCGTGGCCTACATCAGCACCTTCTTCCTCGCCTACGCCACCGACATCGGCTACAGCAGCAGCCAGGCGTTGCTGTTCGACTTCGCGCTGTCTATCGCCATCGTCATCTCGGCGCCGTTCTTCGGCCACCTGTCCGACCGCCACGGCCGCCGCACGGTGATGATCTTCGGCGCGGCCATCATGGCCCTGGGGCTGTTCGCCTTCTTCCCGCTGCTGGGCACCCACCACCTGGCGCTGGCCCTGCTGGGCTACCTGGTGGTGGGCTTCTTCATGGGCGCCACCCAGGGCCCGATCCCGGCCTTCCTCGCCGAACAGTTCCCGCGGCGGATGCGCTACTCGGGCATCTCCGCCAGCTACCAGCTGGGCGCGGCCCTGGGCGGCGGCACCGCCTCCAGCGCGGCCACCGCCATCCTCATCGCCAGCGGGCACCAGCCGGTCTACGTGGCGCTGTACGGCGCGGCGGCCATGGCCCTGGTGGCGGTCTGCTCGTTCGCCCTGCGCGAGACGGCGTATCTGGAGATGGAGGAGGTGGACAGCGGCGTGGCGCCGGCGGGGGAGGTGGCGCGTAGCTTGTCATGAGGTGAAGGGCTTTTGTAGGAGCGAGCTTGCTCGCGGATGGTGTTCACTGGCGGCTTCGGTGTTTGGGGTGACACCGTTCCCTCTCCCCAGCCCTCTCCCTGAAGGGAGAGGGGGCTTGTCCGTGCCGAGAGAATGAATGGTTCCAGCCGGATATCACCGTGCTTGCCGGCTGACTGTGAAATACCCAAGCACTCCGAACGGTCCCCTCTCCCTTCAGGGAGAGGGTTAGGGAGAGGGAGCGGAGTTAATCCAAAATGCCACAACCACCGGCAAACACCATTCGCAAACAAGCCCACCCCTACCATAA
>NZ_QGSL01000088.1:599785-612571 GCF_003176655.1 Pseudomonas sp. RW407 | reverse complement strand
CCGCTGCCCCGCCCGCCGGCACAGGCAGTGCGCCGCCGGCGCTCCTGGCGCAAGCAACTGCGCGCCGCCGCCCTCGCCCTGCTGGTGCTGCCGGCCGCCGGCTACCTGGGCTGGCTGCAGGGCTGGGTGCCGGACAGCTACCACCGCTACCAGGCCGACGCCACCCTGCGCAAAGTGGTCCTGCCCGATGGCAGCGAGGTCGAGCTGAACCTCAATACCCACCTGACCTACGCCAACTTCCGCGACATGCGCCAGGTGGTGCTGGACCAGGGCGAGGCCTACTTCCACGTCAGCCACGACGCCAGCCACCCCTTCGTGGTGCGCGCCGCCAGGGGCACCATCACCGTCACCGGCACGCGCTTCGACGTGTGGAAGTACCAGGACCAGGTCACCGTGACCGTCACCGAAGGCTCGGTGCGGGTGCGCAGCGGGAAGGACGGCAACGACAGCAGCCTCACCCCCGGCATGCAGGCCAGCTACCGCGCCGGCATGCTGCAGCCGCTGGTGGCCAGCGCCGACCCCGCCCAGGTGCTGGCCTGGCGCGACGGCCGCCTGGTGCTCGACGACCTGTCGCTGGCCGCCGCCCTGCCGCTGATCAACCGCTACCTGGACGCCCCGCTGGTGCTGGCCGACCAGGCGGTCGCCAGCCTGCGCATCGGCGGCACCTACCGCACGCGCAACCTGCAGGAACTGGTCAACGCCCTGCCCCGGGTGCTGCCGGTCGAGCTGCAGCGCCAGGACAACGGCAGCATCCGCATCAGCAGCCGCTACGCGCAGTTGTAACAGCGTGCGGATAAAGCTCCGCCACCCCTACCGGCGCTAAATTTCCCCGGGCATCATTCGTCTTCCCGAAAGTGCATGCCTGGCCGCGCCCCCGCGGCGGCAGGCCTCCCAAGCCCTGGCCGGAACCCTGAATGAAACGCCCCCGCCGTACTGGTCGCGCGCTGCTGGTCGCAGCCTTCCTCACCTCCCTGCTCGCCGTCGCCGCCTGGCAGTTCCTCCCCGGCACCGACGGCCTGGTCACCGCCCCGGTCGCCCGCGGCGACATCGAAAGCAGCGTCACCGCGCTGGGCACCCTGCAGCCGCGGCGCTACGTGGACGTTGGCGCCCAGGCCTCGGGGCAGATCCTCAAGCTGCACGTGGAACCCGGCGACGAGGTCAAGGAAGGCCAGTTGCTGGTGGAGATAGACCCCTCCACCCAGCAGGCGCGGGTCGACGCCGGCCGCTACTCCATCGAAGTGCTCAAGGCGCAGCTGGCCGAGCAGCGCGCCCAGCACCTGCTGGCGCGCCAGCAGTACCAGCGCCAGCAGCGCCTGGCCGCCGCCAGCGCCACCCGCGAGGAAGACGTGCAGACCGCCTACGCGCAGGTGCAGGCGACCCAGGCGCGCATAGACATGTACCAGGCGCAGATCCACCAGGCCAAGGCCACCCTGCGCAGCGACGAGGCCGAGCTGGGCTACACGCGCATCTATGCGCCCATGTCCGGCACCGTGGTGGCGGTGGATGCCCGCGAGGGCCAGACGCTCAACGCCCAGCAGCAGACGCCGCTGATCCTGCGCATCGCCAAGCTGTCGCCGATGACCGTCTGGGCCCAGGTCTCCGAGGCCGACATCGGCCGCGTCAAGCCGGGCATGCCGGCCTACTTCACCACCCTCGCCGGCGAGCAGCGGCGCTGGAGCGGCACGGTGCGGCAGATCCTCCCGGTGCCGCCCAAGCCGCTGGACCCGAACAACCAGGAAAGCACCAGCAGCGGCTCCGCCAGCGGTTCCAGCGGCAGCGGCCGGGTGGTGCTGTACACGGTGCTGGTGGACGTGGACAACAGCGACCACCAGTTGATGGCGGAGATGACCGCCCAGGTGTTCTTCGTCGCCGCCACCGCCCAGGGCACCCTCACCGCCCCCGTGGCCGCGCTGCACGAGGACGGCAACGGCGGCCGCCACGTCTGGGTGGTGGGGCGCAACGGCAAGCCGGAGAGCCGCAAGGTCGAGACCGGCATCAGCGACCGCCTGCACGTCCAGGTGCTGTCCGGCCTCAAGGAAGGCGAACGCCTGCTGATGGCCGCCCCGGACAATGGCGAGGGCTGAATGAACGAAACCCTCCAGGACGTCCCGCTGATCGAACTGCGCGACGTACGCAAGCGCTACGGCGGCGACGGCAGCCCCGAGGTCGAGGTGCTGCGCGGCATTTCCCTGAGCATCCATCCCGGCGAGTTCGTCGCCATCGTCGGCGCCTCCGGCTCCGGCAAGTCGACGCTGATGAACATCCTCGGCTGCCTCGACCGCCCCAGCAGCGGCCGCTACCTGTTCGCCGGGCGCGACGTCGCCGAGCTGGACAGCGACGAGCAGGCCTGGCTGCGCCGCGAGGCCTTCGGCTTCGTGTTCCAGGGCTACCACCTGATCCCCTCGGCCTCGGCCCAGGAGAACGTCGAGATGCCGGCCATCTACGCCGGCATCCCGGCCCTGCAGCGCCACGGCCGCGCGCGCCAGCTGCTGGAGCGCCTGGGCCTGGGCGAGCGCACCGGCAACCGCCCGCAGCAGCTTTCCGGCGGCCAGCAGCAGCGGGTGTCCATCGCCCGCGCATTGATGAACGGCGGCCACATCATCCTCGCCGACGAACCCACCGGCGCCCTGGACAGCCACAGCGGCGCCGAGGTCATGGCGCTGCTCGACGAGCTGGCCGCCCTGGGCCACGTGGTCATCCTGATCACCCACGACCGCGACGTCGCCGCCCGCGCCAAGCGCGTCATCGAGGTGCTCGACGGCGAGATCGTCAGCGACAGCGCCAATGGCGCGCCAGCGCACCCGGCCACCCCCGGCCTGCGCGCCGAGGAACTGCGCGAGCGCCTGCTGCAGGGCAGCGCCGAACCCGCCGGGGCCTGGCGCGCCGAGCTGCTGGAGGCGATCCGCGCGGCCTGGCGGGTGATGTGGCTGAACCGCTTCCGCACCGCCCTCACCCTGCTGGGCATCGTCATCGGCGTGGCCTCGGTGGTGGTGATGCTCGCCGTGGGCGAAGGCAGCAAGCGCCAGGTGATGGCGCAGATGGGCGCCTTCGGCTCCAACATCATCTACCTCAGCGGCTACTCGCCGAACCCGCGCACGCCCATGGGCGTCGTCACCCTGGACGACGTCGCGGCCATCGCCACCCTGCCCCAGGTGAAGAAGGTCATGCCGGTGAACGGCGGCGAGCTGGTGGTGCGCCACGGCAGCCTCGACTACCACGCCTACGTCGGCGGCAACAACACCGACTTCCCGGCCATCCTCAACTGGCCGGTGAGCGAAGGCAGCTACTTCACCGAGCGCGACGAGGCCAACGCCGCCACGGTCGCGGTGATCGGCGCCAAGGTGCGCGAGAAGCTGTTCGGCGCCGCCAGCCCGATCGGCCGCTACATCCTCATCGAGAACGTGCCCTTCCAGGTGGTGGGCGTACTGCAGGCCAAGGGCTCCAGCTCCGGCGACCAGGACGCCGACAACCGCATCGCCGTGCCCTACTCCGCTGCCAGCATCCGCCTGTTCGGCACGCGCAACCCGGAATACGTGATCATCGCCGCCGCCGACGCGCGCCGCGTGCACGAGACGGAAAAGGCCATCGACCGCCTGATGCAACGCCTGCACCGTGGCCAGCGCGACTACGAGCTGACCAACAACGCCGCGCTGATCCAGGCCGAGGCGCACACCCAGAACACCCTGTCGCTGATGCTCGGCTCCATCGCCGCCATCTCCCTGCTGGTGGGCGGCATCGGGGTGATGAACGTGATGCTGATGACCGTGCGCGAACGTACCCGCGAGATCGGCATCCGCATGGCCACCGGCGCGCGGCAGAGCGACATCCTGCGCCAGTTCCTCACCGAGGCCACGCTGCTCTCGGTGGTCGGCGGCCTGGCCGGCGTCGGCATCGCCCTGGGCATCGGCGGCGCGCTGCTGCTGGCCAAGGTGGCGGTGGCCTTCTCCCCGGCGACCATCCTCGGCGCCTTCGCCTGCGCCCTGGGCACCGGCCTGGTGTTCGGCTTCATGCCGGCGCGCAAGGCCGCCCGCCTCGACCCGGTGGCCGCCCTGGCCAGCCAATGACGGATTTCCCGATGAAAGCCCTGAGCCTATTGCCCGCCTGCCTGCTGCTGGGCGCCTGCGCCGGCGCCCCGCAATCCCTCGACAGCGGCATAACCACCCCGCCCGCCTGGCAGTACGGTGCCGGCGATACCCGCCGCGGCGAGCTGCAGCGCTGGTGGACGCGCTTCGGCGCCCACGAGCTGGACGGCCTGGTCGCCCGCGCCCTGGCCAACAGCCAGGACCTGGCCGCGGCCATCGCCCGCGTCGACCAGGCCCGCGCCAGCGCGGTGATCGCCGGCGCGCCGCTGCTGCCGGAGGTCAATGCGCAACTGGGCGCCGGGCGCGAGAAACTGCTGCACGGCGCCGGCTACAGCGGCATCGACGCCAGCGAGGACAACGAGGCGGTGGACACCTTCACCGCCAGCCTCAGCGCCAGCTACGAGTTGGACTTCTGGGGCGGCCGCCGCGCCGCCTACCGCAGCGCGCTGCAGAGCCTCAAGGCCAGCGAGTACGAACGCGCCACCGTGGAGCTGACGCTGGTGGCCGGGGTCGCCGACGCCTACCTGCAGGTGCTGGCCCTGCGCGAGCAGCAGCGCATCGCCCGGCTCAACCTGGAGAACGCCGAGCAGGTCCTGCGCCTGGTGCGCAGCCGCCGCGAGGCCGGCTCCGCCACCGAACTGGAAGTCGCCCAGCAGAGCGGCCTGGTCGCCGCCCAGCAGCGCCAGCTGCCACTGCTGCAGCAGCAGGAACGTGATGCCCAGGTCACCCTGGCCACCCTGCTCGGCGAACCGCTGCCGGCCCTGAAACTGGGTGGCCAGCCGTTCGACAGCGTGCGCTGGCCACAGATCGGCGCCGGGCTGCCCAGCGAGCTGCTCACCCGCCGCCCGGACATCGCCCGCGCCGAGGCGCAGCTGGCGGCGGCCCAGGCCGACGTGCAGGTGGCCCGCGCCGCCATGCTGCCCAGCCTGACACTGACGGCCAACCTGTCCTCCGGCGCCAACCACGCCTCCGATCTGCTGCGCACCTCCTACTACGACCTGGGCGCCAACCTGCTCGCGCCCATCTTCAACCACGGCCGCCTGGGCGCCGAGCGCGACCGCCGCCTGGCGCTGCAGCGCGAGCTGCTGGAGAACTACCGCAAGGCCATCCTCGGCGCCTTCGCCGACACCGAGCGCTCGCTCAACGGCATCGACGGCATCGACCGCCAACTGCACTGGCAGCAGCAGGAACTGGAACAGGCGCAGCGCGCCTTCGAACTCTCCGACAGCCGCTACCAGGCCGGCGCGGAAACCCTGCTCACGGTGCTGGATACCCAACGCACCCTCTACCAGGCGCAGGACGCCGCGGTGCAGTTGCGCCTGGCCCGCCTGCAGGCGACAGTGGGGTTGTTCAAGGCCCTGGGGGGCGGCTGGGACGCCGCCGCGCCCCTGGCGCGCAACAACCCCTGATCCGGCCTTCGAATCGCGGACAGAGTCCGCTCCTACGACCATGCTCGACCGTAGGGCGAATAACCGTTCGCGGTTATCCGCCGTTAGCCCGAACACCGATGCCCTACGGGTTGCAAGGGGGCGGCGTAGGATGAGTTGAGCAAAACCCATGCAGTGGCGGTGATGGGTTTCGCTTCGCTCAACACCATCCTACGGGTGTTTCCCTTGCAGCCCCGTAGGAGCGGACTCTGTCCGCGATTTGGATTCACCGGCCACGCCGGACGCCCCGCTCAGCGCTGCGCCAGCTTGAGATGGCGCGCATACCACGGCCGCCGCGGTGCGCGTTCTAGCCAGCCCTTGCGCTCGTCGTCCTCGGTGAGGATGACGCGCAGCGCCAGCTTCATGGTCTCCACATCCAGGGCCACGTCGCTGCTGCTCGCCTGCAGGTCGGAGAGGCCGCAGCCGTGGGTGGCCGGGCCCAGCCAGGGGTCGTCGATCTCCACCCAGCGGCCACGGGCGAACCAGGGGGTGCCCTGGACCTCGGCGCGGCGCACCTCGCCGGGGTGGAAGCGCTCGTGGGCGCGGAACCAGTCGTCGATGCGGTCGTCGATCCAGCCGTGGAAGCACCAGAACACAGGGTTCACGTGGGACGAGAAGGGGTCGCCGAGGAAATCGTTCTCGCGCAGGAACCAGCGCGGCGCGAAGTCGGCGTAGTTGCGGTCGGTCATCAGCGGCGCGCCGTTGGACGGGTCGCGCGTCACGCTGGCCCAGCGCATGTGCAGCCAGTCGTGCATGCCCAGCTCCAGCTCCGAGCCGAACTGGCCCAGGGTCAGCTTCGCCAGGTAGGCCGGGTCCTGGTACTGCGATTCCCACACCTGGAAGTTGCCGTGGTAGGCATCGGCGCTCTTCAGGCCGTGCAGCCACTGGCTGTATTCGTCATCGTCGGGCGCCACCCAGGCCGGCGGCACCGAGCAGCCGTCGGCGTTCTCGAAGTAGCGGATGAAGCCGGCGCGGTCGTATTCCAGCGGCACCGCCGGTGGCGGCAGGCGCGTCCAGGACGGCAGGTCCTGCAGCGAACGGGCCTTGGCCAGCATGCGGCGGTGCATGAACAGGAAGTCGACGCCGGAGGCGTTGCGGTCCTTGTGCCGGCCGCGGGCGTCGCGCTCGGCGTCCAGCGGCCCGGGCTGCCAGCCCACGCCGCGCAGGGCGTTGCGCTGGGCCTCGTCGAGGTGGTGCCACTTGTCCCGCGAGGCGTGCCAGAGCTGGTGGAACAGCCGGTGCCGGGGCGAGACCAGCCAGGCCAGCAGCGCCTCGTTGAGCGGCAGGCGCTCGCGGGCCAGGGGAAAGGGGCGCTTGCGGGCGACGAAGCGGCAGTCCTGCTGCGGCAGGGCCAGGTCGCGGTCCAGGCGCTGGAGGCGGCCGCTGAGGGTGCCGTCGCCGGCGTTGGCGAAGTTGTCCCACACCTCGTCGAACACGGTGCTGCACTCGTGGCTGGGCGTCGCGCCCTCGCCCAGAAGGCGCCAGCGGATGTTCGCCGAGCTGGCGCCGACCAGGTCGCCCAGCACCCGGTAGCGCGGCGGTTCCGTGCCGCGCAGGCGCTCGGGGGTATCCAGCCAGCCGATCAGCCCGCGCCCGCGGGGGCCGCAGTCGAGGATCAGCTGCAGGCCTTCGGCGGGCAGGCCCGGCAACCCGAGCCCGGCGTCGAGCAGGCGCAAGTCCCAGATGCCGCGCAGGCGGTCGGCCAGGCGCAGCTCGGCGCCGGCGCTGGTTTCCAGGCTGGCCTCGCCGGGCGTCTCCGGCTCCCGCGCGTCCAGCTCGCGGCGCTGCAGTTCGCGGTAGCCGAAGTAAGCCGCCGTCGGCAACGCCGCCGCCCCCGTCACTGCCAGGGCCGCCATGAAACCGCGTCGAGAAACCGTCATCGTCCGTCCTGTGTCCGTCGCCAAGCAGGCTGTACCGAGGCTAGAACGGTCGGCCCCGGGGCAAATTTAGCGCCGCGGCCGCGCTAAATTTCCGCCCGCACGCCTCGTCCTCCCCCACAGGCGATGCCCTGCCCCGGGCTGCCACCCGACTCCAACGCTGACTGGGACGGCAATGACTAGCACCCGCACGAAAAAGATCCTCTGGCTCACCCTGCCCCTGCTCGCACTGGCCCTCGCGGCGGGCGCCGCGGCCTGGCTGCTGCTGGTCCGCGCCCAACCCTACCCACACGAGGTGATGGCCCACGCCGAGGCGCTGCACGAGCGCATCCTGTCCTTCGACAGCCGGGTGACAGTGCCCCTGGACTTCGGCACCGAAGGCCACGAGGCCGACCGCGACGGCCCCTCGCAGCTGGACCTGGTCAAGGCCGGGCGCGGCCGCCTGTCCGGCGCGGCCCTGGCGATCTTCGGCTGGCCGGAGATGTGGAGCGGCCCCGACGCCCCGCACAAGCCCACGCCGGGCTTCGTCGACGAGGCGCGGCACCAGCAGGAAATCCGCTACAGGATTCTCACCGGCATGGTCCGCGACTTCCCCGAGCGGGTGGGCATCGCCTACACGCCGGAGGATTTCCGCCGCCTGGCCATGGAAGGCAAGTTCGCCATCGTCATGAGCATGCTCAACGCCTACCCGCTGGGCGACGACCTGTCCCAGCTGGACCTGTGGGCGGCCCGCGGCGTGCGCATGTTCGGCTTCAACTACGTGGGCAACAACAGCTGGTCCGATTCCTCCCGCCCGCTGCCCTTCTTCAACGACTCGGCCGACGCCCTCGGCGGCCTCTCGCCCCTGGGCAAGCAGGCGGTGCAGCGGCTCAACGACCTGGGGGTGGTCATCGACGTCTCGCAGATGTCGACCAGGGCCCTGGAGCAGGTCGCCGCCCTGAGCCGCGCGCCCATCGTCGCCTCGCACTCGGCGCCGCGCGCCCTGGTGGACATCCGCCGCAACCTCAGCGACCACGAGATGCAGCTGATCAAGGACAGCGGCGGGGTCATCCAGGTGGTCGGTTTCCCGGCCTACCTGCGCCCGCTGAGCAAGCCCACCCTGGAGAAGCTCGACGCCCTGCGCGCGCGCTTCGACCTGCCGCCGCTGGCCGGCCTGGACTACGCCCTGATGCCCGGCGACCCGGTGATCGCCATCTGGCCGGAGAAGAAGTTCGGCGAGTACGCCAGCAGCCTCTACGGCATCCTCGACGAGGAGCCCAAGGCGGGCCTGGCGGACTTCGTCAACGCCATCGACTACACGGTGAAGAAGGTCGGCATCGACCACGTCGGCATCAGCTCCGACTTCAACGACGGCGGCGGCCTGGACGGCTGGAAGGACGAGAGCGAGATCCGCAACGTCACCGCCGAGCTGATCACCCGCGGCTACTCCGACGCCGACATCGCCAAGCTCTGGGGCGGCAACTTCCTGCGCGCATGGGGCGAGGTGCAGAAACGCGCCAAGCCTCCCGTCGCCAGCCGCTGACCCACGCCAAGGACATTCCATGAACGACCGCCGTACCTTCCTCAAGCAGGCCGGGCTGCTCGCCGCCAGCCTGCCCCTGCTGCAGGCTTCCGACCTGGCCCTGGCTGCTACCGAAACGGCCGGCAACGACAAGTGGCAGGCCCTGCGCCGGCAATTCGACCTCGCCCCGGACTACCTGCACTTCGCCAGCTTCCTGCTGGCCTCGCACCCGCGCCCGGTGCAGCAGGCCATAGATGCGCTGCGCGCGCGCTTCAACGCCAACCCCGGCGAGGCGGTGGACTGGGACCGCGAGGAGGTCTGGAAATACGAGGACGAGGTGCGCGCCCAAGCCGGCCGCTACTTCGGCGTCAAGCCGGCGCAGGTGGCCCTCACCGGCAGCACCACCGACGGCCTCGCCGCCATCTACGGCGGCCTGCTGGTGGCGCCGGGCAAGGAAATCCTCACCACCGTCCACGAGCACTATTCCACCTACACCACCCTGGAATACCGCCAGCAGCGCATGGGCACCCAGGTGCGCAAGGTTCCCCTGTTCAAGGACCCGCACCGGGCCTCGGCCGACGAGATCCTCGCCAGCATCCGCAGCAACATCCGTCCTGAGACGCGGGTGCTGGGCATGACCTGGGTGCAGTCGGGCAGCGGCGTGAAGCTGCCGGTGCGCGAGATCGGCCAACTGGTGGCCGAGGTCAACCGCAATCGCGACGCCGCCGACCGGATCATCTACGTGGTCGACGGCGTGCACGGCTTCGGCGTGGAAGACGCGAACTTCGCCGACTTCGGCTGCGACTACTTCATCGCCGGCACCCACAAGTGGCTGTTCGGCCCGCGCGGCACCGGCGTCATCATCGCCCGCGAGGAACAGTTGCAGGACCACCTGGTGCCGAGCATTCCCACCTTCACCCGCGCCGACAGCTTCGGCACCCTGATGACCCCCGGCGGCTACCACGCCTTCGAGCACCGCCTGGCCCTGGGCAAGGCCTTCGAGCTGCACCTGCAGCTGGGCAAGGCCGACGTCCAGGCGCGCATCCACCAGCTCAACGGCTACCTCAAGCAGCGTCTGGCGGAGCACGCGAAAGTGCGCCTGGTCACGCCGGCCAGCCCCGAACTCTCCGCCGGCTTCACCTTCTTCCGCGTCGACGGCCGCGACTGCGACGCCGTGGCCCGGCACCTGATGGCGCACAAGGTGATCGGCGACGCCGTGGACCGCGACGTCGGCCCGGTGGTGCGCCTGGCGCCCAGCCTGCTCAACGACGAGGCGCAGATCGACCGGGTGATGGACATCCTCGCCCCGCAGCTCGCCTGACCCGACTTCCCACTTCACGAGAACCGCCATGCACGCATTACCGCCCCTGGCCCTGGCCGCCCTGCTCCTGGCCGCCCCCGCCGCCTTCGCCACCGAAGCTCACAAGCCGGGCGCCGTGTTCAAGGATTGCAAGGACTGCCCCGAGATGGTGGTGCTGCCCGCCGGCAGCTTCACCATGGGCACCCCGGAGGACGAGACCGGTCGCCAGCCGGACGAAGGCCCGCTGCACACCGTGACCTTCGCCCGGCCCTTCGCCATCAGCCGCTACCAGGTCACCGCCGCCGAACTGGACGCCTACCTGAAGGCCACCGGGGTGCGCCTGGCCAACGGCGACACCCGCCCCGGCCGCGAATGCATCGCCGGCAAGCCGCGCTACAAGCAGGGCCCGCGCCAGCCGGCGGTGTGCGTCGACTATGAGGACGTGAATCGCTACGCCGCCTGGCTGTCGAAGAAGACCGGCCAGCATTACCGGATGATCAGCGAAGCCGAGCGCGAATATGCCGCCCGCGCCGGCAGCGCCGGGCCCTTCCCGTTCCCCTTCGACGAGGGCAAGGAGTACAGCATCGCCAAGCATGCCAATACCTACGGCGCCGCGGATGGCTACAACTTCACCTCGCCGGCGGGCAGCTTCCCGCCCAACGCCTTCGGCGTGTACGACATGCACGGCAACGTCTACGAGTGGGTCGCCGACTGCTGGCACGACAACTACGACGGCGCCCCCAGCGACGGCAGCGCCTGGATCGACAGCGACTGCAAGCTGGTGCAGATCCGCGGCAACGACTGGGGCGAGGCGCCGATCTTCTCCCGCTCGGGCAACCGCAACAATGCCTACAAGAGCGACCGCGGCGACTGGATAGGCTTCCGCGTCGCCCGCGAGCTCTGAAGGCCCGGCCGGCGGGTTCCCCCACCGCGCCCATGGCTAATTTTCCCGCGCCCGCGCTCGTTACCGGGGTGGGCGCCACTTCAACCTTCGCATCCCGTGCGTCGCGCCCCGACGCGCCGAGGTAACCCCATGTCCGCAACGCAGCGCAGCGCCACCCGGGAACTCCTGGGTATCCTCAAGCCCTTCTGGGCCGTCCTCGCCCTGTCCATCGCCCTGGGTGTGGTCGGCGGCATCAGCATCACCGCCCTGCTCACCGCCATCAACCGCGTGCTGAACGCCGAAGGCGGCATGACCCAGGGCATGATGTTCGCCTTCGCCGCCATCTGCGCCCTGGCCCTGCTCAGCTCCATCCTGTCGAACATCGGTACCAACTACGTCGGCCAGAAGGTGATCGCGCGCCTGCGCAAGGACCTCGGCGGCCGGGTGCTCTCGGCGCCCATCGAGCAGCTCGAGCGCTACCGCAGCCATCGCCTGATCCCGGTGCTGACCCACGACATCGATACCGTCAGCGACCTGGCCTTCGGCCTGCCGCAGCTGATCATCTCGCTGACCGTCACCCTCGGCTGCCTCGGCTACCTGGCGACCCTCTCCCTGCCGATGTTCCTGGTCGCCGCCGGCGCCGTGATCCTCGGCACCATCGCCCAGTACATCGCCCGCGCCCGTGGCCTGGCCGGCTTCGAGGAAGCCCGCGAGCAGGAAGACCTGCTGCAGAAGCACTACCGGGGCATGGCCGAAGGCGCCAAGGAACTGCGCATCCACCGCCCGCGCCGGCAGCGCCTGCACCGCCACCAGCTGGGCGAGACCGCCGACAACATCTGCCGCCTGCAGGTGCGCTCGGTGAACATCTTCCTCGCCGCCAGCACCTTCGGCTCGCTGCTGTTCTTCGTGGTGATAGGCGCCACCCTCGCCGTGCAGACCTGGTGGCCGACCAGCGACCGCAGCGTGCTCAGCGGCTTCATCATGACACTGCTGTTCATGAAGGGCCCGCTGGAAAGCGTGCTCGGCCTGCTGCCGCTGCTCAGCCGCAACCGCATCGCCCTGCGCCGCATCGCCGAACTGAACGACAGCTTCTCCAACCCCGAGCCCTACCTGCTGCTCGAAGGCGACGCCCGGGAGCCGGCCAGCGAGCCGCTGCGCACCCTGGAACTGCGCGACGTGCGCTACACCTACCCGGCAGTGGGCGACAACCCGGCCTTCGTCATGGGCCCGCTGAACCTGAAGATCGAGGCCGGCGAGATGCTCTTCATCGTCGGCGAGAACGGCGGCGGCAAGACCACCCTGATCAAGCTGTTGCTCGGCCTGTACGCGCCCCACGACGGCGAGGTGCTGGTCAACGGCAAGGTGGTCGAGGCCAGCAGCCGCGACGACTATCGGCAGTTGTTCACTACTATCTTCGCCGACTTCTTCCTGTTCGAGGAACTGATGGACGGCCAGCGCGACATCCCCGCCGAAGCCGCGCGCTACCTGGAGCGCCTGGAGATCGGGCACAAGGTCGGGGTGGCCGACGGCGCCTTCACCACCACCGACCTCTCCACCGGCCAGCGCAAGCGCCTGGCGCTGGTGCACGCCTGGCTGGACCAGCGGCCGATCCTGGTGTTCGACGAATGGGCCGCCGACCAGGACCCGACCTTCCGCCGTATCTTCTATACCGAGCTGCTGCCCGACCTGAAGCGCCAGGGCAAGACGCTCATCGTC
>NZ_QGSL01000088.1:591707-599775 GCF_003176655.1 Pseudomonas sp. RW407 | reverse complement strand
GGCTGGAGGCTGGAGGCTGGAGCGAGGAGTGCCTGCTCTTGTAGGAGCGAGCTTGCTCGCGAACGGGACTCGCGCCTACGCCGTTCGCGAGCAAGCTCGCTCCTACGAAAAGCGAAGAGCGGCGGTACGTCGTCCGGCTTCCAGCTTCTAGCCTGCAGCAGCTTTCTGTGATATAAAGCGCCCCGCTTTTGCAGGCTATGGCCTGTTCAAGCCTAACCCACACATGCATCGACACGATGACCTGGGTGCCCTTCGACGCGTTCGGGGGTTGGTCATTGGGATGCATGGAGGCCCAACCCGACTTATCGAGGAACTATCATGTCCCAAGTCAACATGCGCGATATGCTGAAGGCCGGTGTGCACTTCGGCCACCAGACCCGTTACTGGAACCCGAAAATGGGCAAGTTCATTTTCGGCGCGCGCAACAAGATCCACATCATCAACCTGGAAAAGACCCTGCCGCTGTTCAACGATGCCCTGACCTTCGTTGAGCGCCTGGCCTCGGGCAAGAACAAGATCCTGTTCGTCGGCACCAAGCGTTCCGCCGGCAAGATCGTCCGCGAAGAAGCTGCCCGTTGCGGCATGCCGTACGTCGACCACCGTTGGCTGGGCGGCATGCTCACCAACTACAAGACCATCCGTCAGTCGATCAAGCGCCTGCGCGAGCTGGAAACCCAGCAGCAGGACGGCACCTTCGACAAGCTGACCAAGAAAGAAGCCCTGATGCGCACCCGTGATCTGGAAAAACTGGATCGCAGCCTGGGCGGCATCAAGGACATGGGCGGCCTGCCGGACGCCCTGTTCGTGATCGACGTCGATCACGAGCGCATCGCCATCACCGAAGCCAACAAGCTGGGCATCCCGGTCATCGGCATCGTCGATACCAACAGCAGCCCGGACGGCGTCGACTACGTCATCCCCGGTAACGACGACGCCATCCGCGCCGTTCAGCTGTACCTGGGTTCGATGGCCGAAGCCGTACTGCGCGGCCGTCAGAACGCCCAGGGCGGTGCTGACGAGTTCGTCGAAGAAGCGCCGGCCGAATCCGCCGAAGGCTGATTCCGGGGCGTCCAGACGTCCAGCGGTGCGCAAAAAGGGGGCCTGGCCCCCTTTTTGCCACTCCCGAATTCCGCCCGGCCCGCCGGGCGATCTGGTTTTGAGAACCAACTCAAGAGGATTTGCAAATGGCAGAGATCACTGCAGCACTGGTTAAAGAACTGCGCGAGCGCACCGGCCAGGGCATGATGGAGTGCAAGAAGGCCCTGGTTGCCGCTGAAGGCGACATCGAGAAGGCCATCGACGACATGCGCGCTTCGGGCGCCATCAAGGCTGCCAAGAAGGCCGGCAACATCGCCGCCGAAGGTTCCATCGCGGTGAAAGTGGCCGACGACGCCAAGGCCGCCACCATCATCGAAGTCAACTCGCAGACCGACTTCCTGGCCCTGCAGGACGACTTCAAGAACTTCGTCGCCGCCAGCCTGGACAAGGCTTTCGTGCAGAAGCTGACCGACGCCGCTCCGCTGATCGCCGAGCAGGAGTCCGCCCGTGAGGCCCTGGTCGCCAAGTGCGGCGAGAACGTCAACATCCGTCGTCTGGCCCGCGCCGAAGGCGACGTGGTTGGCGCCTACCTGCACGGCCACCGCATCGGCGTACTGGTCACCCTGAAAGGCGGCAACGCCGAACTGGCCCGTGACATCGCCATGCACGTGGCTGCCAGCAACCCGCAGTTCCTGGACCCGTCGCAGGTTTCCGAGGACGCTGTGGCCAAGGAAAAGGAAATCTTCCTGGCGCTGAACGCCGACAAGATCGCCGGCAAGCCGGAGAACATCGTCGAGAACATGGTCAAGGGCCGTATCGCCAAGTTCCTCGCCGAAGCCAGCCTGGTCGAGCAGGCGTTCGTCAAGGACCCGGAAGTCAAGGTCGGCGACCTGGCCAAGAAAGCCGGTGCTGAAATCGTCTCCTTCATTCGTTTCGAAGTAGGCGAAGGCATCGAGAAGGTCGAGGCCGACTTCGCTGCCGAGGTTGCTGCTCAAGTAGCTGCATCCAAGCAATAAGACGGTTTCCACCGTCGCCCCGGAAGAGGCTGCCCGCTCGCGCGTGCGGCCTCTTCGTCAAACTGGGGAGGCCATTCGGGGCGGTCTCCGCGGCTTCGCACCGTTCGTCGGCTCGCGGCGCTGCTAGCCTGGTAGGGCCAGGCTTCCCCGACAGGCGCCCGGTCAGGCGCCCCGCATTCCACATCGCCGCAGGAGAAAAAGGTCATGGCTCAGCAGCTGAGCGCACGTCAACCTCGCTATAAACGCATTCTTCTAAAACTGAGCGGCGAAGCCCTGATGGGCAGCGAAGAGTTCGGTATCGACCCGAAAGTCCTGGACCGCATGGCCCTGGAGATCGGCCAACTGGTCGGCATCGGCGTCCAGGTCGGCCTGGTCATCGGCGGCGGCAACCTGTTCCGCGGCGCGGCCCTGTCGGCGGCCGGCATGGACCGCGTCACCGGCGACCACATGGGCATGCTGGCCACCGTGATGAACGGCCTGGCCATGCGCGACGCCCTGGAGCGCTCGAACATCACCGCCATCGTCATGTCGGCCATCAGCATGGTCGGCGTCACCGACCATTACGACCGCCGCAAGGCCATGCGCCACCTCGCCAGCGGCGAAGTGGTGATCTTCTCCGCCGGTACCGGCAACCCCTTCTTCACCACCGATTCCGCCGCCTGCCTGCGCGCCATCGAAATAGATGCTGACGTGGTGCTGAAGGCGACCAAGGTCGATGGTGTGTACACTGCCGATCCGTTCAAGGACCCGAACGCCGAGAAGTTCGAGCGCCTGACCTACGATGAAGTGCTCGACCGCAAGCTGGGCGTGATGGACCTGACCGCCATCTGCCTGTGCCGCGACCAGAAAATGCCGCTGCGGGTGTTCAACATGAACAAGCCGGGCGCGCTGCTGAATATTGTTGTTGGTGGTGCCGAGGGCACCCTGATCGAGGAGGATTGACATGATCAACGAGATCAAGAAAGAAGCGCAGGAGCGCATGGGCAAGACCCTGGAGGCCCTGGGCCACGCCTTCGCCAAGATCCGCACCGGCCGTGCGCACCCGAGCATCCTGGACAGCGTCATGGTGTCCTACTACGGCTCCGACACCCCGCTGCGCCAGGTCGCCAACGTCACCGTCGAGGATTCCCGCACCCTGGCCCTGAGCGTGTTCGACAAGAGCATGATCCAGGCGGTCGAGAAGGCCATCATGACCTCCGACCTAGGCCTGAACCCGGCCACCGCCGGCACCACCATCCGCGTGCCGATGCCGGCCCTGACCGAGGAAACCCGCAAGGGCTTCACCAAGCAGGCCCGCGCCGAGGCCGAGCAGGCCCGCGTCTCCGTGCGCAACATCCGCCGCGACGCCCTGGCCCAGCTCAAGGACCTGCAGAAGGAAAAGGAAATCAGCGAGGACGAAGAGCGTCGCGCCGGGGACGAGGTGCAGAAGCTCACCGACAGGTTCGTCGCCGAGATCGACAAGGCCCT
Organism: Pseudomonas sp. RW407; assembly: GCF_003176655.1. NCBI lineage: Bacteria > Pseudomonadati > Pseudomonadota > Gammaproteobacteria > Pseudomonadales > Pseudomonadaceae > Pseudomonas > Pseudomonas sp. RW407. The sequence goes on along the minus strand of NZ_QGSL01000088.1, from coordinate 596,254 downwards.
CGAGGCCAAGGAAGCGGATCTGATGGCCGTCTGACGGCCAGGTTGCAGTCATGGACAAGACCAAGCTGGTGGCCGCGGTGCCACGTCACGTGGCCATCATCATGGACGGCAACAACCGCTGGGCGAAGAAGCGTCTGCTGCCCGGCGTCGCCGGGCACAAGGCCGGCGTCAGCGCGGTTCGTGCGGTGGTCAAGACCTGCGCCGAGGCCGGTGTCGAGGTTCTGACGCTGTTCGCCTTCTCCAGCGAGAACTGGCAGCGCCCGGTCGACGAGGTCGGCGCGCTCATGGAACTGTTCCTCATGGCCCTGCGCCGCGAGGTACGCAAGCTCGACGAGAACGGCATCCGCCTGCGCATCATCGGCGACCGCAGCCGCTTCCACCCGGAGCTGCAGGCCGCCATGCGCGAAGCGGAGAGCCTCACCGCCGGCAACAAGGGGCTGCTGCTGCAGGTGGCGGCCAACTATGGCGGCCAATGGGACATCACCCAGGCTGCCCAGCGCCTGGCCCGCGAAGTGCAGGCCGGGCACCTGGTGCCGGACGACATCACCCCCGAGCTGATCCAGGGTTGCCTGACCACCGGCGACCAGCCGTTGCCGGACCTGTGCATCCGCACCGGCGGCGAACATCGCATCAGCAACTTCCTGTTGTGGCAGCTGGCCTACGCCGAGCTGTACTTCTCCGATCTCTACTGGCCGGACTTCAAGAGCGCGGCGATGCGCGAAGCGCTGGCCGACTACGCCACCCGCCAGCGTCGCTTCGGCAAGACCAGCGAGCAGGTGCAGGCCGAGGTCCCCCCGTCATGCTGAAACAACGGATCCTCACGGCGCTGGTGCTGCTGCCCGTCGCGCTGGGTGGTTTCTTCCTCCTCGATGGCGCCGCCTTCGCGCTGTTCATCGGCCTGGTGGTGACCCTCGGCGCCTGGGAATGGGCGCGCCTGGCCGGCTACAGCGAACAGCCGGCCCGCGTCGGCTATGCCGGCGTGGTCGCGTTGCTCATGCTGCTGTTGTACTGGCTGCCGCAGCTGGCCGGCGCCGTGCTGCTGCTGGCGGTGCTCTGGTGGCTGCTGGCGACCGTGATGGTGCTGACCTACCCGGACAGCGCCTCCAGCTGGGGCGGCCGCTGGCGCCGCCTGCTGATCGGCCTGCTGATCCTGCTGCCGGCCTGGCAGGGCCTGGTGGTGCTCAAGCAGTGGCCGCTGGCCAACTGGCTGATCGTCGCGGTCATGGTCCTGGTCTGGGCCGCCGACATCGGCGCCTACTTCTCCGGCAAGGCCTTCGGCAAGCGCAAACTGGCGCCGCGGGTCAGCCCCGGCAAGAGCTGGGAAGGCTTCTACGGCGGCCTGGCGCTGAGCCTGGCGATCACCTTCGCGGTGGCCATCTACCGCGACTGGTCGGTGCGCGAACTGCTGCTGGCGCTGCCCTGCGCGGCCGTGGTGGTGGCACTTTCGGTGGTCGGCGACCTGACCGAGAGCATGTTCAAGCGCGAAGCGGGCCTGAAGGACAGCAGCAACCTGCTGCCGGGCCACGGCGGTGTCCTTGACCGCATCGACAGCCTCACCGCGGCCATCCCGGTCTTCACCGTGCTGCTCTGGGCCACCGGTTGGGGTACGCCATGAGCGCGCCACTGCAGGTCTGCGTGCTGGGAGCCACCGGCTCCATCGGCCTGAGTACCCTGGACGTCCTCGCGCGGCATCCGCAGCGTTACGGCGTCTTCGCCATCACCGGGCACTCCCGCCTCGCCGAGCTGGAAGCCCTGTGCCTGGCCCATCGGCCGCGCTTCGCGGTGGTTGCCAGCGACGAGCAGGCCCGCCACCTGCAGGGCGCCCTGCGGGCGGCCGGCCTGGAGACCCGCGTGCTGGTGGGCGAGCCGGGGCTGTGCGAGGTCGCCGGCCATCCCGAGGTGGACGTGGTCATGGCCGCCATCGTCGGCGCGGCCGGCCTCAAGCCGACCCTCGCGGCGGTGCAGGCCGGCAAGCGCGTGCTGCTGGCCAACAAGGAGGCGCTGGTGATGTCCGGCGCCCTGTTCATGCACGAAGTGCAGGCCCATGGCGCGGTGCTGCTGCCGATCGACAGCGAGCACAATGCCATCTTCCAGTGCATGCCCGGCGACTACGCCCGCGGCCTGGGTGCGGTCGGCGTGCGGCGCATCCTGCTGACCGCCTCCGGCGGCCCGTTCCGCGAGACGCCGCTGGAGCGGCTGGCGGAGGTCTCCCCGGAGCAGGCCTGCGCCCACCCCAACTGGTCCATGGGGCGGAAGATCTCCGTCGACTCGGCCAGCATGATGAACAAGGGGCTGGAGCTGATCGAGGCCTGCTGGCTGTTCGATGCCTCGCCGTCGAAGGTCGAGGTGGTGATCCACCCGCAGAGCGTGATCCATTCCCTGGTCGACTACGTGGATGGCTCGGTGCTCGCCCAGCTGGGCAACCCCGACATGCGCACGCCCATCGCCCACGCCCTGGCCTGGCCCGAGCGCATCGATTCCGGGGTATCCCCGCTGGATTTGTTCAGCATCGCCCGCCTGGACTTCCAGGCGCCCGACGAGCAGCGCTTCCCCTGCCTGCGCCTGGCGCGCCAGGCGGCCGAGGCGGGCGGCAGCGCGCCGGCGATGCTCAATGCCGCCAACGAGGTGGCGGTGGCCGCATTCCTCGAACGGCGCATCCGTTTCACCGAGATCGCGGTTATCATCGACGAGGTGCTGAACCGCGAGGCGGCCACGCCGGTCGAAAGCCTCGACGTGGTGCTGGAGGCCGACCGCCGCGCGCGCGAAGCCGCGCAGGCCTGGTTGCACGGGCGGGCTCGCTAGGCCCTGAGCCTTGGAGGTAGAGATGAGCGCACTTTACATGGTCGTCGGGTTGATCATCGCCCTCGGCGTCCTGGTGACATTCCACGAGTTCGGCCACTTCTGGGTGGCGCGCCGCTGTGGGGTCAGGGTGCAGCGCTTCTCGGTGGGCTTCGGCACGCCCCTGGTGCGCTGGCACGACCGCCACGGCACCGAGTTCGTGGTGGCCGCCATCCCGCTGGGTGGCTACGTGAAGATGCTCGACGAGCGCGAGGGCGAAGTGCCCCTCGACCAGCTCGACCAGGCCTTCAACCGCAAGACGGTGTTCCAGCGCATCGCCATAGTCGCGGCGGGCCCTGTGGCCAACTTCCTGCTGGCCATCCTGTTCTTCTGGATCCTCGCCATGCTGGGCACCCAGCAGGTGCGCCCGGTCATCGGCGCCATCGTGCCCGACAGCCCGGCGGCGCTGGGCGGCCTGGCCGCGGGCCAGGAAGTGCTGGCGGTGGACGGCGAGCCGGTGGACGGCTGGGCGGCGGTCAACCTGCGCCTGGTGCGGCGCCTGGGCGAGACCGGCGAGCTGGCCGTCAGCGTGCGCGAGCCGGGCTCTTCGGCCCAGAGCCTGCACCAGTTGCCGATCAAGGCCTGGCTGAAGAGCGCCGACAACCCCGACCCCATCGGCGGCCTGGGCATCCAGCCGTGGCGCCCGGCGATGCCGCCGGTGATCGCCGAGCTGGACCCGCAGGGCCCGGGCAAGGCCGCGGGCCTGGCCATCGGCGACCGTCTGCTGCGGGTGGACGGCCAGGCGGTGGACGACTGGCAGCAGGTGGTCGACAAGGTGCGCGCCCGTCCGGAGCAGTCGGTGAGCATCGCCCTGCTGCGCGACGGCCAGGAGCGTGAGCTGACGCTGAAATTGGCGGCCAAGGGCGAGGGCAAGGCCCGTGCCGGTTACCTGGGGGCCGGTGTCGCCGGCGGCCAGTGGCCGGCGGAAATGCTCCGCGAAGTCCGCTTCGGCCCGGGCGCCGCGGTGGGTGAGGCGCTCTCCCGGACCTGGTCGATGAGTCTGCTAACCCTGGATTCTCTAAAGAAAATGGTGCTGGGCCAGCTCTCGGTAAAAAACTTGAGCGGGCCGATAACCATTGCTAAAGTGGCGGGCGCTTCAGCCCAGTCCGGCGTAGGGGATTTTCTGCATTTCCTCGCCTATCTGAGCATAAGTTTGGGGGTTCTCAACCTGTTGCCGATTCCCGTCCTCGATGGCGGGCATCTGTTGTTCTACCTGGTCGAGTGGGTGCGTGGCCGCCCATTGTCAGAGCGGGTCCAGGCTTGGGGGATGCAGATCGGCATCAGCCTGGTCGTTGGGGTCATGTTGCTGGCCCTGGTCAACGATCTGAGTCGACTGTAGCTGCCATTGGGTTTCGGATCTGCCGCCTCACGCGGCAGATTCTTTATTTGTCAGTTGGAAAAAAAAGGACTCCATGAAACGCTTTCTGTTACCCGCGGCTCTTTCCGCGTTGATGATCGCCCAGGTTCACGCAGAGTCCTTCACAGTTTCCGACATCCGCGTCAACGGCCTGCAGCGCGTATCCGCGGGTAGTGTATTCGCCGCCCTGCCGCTGAACGTCGGCGACCAGATCGACGACCGCCGCCTGGTCGAGGCGACCCGCTCGCTGTTCAAGACCGGCTTCTTCCAGGATATCCACCTCGGCCGCGATGGCAACGTGCTGGTCATCGACGTGGTCGAGCGCCCGTCGATCTCCAGCATCGAGATCGAA
>NZ_QGSL01000088.1:591061-591697 GCF_003176655.1 Pseudomonas sp. RW407 | reverse complement strand
GAGCCGGGCAGCGTGACCGACGAGGCCCAGCCGACCCTCAGCGGTTCGGGCGAGCCGGGCGATACCGTGAGCATCCTCGACAACGGTGAAGAGATCGGTACCGCCGTCATCGACGAGAACGGCCACTGGGAATTCACCCCGGAACAGCCGCTGGAAGAGGGCGACCACAGCATCAGCGTGGTCATCACCGACCCGGCCGGCAACGCCAGCCAGCCCAGCGAGTCGCTGGACTTCAGCGTCGACACCAGCGTGCCGCCGATGGTCATCGACCGCATCGAGCTGATCGACGACGTCGACCCGCTCACCGGGGTGATCGCCAACGGCGGTTCCACCGACGATGCTGCGCCGCTCGTACAGGGCCATGTCGAAGGTGAGGCCCAGTACGTGGAAATCTACGACGGCGCGACCCTGCTGGGCACCGCCCTGGTGGACGGCGAAGGCAACTGGAGCTTCCAGGCGCCCGAGCTGGCCTCCGGCGAGCACAGCATCTCCGCCCGTCCGGTGAACGCCATCGGCCAGGAGGGCGAGGCCAGCGAAAGCATCGGCTTCACCGTGGTGGGCGAGGAAACCCCGCTGCCACAGCTGCCGGTCATCAGTGAAATCGTCGATGGCGAGGGCTCGGTCACCGGCCCGCTG
>NZ_QGSL01000088.1:568781-591051 GCF_003176655.1 Pseudomonas sp. RW407 | reverse complement strand
AGCGTCGTCGCCGACGAACAGGGCAACTGGAGCACCGACCTGCCGCTGGCCGGCGATGGCGAGAAGGCCATCACCGCCAAGGCGCAGGACGAGGCCGGTCGTCACAGCGACGAGACCGCCCCGGTCTCCGTCATCCTCGACACCACTGCGCCGGAGCAACCGGACGTGGTGACCGCCGAGGACAACACCGGTGCCATCACCGGCCCGATCGAAGCGGGCAGCGTGACCGACGAAGCCCAGCCGACCCTCAGCGGCTCGGGCGAGCCGGGCGATACCGTCAGCATCCTCGACAAGGGTGAAGAGATCGGCACCGCCGTCATCGACGAGAACGGCCACTGGGAATTCACCCCGGAACAGCCGCTGGAGGAGGGCGACCACAGCATCAGAGTGGTCGTCACCGATCCGGCCGGCAACGCCGGCGAACCGAGCGATGCGCTGGAATTCGTGGTCGATACGGCTCCGCCGTTCGTGACCATAGACGTGGCCATCGACGAGGTTGGCAACATCACCGGCGAGGTTCTCGACGGCGGCGTGACCGACGATCGACGCCCGACCCTGAAGGGCACCGCCACCCCGGACGCCCTGGTGGTCATCAAGGAAGGCCCGGTGGTCTACGGCAGCGTGGTCGCCGACGCCGAGGGCAACTGGAGCCTGCGCCTGCCGCTGTCGCAGAGCGACGGTGATCATGTCTACATCGCCGAGGTGCAGAACGCCGCCGGCAATTCGGCCCAGGCCGAATTCGTCCTGGTGATCGATACCCAGCTTCCGGATCGCCCGGTCCTCGACAGCGTGCTGGATAATGTCGGTGCGATCACGGGGCCACTGCTTTCCGGCGATACCACCGACGACGCCAACCCGACCCTCAAGGGTGGCGACGCCGAGCCCAACGGGCTGGTCAAGGTCTATGACAACGGCAAACTGATCGCCAGCACCACGGCCGACGAATACGGCGAATGGAGACTGGACCTGGAGCTGGAGGAAGGCGAACACCGCCTGACCGTCACCGCTTGCGACGAGGCCGGCAGCGAGAGCCGGCCGACCCGTCCGTTCGACCTGACCGTGGACACGTCGCAGGCCGACCTGCGCATCGACCAGATCGAACTGATCGACGACTTCGGCCCGGTCACCGGCGCCATTGTCGATGGCGGCAAGACCGATGACACCACGCCGGTGCTCAAGGGGCACGTCGAAGGCACCAACGTCGCCTATGTGGAAATCTACGATGGCGAAACCCTGCTGGGCTCCGCCCCGGTGGACGAAGACGGCAACTGGGAATTCGAGGTGCCGGAACGGGCCACGGGCGAACATGTCCTCAGCGCCGTTCCGGTGGACAGCCTCGGCAAGAATGGCGAGGCCAGCGACAGCATCCGCTTCGAAGTGGTGGGGCCGGAGGTGACGTCGCCGAGCGCGCCGGTCATCAGTGAGATCGTCGATGGCGAGGGCTCGGTCACCGGCCCGCTGAACGACGGCGACGTCACCGATGACACCAGCCTGAGCGTCAGTGGTACCGCCGAAGCCGGCAATCTCGTGCTGCTGTACGTCAACGGCGAACTGGCTGCCAGCGTCATTGCCGACGAAAACGGCAACTGGAGCACCGACCTGCCGCTGGCCGGCGATGGCGAGAAGGCCATCACCGCCAAGGCGCAGGACGAGGCTGGCCGTCACAGCGACGAGACCGCCCCGGTCGCCGTCATCCTCGACACCACCGCCCCGGAACAACCGGACGTGGTCAGCGCCGAGGACAACGCTGGCGCCATCACCGGGCCGATCGAAGCGGGCGGCGTGACCGACGAAACCCAGCCGACCCTCAGTGGCTCGGGCGAGCCGGGCGATACTGTCAGCATCCTCGACAACGGTGAAGAGATCGGCACCGCCATCATCGACGAGAACGGCCATTGGGAATTCACCCCCGAGCCGCCGCTGGAAGAGGGCGACCACAGCATCAGCGTGGTCATCACCGATCCGGCCGGCAACGCCAGCGAGCCCAGCGAATCGCTGGACTTCAGCGTCGACACCAGCGTGGCGCCGATGGTCATCGACCGCATCGCGCTGATCGACGACATCGACCCGGTCACAGGGATGATCGCCAACGGTGGTTCCACCGACGACGCTGCGCCGCTCGTACAGGGCCATGTCGAAGGCGAAGCCCAGTACGTGGAAATCTACGACGGTGAGACCCTGCTGGGCACCGCCCAGGTGGACGGCGAAGGCAACTGGAGCTTCCAGGCACCTGAGCTGGCTTCCGGCGAGCACAGCATCTCCGCCCGTCCGGTGAATGATATCGGCCAGGTGGGCGAAGCCAGCGAAAGCATCGACTTCACCGTGGTGGGCGAGGAAACCCCGCTGCCGCAACTGCCGGTCATCAGTGAAATCCTCGATGACCACGGCTCGGTCAGCGGCCTGCTCAACGACGGCGACGTCACCGACGACACCAGCCTGTCGCTCAAGGGCACCGCCGATGCCGGCAACCTCGTGCTGCTGTACGTCAACGGCGAGCTGGCTGCCAGCGTGGTCGCCGACGAAAGCGGCAACTGGAGCACCGAACTGCCGCTGGCCGGCGATGGCGAGAAGGTCATCACCGCCAAGGCGCAGGACGAGGCTGGCCGTCACAGCGACGAGACCGCCCCGGTCGCCGTCATCCTCGACACCACCGCCCCGGAACAGCCGGAAGTAGTGACCGCCGAGGACAACACCGGCGCCATCACCGGCCCGATCGAGCCGGGCAGCGTGACCGACGAAACCCAGCCGACCCTCAGCGGCTCGGGCGAGCCGGGCGACACCGTCAGCATCCTCGACAAGGGTGAGGTGATCGGTACTGTCGTCATCGACGAGAACGGCCACTGGGAGTTCACCCCGGAACAGCCGCTGGAAGAGGGCGACCACAGCATCAGCGTGGTCATCACCGATCCGGCCGGCAATGCCAGTGAACCCAACGAGTCGCTGGACTTCACGGTGCAGGCCCAGGTACCGACCCTTACCCTCGACTCGGTGTACGACGATGTCGAAGGCATCGTGGGCGAGATCGCCCAGGGCGGGTTGACCAACGACGCGCAACCGATGCTGTCCGGCACGGCCGGCAATGGCGCGGTGCGGGTGCTCATCCATGACGGCGAGGTCCTGCTGGGCAGCGCGCTGGTCGATGGCGACGGCAACTGGCAGTTCGAACTGCCGGAGCTGACCGACGGCGAGCACAGCCTGCGCCTGGTGGCCGAAACCGCCAGCGGTACGCCGAGCGCAAGCCTCGAATGGGGCTTCACCGTCGACACCGAGGTGCCCGGCGCCGTCAGCGGCCTGGACCTGGTCGACGACGAGCCGCTGATCACCGGCACCATTGCCCAGAGCGGCCTGACCAACGACGCCACGCCGACCTTCAGCGGCCAGGCCAGTGGCGCCCAGTGGGTGAACATCTACGACGGCAGCCTGCTGATCGCCAGCGTCGCCGTGGACGCCGAGGGCAACTGGAGCTTCACCCCGGACGAGGCGCTGTACGAAGGCGTGCACCGCTTCAGTGCCGCGGCCGTGGACGAGGCCGGCAACGAAGGTGCGCGCAGCGTTGGCTGGAACTTCACCGTGGATATCACCGCACCGGGCCGGGTCACCAACCTCGGGCTGTACGACATGATCGGACAGAATCCGGAGACGGACTGGGGCGATGTGCCGAACGGCGGCAAGACCGACGACCCCTGGCCGAACTTCTACGGCCAGGTGGACACCTTCGGCGTGAAGTACGTGTACGTCTACGACAATGGCACCTTCCTCGGCTCGGCCACGGTCAACCAGCTCACTCTGGAGTGGGCCTTCGAGCCCTACCTGCAGCTGTCGACCGGAAGCCACAGCTTCCAGGCCTGTGCCGTGGATGAGGCTGGCAACATGGGACCGCTCAGCGACGCCTGGGACTTCACGGTGGCCATTCAAGCGTCGCCCTACCCGTCGATCATCAATGTGTATGACGACGTCGCGGGCGTGTTCCTGCAGAAGGAGGACTTCACCGAGGATACCAATCTGACGGTCAAGGTTTCCTGTGCCCCGGGCAACCTGGTGACGCTCTACGCCAACGGCGTGGCGGTGGGTTCCCATGTGGTGGACGCGGATGGCTACTGGACCTTCTCCACCGGTGAACTGGCCCACCTGGCCAAAGACGATGGTTCGGTGGACCTGGTGGTTGGCGCCGAGGATCTGCCGTCGTCCGGGCCTTACACCATCTTCCTGGAGGACAGCGTACTGCAGCCGCAGGTGCTGGCCGAGCCTTACGAGGCCGGCGATGGACTGGTGGCGGGGCTGCTCGGCGCCCTGGCGTCGGGGCAGGAAGCCCGCGCCGAGGCGAAGCCGTTGTCGCTGGCGGACCTGCTGCAGGCCCGGGAGCCGGTGGCCGAGCCCGCCGCGCCCGAGCTGCTGAGCGCAGCCGCGGCGCAGGCGGCGCCCGTGGCCGAGCCGGTAGTCTTCGACAACTCGCTGGTGAAGCAGGACCTGCTGGCGCTGCAACAGCAGCACCTGGTCTGACCGACCCGGCCCCGGCCGACGCCTGGCGTCGGTCCGGGGTTCCTACCCAGGCGGCATGGGCCCTGGCCCATGCCGCCTTTTTTGTGTGCCATGCAGCGCGCCGACGGACGTCGGCGGACTTTAGGGCACGCCTTAGATACATCGTTGGGATGGCTTTCTAACATCGCCGCACGCCTGCGAACCGGTTGGCCCCAGGGCATACGGGCAGGCGCATGCCAACAGAAAACTTCAGGAGTAGTACATGACCGTCAGCAAGAACCCGTTCCGGGATGTCGCGGCCTACGCCGTGTCTCAGGACGAACCCGTCATTCCCGTGGCGCCGCCCGCTCCGAACATCCAGTACATCCTCGATGACACCGGAAGGCCCGAGTACCAGGGCATGGTCCAGCTCAACGGCTACACCGACGACACTACCCCATCCATCGTCGGCAACGGTGCCGCGCCGGGCGACACGATCAAGGTCTACCATGGCGACCGCCTGCTCGGCAGCACCACTGTCCAGGGCAACGGTTCCTGGCGCTTCACCCCGAGCGAGCCGTTGCTGGACGAGGGTATGCAGGTGCTGCGCGCCACCGCCACCGACAAGGACAATGGCCTGGAGAGCGGCTACAGCTCGCCCTTCACCTACATCCTCGACCGCACCCCGCCATCGGCCCAGGCCACGATCAGCAATGTCGCCGAAGCCAGTCCGGAACAGCCGCTGGTGACCGCCGACACCTCGCCGTTGCTCTACGGCACCCTGAACGTACCGCTGGCCGCCAACGAGAAGCTGCAGATCAGCCTGGACACCGGCGTCACCTGGCAGGACGTCGACACCGTCGGCGGCACCTACTGGCAATACCAGGACGTGCGCGAGCTGCAGAACGGCAACTACACCTACCTGATGCGCAGCATCGACGCCGCCGGCAACGAGGGCGCGATGACCGCCCAGCAGATCACCATCAGCCGCGAAGTGGCCCCGCCGCCGCTGGAAGGCATCAAGGTGTACATCACCGGCATCACCCCGGACACCGGCGTTGAAGGCGACTTCATCACCAGCGCCTCGAAGATCACCCTGATGGGCACCCTCAGCGAGGAGCTGCCGGCCGGCGCCAAGCTGCAGGTCAGCGTCGACGGCGGCCAGACCTGGAAGGTCGTGCAGGCCTTCGGCACCGACTGGATCTACATCGATCCCAGCGTGCACAACCTCGGCACCCAGGTTCGCTACGAAGTGCGCGTGGTCGACGCCCAGGGCAAGCCGGTGGCCAGCGCCTACGCGGCCCAGGAGGTGGTATTCGACGCCGGCGTGCCGCTGCCGGAAATGCACACCACCATCGATCTGGGCACCGACACCGCGGTGGAGATCGCCGGCCAGTACAGCAATGCGCAGACCGCTCAGAACAACGACTTCATCACCCGCGACAACAGCGTCACCCTGTCCGGCAAGCTGAGCGCGGCCCTGCAGATCGGCCAGCACCTGCAACTGTCCCTGGACGGCGGCAAGACCTGGCAGACCATCATGTCCAACGGCGGCCAGCTGTGGAGCTACACCAGCGACCCGCTGCTGGCCAGCCAGCGCCTGGACGTCGAACTGCGCGTGGCCGACAACAGCGGCAGCACCCTTGGCCTCGGCGAGCGCACGCTCATCGTCGACCTCGACTCGCCGGTGCCCTTCGCCTTCGCCCCGCAGATCGCCTCGCTGACCTCCAGTGGCGAGCGCGCCTACTATTCCAGCTCCCAGTATGGCCTGGCCGAAGCCGGCGCCACCGTGGCCCTGGTCCAGGACGTCAACCGCGACGGCCGCTACCAGGAAGGCCTGGACAAGATCGTCGGCCATGCGGTGGCCGGCAACGACGGCCGCTGGAGCTTCGATGCCATCCTCGCCGATGGCCAGCAGCAGCTGGGCTTCGTCACCTGGGACGTGGCCGGCAACAACTCCGGCTTCGGCCCGCAAGTGCTGACCGACGCCCACCGTCCGGTCAACGAGGTGGGCGCCAGCGTCCAGCAAACCAATTGGGGTGGCGCGGTCCAGTCCGAGCGCGGCTCCAATGCCGCGGCCATGACCATGAGCGCCGATGGCACCTGGTCGTTCTTCCAGAGCACCGGCTATGCGCTGAGCTCCGACACCTACAAGAACGCCGGCCACGTCTACAGCGGCTACGACCGTGAAAACTACCGCGCCAGCTACCTGAGCGAGCCGAGCAAGGTCACCGCCGACGGCCACGGCAACATGATCTCCAGGGCCACTTTCGCCGACTACAACCGCGATGGCCTGATGGACGTGATCGGCCACGTCAGCGGCAACTCCGCGAACCTGCCGGTATGGACCGCGAAGGCCGACGGTACCTACACCGCCGGCTGGGCGAACAACCCGAGCTCGCTGAACATCGGCGGCGTCATCGCCTGGGACGGCAACGGCGACGGCTATACCGACTTCATCGTGGTCGACAACAGCATCGGCAAGTGGGGCTTCAACCTCCTCCGCAACGAGAACGGCGTACTGAAAGGGGAGAAGAAGAACAACACCTGGTGGGGCTCCGAGATCAGCGGCGTCGACTTGGACAACAACGGCACCGTGGACCTGGCAGGGCACAACGACCAGTACGGCAATACCGCCCTCGCCGTGCTGCTGACCCAGGATGATGGTTCCTTCGGCAGGGAGCAGACGTTCGGCAATATGTTCCGCAGCGACAGCGCCAGCCGCACGGAGCACAGCAACCTGTCCACCGCCATGACCTGGGCCGACTTCGACGGCGACGGCGACCTGGACCTGTTCCTGGCCCGCGGCAGCCAATCCTCCACCGGCAAAAAGGGCAACGCCGACGACAGCCGCATCTACCTGAACAAGGGCAATGATGCCAACGGCAAGTGGCTGGGGATCGACAACGAAAATCCGCTGTTCTTCAACGACTTCCTCGGCCAGAACCAGGACGGCCAACTGGTGCATTTCGACGGCGGCGTTTCCTTCGCCGTGGACTGGAACCACGATGGCAGGATGGACGTCATCGAGGCGCCGCGGCAGAACGCCGTGAAGTCCGCCTCCAACGCCCCCATGTCTCCGGTGCTGTTCCTCAACCAGGGCAATGGCGACTGGATGAACACCGGCAAGCTGCTGGCCAACGAGGCCTACGGCAACGTCACCGGTGCCGTGGCGGTGGATTATGACTTCGACGGCGCCGTCGACCTGCTGCTGTACCGCACCTCCGGCGAGAAGCACCTGGGCATGATCACCGACTCGGCGCCCACGGTACTGATCCGCAACGAGAACCACGTGGCCGAGGGCACCAGCCTGATCCTGCGCATCCTCGACAAGAACGGCCTGAACAGCTACTACGGCAACACCGTGCAACTGTTCGACTCGGCCGGCCGCCTGGTCGCCACGCAGGTCATCAACCCGCAGTCCGGCGTCACCAACGACAGCTCCGGCCTGGTCTACTTCTACGGGCTCGACTCCAGCGAGGTCTACAGCGCCAAGCTGCTGGCCGCGAAGATCACCGGCCTGGCCGTGCCGGGCAGGTTCGAGGAAGACCTCGGCCTGACCGACCCGACCTGGGGCAACCTGGTCGCCGGCGCCACCGATCACGCCTACGTGCTTACCGCCGGCAAGCCGACCGTGAGCTTCGACAGCCAGGGCGCCGGCACCGTGGGCAGCGGCTACAACGACAGCTTCACCGCCACCGAAGGCAACGATGTCATCAATGGCGGTGGCGGCTGGAACTACCTCACCGACGGCAGTAAGGTCTGGAGCGCCACCCAGGGCATGGACGTGGTCGACTACCAGCACGCCCAGCAGGGCGTGCAGGTCAACCTGCAGAGCGGTCAGTCGGTGGGCATGGGCAACGACACCCTGCTCAACATCGAAGGCCTGAAGGGCAGCGCCCATGCCGACGCCTTCATGGACAACGCGGCCAGCAACCGCTTCGAAGGCCGTGGCGGCGACGACGTCTTCTACCTCTTCGGCGGTGGCAACGACACCCTGGTCTACCGTCCGTCCAGCGGCTGGGACATCTCCGCCGATGGCGGCAACGGCCATGACGTGGTGTTCGGCTTCGGCCTGGGCAACGTGCTGAACAACAGCAACGCCGACATCGTCGACCTGCGCGGCATGCTCGGCTACGGCGGCCCGGTCAGCCTGGTCAAGGATGAGGGCGTGCTGCAGCTGGATGCCTCGTCCCAGGGCCTGCTGGACTACCTGTCGACCCGCGTCGAGGGCAACAACACCATCCTCAGCGTCGACCGCGACGGCATCGGTAGCCAGGTCGGCTCCACCGACCTGGTCCACCTGATGGGTATCCGTACCGACCTGCTGACCCTGATCCAGAACCACCAGATCATGGTCTGAGGCCCCGAACCGCCCCGGCGCCCATGCGCCGGGGCACTCATCCGTTCTGGCGGCGCCGGTTTTCTCCCCCTTGATGGCGCCGCTTTTTTTCGCAGGGGCACGCTTGTTCGCGAGCTTCGGAACAGGCACGGCGTCTTTCGTCGACATTCAGAAAAATCTGGCCGATGTAGGTCTTTTTACTGCTCCTGAATCGGACATCCCCGGTATTTCCACCCGCGCTCCGCCCTGTAGAAAGACCGTCCGCCCCAAGACAACACAAGTGGTCCCTACCTTGAGTACCGAAACACCGCTGTTCCGCACCGAGGCCCTGCAAGGGCAGAGCGCCCAATGGCTGGGCTCGATCATCCTGATACGGCCGCTGTCCTTCAGCGTGCTCACCGCCCTGGCCACCCTGTTCGCCCTGCTGGTGATGGGCTTCTTCATCTGGGGCAGCTACACCAAGCGCAGCACCGTGGTCGGGCAACTGCTGCCGGTCAACGGCCAGGCCAAGGTGCACGCGCCGCAGATGGGCGTGATCATCGAGAAATCCGTGCGCGAAGGGCAGAAGGTCGAGCGCGGCCAGACTCTGCTGCGCCTTTCCAGCGAGCGCTACAGCGGCCAGGACCAGGCGGTGCAGGCCGGCATCAGCCACCGGCTGGAGGCCAGCCGCGAGTCCCTGGAGCAGCAACTGGAGAAGCTGCAGCGGCTGCAGGCCGACGAGCGCCGCAGCCTGCAGGCCAAGGTCGTCAGCCTGCGCGACGAACTGGCCACCCAGGCCGCCCAGTTGCACAGCCAGCGCCAACTGGTGGCCATCGCCGGCGACGCCGAAGGACGCTACCGCGGGCTGATGGAGAAAGGCTACATCTCCATGGACCAGTTCCAGCAGCGCCAGGCCGACCAGCTCGGCCAGCGCCAGACCCTGCAGCGCCTGGAGCGCGAGCGCATGGCGCTGCAACAGCAGTTGCGTGAGCAGCAGGCCGGCCTCGACGGGCTCGACGCGCGCCATGCCAACCAGCGCGCCGAACTGCAGCGCCAGCTCAACGGCGTGCACCAGCAGCTGGGCGAGAGCGAGGCCAAGCGCACCCTGCGCATCGTGGCGCCGGAGGCGGGCATCGCCACCGCGGTGCTGGCCGAGGTCGGCCAACTGGTCGACCCCTCGCGGCCGCTGCTGAGCATCGTCCCGGAGAACGCCGAGCTGGTCGCCGAACTCTACGCGCCGAGCCGCGCGGTGGGCTTCATCAAGGTCGGCGGCCCGGCGCTGATCCGCTACCAGGCCTACCCGTACCAGAAGTTCGGCCAGTACCGCGGCAAGGTGCTGTCCATCTCGCGCACCTCGCTGCCGTACAACGAGCTGGCGGCCATGGCCGGCAGCGTGCCGGGCGTGGGCCAGAGCGGCGAGCAGTACTACCGCATCCGCGTGCAGCTGGACGAGCAGCAGGTGAAAGCCTACGGCCAGCCGCGCCCGCTGCAGAGCGGCATGCTGCTGGAAGCCGACCTGCTGCAGGAAACCCGAAAACTCTACGAATGGGTCCTCGAACCCCTCTACAGCCTGACCGGCAAACTCTGAGGAACGTGCCGCATGGCTATCTTCGACTCCCTGGCGCTGCGCTTCGGCCGGCGCCTGCCCATCATCCAGCAGACCGAGGCCGCCGAGTGCGGCATCGCCTGCCTGGCCATGGTCGCCGGCTACCACGGCTGCCACAACGACCTGCGCGAGATGCGCCAGCGCTTCAACGTCTCGCTCAAGGGCATCACCCTCAAGCAACTGATCCAGGCGGCGCAGCAGTTGGGCATGGCCACGCGCCCGCTGAAGCTGGGCCTGAATGATCTGCCCAAGCTGCGCACGCCCTGCATCCTGCACTGGGACTTCAAGCACTTCGTCGTGCTCAAGTCGGTGAGCCGGCGCGGCGCGGTGATCCACGACCCGGCCCACGGCATCCGCAAGCTGGATCTTGCGGCGCTGTCGCGCTCCTTCACCGGGGTGGCCCTGGAGCTGTGGCCGGACACCGACTTCCAGAAGAAGGAGGCCAAGCCGAGCCTGCGTCTGCTCGGCATGCTCGGCAAGGTCAGTGGCCTGTACCGTTCCCTGGGCCAGGTGCTGCTGCTGTCGCTGGCCCTGGAGGTATTCGCCCTGGTCAGCCCGTTCTTCATGCAGTGGACCATCGACAACGTCATCCCCAGCAACGACCGTGACCTGCTCACCACGCTGCTGATCGGCTTCGGCCTGATGATGCTGATGCAGCAGGCCATCAGCGCGGTGCGCCAGTGGGTGGGCATGCACATGGGCACGCTGCTCAACGTGCAGTGGCGGGCCAACGTCTTCACCCACCTGCTCAACCTGCCCACGCAGTATTTCGAGAAGCGTCACCTGGGCGACATCGTCTCGCGCTTCGGCGCCGTCGACAGCATCCAGGGCACCCTGACCTCGGCCTTCCTGGTGGCGGTGCTCGATGGCCTGATGACCGTCGCCACCCTGGCCATGATGTTCGTCTACAGCCCGATGCTGGCCTGCATCGCCATCGTCTGCATGACCCTCTACGCGCTGGTGCGCTGGGCCTGGTATCAACCGCTGCGCAATGCCACCGAGGACGAGATCATCCATGCCGCGCGGCAGCAGACGCACTTCCTCGAGACCATCCGCGGGGTCCGTCCGCTGAAGCTGTTCCAGCGCCAGGACGAGCGCCGCGCCACCTGGCTGAGCCTGCTGGTGGAGCAGATCAACGCCAGCCTGCGCACGCAGAAGCTGGGGCTGTTCTACAGCCAGGTCAATGGCCTGCTGTTCGGCATCGAGAACCTGCTGGTGATGTACCTGGGGGCGAGCATGGTGATGGATGGGCATTTCACCGTGGGCATGCTCATGGCCTTCCAGTCCTACAAGGGCCAGTTCGACGGCCGCGTGGGCAGCCTGATCGACAAGTTCTTCGAGCTGCGCATGCTGCAACTGCAGGGCGAGCGCCTGGCCGACATCGTCCTCGAGCCGCCGGAGCAGGTCGGTGGCGGTGCGCCCCCCGAGGTGCTGCAGCAGCGCGAGTTCAGCATCGAACTGCGCGACCTGCGCTACCGCTATTCGGAAAACGAGCCCTATGTGCTCGACGGCATCGACCTGAACATCCGCGCCGGTGAATCGGTGGCCATCGTCGGACCGTCCGGTTGCGGCAAGAGCACCCTGATCAACGTCATGCTCGGCATCCTGCCGCCCACCGGCGGGCAGATCCGCGTGGCCGGCATGGAGCTGTCGCAGATCGGCCTGGACGGCCTGCGCAGCGTGGTCGGCACCGTGCTGCAGGACGACAGCCTGTTCGCCGGCTCGCTGGCGGAGAACATCGCCTTCTTCGACCCGGCGCTGGACATGGAGCGGGTGATGGAGTGCGCGCGCCTGGCGGCGGTCCACGACGAGATCATGGCCGCGCCCATGGGCTACAACACCCTGGTCGGCGACATGGGCACGGTGCTGTCCGGCGGCCAGAAACAGCGCGTGCTGCTGGCCCGGGCGCTGTACAAGCAGCCGAAGATCCTCTTCCTCGACGAAGCCACCAGCCACCTGGACGTGGACTGCGAGCGCCGCGTCAACGAAGCCATCCGTTCGCTGAGCATCACCCGGGTGATGGTCGCCCACCGCCCGGAGACCATCGCTTCGGCCGACCGCGTGGTGCTGCTCGGTGCTGGCCGGGTGAGCGCGGAACAACGCAACCGCCACGACCTGGAGGGCGCACCGCTATGAAGCGTCTGCTCCTGTGCAGCCTGGTACTGAGCGCCAGCCCCGTGTTGGCCGGGCCGGATGTATTCCGTACCGAGCGCTCGGTGGCCGCGGAAAACATCGCCGAGTCGCACCGTGGCGGGGTGGCTTGCCTGTTCAACGCGCCGACCGAGGAGCTGGCGCTGGACGAGGCCATAGAGCGGATTCTCTGCCATGATCCGCAGACCGCCCAGGCCTGGGCCGAGGCCAAGGCCCAGGCCGCGCAGCTGGGCGTGGCCTGGTCGGCCTACCTGCCGCGCCTGGGCGCCAGCCTCGGCAGCAGTGACGGCCGTAGCCGTACCGACTACCTGGATTTCGACGGCGTAGAAAGCTCGGCGCGCCAGAAGTCGCTCAATGCCAACCTCGAGCTGAGCTGGGTGCTGTTCGATTTCGGCCGGCGCCGCGCCGCCCTGCGCAGTGCCCGGCAACTGCTGGTGGCGGCCAACGCCAGCCACCAGGCGATGCTGCAGAGTGCCTTCGTCGATGCCGCGCAGACTTACTACGACGCCCTGGCCGCCCAGGACACGCTGGCCGCCGCGGAGCAGGTGCGGGACATGGCCGCGGAGAACTACCAGGCCGCCGATGCCAAATATGCGGCCGGGGCAGCGGCGTTGTCGGACCGCCTGCAGGCGCAGACCGCACAATCGCAATCGGAGCTGCGCCTGGTGCGCGCCCGCGGCAACCTGGACAACGCCCTCGGGGTGCTGGCGCTGCGCATGGGGTTGCCGGCGGAAAGCCGCTTCCAGCTGACCAGCGAGCTGGCGCTGATGCCCGACACCACCTTCGTCAGTGCCATCGATCGCCTGCTGGCCCAGGCGCGCGACCGGCACCCGCAGCTGATCGCCGCCCAGGCCCGGGTCGAGGCCGCCAGCCAGAGGGTGCACGAGGTTCGCGCCGAGGGCCTGCCGACCCTGGCGCTGACCGGCAGTCTCAGCCACTCGCGCAATGATCTGCCGCGTGCGCTCAATGGTGACACCCGGCAGCGCGATACGAGTATCGGCCTGCAGCTGAACATCCCGCTGTTCGAAGGTTTCGAGCGCAACTACCGGGTGCGCGGTGCCAAGGCCGAGGTCCAGGCCAGCCGCGCGGCCCTGGCCGGTACCGAGCAACAGGTCTCGCTGCTGGTCTGGGGCAGTTACCAGCGGCTGATGGTGGACAGCCAGAGCCTGAACAGTACCGACGCCCTGGTCGCGCAATCGCGCCAGGCGCTGGAAGTGACCCAGGGGCGTTACCGGGCGGGCGTCGGCAGCATGATCGAGCTGCTCAACGCCCTCAGCGCCTACGCCGACGCCCGCGAACAGCACATCCGGGCGCTGGCCGACTGGCAGAGCGCCCGCCTGCAATTGGCGGCCGGGCTCGGTCGCCTGGGGTTCTGGGCGCTGCGCTGAATGCCTGCGGGCAAGGCCCGGCCCCCGCTGACATCGACACTGAAGCCGCGCTGGAATCCTCCAGGCGGCTTTTTTTCTGCCCGCGGCGCAGGCTGCCATTGACCGGGTGAGCTGCTGTTGAGGGGCGCTTGTACGAAGTGGCCGAGTTCGGCCGTTTACCTGACACCTGACTTCCTAATATGCCTGTTCTCAGGGGTTTATTAATCGCTGTGGGTACTCATGAAAATAAACTCCAGGTGTCATTGCATTTCATGCACTTGATATCGCCGCCTGCTGTTGGCGGGCGGTGTATGCATTACCAACTTCAGATCCATCAACCTGCAAGGAGTCCATCATGCAAGAACTCAACAGCCAGGAACTCGAAATGATCGCCGGCGGCGCCACCACCGGTATCCTCGACAGCATCGGCGGCGGCCTGCTCGGTATCTTCGCCGGCGCCATGGGCACCGCCTGGCGCGGCGGCACCATCGCCATCAACAACTTCGGGGGCATCGGTCATATCCTGGCGCCGGCCGCCGGGATCATCGTCGGTGCCTTCGGCACCATCTGGGGCGCGGTCTTCGGCCTTATCAACGGCATCGCCCAGGGGACCGGCTCCCAGGTCCAGGCGCTGGGCGATGTATGGAACGACATCATTGGCCTGCCGGGTTCGGCCACCGGCCAGGGCTACGACGGTTATCTCGGTGGTGGCACCGGCAATGGTCCGCGCTGATTGACCGATTAAAGCAACGCAGCCACCACCAGGCGGTGGTGGCTTCCGACATTCTCCAGGTACTGCCTGTCGTTCGCTGCTGTTGGAAACTTCCCGGTTTCCGGCGTTGTGCAGGATTCAGCAGTTTTATTGAAACGAGCCGCATGAGAAGTCCTTGTATGAAAATTCCAAACTATCGGGTTGTATTCTGCCGGCCATATCCTGCGAATTCCTGATGATGGCACTTTCCAGTGTTTTTGGGTTGTCATCAGTAGTTTGATCAACAAGAATTTACCTGTCGCATCGGCCTTGTGCTTGTTGCGAAATAGCCGGCGCCGAAATTGTCGCGGAGTCTCCGCGTGGTAATTGAAATGGCCTTGGGCTGAAGTACTTCCGGTTGATCAACAAGCCACGATCCTTGGCTGGGCTTTTGCCGTGGATATTGGTTGTTGCGGATCATTCTTGGAAAGCTTCAGACGGCCTTGCTATTGCTGTTCATATCGGTGGCGGTATGTCGAGAAAATGAGCCGTGATTTGAAAGCGGCAATTCTGTTAGCTGCAAGGAGTCTATCCAAATGCAAGAACTGAAAATGCAAGAAATCGAGATGGTAGCGGGCGCGGGTATCATCGAGGACGTGGTCGGTCGCATCGGTGCGGCCATCATGCTGGTCCCGCTGTCCCTCAGCACCGGTGTCGCCAAGGGCGTGGTAACCGGTGGCTCCGTGGGTGGCATCCTGGGCGTTGGTGTCGCCAGTGGTGCCTTCGGTGGTGTCATCGGTGGCGTTCTTGGCGTCATTCATGCGGTTACCTACGGTCTGGTGAATGGCTGGGACATGTCGCTGCAAACCTTCAACGGCAACGCAGAAGGTTGGTGGCGCATGGATTACCCGGCACCGCAGGTCGGCAACGGCGGCGGTCTGCTGGGCGGCCTGATCGGCGGCAGCGGCGGCAACGGCGGTTCTGTGAGCCCGCGTTGATCCCCAGAAGAGGCCATCGCCCATCGGGTGGCCTTTAGCTGTCTCGGAGCCTGCCGGTAAACGGCAGGCTCTGTCGCATATTCGCTTGTGCAGTTTCCATTGCCCGGGTTTGCCGAACTTCATGGGGCGGAAAATAATTCGCTATATCTATGCGGACTGAAAATAATAAGCCGTGCTGGTGCGAGTCATGCTGGTTGTATCGAAAACCACTGCTTCGGTAGTGGTTTTTTATTGTGTCGAATTTAGGGAAGATCCTGCCGGTTCAGGTCGGAGTTGATGGATTTTTGGTTTTTTGTATAAGAAAAATCCTACATGCTGGTTCGTATTTATCCTCTGATGGGACGAGTTGTCGGGTAATAGACTGATAGGCATCAGTAATAAACGGCATTTTCGGATGTTCTCTCAAAGATAGCCTTTGCGGTGATCCGTAGTATTGCCGCCTCGGTTTTTCAGGGTGGTTCGGATGTATCTCAATAAACTGTATTGGGGAATGTTGGCTTGCCTGGCATTTTCTTCTCTGGCAGTTGCCGGCGAGACTGCTGGCAAAAACGGCAAGCGCATGGTCTGCCGGCCCGAATGCCAGTGGCTGGACGCCGCCGCGCCCGTGCCGGCGGCGCCCGCGGCCACGGCGGTGCGCCAGGCCGTGGCGCGGGCCGGTGCGCAGCCCAGGCTGGACCTGTCGGTCGATCACCTGGCCCGGGACTGGCAGCCGGCGGATACCGGGGCGGGGCAGGGCGGTGCCCTGGACCTGTGGCGCGCGGTCGGCCTGGCGGTGGAAACCTACCCGTCGATCCGCGATGCCGCCGCCCAGCTGGACCAGCAACGCGAAGCGATCAACGTGGCCAGGGCCGGCTACCTGCCGACCATCCAGACCGGCCTCAACACCGGCAGGCAGGGCGCCTACGGCAGCGGGCAGAACCTGTCGCTGTCCGCCTCGCAGATGATCTACGACTTCGGCAAGGTGGCCAACGCGGTCAAGGGCGCCGAGGCCGGCGTGCGCGTGCAGCGCTTCCAGCTGATGAGCGAGGTGGACGAGGTCGCCCGGCAATCGGCCCAGGCGCTGATCGAGGTCGCCCGCTACCGCGCCCTGCGCGACAGCGCCCGGACCCTGGTGGACAGCCTGCAGCGCCTGCGGCAACTGGCCCGGCAGCGCGCCGACGAGGGCGCCAGCACCCAGGCCGACCTGATCCAGGCGCAGTCGCGGGTGGAGGCGGCCGAGGCCTCGCTGCTGGCCATCCAGACCCAGCTGCAGCAGCAGAAGAGCAAGCTGCGCACCATGATCGGCCGCGAGGTGAGCGAGGCCGCCGTCAGCGTGCCCGCCGAACGCCTGCAGCGGGCCGCCCGGCTGATCGAGCCGAACCCGCAGATGCCGGTGAGCGTGCGCATGGCCCTGGCCGAGCGCGAGGAGGCCGAGGCCCAGCTGTCCCTGGCGCGGTCCAACACCCGGCCGACCTTCACCGTCGACGGCGGCGTCAACAAGTACTTCGGCAATGCCGGCGACATGGCCGGCGAGCGCGTCTACACCCTGACCCTCGGCGTCAAGCACGACCTCTTCGCCGGCGGCGCGCCCTCGGCGCGGGTGCGCGGCGCCGGCCAGGCACTGCGGGCGGCGGAAGAGCGCATACACACCCGGCAACTGGAGGCTCGCGACCAGTGGACCGCCCTGCAGGAGCAGATGGGCGGCCTCGACGAGCGCCTGCGGGTGCTCGCCGACCGCCAGAAGAGCATCGTCGACACCCAGCGCCTGTACCGCGAGCAGTACCTGTCGCTGGGCACCCGCACGCTGCTCGACCTGCTCAACGCCGAGCAGGAGATCTTCCAGGCGCAGAGCGATTCGGTGAACGCCCGCCATGACCTGTGGAGCGCCCAGGTGGCCTTCATCAACGCCACCGGACGGATGCACGACGTCTTCCAACTCGAGAGTGATTCCCTATGACCGCGCAAGCGCAACGCCCGGTGGCCGACAGCGCCCCCTGGCTGGAAGCCATGCTGATGGTGGCCCGGCACTACCGCCTGGACGTATCCGAGGAGCGCGTCCGCGTCGGCCTGGAATGGCACCGCGGCCTGGACCTGGACGGCCAGTTGCAGCACATGGCCCGCGACATGGGCCTGACGCTGCGCGCCGAGGCCCTGGACAAGGGCGTGCTCGACCCCTGGCGGCTGCCGGTGCTGGCGCAGTTCTCCGGCGGCCAGGTGGGGCTGATCGAAAGCGTCGACGGCAACGGTGGCGTCGGTGTGCGCCTGAGCGGCGAGCAGGGCGTGCTGCAGGCGCTGCCGGCCGCCGAAGTGGCCGAGCGGGTGCAGCGGGTGTACCGCCTGCGCCCCGAGGTGGCGGTGGCGGACGTGCGCGTCGACGACTACATCAAGCCCTACCAGCCCAACTGGTTCTGGAGCCTGGTGCTGCGCGACTGGCGGCGCTACGGCGACGTGATGCTCGCCTCGCTGGTGGCCAACGTGCTGGCCCTGGCTTCCATGCTGTTCTCCATGCAGGTCTACGACCGCGTGGTGCCGGCGCAATCCGAGCCGACCCTGTGGGTGCTGTTCGGCGGGGTGATGCTGGCGGTGCTCATCGGCTTCGGCATGCGCCTGGCGCGCACCCACATCTCCGACCTGATCGGCAAGCGCGCCGACCTGCGCATCTCCGACCGCGTCTTCGGCCACGCCCTGCGCCTGCGCAACGAGGCCATCTCCAAGTCCACCGGCTCGTTCATCTCGCAGATCCGCGAGATGGAGCAGGTGCGCGAGCTGATCACCTCGACCACCCTGGGCGCGCTGGCCGACCTGCCGTTCTTCTTCCTGTTCCTGGTGGTGCTCTGGTCGGTGGGCGGGAGCATGGCCCTGGTGCCGCTGGCGGTGCTGCCGCTGCTGCTGATCCCCGGCCTGCTGGCGCAGAAGCCGCTGGGGCGGTTGTCCAAGGAGGGCATGCGCGAGTCGGCGATCCGCAACGCCATGCTGGTGGAGGCGGTGCAGGGCATCGAGGACGTCAAGCAACTGCGCGCCGAGCAGCGCTTCCAGAACCAGTGGAACCACCTCAACGAGGTCTCGGCCACCGTCAGCATGCGCCAGCGCTTCATCACCGGCGCGCTCATGGCCTGGACCCAGGAAGTGCAGACCCTGGTGTACGTGCTGGTGGTGCTGGTCGGCTGCTTCCAGGTGATGAGCGGCGACATGACCACCGGCGCGCTGATCGGCATGTCCATCCTGTCCTCGCGGATGATCGCGCCCCTGGCGCAGATCTCCGGGATCATGTCGCGCTGGCAGCAGGCCAAGGTCGCCCGCGAGGGCCTGGAAGAACTGATGAAGCGCCCGGTGGAAAGCGCCGAGGGCGGCAAGCGCCTGCACCGTCCGGTGCTGCACGGCGACTACCAGCTCGAAGGCGTGCGCTTCCGCTACGGCCAGGACGACAAGCGCCCGGCCATCGAGGTGGCCCAGCTGCGCATCGCCGCCGGCGAGAAGGTCGCCATCCTCGGCCGCAACGGCGCCGGCAAGTCCAGCCTGCTGCAACTGCTGGCCGGCATGTACCGGCCGCAGGAGGGCAGCCTGCTGCTCGACTCGCTGCGCCTGGAACTGATCGACCCCTACGACGTGCGCCGCGACGTGGCCTTTCTCAGCCAGCAGGCCAACCTGTTCTTCGGCACCCTGCGCGAGAACCTGAGCATGGGCCGGCCCAACGCCAGCGACGAGGAGCTGCTCGAGGCCCTGCGCCTGAGCGGCGCCCTGGGCCTGGTGCAGGCCCTGCCCGACGGCCTGGAGCACATGGTCCAGGAGGGCGGCCGCGGCCTCTCCGGCGGCCAGCGCCAGAGCCTGCTGCTGGCCCGCACGCTGCTGCGCCAGCCGCGCGTGCTGCTGCTCGACGAGCCCACCGCCTGGCTCGACGAGGTGGGCGAGCAGGCCCTGATCCGCCACCTGGAGCCCTGGCTGAAGTCGCGCACCCTGGTGGTGGCGACCCACCGCCCGGCGGTGCTCAAGTGGGTCGACCGCATCATCGTCGTGGACAACGGCCGCGTCGTGCTCGACGACACCAAGCAGGCGGTGCTGGCCAAGCTCGCCGGCCCGCCGCCGGCCAAACCCGGCGAGAAGGCCCCGGCGGTGGCCTGAGGCCGCCCACGCAATTCGCAGAGGACGCGGGCCCTGGCCCGTGTCGGGAGTGACCATGCAAGCCAATTCGATTCAAGCGCCCGGGGCCGCGCCCCTGGCCCCCTATTTCCAGGCGAAGGAGCGCGCGCCCCGCGCCGCCTGGCTGGTCTGGTGCGTGCTAGGCGGCATGCTGCTGCTGTTCGCCTGGGCCTACCTGTTCGAGCTCGACGAAGTCTCCACCGGCACCGGCAAGGTGATCCCCAGCTCCCGCGAGCAGGTGGTGCAGTCCCTGGAGGGCGGCATCCTCGCCGAACTGCGGGTCAAGGAGGGCGACCGCGTCGACGCCGGCCAGGTGCTGGCCCAGCTCGACCGCACCAAGACCGAGTCCTCGGTGGGCGAGAGCGCCTCGCGCCTGCGCGCCGCCCTGGCCATGGCCGCGCGCCTGCGCGCCGAGGTGGACGGCGGCGAACTGGTGTTCCCCCCGGAAGTGCTGGAGGAGCCGGACCTGGTGAGGTCCGAGACCGCCCTGTACAAGTCGCGGCGCGACAGCCTGCAGAAGAGCCTGCAGGGCATCAACGAGGCCCTGGCGCTGGTCCGCAAGGAACTGAAGCTGACCACGCGCCTGGCCGAGATCGGCGCGGCGAGCAACGTCGAGGTGCTGCGCCTGAAGCGCCAGGCCAACGAGCTGGAGCTCAAGGCCACCGAGACGCGCAACCAGTACTACGTCAAGGCCCGCGAGGAACTGGCCAAGGCCAATGGCGAGGTGGAGGCGCAGCAGTCGGTGACCCGCGGCCGCGCCGACTCGCTGTCGCGCCTGACCGTGGTCTCGCCGGTGCGCGGCATCGTCAAGGACATCGAGGTGAACACCGTCGGCGGCGTCATCCCGCCCAACGGCCGCTTCATGGTCATAGTGCCGGTGGAGGACCAGTTGCTGGTGGAGGCGCGCATCTCGCCGCGCGACGTGGCCTTCATCCACCCCGGCCAGCCGGCCACGGTGAAGATCAGCGCCTACGACTACGCCATCTACGGCGGCCTGGACGGCAAGGTGACGCACATCTCGCCGGACACCATCCAGGACGAGGTGCGCCGCGACCAGTACTACTACCGCGTGTTCGTACGCACCCAGACCGACTCGCTGCAGAACAAGGAAGGCAAGAGCTTCCCGATCTTCCCCGGCATGGTCGCCACGGTGGACGTGCACACCGGCAGCAAGACCGTCTGGGACTACCTGACCAAGCCGCTCAACCGCGCCCGCGAAGCGCTGCGCGAACGCTGAGGAGGCGCCATGGCCAAGCAACGCACCCCCAGCTACCGCGAGCGCCGCGAGGTGGAGGCCGCCGGCAGGCGCGCAAGCGCGCTCTACGCCCAGGGCCGGCATGAGGAGGCCCTGCAACTGTGCCTGCAGACCGCCCGGCGCTGGCCGCAGCTGGCGGTGGCCTGGACCGACGCGGCGGTCAACTGCATCAAGCTGGAGCGCTGGCAGCAGGCCGTCGAGCACGCCGGCCGCGCCCTGGCCGCCGGCGGCACCGGCCTGGCGCTGTTCGACGCCCTGTCCCACGCCCACTGCGCGCTGCGCCAGTGGGACCAGGTGCGTCAGCACGGCCTGCACGCGCTGACCCTGCGCGACCGCCAGTTCGGCGTCGAGCCGCCGCTGGCCCACGCCCTGCCGCCGCTGCCGCCACCACCCAGCGCCGCCACCCGCGGGCGCAACCTGATCGCCTTCTCGCTGTTCGGCGCCAGCGCCAAGTACTGCGAGACGGCGGTGCTCAACGTGCTGGAGCAGCCGCGCATCTACCCGCACTGGACCTGCCGCTTCTACATCGACGACAGCGTGCCCGAGGCCATCGTCCGCCGCCTGCGCGACAACGGTGGCGAAGTGGTGCTGGTCGACGAGGCCGTGCGCCAGTGGCCGGGGCCCATGTGGCGTTTCCTGGCGCTGGACGATACGCAGGCCCAGCGCATCCTGTTCCGCGACGCCGACTCGGTGATCAGCGAACGCGAGGCCGAGGCGGTGGCCGAATGGCTGGCCAGCGACAGGCGCTTCCATGCCCTGCGCGACAACGGCACCCACACCGAGCTGCTCCTGGCCGGCCTGTGGGGCGCGGTGGGCGGGGCGCTGCCGCCGCTGGTGGAGCTGCTCCGGCCGTTCTTCGCCGAGCCGCTGGCCTCGCGGCATTTCGCCGACCAGCACTTCCTGCGCCGCTACGTCTGGCCCTACGCGCGGCGCAGCCTGCTGCAGCACGATTCGATGTTCGGCTTCCTGGGCGCCGCCGGCTTCCCCGGCGGGCCCATGCCGGACGACTTCCACGTCGGCTACGCCGAAGGCTCGCCACGTTTCGAAGTGCCCTGCACCCTGGCCGAGGGTACCCGGGTGCGCTGGACCCTCTACCGCCGCGGCGGGGAGGGCGAGCAGGCGATCTGCGACTACGCCGCCACGGTGACCGCCGGCGCGGTGCACGGGCACATCCCGGCGCGCTACGCCGAGTGGATCCGCCGCGGCGAAGCGCGCATCGCAGTGGCGCCGGAGACGTAGGGCGTACAACCGTTCGCGGTTGTACGCCGTTTCACCGATCTTGCAGGGACCCGCGCGGGATTCGACCC
>NZ_QGSL01000088.1:561242-568771 GCF_003176655.1 Pseudomonas sp. RW407 | reverse complement strand
GGGTTTTCTTCGCCGCGGCGGCCTTGTTCGCGGCAGGCCGGCGCGCTGCCTTGGGCACCACGACGGGCGCCGGCGCAGGTTCGGCTGCCGGTGGCTCTTCGGCGGCTTTCGTCGCCTTGCCACGGCGGATCAGGCGCAGGGCGACGGCCCCGGCCACTACCCCGGCCGCAAAGGAAATCAGTGGCTGCATGGTCAGTTCTCCTCTTCAGGATGTGCAGGGCGTGCAGGACGTGCGCGCTTGTGTTTCCACAGGTAGACCCCGCCACCGCCGACGGCCACGCCGGCTAGCAACACCGGGTTGACCCGCCGCAGCAGCGGCCCGGCCAGGCCCAGCAGGCCACCCTGGCCGCTGAGGTGGGCAATCAGGTATTCGGTGAAATCGGAAATCGGGCCATGGCTGGCGTAGGCCTCCTGTGGCGGAACGCCCTTGCCGGCGTGGTAGCGCTCCTGGTCGAAGGCGTCGATGGCCGCCTCGCGGAACGCCGCCAGGTGGTTGGCGGAGGCGGTGGCCTGCAGGTCGAGGAACACCCGGCGCACCTCGGGCTGGCGCACGTGGGCCAGCAGGTAGTCGTAGAGGCGGACGTTGGCGCTCTCGCCCATCACCGCGCGCATACAGTTGGCCAGCCAGGTCGGCTCGATGGCGGTCTCCGCCGGGAAGGGGTCCAGCGGCCGGGGGATGCCGAAGCGCGCGGCCAGGGCCGACAGCGCCTGGATGTGCCGCTCCTGGTCCCGCAGCACGTCGGGAAACGGCGGCCGCTCGCCGAAGGCCTCCACCACCCGGGCGTAGAAACTGCGCGCGGCGTATTCGTCGTACAGGGCGATGCGCACCGCCTGGTGCAGCAGCGGGAAGGGCGCGGCGGGCTGCAGTTGGCGCCCGCGCAGGATCGGCTCGTCATAGTTGCGCATCGACGATCTCCCGGTAGCTGTCGAGCAGGATGCCTTCCAGGATGCGCGCCGCGGGCGAGCGCTGGCCGGCCAGGAGATCGGCCCAGGCCTGCTCGGGGATGACCAGCGGGTCGTATTCCACGGCGCAGGAGCGCGCCAGCGGGTTGAGCCGCAGCGAGCGCACGCCGGGCGCGCGGGCGGCGATTTCCGAGGCCTTGTGCAGCACGCCGCGCGCCGGCAGGCGGGGGCTGGAAGGCAATTCCAGGTCCACCAGCTTCAGGCGTATGCGGCCGGGAATGTGGTGAACCACGCGGACCTTCGGCAGAAGCGCGAGGAGCGTTTCGAACCCGACCATCCCGATACCTCCCTCAAAGGCGGCTCGAAAATTCCCGAAGACAGTCGGAGATCGCTCTCGAACGATTCGGAAGGGGCTGATCGACAATTCGATGGCGTTTCGAATTGGCCGACCCTCATGGCTCAAGCTAGTTCGGTGCAAATGAGTCGCAATTGACCGCGATCAAATAAGCAGCGAGCCGGCCGGGATTTCGGATGTAAGGGGGCCAAGCCCGCAGGAGATGCGTGTCCGGGGTGGCGTAGGGCGAATAACCGTTCGCGGTTATCCGCCGTCGGCCGGGATGCCGGTGTCCGGGAATGGTGGCGGATAACGCCGTAGGCGTTATGCGCCCTACGGGGATGACGTGGTGCAGGAGCGGGACGGTGTTCTTCTCGGGCAAAAAAAACCGCTCCTGGCGGAGCGGCTGGAAGGACGTTGAATTGAGCAATCACGATTTAAATCAACGTCAGGAGCAGGATCCGGGAGAGCCGCCGGGCGGCTGCCGAATCGGATGTCCGCTACGTTAACGGACAGGGCGGTGTCGGATAAATTCCCTGGGAGGGGAAACACCTTCTGCGAATACGTAACAATCTGCGGGGAACTTTCGGGAAGCTGCTGCGATTGCTCGCGCAACCTCCCGAAGACCGGGCGCGTCAGAGGATCGACAGCGGGTAGTCGACGATCAGCCGCAGTTCGTTGTTGTCGGCCTCGGCCTGGTCGGCGTTGCCGCGGTGGAAGGCCTGGCGCAGGCGCAAGGACAGGTCCTTGGCCGGGCCGGACTGGACCACGTACTTGGCTTCCACGTCGGTCTCGTGGTGGCTGCCGTCGCTGCCGTAGCCGTAGTCGCGGTACGGGCTGTCGCTGGCCATGTGCTCGCCGTCGATGTTGGTGCCGTTGATGTAGCGGGCCATGAAGCTCAGGCCGGGTACGCCGTAGGTGTCCATCGCCAGGTCGTAGCGCGCCTGCCAGCTGCGCTCGCCCGGGCCGTTGAAGTCGGAGTACTGCACCGAGTTGGCCAGGAAGATGGAGTCGCCGGCGCCGCCGGCGCCGTTGTCGCCGAAGCCCACGTAGTCGAACGGGGTGTCGCCCTGCACCTTCTGGAAGGCCAGGGTCAGGGTGTGCGCCTGGAGGAAGGAGTAGGCGGTGGCGAACGACCAGGCGGTGTTGTCGATGCGGCCGGCCTTGGCCTGGCCGTAGTCGTTGGTGCGGTAGATGTTGAAGTCGAAGCCCAGCGACTGGTCGCCGCCCAGCGCCAGGGTGTAGTTGGCGTTGCCGTAGTACTGGCGCCAGATGTCTTCCAGCTCGGCGGCGTAGAGCGACACGCTCAGGTCCGGGGTGATGGCGTAGCGGCCGCCGACGAAGTCGGCGCTGTCGGCCTCGACGTTGGCGTAGGTGGCCCAGATGCCGCCGGTGTGGCTGGTGGTCACCGGGCCGGTGGCGGCGGTGTAGTGGCCGGCTTCCAGGTCCAGGCCCTGCAGCTCGCTGCTCATCAGGGCGAAGCCCTTGGCGGTCTGCGGCATCAGGCGGGTGCCGCCGGCGGCGAAGACCGGGGCGGTGGGCTGCATGTCGCCGAATTTCAGCTCGGTTTTGGAGACGCGCACCTTCAGCGCGCCGCCGGCCTTGCCGTAGTCGTCTTCCGGGTTGCCGTGGCGGTCCACCGGCAGGTTGCCGGTGCCGGCGGTGCCGGAGCCACCGTCGAGCTTGATGCCCAGGTAGCCGTAGGCGTCGACGCCGAAGCCGACGGTGCCCTGGGTGTAGCCGGAGCTGTAGGTGGCGAAGATGCCCTGGGTCCAGTCGCGCTGGTCGCTGTAGCCGTTCTTGCCGTCATGGTCGTAGTAGAAGTTGCGCAACAGCAGGTCGAGGTGGCTGTCCTCGAGGAAGCCCTTGGCGTCG
Organism: Pseudomonas sp. RW407; assembly: GCF_003176655.1. Lineage (NCBI taxonomy): Bacteria > Pseudomonadati > Pseudomonadota > Gammaproteobacteria > Pseudomonadales > Pseudomonadaceae > Pseudomonas > Pseudomonas sp. RW407. Next base: position 565,659 of record NZ_QGSL01000088.1, on the reverse strand, counting down.
GCCTGGTCGCTGACGAAGGGTTCGGCATGGGCCAGTTGCATGGCGGCGGTGGAAACGGCGAGCACGAGCATGCTGCGTTTGAGGTGCTTCATGGAGTTGCCCCTTGAGTCTTGGAGTGCCGGCCAGTGGTAAGCGTGATGGCCAGCTTTTCTTGTAGGCAGGAACAAATGTTCAGCCATGCGTAACAGTCATGGCCGAGCGAATGTATGTTTCTGTAGTGGAAGTACTTCCGCGCCCCGCTCTATTCCCCTGGCGGAGTGGGGACATGATGCCGGATCGAAGGGCTATTTGAATCCGGATATAGGCAAAGGTCTTTTAACAAAAATGTAATAGTGGTAGCGCACTACTGCATCGAGGCAAGGACCGAGGACCGGTCTCAACCCAGGCCGAAGACTTCCAGTTGCCGCCGCAGGCGCCAGTCCATCACCTGGGCGGCGCCCATCGGGCGGCCGAAGTGGTAGCCCTGGGCGATGTCGCAGCCCAGCCGCGCCAGGGCGGCGGCCGTGGCAGCGTCCTCGACGCCCTCGGCCACCACCTGCATGCCGAAGTTGTGGCCCAGGGCGATGGTCGACTGCACGATCATGGCGTCGGAGAAGTTGTCGGCCATGCCGGAGACGAAGGTGCGGTCGATCTTCAGCACCTGCACCGGCAGGCGCTTGAGGTAGGCCAGGGACGAGTAGCCGGTGCCGAAGTCGTCGATCGACAGCGTCACCCCCAGGTCGCGGATCGCCTGCAGGCTGCGCAGGGCCAGCTCCGGGTCTTCCAGCAGGGTGCCTTCGGTGACTTCCAGCTCGACCATGGAGCCGGCGATGCCGTGGCGCGCCAGCAGGCCCTGCAGCTCGCTGACGAAGTGCGGGTTGCGCAGGTTGTTGGCGCTGATGTTCACCGCCATGCAGGTTTCCAGGCCGTGCTCGCTCCAGGCCCGCAGCTGGCGCAGGGCCTCGTCCAGCACCCAGCGGGTGAGCGGGTGGATCAGCTCGGTGGACTCGGCCATGGGGATGAATTCGCCGGGCGGGATCATGCCGCGCTCGGGGTGCTGCCAGCGCAGCAGGGCCTCGAAGCCGACCACCTGGCCGTCGGCCAGGCGCACCTTGGGCTGGTAGTGCAGCTGCAGCCCGCCCTCGCGGATCGCCCGCCCCAGCCAGGTGTGCAGGGCCAGGCGCTCGGGGGTGTAGGTGTCGTCGCAGCGCTGGTACAGGAGGAAGTCGCGGCGGCCGTGCTTGGCCTGGTACATGGCGATGTCGGCGCAGCGCAGCAGGTCGCCGGGGGTGTCGCCGTGGTCGGGGTAGAGGGCCACGCCGATGCTGGCCGACAGCTCCAGCTGGATGCCGCCGGCGGACAGCGGCTGGCGCAGGATGCGCGCGATGCCCTGGCACAACCCCGGCACGCCGCCCTCGTCGTCCAGGGCGCAGCTGACCACCGCCATCTCGTCGCCGCCCAGGCGGGCGATCTCCGCCTCCTGGGTCCGCAGCCAGGCGCCCAGGCGCGCGCCGACCTGCTGCAGGACGCTGTCGCCGTGCTGGTGGCCGAGGGTGTCGTTGACCTCCTTGAAGCGGTTCATGTCCAGCAGCAGGATGCCGAAGCGCCCGTCGCCGCGGGCGATGCGCTGCTCGATGTGGCGGCCGAGCCAGTAGCGGTTGGGCAGGCCGGTGAGCGAGTCGTGGTTGGCCAGGTACTCCTGCTCGGCGAGGTAGCGCTTGCGTTCGGTGATGTCGTGCAGCACCAGCAGCAACAGGGTGTTCTGCTGCCAGCTGAAGCGCGTGGCGTGCGCCTCGCAGTCGAACGGCAGGTAGGTGTCGCGGCGCAGGAACTGCCACTCGCTGTCCACCTCGTGCAGCTCGCCGCTGAGCAGGCCCTCGAGGTTGGCGCGGCTGGCGACCAGCGACAGGCGCCCGTCCGGCTGGCGCTCCGGCGACAGTTCCGAGGGCAGCAGGCCGACCAGGCGGTCCGGCGTGTCGACGCCGAACATGCGCGCGGCGCACTCGTTGGCGGCGCGCACCCGGCCGTCCACGCCGATCAGCAGCACGCCGTCGTTGATGTTGGTGAACAGCTGGCGATAGAAGCGGCCGTTCTGGCTGATCTCGCCGATCAACCGGCGCAGCTGCCAGGCCGACAGGCCCAGGGCCAGGGCGCAGATGGCCAGCAGCACCGCGCTGAAGCCGGCGCGCTTGAGCCAGGGCAGCAGGTAGCTGGCCGAGGCCTGGCCGACCACGGCGTGGATCGGGAAGCTCGCCGAGGGCGCGTCGGCGAACAGCGACGGCTCGCCGGTGATGCCCAGGCCCTCGACCAGGGCGAAGTCCGGGCGGCCCAGGCGCGGGAACAGCGGCGACCACTCCGGCAGGCGCCGGCCGATCATGTTCAGGGCGTCGGGGGTGCGGTAGAGCACGGTGCCGAAGTTGTCGATCATGCCGGCGTTCATCTGCTCGGCCAGGCCCAGGCGGCGCAGCAGGTCGCCGACGCGGGCGGTGTCGATCAGCGCGCCGACGCGCTGGGTGCGGCCGTCGGCGCCGCGCTGGCCGACGTACATCGGCAACAGGAAGCCGCCATTGGGGCCGCGCAGCGTGTGGCCGAAGGCCGGGCGCTCGCTGGCCGGCAGGTCGCCCAGGGCGAGCAGCGGGCGCAGGTGTTCCTCGGCCGGCTGGCCGTGGCCGTCCACGGCGTAGAGGTGGCCGTCGCGCAGGACGAACAGGTAGGCCGACACCGGGTCGTAGCGCATCGCCTGCGCCAGCTTCGCGCGCACCTGCCGGGCATCGGCGACCTCGGCCAGGCCCTGCAGGTCCTCCGACACCGCGTAGATGCTGCCGTAGCTCTGCAGCAGCAGCGCGCTGATGTAGCCCTCCAGGGAACGGGCCAGGGCGGACAGGTTCTGCCGCACCTGGTCGGTGCTGCTGCGGTAGTCGCGGTACACGCTCCAGCCGCTCAGCCCGACCAGCAGGGTGAGCACCAGCAGCACGCCGGCATAGAAGAGCACGCCGATGCGCTGTCGGCGCGAGCCTCCCCGGGCGTGGGTGAAGACATCGAAGTTGCTGGTCATGTAGATCCGTCTGTGACTGCAGCGGGAGTATCGAACCCGGTTATGGCATCTAGCCACCATCCAATCAACCATCGGCCGGGTACCCGATGCTTATCGGCAGACCGGCGGTATTCCCCAGTACCGGCCGTCGAACGATGGGCGAGGCGCTCTGCGATGCGCCCGGCCGGCCGGCCGGCCACGGAGCAAGGCGACCGCCGGGCCCGGAAAACGAAGCGCGGCGGCCGCGGACGCCGCGAGATCGGCAGAAATACCCTCGTCAGCTGCTCTCGCGCACCATCAGCTCGAAGCCCAGGTCCTGCACCGGCTCGGCGATCGGCCGCCCGGCGATCAGCGCCAGCAGGGTCTCGGCGGCACGCCGGCCGATGGCCTCGCGCGGGGTACGGATGCTGGACAGGCGCGGCACCATGTAGGCCGAGCTGGGCAGGTCGTTGAAGCCGACCACGGCGATCTGCTCCGGCACTTCGATGCCCTGGCGCAGCGCCTCCAGCAGGGCGCCCTGGGCCAGGTCGTCGTTGCCGAAGAAGATGCCCTCGACGTCCGGCTGCGCGGCCAGCAGCTGGCGGAACAGCTCGCCGCCCAGGCCCACCGAGGACGGCCGCGGGGTCAGCAGCTCCAGCGCCGGGTCGTAGCAGCCGGCCTTCTGCAGGGCGCGGCGGAAGCCCTCGCCACGCAGCAGGGTGCGCTGGTCCAGCTGCGCGCCGACATAGGCCAGGCGCTTGCGGCCGCCGGCCAGCAGGTGCTCGGCGGCGGCCATGCCGGCGGCGATCTGCGAGAAGCCCACGCAGTGCAGGCCGGGGCTGTGGTCCAGGTCCATCATGTAGACGCAGGGCACGCCGCTGGCCTCGACCATCCGTCGGGCGCTCTCGGTGCGCTCGAAGCCGGTGAGCAGCAGGCCGCGCGGCTGGTAGGCCAGGTAGTTGCGGATCAGGTCTTCCTCCTCGTCGCGCGAGTAGTGGAAGTTGCCGATCAGCACCTCCAGGCCCTGGGGCCGCAGCACGCCGTGGATGGCTTCGAGGGTGTCGACGAACAGCTGGTTGGACAGCGACGGCACCAGCACCACCACGCTGTGGCTCTGCGCCGAGGCCAGCGCCCGCGCCGCGGGGTTGGCCACGTAGCCCAGCTCGGCGGCGGCCTCGCGCACCTTCAGCACCAGCGCCTCGGCGACGCTGCTGACGCCGCGCAGGGCGCGGGAGGCGGTGATGGGGCTGACGCCGGCGCGCTGCGCCACTTCGTTCAGGGTGGGGCGGCCGCTGGCGCGGGAGTGCTTGTCGTTCTTCTTCGGGGAGGGCATCGGCTGGCTTGCCAAACGAAAATCGAGGCACTAAGGTAGCGCTGTCTCGCGAGCCCGGCAATTGCCTGAAAGCCCCGGATCGCGCTACGGCG
>NZ_QGSL01000088.1:559964-561232 GCF_003176655.1 Pseudomonas sp. RW407 | reverse complement strand
GCGCGCCACATCAGGCCCTGGGTGATGCCGTTGACCCACATCGAGGCGATGTAGAGCACGGTGCCGATGGTGGCGAGCCAGAAGTGCGCGTTGATCAGCCCCACGCTGTACATCCGTTCGCGGCCGTAGAGCTTGGGGATCATGTGGTACAGCGCGCCGATGGAGATCATCGCCACCCAGCCCAGGGCGCCGGCGTGCACGTGGCCGATGGTCCAGTCGGTGTAGTGGGACAGCGAGTTCACCGTCTTGATGGCCATCATCGGGCCTTCGAAGGTGGACATGCCGTAGAAGGCCAGGGACACCACCAGGAAGCGCAGGATGGGGTCGGTGCGCAGCTTATGCCAGGCGCCGGAGAGGGTCATCATGCCGTTGATCATGCCGCCCCAGGACGGCGCCAGCAGCACCAGCGACATGACCATGCCCAGGGACTGGGCCCAGTCGGGCAGGGCGGTGTAGTGCAGGTGGTGCGGGCCGGCCCAGATGTACAGGGTGATGATCGCCCAGAAGTGCACGATGGACAGGCGGTAGGAGTAGATCGGCCGCTCGGCCTGGCGCGGCACGTAGTAGTACATCATGCCGAGGAAGCCCACCGAGAGGATGAAGCCGACCACGCTGTGGCCGTACCACCACTGGATCATCGCGTCGGTGGCGCCGGAATACAGCGGGTAGGACTTCAGCAGGCTGACCGGGCGCGCCAGGTGGTTGACCACGTGGACCATGCCGGTGACCACGATGAAGGCGCCGTAGAACCAGTTGCCCACGTAGATGTGCTGCACCGTGCGGCGGGCGATGGTGCCGAAGAACAGGTAGGCGTAGGCGATCCATACCACCGTGACCCAGAGCGCGATGGGCCACTCCATCTCGGCGTATTCCTTCGAGGTGGTGATGCCCAGCGGGTAGCTCACCAGCATCGCCAGGATGCTCGCCTGCCAGCCCCAGAACACGAAGTTGGCCAGGCTGTCGGAGACCAGGCGCACCCGGCAGGTGCGCTGCACCACGTAGAAGGAGGTGGCGAACAGCGCGCTGCCGCCGAAGGCGAAGATCACCAGGTTGGTGTGGATCGGGCGGATGCGCCCGAAGCTGGTCCAGGGCAGGCCGAGGTTGAGTTCCGGCCACACCAGCTGGGCGGCGATCACCACGCCCATGCTCATGCCCAGCACGCCCCAGAACAGGGTGGTGAGGGTGAAGCGGCGGACGATCTCGTAGTTGTAGGTGTCGTTCTTGTCGAGGGCTTGCACGCTGGCCATCTTGGATTCCGTCGAAATGCG
>NZ_QGSL01000088.1:522817-559954 GCF_003176655.1 Pseudomonas sp. RW407 | reverse complement strand
AGCTTGCTCGCGAACAAACGCGGTGCCATGCGGTTCGCGAGCAAGCTCGCTCCTACGAAGAGCAACTAGGCGCAGGCCGCGAGACAGTTGCTCCTACGTCCGAGCTTCCCTGGAACTGTAGGAGCGCGGGAGGCGGGGCGGCGTAGGAGCGGACTCTGTCCGCGATTGTCCGCTACCGAAACCCGACACAAAAACGGCGGATAACGCCGTGGGCGTCATGCGCCCTACGCAGGGATCCGTGCATTCGCGTTTCTGCGAACGCGAAATTCCAAAAAAAATTCAATCAGGGCATTGACTTAGGATTCGTCCCCGGTAGAATGCGCCCCACTTCGAGACGAAGGGTGATTAGCTCAGCTGGGAGAGCATCTGCCTTACAAGCAGAGGGTCGGCGGTTCGATCCCGTCATCACCCACCATCTCGCAAGTTACGCGCAGCGGTAGTTCAGTCGGTTAGAATACCGGCCTGTCACGCCGGGGGTCGCGGGTTCGAGTCCCGTCCGCTGCGCCATCTTCCCCCTCCTGGAGTTCACTACCCCGAACTCGCCGCCACGTAGAGCGCAAGCTCCGTAGCGACAGGCAGGATGGAAGGCTGCAACACCCTTGGACGCAAGTCCAGCCGACGCGCAGCGGTAGTTCAGTCGGTTAGAATACCGGCCTGTCACGCCGGGGGTCGCGGGTTCGAGTCCCGTCCGCTGCGCCATATTCAAAGCCCTCAGGCAGTCATGCCTGGGGGCTTTTTCGTTGCGCCGGGAAAACCCGCGGTCATGCGGAGGTCATCCGGGCCGTCCAGGCTGGACCCATTGCCTTCAATGGACGACCCAGGAAGAACTGCTCGAAGCACGCCGCGCCGAGTGCGATCCGCCGGAGCCGACGGACGACGCCACCGAGATGTGATCAGCCGGCCTGCCGCTGCGTGCGGCGGTATTCCCCCGGCGGCTGGCCGCTCCAGCGCTTGAAGGCGCGCTGGAAGGCCTCGGCCGAGGCGAAGCCGAGCAGGTAGGCGATCTCGCCGAAGGCCAGGTCCGTGTCGCGGATGTAGATCATCGCCAGGTCGCGGCGCGTCTCGTTGAGGATGCTGCGGAACTGCGTGCCTTCCTCGGCCAGCTTGCGACGCAGCGTCCAGGTCGGCAGCTTGAGGCGCGCAGCGACTTCCTCCAGGTCCGGCTCGCGGCCGTTGAGCAGCGGCCCCAGCAGTTGCACCACGCGTTCGCGCAGGCTGCGGGTGCGCGTCAACTGCTCCAGTTCCTTCTCGCAGAGTTCCAGCAGCTGGCGCCAGGTGCTCGGGCAATGTTCGCGGTTGCCGAGGGAGAGCGTGGCCTGGTCGAGGCGGAAGCGGTTGGCGCCGGCGCCGAACTCCACCGGGCAGCTGAAGAATTCCTCGTAGCGCGCCGCGTAGTCCGGCGCCGGGTACTCGATCTCCACCCGCAGCGGGCGCACCGCCTGCCCGGCGATGCGGCCGAGGTAGCTGAGCCAGCCGGCCAGCACCGAATCCACCACGAAGCGGTTGTAGGCGTTGTAGGGGCTGATGGAGTAGAAGCTCAGCCAGGCGCCGCCGGCGTCCTCGGCGAGGCTCGAGCGGCCGCGGTAGTTCTGCGCGTAGAGCGGCTCGAAGCGGATCAGCGCGCGGCTGGCGGCGCGCAGGTCGGGGGCCAGGGCGGCGCTGACGCCGGCCAGGCCCAGCTGCTGGATGCGGCTGAACTGGCCCATGCGCAGGCCCAGCGCGGGGTCGCCGCTGAGCTGGATGGCGGCATGGCCCAGGCGCATGTAGCGCGGGATCGACAGGCGTCCGCCGGGCTCGGCCAGGCGCGCCGCGTCCAGGCCATACTGCAGCAGCAGGGGCTGCGCCGGCACGCCGCGCTCTTCCAGGGCGTCGGCCAGGCCGTGGACGAAACCTATGGAGAGGTCGCCCAGCCGCATGCCCGGTTGCTTCATGGTCACAGCCAGAGGTTGATCAGGCGCGCGCCCGGGCCGTCCTCGGCGAGCTGCTGGCCGCCGCGGTCGACCACCAGGCCGGGGCCGGAGCTGCCCAGGTCCCACAACTGCCCGCGCAGGAACACCGCGATGCCGGCCTGGGCGCCGCTGGCGGCCAGGCGTCCGCCGAGGGCCAACTGCTGCCAGGCCTCGCCTTCGCTCAGCGCGCCGGGCTTGAGCTGCACGTCGGAAGGCGTGCGCGCGCCGTTGTAGCCGCGCCAGGGCCGCTGCCACTGGCCGTTGCCGGTGAGGAAGGCGGGCACCGCCAGCAGCTCGACCTTTTCCGAGGCCAGCACCGCGTAGTTGATCGGGTACCAGGCGTCGGCGCAGATCAGCACGCCCAGGCGCCCGGCGGGGGTCTGCAGCACCTGCAGGTTGTCGCTGTGGCCGGCGCGGATGAAAGGCTTCTCGTCGTCGATGGGGAAGACCTTGCGCTGCGGCTGGCCCAGGGGCTTGCCGTCGCTGCCGAACACCAGGCTGGCGTTGTACAGGCTGCCGTTGCCGGTGACCAGCACGCCGTCCTCCACCTTGGGGTTGGGCAGGACGATGGAGCCGGCCACCAGGGTCACGCCGAACTGCCGGGCCAGGCCGCCGAACAGCGTCTGGTAGTCGTGGGCCATGTCCACCGCCTTCATGCGGAACAGGGCGTCGGTGAAGCGGTCGCGACCCTTGGCGATGAGCCAGCCGCGGGCCAGCTTCACCGGGTTGCTGACGGCCATCCACTTCATGGCCTCGGCCAGGTGCTGCGCCTGGTAGACCTCGGGTTTCTCGCCGGCGGCCACCAGCCAGGTGCCGATGTGCTCGGGGAACACCACCACCGTGCGCGGGCCGAGCAGGCCCTCGCTGCGGGCCTTCTCCAGGTAGGCCGCAAGCTTCAGGCGCAGGCGCTCGACGTTCTGGTAGTCGGCGGCGTAGAGCTCCGGCTGCACGCCGAGCAGGTTGCCGCGTTCGGAGGGCGCGCCCTGGTTCAGCACCACCTGGCTGCGCAGGTCGGACAGGTAGTGGCCCACCGGGCGGCGCTCGGCCCAGCCGGCGTAGGCGGCGAAGAGGGTGACCAGGATGAGGAATGTCAGCTTGCGCATGCAGGGCTCCGGGACTGGCTGCCAGGGTAGGGGAGCGGCGCCGGCTTGCCAAGCCGTGCTGTCATCTTCGATCAGTAAGTTGTCATTTCCGGTCATTGAGCGCGCCCCGGGCGCTGCTTAGAGTCTGCCCCATACCGACCGTGGCCCGTCCGAGGCCCCGGCAACCATGCCCGATGTGGAGGAATCATGACCGCCGCCCGCTACCCGCACCTGCTCGCGCCCCTGGACCTGGGCTTCACCACCCTGCGCAACCGCACCCTGATGGGCTCGATGCACACCGGCCTGGAAGAGAAGCCGAACGGCTTCGAGCGCATGGCCGCCTACTTCGCCGAGCGCGCCCGCGGCGGCGTCGGCCTGATGGTCACCGGCGGCATCGGCCCGAACGAGGAAGGCGGCGTGTACGCCGGCGCGGCCAAGCTGACCACCGTCGAGGAAGCCGAGAAGCACAAGGTCGTCACCCAGGCGGTGCACGAGGCCGGCGGCAAGATCTGCATGCAGATCCTCCACGCCGGGCGCTACGCCTACAGTCCGAAATCCGTGGCGCCCAGCGCCATCCAGGCGCCGATCAACCCGTTCAAGCCGCGCGAGCTGGACGAGGAAGGCATCCAGAAGCAGATCCAGGACTTCGTCACCTGCTCCGTGCTGGCCCAGCAGGCCGGGTACGACGGCGTCGAGATCATGGGTTCGGAAGGCTACTTCATCAACCAGTTCCTGGTCGCCCACACCAACCAGCGCACCGACCGCTGGGGCGGCAGCTACGAGAACCGCATGCGCTTGCCGGTGGAGATCGTCCGCCGCGTGCGCGAGGCGGTGGGGCCGAACTTCATCATCATCTACCGCCTGTCGATGCTCGACCTGGTGGAGGGCGGCAGCACCTGGGACGAGATCGTCCTGCTGGCCAAGGCCATCGAAAAGGCCGGCGCGACCATCATCAATACCGGCATCGGCTGGCACGAGGCGCGCATCCCGACCATCGCCACCAAGGTGCCGCGCGCAGCCTTCACCAAGGTCACCGCCAAGCTGCGCGGCGAGGTGGGTATCCCGCTGTGCACCACCAACCGCATCAATACCCCGGAGGTAGCCGAGCAGGTGCTGGCCGAGGGCGACGCCGACATGGTCTCCATGGCCCGGCCGTTCCTCGCCGACCCGGACTTCGTCAACAAGGCCGCCGAAGGCCGCGCGGACGAGATCAACACCTGCATCGGCTGCAACCAGGCGTGCCTGGACCACACCTTCGGCGGCAAGCTGACCAGCTGCCTGGTCAACCCGCGCGCCTGCCACGAGACCGAGCTGAACTACATCCCCACCACCCACGTGAAGAAGATCGCCGTGGTGGGCGCCGGCCCGGCCGGCCTGGCCGCCGCCACCGTGGCCGCCGAGCGTGGCCACCAGGTGACCCTGTTCGACGCCGCCGGCGAGATCGGCGGGCAGTTCAACGTGGCCAAGCGCGTGCCGGGCAAGGAAGAGTTCTACGAGACCCTGCGCTACTTCAAGCGCAAGCTGGAGACCACCGGCGTCGACGTGCGCCTGAACACCCGCGTGTCGGTCGACGACCTGGCCAAGGGCGGCTTCGACGAGATCCTCCTGGCCACCGGCATCGTCCCGCGCACCCCGGCCATCCCCGGCATCGACAGCCCGAAGGTGATCAGCTACCTGGACGCCATCCTCGAACGCAAGCCGGTGGGGCGGAAGGTGGCGGTGATCGGCGCCGGCGGCATCGGCTTCGACGTTTCCGAGTACATCACCCACGACGGCGAGTCCACCAGCCTGGACCGCCATGCCTTCTGGAAGGAGTGGGGCATCGACGAGGCCCTGGAGGCCCGCGGCGGCGTCGCCGGCATCCAGCCGCACCCGCATGCCGCGGCGCGCCAGGTGTTCCTGCTGCAGCGCAAGAAGTCCAAGGTCGGCGACGGCCTGGGCAAGACCACCGGCTGGATCCACCGCACCGGGCTGAAGAACAAGCGGGTGCAGATGCTCAACAGCGTCGAGTACCTCAAGGTCGATGACGCCGGCCTGCACATCCGCATCGGCGAAGAAGGCGAGCCGCAGGTGCTGCCGGTGGATACCGTGGTCGTCTGCGCCGGCCAGGAGCCGCTGCGCGAGCTGCACGACGGCCTGGTCGCCGCCGGGCAGAAGGTGCACCTGATCGGCGGCGCCGACGTGGCCGCCGAGCTGGACGCCAAGCGCGCCATCAACCAGGGCTCGCGCCTGGCCGCAGAACTCTGATCCACCGTCCCTGCCGCCCGGACGCGCTGTCCGGGCGGCAAAGGGCGGAACCCGTCACAGTTTTCCGTCTGTCGTACGTCGCTTTCTTACGAACGGCCGAGCGACTGCCAACCCAGTCACATTGCCTGCGTCACCATTTCCCCTAGACTTGCCCCGGCACCGGTGCGCTCGAGGCCCGGCCGCCGGCCCCTCTGCGGGCCCAACCCTGTTCGCGACAGTCCAGAGGTCCCGTCATGAGCCTGCAGAAGAAGCCTCAGATGGTCGAGGCCGTGGCCTTCTTCGATGAGCGAGGCATCTGCAAGCAGATGCTCTATCCCGAATTCGAGGCCCTGCTCGACAACGTCGTGCAGATGCACGAATACGCCGACCGGCAGATGCGCCTGGCCTACGTGCTGATCAACGCGCGCCTGCAGGTCAAGGCGGCGGTGTTCTTCTACCTGGATTTCGACGACAACGGCGAGGCCGACCGCGGCTGGAACCTGCCGCTGCGCCAGCTCGCCGACCGCGCCGGGCGCGGCCCGGACATGGGCGCCGGGCCCATCCGCCTGGCCTGCCGCAGCCAGTGCCCGGTGTCCTGGCACCAGATGCACCTGTGGGACCCGAGCCTGGTGACGGGCAACAACCACCTGGTGATGTTGCGCGACGCCATCCGCCGCAACCACCTCGGCCTGCTGGTCGAGGAAGAGCCCGTCGCCGTCGAGCCGCAGCGCCTGAAGGTCGCCGCCGAGCACCAGTGGTACGCGGCGCCGGCGGAAGACCCGCGGGAGCAGGCCGAGAAGCTGGCCCAGGCGATGCTCGAGGAACAGCGGCAGAAGACCGCCGAGCTGCTCGGCCAGCAGGCCTCGCGCCTGTCCAGCCTGAGCCAGCAGCACGAGCAGGAACTGCAGCGCCTGCGCCTGGGCGCCGAGGAACAGGTCAAGGTGCTGCAGGCCGAGCTGGCTGCGCTGCGCGAGGGGCTCAAGCGCGAGGAAGAGATCAACGCCGGCCTGCGCCGCGAGCTGGACGAGCGGGTGGACGGCTTCCAGCGCGGCCGCGAGGAGCTGACCGCGCAACTGCGCAGCATCGAGCAGCAGGGGCGCGTGGAGCTGGAGGAGCTGCGCGCGCAATTCGAAGGCGAGGCCGATGCCAAGGTCGCGGCGGTGATCGCCCAGTACAAGGAACAGCTGGCGGTGCGCGACGCCGAGCTGAGCTACCGCAGCGAGCTGGACCGCCAGCTGCAGCAGGACAACGAGGCCCTGCGCCGCGAGCTGGCCGCCCAGGCGGCGCGGGCGGAGAGCGATGCGCTGCTGGAGAAGCTGACCTCGCTCGGGGTGATCTTCGTCGTCTATCATCCCGGCGCCGGGCACCTGACCATTCCCCTGCAGGACATCCCGCGCTACCAGGAAAACCCCATGGCCTACGCCGCCGCCAAATGCTTCGTCTCCGAAGCCCAGTATCGCCAGTGGCTGGCCCACTACCAGCAGCCGACCTGCGACGGCCACCTGTCCAACGGCGAACGTTGCGCGCTGCCGGTCGACCGGGTGGATACCCCCGGCCGTTTCGTCGACGGCGACAGCAACTGCTGCGCCCGGCACAAGACCAGCGGCGGTCTGCGCGGCGTGACCGCGGGCTAGGTGGCCGCCCTGCGATTTCCCGACTGGCGCCCGTTACCCCCGCTGCAACAGGTGCGCCTCGACTGGCTGGAGCGGGCCGGCGTCGAGCTGGCCCTGTTGCGCCTGGACCAGGTCGACGAGCGGGTGTCCGGCAACAAGTGGTTCAAGCTGGCGCCCTACCTGCGCCAGGCCGCCGAGCAGGGCCTGGACGGCCTGATCAGCCTCGGCGGCGCCCATTCCAACCACCTGCACGCCCTGGCCGCCGCCGGCCAGCGCTTCGGCTTCGCCAGCGTCGGCCTGCTGCGCGGCAACGAGCAGGACACGCCCACGGTGCGCGACCTGCGCGCCTGGGGCATGCAACTGCACTGGCTCGGCTACGCCGGCTACCGCGAGCGCCATGCCGAAGGCTTCTGGGATACCTGGCGCGAACGCTACCCACGCCTGCTGGCGGTGGACGAGGGCGGCGGCGGCTTGCCTGGCGCGCTGGGCTGCGCGCCGCTGGTGGCGCAGTTGCCCGGGCAACTGCCGGGCATCGGCTGGAACGGCTACGACCAGCTCTGGGCCGCCTGTGGCACCGGCACCACCCTGGCCGGGCTGGTGCTGGGCGAGCAGGGTGCGCACCCGGTGACCGGCGCCCTGGCGGTGCCGCCCGGCCATGGCGTGGAAGCCATGCTGTCGCGCCTGCTGGCCGAGGCGGGGCGCGAAGACGCCGGCTATCGCCTGCTGGACGCCAGCCGCGGCGGTTTCGGCAAGGTGGACGCCGGGCTGGCGCGGTTCATGGCCGACTTCGAGGCGGCGACCGGCGTGCCGCTGGAGCCGTTGTACACCGGCAAGCTGCTGCTGGCCCTCCATGACGAAGTACGCGCCGGCCGTGTGCCTCCTGGCAGCCGGTTGATCGCCGTGCACAGCGGTGGCCTGCAGGGGCGGCGGGCGATGGAAGAGCGCTTGCGGCGATTGCGCTAGGGCATTCGTCCGCGCCGGCCGGGCATACCGACGTCATTCCCCTGCGTGCGAAATCGCGGGCAGGGCCCGCTCCTACAGGTATGTGCCGTACCCCACGGCGAACGCGTAGGGCGAATAACGCGAAGCGTTATCCGCCGATCGGACGGCTCATCTGGCACCCATATGGCCATGGCGCTCGGGCCGACGGCGGATAACCGCGAACGGTTATGCGCCCTACGGTTTCTGGAGGGCACGGACGTAGGCGCGACTGTCTTGCCGACCGCGCCGCGCTGCTCTTCGTAGGAGCGAGCCATGCTCCTCTCAATGGGAATACCCGTTATGCACCCTTGGCCACTGGTCCCCGACCAGGAACAGCCGCTCGGCCTCGTGCCATTCGCCCCGGTCCTGCTCCAGGCGCACCAGCAGTTGGGGAAAGGCGTCCGCCGGCAGTTGCGCCAGCCAGGCGTCGAAGCGTTCCGGCGTCCAGCTCTCGTCGTCGGCCTTGCGAGCCGGGGCCAGCCATTCGCCGCGTGGCAGCGGCTGCCAGCGGCCCGCGCCCTGGGCGCGGTACAGGGGCCAGTGGCGGCGGTGCAGCCAGGAACCGCCGAGGTGCTCGGGGTTGGCGCCTTCCGGCGCCGGGCACTCGCCGGGCCAGGGGTAGAACAGGTAGCCGCCCAGCCAGAGCGCGGCTTGCACCGGGGCCTGGCTGAAACCGGCGACCAGCGCGCGGCCGTGCGGGCTGGAGGAGAGCGGCAGCTGGTGCTCGCGCAGGTGGCGCAGCTTGTTCGCCAGGCGGTCCTCGGCGCCGGGGCCCAGCCAGTCCTCCGGGCCTTCGCGGCTGGGGCCCAGGTAGAGCTTGATGGCCAGCTCGAAATGGTGCAGGCCGTCGTCGTCTTCCAGTAGCAGGTCCAGCTCGCCCAGGGTGTGGCCGTTGTCGCGCACCGCCAGGTTGGCGCCGAGCAGGCGCAGGTCGGGGGCCTGCTGCAGGGCGAACTGCCAGAGGCGCTCGTAGTAGCGCCCCAGGCGTTGCTGTGGCGAACGCTGCAGCCAGGCCCGCAGCGCCTCGCTGTCGCTTTCCTGCGCGCGCAGCCAGTCTTCCAGAAGCCGTGGCTCGGCCAGCCAGCGGCTCGCCGCCAGCGGATGGCGCAGGGGCAGGGGGCCGGCATCCAGCAGGGGTTCGGCGAGCAGGGTCCAGGCGAGGTCGCGCACCGCGGGTTGGCGCAGTTCGGCTAGCAGCTCTTCGAGCAGATGGGCGGTCGGCTTCATTTGTGCAGCCTAGCCGAACGCCCGCGCTGCCGCGCGGGTTTGCCGCTGTTCGGGGGTTTCCCCCATAATTCCGTCATTCCCGCTCGCACCGCCGCCTGGAGTCTCATGGAATCCTTTCGCAATATCGGCATCATCGGCCGCCTCGGCAGCACCCAGGTGCTGGAAACCATCCGTCGGCTGAAGCGCTTCCTGACCGAGCGGCACCTGCACGTGATCCTCGAGGACACCATCGCCGAAGTGCTGCCCGGCCACGGCCTGCAGACCTGCTCGCGGAAGATCATGGGCGAGATCTGCGACCTGGTGATCGTCGTCGGCGGCGACGGCAGCATGCTCGGCGCGGCGCGCGCGCTGGCCCGGCACAAGGTGCCGGTGCTGGGCATCAACCGCGGCAGCCTGGGCTTCCTCACCGACATCCGCCCGGACGAGCTGGAGACCAAGGTGGCCGAGGTGCTCGGCGGCCAGTACATCGTCGAGAGCCGCTTCCTGCTCGACGCCCAGGTGCGCCGCCACGGCGAGTCCATCGGCCAGGGCGACGCGCTCAACGACGTGGTGCTGCACCCCGGCAAGTCGACGCGGATGATCGAGTTCGAACTGCACATCGACGGCCAGTTCGTCTGCAGCCAGAAGGCCGACGGCCTGATCGTCGCCACGCCCACCGGCTCCACCGCCTACTCGCTGTCCGCTGGCGGGCCGATCATGCACCCGAAGCTGGACGCCATCGTCATCGTGCCCATGTACCCGCACACCCTGTCCAGCCGGCCCATCGTGGTCGACGGCAACAGCGAGCTGAAGATCGTGGTGTCGCCGAACATGCAGATCTACCCGCAGGTCTCCTGCGACGGGCAGAACCACTTCACCTGCGCGCCGGGCGACATGGTCACGGTGAGCAAGAAGCCGCAGAAGCTGCGCCTGATCCACCCGATCGACCACAACTACTACGAGGTCTGCCGGACCAAGCTCGGCTGGGGCAGCCGCCTGGGGAGCGCCGAGTGAGCGAACTCGACCCGGGCCGTGGCTACGACCTGATCGGCGACGTCCACGGCTGTGCGCACACCCTCGACCGCCTGCTGGAGCAGCTGGGCTACCAGTTGCACGGCGGCGTGTGGCGCCACCCGCGGCGCCAGGCGCTGTTCCTCGGCGACATCGTCGACCGCGGCCCGCGCATCCGCGAGGCCCTGCACCGGGTGCACGACATGGTCGCCGCCGGCGAGGCCCTGTGCATCATGGGCAACCACGAATTCAACCTGCTCGGCTGGTCCACCCCGGCGGCGCCGGGCAGCGGCCGCCAGTACGTGCGCGAGCACACCCCGCGGCACGCGCGGCTGATCCAGGAGACCCTCGACCAGTTCGAGGGCCACCCCGGCGACTGGCGCGATTTCCTCGGCTGGTTCCAGCAGCTGCCGCTGTTCCTCGACGCCGGGCGCTTCCGCATGGTCCATGCCTGCTGGGACAACGGGCTGATCGACTCGCTGCGCCGGCAGTTCCCCGACGGGCGCATCGACGAGGCCTTCGTCCAGGCTTCCGCCGCGCACGGCAGCTTCGCCTACCAGGTGTGCAACCGGCTGCTGCGCGGCACCGACATGCGCCTGCCCCACGGCATGACGCTGACCGGCAGCGACGGCTTCACCCGGGCCTTCTTCCGCACCAAGTTCTGGGAGGAGGACCGCGAGCCGGAGACCTACGGCGATATCGTCTTCCAGCCTGACGCGCTGCCCGACGAGGTGGCCGCCGAGCGCCTGAGCGCCGAGCAGAAGTCCAGCCTGCTGAGCTACGGCGCCGACCAGCCGCTGCTGTTCGTCGGCCACTACTGGCGCAGCGGCACGCCGGCGCCGATCCGCCCGAACCTGGCCTGCCTGGACTACAGCGCGGTCATGTACGGCAAGCTGGTGGCCTACCGGCTGGACCAGGAGACGCGCCTGCAGCGCGACAAGTTCGTCTGGGTGGACGTGAAGCGTCCGGGAGAGGATGAGTGAGTGCGGTAGTAGCCATGCGCCTGCCCCTGGCGGCGGACCTCGCCGGTTTCGTCGGCCTGCTGCAGCGCCTGAACGTACCCTTCCGGGTCAGCGAGGAGGCCGGCGAACAGGTGCTCTGGGTGCCGGACGAAAGCCTCGCCGAGCAGGTGCGTGACCTCTACCGGCGCTACCCCCAGGGCGACCCCGAGCTGGCCGCCACGGCCCAGCCACGGCGCCGCGGGCCGGGTTTCCTGGCCCAGGTCCGGGCCAGCAAGGTGACCGCCGCGGTGCTGCTGGTGACCTTCGTGGTCGCCGCCCTGACGTTGCTTGGCGGCAACCCGGACACCCTGCGCTGGTTCACCTTCCAGGACTTCCAGCTGGTCGGCAGCGACCGGGTGATGTTCCAGCCGCTGGCCGACGGCCTGGCGGCGGGGCAGTGGTGGCGCCTGTTCACGCCCATGCTGATCCACTTCGGCTGGCTGCACCTGGCGATGAACGCCATGTGGTACTGGGAGCTGGGCCGGCGCATCGAGTACCGCCAGGGCGGCATCCTGCTGCTGGGCCTGAGCCTGGGCTTCGGCCTAGTGTCCAACGTCGTGCAGTACCTGGCTTCCGGGCCGAGCCTGTTCGGCGGCCTGTCCGGGGTGCTCTACGGCCTGCTCGGGCACTGCTGGATCTTCCAGCTGCTGGCGCCGACCCCGGCCTACCGCCTGCCCAGGGGCGTAGTGGCGATGATGCTGATCTGGCTGCTGGTGTGCCTGTCCGGCGTCATCGACCTGCTGGGCTTCGGCTCCATCGCCAACGGCGCCCACGTCGGCGGGCTGGTGATCGGCTGCCTGACCGGCGCGCTGGGCGGGCTGCTGGCGCGCGGGCGCGGCGCCTAGAGGTTCGCGAGCAAGCTCGCTCCTGCAGGGAGCACCGCTTTTCGTAGGAGCGAGCTTGCTCGCGAACCCACCACCTGACCTGTGCCCGTGCGCCGAAGCGCCGGGCCCGGTAGAATGCCGGTTTTGCCCCCAGCAGGAGCCGGCCCCATGTCGTCCTTCGCCGAAACCATCGAGAACATCACCCCGGAAATCTACGAGGGCCTCAAGCTCGCCGTGGAGATCGGCAAGTGGCCGGACGGCCGCAAGCTCACCCAGGAGCAGAAGGAACTGTGCCTGCAGGCGATGATCGCCTGGGAGCTGCAGAACCTGCCCGAAGACCAGCGCACCGGCTACATGGGCCCGCAGGCGTGCGAGTCCCACGCCGAGCCGATCCCCAACATCCTCTTCTCGTCCAATTCGCTGCACTGATGGCCGGGTTTTGATGGAAGAGCTTGGACGCGGCGCCCTGAGCAAGATGTCGGCGCGCCTGGAAAGCCCCGTGCAGTACGCCTTCCGCCTCGGCGACGAGGAGCTGGCGGTCAACCCGCTGATCGGCAGGACGGTGCGCCTGGAGTACCTGGGCGCGATCTTCTGCTGCCATTGCGGGCGCAAGACGAAGAAAAGCTTCAGCCAGGGCTACTGCTACCCCTGCTTCACCAAGCTGGCGCAATGCGACAGCTGCATCGTCAGCCCGGAAAAGTGCCACTACGACGATGGCACCTGCCGCGAGCCGGCGTGGGGCGAGCGCTTCTGCATGACCGACCACGTGGTCTACCTGGCCAACTCCTCGGGGGTGAAGGTGGGCATCACCCGCGCCACCCAGGTGCCGACCCGCTGGATCGACCAGGGCGCGCGCCAGGCGCTGCCGATCCTGCGCGTGGCCACGCGCCAGCAGTCCGGGCTGGTCGAGGACCTGCTGCGCAGCCAGGTGGCCGACCGCACCAACTGGCGCGCCCTGCTCAAGGGCGAGGCCGAGCCGCTGGACCTGGCGGCCATTCGCGAGCAGCTGTTCGACCACTGCGCCGAGGGCTTGCGCGAGCTGCAACAGCGCTTCGGCCTGCAGGCGATCCAGCCGGTGACCGACCTCGAACCGATCGAGATCCGCTACCCGGTGGAGGCCTACCTGGCCAAGATCACCAGCTTCGATCTGGACAAGACGCCGGTGGTGGAGGGTACCCTGCAAGGCATCAAGGGCCAGTACCTGATCTTCGACACCGGCGTCATCAATATCCGTAAGTACACAGCTTATCAGCTGGCTATCAGCTATGAGCCTCAAGCGGCAAGCTGAGCCGGCGAACAACGAACCTGCAGCGTGAAGCCTGGAGCTTGCAGCTGCCCGGAGGGCCACCATGCGCACTGATCAACCGAAAGTCATCTACCTCAAGGATTACCAGGCGCCCGAGTACCTGATCGACGAGACCAACCTGACCTTCGAACTGTACGAGGACCACACCCTGGTCCACGCGCAACTGGTCATGCGCCGCAACCCCGAGCGCGGCGAGGGCCTGCCGCCGCTGGTGCTCGACGGCCAGCAGCTGGAGCTGCAGTGGGTGGCCCTGGACGACCGGGTGCTGGAGGAGGGCGACTACCAGCTGGACGAGAACCACCTGACCCTGCAGCCCACCGCCCGGCAGTTCACCGTCGACAGCACGGTGCGCATCCACCCGGAGAGCAACACCGCGCTGGAAGGCCTGTACAAGTCCGGCAAGATGTTCTGCACCCAGTGCGAGGCCGAGGGCTTCCGCAAGATCACCTACTACCTCGACCGCCCGGACGTGATGAGCAGCTTCACCACCACCGTCTCGGCCGAGCAGCACAGGTACCCGGTGCTGCTGTCCAACGGCAACCCGGTGGCCAGCGGCTCGGAAGAGGACGGGCGGCACTGGGCCACCTGGCAGGACCCGTTCAGGAAGCCGGCCTACCTGTTCGCCCTGGTCGCCGGCGACCTCTGGGCGGTGGAAGACACCTACACCACCCTGAGCGAGCGCGAGGTCGCCCTGCGCATCTACGTCGAGCCGGAGAACATCGACAAGTGCCAGCACGCCATGGACAGCCTGAAGAAGGCCATGCGCTGGGACGAGAAGGTCTACGGCCGCGAGTACGACCTGGACATCTTCATGATCGTCGCGGTCAACGACTTCAACATGGGCGCCATGGAGAACAAGGGGCTCAACATCTTCAACTCCAGTTGCGTGCTGGCCAGGGCCGAGACCGCCACCGACGCCGCGCACCAGCGCGTCGAGGGCGTGGTGGCCCACGAGTACTTCCACAACTGGTCGGGCAACCGCGTGACCTGCCGCGACTGGTTCCAGCTGTCGCTCAAGGAAGGCTTCACCGTGTTCCGCGACAGCGAGTTCTCCGCCGACATGAACTCGCGCACCGTCAAGCGCGTGGAGGACGTGGCCTTCCTGCGCACCAACCAGTTCGCCGAGGACGCCGGCCCCATGGCCCACCCGGTGCGCCCGGACTCGTTCATCGAGATTTCCAACTTCTACACCCTGACCGTCTACGAGAAGGGCTCGGAAGTGGTGCGGATGATCCACACCCTGCTCGGCGCCGAGGGCTTCCGCAAGGGCACCGACCTGTACTTCGAGCGCCATGACGGCCAGGCGGTGACCTGCGACGACTTCGTCAAGGCCATGGAAGACGCCAACGGCGTCGACCTGACGCAGTTCAAGCGCTGGTACAGCCAGTCCGGCACCCCGCGCCTGGCGGTGGAGGAAAGCTACGACGCGGCGGCGCAGAGCTACACCCTGACCTTCCGCCAGAGCTGCCCGCCGTCCCCGGGCCAGCAGGTCAAGCAGCCCTTCGTCATCCCGGTGGAAATGGGCCTGCTCGACGCCCTGGGCAACCCGCTGTCGCTGCGCCTGGCCGGCGAGGAGCATGCCCACGGCAGCAACCGCGTGCTGCAGGTGACCGAGGCGGAGCAGTCCTTCACCTTCGTCGGCCTGGCCGATAAGCCGCTGCCCTCGTTGCTGCGCGGCTTCTCCGCGCCGGTGAAGCTGAGCTTCCCCTACGACCGCGACCAGCTGATGTTCCTCATGCAGTACGACGAGGACGGCTTCAACCGCTGGGAAGCCGGCCAGCAGCTCTCGGTGCAGGTGCTCCAGGAGCTGATCGGCCAGCACCAGCGCGGCGAGCCACTGGTGCTCGACGAGCGCCTGCTCAGCGCCTTCCACACCCTGCTGCAGGACAACGCGCTGGACCAGGCGATGGTCGCCGAGATGCTCTCGCTGCCCAGCGAGGCCTACCTCACCGAGCTGAGCGAGGTGGCCGACGTCGAGGCCATCCACGCCGCCCGCGAGTTCGCCCGCAAGCGCATCGCCGAGGCCCTGCGCGAGCCGCTGTGGCAGCGTTACCAGGCCAACCGCGAGACCTCGCGCAAGACCCCGTACGTGGCCGAGGCCGAGCACATCGCCCGGCGCAGCCTGCAGAACATCGCGCTGTCCTACCTGATGCTGGTGGGCGGCGACGAGGTGCTGGCGGCCTGCCTGGAGCAGTACGAGTCCTGCGACAACATGACCGAACGCCTGACCGCCCTGGCGGTGCTGGTCAACTCGCCGTACGACGACGAGAAGGCCAAGGGCCTGGAAATGTTCGCCGACTACTTCAAGGACAACCCGCTGGTGATGGACCAGTGGTTCAGCGTGCAGGCCGGCTGCACCCTGCCCGGCGGACTGGAGCGCGTGCAGGCGCTGATGGGCCACCCGGCCTTCACCCTGAAGAACCCGAACAAGATCCGTGCGCTGATCGGCGCCTTCGCCAACCAGAACCTGGTCAACTTCCACCGCGCCGACGGGGCCGGCTACCGCTTCGTGGCCGACCAGGTGATCACCCTCAACGCGCTCAACCCGCAGATCGCCTCGCGCCTGCTGGCGCCGCTGACCCGCTGGCGCAAGTACGCCCCGGCGCGCCAGGGCCTGATGCGCGCCGAGCTGGAGCGCATCCTGGCCTCGGGCGAGCTGTCCAGCGACGTCTACGAGGTGGTGAGCAAGAGCCTCGCCTGACGCTGCGCGCAGCTGGCGGAAAAGTGTTATCAGCCTTGCCGGTAACACTTTTTTTTCGCCCGTGGATTTGCGCCGAGGTGCTCTTTGCAGGATGGGTATCGCTTCGCTCAACCCATCCTGCGCCACCCCTTCCAACGTAGGGCGCATAACGCCTACGGCGTTATCCGCCAATTGTCCCGGGCATTGGTGTTCCGGCCGGCGGCGGATAACCGCGAACGGTTATTCGCCCTACGCTCGGGCACGGCCGTAGGAGCGGACCTTGTCCGCGATAGCCGGAGACTCCCGCGCGGATCGCGGATGAGATCCGTTCCTATGCCGCCCCACCCGCGCCATTCCCCTGTAGGAGCGCGCCCTGCGCGCGAAATCGCGGGCAGGGCCCGCTCCTACAATTCCAGGGAAGCACGGCCGTAGGAGCAACTGTCTTGCCGGCTGCGCCGATGTGCTCTTCGTAGGAGCGAGCTTGCTCGCGAACCAAGCCCCGCAGCGGAGCCTGTTCGCGAGCAAGCTCGCTCCTACGAGAAGCAGTGCCCCCCGGCAGGGTAGGAGACTTCGTCCGCGATAGCCGGAGATTCCGGCGCGGATCGCGGATGAGATCCGCTCCTACGCCGCCCCACCCGCGCCATTCCCCTGTAGGAGCGCGCCCTGCGCGCGAAATCGCGGGCAGGGCCCGCTCCTACAATTCCAGGGAAGCACGGTCATAGGAGCGGACTTTGTCCGCGATAGCCGGAGATTCCCGCGCGGATCGCGGACGGAGTCCGCTCCTGCACATATCCGCACCGCAGGTTCCCGAGTGTTTCCCCGGACGCGTCCAGGTACCCGTAAATACCCGGAGTGTTACCGTCGGTATCTTTTTCGTGTCCGCTGGAAGCCGCGTGGCGACTGGGCTGCAGCTTTCCCTAGTCCTTTTGGATGAGTCCCGCTGCGCTTAACAAAAGATAACGTGCCTTTAATTGTCAGGCTGCAGAAAGGCTGGCATATAACGACCACTCCCTATCCGCCTGCAATAAAAACAAAGAGGTAAGGCTATATGCGTGAGCATCTGCGGCACGCCACCGGCGAGCTGTCCGTGCGTTCGTCCGGGCCCTCGGTTTCCGCTTCCCCGTCCCCCCTGCGCAAATCGCTTTCGCTGCTCGGCGCGTTCTCGCTGCTGTGGCTGGCGGCCGTTCCGCTGCACGCCAGCGCGACGGATGCGCCGGCCAGCGACACCGATGGCTATGCCATCGCCTCGGCCAAGGCCCCCAGCAGCCTGCTGCTGAGCGTCAGCCACGCCGGCAAGCGCCTGGTGGCGGTCGGCGATCGCGGGCACATCCTCTATTCCGACGACAACGGCAAGCGCTGGGTCCAGGCCAAGGTGCCCACCCGCCAGCTGCTGACCGCGGTGTTCTTCGTCAACGACAAGAAGGGCTGGGCGGTCGGCCACGACGCGCAGATCCTCGTCAGCGAGGACGCCGGCGCCACCTGGACGCGCCAGTTCGAGGACCTCAAGCGCGAGGCGCCGCTGCTGGACGTGTGGTTCCAGGACGAGAGCCACGGCCTGGCCGTGGGCGCCTACGGCGCCATGCTGGAAACCCACGACGGCGGCAAGAACTGGGAAGACGTCAGCGAGCGCCTGGACAACGAGGACCAGTTCCACCTCAACGGCATCGCCGCGGTGAAGGATTCCGGCCTGCTGGTGGTGGGCGAATCCGGCAGCCTGTTCCGCTCGAAGGACTGGGGCCAGACCTGGGAGAAACTGCAGGGCCCCTACGAGGGCTCGCTGTTCGGCGCCGTCGGCACCGCCCAGGCCGGCACCGTGCTGATCTACGGCCTGCGTGGGCACCTGTTCCGCTCCACCGACTTCGGCGACACCTGGGAACAGGTGGCGCTGCCCATCGCCGGTGACGGCACCCTGGAGTTCGGCCTGGCCGAAGGCTCGCTGCTGCCCGACGGCAGCATCGCCGTGGTCGGCAACAGCGGCAGCGTACTGGTGAGCAAGGACGACGGCCGCACCTTCAACATCTTCAACCGGCCCGACCGCCTGGCGCTGGCCGGGGTCGGCGCCGCCGGCGACGGCAACCTGGTGCTGGTCGGCCAGGGCGGCATCCACCTGGCTTCGGCGACCGGCGCCGAGCTGACAGAACAACAATGAGCCGGGGAAGCCCCATGAACGCAGTCAATTCGCATCACCAGGACAAGGCGACCCTGCTCGAGCGCCTGATCTTCAACAACCGCCCGATCGTGATCTTCATCTGCCTGCTGGTGACCCTGTTCCTCGCCTTCCAGGCGACCCAGGTGCGGCCGTCCACCAGCTTCGAGAAGATGATCCCGCTCAAGCACCCGTTCATCCAGAACATGCTGAGCCACATCAACGACCTGTCCAACCTGGGCAACACCGTGCGCATCTCGGTGGAGGCGGTGAACGGCGACATCTTCACCAAGGAGTACATGGACACCCTGCGGCAGATCCATGACGAGGTGTTCTACATCCCCGGCGTCGACCGTTCCGGCCTGAAGTCGCTGTGGAGCCCCAGCGTGCGCTGGACCGAGGTGACCGAGGAAGGCTTCGCCGGCGGCGAGGTCATCCCGCAGACCTACGACGGTTCGGCCAAGGCCCTGGAGAAGCTGCGCGACAACGTGCTCAAGTCCGGGCAGATCGGCCGCCTGGTGGCGAACAACTTCAAGTCCAGCATCGTCGACGTGCCGCTGCTGGAGGTCTACCCCGACGCCAAGGACCAGAGCAAGCTGCTGAAGCTGGACTACCGGCAGTTCTCCCATGAGCTGGAAGAGAAGATCCGCGACAAGTACCAGGCGCAGAACCCCAACGTGAAGATCCACATCGTCGGCTTCGCCAAGAAGGTCGGCGACCTGATCGACGGCCTGGTGATGGTGGTCGGCTTCTTCGGCATCTGCTTCGTCATCACCCTGGTGCTGCTGCTGTGGTTCACCAAGTGCGTGCGCTCGACCATCGCCGTGCTGTCCACCACCCTGGTGGCGGTGATCTGGCAGCTCGGCCTGCTGCACAGCATCGGCTTCGGGCTGGACCCGTACTCGATGCTGGTGCCTTTCCTGATCTTCGCCATCGGCATCTCCCACGGGGTGCAGAAGATCAACGGTATCGCCCTGCAGTCCAGTGACGCGGAAACCCCGCTGCTGGCCGCGCGGCGCACCTTCCGCCAGCTGTTCCTGCCGGGCATGATCGCCATCCTGGCCGACGCCGTGGGCTTCATCACCCTGCTGGTGATCGACATCGGGGTGATCCGCGAGCTGGCCATCGGCGCCTCCATCGGCGTGGCGGTGATCGTCTTCACCAACCTGATCCTGCTGCCGGTGGCGATCTCCTACATCGGCATCAGCAAGCGCGCGGTGGAGCGCAGCAAGAAGGACGCGGTGCGCGAGCATCCGTTCTGGCGCCTGCTGTCCAACTTCGCCAGTTCCAAGGTGGCGCCCATCTCCATCCTGATCGCCCTGGTGATGTTCGCCGGCGGCCTCTGGCAGGGCCATCACCTGAAGATCGGCGACCTCGACCAGGGCGCCCCGGAGCTGCGCCCGGACTCGCGCTACAACCAGGACAACGACTTCATCATCCGCAACTACTCCACCAGCTCCGACGTGCTGGTGGTGATGGTCGAGTCGGCGGCCGAGGGTTGCTCCGCGCACCAGACGCTGCAGGCCATCGACGAGCTGTCGTGGAAGCTGGAGAACACCGAGGGCGTGCAGTCGGCCATCTCCCTGGTCACCGTGTCCAAGCAGGTGATCAAGGGCATGAACGAGGGCAACCTGAAGTGGGAGACCCTGTCGCGCAACAAGGACGTGCTGAACAATTCCATCAGCCGCGCCGACGGCCTGTACAACAGCAGCTGCTCGCTGGCGCCCCTGCTGGTGTTCCTCAACGACCACAAGGCCGAGACCCTCGACCGCGCCGTGCATGCCGTGCAGGAGTTCGCCGCCGAGCACGAGAAGGATGACCTGAAGTTCAAGCTGGCCGCGGGCAACGCCGGCATCGAGGCAGCCACCAACGAGGTGATCAAGCAGTCCGAGCTGATCATCCTGGTGCTGGTCTACATCTGCGTGGCGGTCATGTGCATGATCACCTTCCGCTCCTTCGCCGCGACCCTCTGCATCGTCCTGCCGCTGATCCTCACCTCGGTGCTGGGCAACGCGCTGATGGCCACCCTCGGCATCGGCGTCAAGGTGGCGACGCTGCCGGTGATCGCGCTCGGCGTGGGCATCGGCGTGGACTACGGGATCTACATCTACACCCGCCTGGAGTCCTTCCTGCGCCAGGGCCTGTCGCTGCAGGAGGCCTACTACGAGACCCTGAAGTCCACCGGCAAGGCCGTGCTGTTCACCGGCCTGTGCCTGGCCATCGGCGTGGCCACCTGGATCTTCTCGGCCATCAAGTTCCAGGCCGACATGGGCCTGATGCTGACCTTCATGCTGCTGTGGAACATGTTCGGCGCGCTCTGGCTGCTGCCGGCCCTGGCCCGCTTCCTGATCAACCCGGAGAAGGTACGGGCGAAGAAGGCCTCGATCCTGGTCCACTGATCCTGGCGTGACCCAGAAAACCGCGGCTCCGGCCGCGGTTTTTTTTTGCTTGCCGGGGCGACGAACCCATCACCCCGGCTACCCGGAAGTGTAGGAGCGGGCCCTGCCCGCGAATCGCGCGCAGGGCGCGCTCCTACAAGGAAGCGCTGCGCTTCACCGTCAGCATTTTGCCTGCGCTGTAGGAGCGAGCTTGCTCGTGAACGACGTAGGTGTTGGGCTCAAGAGCCCCCTCTCCCGCAAGCGGGAGAGGGGGCTGTCCTGAGCGGCCGGAAAATCCGCAGCCATCCTGATGCTCCTGGCTACGTCGCTACTCCCACCGTAGGGCGAATAACCGTTCGCGGTTATCCGCCGTTGGCCTTGGCCGCCCCCCGGGATTTCGTCGGAAATCCGCGCCACACCTGGCTCCGAGAAAGTTGGAACGCTTCCTGCAGATACCCTTGCGCCGGCACCGTCGGCGTCAAAAGTTTGTTGTACCAGGGTAGGGGAGTTCGGGGTGGATCGTACGCAATTGATCGGAACAGTGCGCAGCAACCTGGCCGGCCTGGGCCGCGGCAACCTGGGTGTGCCGCTGCTGCTGCTGGCGATGCTGGGCATGATGACCCTGCCGATCCCGCCGTTCCTGCTGGACGTGCTGTTCACCTTCAACATCGCCCTGTCCATCGTCGTCCTGCTGGTCTGCGTGTACGCCCTGCGCCCGCTGGACTTCGCCGTGTTCCCGACCATCCTGCTGGTCGCCACCCTGCTGCGCCTGGCGCTGAACGTCGCCTCCACCCGCGTGGTGCTGCTCCACGGCCACGATGGCCACGCCGCCGCCGGCAAGGTGATCCAGGCCTTCGGCGAGGTGGTGATCGGCGGCAACTACGTGGTCGGCATCGTGGTCTTCGCGATCCTCATGATCATCAACTTCGTGGTGGTCACCAAGGGCGCCGGGCGTATCTCCGAAGTGAGCGCGCGTTTCACCCTGGACGCCATGCCCGGCAAGCAGATGGCCATCGACGCCGACCTCAACGCCGGCCTCATCGAGCAGGCCGAGGCCAAGAAGCGCCGCGCCGAGGTGGCCCAGGAGGCCGACTTCTACGGCTCCATGGACGGTGCCAGCAAGTTCGTCCGCGGCGATGCCGTCGCCGGCCTGCTGATCCTCTTCATCAACCTGATCGGTGGCGTCGCCATCGGCGTGATCCAGCATTCCATGTCCTTCGGCGACGCCGGCAAGGTCTACGCCCTGCTGACCATCGGCGACGGCCTGGTGGCGCAGCTGCCGTCGCTGCTGCTGTCCACCGCGGCGGCGATCATGGTGACCCGCGTCTCCAGTTCCGAGGACATGGGCCAGCAGGTCAACCGGCAGATGTTCGCCTCGCCCAAGGCCCTGGCCATCTCCGCCGCCATCCTCATCGCCATGGGCCTGGTCCCGGGCATGCCCCACGTCTCCTTCATCGGCCTCGGCTCGGTGGCCGCCGGCGGCGCCTGGCTGATCGTCCAGCGCCAGCGCAAGGCGGCCCAGGCCGAGGTCCAGGAAACCCAGCGCCAGCAGGAGCTGCTGCCGGCCCAGCGCGCCCAGGAAACCAAGGAGCTGGGCTGGGACGACGTGACCCCGGTGGACATGGTCGGCCTGGAGGTCGGCTACCGGCTGATCCCGCTGGTGGACCGCAACCAGGGCGGCCAGCTGCTGGCGCGGATCAAGGGCGTGCGCAAGAAGCTGTCCCAGGACATGGGCTTCCTGATGCCCTCGGTGCACATCCGCGACAACCTCGACCTGCTGCCCAACGCCTATCGCTTGACGCTCATGGGCGTCAGCGTGGCGGAAGCGGAGATCTACCCGGACCGCGAGCTGGCGATCAACCCCGGCCAGGTCTTCGGCACCCTCAACGGCATCGCCGGCAAGGACCCGGCCTTCGGCCTGGAAGCCGTGTGGATCGAGCCCGGCCAGCGCGACCAGGCGCAGTCCCTGGGCTACACCGTGGTGGACGCCAGCACCGTGGTCGCCACCCACCTCAACCAGGTGCTGCACAAGCATGCCCACGAGCTGCTCGGCCACGAGGAAGTCCAGCAGCTGCTGCAGCTGCTGGCCAAGACCTCGCCGAAGCTGGCGGAAGAACTGGTTCCGGGGCTGATTTCCCTGTCCACCCTGCTCAAGGTCCTGCAGAACCTGCTGCAGGAGCAGGTGCCGGTGCGCGACATCCGCACCATCGCCGAGGCCATCGCCAACGTTGCCGCCAAGAGTCAAGATCCCGCCGCCATGGTGGCCGCGGTACGGGTGGCGCTGAGCCGCGCAATCGTCCAAGGCATTGTGGGACTAGAGCCGGAGCTGCCTGTGATCACTCTCGAGCCCAGGTTGGAACAGATCTTGCTGAACAGCATGCAGAAGGCCGGGCAAGGTTCGGAAGACGGCATTCTGCTGGAGCCGGGCATGGCGGAAAAACTGCAGCGCTCGCTGGTCGAGACCGCACAGCGCCAGGAAATGCTCGGCAAGCCGGCGATCCTGCTGGTGGCCGGGCCGATCCGCGCGATGATGTCGCGTTTCGCGCGGATGGCGGTGCCGAGCATGAGCGTGCTGGCCTACCAGGAAATTCCGGATAACAAGCAAGTCACCATCGTCGCCACCGTTGGACAGAACTGAAGGACAGCGCCATGCAGGTTAAACGCTTCTTCGCCGCCGATATGCGTCAGGCCATGAAACTGGTCCGTGACGAGCTGGGCGCGGATGCCGCCATCATCGGCAACCGCCGGGTCGCCGGCGGTGTCGAGCTGACCGCGGCGCTGGACTACCAGCCGCCGGCAGCGGCCAGCAAGCCGAACCCGGCGCTGGAGGCCGAGCTGCGCCAGACCCAGCAGCGCATCGCCCAGGCCCGCGCCGAGCTGGACAGCCCGGTGCGCGCCGCCGCCACCGCGCGCAAGGACCGTCAATTGTACGGCGCCGAGCCGGCCAAACGCCCGAGCCTGGCCGAGGCCATGGCCGCCCCGGCGCCCGCCGCCGCGCCGGCCGCCGTCAGCCAGCAGGCACTGGACGCCATGCGCTTCGAACTCAACGGCCTGCGCGAGCTGCTCGAAGTGCAGCTGGGCTCCATCGCCTGGAGCCAGCTGCAGCACCAGCGCCCGAAACAGGCCGGCCTGTGGCGCCGCCTGCAGCGCATGGGCATGCCGGCGGACCTGGGCCGCCAGCTGCTCGAGCGCGTGGCCTCGATCGCCGACCCCAAGCAGGCCTGGCGCATGCTCCTGGCCCACCTGGCGCGCTCGATCCGCACCCCCGACGCCGACCTGCTGGAGCAGGGCGGGGTGATCGCCCTGGTCGGCCCGGCCGGTATGGGCAAGACCACCACCCTGGCCAAGCTGGCGGCGCGCTACGTCCTCAAGTACGGTGCGCACAACCTGGCGCTGGTCAGCATGGACAGCTTCCGCCTGGGCGCCCAGGAGCAGATCAAGTCCCTGGGCCGCATCCTCAACGTGCCGGTGACCCTGGTCGACCCCGGCCAGTCGCTGCTGCAGGCCATGGCGCCGCTGGCGGGCAAGCGCCTGGTGCTGATCGACACCGCCGGCCTGCCGGCCAGCGACCCGGCGCTGCGCATGCAGCTCGAGGCCCTGGCGGCGCAGAGCCTGAACGTGAAGAATTACCTGGTGCTGGCCGCGACCAGCCAGAGCCAGGTGCTCAAGGCCGCCTGGCACGCCTATCGCAGCTGCGGCCTGGCCGGTTGCATACTGACCAAGCTGGACGAGGCGGGCAGCCTGGGCGAGGCCCTGGCGCTGGTGATAGCACAACGCATGCCGGTTGCCTATCTGGCGGACGGGCCGCGAATTCCGGATGATCTGCAGGTGGCGCGCGCGCACCAGCTGGTCAGTCGCGCGGTCAGCCTGCAGGCTCCCGAGGAGCCATGCGAGGACACCATGGCCGGCATGTTCGCCGGCCTCTATCAGCAGCCGGCGCGACACGTCGGCTGACGGATTCCAGGGGCGCCCCCGCACGCGGGGGCGCCAGGCGGATACGGATGCTCGAGCAGATCCGTAAGCGCTGGTGGCGGGAGAGCACCGCGACCGGCAGACCCAGGCGCCCACCGCGCCGGGGACGATGAAGAGACAAGGTAAGACTATGGGTATGCATCCCGTTCAGGTAATCGCGGTCACCGGTGGCAAGGGTGGCGTCGGCAAGACCAACGTCTCGGTGAACCTGGCGATGGCGCTGGCCGACCTCGGCCGCCGCGTCATGCTGCTGGACGCCGACCTCGGCCTGGCCAACGTCGACGTGCTGATGGGGCTTTCGCCCAAGCGCACCCTGGCCGACGTCATCGAAGGCGAATGCGACCTGCGTGACGTGATCCTCCAGGGCCCCGGCGGCATCCGCATCGTCCCGGCGGCCTCGGGCACGCAGAGCATGGTGCAGCTCTCGCCCATGCAGCACGCCGGGTTGATCCAGGCCTTCAGCGACATCAGCGAGAACATCGACGTGCTGCTGGTGGACACTGCCGCCGGCATCGGCGATTCGGTGGTCAGCTTCGTCCGCGCGGCCCAGGAAGTGCTGCTGGTGGTCTGCGACGAACCGACTTCGATCACCGATGCCTACGCACTGATAAAGCTGCTGAACCGCGACTACGGCATGACGCGCTTCCGCGTGCTGGCGAACATGGCGCACAGCCCGCAGGAAGGGCGCAACCTGTTCGCCAAGCTGACCAAGGTCACCGACCGCTTCCTCGACGTGGCCCTGCAGTACGTCGGCGCCATCCCCTACGACGAGTCGGTGCGCAAGGCCGTGCAGAAGCAGCGCTCGGTGTATGAAGCCTTCCCGCGCAGCAAGGCCTCGCTGGCCTTCCGCGCCATCGCCCAGAAAGTCGACAGCTGGCCGCTGCCGGCCAACCCGCGCGGGCACCTGGAGTTCTTCGTCGAGCGCCTGGTGCAGCATCCGACCACGGGTTCGACCGTATGATGAGCGGCTCCGGAGCGCTTATGTACAGCAAGACGCAGGCGCGCAATACCCAGGAAGAACTGATCCAGCGCTATGCGCCGCTGGTCAAGCGTATCGCCTACCACCTGCTGGGCCGGCTGCCGGCCAGCGTGCAGGTGGAGGACCTGATGCAGGCCGGGATGATCGGCCTGCTCGAGGCGGCGAAGAAGTACGACCAGGGCAAGGGAGCCAGTTTCGAGACCTACGCCGGCATCCGCATCCGCGGAGCCATGCTCGACGAGGTGCGCAAGGGCGACTGGGCGCCGCGTTCGGTGCACCGCAACACCCGCCTGGTCAGCGACGCGATCCGCACCATCGAGGCGCGAACCGGACGCGACGCTAAAGATCAGGAAGTCGCTGCCGAACTCAATATGAGCCTCGACGATTACTACGCGATCTTAAGCGACACCCAGGGCAGCCGCCTTTACAGTTTCGACGACCTGCTGCAGGAAGGCGCCCAGGGCCCGGCGGAAGACACCACGCACCTGGACAACGAGCCCTCCCACGGCCTGGAGGACGAGCGTTTCCAGCAGGCGCTGGCCGACGCCATCACCAAGCTGCCCGAGCGCGAGCGCCTGGTGCTGGCGCTGTACTACGACGAGGAGCTGAACCTCAAGGAGATCGGCGAGGTGCTCGGGGTGAGCGAGTCGCGGGTCAGCCAGCTGCACAGCCAGTGCGCCGCGCGCCTGCGGGCCCGGCTGTCGGAGTGGCGTGCGCACTGATCGACCGGTGGACACAAGGAAGTAACGGAATTTTCCGGCGGGGCGTATAGAATCCCGTCGGCGCGATAGGTGCTGGCCCTTCGCCATGAAGGCCGGCGAGCGTGCGGGGAGGGGACGGCAGGCGCCGGCAGCCCGCTCCGCCGCGGACAAGCAACACGGCAGGCGCCGCCAGGGCGCCCGCCCAAGGGTATTCAAGGCGCGCCCGCCACGGCGCGCCGGGACTGGACGGAGGCAGGTTTGGACAAGAACATGAAAATTCTCATCGTGGACGACTTCTCCACGATGAGGCGCATCATCAAGAACCTCCTGCGCGACCTGGGGTTCACCAACACCGCGGAAGCCGATGACGGCACCACCGCGCTGCCGATGCTGCACAGCGGCAACTTCGACTTCCTCGTCACCGACTGGAACATGCCCGGCATGACCGGCATCGACCTGCTGCGCGCGGTACGCGCCGACGAGCGCCTGAAGCACCTGCCGGTGCTGATGGTCACCGCCGAGGCCAAGCGCGACCAGATCATCGAAGCGGCCCAGGCCGGGGTCAACGGCTACGTGGTCAAGCCTTTCACCGCCCAGGTGCTGAAAGAGAAGATCGAGAAGATATTCGAGCGGGTCGGCGGCTGAAGCCGACCAAGAGGGCGTCATGGATCTCGTCAACGAATCCAAGGGGGGCGACTTCGAGTCGACCCTGAAGAAACACGCGCGCGAATTGGTCGAGAGCCTGGAGCGCGGCGAAGTGCAGCAGGCCGTGCAGCTCATCCAGGAGCTCAACCAGGCCCGTGACCGCGGCCTCTACCAGGAGGTCGGCAAGCTCACCCGCGAGCTGCACAACGCCATCGTCAATTTCCAGATCGACCCGCGCTCGCGCCACGCCGAGGAAATGTCGCAGATCGCCGACGCCACCGACCGCCTGTCGTACGTGGTGCAGATGACCGAGAAGGCGGCCAACCGCACCATGGACCTGGTGGAAGAGTGCACGCCGCTGGTCGGCCACATCGAGGGCGAGGCCAAGGAGCTGCAGGAACAGTGGTCGCGCTTCATGCGCCGCGAGCTGGGCCCTGAGGCCTTCCGCGAGCTGGCCAAGCGCGTCGAGGCCTTCCTCTACAGCAGCGCCCAGGACAGCCGCAAGCTCTCTGCGCACCTGAACGACATCCTGCTGGCGCAGGACTTCCAGGACCTCACCGGGCAGGTGATCAAGCGCGTCACCCGGCTGGTCACCGAGGTGGAGAGCAACCTGGTCAAGCTGGTCTGGATGGCCGGGCAGGTGGATCGCTACGCCGGTATCGAGCACGACCACGAGGGCCTGCGCACGGCCGTCGAAAAAGAAAGATCGTCCAAGGGTGAAGGTCCGCAGGTTGCTGCCGATAAGAGAATGGACGTCGTATCCGGTCAGGACGATGTCGATGACCTGTTGTCCAGCCTTGGTTTTTGAGGTGTGTGAACACACCGTGGGGAGCACCGAATGAGCTTCGACGCCGATGACGAGATCCTCCAGGACTTTCTGGTGGAGGCCGGCGAGATTCTCGAGCAACTGTCCGAGCAACTGGTCGAGCTGGAAAGCCGGCCGGACGACATGGACCTGCTCAATGCCATTTTCCGTGGTTTCCACACCGTCAAGGGCGGCGCCGGCTTCCTCCAGCTGAACGCCCTGGTGGAATGCTGCCACGTGGCGGAGAACGTCTTCGACATCCTGCGCAAGGGTGAACGCCGCGTCACCTCCGAGCTGATGGACGTGGTCCTGCAGGCGCTGGACACGGTCAACGTCATGTTCGCCCAGGTCCGCGACCAGGAAGAGCCGACCCCGGCCACCCCCGAGCTGCTCGCCGCGCTGGCGCGCCTGGCCGAACCGGGCGACGACGACGCCGTCGAAGCCGCGCCCCAGGAAGAAGCCGCCGCGCCGGAACCCGCCGCCGAGCCGGCCGCCTATGGCGACATCACCGACGCCGAGTTCGAGCAACTGCTCGACGCCCTGCAGCCGGGCGACCAGGCGCCGCAGGCCGAACAGCCGCCGCAGGCCGGGGCCGCCGGCGCCGGCGACGAGATCACCGACGACGAATTCGAGGCCCTGCTCGACCAGTTGCACGGCAAGGGCCAGTTCAGCGGCGCCAGCAGCCTGCCGGAAGAGTCGGCCGCTGCGCCCGCTCCGGCCGAAGCGCCGGCCGCTGGCGACGAGATCACCGACGACGAGTTCGAGGCGCTGCTCGACCAGTTGCACGGCAAAGGCAAGTTCGGCGGTGCGACGGAAGAACCCGCTGCGCCTGTCGCCTCCGCTGCGCCGGCCGAAGCCGAGGCGCCCGCCGCCGGCGGCGACAACATCACCGACGACGAATTCGAGGCGTTGCTGGACCAACTGCACGGCAAGGGCAAGTTCAGCGCCGACGCTGCCGCCACGCCGGCCCCGTCAGCCGCCCCCGCGCCGGCCAAGGCCGCCGAGCCGGCCGCCGTGGCCAAGCCCAAGCCCGCGCCCAAGCCGGCCGCCAAGCCCGCGGACAGCCCGCGCCCGGCCGCCGTTCCCGCGCCGGCCCACGAGAAGAGCGCCAGCGAGGCGGAGACCACGGTGCGCGTGGACACCGCGCGCCTGGACGAGATCATGAACATGGTCGGCGAGCTGGTGCTGGTGCGTAACCGCCTGGTGCGCCTGGGCAGCAACAGCGGCGACGAGGCCATGGCCAAGGCCGTGGCCAACCTCGACGTGGTCACCGCCGACCTGCAGATGTCGGTGATGAAGACGCGCATGCAGCCGATCAAGAAGGTCTTCGGACGCTTCCCGCGGCTGGTGCGCGACCTGGCGCGCAACCTGAAGAAAGAGATCAACCTCGAGCTGGTGGGCGAGGAGACCGACCTGGACAAGAACCTGGTCGAGGCCCTGGCCGACCCGCTGGTGCACCTGGTGCGCAACGCCGTGGACCACGGCATCGAGTCGCCCGAGGAGCGCGAGGCCGCCGGCAAGGCGCGCGGCGGCCGGGTGGTGCTGTCCGCCGAGCAGGAGGGCGACCACATCCTGCTGTCGATCTCCGACGACGGCAAGGGCATGGACCCGGACATCCTCCGCGCCAAGGCGGTGGAGAAGGGCCTGCTGGACAAGGACGCCGCCGAGCGCCTGAGCGAGTCGGACTGCTACAACCTGATCTTCGCCCCGGGCTTCTCGACCAAGACCGAGATTTCCGACGTGTCCGGCCGCGGCGTCGGCATGGACGTGGTGAAGACCAAGATTTCCCAGCTCAACGGCATCATCAACATCTACTCGGCCAAGGGCCAGGGCTCGAAGATCGTCATCAAGGTGCCGCTGACCCTGGCGATCATGCCGACGCTGATGGTGATGCTCGGCGACCAGGCCTTCGCCTTCCCGCTGGTCAACGTCAACGAGATCTTCCACCTGGACCTGTCGCGCACCAACGTGGTCGACGGCCAGGAAGTGGTGATCGTCCGCGACAAGGCCCTGCCGCTGTTCTACCTCAAGCGCTGGCTGGTGCCGGGCGCGCAGTGCGACGAATCCAGCGAGGGCCACGTGGTGATCATCTCGGTGGGCACCCAGCGCATCGGTTTCGTGGTCGACCAGCTGGTGGGCCAGGAAGAGGTGGTGATCAAGCCCCTGGGCAAGATGCTCCAGGGTACCCCCGGCATGGCCGGGGCGACCATCACCGGCGACGGGCGCATCGCCCTGATCCTCGATGTGCCGAGCATGCTCAAGCGCTACGCGCGGCGTATCTGACCCGGCGCGCGGGGACGCCCGCGCGCCCGCAAGGCTTCAATCAGGAGTGTTTATGGCTGTCAAAGTCCTGGTAGTGGACGATTCGGGATTCTTCCGCCGCCGCGTCTCGGAGATCCTCTCCGCCGACCCGCAGATTCAGGTGGTCGGCACGGCCACCAACGGCCGCGAGGCGATCGAGCAGGCGCTGGCGCTCAAGCCCGACGTCATCACCATGGACTACGAGATGCCGCTGATGGACGGCATCACCGCGGTGCGCAACATCATGCAGCGCTGCCCGA
The DNA here is from genome assembly GCF_003176655.1 of Pseudomonas sp. RW407. Classification (NCBI taxonomy): domain Bacteria; kingdom Pseudomonadati; phylum Pseudomonadota; class Gammaproteobacteria; order Pseudomonadales; family Pseudomonadaceae; genus Pseudomonas; species Pseudomonas sp. RW407. The sequence goes on along the minus strand of NZ_QGSL01000088.1, from coordinate 529,888 downwards.
CGCCGGTCCTGATGTTCTCTTCGCTGACCCACGAAGGCGCCCGCGTCACCCTCGACGCCCTGGACGCCGGCGCGGTGGACTACCTGCCGAAGAACTTCGAGGACATCTCGCGCACCCCCGAGAAGGTGCGCCAGTTGCTCTGCGAGAAGGTCCACAGCATCGCCCGTGCCAACCGCCGCTATGCGTCCTTCCTGAGTTCCCCCGGCAGCGGTGCCAGTACCCCGGCGCCGGCCAGCGCCGCGCCGCGCGCCTCGGCGCAGCCAGCCCCTGCCACAGCCCCGGCGGCCTCCGCCTCGCCAAAGCGTAAGCCCTACCGGCTGGTCGCCATCGGTACCTCCACCGGTGGGCCGGTAGCCTTGCAGCGGGTGCTGACCCAGCTGCCGGCCAACTTCCCCGCGCCCCTGGTGCTGATCCAGCACATGCCGGCGGCCTTCACCAAGGCCTTCGCCGAGCGCCTGGACAAGCTCTGCAAGATCAGCGTCAAGGAAGCCGAGGACGGCGACCACCTGCGCCCCGGCCTGGCCCTGCTGGCGCCCGGCGGCAAGCAGATGATGATCGACTCGCGCGGGGTGGTGCGCATCCTCCCCGGCGACGAGCGCCTGAACTACAAGCCCTGCGTCGACGTCACCTTCGGCTCGGCGTCCAAGGCCTACGGCGACAAGGTCCTGGCGGTGGTCCTCACCGGCATGGGCGCCGACGGCCGCGAGGGCGCGCGCATGCTCAAGCAGAGCGGCAGCCAGGTGTGGGCCCAGGACGAGGCCAGCTGCGTGATCTACGGCATGCCCATGGCCATCGCCAAGGCCGGCCTGGCCGACGCCGTGTACAGCCTCGACGACATCGGCCGGCACCTCTCCGAGGCCTGTGGCTGATGGATGTACTGAGCCTCGTCGGCCTGATCCTCGCGCTGGTCGCCATCATCGGCGGCAACTTCCTCGAGGGCGGGCACATCAGCGCCCTGGCCAATGGCCCGGCGGCGCTCATCGTGGTCGGCGGCACCCTGGCCGCGGCCCTGGTGCAGACCCCGGTGCTGGTGCTCAAGCGCGCCCTGAGCCTGCTGCGCTGGATCGTCCTGCCGCCGAAGATCGACCTGCCCGGCGGCATCAACCGCGTGGTGGGCTGGAGCATGACCGCGCGCAAGGAAGGCCTGCTGGGCCTGGAGACCATCGCCGACGCCGAGCCCGACCCCTACGCCCGCAAGGGCCTGCAGCTGCTGGTGGACGGCGTGGAGCCGGAGGCCATCCGCAGCATCCTCGAAGTCGACCTGTTCAACCAGGAAGGCCGCGACCTGCAGGCCGCCAAGGTGTTCGAGGCCATGGGCGGCTACGCGCCGACCATCGGCATCATCGGCGCGGTCATGGGCCTGATCCACGTGATGGGCAACCTGGCCGACCCCAGCCAGCTGGGCAACGGCATCGCCGTGGCCTTCGTCGCCACCATCTATGGCGTGGGCATGGCCAACCTGCTGCTGCTGCCGGTGGGCAACAAGCTCAAGAGCCTGGTGCTGCGCCAGTCCAGCTACCGGGAAATGCTCATGGAAGGCCTGCTGTCCATCGCCGAGGGCGAGAACCCGCGCTCCATCGAACTGAAGCTGCAAGGCTTCGTCGGCTGAGGGGCGCTGCGCCATGGCCCGCCGCCCGCCCCGCGAGGAGCACGAGAACCACGAACGCTGGCTGGTGTCCTACGCGGACTTCATCACCCTGCTGTTCGCCTTCTTCGTGGTGATGTACTCCATCTCCTCGATCAACGAGGGCAAGTACAAGATCCTCTCCGAGACCCTCACCGGCGTGTTCAACCAGCCGGACCGCTCGATCAAGCCGATCCCGGTGGGCGACGACCGCCCGCGCACCACCCGGCAGCCCAACGACGCCATGCAGCAGGGCGGCGACGACAACCTCGACGGCGACCCGCTGACGCAGATAGCCGATGCCGTGCGCGCGCAGTTCGGCGACCTGATCGGCAGCGACCAGTTGAGCGTGCGCGGCAACGAGCTGTGGATCGAGATCACCCTCAATTCCAGCCTGCTGTTCCCCAGCGGCGACGCCATGCCGGCGGATGCCGCCTTCGGCATCGTCGAGAAGGTCGCCGGGATTCTGGCGCCCTACCAGAACCCCATCCACGTCGAGGGCTTCACCGACAATGTCCCCATTCACAACGCCCAGTACCCCACCAACTGGGAGTTGTCGGCGGCGCGGGCGGCGAGCATAGTCCGCCTGCTGGCCCAGGACGGCGTTTCCCCCTCGCGCATGGCGGCGGTGGGCTACGGCGAGTTCCAGCCGGTGGCGGACAATGCCAGCGCCGAGGGCCGCGCGCGCAACCGCCGGGTGGTGCTGGTGATCTCCCGCAACCTGGAAGTGCGCCGCAGCGTCAGCGGCGTGGGCAGCGCCAAGGCGCAGCCGGATGGCGCCCTGCGGCAGGCTGGCACGCAACCTGCACCGGTGGCTGCCAGTGATGCGCCTGCGGCCGGCAGCGTCAATTCCCCGCCGCCGGCGCCGGCTCCTGGAAGCTGAGAACGATGAAAGACATGAACCGAGCACACGGACCGGGGAGAGCAGCATGAAAGTCTGGGCGGTAGCCAACCAGAAGGGTGGCGTCGGCAAGACCACCTCGTCCATCGCCCTGGCCGGCCTGCTGGCCGACGCCGGCAAGCGCGTGGTGGTGGTCGACCTCGACCCCCACGGCTCCATGACCAGCTACTTCGGGCACGACCCGGACACTCTGGAGCACAGCGTCTTCGACCTGTTCCAGCACCAGGGCGCGGTGCCCGAGGGGTTGCCGCAGCAACTGCTGCTGCCCACCAGCCACGAGAAGATCGCCCTGCTGCCGTCGAGCACCGCCCTGGCCACCCTGGAGCGCCAGTCGCCCGGGCAGAACGGCCTGGGCCTGGTGATCTCCAAGGCCCTGGCGCAGCTGTGGCAGGACTTCGACCACGCCATCATCGACAGCCCGCCGCTGCTGGGCGTGCTGATGGTCAACGCCATGGCCGCCAGCCAGCACCTGGTGATCCCGGTGCAGACCGAGTTCCTGGCGCTGAAGGGCCTGGAACGCATGGTCAATACCCTCAACATGGTCAACCGCTCGCGGCGCCAGGCGCTGCCCTTCACCATAGTGCCGACGCTGTTCGACCGCCGTACCCAGGCCTCCATCGGAGCCCTGCGCATGCTGCGCGACACCTACCCGGACACCCTGTGGCCGGCGTTCATCCCGATCGACACCCGCCTGCGCGACGCCAGCCGCCACGGCGTGGTGCCCTCGCGCCACGACGCCAACAGCCGCGGGGTCATCGCCTACCGCGCACTGCTCAAGCACCTGCTCGGCCAGGTGCCGGCGAGCCAGGTGGCCTGAGCGATGTTTTTCCGACGGGTGCCTTCAAGTCTGGGCCCGGTCCGGCCGATAGGCTGGGTGAACCCTTTGCGCGGATTTTCTGCATGAGCCGTTCCGCTACCGCCACACGCCCCCAGCTCGCGCTGCAGTCCTACCTGGACGCGCTGCTGCAGGAGGCCACATTCGACGATTTCGAGGCCCAGGCACCGGCCCCTGCGCCGGCCGCCCCGGTGCTGACTGCGGTGCCTGCGCTGGTGGCGCCGGTCGCCGAGCTCGAGCCCTCCAGCAGCGTCAGCCTCGACGAGTTCGAGGCCGCGGTGCTCGAGGAGCAGGTGCGCGATGCGCGCCTGGTCGCGCGCGCCACCGCGCCGGTGGCCGAGGCGCCACCGCCCGTCGAGCCGCCGGTGGCCGAGGCCGCAGCGCCGGAGGAAGCCGCCGACGAGGTGATCGACCTGCACCGCCCGGGCAGCGCGCAGATGCCCCCGGCGCCGCTGGCGCTGCTCGACGACGGCCGCCCGGTGTGGGCCGCCGAGCCCTTCGAGTGCCTGCTGTTCGACGTCGCCGGGCTGACCCTGGCCGTGCCGCTGGTGTGCCTGGGCTCCATCTACCCGCTGGCCGGCAAGGAACTGACGCCGCTGTTCGGCCAGCCGGACTGGTTCCTCGGCATCCTGCCCAGCCAGTCGGGCAACCTGAAGGTGCTGGATACCGCGCGCTGGGTGATGCCCGAGCGCTACCGCGACGACTACCGCGAAGGCCTGCAGTACGTGATTTCCGTGCAGGGCTACGAATGGGGCCTGGCGGTGCACCAGGTCAGCCGCTCCGTGCGCCTGGACCCGTCCGAGGTGAAATGGCGCAGCCAGCGCCAGCAACGCCCGTGGCTGGCCGGCACGGTGATCGAACAGATGTGCGCGCTGCTCGACGTCTCGGCCCTGGCCGGGCTGATCGACAGCGGCGCGCTCCGCAGCCAGGCCCGCCACTGACGGGCCGGCGAGGCAATTGAACGACAACCGCTGCGCTACCCTTGGGGCGTGGCCGAACACGAGAGGCTAGGGATATGAACAAGACGTCTGCGCAAGGTGCCGAAGATCCGATTCTGCAGTGGGTCACCTTCCGCCTGGACAACGAGACCTACGGCATCAACGTGATGCAGGTCCAGGAAGTGCTGCGCTATACCGAGATCGCCCCGGTGCCGGGCGCGCCCAGCTACGTGCTGGGGATCATCAACCTGCGCGGCAACGTGGTCACCGTGATCGACACCCGCCAGCGCTTCGGCCTGGACTCGGCGTCGGTCTCGGACAACACCCGCATCGTCATCATCGAGGCGGACAAGCAGGTGGTGGGCATCCTGGTCGACAGCGTCGCCGAGGTGGTCTACCTGCGTCAGTCCGAGATCGAGACCGCGCCCAACGTCGGCAACGACGAGTCGGCCAAGTTCATCCAGGGCGTGTGCAACAAGAACGGCGAGCTGCTGATCCTGGTCGAGCTGGACAAGATGATGACCGAGGAAGAGTGGTCGGAGCTGGAGAGCATCTGAGGTGCTCGAACTCGTCGTCCTGCTCGCCGTCGTCTGCCTCGGGCTGATCGGCTTCTGCGCCTGGCTGTTGCAGGGGCAGCGCCGCCTGGCCGCGCAGCTGGCAGAGCAGGCCGCGCGCCACGCCACCCTGGAACAGCGCCTGAAGGAGCTGGCCAAGCGCAGCGAGGCCTACCAGCGTGTCAACGTGCGCATGGGCGAGGAACTGGGCGAGTTGCGCAAGCAACTGGCCAACCTGCCCGAGCGCCTGGCGCGCCTGGAACAGCGCGACCCCACCAGCCTGTCCTTCAGCCAGGCCGCGCGCCTGGCCGGGATGGGCGCCTCGGCCTCCGACCTGGCCCAGGCCTGCGGGTTGTCCCAGGCCGAGGCGGAGCTGATCACCCGCCTGCACAGCGGCCACAAGCCCCAGGACTGAAGCCCGGCCGCCCCTCGGTATACCCTTAGGGCCTTTTCGGATTTGTCCGATCTTTTTCCTCGAAGCACGCCTATAGAGTGGTTCGCGTCGCTTTTTTCTCGAGGAAACCGCCATGTTGCCGCTATCGCGCCGCACTCTGGTCTTCTGCCCGCATCCCGGCTGCCTGCAGCAGTACGGCATCCTGCTGAACCGCCTGGAGGTCTACCACCTGAGCCTGTGCGTGAACCTGGCCGAGGTTGACCAGGCGCTGGCCGGCGGGGAGCACTACAACCTGTTCATCTACGACAAGTTCAGCCTTTGCGAGGACGACCTCGCGACCCTCCTGCACCTGAGCCGCAACCCGGGCATCCAGCAGTTCCTGCTGGTCGGCAGCTTCAGCGAGGCGCAGCGCCGAGAACTGCTGGACTGGGCCTGGCGCCAGCACGTGCCGCTGCTGCAGGTGCTGGAACGGCCCTTCAGCCTGGGCCAGCTGCGCTCGGCCGTCGCCAGCATTGTCGATTATTCCGAAGCCGAGCAGGGAAGCTTCCCGGGAGCCCATCCGCTGCTTCCCAGCGAAGCCCTACCACCCAGGCCGGCCACCGGCATGCCGGAGTGGCCTGCGCGCAGCTAGCAGGAGCGCGGAACGACCTTGCTCGTCCCGGAATCCCTGGCGCCTGGGGGTTGGCGGGGCGCTGGGCGAGGAGGACGGGAGAGAGGGAAAATGCCTCGTGTAGTGGCTAATTGCTGCTATTTTTCGGCAAAAGTGGCGACTTGACAGTGAGGGGCGAGGGTAGTTTCTTTCGCCCTTTCACAGGGCAATGGAGTTGGCGCAGGATGCCGGAAATGGATTTCGTTCGCCCAGGCGGCAGGGTTGCCGTCGCCCTTCGCATCGTCCCCGTTGCCCATTGCGGAACCCCTTGGCAGTTGCAGCCAGGCGCGGCCGCGAGTCTCCGGCAGCCGGATGCGCCAGTCGCATCCCCTGGCAGGGGGTGAGCCGCCATGTACGAAGCCGCTCGCCTGCACGATGAAATCGCCCACAGCAATGCACTCACCGGCTTCCTGGTCGGGGCGGTGCTGGGGATTGCCCTGGTGGCCGCGGCCACCGTCTTCTTTCCCTTCACAGGCGGCCTCGCTGCCTGTCTGCTGGCCGGGCTGATGACAGGAGGGGCTGCCGTCATGGGCGGTTGGCTCGCCTCACTCGGGGAAAGCGTCGGCCGGCTGTTCAGCTCGCCGGCGGGCATCATCGAAACAGGCTCCCCGGACGTCTTCATCAACCAGCGCAATGCCGCCCACGTCGCGCGCAGCACCGCCATCTGCGACAAGCATCCGCCGCTGATCCAGGTGGCCGAAGGCTCCAGCAACGTCTTCATCAACGACGTCGCCGCCGCGCGCAAGGGCGACAAGCTCACCTGCGGCGCCACCATCGATGGCGGCTCATCCGACGTCTTCATCGGCGGCGGCACCGTGCAGTACCTGCCGGTGGACGACGAGGTGCCCCACTGGCTACGGGCGACGGTGGAGGTCCTGCTGGTCGTGGCCGGGCTCGGGCGGGGCCTGGTGTCCCTGGCCAGGCTGGGGCTGCAATCCGGGCTCAAGGCCGCCATGCCATGCGCCCTGCGCTTCGCGGCCGGCTTCGCGATCAGCGAGGCGGTCGGCCGGATGATCATCGCCCCGGTCACCGAACGGGTGCTGGGCGGCCTGTTCGGCAACCCGGTGGACGCCACCACCGGGCGCAAGCTGCTCACCGAGGCAGGCGAAACCGACTTCAGCCTGCCCGGGCTGATGCCCATCCAGTGGTCGCGCTTCTACGCCAGCGACCTGGACT
>NZ_QGSL01000088.1:516714-522807 GCF_003176655.1 Pseudomonas sp. RW407 | reverse complement strand
CCTTCGAGGCCTCTTTGTAATCGGCATTCCGCGGGCTTACCCAATGTTGGCCAGAAGCCCGACGTGGCTTCCTCGAACAGGCCTAATACATAGATGCAGTCGGGTTCCTCTGTTCAAAAGCGGGTTGACGGTGGGGGTGAGTCCATACATAGGAGCGGGCCCTGCCCGCGATTTTCGCGCGCAGGGCGCGCTCCTACAGGTACAACGCCAGCCTCACCCCGCCCTGTCCATCAAATGACACAACGCCGTCTTCAGCTTCATCGGCCTGACCGGCTTGTGCATCAGCGTATGGCCCAGCTCGCGCACCTGCTGCTTGAGTTCGTTGCTGTAGTTGGCCGTTATCATCAGCGCCGGCAGCGGCGTGCCGCGGCGGGCGTTGATCGAGGCCACCGCGTCCACGCCGTTGCAGCCGTCGTCCAGGTGGTAGTCGACGATCAGCAGGTCGGACTCGGCGTGGAAGTTGTCCACCTGGCGCGCCAGGTCCTCTTCCGATAGCGCCGTGACCACCCGGCAGCCCCAGGCCTCCAGCAGCGTGCGCATGCCGGCGCAGATGGCCGCGTCGTTGTCCAGCACCCACACCCGCGAGCCGCGCAGGCGCTCCACCAGGTGCTCGGCCTGCTGCGCCGGCTCCGGCCGGGTGCGGGCCACGCGGCGGGCCAGGGGCACCTCGACGGCGAAGCGCGAGCCCTTGCCGGGCACCGAGCCGACCTGGATGCGGTGGCCGAGCATGCGCGCGATCTTCTCGACGATGGCCAGGCCCAGGCCCAGGCCGCGGTCCTGGTTGGAGCGCTGGGTGTCGCCGCGCTTGAACTCCTGGAAGATCTCGCCGAGCTTGTCGGCGGGGATGCCCATGCCGGTGTCCCAGACCTCGATCCACAGACTCTGCCGGCGCCGTCGGCAGCCCAGCAGCACGCGCCCGCTGGGGGTGTAGCGGATGGCGTTGGACAGCAGGTTGCGCAGGATCCGCGCCAGCAGTTGCATGTCGCTGCGCACCTGGGCGCCGCAGGTCACGTAGTCCAGGCGCAGGCCCTCGCTGGCGGCCACCTGGCGGTATTCGGCGGCGAGGTTGCCGAGCAGCTCGCTGACCTCGAAGGGCGCGATGTCCGGCTTGATCACCCCGGCGTCGAGCTTGGAGATGTCCACCAGGGTGCCCAGCAGGTTCTCCACGTCCTCCAGCGAGTGGCTGATGTTGCGCACCAGGCCGTCGCCGCCGCGTTCCTGCAGGGCGCTGGTGAACAGCCGCGCGGCGTTCAGCGGCTGCAGCAGGTCGTGGCTGACGGCGGCGAGGAACTTGGTCTTCGACAGGTTGGCCTGCTCGGCCTCGCGCTTGGCCTCGCGCAGGCGCGCCTCGACCTGGCTGCGCTCGTCGATCTCGCGCTTGAGCTGGTCGTTCAGGCTGGTCAGCTCGGCGGTGCGCTCGCGCACCCGCTGTTCCAGGTTCTGGTAGGCCTGGTGCAGGGCCTCGGCGGTGCGGCGGCGCTCGGTGATGTCGCGGATCAGCACGAAGAGCCCGGCGACCTGGCCGTCGGCCTGGCGGTTGGGCACGTAGGAGCGCTGCATGTAGCGCTCCTGCCCGGCGAGGTTGGTCTCGGCGATCTCGAAGGTCACGCTCTCGCCCGACAGCGCCCGCTCGAAGTAGGGTTCCAGGCGCTGGCAGTGCTCGGCGCTGTGCACGTCGCGCAGGTTGCGCCCGAGCATCGAGCCGCTGGGCCAGCGGTACCACTGCTCGTAGACCTTGTTGGTGAATTCGTAGTTGAGGTCGGCGCTGAGGTAGGCGATCAGCGCCGGCACCTGGTCGGTGATCAGCCGGATCCAGCGTTCGCTCTCGCGCAGCGCCTCGGCGTGGCGGTAGCGCTCGGTGATGTCGGTGAAGGTGTTGACGAAGCCGCCGGTGGGCAGCGCATGGGTGCGGATCTCCAGCATGCGGCCGTCGAACAGGCGCTGCTCCAGGGCCGCCAGGGGCGCGCCGGAAGCGTCGCGGCTGCGCGGGGTGAGCAGCGGCAGGCCGCTCTCGCCCATGACGTCGGCGAAGGGCCGGTGCGCGCCGATCGGCGCCAGCCCGCAGAGTTCCAGGAAGCGCCGGTTCCACAGCTCCAGCGTGCCCTCGGCGCCGACCATGGCCACGCCCTGGGACAGGTTGTCCACGGCGCGCTGCAACAGGTGCGACTTCTGCGCCACCGCCTGTTCGCGGCGCGCGGTCTCGCTGAGCTTGATCTCGGTGATATCGGTGTAGAGCACCACCAGGCCGCCGTCGCGGGTCGGCCGCTCGCTCATGCGCACCCAGCGGTCGTTGCGCAGGCGGTAGAGGGTGTGTTCGTCGTCGCTGCTGCGCTGTTCCTCGACTATCAGCCCGCTGCTCTGCGCCAGGCGGCGCACCTCGCTCAGCCGGGTGCCGGCGCCCAGGCGCGCGCGGGTGGGCGCCCAGAGCGCGCGGAAGCGTTCGTTGAACAGCACGATGCGCTGCTGCGGGTCGAACAGCACGAAGGCGTCGGAAATGCTCTCGATGGCGTCCAGCAGGTGCTGGTGGGCGGTCTCGGCGCGCAGGCGGGCATCGCTGAGCAGCTGGTTGCTGGACTTCAGCTCGGCCATGGCCTGGCTCAGGGCGTCGGTGCGTTCGCGCACCTGCTCGGCCAGCACCACCGAGTGCTGGAAGGCCCCGTAGGCGCCGTCGCCGCGCGAGGCGCTGGACTCGATGCGCTCGATCAGCGCGGTGTTGATGCGCTGCAGCTTGAGCTTGTCGCGCTCGAGCGCCTCGATGCGCGCCTGCAGCTCAGCCGGCTGCGCCGCCACGGGGACGGCCAATGGCGACACCGGTGAAGGTCTGGTTGATGTGCATGCCATTGAATTGCTCTCCGTAGGTGTTGAAGCCGATCACCTGCTGGTGGCGGAGAAACTCGGCGGTGGCTGCGGTGTCGCCCGCCACTTCCAGCTCCAGGCGGCGCAGGAAGCAGTCGCAGCCGATGGTCAGCAGCGGCGGGCCGAGGCGTTCGTGCAGGCGCGCGAACTGCGCCCGCAGGTTGGGCAGCAGGGGCCCGGTGCTCATGGCGGTGAGGACGATGCCGTTCTCCACCGCGCAGTAGAAGGTCAGGCTGAAGTCGTCGTTGACCTGCTGGATGGAGCGCACGTAGTACTGGTCCTTGATGCGCACCGCCAGCGGGTGGCGGGAGAACAGCTCGAAGCTCAGCGCCTGGGGCTCCACGCCGACCAGCCGGGCGTACTCCAGGGCCGCCGGCTCGGCATTGAGTTCCAGCACCCGGCGGCTGGCGCTGTCGGCGCGGGTCACCACCAGCTTCTCGCCGCGCGGCACCACGTGGTGGGTGGTGAACACCTCGAAGTCGAGCCAGGTGTTGAACAGCAGCACCACCGCCGCACCGGTGTGGAACTGGCCCTGGTAGTAGACGTGGGTGTGGGTGAGGTGGTTGTCGTCGCCGGCCGAGCCGCCGAAGTGCGGGATGGCGCCGAGCGCCGCGCTGAGCGCCGCCAGCACCACCTCCTCGCGGCTGGACAGGCCGTCGAGCAGGGTCAGGGCGAAGCTGTGGTCCTTGATCGGCGCCAGCTCGCTGCTGCGGCAGTCGGCCACCAGGGCCTCCACCAGCTGCTGCGCGTCGATCAGGCTGAAGCGCTCCATCTCGTCGATCAGCGCGCTGGCCACGGCGAAGCTGCGCACGTCGAAGCCCACCGCGCTGACGCAGCCGCGGCCGTAGCCCTGGGGGGTGATCTCGCCGGCGGTGGTGCAGCCGACCAGCTCGATGCCGCCGAAGTACTGCTCCAGGGCGGCGGCCAGGGCCGGCAGGTCGTGCTCGGCGGAACAGAAGAACAGCACGAAGCCCAGGTGCGGGTGGATCAGCTGGCGCGCCAGGTCCTGGGCCACCGCCTCCGCGTCGCGGGCACTGGACATGCCCCTGACCACGCCTTCCCCCTGCCCTTCCTGCATACGCCTGCCTCAACGCCGGTTGACCTCGCGAGCATTCTACGAAGGCGCCCGGCGCGGCCCCATGCTACTTGGGTGCTGGCGGGGACCTCCGAAAGGCGTAGCTCCATGTCATTCGCAGGAGCGCGCCCTGCGCGCGATTCGCGGTACAGCGAACAGCGGAGTCAGGTTCAGCTGCAGAGCGGGGGTTGGAGTCCGCAACCCTCTCCCCAGCCCTCTCCCTGAAGGGAGAGGGGGCTTGGCCTGGCTTCAGCCGGTAATTTTCGGCGCTGCCGGCTGACTCCGAAATACCCGAACACACCGAACGGTCCCCTCTCCCTTCAGGGAGAGGGTTAGGGAGAGGGCGCTCTTCGGAACGTGCACCGCCCCCACCGACAGAACACCGTTCGCGAGCAAGCTCGCTCCTACGAAAGGCAGCAGTTTCGTAGGGCGCATAACGCCTATGGCGTTATCCGCCGAATCGCGGACGGAGTCCGCTCCTACGGTTCCGGGAAGCACTGGCGTAGGAGACTCCGTCCGCGATGGCCCGCCGCGCGCAGAAGGCCGTGGATGGACCCCGCCCGCCCTGCCTGCAAAAAAAACGGCGGGCCGACGTCATCGTCGCCCCGCCCAATTGCTGCCAAAGGAGCTCGGGAATTACCAGTTCAGTACCGCGCCGACGGCGAAGGTGTCGGTGTCCTCGCTGACCAACGAGCCCTTGCGGCCGTCGATCTCGTACTGGTTGTACTCGGCCACCAGCTTGAGGTTGTCGTTGATGGTGCGGAAGTAGGCGATGCCGCGGGTGGAGTAGTCGGCCGCGCTGCCCAGGCCGTTGCCGTCGTCCTCGGTCTTGCCGTAGGACAGCGCCAGGCGGTTCTTGCCCCAGCTGTAGGAGCCCTGCAGCAGCATGCCGCGGCTGTCCACCTCGCGCAGCGCGGCTTCGCCGGCGTTGTTGGTGAAGAAGGGGTTGATGCCCTTGGCGGTGAAGCCCGAGCCGGTCAGCGACACGCCGCCGAACTTGGCCTGGATGCCGTAGCCCAGGCCCTTGGAGGTGACGTCGTCGACCTGGTCGTTGGTGTTCTTCGAGGTCTGGTAGGCGCCGTTGACCCAGCTGTAGATCTGCGCGCCGGCCAGGTCGAACTGGTAGCTGATCTCGCTCTCGTAGCGCGGGTTGTCCTGGTAGGCCTTGTCGTCCAGGCCGTCGCTGGCGTCCTTGTCGATCTGGTTGGTGTCGATCGGGTCCATGATGCCCACCGCCACGCGCAGGCCGTCCACCAGGTTGTTGTTGCGGTAGGTGATCTGCGAGGTGGGGAACGGGTACGGGTAGCCGGTGCCGATGTTGCCGAAGGACACGCCCTTGCCGTCCACCAGGCCGAGGGTGTCGCTGGCGTTGCCGAAGCCGGCCAGCAGCTCGTCGAGGAAGATGTTGGAACGCGAGAACAGGCCGAAGTCCTTGCCGATCAGCACCTCGCCCCAGTCGCCGGCCACGTTGCCGTAGAACTGCCGCACGTCGATGGCGGTGTCGGTGCCGTCCTGCTCGCTGTCGTTGATGGTCACCCAGAACGAGGAACGCCCGGTGAGGGTCAGGCCGTCGATCTTCTTGCCGAAGTTGAAGCCGATGTAGTTGGGCAGGAAGCCCATCTTCACCCGCGACTGGCGGCGGTCGTAGGTCTCGCCCTCGCGGTCCACGTCGCTATTGACGTAGAAGGCGTTGAAGTAGCCGTCGGTGGAGAAGGTGGTGTCGTCCTTGTCGTACAGCTTGATGTCGGCGACGGCCGGCAGGCAGCCCAGGCTGCCCAGCGAGGCCAGGGCCAGGGGCAGGAAACGGCGAATGGCGGTGTTGTTCTTGTTCATGACGCGCTCCGCAGGGGATGGATGACCGTTCGGGGTCGTGGCGGAGGCGATTATCGAAACGGCTTGCGCGGCGCCATACGCTGCTTTGGGCGCGCTTCGGCGCTGCTTGCGTGGGGCTTGCCGGAGCGCTGCGCAAGGCCATGGCACCAGGCCACCACAAGGCTCGGCGCCTTGGTCGCGGGGGTAGCGGCACCTTGGCAGCGGGCCTTGCGGCGCAGGACCAAAGTCGCAGGCGTACGTGCCCGGGGGCGGTATGCCCGGGCAACGGTGGAAGGAGGGTTCGAGGGGGTCAGGCGCGGTTGGTCAGCAGCCAGCTGCCGCCCTGCTCG
>NZ_QGSL01000088.1:495401-516704 GCF_003176655.1 Pseudomonas sp. RW407 | reverse complement strand
CCCTCCCCTATCCGCCTGCTTCATCGCTGCCGCCCCCTGGGAAAATGCCTCTCCCATTTTTCGAGGCCATGACGATGAAGCATGACAGGCTCAGCCACGCCCTAGCCGCCACCCTGCTCACCCTGCCCCTGGGCCAGGCCCTGGCGGCGATCAGCGGCCAGGTGGAGGTTTCCCTCGAGATCGCCAGCGGCTGCCAGGTGAGCCAGGGCAACAGCGCCAGCGGCGTGATCAACCAGTTCGGCCACCTGGACTTCGGCAGGGCCGGCCCGACCTGGAGCAACGCCCTGAGCGCCCAGCTGATCGGCACCGGCGGCGGGGCCCTGCAGGTCACTTGCGACCCGGGCATCGGCGCCTTCGATGTGCAGGTCGACGGCGGCCTGCGTGGCGACCGGACGCTGGAAAACGAGAGCGGCGAGCACATTGCCTACTCGCTGTACGTGGACGCCGGGTACACCCAGGAATACCTGCCCGACCAGATGTACGAATTCGCCATTCCCAGCGACGGCACTCCCGTCGACGTTCCCATCCACGGCGCCATCGCGCCCAATGCCAGGGCCCTGCCCAGCGGCACCTACCGGGACACCCTGACCGTCACCCTGGAATTCTGAGGTCGCGGCCGGCCCATGCCAGCGCCTACCCGGCCGCCCCGCGTGCCTGCCAGGCCACGCCGCCGCGCCCTGGCCGCGCTGCTCCTGCTGCTCGCCCACGCCGGCGCGCAGCAGGCGGACGCCGCGACCCGGGCCAGCTTCCGCGTCTCCGCCAGCGTCACCCAGGGCTGCCTGGTCAACCAGGCGGCGCCGGGCAGTGGCAACGACTTCGGCCGCCTCGACTTCGGCCGGCACCCCTCCAGCACCAGCGGGACGATCAGCGCCCGGCTGCTGCCCAACGACGCCATCAGCCTCAGCTGCACGCCGGGGGTGAAGCTGCGCATGACGGTGGACGGCGGCCAGCACCTGGAGGGCGGCCTGCGCCACCTGGGCGCCGGCCAGGCGCGGCTGGCCTACCGCCTGTACCGCGATGCCGGCCTGAGCCAGGAAATCCCGGTCGGCGCCAGCGTACCCATCGACTACAGCACCCCCGGTGCCATCCAGCTGCCGATCAACGCCGCCCTCCGCCTGCCCGGCAACCAGACCGCCGGGCGCTACCAGGACCGGCTCACCGTGACCCTGTCGTGGTGAGCGAGCCGGAGCCCCCCGATGCCCTTCGCCCTGCTTCTCATACTGCTCGTGCTGCTGCCCGCCGCGGCGCGGGCCGGCAGCTCCATCCTCATCTGGCCGATCGACCCGCGCCTGGAGCACGACCAGCGCGCCAGCGCGCTCTGGCTGGAGAACCGCGGCAGCCGGAGCACGCTGCTGCAGGTGCGCATCTTCGCCTGGAGCCAGCGCGACGGCGAAGAGCACTACCAGGCGCAGCGCGAGGTGGTCGGCAGCCCGCCGATGGTCCGCGTCGAGCCGGGCGCCCGCCAGCTGGTGCGCCTGACGCGCCTGGCGCCCAGCGCGGCCGGCACGGAGCACGCCTACCGCATCCTCATCGACGAGGTGCCCACCCCGCAGGACGAGGCGCAGGGGCCGGGGGGCAGCGGCATCCGCTTCCAGATGCGCTACTCGGTGCCGCTGTTCCTCGTCGGCCCCGGCCTGCCGGCCGAGGCCGGCCGCCCGGCGCTGGGCTGGCGCCAGGTCGAGGCTGGCGGCAAGGCCTACCTGGAGATCCGCAACGCCGGGCCACGCCACGCCCGCCTGACGCGGGTGGCCTTCGAGCGGGACGGCGCCAGCCTGGCCATGGACGAGGGCCTGCTCGGCTATGTGCTGCCCGGCAGCCGCATGCGCTGGCCGCTGCCGCGCCCGTTGGCCGGTGGCGAGCGGCTGTGGGCGGAGGTCAACGGCGAACGCGGCGAGATCGCCGCCGCGCCCCGCTAAGCCACGGCATGGCCCGGCTGCCGCTGCGCCGCTGCCACCTGCTGTTCGCCGGCCTGGCCCTGCTCGACGGCGAGGCCCCGTTGGCCGCGCCCCTGCCCCCGCCACCACGGGATGCGGGCGCGCTGGCCGACAGCGCGCGCCTGTACCTGGAGCTGGTAGTGAACCTGCGGCCCAGCGGCAAGGTGGTGGCCGTGGACCTACGGCAGGGCCGCCTGCGGATGGACGCGGCCGACCTGCGCGCCCTCGGCCTGCCGGTGGCGCAGGCGGGCTGGCTCGACCTCGGCGAGTTGGCCGGGGTGCAGGCGAGCTACGACGCCCAGGGCCAGCGCCTGCTGCTGCAGGTGCCGCCGCACTGGCTGCCGCCGCAGCAGCTGGACGCGGCGGCGCGCCGCGCCCGGGTACCGGCCCGCAGCAGCGTCGGCGCCCTGTTCAACTACCAGCTGTACGCCAGCAGCCCGCAGAACGGCCAGGACACCCGCTCGGCCTGGAGCGACCTGCGCCTGTTCGGCCCCTTCGGCGTGTTCAGCCACAGCGGCGTCCACCAGCAGCCCTTCGGCGGCCCGGCGCAGCGCAGCCGCTACCTGCGCTACGACAGCCACTGGCGCTTCGCCGACGAGGAGCGCGCGCTGACCTACGAGGCCGGCGACCTGGTCAGCCGCTCGCAGGCCTGGGCCTCGCCGGTGCGCCTGGGCGGGGTGCAGCTGTCCCGCGACTTCGCCATCCGCCCCGACATCGTCACCTACCCGCTGCCGCGCTTCGCCGGCGAGGCGGCGCTGCCCAGCACCCTGGAGCTGTTCGTCGACGGCTACCGCAACGGCCGCTACGAGCTGCAACCCGGCCCCTTCAGCCTCGGCGCCCTGCCCTACGTCAACGGCGCCGGCCAGGCCGTGCTGCAGACCACCGACGCCCTCGGCCGCCAGGTCTCCACCAGCGTGCCCTTCTACGTCAGCAGCGAACTGCTGCGCCCGGGCCTCAGCGACTTCGCCGCGAGCCTGGGCAGCCTGCGCCAGGGCTACGGCCAGGACGATTTCGCCTACGGCAGCGGCGCCGCCAGCGCCTCGCTGCGCCACGGCCTGAGCGACCACTTCACCCTGGAGGCCCAGGCCGAAGGCGCCGCCGGCCTGGCCATGGGCGGGCTGGGCGGCGTGCTGCGCCTGGGCACCCTGGGCGTGCTCAACGCCGCGGCCGGCCATGGCCGGCTGGACGGCGACGGCGGCCGGCAATTCAGCTTCGGCTACCAGTACAGCGCCCGCCGCTTCCACTTCTCGGTGCAGCGCAGCCAGCGCGACGCCGACTACGCCGACCTGTCACGCCTGGCCTACGAACGGCAGCGGCGCCGCAACGGCGACGACACTGCGCCGAAGCACGGCTATTCGCCCACCCGCCGCAGCACCCAGGCCAGCGCCAGCGTGGCATTGGACGGCTGGGGCAGCCTGGGCGCCGGCTATTTCGAGGTGGAGGCCGGCGACGGCGGCCGCACCCGCCTGCTCAACCTGTCCTGGGGTCGCTCGCTGTGGGGCGAGGCCAGCCTGTACCTGTCCGCCAACCGCGAACTCGGCAACGGTCGCTGGAACAGCGCGGTGCAACTGGTGATCCCCTTCGACCTGCGCGGCACCCTCGGCATGGGCATCGAGCGCGGCGCCGACGGCCGCAACAGCCGGCGCGTCGACTACAGCGAGGCGCTGCCCGGCGAAGGCGGCTTCGGCTGGAACCTCGGTCACGCCGACAACGGCGGGGGCGGCGACTGGCACCAGGCCGCGCTGCACTGGCGCGGCCGGAACCTGCAGGCCCGCGGCGGCCTGTACGGCAACGCCGACGACTATACCCGCTGGGCCGACCTCGGCGGCTCGCTGGCCTGGATGGACGGCGCGCTGTTCGCCGCCAACCAGGTGCAGGACGCCTTCGTGCTGGTGAGCACCGACGGCCAGCCCGGCATCCCGGTGCGCTACGAGAACCAGCTGGTCGGCCAGACCGACGCCAACGGCCACCTGCTGGTGCCCTGGAGCAGCGCCTACTACCCCGGCAAGTACGAGATAGACCCGCTCGGCCTGGCCTCCAACGTCGAGGCGCCGGTGGTCGAGCAGCGCGTCGCGGTCAGGGCCGGCAGCGGTTATCTGCTGCGCTTTCCGGTGCAGCGCATGCTGGCCGCCAGCCTGCTGCTGCACGACCGCCACGGCCAGCCGCTGCCGCTGGGCACGCGGGTCGCCGGCGACGACGGCCGGGCCGCCTACGTCGGCTGGGACGGGCTGGTCTACCTGGAGCACCTGCAGGCGCGCAACCACCTGCGCGCGAACCTGCCCGACGGCGCCACCTGCAGCGCCACCTTCGAACTGGACCCCGCGGCCGAGGAACTGGCGCAGCTGGGGCCGCTGCCCTGCCTCTGAAGCCCGGAGTCGACGATGAACCCATGGCTACGCCCGCTGCTGCCCCTTTTGCTCCTGGCCCCGCTGTCAGCCTGGGCCACCACCGCCCAGCAATGCCGCATGCAGCCCGGCGACAGCAACTTCGGCACCCACAGCTCCCTGGTCATCGCCCGCGAGCCGCTGCAGATCCAGACCCGCGGCGGCATGGCCTGCGACGTGCGCAGCGGCGCGATCATCGGGCAGAACTGGGTGCGCCTGCGCCTGGAAAACCTCGACGGCAACGTCCTGCGCAATGCGAAGACCGGCGACAGGATCCCCTTCGACCTGTACGCCGACGCCTCGCTGAAGCAGATGCTGCGGCAGGGCGTGACCTACGACTATGCCAACCTCCTCGGCAGCGGCCACCTGGACCTGCGCACCTTCCCGCTGCATGCCCGGGTGCGCTCGGCCAACGTGGCGGCGGGCACCTACGTCGCCACGCTACAGTTGCGCTGGTACTGGCGCATCTGCGTCACCGGCCAGGCCCTCGGCGTCTGCGCCTGGCCGGGCTGGGACAACAGCCCCGGGCTGAGCGGCGGCTGCCTGGGCCCGGTCTGCCTGCAGGGGCCGAGCAACTGGGGCAACGGCATGGTCACCCAGGTGCGCCTGGTGCTGAACGTCCGCAACGATTGCCAGCTCAGCGCCCCCGCCCTCGACTTCGGCAGCGCGCCCCTGGTCAGCAGCTTCCTTCCGGTGCAGCAGCGCATCCAGGTGCGCTGCACCAAGGGCGCGCACTACAGCGTCGGCCTCAGCGACGGCAGCCATGCCAGCAACGGCCAGCGCCACATGGCCAGCGGCAACGCGCGCCTGGCCTACGAGCTGTACAAGTCGGCCGGCGGCAACGAACGCTGGGGCGCCCAGGGCGCCGAACGCCGCCCCGACGGCAGCGCCGAGTCGAACCCCGGCCAGCTCGACGGCCTCACCGCCCAGGGCTTCGACTACCGCGCGGAAATCCTCCCCGAACAACCCACCCCGCCCGCCGGGACCTACACCGACAGCGTGGTGGTGGACGTGCGCTTCTGAGCGCTCAGGGGTACAGGGCGGCGGCCAGCTCGCGCGCCGCGCGGCCACTTTGCGCCCCCGGCACCAACTGGCTGAAGGGCAGCGTCACGAAGCGCCCTTCGCGCACCGCGCGCAGGCGTGACAGCAGCGGGTGCGCGCGCAGGTAGCGGACCTTCTCCGCGGCCGGCGACCAGCGCGCGTCGGCCAGCAGGATCACGTCCGGGTCGCCCGCCAGCAGCGCCTCGGGGCTGGCCAGGTAGCCGCGCAGCGCCACCGCCTCGAACAGGTTGCGCGCCCCGGCGGCGCGCAGCAGTTCGCTGACGAAGCCACGCCCGCCCTGGCTGGCCAGGCCGGCGTCGCTGCTGTCGAGGTAGAACACCCGCAGCGGCGCGCGGCCGGCGGCCCTGGCCGCGGCCGCGCGCAGGTCAGCCTGCTGGGCGTCGATCAGCTCACTGGCCCGCGCCTCGGCGCCGAGCAGCCGGCCCAGGGTGAGCAGGTCGGCCCGCACGTTGCCGAAGCCATCGCCCGTGCGTGGCGCGCAGGCTGCCTCCAGCAGGTAGCTGGCGATCCCGGCGGCGCCCAGCTCGGCGCGCCCGCGCCCCGCGTCGAAGGCCGTGGCGAAGCCGCCCACCACCAGGTCCGGGCGCAGCGCGTAGAGCAGCTCGGCGGACGGGTAGCGCGCCGACACCACGGGTACGCCGCGGTAGCTCCCACCCTGCAGGTCCGGCCCCGGGTCGTCCAGGTAGGCCACGCCCACCAGCCGCGGCCCGGCGCCCAGCGCCAGCAGCAGGTCGGCGGCGTGCTGGTTGAGCGCCAGGATGCGCTCGGCCGGGCGCGCCAGGTGCCAGGCCTGGCCGCAGTTGCGGTAGTCCTGGGCAGCCAGGGCCGGTGCTGCCAGCAGCAACCCGAGCAGCAGTGCCAAGCCCTTCATGGCGCCCCCTCGATCAGCAGTTCGGCCACCGGCTCGCCGCCCGCCAGGTGCTGCTCCACCACGCGCAGCACCTGGGCCTCGTCGCGCACGCCGTACCAGCAGCGCTCCGGGTGGACAGTCAGCAGCGGCCCGCGGTTGCAGGGGAACTGGCAGCCGGTGCGGGTCAGCAGCACGCCCTCGGCGGTTTCGATCAGCCCGCGCCGGGCCAGTTCGCGGCGCAGCGTCTTCCACAGCGGCAAGGCGCCGCGGCGCATGCAACGCGGGCCGGTGCAGAGGAAGACCTGGCGCTTGTGCGGCGGCGGCGCCGACCAGTCCGGCTGCTCCGGCACCGGGCCGGCGTGGCGGCAATCCAGCTGCTGGCGGCCGTCGTCGATGGCCGCGCACACCAGCCGGGCGTCCAGGCCACGGCGGCCAAGGGCCGAGGCGGTCACCCGCGGGCACGGCGCCCGGGGGTAGTCGCCGGCCAGTTGCGCCACCTCGCCGCGCAGCCAGTCGAGGTAGGCGCCGTCGCTGGCCGGTTCCAGGTCCACCAGCAGCAGCGCCCTGCCCGCCTGCAGGTGGGCGCGGACGGCCGGCCAGAGGGCGTCGAAGCCATCGCTGGTGTCGATCGGCTGCAACGCCCCGCGCAGCGCTTGCAGCTCGGCGCGGAAGGCCTCGCCCTGGGCGCCCGCGAGGGGGCCGACGATCAGCACTGCCGGGTCCATGGCCACCTCAGAAGCTGAAGGTGTAGCGCAGCTCGGCACTGCGCGGGCGGCCCAGGTTGTCCACCTGGCGGATGCCGTTGCTGGTGCGGCTGGTGGCGTAGTCGCGGTCCAGCAGGTTCTCCAGCAGCAGGCTCAGGCGGTGGCGGCGCGCGCCGTCCAGGTAGCGGTAGGCGTCGCCGTCGAGCACCGTGTAGTGGCCATAGTCGTCGCCCTGGGGGCTGACGATGGAGCCGACGTAGCGCACCGCCACGCCGAAGCCCCAGGGGGCCTGGTCATAGCCCAGCCGCGTGCGGGCGAAGAAGTGCGGGATGTTGTTCACCGTCACGCCCTCGCGGGTGTCCACCAGGTTGCGCGTGGCGTCAGCGGCCAACTGCCAATGCTCGCCCAGTTGCCACTGGCCGCTGGCCTCGATGCCGCGCACCTCGATCTCGCCATCGCCGTTCACCCACTGGTCGCCGGCCAGGGTGATGAGGTCACTGATCTCGCGGCGGAAGACGGTGACGCTGCCGCTCCACGGCTGGCCGAACAGCGCGCCGCTGTAGTCCAGGCCCAGCTCGGCGTTGCGGCTGCGCTCGGGCTTGAGGTCGCGGTTGCCGATCTCGCTGCCCGGCTCGTTGACGAACAGTTGCTCGGCGTTGGGCAGCTTGAAGGCGGTGCCCAGCTGGCCGCGCAGCTTGAGCTGGTCGGTGAGGTCGTACAGCGAGGTGAGCATCCACACGGTGGCACCCTCGCCGCCGCTCATTTCCTCGCGGCGCACGCCCAGGCTGGGGTGCCAGTTCGGCAGCAGGTCCACCTGCGGGCGCAGTTGCGCGTACAGGGCGTGGGACTCGGCCTTGTCGTTGTCGATGATGAGGACATCGTCCTGGCCCTTGTACCACTGGTTGTCGCTGCCGAAGACCAGTTCGTGGCCGCCGGCCAGGCGCGCCTTGCCCTCCAGCTGCGCACCCCAGTCGGTGAAGCCCCAGTAGTCGTTGTGGTTGAGCACCCGGGTGCCGCCGCCGGCGAGGTTGTAGATGCGCGTGTAGCTTGTGTCCCAGTCGTTCAGGTGGGCCTTGGCGAACCAGCTGAAGTCCTCGCCCAGGTGCTGCTCGAAGGTGGCGGTGGCGATCTGCTGGATGCGGTCATTGGTCGTGTGGCGGTTGTCGGCCGGGCGGGCGTAGTCCAGGTCGGCGTCGGCGTACTGGTAGAACAGCTCCAGGCGCGAATCGCCGCCGAAGGCCTGGATGGCCTTGGCGCCGAACACGTTGACGTCGTAGGAGCGGCGCTTGTCGCTGACGGTGGCGGTCATGTCCTGCTCGCGGAACGGCTTGTAGCCGTCGGAGCGGTTGTGGCTGACGTAGGCCAGCAGGCCGAGGTCGCCCAGGCCGTTCTCCAGCACCTTCTCCACGCGTGCGTCGCCGCTGCGCCCGCGGAAGCTGTCCAGGCCCAGGTTGACCTCGCCGGAGGCCTCGCGGCTGCGCGCGCTGCGGGTGACGATGTTGATCACCCCGGACACCGCCTGGGTGCCGAACAGCAGGCCCTGGCCGCCCTTGAGCACCTCGATGCGCTCCACCGCGGCGGTCGGCAGGGTGTCCAGGTAGAGGCCGCCGTACAGGCGGTTGTTCAGGCGCACGCCGTCCAGCAGGATCAGGGTGTCGTCGTTGCGCCCGCCCAGCAGCGAGTAGGTGCCGTAGTCGAAGGGGCCGTTCTTCGGCGCCACGAACAGGCCCGGCACGTACATCTGCAGCACGCGGGTGACGTCGGCGCTGGGGCCGGCGCGCTCGATCTGCTCGCGCTCGATGACCTCGAGCCTGCTGCCGTAGCGGGCCATCTCGGCGACGGTGGTGGACTCCACCGAAGGGGCGCTGACGATTTCGTCCTGCAGCCCCAGGGGCGCGGCATGCAGGCAGGGGCTCAGGCACAGGCCGGCCAGCCACAGGGCGCGCCGGGGTGCGGATTCAGGGAAGGGGAAATGCAAGGTGATCGCCTCGAAATGGGAATTTCGCAGGCGGCGCAGCGAGTTCCGGCGCGGGCGCGACCGGAATCCGGCTCACGCCCGCCCACCGCGGGTTTGCCAACAACGCTCCAGGCCGGTCTCCGGGCTCGCGAGGATCGTGGAGCATCCGCCTTCCCATGCCTGAGCACAGTGGCCTCGTGGATGCCCCGCTCGCTTACCGTTGCGGGGGCAGCGCCGGACTTGCCGCCAAGGGCGACGCACCGGCTTCCCGTTTCACCTCGCGCACGGCGGCACGAGGCACCTGGAACGGCGCGCATCTGACCACCTGGGCGGCGGAGCGTCAAGGGCGGCCCTTTACAGCATGCTTCCGCGCCGGGGCGCAGCCTGTGATGGCCTCCCTGCCGTCGTGGAAGCTTTCCGCTATCATCGGCGGACCTTCCCGACGCTCGAAAAGGACTGCCCATGTCGGTTTCTTCCCTGGTGCTACTGCTCGTCCTCGCCGTGCTGTTCTTCGGCGCCATCGCCATCTACAACCGCCTGGTGAACCTGCGCGCCCGCTACCGGAACGCCTTCGCGCAGATCGAGGTGCAGCTCAAGCGGCGCTACGACCTGATCCCCAACCTGGTGGAAACCGCCAAGGCCTACCTCAAGCACGAGCGGGAAACCCTGGAAGCGGTGATCGCCGCGCGCAACGCCGCGGTGGCCGGGCTCAAGGCCGCCGCCAGCCAGCCCGGCGCCCCCGCGGCCCTGGCCCAGCTGGCCAACGCCGAGGGCGCCCTGGGCGGCGCGCTGGGGCGGCTCAACGTGACCCTGGAAGCCTACCCGGACCTGAAGGCCTCGCAGAACATGCAGCAGCTCACCGAGGAGCTGTCGAGCACCGAGAACAAAGTGGCCTTCGCCCGCCAGGCCTACAACGACGCGGTGATGGAGTACAACGCCTACCGCCAGTCGTTCCCCGCCGTGCTGCTGGCCGCCAACTTCGGCCACAAGGCCGACGCCGCCTCGCTGGAGTTCGCCGACAGCCAGCAGATCCAGGATGCGCCCAAGGTCAGCTTCTAAGCGCTGGCCGGTCGCATGAACTTCTTCCAGCACCAGGACCGCGCCCGCCGCCAGACCGGGCGGCTGATCCTGCTCCTGGCCATGGCGGTGGCCTGCCTGGTGACGCTCACCAGCCTGGTCCTGGGCTGGCTCTGGCGCCATGTCGGCGAGCCCGCCAGCCACTGGACCTCGCCGCAGCGCCTGCCCGACCTCGAGCTCTACCTGTGGGTGGCCCTGGTGGTGGTCGGCGTGGTGGTGCTCGGCGCCTGGTACAAGCACCGCCAGCTGCGCCTGGGCGGCCGCGCCGTGGCCGAGCGCCTGGGCGGCCGGCTGATCAACCTGGACGCCCGCGACGCCGACGAGCGCCGGGTGCTCAACGTGGTCGAGGAAATGGCCATCGCCTCGGGCGCCCCGGTGCCGCCGGTGTACCTGCTGGAGGACAGCGGCATCAACGCCTTCGCCGCCGGCCTGACGCCGCGCGATGCGGTCATCGGCGTCACCCGCGGGACCATCGGCCTGCTCAGCCGCGACGAGCTGCAGGGGGTGATCGCCCACGAGTTCAGCCACATCCACCACGGCGACATGCGCCTGAACACCCGCCTGGTGGCGCTGCTGCACGGCATCCTGCTGCTGGGCCTGATCGGCGAGACCATGGTCCGCGGCCTGTGGGACAGCCACACGGCCGACGACGTCGCGCGCATCCGCGTGCAGCGCAGCAACGCCGGCAACGACGCCGGCTCCGGCTCGGCCCTGGGCTTCATCGCGCTGGCCTTCGTCGCCGGCCTCTGCCTGTGGGTGCTGGGTTCGCTCGGCACCTTCTTCGGCAGCCTGATCAAGGCCGCGGTGAACCGCCAGCGCGAGTACCTGGCCGACGCCTCCGCCGTGCAGTTCACCCGCAACCCGGCCAGCATCGCCGGAGCGCTGAAGAAGGTCGGCGGCTACGGCTCGCTGCTCGGCGCCCTGCACCGCGCCGAGTTCAGCCACCTGTACTTCAGCGACGGCCTGGCCAGCCACTGGTTCGGCCTGGCCACCCACCCGCCGCTGGAGGCGCGCATCCGCCGCATCGAGCCGGGCTGGGACGGCCGCTACCCGAAGCTGGAGCCACGCCTGGACGTCCCGCTGGTGGACCGCGAGACCTGGAACGCCGCCCTGCGCGGCTACCCCTCGGGCGCGGCGCTGGCATCGGTCGAGGCCATCGGCGAACCCGCCGGGACGCACCTGGAGGAAGCCCGGCATACCCTGCAGCGGCTGGACGACGGCCTGCAGGCGGCGGCCCATGCCGTCGATAGCGCCCAGGCCCTGGTCTACGGCCTGCTGCTGGATGCCGGGGCGACGGCCCGCGAGCAGCAGCTGCAACTGCTCAAGCCGCGCCTGGACCTGGGCGTGGCCTTCCAGCTCGACCGCCTGGAGGAGCGCCTGCGCGCCCTCGACCCGGGCCTGCGCCTGCCCCTGCTGGACCTCGCCATGCCGGCGCTGCGCCAGCTGGACGACGGGCAGTACGAGGCCCTGCGCGGCAACATGGCGCTGCTGATCAAGGCCGACCGCCGGGTGAAGCCGCTGGAATGGACGCTGCTGCGCATCGTCGAACGCAACCTGCGCCCCGGCCCGGCGCGCATCGGCAACCTGCCGCTGGCCGAGCTGGGCGACGAGGCGGCCATGCTCCTGGCCTTCCTCGCCGGCCTCGACAACACCGACGCGCTGCACACCGAGCAGGCCTTCGCCCAGGCCTGGGCCGGCCTGCCCTTCGCCCCGCGCCAGCGCCCGCGTGCCGGCACCCTGCGCGAGCTGGAAGTGGCGCTGCGCCGCCTGGTGCAGCTGCGCCCGCTGCAGAAGCCGCAGTTGCTCAAGGCCATGGCCCGCTGCATCGAGTACGACGGCCATATCAGCGTGGCCGAGGCGGAGCTGATGCGCGCGGTGGCGGATATCCTCGATTGCCCGATGCCGCCGTTGCTGGGGAGGGCGTAGGGGTTCGCCCGACGCCGAGACGCTCTTCGTAGGAGCGGACCTTGTCCGCGATGGCCGGACGTTCCGGCTCGATTCGCGGATGAGATCCGCTCCTACGGCTTGCCCCAACGCCGTGCCCATGTAGGAGCGCGCCCTGCGCGCGATTCGCGGGCAGGGCCCGCTCCTACGGTCCGCCGGAAGGCCGTGCATTTCATTTTCTGGCCGCCCAGGAAAAAGGGCCTGCGAAGAGGCCCTTTCTCATTGCGTCACCGCGCTCACGCGCCGCTGGCGACCGCGCCCTGCTCGCCTTTCGGCGCCAGGTCGAACGCGCGGTACAGCACCACCAGCAGGACCAGGAAGGCCGGGCCGATGTACAGGGCGATGCGGGTGTCCTCGAAGAACGCCATCAGCGCCACCACCAGCACCAGGAAGGCCATGGCCAGGTAGGAGCTCAGCGGGTACAGCCACATGCGGAACTGCAGCTTGCCGGCCTCGGCCGGGCTCAGGCCGCGGCGGAACTTCAACTGCGCCAGCAGGATCATGGCCCAGGTCCAGATGGCGCCGAAAGTGGCGATGGAGGTCACCCAGGTGAACACTTTCTCCGGCACCAGGTAGTTCAGCAGCACGCCGAACAGCAGGGCGACGATCGACAGGATCAGCGCATTGCGCGGCACGCCGCCCTTGGAGGTCTTGGCGAAGACAGCCGGCGCCTGGCCGTGCTGGGCGAGGCTGTAGAGCATGCGCCCGGTGCTGAAGATGCCGCCGTTGCAGGACGACAGCGCGGCGGTGATCACCACGAAGTTGATGATGCCGGCGGCGGTCTTGATGCCCAGGCGCTCGAAGGTCATCACGAAGGGGCTGCCCTGGGTGCCGATCTCGTTCCACGGGTAGATCGACATGATCACGAAGAGCGCGCCGACGTAGAACAGCAGGATGCGCCAGAACACCGAGTTGATGGCGCCGGGGATGGTCTTCTGCGGGTTCTTCGCCTCGCCGGCGGTGAGGCCGATCATCTCCACGCCCAGGTAGGCGAACATCACCATCTGCAGCGACATCAGCACGCCGGTGATGCCGTGGGGCATGAAGCCGCCGTTGCTCCACAGGTTGGAAATGCCGGTGGCCACGCCGTCGTTGCCCAGGCCGAAGACGATCATGCCGCCGCCCACCAGGATCAGCGCGAGGATGGTGACGACCTTGATCAGGGCGAACCAGAACTCGAACTCGCCGAAGGCGCGCACCGCGATCAGGTTGATGGTGCCCATGCTCGCCAGGGCCGCCAGGGCCCAGATCCAGCGCGGCACCTCGGGGAACCAGATGCCCATGTAGATGGCCACCGCGGTGATCTCCGCGACGCAGGTCACCAGCCACAGGAACCAGTAGTTCCAGCCGGTCAGGTAGCCGGCCAGCGGGCCGAGGTAGTCCTGGGCGTAGCGGGCGAAGGAGCCGGCCACGGGGTTGTGCACGGCCATCTCGCCGAGGGCGCGCATGATGACCAGGATGGCCAGGCCGCCGATGATGTAGGAGAGCATGATGGCCGGGCCGGCCATCTGGATGGCCTTGGCGGAGCCGAGGAACAGGCCGACGCCGATGCAGGCGCCGAGTGCCATGAGACGGATGTGCCGCTCGTTGAGATCCCGTTGGAGATCGTGGGACGACATGATGGTGCAACCTCGATTTTGTTGTTGGGTATATCAGCGGCGACTCGAAGCGCGGTCGGGATGAGGAAGGCCCGCGACGGAAAAAGCGCCGCCGCCGCGCCGGTGGGCACGGGGGAGGAGTCGTCTGGGGCCTTCCGGGACTGCACACCGGAAGAGGCTGCCCGTTCTTGTGGAACGGACGTGGGCATTGCGGGAGTGAACCACTGAGGTCGCCGCGGAGTGTTGCACAAGATTGCCGGAGCGTCTGCCCCCTTATGGTGCGAACGAGACCAAAGGCTTATTCGGCCGGCGCGGCCACCAGCAGCAGCGAGCAGGCCTCGCCGGTATCCGGCCGCCGCGGCTCGCGCAGCGACAGCAGGCGCCAGCCGCAGGCGTGCAGCAGGGCCAGCCAGGACTCGAAGGTACGGAAGTACCAGGGCATGGGCTCGCGGAACTCCTCGCCCAGGGCGCTGAAGGTCTCCAGGCGCCAGCCGTCCTCGTAGGGCCCGTCGCCACAGGCGCTCCAGGGGTGCAGCGTCTGGATCAGCAAGCGCCCGCCCGGCGCCAGGCGCTGTGGCAGGCCACGCAGCAGGGGCGCGAGGTCTTCGTCGAACAGGGCGAAGTTGCACACCAGTGCGTCGAACAGTCCCAGGTGCGCGCCCGCCTCACCCACCAGCCCGGCCTGGCTGAGCACCTCGTAGCGCCCGCCCCCGGCCTGGCGCGCCGCCTCGATCAGCGCCGCCGAGGCATCGACGCCCACTACCTCGCAGCCCCGGGCCTCCAGCACCCGGCACAACCAGCCCTCGCCGCAGCCGATGTCCAGCACCCGCCGCGGCGAACCTTCCAGCACGGCGCGGACGATGGCCTCGTCGGTGGCCAGGCGGCGGCTGTCGATGCGCTGCTCGCGCACCGCGCGGGTCCAGGCACTGGCGTTGCTGTCCCAGCTGTGGCGGATGCGGGTAGGGTTGTCGGGCATGGTGGGGTCCGGTGTGGGGGGTGGCGTCTTCATTCTAGGCAAAGGCTTTTCGTAGGAGCGAGCTTGCTCGCGAACCGTGTTTCCCGGTGGCTTTGGTGCTGGGGGTGACTCCGCTCCCTCTCCCCAGCCCTCTCCCTGAAGGGAGAGGGGGCTTGTCCGTGCCGAGAGAAGGAGTGGTTCCAGCCGGAAACTTTCGGTGTTGCCGGCTAACTCCAGAGCCTCCGTTTCTGCCCAACGGTCCCCTCTCCCTTCAGGGAGAGGGTTAGGGAGAGGGCGCTCTTCAGGGCTAGCACCGCAGCCACCGGGAAACACCGTTCGCGAGCAGGAACTGGGCGCCCCCTCACAACCCCTTCGGCACCGCCAGCCCCTTGGTCGAAGGCCCCTGCTTCAACGGCTGCCGGCACCCCGCGTCGCTGAACGGCCCGGACAGCTGCGTCCAGCCTTCCCCCGGCGAGGTCTGGCTGCAGGTCAGGTGGCCGTCCAGGCGGCTCTGCCACAGGTAGAACGGCATGGGCGCGGCCTGGGCGGCCAGGCAGGCGATCAACGGCAGGAACAGCAGGAACGGGCGCATCGGACGGGCTTCCAGGTCACTCGTCGGCCATTGTCGCGGGCTGGGCCGGACGAAGGCACGACATTCAGCAGAATTTTCCCCGCCTACTACGCTCAAAGAAAGGGGAGGCCGCTGGCACGGGGGCTTTCGCGGCACCGGGATGGGTGTCGGTCGTCACGTCGGCGGAGACCACTTACTCAGGCTTTCGCAAGCATGGGCAGGTCGTGATATGGCGCATACGGAGCATACCGGTCAACTGCATTCTCAACCGGGCGTGCCGGAGCCTGGCTTTTCCCCGAAGAAACCCAGCCACCACCGTTTTCTGCTGCTGTTTCTCTTCGTCCTGCCCCTGCTGGCGGCGATGGGCGCGGCGCTGCTCTACGAGGCGCGCACTTCCAAGCTGCAGGCCCGCGAACTGGCGCGCCTGGCCGGCGACCTGACCTGGCAGGTCGGCGCCGGCGCCAGCGACCAGGTGGTCTACCCGAAGGACGGCCCCTTCGACCGCCGCCTGGGCTACCTGCAACTGCCGGACTTCCTGCAGCGCCTGCATGACCGCGACTTCGTCACCCTCGACCAGGCGCGCTTCTCCCCTGCCCTGCTGCAGTACGCCGGCTACGGCATGTTCCCGCCCTACGCAGAGAAGGCCCAGGCCGGCGTCGACATCAGCGACTGCCGCGGCCTGCCGATCTACAACTTCCGCTACCCGCAGCGCCTCTACGCCAGCTATGACGCCATCGCCCCGCTGATCGTGCAGAGCCTGCTGTACATCGAGAACCGCGACCTGCTCGACGCCAGCCGCCCCTACCTCAACCCGGCCATCGACTGGAGCCGCTTCACCCAGGCCGCGGTGGCCCAGGCCGGGCGCCTGGTGGGCATGGGCAACCACGCCCCCGGCGGCAGCACCCTGGCCACGCAGATCGAGAAGTACCGCCACTCGGTGGACGGCCGCACCAACTCCATCCGCGACAAGCTCCGGCAGATGGCCTCGGCCAGCGTGCGCGCCTACCAGGGCGGCGCCGAGAACCTGCCGGCGCGGCGCAACGTGGTGCTCACCTACCTCAACTCGGTGCCGCTCTCGGCGCAGCCGGGCTACGGCGAGGTCAGCGGCCTGCCCGACGGCCTGTGGATCTGGTACGGCACCGACTACCAGCAGGTCAACCGCCTGCTCGCCGCGCCCGCCGGCACGGGCGCCGAGCTGGAGGCCCAGGGCCGGGCGCTGCGCCAGGTGGTGTCGCTGATGATCGCCCACCGCCGCCCCTCCTACTACCTGTCGCGCGGGCGCAAGCCGCTGGGCGAGCTGACCGACAGCTACCTGCGCCTGCTGGCCCAGGCCGGGGTGATCGAGGCGCCGCTGCGCGATGCCGCGCTGGCCCAGCGCCTGGAGTTCCGCGACCCGCAGAACCAGCCGACGGTGCAGCCGCTGGAGCCGAACAAGGGCGTGAGCCTGGCCCGCACCCGCCTGGCCGGCATGCTCAACGTGCCGCTGTATGACCTGGACCGCCTCGACCTGACCTTCAGCACCACCCTGCAGGACGAGTTGCAAAACAAGGTCAGCGCCTACCTCAAGCAACTGGCCGCCCCGGACTTCGCCTCGCAGATCGGCCTGTTCGGCGAGCACCTGCTGTCCAAGGACAAGACCGCCGACGTGCGCTACAGCTTCGTGCTGTTCGAGCGCACCGCCGACGGCAACCGCGTGCGCGTGCAGACCGACAGCACCGACCAGCCCTTCGACATCAACGAGGGCAGCAAGCTGGAACTGGGCTCCACCGCCAAGCTGCGGGTGCTGTCCAACTACCTGGAGCGCGTCGCCGACCTGTACCGCGCCTACACCGGCAAGCCCGCCGCCGAGTTGCGCAAGGTGCCGGTGGAGCCGCTGGACTTCATCACCCGCTGGTCCATCGACTACCTGGTCGCCAACCCCAACGCCGACCTCTCGGCCATGCTCGCCGCGGCCATGCAGCGCAAGTACTCGGCCAGCCCCTACGAGAGCTTCTTCACCGGCGGCGGCGTGCACACCTTCTCCAACTTCCGCCGGGAGGACAACGGGCGCATCCCCACCCTGCTCGAAGCCCTGCGCGAGTCCATCAACCTGCCCTTCGTGCGCCTGCTGCGCGACCTGGTGCGCCACGACATGTACCAGAAGGACGGCAACAAGCTGACCGTGCTGCAGGACGACAAGGACCCGCGCCGGCAGCTGTACCTGGACCGCTTCGTCGACCAGGAGAGCCGCGTCTACCTGCTGCGCTTCTGGCAGAAGTACCGCGGGCAGAACGCCGACGAGCGCCTGGACACCTTCCTCGACGGCCTGCGCCCCTGGCCGGTGCGCCTGGCGGCGATCCACCGCTACCTGCAGCCCCGGGCCGACCAGGCGACTTTCGCCGCCTTCCTCCAGGACCGCCTGAAGCAGAGCCACTACACCGGCGAGAAGCTCACCGACAAGCGTATCGCCGACCTCTACACCCGCTACGGCCCCGGCGCCTACGACCTCAACGACCAGGGCTACGTGGCCCGCGTGCACCCGCTGGAGCTGTGGCTGCTGGGTTACCTGCAACGCCAGCCGCAAGCCAGCTTCGCCGACGCGGTGGCCGCCAGCAACGCCGAGCGCAAGCAGGTCTATGGCTGGCTGTACAAGTCGCGCTACAAGGCCGCCCGCGACAAGCGCATCCGCATCATGCTGGAGGTGGAAGCCTTCCTCGACATCCACCAGCAATGGAAGCAACTGGGCTACCCCTTCGACCACCTGGTGCCCTCGCTGGCCACCGCCCTGGGCAGCTCCGGCGACCGCCCGGCGGCGCTGGCCGAGCTGATGGGCATCATCCTCAACGACGGCGTGCGCCTGCCGACCCTGCGCATCGACAGCCTGCACTTCGCCGCCGGCACGCCCTACGAGGTGAGCCTGGCGCCGCAGGCCAACGTCGGCACCCGGGTGATGACCTCGGAGGTGGCCAGCACCCTGCGCGACTCGCTGTCCCAGGTGGTCGACCAGGGCACCGCGCGGCGCCTGTCCGGCAGCTTCCGCCGCGACGACGGCAGCGCGCTGGTGATGGGCGGCAAGACCGGCACCGGCGACAACCGCATCGAAAGCTTCACCCGCGGCGGTGCGGTGAAGAGCTCGCGCTCGCTGAACCGCACCGCGACCTTCGTGTTCTACCTCGGCCCGCGGCACTTCGGCACCCTCACCGCCTACGTCGCCGGCAGCGCCTCGAGCAACTTCAAGTTCACCTCGGCGCTGCCGGTGCAGGTGCTCAAGGGCATGGCGCCGATGCTGCAGCACTACCTGGAGCCGGGCACCGAGTGCCACGCGCCCCAGGACACCCTGCGGGTGAGCTGGCTATGAGGCCGGCGGCCGGCGCCCAGCGCGCCGCCGCGGCCTGAACCCGGGAAAGGCCAGGGAAGCACGGCGCCAAGGGTTCGGCGCCGGGAGGTCCGGCCGGCCGTCAGCATGACCTGGCGCGGCGCCCCTTGCCGCGCGGGTCCGGGAGCCGGAGGGCACCGCCATGCCGCGCCGCCATGCGAACCTCAGGGACCAGGAACAGGCACTGCTGCGCCAGCGCCGCGCCCAGGCCGGCATCGACGTGCCGTCGGACTTCAGCTGGGGCCTGGCCCTCTCCGGCGGCGGCGTGCGCAGCGCCACCTTCAACTTCGGCCTGCTGCGGGCGCTGGCGAAGAACCACGTGCTCAAGCGCTTCGACTACCTGTCCACGGTGTCCGGCGGCGGCTACGTCGGCGCCATGCTCGGCCGCCTATACGGTCCCGCCCAGGGCGCCCGCGAGGTGGAGAACGGCCTGGCGGCGGACGATTCGCTGCTGCTCTGGTGGCTGCGCAACAACGGCCGCTACCTGGCCCCGGCCGGCGGCCGCGACCTGCTGATGGCCGGCGCCTCGATGCTGCGCGGCTTCATGGCCACCCAGCTGGAGATCGGCATCCTGCTGCTGTGCATCGGCATGTTCACGGTGCTGCCCCACGTGCTGCTGGCTCTGGTGGGCACGCCGCCGGTGTTCCTCGGCAACCTCTGGTCGCTGTGGTTCCTCGTCGTGCCGCTGTTGCTGCTGGCCGCCGGCGCGCTGTGCTGGGCCTACTGGTTCAGCCGCGACCGCCAGGACCACGCCCTGCGCGACCTGCTCTCGGTGCTGCTGGCCCTGCTCGCCGCGCTGGCCCTGGCGGTGCAGGGCCTGTGGCCGCAGCTGCAGAGCGACATCGAGCTGGGCCCGCGGCTGCTGGCCTACGCCACCCTGGTCGGCGCCCTGCTGATCGCCCCGCTGGGCTGGCTGCTGCGCCTGCCGCTGCGTGCCTGCCCGCCGGACCAGCAGCGCCTGCGCCTGACCCACTGGCTGGGCTGGGTGCTGCTGGGCGGCGCCGGGGTCCTGCTGCTGGGCGCCTGCGAGGCGGCGACCTGGCACTTGGTCGTACGCCTGCGCGAGAGCGGCAACTTCACCCTGGTCTCCTCTGGCGTGCTGGGCTCCACGGGCCTGGCCGTGGTGCTGTTGCGCGCCCTGCTGCCGACACTGCTGGAGCGCCTGCGCCAGCAGGGCCTGCCCACGGCCTACGGCAGCCAGTTGGCCAACCTGCTGGGCCTGGCCCTGCTGGCGTTCCTGCTGCTGGCCTGGCTGACGCTGCTGCAGGCCTTCCTCTACCTGGGCGGCAACCTGCTCAGCCCCGGCGCCGCCATGCAGCCCTGGCTGCCGCTGCTGTACTGGGCCCTGGTGCTGGCCGCGCTGGGCTTCTACATCGGCATCAGCGGCGCCAACCTCACCCAGCTGAACCTCGCCTCGCTGCACTACTTCTACCGCTCGCGCCTGGCCCGCACCTACATCGCGGTGGCCAATCACGGCGGCCCCGAGGCGCGCTTCCCGGCCTCGCTGCTGGTGCCGGCCGAGCGCCGGCTGATCGAGGGCATCGAGTCGCTGCGGGAAATCCTCCCCGGCGACGACGTGGCCCTGGGCGACTACCAGCCGCACGCCTACGGCGGGCCGCTGCACCTGATCAACTGCTGCATCAACCAGACCCTCGACGACCGCACCCACAGCTACAACGCCGACCGCAAGGGCGTGGCGCTGACCGTCAGCGCCCTGGGCGTAGAGACCGGCACCCACGGCCCGCGGCCGCCCGCGGGCATGGAGCACGGCAGCCTGGCGCAATGGGCGACCATCTCCGGCGCCGCGCTGAGCACCGGCATGGGCTCGCGCACCAGCACCGGGCTGGCCGCGCTGGTGTTCATGACCGGCCTGCGCCTGGGCTTCTGGCTGCCCAACCCGACCCGCGCCGCCGAAACCGGCTGGCGCGCGCGCCTGGCCAAGTACCTGGCCACCCGCGCCGAGATGCTCGCCCAGTTCCCCGGCCTGCGCGCGCCCTTCTGGTACCTGTCCGACGGCGGCCACTTCGACAACAGCGGCGTCTACGCCCTGCTCAAGCGCGAGGTCGACCTGATCGTCGCCAGCGACTGCGGCGCCGACCCGCGCTACCTGTTCGAGGACCTGGAGAACCTGGTGCGCAAGGCCAAGATCGACTACGACGCCGACATCGAATTCATCGACCCGCAGAGCCTGGCCCGCGTCTCCGGCGACGACACCCGCGCCCTGCTGTTCGGCACCCCGGAGTCCATCTCGCCGGATTGCGGCCGCGAGTACCTGCTGCTGGCGCGCATCACCTACGCCAGCCACAGGCGCGGCACCCTGCTGGTAGTCAAGCCGCACCGCTGCGACTCGCCGCTGCTGGAGCTGCCCTTCGACCTGGTGGGCTACGCCGACCGCAACCCGGCCTTCCCGCAGCAGGGCACCGACGACCAGTTCTTCGACGAAAGCCAGTGGGAGGCCTACCACCAACTGGGCCTGGCCCTGGGCTCGGTGCTCAGCCGCGACCTCCTCCAGCGCCTGCCCGGCTGGACCGACCTGGCCAGCATCGTGACCCTCACCGCGGTCGGCCAGCCGGCCCCGGCCAACGCCCCGAACCGCCGCCAGCGCATCGCCCAGAACGTACGCACCACCCTCGGCGTGGGCCTTTCCGCCAGCCTGGTGGTGGCGCTCTGGCAGGGCCTGGAGCAGTACCGCGGCAGCATCGCCGACAGCGAGTCGAAGTACGCCAGCCAGCTGGAGGCCATCGCCGACCTCTACGCCAAGGGCAACAAGGTCAGCGACGCCCTGCGCACGCGTATCGGCCACCTGGAGAACTTCGCCAGCCGCAACGGCCTGTCGGTGGAGTTCGCCAGCGACATGCGCACCCTGTTCGAGCGCGCCAGCACGGCCTGCGCCAACGGCACCGAGTCGGCCG
>NZ_QGSL01000088.1:484589-495391 GCF_003176655.1 Pseudomonas sp. RW407 | reverse complement strand
TAGCCCGGCTCCATCGGGCCCGTATGCGGGGCAAGCCTTTTTGGTTCCTTTTGTGGCGTTTGACAAAAGGGACTCGCCCGAGGGGGCGAAACGAGAGATATCAACGCACTCGGAGCGGCGCGCTACACCGAGCCCCAAGCCACTGGGTTCCCGCATTCGCGAGAATGACGAGGTTGAAGTGAGGTGTGCGGGCCCAAGCTTCGCGAGCAAGAACCAGGCATCCCCCACGCTCCTACAACAGCCTCGCCCCCTCGTTGGAAATGAAAAACGCCGTTCCCCTTACTAAAGAAAACGGCGTTTCCTCATGACCCGCGCACCATCACCAGTGGCGATACCCACGATAGTAGCCATGCGGCGGCCCGTAGTAGCGTGGCCCATAGTACGCCGGACCGTAGTACACCGGCCGGTAGTAGCGCACCGGCGGCGGCACCACCACGGCCACTGGCGGCGGCGGGGCGTAGTACACCGGCGCCGGCGGGTAGTAGTAGGCCGGCGGCGGGGCGGGTTGCACGTAGACCGGTGCCGGCGGCGCGGAGGCGCCGGCGACGACAGCGCCACCCACGACGGCGCCGACCACCGCGCCTATGGCCGCGGCATCGGTGTTGCTGTTGGCCGATGCCTGCCCGGCCAGGGCGAAGGATGCGCACAACACCAGGGCGAGTTGCGGAATCCGGCGAATCATCTGTCTTACCTCCTGAAAGTTCCGGCCTTGAGGTCGGATACTTCTAAGACATTCTGTTCAGGCAAAGTGTAACCGGCGCTGTGTAAATCCTGTGTAAAGGGCGCCATACGGTCGTTCCGGGGTTTCTTCGATGCAGCCGGCAACACAAAAACCGGGCCTGCGGCGGCGCGGCTTGTTATGGTTGGGGTTTTCCCTCAAGCCAAGGAGGCTTTATGCCCTTGAATCGAGCCCTGCCGGCCATGCTGTTCGGCGCCATCCTGCTGGCCGGTTGCAGCAGCGCCGACAAGCCCGCCGAATCCCCGGCCGCCGCGCCCGAAGCTGGCCGCTGCAATGCCGGGGCGGTGCAGTCGCTGGTCGGCAAGCCGCTGTCCCAGGCGCTGGTGGAGCAGGCCCGGCGCGATGCCGGCGCGCAGAACGCGCGCGTGCTGCACCCCCATGACGCGGTGACCCTGGAGTACAACTCGCAGCGGCTGAACATCAATGTCGACGACCGCGAACTGGTGCGCGGGCTCAACTGCGGTTGAGGTGGGAGAACCGCGCCCGGCGTGCAATGCCCGGGCGCGGGGTGACGGGAGCCCGGCGCGGGCTCCCGCACGGGCGGGGCCCGGTCAGCGGTTGGCCGGTTTGCGGATGATGCGCAGCGCCTGGGTGGTGTGGTTCACGCAGGACTCGTAGTCGCCGGCGGCGCGGGCCTTCTCGGCCTGGTCGACATGCTCCTGGACCACGTTGACCTTCACGCCGGTGGCGTTCTTGCTGGCCGTGGCGAGAAAGTCCTTCAGCTGGCTCAGGTTGCCATCGCAAAGCTTGCTGTCGGCCATGGCCGCCATTGGCAGGGCCAGGGCAGCGGCGACAACGAGGGCGATCTTCTTCATGGGTCTGTCTCCTGGATGGGTTCATCGCGAACCTGGGGGTGGGGCTGCACGGGGGCAAGCCCGTGGGCCCGTGGATGCCGCTTCACCTGATGTCGATCAAGGTGGCCAGGAATACCTGACGCCTGTTTCGACCGGCCCCCGCGCCGGTCGTGTCATTTTTTTCGCCCCTGGCCTCCGCGCGCCCGTCCCGTAGGGCGGATAACGCCCCAGGCGTTATCCGCCGTTTTCGCTACAGCGCGGAAAACCGCCGCTCCAGCCGCTGCGCACGGAAGTGCTCGAGGACGAAGTCGACGAAGGCGCGGGTCTTGGCCGGCAGCAGCTTGTGGGCGGTGTAGTAGACGCTGGTGATGCCGGCGTCCACGTACCAGTCCGGCAGCACCCGCTGCAGTTGGCCCGACTCCAGGTAGGGCAGGGCGTGCTGCATGCTCACCAGGGTGATGCCCAGGCCCTGCAGGGCGGCATGGCAGGCCGCCTCCGGGTCGCTCATGAACATGCGCTCGCCCAGCGCGATGGGCGCCTGGCCCTTGTCACCGCGGTGGCTCAGCCCCCAGGGGCGCACGCGGCCGGTCTGCGGCGAGCGGATGCGGATGCCGTCGTGCTGCGCCAGGTCCGCCGGCGTGCGGATCGGCCGGCGGCCGTCGAGGTAGGCGGGGCTGGCCAGCAGCACCAGGTGCGCCGGCGACAGGCGCCGCGCCACCACCCCCGGCGGCAACTCGAAGCCACCGCCGATGGCGGCGTCGAAACCCTCGGCGATGAGGTCCACCTGGCGGTTGTCGAAGTGCCAGTCCGGGCGGATCGCCGGGTAGCGGCCGAGGAACTCGCCCAGCAGCGGCAGGATGTAGTCGCGGCCGAACACCAGCCCCATGCTGACCTTCAGGGTGCCGCCGGGCTGGCCGTCGGCGCTGGCCAGGTTGGCCAGGGCGTTGCGGATGCTGCCCAGGCCGGGCGCCACTTCGGCCAGGAAGCGTTCGCCGGCCTCGGTCAGGCTGAGGTTGCGGGTGCTGCGCTGGAACAGGCGTACCCCGAGGCCGGCCTCCAGGCGGGCGACGTTCTTGCCCACCGCCGCCGGCGTCAGGCCCAGGCGCCGGGCCGCGGCGGCGAAGCTGCCGGCCTCGGCGCTGCGGACGAAGCATTCGAGGCTGTTGAGGGTTTCCATGGCGCGCTCGTGTAA
The DNA here is from genome assembly GCF_003176655.1 of Pseudomonas sp. RW407. Taxonomy (NCBI): domain Bacteria; kingdom Pseudomonadati; phylum Pseudomonadota; class Gammaproteobacteria; order Pseudomonadales; family Pseudomonadaceae; genus Pseudomonas; species Pseudomonas sp. RW407. The sequence continues at coordinate 492,666 of NZ_QGSL01000088.1, read as the reverse complement.
ACCGGATGGATCGACTGAATATAGCGATTACCGGCTACCGGGTAATGAATCGCGGGAGGAGACTGTGCCCGTCGCTTCACCTTCCCCCATTCCCGGAGCACCGACATGAGCAACAGCACCCCCAACACTCCCCTCGCCGGCAAGGTCGCCTTCGTCCAGGGCGGCTCGCGCGGCATAGGCGCGGCCATCGTCCAGCGCCTGGCCCGCGACGGCGCCGCCGTGGCCTTCACCTACGTCAGCTCGGCGCAGAAGGCCGAGGACCTGGCCGCCACCGTGCAGGCCGCCGGCGGCCGCGCCCTGGCCATCCAGGCCGACAGCGCCGACGCCGACTCGCTGAAGGCCGCCATCGAGCGCGCCGCCGCGCACTTCGGCCGCCTCGACATCCTGGTGAACAACGCCGGCGTGCTGGCCGTGGCGCCGCTGGACGAATTCACCCTGGAAGACTTCGACCGCACCCTGGCGGTCAACGTGCGCAGCGTATTCGTCGCCACCCAGGCCGCGGCCCGGCACATGGGCGAGGGCGGCCGCATCATCACCATCGGCAGCACCAACGCCGAGCGCATGCCCTTCGCCGGCGGCGGCGTCTACGCCATGAGCAAGGCCGCGGTGACCGGCCTGACCCGCGGCTTCGCCCGCGACCTGGGCCCGCGCGGCATCACCGTGAACAACGTGCAGCCCGGCCCGGTGGACACCGACATGAACCCGGACAGCGGCGACTTCGCCGAGTCGCTGAAAGGCCTGATGGCCCTGGACCGCTACGGCCGCGCGGAGGAAATCGCCTCCTTCGTGGCCTACCTGGCAGGCCCGGAAGCGGCCTACATCACCGGTGCCAACCTGCTGATCGACGGCGGCTTCGCGGCCTGAGACCTTTCGCGGAGGCAGGTGGCGGCAAGCAATACCGCCACCTGCCTTGCCCGTCATCCCTCCAATGCCCAAGGCATGAGTCGCTTTCGAGGAGTGCAGTCCCGGGGATTGGCATGGATATAAGGTATTTATCGGAACTCTAATAAAAGGCTAATATCCGATGAACTCCGTCAACTGGACGCGGAAGGCGGTCAAGCAGTTGCTCAGGCTGGACAGGCGTCACCAGGTGCAGGTTCGCGACGCCGTTGGCGAGCTGAGGCGGATGCCCGACTGCCGGCAAGTGAAGGCACTGAGCGATCACGCCTACGGTTACCGGCTTCGCGTCGGCAACTACCGGGTACTGTTCGATTGGGACGGTGAAATCAGGATCGTTGCGGTGCAAGAAGTGAGGAAGCGCGATGAGCGAACCTACTAAGGTGCAGATCATCAATGACGCAGACGGTAAACCGGCCTTCGTGGTGATTCCCTATGCCGATTACGTGGCGCAGCACCGCCTGGACGAGAACCTGATTCCCCATGACGTGGTCAGCCGCATGGTGGATGGTGCAAGCGCGATCAGGGCCTGGCGGGAGCACCTGGGGCTGACGCAGCTGGAGGTGGCCGAGCGCCTGGGGGTGACGCAGTCCGCCTATGCGCAGCAGGAGGCCTCGACACGGCCGAGGAAAGCCACCCGCGCGCGCATCGCCGGGGCACTCGGCATTGCGCCGGCGCAATTGGAGCTTTGAGTTCCCGAAACCTCACCGCGCCGCCGGCCGCTCCCGGCTCTGGATGTTCCAGTGCGCGGCGCTGCCGGCCAGTTGCGCGGAAAGCTGCTCCACCTGCTCGTACAGGCGCAGGGTCAGCCAGTAGAAGCCCTGCGTCTCGAAGGCGCCGGCCAGGCTCCGCGGGCGTGGCGGCAGGTGGGCGGTGCCCTGGCATTCCTGGACCAGGCGCGAGGTGCGGCTGAACTTCAGGGCATGGGCCGATTGCAGCAGCAGGCGGCCGATGGCCTGCCGCAGCGGTTCCAGGTCCGCCGGCAGCGGGGCGATCCCGCCGGCCTGGGCGGCGAACTGGCGCGAGGCCAGCAGCGATTCCAGGGTGCCCATGATGGCCCGGTGGGCGCGCTGGATCAGTTCCAGCTCGCGCAGCGGCATGCCGGTTTCCCGCGCCACCGGCGCCAGGTGCGCGCGGGAGGCCACCAGGCGCTGGTCCAGCTCTTCCAGCTGGCTGGCGAAGTGCTCGGCGCGCAGGTCGGCGCTGCTGCTCAGCTGGCCGAACAGGCGGGCGCAGGCGCGCAGGTTGTCCGACAGCAGGTAGCGCCAGACGTAGACCGCGCGCAACGGGTAGATCTGCGCGAAGACCAGCGCCAGGGCCACGCCGACCAGCACGTTGAGCATGCGCCAGAGGCCCTCGGTCATGCTGTTGTCGCCATGCCCGGCCACCGTGCACATGGTGATCCCCGCCAGCAGCGCCACGTAGCCGGGGCGGCGGATGGCGTAGAAGGCCGAGACCGCGCCGGCCACCGACATCAGCACATAGACCAGCGGATCGGAGCCGGTGAGGTTGTGCACCAGGATGATCGCCAGGCCCACCGCGGCGCCCAGCAGGGTGCCCAGGGTGCGCTCGCGGGACTTGCCGCGGATGGTGCCCTGGTGCACCAGGCCGCCCATCACCACCAGCACCGTGACCGAGGCCCAGAGCCCGTGGGGGATGTCGATGCCGGTGGTGAGCAGGATGGAGGCCAGCAGCGCCAGGCCCACGCGCACGCAGTGGATCCACGCGGCGTAGCGGTAGCGGGTGTTAGGGGTTGGCCAGGCGGCGCCAGGGCCGGGCCAGGAATTGCAGGACTTTCGCCAAGGCGCTGCGCTCTCCTCGCGGGGGCGGACCCGCTCAGCTTAGGTGCTGTGGCCGACGAGCGGCAAACCCGCGGCTGTCGCGCAATGAAAATGCATCTGGTTCGAGGTGCTGGCGCTTGGCTAGAATCTGCGCTTTTTGCGCGCGCTACGGGCCGCGCTCCAGAGATTCGAGATGCTGACAGGCCGTTACGACCTTGCGCTGGTGCTGATTTCCCTCTTCGTTGCCGTCCTGGCCTCCTACACCGCCCTGGACCTGGCCGGGCGCATCGCCAGGGCCCGGGGCGCCGGGGCCCTGCTGTGGATCGGCGGTGGCGCCGTGGCCATGGGCATCGGCGTCTGGTCCATGCACTTCATCGGCATGCTCGCCTTCAGCCTGCCCATCCCGCTGGGCTATGACCTGAGCCTGACGCTGCTGTCCCTGGCCCTGGCGGTGCTCAGCTCCGGCTTCGCCCTGGCCCTGGTCGGCCAGCCGCACCTGCCCGGCTGGCAGCTGCTGGCCGGCGCCCTGGTGATGGGCTGCGGCATCGCCGGCATGCACTACCTGGGCATGTACGCCATGCTCATGCAGCCGGGCATCGACTACGACCCGCTGCTGTTCGGCCTGTCCCTGGTGGTCGCCGCGCTGGCCTCCGGCGCCGCGCTGTGGATCGCCTTCCGCCTGCGCCGCAACACCCCTTACGTGCGCCTGGTGCGCGGTGGCGCGGCGCTGCTGATGGGCCTGGCCATCGTCGGCATGCACTACACCGGCATGGCCGCCGCGCGCTTCCCCCTGGGCAGTTTCTGCGGCGCCGCGCCGGCCGGGCTGGACAATGGCTGGCTGGCACTGCTGGTGATCCTCGTGACCCTGGCCATCCTCGCCATCGCGCTGCTCACCTCGGTGCTCGACGCCCGCCTGGAGGCGCGCACCGCGCAGCTCACCGACTCCCTGGCGCAGGCCAACCAGGAGCTCACCCAGCTGGCCCTGCACGACAACCTGACGCGCCTGCCCAACCGCCTGCTGCTGGAGGACCGCATCGGCCAGCTGATCGCCAAGGTGCAGCGCCATGGCGGCTGCTTCGCGCTGATGTTCCTCGACCTGGACGGTTTCAAGCCGGTCAACGACGCCTTCGGCCACCACATCGGCGACCAGCTGCTGCAGGCCGTGGCCCGGCGCCTGCGCGAGAGCCTGCGCGGCGAGGACACCCTGGCGCGCATCGGCGGCGACGAGTTCGTCCTGCTGGTGGAGCTGAAGGCGCCGGAAGACGCCGCGGCCCTGGCCGGGCAGCAGATCGGCCTGCTGGCCGAGCCGTTCCGCGTCGGCGAGCAGGAGCTGCGCATCTCCGGCAGCATCGGCATCGCCCTCTACCCGGGCAACGGCGCCACCCAGCAGGAACTGCTGATGAACGCCGACGCCGCCATGTACCACGCCAAGGGCGCCGGCAAGAACGCCTACAGCTTCTTCGAGCAGTCGATGAACACCAACGCGCGCAACCACCTGCAGATGCTCCAGGACCTGCGCGCGGCCCTGGGCCTGGGCCAGTTCGTGCTGCACTACCAGCCCAAGTTCGACGCCGCCAGCCAGCGCCTGATCGGCGCCGAGGCGCTGCTGCGCTGGCAGCACCCGCAGCGCGGCCTGCTGATGCCCGACGAGTTCATCGGCCTGGCCGAGCGCACCGGGCTGATCATCCCCATCGGCGACTGGGTGCTGGACGAGGCCTGCCGGCAGATGCGCCAGTGGTACGGGCAGGGCCATGTCGACTGGCGCGTGGCGGTGAACCTGTCGGCGCTGCAGTTCTGCCATGCCGCGCTGGTGGAGAGCGTCGCCGCGACCCTGCGCCGCCACGCCCTGCCGGCCAACTGCCTGACCCTGGAGATCACCGAGACCACCGCCATGCGCGATGCCGACAACAGCCTGGCGATCCTCCGCCAGCTGGCCGACATGGGCGTGGACCTGTCCATCGACGACTTCGGCACCGGCTATTCCAGCCTGCTTTATCTCAAGCGCCTGCCGGCCAACGAGCTGAAGATCGACCGTGGCTTCGTCCGCGACCTGGAGCAGGACAGCGACGACGCCGCCATCGTCTCGGCCATAGTCGCCCTCGGCCAGGCGCTGGACCTGCGCATCGTCGCCGAGGGCGTGGAGACGCCGCGCCAGCAGGACTTCCTCACCCGCCTGGGCTGCGACTCGCTGCAGGGCTACCTGCTCGGCCAGCCGTGCCCGGCCGAGCAGTTCCTCGGCCGCCTCACCCAGCCGGTGTGAGGCTCAGTTGTGCGCACAGCTCGCGCAGTCGCTCGCACAGGCTACGGCCGGCGCTGGGCAGGTCGGCGCGGGCGTAGAGCGCCAGTTCCAGGCCGCTGATCTCCGGGAACCCCTCGGCGGCGCCGAGCACCCGGTGCGCCGGCAACCGGCAGCGCTGCGGCAGCAGGCTGACGCCCAGGCCCGCCGCCACCGCCGCCGACAGGCTGGCCAGGGCGGCGCTGCCGTAGGCGACGCGCCAGCGCCGGCCCTGGGCCTCCAGGGCGTGGATCATCTCCTGGCGGTACAGCGCGCCGAGCGGGAAGGCCACCAGCGGCAGCGGCTCGCGGGCGGCCGCCGGGTTGGCGGCGCTGTCCAGCCAGCACAGCGGCTCCGGCCAGCGCGCCAGGCAGTCGCTGTCGGCGCCCCATTGCTTGACCAGGGCCAGGTCCAGCTCGCCGTTGCGGTACTGGCGCAGCAACTCGTGGCTGAGCCCGCTGGCCACCTCCAGGCGCAGGCATGGGCGCTGGGAGGCGAAGGCCGCCAGCAGCGGCATCATGCACTCGCCGGTGAAGTCCTCGGGCATGCCCAGGCGCAGCACGCCCTCGCTGTGTTCCTCGCCAAGGGCGGCGCGGGCCTCCTCGCCGAGCTGAAGGATGCGCCGGGCGTAGCCCAGCAGGCGCTCGCCGGCCTCGGTGGGCAGCACCTGGCGCCGGCTGCGCTCCAGCAGGCGGCAGCCCAGCTGTTCCTCCAGGCGCAGGATCTGCTGGCTGACGGTGGACTGGGTGAGGTGCAGCCACTCGCCGGCGCGGGTGAAGTTGCCGGCGTCCACCACCATGACGAAGCTGCGCAGCAGGCTCGGGTCTAGCATTCGGAAATCCACTGGAAGTCATTTTTCCATTTAATTTCACCATGGAAGGCCGCGCCGGGATAATCCCTTTCGACGAAGGGGGCGCCGCAATGGGCCCCGCCGAAGAGGATTCCCCCATGCAACACCTGGCATACATGCGCGAAGCCCTGGCCCTGGCGCGGGCCAACGTCGAGGCTGGCGGCCGCCCGTTCGGCGCCGTGCTGGTGCGCGGCGGCGAGGTCATCGCCCGCGCCGCCAACGGCACCCACCTGGACCACGACCCCACCGCCCACGCCGAACTGCTGGCGCTGCGCGCGGCCGGCCGCGCCCTGGGCAGCCCGCGCCTGGACGGCTGCGTGGTCTACGCCAGCGGCCACCCGTGCCCGATGTGCCTGGCGGCCATGCACCTGAGCGGCGTCAGCGCCGCCTACTACGCCTATTCCAACGCCGACGGCGAGCCTTACGGGCTGTCCACCGCGGCGGTCTATGCGCAGATGGCGCAGCCCGTGGAGTGGCAGTCGTTGCCGCTGCAGGCGCTGCGCCCGGAAGACGAGGAGGGGCTGTACGGCTTCTGGCGGGAGCGCCGCCCATGAGCACCGGCAAGGCGCGGGTCGGCTGGATCGGCCTGCTGGTGATCGTCGCCCTGGGCATCAACCTGCGGCCGATCCTCACCTCCATCGGCCCCTTGCTCGCGGAGATTCGCCAGGCCACCGGCCTGGGCTTCCAGGGCGCGTCGCTGCTGACGGTGCTGCCGGTGCTGTGCATGGGCCTGTTCGCCCTGGCGCTGCCCTGGGTGGGCCCGCGCCTGGGCGAGAGCCGCGGCATGCTCGGCGGCCTGCTGGCCATCGCCGTGGCCTGCGCCTGGCGCCTGCTGCTGGACAGCGGCCTGGCGCTGATCGCCAGCGCGGTGCTGGCCGGCACCGGCGTGGCGATCATCCAGGCCCTGGTGCCGGGGGTGGTCAAGCGCTGGTTCCCGCAGCGGGTGCCGGCGGCCATGGGCCTGTACTCGGCCTCTCTGATGGCCGGCGGCGGCACCGCGGCGGTGCTGGCGCCGGTGTTGTCCGGCGGCTCCGGCCACTGGCAGCTGGGCCTGGGCGCCTGGGTGGCGCTGGCGGTGCTGGGGCTGCTGCTGTGGGCCCTGGCGCGCCCGCGCGAGGCGGCGGTGCCCAGCGTGGCGCGGCGTGGCGAACACTTCTTCGGCAGCCGCCGGGCCTGGCTGCTGGCGCTGTACTTCGGGCTGATCAACGGCGGCTACACCAGCATGGTGGCCTGGCTGCCGATGTTCTACCGGCAACTGGGCTGGAGTGCCCAGGGCAGCGGCCAGCTGATCGGCCTGATGACCATCTTCCAGGTCCTCGGCGCCCTGAGCATGCCGGCCCTGAGCCGCGGCTCGGCGGACCGCCGGCCCTGGCTGTGCCTGTGCCTGCTGATCCAGCTCGGCGGCTTCGCCGGCCTGCTGCTGGCGCCCCTGGGGCTGCCGGCGGCCTGGGTGGCGCTGATCGGCTACGGCCTGGGCGCCTGCTTCGCGCTGAGCCTGACGCTGACCCTCGACCACCTGGCCGAACCCGGCCCGGCGGGGAGCCTGGCGGCCTTCGTGCAGGGCATCGGCTTCATCATCACCGGCATCATCCCCTACGTCACCGGCTGGCTGCGCGACACCACCGGCAGCTTCCAGGCCTCCTGGACGCTGCTGGCGCTGTCGGTGCTGCTGATGCTGGGGGTGACCCTGCGCTTCGCCCCGGCCGGCTACGCCCGGGCGATGCACGGCTGGCGCGGCGCTCAGACCGCCGAGGTGGCGAGGTAGATGCGGTAGGTGATGATCGACAGCATGCTCAGCACGCCGACCCACATGAGCAGCACGCCCGCCCCCCGCTCGCGGATGGTGAAGCCGATGCCGAGCATGAACATGCCGAAGATGATGACTGCGAGCGTGACGCCGAAGGAATCCATGGTGGGTCCTTGTCCATTCTGTCGATAAGGCAAGTCTAGGCCAGACGCGGCTCGAAAGGGGTTGATCCGGGGCAAAATCGGCGTCATGGCCGGGGTTTTCCCCGTGGGGCGGATAACCGCGAACACGCACCGATGTTTCGCTGGAAACGCTCTTGTAGGAGCGAGCTTGCTCGCGAACCTTGGTTTCCCGCGCTTCAACCTTGCCATTCCCGCGAATGCGGAAACCCAGCTGCCTCGGCGTGGGTATTTCTGCGCCGCTCCGAGTCTGCCCGACCTTCTTGTTTCGCCCCCTCGGGCGAGTCCCTTTTGTCAAACGCCACAAAAGGAACCAAAAAGGCTTGCCCCGACATACGGGCCCGATAA
>NZ_QGSL01000088.1:440268-484579 GCF_003176655.1 Pseudomonas sp. RW407 | reverse complement strand
CGTAGGAGCGGACTCTGTCCGCGATTTGACGGATAACGCCGTAGGCGTTATGCGCCCTACGAACTATCGCGAACGCGGAAACCCAGGGTTCGCGAGCAAGCTCGCGCCTACAAGAGCGTTTTCCAGCGAAACATCGGTGCGTAGGGCGCATAACCGTTCGCGGTTATCCGCCGTTGCAAACAAAAAGGCCGCACCCCGGTAGGAGTGCGGCCCTTTCTCGTCCAGCGCCGGCGGCATCAGGCGGTAGCCCGGGCCTCGCCCTTGCGCTTGACCAGGTAGCACAGGCCCATCAGCACCACCCACACCGGGATGGCATACACCGACACGTCGATGCCCGGGATCTGCAGCATGATGCCGAGGATGAACACCACGAAGGCCAGGCACAGCCAGTTGCTGAACGGATAGAACAGCGAACGGAACGAGGTCTTCACGCCCTCACGGTCCTTGGCGCGGCGGAACATCAGGTGGGCCAGGCTGATCATCGCCCAGTTGATCACCAGCGCCGCCACCACCAGGGACATCAGCAGCTCCAGCGCCTGGTGCGGGATCACGTAGTTGACCACCACGCAGGCCAGGGTGATGAAGGCCGAGACGCCGATGGCCAGCAGCGGCACGCCGCGGTCGTCGACCTTGGCGAAGGCGCGCGGGGCGTCGCCCTGCTCGGCCAGGCCGAAGAGCATGCGGCTGTTGCAGTACACGCAGCTGTTGTAGACCGACAGCGCCGCGGTCAGCACCACGAAGTTCAGCACGTTGGCCGCCACGTCGCTGCCCAGTAGCGAGAACACCTTCACGAAGGGGCTGCCGCTGTAGGGGTCGCCGGAGCTGTTGATACTCTGCAGCAGCGCGTCCCACGGGTACAGCGAGAGCAGCACGGCCAGGGCGCCGATGTAGAAGATCAGGATGCGGTAGATCACCTGGTTGATCGCCTTGGGGATCACCTTCTTCGGTTCCGCGGCCTCGGCCGCGGTGATGCCCACCAGCTCCAGGCCGCCGAAGGAGAACATGATGATCGCCAGGACCATCACCAGGCCGGAAATGCCGTTGGGGAAGAAGCCGCCGTGGCTCCACAGGTTGCTCACCGAGGCCTGCGGGCCGCCGTGGCCGCTGGCCAGCAGCCAGATGCCGAGCAGGATCATGCCGATGATGGCGGCGACCTTGATGATGGCGAACCAGAACTCGGTCTCGCCGAAGGCCTTCACGTTGAACAGGTTGATGGCGTTGATCAGCACGAAGAAGATCGCCGCGGTGGCCCAGGTGGGGAAGTCCGGCCACCAGAACTGGATGTACTTGCCGACCGCCGTCAGTTCCGACATGCCGACCAGGATGTACAGCACCCAGTAGTTCCAGCCGGACATGAAGCCGGCGAAGCCGCCCCAGTACTTGTGGGCGAAGTGGCTGAAGGAGCCGGCGACCGGCTCCTCGACGATCATCTCGCCGAGCTGGCGCATGATCAGGAAGGCGATGAAACCGCCGATGGCGTAGCCGAGGATCATCGACGGGCCGGCGGATTGCAGGACACCGGCCGAGCCCAGGAACAGGCCGGTACCGATGGCGCCACCCAGGGCGATCAGCTGGATGTGGCGGTTCTTCAGGCCGCGCTTGAGCGAGCCTTCGTGCAGATGGGGGTGTCCATCCATTGCGGGGTTCCTCGGTAGAGGGGTTGGCTTTCTTTTTATGCTTATGGGTCGCGGGGTACGCGGAAGACTAACGAAAAACGGGAGCCCGAGAGCTCCCGTTTTCCATTTTCAGACCTGGCTTAGCGCGGGAAGGCCGGCGGGTTGACCCCTGCCATCTCTTCCATCACGCGGATCACCTGGCAGCTGTAGCCGAACTCGTTGTCGTACCACACGTACAGCACGACGCGGTTGTCGTTGCAGATGGTGGCTTCGGCATCGACCACGCCGGCGTGGCGGGAGCCGACGAAGTCGGTGGAGACCACTTCCTGGGAGCTGACGAAGTCGATCTGCTTCTGCAGGTCCGAGTGCATGGCCATCTGGCGCAGGTACTCGTTGATCTCCTCGCGGGAGGTCGACTTGTTCAGGTTCAGGTTGAGGATGGCCATGGACACGTTCGGGGTGGGAACGCGGATGGCGTTGCCGGTCAGCTTGCCCTTCAGTACCGGCAGGGCCTTGGCGGCGGCGGTGGCGGCACCGGTCTCGGTGATCACCATGTTCAGCGGAGCGCTGCGGCCGCGGCGGCTGCCCTTGTGGAAGTTGTCGATCAGGTTCTGGTCGTTGGTGTACGAGTGAACGGTCTCGACGTGGCCGTTGACGATGCCGTACTGGTCATCGACAGCCTTCAGCACCGGCACGATGGCGTTGGTGGTGCAGGAGGCGGCGGAGACGATCTTGTCGTCGGCGGTGATGTCGCCATGGTTGATGCCATGGACGATGTTCTTCAGCGCGCCCTTGCCCGGGGCGGTGAGGATCACGCGGTCGACGCCCGGGCACTTCAGGTGCTGGCCCAGGCCCTCGGCGTCGCGCCACTTGCCGGTGTTGTCGACCAGCAGGGCGTTCTTGATGCCGTACTGGGTGTAGTCCACCGAGGACGGATCGTTGGAGTAGATCACCTGGATCAGGTTGCCGTTGGCGGTGATGGTGTTGTTGGCCTCATCGATGGTGATGGTGCCGTTGAACTTGCCATGCACGGAATCGCGGCGCAGCAGGCTGGCGCGCTTGACCAGGTCGTTCTCGGCGCCCTTGCGCACGACGATGGCGCGCAGGCGCAGGCCGTCGCCGCCACCGGTCTTCTCGATCAGGATGCGCGCCAGCAGGCGGCCGATGCGGCCGAAGCCGTACAGCACGACGTCGGTGCCTTCGCGGGCGGCGCCGTTCTGCTTGCCGACCACGTCGGCCAGCTCGTCCTTGGTGAACTGCTCGATGCTGCGGCCGTTACCCTCGGACTTGAACTTGGCGACCATCTTGCCCAGGTCGACGGAAGCTGCGCCGAGCTTCAGGTCGCTCATGGCCTTGAGGATGGGGAAGGTGTCGTGGACCGACAGCTCGGCTTCGCCGGCCAGGCGGTGGCGGGCGAAACGGTGAGCCTTGAGGATGTCGATCACCGAACGGTTGATCAGGCCACGGCCGTAGATCGAGGTCACCACGTTGTTGTTGCGGTAGAGCTGGCCGATCAGCGGAATCATGGCTTCCGCGAGGGCTTCACGATCGATCCACTCACCGAGACACTGGTCGGGCTTCTGATTCACGGGCATTACCTTCCACATGTAGGAGAAGAAAAAAGGGGCTACATTATGACGGTGCAGGCCATCGTCGGCAATCTGCAGCGCTGCAAAGACTGACAGCCGTCAATCGGGATAGTTACAATCCACCCGGTCAAATTTCCGACCGGAGCCCGCTACGCCCGTGTCCGTATTGCGTATTCCCGCCCTGCCGGCCGCGGCCGGCAAGCAAGCCTGGGGCAACCTGCCCGGCGCCGCCCTGAGCCTGGCGATCGCCGAAGCCGCCGCCCCGGCGAAACGATTCACCCTGTTGCTCACCGCCGACAGCCAGAGCGCCGAACGGCTGGAGCAGGAGCTGCATTTCTTCGCCCCGGATTTGCCGGTGCTGCAGCTGCCGGACTGGGAAACCCTGCCCTACGACGTGTTTTCACCGCACCAGGACATCATTTCCCAGCGCGTCGCCGCCCTCTACCAACTGCCCGGCCTCAAGCACGGCGTGCTGGTGGTGCCGATCAGCACCGCCCTGCACCGCCTGGCGCCGGCCAGGTTCCTGCTCGGCAGCAGCCTGGTGCTGGACGTCGGCCAGAAGCTCGACGTCGAGCAGATGCGCCTGCGCCTGGAAGCCGCCGGCTACCGCTGCGTGGACACCGTCTACGAACACGGCGAGTTCGCCGTGCGCGGCGCGCTCATCGACCTGTTCCCGATGGGCAGCGAGCTGCCCTACCGCATCGACCTGTTCGACGACGAGATCGAGACGCTGCGCACCTTCGACCCGGAGAACCAGCGCTCCATCGACAAGGTGCAGAGCATCCGCCTGCTGCCGGCGCGCGAGTTCCCGCTGCGCAAGGAAGCGGTCACCGGCTTCCGCAACCGCTTCCGCGAGCGCTTCGACGTCGACTACCGGCGCTGCCCGGTCTACCAGGACCTGGCCAGCGGCCTGACCCCGGCCGGCATCGAGTACTACCTGCCGCTGTTCTTCGAGGACGGCGAGACCTCGACCCTGTTCGACTACCTGCCGCAAGACACCCAGGTGTTCTCCCTGCCGGGCATCGAGCAGGCCGCCGAGCAGTTCTGGAACGACGTGCGCAGCCGCTACGAGGACCGCCGCTACGACCCCGAGCGGCCGCTGCTGCCACCGGCCGAGGTGTTCCTGCCGGTGGAAGACTGCTTCGCCCGGCTGAAGCACTGGCCGCGCGTGGTGGTCAGCGCCGAGGCCATCGAACCGGGCGTCGGCCGCGAGAGCTTCCCCGCCGAACCGCTGCCGGACCTGGCCATCGAGGCCAAGGCCAGCGAACCGCTGGCGCGCCTGCGCCGCTTCATCGAGGAATTTCCCGGGCGCATCCTGTTCAGCGCCGAATCCGCCGGGCGCCGCGAGGTGCTGCTGGAACTGCTGGCGCGGCTGAAGCTGCGGCCCAGCGAGGTCGACGGCTGGCCGGCCTTCCTCGAACACCCGGAACGCCTGGCCATCACCATCGCCCCGCTGGACGACGGCCTGCTGCTGCAGGACGGCGCCCAGGGCGTGGCGCTGATCGCCGAGAGCCCGCTGTTCGGCCAGCGCGTGATGCAGCGCCGGCGCCGCGAGAAGACCCGCGACGGCGGCGAGAACGTCATCAAGAACCTCACCGAGCTGCGCGAAGGCGCGCCGGTGGTGCACATCGACCACGGCGTCGGCCGCTACATGGGCCTGATCACCCTGGAGATCGACGGGCAGAGCGCCGAGTTCCTGGCCCTGGAGTACGCCGACGAGGCCAAGCTCTACGTGCCGGTGGCCAACCTGCACCTGATCGCCCGCTACACCGGCAGCGACGACGCCCTGGCGCCGCTGCACAAGCTCGGCTCCGAGGCCTGGCAGAAGGCCAAGCGCAAGGCCGCCGAGCAGGTCCGCGACGTCGCCGCCGAGCTGCTCGACATCTACGCCCGCCGCGCCGCGCGCAAGGGCTACGCGTTCAAGGACCCGCAGGCCGACTACGCGACCTTCTCCGCCGGCTTCCCCTTCGAGGAAACCCCGGACCAGCAATCGGCCATCGACGCGGTGGTCGCCGACATGCTCGCCGACAAGCCGATGGACCGCCTGGTCTGCGGCGACGTCGGCTTCGGCAAGACCGAGGTGGCCATGCGCGCCGCCTTCGTCGCGGTGCACAGCGGCAAGCAGGTGGCGGTGCTGGTGCCCACCACCCTGCTCGCCCAGCAGCACTACAACAGCTTCCGCGACCGCTTCGCCGACTGGCCGGTGAACGTCGAGGTGATGAGCCGCTTCAAGTCCGCCAAGGAAGTCGAAGGCGCGGTCGGGCAACTGGCCGAGGGCAAGCTGGACATCGTCATCGGCACCCACAAGCTGCTGCAGGGCGACGTCAAGTTCCAGAACCTCGGCCTGGTGATCATCGACGAGGAGCACCGCTTCGGCGTGCGCCAGAAGGAACAGCTCAAGGCCCTGCGCAGCGAGGTGGACATCCTCACCCTCACCGCCACGCCGATCCCGCGTACCCTGAACATGGCGGTGGCCGGCATGCGCGACCTGTCGATCATCGCCACGCCGCCGGCGCGCCGCCTGTCGGTGCGCACCTTCGTCATGGAAGAGCAGAACGCGGTGATCAAGGAAGCGCTGCTGCGCGAGCTGCTGCGCGGCGGCCAGGTCTACTACCTGCACAACGAGGTGAAGACCATCGAGAAGTGCGCCCGCGACCTGGCCGAACTGGTCCCCGAGGCGCGCATCGGCATCGGCCACGGGCAGATGCACGAGCGCGACCTGGAACGGGTGATGAGCGACTTCTACCACAAGCGCTTCAACGTGCTGGTGGCCTCGACCATCATCGAGACCGGCATCGACGTGCCCAGCGCCAATACCATCCTCATCGAGCGCGCCGACAAGTTCGGCCTGGCCCAGCTGCACCAGCTGCGTGGCCGCGTCGGCCGCAGCCACCACCAGGCCTACGCCTACCTGCTCACCCCGCCGCGCAAGCAGATGACGCCCGACGCCGAGAAGCGCCTGGAAGCCATCGCCAACGCCCAGGACCTCGGCGCCGGCTTCGTCCTGGCCACCCACGACCTGGAAATCCGCGGCGCCGGCGAGCTGCTCGGCGAAGGCCAGAGCGGGCAGATCCAGGCGGTCGGCTTCATCCTCTACATGGAAATGCTCGAACGCGCGGTCAAGGCCATCCGCAAGGGCGAGCAGCCGAACCTGGAGCAGCCGCTGGGCGGCGGCCCGGAGATCAACCTGCGGGTGCCGGCGCTGATCCCCGAGGACTACCTGCCCGACGTGCACGCCCGGCTGATCCTCTACAAGCGCATCGCCAACCAGGTGGACGAAGACGGCCTGCGCGAACTGCAGGTGGAAATGATCGACCGTTTCGGCCTGCTGCCGGAGCCGGTGAAGAACCTGGTGCGTCTGACACTCCTGAAACTGCAGGCGGAGAAGCTCGGTATCGTCAAGGTGGATGCCGGACCGCAGGGCGGCCGGGTAGAATTCGCCGCCGATACCTGCGTCGACCCGCTGGTGCTGATCAAGCTGATCCAGAGCCAGCCGAACCGCTACAGGTTCGAAGGCGCGACCCTGTTCAAGTTCCAGGTGCCCATGGAGCGCCCGGAAGAACGCTTCAACACCCTCGAGGCGCTGTTCGAGCGCCTCGCGCCCAACGCATCCTAAAGGACCAGTATGTTCCGCTACCTGCCGCTGCTGCTTGCCCTTATCGCCCCGGCGAGCTTCGCCGACGACCTCTACCAGGTCGAACTGATCCTGTTCCAGCAGGAAGGCGACGTCGTCTATTCCAGCCAGCCGGCCCCCGACGACTGGGCCAAGGGCGCCCAGCCGCTGGACGAGGACGCCCGCCGCCCGACGGCGATGGACGCCCAGGCCAACAAGCTGGCCCAGGCCCAGGGCTACCACGTGCTGATGCACAAGGCCTGGAAACAGGCCATCGGCGATGCGCCGGTGAAGATCGCCCTCGACGAGGGCCGCCAGCAGGACGGCCACTTCCCGGTGGAAGGCACCCTGACCCTGCGCCAGCAGCGTTTCGTCGACACCCAGGTGGACTTCTGGATCAACCAGTTCGGCGGCGACGGCCTGCTCGCCGGCAGCCAGCACATGGTCCAGGACGTCAGCCTGAAGAACGACGTGCTGGCCTACCTCGACCATCCCAGCCTGGGCATGCTGATCCGCGTCAGCCCGCTCAACGCCAAGCCCACCACCCCGCCGCCGGCGGAGATGCAGGAAGAGGCGCCGGCCGGCCAGCCGCAGCAGGGCGCGCCGGAAGCCCCGGCCAACGGCGGCTTCGACGCCCCGCCGGCGAGCGAGCCCGACCAGCAGTAACCCCGCCACGAAGGCCGCGCCATGGTCCCCTTTGCCGAGCACCTGCGACGCATCCCCTGGCGCCGCCTGTTCCCCGCCATCACCCTGGTCCGCGGCGAAGCCTATGCCCGCGAGGGCCGGGTGCAGATCATCCGCCTGACCGAGCGCACGCTGGATAGCCTGTGCGATGGCTCGGGCAGCAATCGCTACCGCCAGCACATCAGCCTTTCCGCCAGCGGCGATACCCTCGACTGCAACTGCGATTGCCCGGTCGGCTTCGACTGCAAGCATTGCGCGGCGGCGCTGTCGCACCTGCTGGAAGGAGCGAATGCCCCGACCTCCCCGGCGCCTGAGCCAGCCGTCCGCCCGCCCCACAGGGTAGCCACCGAGCTGTCCCCCGACCTGCAGCACTGGCTGAGGAAGCTGCCCAGCGCCCTCAAGGAGCAGCCGCCCAGCGCAGCGAAGCACCAGTCCCCCCTGTACTACCGCCTGACCAAGAGCGGCCGGATAATGATCCACACGGCCGCCCACACGGCAGACGGCAAGTTCCAGGGCTACCTGCGCATCGCCTCGATAGCCCTGAGCCTGCCCCACGTGGATGCCGTGGACCAGCAGATCCTGGCCCTCGCGCTGGATACCTCGGGCACCCAGCCCCACGTCAACGAAGTAGCGCCCAAGGGCCGCAAGGGCGCCGAACTGCTGGAGCTGATCCTGCGCAGCGGGCGCCTGTTCCTCGAACTGGGCCCACCGGCCAGCCAACTGCTCCCAGGCCCGGAGTTGCCCGCACGGCTCGCCTGGCGCAGGGACGAGTACGGTGACTACAGGGTCGCCTGGGATACCGACGCCGAACCCCGGCCGCAACTGCTGACGCAACTGGCGCCACCCTGGTACCTCGACCGCAGGAACCTGCGCGTGGGCCCGCTGCACCACGGCCTGCCCGAGGCCCTGGCCAGCTACCTGCCGAGCGCCCCGCCGGTGAGCGAGGAAGAAGCCACGCTGTTCGCCCTGCAACTGAAGGAACTGGCGCCCCAGGCGCCCCTGCCGGTGAGCCACGAGGAACGGCGCCTGGAAGACGTCCACCCCGTTCCCCACTTGTACCTGACCAGCCGGACGCAGCGTTCCTACAACATGGAACGCTATGGATTCGTCGACGAACTGCACCACCTGGCTGCGCTGAACTTCGTCTACCAGGGGCAGCAGGTGCACGGCCCGGCGCGCAAGGGCGAACCGATCCGCTACCACGCCGATGGCACCTTCGTCACCATCGAGCGCCAACCCAAGGTCGAGCAGGCCTTGCGCAAGGCCCTGCAGAAGCTGGGCCTGGAGAAACTCGGCAAATACGACGCCCCCGGCACACTGAACCACAAGCACGAAGTCTTCTCGGCGGATGCCGATCTCTGGCCCACCATCTTGCGCGGCCTGCCCAAGCTGCGCGAACAGGGCTGGGTGGTCGAGATGGCCGACGACTTCCTCCTCGACTTCAGCGAGGTCGAGGACTGGTACGTCCACATAGAGGAAGAGCCCGGCAACGCCTGGTTCGACCTGGAGCTGGGCATCCGCGTCGACGGCCAGGAGGTCAGCCTGCTGCAACCGCTGCTGGAACTGCTCCGCCAGCGCCCCGAGGCGCTGCGTAACGGCACCGCCACCGAGTTGCCCCTACAGCTCGACGCGCACCGCCAGGCCGACGGCAAGCCGCTGAAGGTCAGCCTGCCGCTGGAGCGGGTCAAGGCGATACTGCAGGTCCTGGAAGGGTTGTTCCTCGCCAGCCCGGAAAACAACGGCAACAGCCTGCGCCTGTCGAGCGCCGATGCCGGCCTGCTCGCCCAGCTCGACGAACATCCCCTGCACTGGCAGGGCGGCGAACGCCTGCTGCGCTTCGCCCGCCGCCTGCGCGAACACCCGCAGCAGCCATGCCGGGCCCCCGAGGGCCTGCGCGCCGAGCTGCGCCCCTACCAGCTGCAGGGCCTGGCCTGGATGCAGGCGCTGCGCGAACTGGAAGTGGGCGGCATCCTCGGCGACGACATGGGCCTGGGCAAGACGCTGCAGGTACTGGCGCACATCCTCGCGGAAAAGCGCGCCGGGCGCCTGGACCGCCCGGCCCTGGTGCTGATGCCCACCAGCCTGGTGGCCAACTGGCAGGACGAGGCCGCGCGCTTCGCCCCGGAGCTGCGCGTGCTCACCCTGCACGGCAGCGACCGCCACAAGGGCTTCGACGAACTCGGCCGCTACGACCTGCTGCTCAGCACCTACGCCCTGCTGCCGCGGGACATCGGGGCCCTGGGTCGGCAGCCGCTGCACCTGGCGGTGTTCGACGAGGCGCAGTACCTGAAGAACGCCAGCAGCAAGTCGGCCCAGGCCGCGGCGAAGCTCGACGCCCGGCAGCGCCTGTGCCTGACCGGCACGCCCCTGGAGAACCACCTGGGCGAGCTCTGGGCGCTGTTCGACCTGGTGATGCCCGGCTGGCTGGGCGATGCGCGCAGCTTCACCCGCCTGTACCGCAACCCCATCGAAAAGGCCGGCGACAGCCAGCGCCTGGCCCACCTCAATGCCCGCATCCGGCCCTTCCTGCTGCGCCGCCGGAAGGACCAGGTGGCCGGCGAACTGCCGCCCAAGAGCGAGATCACCCACTGGGTGGAACTCAGCGACGCCCAGCGCGACCTCTACGAGACCGTGCGCCTGGCCATGGACAGCAAGGTCCGCGCGGAAATCCGGCGCAAGGGCCTGGCGCGCAGCCATATCGTCGTGCTGGAGGCCCTGCTCAAGCTGCGCCAGGTCTGCTGCGACCCGCGCCTGCTGGGCGAGGCCGTGCCGACGGCGGCCTCGGGCAAGCTCGGCGGCCTGCTGGAGATGCTCGACGAACTGCTCGACGAAGGCCGCCGGGTGCTGCTGTTCTCGCAGTTCACCTCGATGCTCGAACTGATCCAGGCGGAACTGGACGCGCGCGGCATCCGCTACGCCCTGCTCACCGGCGACACCCGCGACCGCCGCGGGCCGGTGGAGGACTTCCAGCAGGGCCGCGTGCCGCTGTTCCTGATCAGCCTGAAAGCCGGCGGCACGGGCCTCAACCTCACCGCCGCCGACACCGTGATCCACTACGACCCCTGGTGGAACCCGGCGGTGGAACAGCAGGCCACCGACCGCGCCTACCGCATCGGCCAGGACAAGCCGGTGTTCGTCTACAAGCTGATCGCCCGCGGCACCCTGGAAGAGAAGATCCAGCAGTTGCAGGCGAAGAAGGCGGCCCTGGCGGCCGGCGTGCTGGAGGAAGGCAAGGACAGCGGCCTGCAGCTGCAGGACAGCGACATAGACGCGCTCTTCGCGCCGCTGCCGTAGGAGCGCGCCCTGCGCGCGAAATCGCGGACGGAATCCTACGGTCGTACCCAACCGTAGGGCGAATAACCGTTCGCGGTTATCCGCCGCCATTCGTGCCGCCGGGGTGTCCGGTGTGGCCGGTGAGTCCAATCGCGGACGGAGTCCGCTCCTACGACCGTGCTTCCTGGAACCGTAGGAGCAACTGTCTTGCAGGCTGCGCCGCCTCTTTCCAACCCGTAGGGCGCATAACGCCTACGGCGTTATCCGCCGCGGCCGTCGGGCACCGGCGTTCCGGCCAACGGCGGATAACCGCGAACGGTTATTCGCCCTACGGTCGAGCACGGACCGTAGGAGCGGGCCCTGCCCGCGAATCGCGCGCAGGGCGCGCTCCTACAGGTGGGACAGCGGTGGCGGGGTAGGCGGACCTTGTCCGCGATTGGATTCACCGGCCACGCCGGACGCCCCGGTGGCGCGGACAGCCCCCTCTCCCGCTTGCGGGAGAGGGCCGGGGAGAGGGCGCTCTTGAGCCCAATACCTACGTCACCGGCAACCACTTCGAATGGGCAGAACGCTTTGCCGCCGGGCGGTAAGGCCTTGCCGCTTGCCGCGGTTTGCCGCTCTTTGCCGCTTGCGGATCATCGGCAATTCATTGATCTATAAGGATTTAACGTTTTGGCACGCACCTTGCTGAAGTGCTGGCAAGCCCACACCGGCAAACAGGTTCGTGACCATGAGCATCAGCTTCGACTCCGCCCTCGGCATCCACGCACAAGCCCTCAGCTTCCGCTCGCAGCGCGCCGAGGTGCTGGCCAATAACCTGGCCAACGCTGACACCCCCAACTACAAGGCGCGCGACCTGGACTTCGCTTCGGTGCTCGCGGCCCAGGCCGACAAGGCCAAGAGCGGCACCTTCAGCACCGCCGTCACCAACGCCCGGCACATCGAGGCCGATGGCGCGGCCATGGGCGACGACTCGCTGAAGTACCGCATCCCGACCCACCCCTCCATCGACCAGAACACTGTCGACGAGCAGGTCGAGCAGGCCAACTACGCGCAGAACGCCGTGCAGTTCCAGGCCAGCTTCACCTTCCTCAACAGCAAGTTCAAAGGCCTGATGGGCGCCCTGCGCGGAGAGTGATAGCCATGTCCCTTGCCAGTGTCTTCAACATCGCCGGTAGCGGCATGAGTGCCCAGACCACCCGTCTGAACACCACCGCCTCGAACATCGCCAACGCCGAGAGCGTGTCCTCGAGCATCGACCAGACCTACCGCGCCCGCCACCCGGTGTTCTCCGCCATGTTCCAGCAGGCGCAGAACGGCCAGGGCTCGCTGTTCCAGGACACCGACCAGGCCGGCACCGGCGTGCAGGTGCTGGGCGTGGTCGAGGACCAGAGCCCGCTGGTGCCGCGCTACGAGCCGAACCACCCGGCCGCCGACGCCAATGGCTACGTGTACTACCCCAACGTCAACGTGGTGGAGGAGATGGCCGACATGATGTCCGCCAGCCGCTCCTTCCAGAGCAACGCGGAAATGATGAACACCGCCAAGCAGATGATGCAGAAGGTCCTGACCCTGGGTCAGTAAGCGCAGAGGACGCCCCATGAGCATCGACAACACCAGCAGCACCTCGAACTCGATCCTCTCGTCGCTCAACGCCGGGTCGAGTTCCTCGTCTTCCACCTCGGAAACCGGCACCAGTGCGCTGGGCAAGGACTCGTTCCTGCAACTGCTGGTCACCCAGCTGAACAACCAGAACCCGCTGGACCCGCAGGACAACACCCAGTTCGTTTCCCAGCTCGCCCAGTTCAGCAGCCTGGAGAGCATGGAGAACCTGGATACCACCCTGGGCAACTTCTATTCCTCGTTCCAGTCGTCCCAGGCGCTGCAGGCCTCGTCCCTGGTCGGCCGCTCGGTGATCGTCAACTCGAGCAAGGTCCAGGTCGACGACCCCAGCGCCGGCGTGCAGGGCTCGCTGGTGATGCCGTCCAACGGCGATGGCGTGACCCTGAAAATCTATGACGACGACGGCGAGCTGGTGCGCACCATCGACATGGGCAGCCAGAAGAGCGGCAACATCGACTTCACCTGGGATGGCAAGGACGACAGCGGCGAGCAGGTGGCCTCCGGCACCTACACCGTCAAGGCCAGCGCCACCCTGGATGGCACCAGCACCGCGCTGACCACCTACCTGCCGGCCACGGTCAACAGCGTCACGCTGGGCCAGAGCGGCGGGGAAATGACCCTCAATCTCGCTGGCATCGGCAGTGTCTCCGCCTCCAGCATTCAGACCATCGGAAAATAACGCCGTCCTTCGGCACGGGAGCTGACCATGTCTTTCAATACCGCCCTGAGTGGTTTGAACGCCGCTAGCACGGACCTGAACGTGACCGGCAACAACATCGCCAACGTCGGGACCACCGGCTTCAAGTCGTCGCGCACCGAGTTCGCCGACCTGTACGCCGCCTCGATGCTCGGCACCGGGCGCAATGCCGTCGGCAGCGGCGTGATCACCCAGTCGGTCTCGCAACAGTTCACCCAGGGCAACCTGACCTCCACCGGCCGCAGCCTGGACCTCGCCATCAGCGGCAACGGCTTCTTCATGGTCAGCGACAACGGCAGCCGCCTGTACACCCGCAACGGCTCCTTCAACACCGATGCCAACGGCTTCATCGTCGATGGCTCGGGCAACCGTCTGCAGGGCTATGGCGTCAACGGCAACGGCTCGGTCGTCAACGGCGTGATCACCGACCTGAAGGTGGACACCTCCAACCAGCCGCCGAGCCCGACCTCGAAGATCACCTCGACCCTGAGCCTGAACTCGGCGGCCACCACGCCGACGAACGCCACCTTCGACCCCGCCGATTCCGACAGCTACAACTGGTCGACCTCGGTGGACATCTACGACTCCCAGGGCAACTCGCATACCATGACGAACTACTTCGTCAAGGACAGCAGCAACAACTGGACCATGCACACCCTGGTCGACGGCCGCTCGCCGACCGACCCGACCAGCACCACGCCGCTGGATAGCCAACTGAGCTTCAACAGCGCCGGCCAGTTGACCGGCATCACCTCCACCGGCATGACGGTCAATGCGGACAACACCATGACCCTCACCGGCTGGGTGCCGGCGGCGGTCGCCGACTCCACCACCGACCCGGTGACCTGGGGGCCCAATGGCGCGGCCGGGGCCGCCGCCGGCATCAACCTCGACCTGACCAAGACCACCCAGACCAACGCCGCCTTCGCGGTCACCGCGGTGACCCAGGACGGCTACGCCACCGGCCAGATGTCCGGCCTGGCGGTGGACGTGGACGGGCAGATGTACGCCACCTACACCAACGGCCAGTCGAAGGTGATCGGCCAGATGGTGCTGGCCAACTTCGCCAACACCCAGGGTCTGACCCCGGTGGGCAGCACCGCCTGGAAACAGTCGCTGGCCTCGGGCGAGGCGGTGATCGGCACGCCCACCTCGGGTACCCTGGGTTCGGTGGGTTCCGGCTCGCTGGAAGAGTCCAACGTCGACCTGACCGCGCAACTGGTCAACCTGATAGTCGCCCAGCGCAACTACCAGGCCAACGCCAAGACCGTGCAGACCGAAAGCACCATCTCCGACACCATCATCAACCTGCGTTGATGGCGGCAAAGGCCGCTTGCCGCAGGCGGCAGTCCGTCGCCGCCTGACGGCCACCAAGGCTCCTCCGGGAGCCTTTTCTTTTTGATTCCTCCTTTCGAATCAGCGCCTTGCGCTGATTTTTCAATTCTGGCACAGCCCTTGCTGAGGTCCCTTCAGCACCGCCGGGAATCCGACCCGGCACTGGAGGAATGCCTTGGACAGAATGCTGTATGTCGCCATGAGCGGCGCGAGCCAGAACACGCAGGCCATGCAGGCTCACGCCAACAACCTGGCGAACATTTCCACGACCGGTTTCCGTCGCGACTTCGAACAGGCGCGGGCCATGCCGGTCTTCGGCGACAGCTTTCCGGCGCGCGTATTCGCCATGAGCGAACGCCCGGCCACCGATTTCACCGCCGGCGCCCTGCAGGAAACCGGGCGTGACCTGGACGTCGCCGCCAAGGGCGACGCCTGGATCGCCGTGCAGGCCCCGGATGGCGGCGAAGCCTACGTGCGCACCGGCAGCCTGGAAATCGACGCCCTCGGCCAACTGCGCACCGGCGACGGCTTGCCGGTGCTCGGCAATGGCGGGCCCATCGCCATTCCGCCGGAAGAGAAGGTCGAGATCGGCGAGGACGGCACCATCACCGTCCGCGGCCAGGGCAACAATCCCAACGCGCTGGCCACCGTCGACCGCATCAGGCTGGTCACCCCGGACCCGAAGCAGCTGGAGAAGGGCACCGACGGCATGATCCGCATGAAGCAGGGCCAGCCGGCGCCGCAGGCTGACGCCAACGCCAGCGTGCAGTCGGGTTTCCTGGAGGCGAGCAACGTCAACGCGGTGGAAGAGATGACCTCGATCCTGGCGCTGTCCCGCCAGTTCGAGCTGCACGTGAAGATGATGCGTACCGCCGAGGACGATTCCCAGGCCATGGCGCGGGTTTTGCAATTTAGCTAATTACCAGATCGAGGCGTCATGAATCCGACGCCCGAGGAGAATCGATATGCTTCCGGCACTGTGGGTCAGCAAGACCGGCCTGTCCGCCCAGGACATGAACCTGACCACCATTTCCAACAACCTGGCGAACGTCTCGACCACCGGCTTCAAGCGCGACCGCGCGGAGTTCCAGGACCTGCTGTACCAGATCAAGCGCCAGCCCGGCGCCCAGTCGACCCAGGACAGCCAGCTGCCCTCGGGCCTGCAGCTGGGTACCGGCGTGCGTATCGTCGGCACCCAGAAGAACTTCACCGCCGGCAGCCTGCAGACCACCGACAACCCGCTGGACATGGCGGTCAACGGCCGTGGCTTCTTCCAGGTGCTGACCCCGGACGGCACCGTCGCCTACACCCGCGACGGCAGCTTCCACCTGAACTCCGACGGCCAGATCGTCACCTCCAACGGCAACGCCCTGGAGCCGGCCATCGTGGTCCCGGCGGAAACCCAGACCTTCACCGTCGGCAACGACGGCACCGTGTCGGTGACCGTGGCCGGCAACTCGCAGCCGCAGATCATCGGCAACATCCAGACCGCCGACTTCATCAACCCGGCGGGCCTGCAGGCGACCGGCAACAACCTGTTCCTGGAAACCGCCGCCAGCGGCGCCCCCCAGGTCGGCACCCCGGGCCTGAACGGCCTGGGCACCGTGCAGCAGAACACCCTGGAGAACTCCAACGTCAGCGTGGTGGAGGAGATGGTCAACATGATCACCACCCAGCGCGCCTACGAGATGAACTCCAAGGTGATCTCCACCGCCGACCAGATGCTGTCCTTCATCACCCAGAACCTTTGATGCATGACGCGGGCCCCATGGCCCGCGAGTTAGTGGCTCTCCCCGAGAGGTAGTTGCAATGAACCGTTCCCATCTTCTCCCGCTGCTGGCGCTCGCCGCGCTGGCCGGTTGCGTCAGTCCTCCGCCCAAGCCGGATGACCCGTACTACGCGCCGGTCATGCCACGCACGCCCATGCCCGCGGCACAGAACAACGGTTCCATCTACCAGGCCGGGTTCGACAACAACCTCTACGGCGACCGCAAGGCCTTCCGTATCGGTGACATCATCACCATCACCCTCAACGAGAAGACCCAGGCGAGCAAGAAGGCCAACTCGGACATCTCCAAGGACAGCAGCAACAAGATGGGGCTGACCTCGCTGTTCGGCGGCAGCGCCACCACCAACAACCCCTTCGGTAGCGGCGACCTGAGTCTCAGCGCCGAGTACAGCGGCAACCGCGAGACCAAGGGCGACAGCGCGGCGGGGCAGAGCAACAGCCTGACCGGCTCGATCACCGTGACCGTGGCCGAAGTCATGCCCAACGGCATCCTCGCCGTGCGCGGCGAGAAATGGATGACGCTGAACACCGGCAACGAGCTGGTGCGCATCGCCGGGCTGATCCGCGCCGACGACATCGCCACCGACAACACCGTGTCCTCGACCCGCGTGGCGGATGCGCGCATCACCTACTCGGGCACCGGCGCCTTCGCCGACGCCAGCCAGCCCGGTTGGCTGGACCGCTTCTTCCTCAGCCCGCTGTGGCCGTTCTGAGCAGGTGAACTGAGATGTCGATCTTCTCCCGCCTGCTCATGGTGCTTGGCCTGTCCTGCGTGGCGCTCGCCGCCCAGGCCGAGCGCCTGAAGGACATCGCCAGCATCCAGGGCGTGCGCAGCAACCAGCTGATCGGCTACGGCCTGGTGGTCGGCCTCAACGGCACCGGCGACCAGACCACGCAGACGCCCTTCACCCTGCAGACCTTCAACAACATGCTGGCGCAGTTCGGCATCAAGGTGCCGGCCGGCAGCGGTAACGTGCAGTTGAAGAACGTCGCCGCGGTGTCGGTGCACGCCGACCTGCCGCCCTTCGCCAAGCCGGGCCAGGCCATCGACGTGACCATCTCCTCCATCGGCAACGCCAAGAGCCTGCGCGGCGGCAGCCTGCTGATGACCCAGCTCAAGGGCATCGACGGCCAGACCTACGCCATCGCCCAGGGCAACCTGGTGGTGGGCGGCTTCGACGCCGAGGGCCGCGACGGCTCGAAGATCACCGTCAACGTGCCCTCGGCCGGCCGCATCCCCTCCGGCGCCACTGTCGAGCGCGCGGTGCCGAGCGGCTTCGACCAGGGCAACAGCCTGACGCTGAACCTCAACCGCCCCGACTTCACCACCGCCAAGCACATCGTCGACCGCATCAACGACATGCTCGGCCCGGGCGTGGCCCAGGCCATCGATGGCGGCTCGGTGCGCGTCAGCGCGCCGCTGGACCCGAACCAGCGGGTGGACTACATGTCGGTGCTGGAGAATCTGGAGATCCAGTCCGGCGAGGCGGTGGCCAAGGTCATCATCAACTCGCGCACCGGCACCATCGTCATTGGCCAGAACGTCCGCGTGTCGCCGGCCGCCGTGACCCACGGCAGCCTCACCGTGACCATCACCGAGGACCCGATCGTCAGCCAGCCCGGCCCGTTCTCCAACGGCCAGACCGCGGTGGTGCCGCGCTCGCGGGTGAACGCCGAGCAGGAGGCCAAGCCGATGTTCAAGTTCGGCCCGGGCACCACCCTGGACGAGATCGTCCGCGCGGTGAACCAGGTGGGCGCGGCGCCCAGCGACCTGATGGCCATCCTCGAAGCCCTCAAGCAGGCCGGCGCGTTGCAGGCCGAGCTGATCGTCATCTGAGGACGCCGCCATGGACGCACGACTGCTCAATTCCGGCACCAGCGCCAGCGACAGCCAGGCCTACACCGACCTCAACCGCCTCAGCCAGCTGAAGAGCGGCGACCGCAACAGCCAGGGCAACATCCGCAAGGTGGCCCAGGAGTTCGAGTCGCTGTTCCTCAACGAGATGCTCAAGTCGATGCGCTCGGCCAACGAGGTGTTCGCCAAGGACAACCCGCTCAACAGCGAGACCGCCAAGCAGTACCAGGACATGTACGACCACCAGTTGTCGGTGTCCCTGGCGCGCGAGGGCCACGGCGTCGGCCTGGCCGACGTGCTGGTCAAGCAGATGGAGAAGATGCAGGGCGTGCGCCACACCGGCGACAACCCCTTCGCCCAGGTCCAGGCGCAGGCCGACACCCAGGCCACCCAGGCGGTGGCGGGGCAGGACCGGCAGCGGGCGAAGAGCCTGTGGTCCGCCAGCGGCAAGCCGCTGCCGCAGCCCGAGCCCGGCCGCGACGACCGCCAGGCGCTGAATGCGCGGCGCCTGGCCCTGCCGGGCAAGCTGGCCCAGCGCATCGCCGCCGGCATAGTGCCGGACGCCAATGCCACCAGCGCCAGCCAGCCGACGCAACTGGCCAGCAGCGACTGGCGCAACGGCAGGGGCTACACCCGCCAGGACGACAGCGCCACGAGCAGCGCTGCCGTCGCCGATGCCTCGGCCATTTCGACCAAGCCGGGCAAGTCCATGTTCGCCTCGGCCGACGACTTCGTCGCCACCATGCTGCCGATGGCCGAGCGCGCAGCCAGGCGCATCGGTGTCGACCCGCGCTACCTGGTGGCCCAGGCCGCGCTGGAAACCGGCTGGGGCAAGAAGATGATCGCCCAGCGCGACGGCAGCAGCAGCCACAACCTGTTCGGCATCAAGAGCGGTTCGAGCTGGAAGGGCGACTCGGCGCGCGCGGTCACCAGCGAGTACGAGAACGGCAGGCAGGTGAAGGAAGTGGCCTCGTTCCGTGCCTATAACTCCTTCGAGCAGAGCTTCCAGGACTACGTCAGCTTCCTGCAGAACAACGACCGCTACCAGGACGCCCTGGACTCCACCGCGCGCCCCGAGCAGTTCATGAAGGAACTGCAGCGCGCCGGCTACGCCACCGACCCGCAGTACGCGCGCAAGGTGTCGCAGATCGCCAGGCAGATGCAGGTCTACCAGACCGTGGCCATGGCCGACGGCCCGACCCGTACGCTTTGAATGGAACGCTCTAAGGAAAGCCCATGAGCCTGTTATCCATAGGACTGTCCGGCCTCAACGCCTCGCAAACGGCGCTGAGCACCACCGGCAACAACATCACCAACGTCGACACCGCCGGCTACACCCGCCAGCAGTCGATGCAGGTCAGTTCGGCCGCGCAGTTCTCCGGCCGCTACTACGTGGGCACCGGCACCACGGTGCAGGACGTGCGCCGGATGTACAGCGAGTTCCTGGCCAACCAGCTGCGCGGCGCGACGGCGGTGAACAGCGATGCGCAGACCTACCTGAGCCAGGTCAACCAGGTCGACTCGCTGCTGTCGGACAGCACCACCGGCCTGTCCTCGGTGATGCAGAACTTCTTCGCCTCGCTGCAGACCGCGGCCGGCACCCCGACCGACGCCGCCTCGCGTCAGCTGGTGCTGACCCAGGCGAGCAACCTGGCGCAGCGCTTCAACTCCATCTCCACCCAGCTGGGCACCCAGAACAGCTACGTCAACACCCAGATGAGCAGCCTGGCCGGGCAGGTCACCGACCTGGCCAAGACCATCGCCCAGTACAACCAGGCGATCACTGCTGCCGAGTCCGCCGGCGCCAGCGCCAACGACCTGCAGGACAAGCGCGACCAGGCGGTGGTGCAGCTGTCGGACATGATCGGCGTCAGCGTGGTCAAGCAGGGCAGCAGCTACAACCTCTACCTGGGCTCCGGCCAGCCGCTGGTGGTGGGCAGCAACGCCTCGACCCTGAGCGCCGCCCCCAGCGCCAGCAACCCGTCGCAGTACAGCCTGTCGCTGAACTCCAGCACCAGCGGCGTGGCCATGGACGTCACCTCGGTGGTCACCGGCGGCCAGATGGGCGGCCTGCTGCGCTACCGCAGCGAGGTGCTGAACACCACCCAGAACGAACTGGGGCGCATGGCCATCGTCCTCGCCGACACCTTCAACAGCCAGTTGGCCCAGGGCCTGGACCTCAACGGCAACTTCGGTGCCCAGCTGTTCAAGGACATCAACGACGCCAGCGTGATCGGCAACCGCAGCCTGGCCAACGGCCACAACACCGGCACCGGCAACCTCAACGTCAGCATCGACGACAGCAGCGCGCTGACCACCAGCGACTACGAGGTGACCTTCACCTCGGCCACCGGCTACACCGTCAGGCGCCTGTCCGATGGCGAGGTGATGGGCAGCGGCGATCTCACGGACGACCCGCCCAAGGAATTCGACGGCTTCAGCCTCAGCCAGCAGAGCGTCGGCACCATCCAGGCCGGCGACCGCTTCACGGTGATCCCGACGCGCACCGCCGCGGCGGACATCTCCGTGGCGATGACCGACTCCAACCGCCTGGCGCTGGCTTCGCCGCTGGTCTCCACCGCCACCACCGGCAACATCGGCAGCGGCACCATCAGCGGCACCAGCCTGACCACCCAGCTCGACGCCAGCAACAGCGCCGACCTGTCGGCGGCGATCAAGGCCGGCACGCCGGTCAAGCTGGTGTTCGACGCCGCCGCCAGCGACGGCACCCAGGGCTACACCCTCTACGATTCCGCCGGCAATTCGCTGGGCACCGGCAGCATAGTGCCGGGGCAGAGCAACGACATCAGCATCACCGTGCCCGGCACACCGTCGTTCAGCTTCCAGACCAGCATCGGCGGTTACCCCGGCAAGGGCGACAGCTTCACTGTCGGCTTCAATTCCGATGGCGATGCCGACAACGGCAACGCGCAGAAGCTCATCGACCTGCAGAGCGCCAAGACCGTCGGCAGCGGTATCGGCAGTGGCAGCGGCATGAGCCTCACCGGCGCCTACAGCAGCCTGACCGAGACCGTCGGCGCCCAGGCCAACCAGGCCAAGCTGGACGCCACCGCCACCGACGCGGTGCTGACCCAGGCGCAGAACACCCGCGACTCGCTGTCGGCGGTCAACCTCGACGAAGAGGCGGCCAACCTGGTGAAGTTCCAGCAGTACTACACGGCCTCCGCGCAGATCATCAAGACCGCGCAGACGCTCTTCGACACCCTGATCAACAACATCTGAGGCGGCCGTGATGCGTATTTCCACCCCGCAGATCTTCAGTTCCAATATCGACAACTACAACCGCGGCTACGCCAGCCTGGCCAAGACCCAGGAGCAGATCTCCAGCGGCGTGCGCATCCAGACCCCCGCCGACGACCCCGTCGGCGCTGCGCGCCTGCTGCAGTTGCAACAGCAGCAGGCGTTGCTGACCCAGTACAGCAGCAACATGACCACCGCACAGAACGCCCTGAACCAGGAAGAGAGCGTGCTGTCCTCCATCACCAACGTGCTGCAGCAGGCTCGCGAGGTCGCGGTACGGGCCGGTGACGGCTCCCTCACCGACGATGACCGCAAGGCCCTGGCCGACCAGCTCGGGCAGATCCAGCAGCAGCTGCTGACGCTGATGAACAGCAAGGACGCCAGCGGCAACTACCTGTTCTCCGGCAGCAAGAGCACGGTGCAGCCGTTCATCCAGAACGCCGACGGCACCTACAGCTACCAGGGCGACCAGAGTTCGCTGAACCTGCAGATCGCCGACAACCTGTTGCTGCCGACCAGCGACAACGGCTGGAGCATCTTCGAGATGGCGGCCAACGCCAGCCGCACCACCAGTTCGCTGGGCAGCGACCCGAACACCGACGGCGTGCAGCGGGCGTTCCTCTCCCAGGGCACGGTGACCAGCGACAGCACCTACAACGCCAGCTTCCGCGATGGCGCGCCCTACACCCTGAACGTGCTCAGCGGCACCCAGTACCAGATCCTCGACAAGGACGGCAACGACGTCACCAGCGAGGCCAACACCAACGGCACCTACGACGCCACCTCGGCGGACAGCAACGCCATCAGCTTCCGCGGCGCGCAGTTCCAGCTCGACGTCTCGCTGCCCAGCAGCGACGACGCCAGCGACATGGACAGCCTGGTCGGCGGCTACAGCTTCAGCTTCGGCATGGCGGCCGACGACGTTTCGATCAAGCGCAGCGCCAGCAACACCTCGGGCGCGCAGATCACCAGCGGCACGGTCAGCAACCAGACCGCCTACACCACCCAGTTCCCGGCCAACGGCGTGCAGCTGAAGTTCACCAGCGCCACCGACTACGAGGTCTACGCGCTGCCAGCCACCCAGGGCGCCACGCCGATCTCCAGCGGTACCCTCGGCGGCACCTTCCCGCAGACCATCAGCGTGGCCGGCGTCGACCTCTCGATCAGCGCCTCGCCGGCGACCGGCGACCAGTTCAGCGTCACCACCAGCTCGCCGGAGCGGCAGAACATCCTCAACACCATCGGCGACCTGCGCACCGCGCTGAGCGCCTCCACCGCCAACGATCCGCAGGCCCAGCTGAACATCCGCAACATGGTGGCCTCGGCGCTGACCAACATCGACAATGGCATGAATCAGGTGATGAACGTGCAGTCGTCGGTGGGCTCGCGGTTGAACACCATCGACGTGCTCAGCCAGGAAAACCAGAGCCTGAGCCTGACCAACAGCACCACCCAGTCGTCGATCCGCGACACCGACATGGCCGAGGCCACCTCCAAGCTGGTCCTGCAGCAAACCATGCTCGAAGCGGCCCAGGCGGCCTTCGCCCGGGTCAGCCAGTTGAGTCTGTTCAACAAGCTCTGAGCCTGCTCGATCGCCGTGCGTCTTTCGTCGGAGGGCGTGCGGCGTTTCTTTCGGCGGCAATCCCTTGCCGCTGCCTTCCGCTTTCTCCTGCCAGCGCTTCAAGCCTTCCCCAATCCCCCATACACCGCGCCCCGCGCACCTTCGCGGAAGATGGCATTCAATTTGCTGAGGTCCTGTCGGGGCGCTTCTTTCAGTCAGCGAATTGACGCCCCGTCCACTGGCTGGATTCCTACGGGAGCTCAACCGCCAGTGCTTTCGGAACCTTCGCCAGACCTTGCCGTAGCGGCAGACGGGGTGAGAGCAGCATGTCGAACACGATCATTCCCTACGGAGCCCCGGCCAGGTCCGGTATTGGCCTGGTGCCTTCGAGCCTCCTTCTCATGAACGGTGGATACGGGAGGAAGCCCGACTTCCCCCTGTCGTATTCCCGTCGCTGCGTCTGCCCGATGTCGATCGGCAGGGAGTAGTCATGACCAAGATCATCCCGGTCACCCGGCCCCTGCTGCCGCCCCTCGAAGAGTTCCTGCCCTACCTGGAGCGGGTCTGGGCCAGCGGCATCCTCACCAATGGCGGTGACATGCACCGTGCGCTGGAGAAAGCGCTGTGCGAATACCTTGGCGTCGAGCACATCGCCCTGTTCGCCAACGGCACGCTGGCGCTGGTCACCGCCCTGCAGGCGCTGCGCATCACCGGGGAAGTGATCACCACGCCCTATTCCTTCGTCGCCACCGGCCATTCGCTGCTGTGGAACGGTATCCGCCCGGTGTTCGTCGACATCGACCCGCAGACGCTCAGCCTGGACCCGGCGAAGATCGAGGCGGCGATCACCCCGCAGACCACCGCGATCATGCCGGTGCACTGCTACGGCAATCCCTGCGACGTCGAGGCCATCCAGGCTATCGCCGACAACTACAACCTGCGGGTGATCTACGATGCGGCCCATGCCTTCTCGGTGCGTGACGCCGGCGGCAGCATCCTGCGCCACGGCGACCTGAGCGTGCTCAGCTTCCACGCCACCAAGGTGTTCAACACCTTCGAGGGCGGGGCGATCATCTGCCCCGACGAGAAAACCTACCGGCGCATCGGCCATCTGAAAAACTTCGGCTTCGTCAACGAAACCACGGTGGTGGCCCCCGGCATCAACGGCAAGATGAGCGAGATCAACGCCGCCTTCGGCCTGTTGCAACTGCGGCACATCGACCGTGCGCTGGCGCGGCGCAAGGAAATCGATAGCCTCTACCGTGAGCGCCTGGCCGGCTTGCCGGGGCTGAACTTCATCGAGTTCCGTACCGGGTGCGTGTCCAACCACGCCTATTTCCCCGTGCTGATCGACGAGGATTTTGCCGTGGAGCGCGACCGGCTGTACGAGCTGTTGCGCGAGCAGGGCATCGTGGTGCGCCGCTACTTCTACCCGCTGATCAGCGACTTCCCGATGTACCGCGGCCTGCCGTCGGCCGAGCCGAGCAACCTGCCGGTCG
Source organism: Pseudomonas sp. RW407 (assembly GCF_003176655.1). Classification (NCBI taxonomy): domain Bacteria; kingdom Pseudomonadati; phylum Pseudomonadota; class Gammaproteobacteria; order Pseudomonadales; family Pseudomonadaceae; genus Pseudomonas; species Pseudomonas sp. RW407. The sequence continues at coordinate 460,184 of NZ_QGSL01000088.1, read as the reverse complement.
CCCGCCAGGTGGCGAGCCAGGTGCTGTGCCTGCCGATCTACCCGGACCTGGCCGACGAGGATGTCGAGCGCATCTGCGACCTGGTCATCAGTGCGGGAGTCCGGGCGTGATTCTCGCGGTCATGCAACCCTACTTCTTCCCTTACCTGGGCTACTTCCAGTTGGCGGGGAGCGTGGACCACTTCGTCTTCCTGGACGATGTGGCTTTCATTCGCCGGGGGTTCATCCACCGCAACAGCATCCTGCTCGATGGCCAGCCATTCCGCTTCACGCTGCCGGTGGAAGGGGCCAGCCAGAACCTGCGAATCGACCAGCACCATTTCGTTGGCGATCACGACAAGTTTCTCCAGCTGATACGCCATGCCTACCGGCGGGCTCCATTCTTCGACGTGGTTTTCGCCCTGGTCGAATCCATCTGCCGGATGCCCGAGCAGAATGTCGCTCGCGTCTGCGCCGCTTCCGTCCAGGCGGTCTTCGCCTACCTCGGCAGGCCGCTTTCGGTTTCCTTCGCCTCGCAGATGCCCAGCTCGCTTCAGGGGCAGGAACGCATTCTGGAGCTTTGCCGGCTCTTCGGGGCCGACGCCTACCACAACGCCAGCGGTGGTCGTTCGCTATACAGCGCCACCGCGTTTCGCGAACAGCACGTGCAACTGCGTTTCGTACATGGCTGCTTTCCAGCCTACCAGCAACAGAAAGTGGAGAACTTCATGCCAGGCCTGTCGATGATCGACGTGCTGATGCACAACCCGCCCGAGACCGTCGAGCGGATGCTGTCGATGGGCGAGTTGGAGGAGGTCGCATGACTACCCGTGCAGTCGAATCCCCGGTCATCGCCGTAGTGCTCGCTGGAGGGCGTGGCCTGCGCTTCGGCAGCGAGCTGCCCAAGCAGTTCGTCAAGTTGGCCGGGCGCATGGTCATCGAGCATACCGTCGAAGTCTTCGAGCACTCGCCGGCAGTGGAGCAGATCGTGCTGGTGGTGCCTGGCGGCTACGAAAGCGTGCTCTGGGAGGCGGCCACCCGCAATGGCTGGCGCAAGGTGGCGAAGATCGTCGCCGGTGGCCGGGACCGTGCCGACTCCACCGCTTCGGCAATCGCCGCTCTGGACGGGCAGCCGGAGCAGGCGCGGATACTCATTCATGATGCTGCGCGCCCGCTGCTGGACCAGCCGACCATCGTCCGCTGCCTGGACGCGCTGGAGCGGTACGACGCAGTGGATGTGGTGGTGCCCGCCAGCGACACCATCGTCGAGGTGGCGGGGGAGGGGCATATTCGCGACATCCCTGACCGCAGCCGGCTACGCCGTGGACAGACGCCGCAGGGGTTCCGCCTTGGCATCCTGCGTGAGGCCTATCGACTCGCCGAACGCAGAGGGCTGGAGGGCGTGACCTGCGATTGTGGCGTGCTGCGCCGGGAAATGCCCGAGGTGACCATCGCTACCGTAGCCGGCTCGCCCTCCAATCTGAAAATCACCGACGGGGTGGATCTGTATATCGCCGAAAAGCTGATCCAGATCCGCAGCACCCAGGCTGCGCAGGATGATGGCCTGCAGGACCTGTTGCGTGACCGCGTGGTGGTGGTGATCGGCGCAAGCTACGGCATTGGCGCTTCGGTGGCCGAGCTGGCCAGGGCCCATGGCGCTCGCGTACATGGCGCCAGCCGTGGCGAGGGCAACATCGATATTTCCCGCCGCAGCGACGTGGAGCGCTTCCTCGCCGAGGTGGCGCAGCGTGAAGGACGAATAGACGCGGTGGTCAATACCGCCGGCATGCTGCTGCACAAGCCATTGGCCCTGCTCAGCGAATCCGAGGTGGAGCAACTCATCGCCACCAACCTCACCGGCACCATCCACCTGGCCCAGGCTGCCCATGGGTACCTGCGCGAAAGCCGCGGTTGCCTGGTGAACTTCGCCTCCAGCTCCTACACCCGGGGGCGTGCATTCTATGCCGCCTACAGCGCCACCAAGGCTGCGGTGGTCAACCTCACCCAGGCACTGGCCGAGGAATGGGCGAGCGAAGGAATCCGCGTGGTCTGCATCAATCCCGAACGGACCCGCACGCCCATGCGTACGCGGAACTTCGGTGCCGAACCGGTCGAGAGCCTGCTGGATCCCTCGGCAGTGGCGCTCGCTACCCTGCAGGCGCTGGGCTCGACCCTGACAGGTATGGTGTTCGATGTGCGCCGCCATGGTTGAGGAGGGGGCCGCGATGGTCGCCGGCGTTCCGCTGGCACGGATCCAGCAACGGGCCTTTGCCGTGCTGGGCGCGCTAGTCGACTTCTTCCAGGCCCATGCCATCGACTACTACCTGGTCGGCGGAACGCTGTTGGGCGCTGTGCGCCATGGCGGCTTCATTCCCTGGGACGACGACATCGACATCGTGGTGCCGCGCAAGGATTACCGCCGCCTGCTCGGCCTGCTGGATCGATTGCCGCCGACGTTGCGGGCGATCCACCCGTCCATCGACGCCTATACGCCTTATCCGTTCCTGGTGGTGAGCGATCGCCATTCGCGTTGGGTGGTGGACTACGCGCACCCGTTCGACCGGGGCATCGGGGTGGACGTATTCCCGTTGGACGGCGTTCCGCCTCCCGGCATGCGTCGCCGGCTGCTGCGCAAGTCCATCGCGCTGCTGCGCTCGATGACCATGAACAAACAGAAGGGCTACTACCCGCGACCCGTACCCCCAGCCCAGCGCTGGCGCTTCGCGCTGGTGGCGCTGGCGACGAGCCTGGTGCCCCGTGCCTTGCTTTTCGCCCTGTATGACCGGGTGGTGTCTTCGTTGCCGGCCTCCAGCGATGGCCTGGTGGGGAATCTCTATGGTCTGTATGGCGACCGCGAGGTGGTGCCTGCGCAAGTGTTCGGCAAGGGCGCCTCGGTCGTATTCGAGGGGCGCAGCTTCAACGCGCCTGAACAGACCCAGGCCTACCTCACCAGCATCTACGGCGACTTCCGGCAACTGCCCCCACTGGAACGGCGCCACTCCGGCCATCGCATAGCCCTGGCCTCCTTGAATTTCGCCGATGGCGCATGTGCGCCCGCAACAAGCTGACCAATGGACCGCACCATGTCTCAGAACAGCAGAAACGACAGCATCTGGGTGTTCAATGCCGGGATGAACTTCGCCGGCAATCCGAAGTGGTTGTTTGCCTATATCCAGTACAAGCGACCCGATATCCAGGCGCACTGGCTATGCGATGACGACGAGACCATTGCGTTGGTCCGTCGGCAGGGCGGGAGCGCCCATCGCTACGACTCGCCAGCTGCACGCCGGATCATGCGGCAGGCCGGCGTCTATGTGGTGGAGAACTTCAAGGAAGTCATCCAGGAGGAGCTGCGCGGGGCCACTCTCCTCAACCTGTGGCACGGCGTGGGCTGCAAGACGGTCGAGCGGGGCGTCAATAGCGGCTTCCTGCATGAAAGGATCGTCAAGAAGCACATCGTCCATCACGAAACCTATCGCAATCACCAACTGTTTCTGACCACCTCGCCGCTGATGGAGAAGCACTTCATCGAGCAGTGCGCTCTGGAGCCTCATTCGATACTGCGGGGCGCCTATCCCCGCTGCCATGAGAAGGTCTCGGTCAAGACCTTCGATCACGACCTGCTGGGACGCAGGAACCTGCCGCCGGACACCCGGATCGTCGCCTATTGCCCCACCTACCGGGAAAAGTCGCATAACGACTTCTTCAATCGTGCCCTGCCGGACATGGATAGGCTGCTCGGCACGCTGGAAGAGCAGGGGTTGCTGTTCATCCTCAAGGTCCATCCGATGATCGAGGGGTATCAGAAGTACAAGGCGCTCAAGCAGCGCTATGCCGACCAGCCTCGCCTGCTGTTCTGGGACAACCACGAGGACTTCTACGAGGTCATGGACCAAGTCGATGGGGCGATCGTCGATTATTCGTCGATCTTCTACGACTTGTTGGCAGCGGGGGTTCCGTATTTCATCCGTTATTTCTTCGACTACGGCACCAATGGCAATTGCCGCGATTTCGTCTACGACTGCCGGGAAATGACCTGCGGTATCGAATGTGATGATTTCGACCAGCTTCTGCTGGCGCTTGGGTGCTACCGTGAGCAGCCTGATCATGGGCGTGCGGCCATTTCCGAGCTGTTCTGGTCGTACTCCCGGAAAGACAACAATGAATACCTGATCGAGTCGGCACGCGCCTTCCGCACGCCGGCCCTGGTGTCTCCTACCCTGTATTCGTTCGACGTGTTCGATACCCTGATTCAGCGTACGACGCTGGAGCCCGCGGGGGTGTTCTTCCGGGTGCAGCGGGCGATGCGCGATTCGGGTCTGGGCTTCCCTCACTCGCTGCTGTCCGATTACCCGAAAGCGCGCATGGGCGCCGAATCCAATGTTCGCTACATGTACAGCGCCACGAAGCTTCAGCGTGGCAGCGACTTGTTGGAAATCACCTTTGACGAAATCATCGAGCGCCTGGCCGATGTCTATGGGCTGACGCCGGAGCAGGCGGCGTTCTTGCGCGAGCAGGAGCTGGAAAGCGAGTTCGTCTCCTGCCAGCCATGCCCGGACAAGATCGCTGACGCTCTCGAGCTCTTGCAGCGCGGCGAACGGGTGATCCTGCTGTCCGACATGTACCTGCCCGAGGACTTCATCCGGCGTTTGCTGGCCAAGGCCGAGCCGCGCCTGGCCGAGCTGCCGCTGTTCCTTTCGTCCACGCGAGGCACCCAGAAAAGCACCCGTACCCTTTATCTGGATGCGTTCCGGGAGGCGGGATATCGTTTCTCCAGATGGGTCCACTATGGCGACAACCCCAACGCCGACGGCAAGAGTGCCGCTGCGCTGGGAATCTCTCCGGTACTGCATGAACTACCGCAGTTCGATGCATTCGAGCGGGAGATCGTCGAGAGCCTGGGCAGCTATGACGCCTATTGCGTCGCTGCGCTCATGGCTCGCTTCCGCCATCGGAATCAGGATGGCAAGGCCCGCTATGCCTACACCCGGGCCTCCCTGTATCTGGTTTGCTATGCGATGTGGGTGGTGCGCGATGCGCTGGCGCGCGGTATCGAGTGCCTGTACTTCGTCGCCCGCGATGGCCACCATCTCAAGCGCATCGCCGATGCGATCATCGAGGAGTGCGGTTTGCCGTTGCAGACCCGCTATCTCTATGGCTCGCGCCAGGCCTGGTGGGTGGCGTCCTATGTCGATGAGATCGATCCGGAGTTCTTCGCCAGCATTCTCGCCTACACGGGGGCGATTTCCTTCGACGGCCTGCTGGAAGGGCTGCGGCTTGACGCCGGCCAGTTCGCGGAGTTCTTCCCCGACCTGAGCGTGCCTGCCAGGCGGGATGATCTGCCGACGACCTTCGTCACCCTGGTGGTGCACGAAGCGAAGAACGCCGAGCGATACCGTCGGCACTTGCTGGAGGTGGGGAACCGGGAGCGCCCCACGGCGATTGGTTACCTGCGTTCGCAGATCGACTTCGATCAACGCTTCGCTTTCGTCGAGTACTGGGGGCGGGGCTATACCCAGGATTGCCTGGCGCGGCTCCTGGAGTTGGCCGCGGGCAGTCCCGTGCCTGCCGATTTTTACTACGCGCGAAGCATCTACCGCAGCCAGCCCGGCAGGGCGCGGTACAACCTGACGGTGAGCAGGGCATCGCTACTGTTCGTGGAGACCCTCTTCGCCAACCTGCCCTATGCGAGCACCAGCGGCTATGAGCAGCGTGACGGAGACTTCATACCGGTGATTCCGCCGCGCGACTGCGACATGGCATTGCACGAGGCCATGGAGCGAGAACTGCCGAAGTTCGCCCGCGAACTCTGCCGGCTGCCGCTGCAGGACGAAGTCGACGCCATGCGCACATTGTTCGACTGGTCGATCGATCACTTCGCCCGCAACAGATTCAACCCCGAGGTGGTCAAGGAGATTTCCCACCTGACCGACTCCATGTACAGCCATGGAAGCAACACCGAGTACTCGCCTGCGCTCACGCTGGCGGACATCGTGCGCAACCTGCGAGGGGAGCCGATCAGGTCCCAGTCGCTGGACACGTCCCTGGCTCGTTCGCCGCGCTGGCTGGCATTGCTCTACGTCATCACCAGCCTACCGATACTGCAGCGCCCGCCGAAGTCGCCCGTCGGGCACTCGGCCGAGTTGCGCCGCCCCCTGCCATAAGCGAAACAGGTTGCCAGAAGCGTAAGGATCAGAATCATGACCACTCCACAATGCAACGCGTGCGGAAGCACCGAGCTTTCCTTCGAAACCGTTACCTGCACCATCCAGAAGTGGCTGGGCAAGACCTGCGACTTCGTGATCTGCGGCTGCTGCGGCTATGCAGGCAATCCGGGCAATACCCATGACTACCGTAGCGCTCCCTTCGACCCCGGCAGCCAGCCCGAGACCAGCGTACGGGCCGGCGATGGGGTCACGCCGCGCCGTGAGTACCGCATGGCGGAGATGGGGCTCGAAATCCTGCGGAATCACTTCGGCGAAGCCTTCGCTCCCGATGTGGTGGTCTATGGCGCCGGCTTGTCGCAGGACCATGCGTTGATCCAGCAGCAGTTGCCGGTTTCCAGGGTCGCCGTATCCGACCTGGGCAATTTCCAGGAAGCGCTGGATTTCGTCCCCTTCGATTCACGCGAGGCAGAATTCGACCTGATGGTCGCCTGCGAGGTGGTGGAGCATTTCACCGACCTGGACGAGGACTTCGCCAACCTGCTGCACAAAGTGCGCGATAGCGGGCTGGTCATCGCCAGTACCAACCTGCGCGATGGCCTGCCGCTGGAGACTGTCACCTATCCGTTCGAAGAAGGGCACACCTCCTATTATTCCGGTCGCTCGCTCATCGAGATCGGCAGGCGCTTCGGCGTGAAGGTTGATTTCCGCACCCCCGCCATCGCGCTGAAGATGAGTACTGGCGGCCCGCGCAAGCGCTACGTGTTCTTCTACCGCGATCCGGCTATCGGCGAATGCATTTCCCAATACTTCGCCGACCATCACCTGGCGCCGTCGGAATGAGCAAGGTCCGGGTATTGGTGTTTCCCTGCGGCACCGAAGTGGGGCTGGAGATCGCCCGTGCCCTGGAGCACTCGCTGCACGTCGAGCTGCACGGTGCCTCCAGCCGTGTCGACCACGGCGAGCAGGCCTATGTCCGGCACGCACACTTGCCCAACATTGCCGATGCGACCTTCGATGAGTGCTTCGCGCACTTGCTGGCGCAGTGGAACATCGACCTGGTGTTCGCCACCCACGACAGCGTGCAGGACTACCTGGCGCCCCGTGTCGAAGGCCTTGGCGTGCAACTGGTCAACGGCGACGCTCGAACGGCGCGCATCGCCCGGCGCAAATCGTTGACCTATGAGTTGCTGGACGATACGCCGTGGGGGCCGCGTCGATATGCCAATGCCGCGGCCGTGGAGGCCTGGCCCGTGGTGGTGAAGCCCGACCAGGGGCAGGGCGGGCAGGGGGTGACCCTGGTCGCCGATGCCGATGAACTGGCCGTGGCGCTGGCTGTCGTGCAGCAACCGCTGGTCTGCGAGTACCTGCCGGGCGAGGAGCTGACCGTCGATTGCTTCACCAGTCACCGCGGCCAGCTGCTGTATGTCGGGGCGCGTTCCCGCGAGCGTGTGGTGGGCGGCATCGCCATGCGCTCGGGACCTCGGCCCACCGATACGCAACTGAACGACATTGCCACCACGCTCAACGCCCGGCTCGCCCTGCGCGGGCCCTGGTTCTTCCAGGTTCGCCGGGACCGCCAGGGCGACTGGAAACTGCTGGAGTTCAGCAGTCGCTTGTCCACCGGCTCGGTCGTGGCGCGCGCCCTTGGCGTCAACCTGCCATTGCTGGCCGTGCAGGACTACCTCGGGCGAGACTTGCTGCTGTTGCCGGAGCCGCGCCTGCAACTGGTCGAACGCCGCCTGGAGAACAAGGCGGTGCTCGATTACGACTTCGATACCTGCTACCTGGACCTGGACGACACCCTAGTGTGCGCCGGCCGCGCCAACCCACAGGCGATGCGCCTTGCCTACCGGTTGCTGCAACTGGACAAGCGGCTGGTGCTGCTCACGCGCCATGCCGGTGATCTGACGGCCACCCTGGAAGCGGCGCATATCCCGTTGACGATGTTCGAACGGATCGTCCATCTGCGTGAAGGCGAGCCCAAGTCCGACCATGTGCGTGCGCCGGCGATCTTCATCGACAACCATTTTCCCGAACGTCTGGACGTGTCCCGACGCCATGGCATTCCCGTATTCGACGTGGATGCGATGGATCTGCTGTTTTGACGAACTCCACTCACGAGCCGTGGGCATGGCGCCTGCGGATCGCCTGAAGCCAAATTGAGGTGCGATGGTGAACCAACCAAACGACATTAACCCGCTGGTCAGCGTTGTGATGCCGGCCTACAAGGCGGCCTACCTCAAGGAGGCCCTGCAGAGCCTGCAGGATCAGACCTATCGCCCGCTGGAGCTGGTGATCTGCGATGACTGCCGGACGGACGAAGTCCGGGCGGTCGTGGACGAGTACCGCGGCATTCTCGATTTCCCCGTGCACTACTCGTACAACGAGACGCGCTTGCACGAATCGAAGAACCTGGCCAAGTGCGTCAGCCTGGCCAGCGGCGAATACCTGAAGTTCCTGTATGACGACGACGTCTTGCATCCGGAGTGCGTCGAACGCATGGTCGACGCCATGCGGGAGCGGCCGGGGATTGAGCTGGTCAGTTCGCGGCGGCGGCGCATCGACGATCAGGGGCGTCAACTGCCGGACATCCTGGCCACCGCATTGCCGTTCGTGGAGGATGCGCTGGTCGATGGTATCGGCCTGACGTCGTTCCTGGCCGAACACACGGTCAACTTCATCGGCGAGCCCAGCACCGTGCTGTGCCGCCGCGAGGCGGTGGCAGCGTTCGGCGACCAGGTCATGGCGCTCAATGGCGTACCCATCCGCTGGGTGGGCGACCTGGCGCTCTATGTCAAGCTGCTGCAGAAGGGGGACCTGGCGTTCCTCTCCGCCCCCCTGGTGGACTTCCGCGTCTCCCGCGAGCAGTTCAGCCAGCTCGGCCGTGACAAGCCGGGCATCGGTGACAAGGGGCACCAGGACTTCCGCCAGGCCGTGCGTGACCTGGGTTGGTACATCGAGGGTGGCGACCAGTTGGTTGGTGTTTCGCCGCTGCATCGGGAACAAGCTCCGGAGCGCGTCGACCTGCTTGCCGCCTTGCGCCAGGCCCATGCCCTGAGCGAAATGACCGAGCGCTTCGATGAGTGGCTGGTGGCACGCAAGCCGAGCCCGATCCAGAGGCGGCTGATCGATGAGCACCTGCGGGCCAATGGCCTGGGCGTGCATATAGATGTGCTGTTGCCGGTAGGCGGGGATAGCGCAGCGCTGCAGGCGACGCTCGACAGCCTGGCGGCGGCCGCCGAACTCTACCCGAATGTCAGTGTGACGCTGCTGGGCGCCCAGGCGCAGGCCGTGGATAGCGGGCTTCGCCTGCGCCATCAGCCTGTGGGGGGCGATGGCCTGGCCGCCGCAGTCAACGAGGCGCTGCGCAGCAGCACCGCCCACTGGGTGGTGTTGGCTGGCGCCGGTGACCTCTTCACCGCGTCCGGGCTGATGGTCGCCGGCCTCGAACTGATGGGGGCGGGCGGTTGCCGCGCGGTATCCACCGACCTGGTGCTGCGTGGCGAAGATGGCCGCGAAGGGCCGGCCATGCGTCCGGATTTCAACCTCGACCTGCTGATCAGCTTCCCCACCTCCCAGGCGCGCCATTGCCTGTTCAACCGCGAGGCCATCCTCGAGATGGGCGGTTTCGACGGGGAGTATCCTCGGGCGCTGGAACTGGACCTGCTGCTGCGCCTGGTGGAGCAGGGCGGCCTCGATGGCCTGGCGCACCTGTCCGAGCCGTTGCTGTCGACCGCCGCGCCGAGCCTGCAGGCCAACCCCGACGAGGAGCGCACCCTGCAGCGTCATCTCGCCGCACGCGGCTACGGGCAGGCGCGGGTGCAGAGCCATCTGCCGGGGCGCTACCACATCGACTACGGTCATGCGGCACAGCCGCCGGTGTCCATCCTCATCGTCCTGCGCGACCAGCTCGCCGCCGTGCAGCGTTGCGTGATGAGCCTCCTCGAGCACACGGCCTACCCCAACTACGAAATCCTGCTGGTGGACAACGCCAGCGAGAACCCGGCCACCCGCCAGTGGCTGGAGGGCGTCGAGCAGATGGCCGCCGAGCGCGTCCGTGTGCTGCGCTCGGGCGAGCCGCTGGCCGACGCGCGGCTGAAGAACCTGGCTGCCGCTCATGCGCGTGGCGACTACCTATTGTTGCTGCGCCCGGAGGCCGCGGTCTTCCAGGGCGACTGGCTGGGCGAACTGGTCAACCAGGCGCAGCGTCCCGAAGTGGGGATCGTCGGCGCGCGCACGGTCGATGGCGAGGGGCGCATCACCCATGCCGGGCTGGTGCTGGGCCTGCGCGGCATCGCCGGGCACGCCTTCATCGGCGAGGACATGAACGCCACCGGCTACATGAACCGCCTGCAGGTGGCACAGAACTACAGTGCGGTCTCCGATGGTTGCCTGATGATCCGCAAGGCACTGTTCGACGAACTGGGTGGCCTCGATGAGGGCGACTTCGCCGAGCGTGGCGCCGATGTCGACCTCTGCCTGCGCACCGGTGCCTCCGGTTACCTGATCGTCTGGACGCCCCACGCAACCCTGTTGCACAACCAGGCCCTGGAAGCCGAGCCGACGGAACTGCAGGACGCCTTCTACGCTCGCTGGCTGCCACGTCTGGCTCGCGACCCCGCATACAACCCGAACTTCTCCCTGGTCCGCGCCCGTGGGGGCTTCGTCCTCACCGACACCCAACTGACCTTCCGCCCCCTGGCCTGGCAACCGCTGCCGACGGTACTGGCACATTTTGCCGACACCTTCGGTTGCGGCCACTACCGGGTCATCCAGCCGTTCCTGGCGCAGCGCGAGCAGGGGTTGATCGAAGGCGTGGTGACCCACGGCCTGCTGCACGTCGCCGACCTGGAGCGCTTCTCCCCGGACGTGGTGCTGCTGCAGCGCCAGATCGGTGACGAGCGCCTGGATGCCATGCGCCGCATGAAGGCCTTCTCCCGTGCCTTCAAGGTCTACGAACTCGACGACTACCTGCCGAACCTGCCGTTGAAGAACCAGCACCGCGAGCACATGCCCAAGGACATTCTCCGCTCCCTGCGCCGCGGCCTGGGCTACGTCGACCGCTTCGTGGTTTCCACCGAGGCGCTGGCCGAGGCCTTCTCCGACCTGCATCCGGATATCCGTGTCGCCTATAACCGCCTGGCTCCCGGCTGGTGGGGCGGCCTGCAGCCGAGCCAGCGGCGGCGTTCGGCGAAGCCGCGGGTAGGCTGGGCGGGTGGCGTCAGCCACACCGGTGACCTCGAACTGATCGCCGACGTGGTCAAGGAGCTGGCCAACGAGGTCGAGTGGGTCTTCTTCGGCATGTGCCCGGAGCAGATTCGCCCGTACGTGCATGAGTTCCACTCGGGCCTGCCGATACACCTGTATCCGGCCAAGCTCGCCAGCCTGGACCTGGACCTTGCCCTGGCGCCGCTGGAAGACAACCTGTTCAACCAGTGCAAGAGCAACCTGCGCCTGCTGGAGTACGGCGCCTGCGGCTTCCCGGTGGTGTGCAGCGACAACCGCGCCTATGCCGGCGACCTGCCGGCCACCCGGGTGAAGAACCGTTTCCGCGACTGGGTGGAGGCGATCCGCATGCACCTGGACGACCTCGACGCCACCGCCCGCATGGGCGACAGCCTGCGCGAGAAGGTGCGCAGCGATTGGATGCTGCAGGGCGACAACCTGCAGGCCTGGCATCGCGCCTGGCAGCCGGACTGAGCGCCCGGGTACCGCTGCCTGAATGCTGAAAGCCCCGCCAAGCGGGGCTTTCAGCATTTTCCTGGGGCAAGATGCAAGAGGGGCTTGAAAAAAAATCGAAAATCGCCCTAAAGCAAAATCCGCCACGGACGATAACCCTAACGAAGGTTCTCCAGGCCATACCGGGCGGCACTAGCCAAGGGCCAGGAACCAACTGAAAGCAGTCGCCTATCCACGAGGATCTCGTCATGGCCCTTACCGTAAATACCAACATCTCTTCGCTGACCGTTCAGAAGAACCTGAACAACGCCTCGAAAAACCTGAACACTGCCATGACCCGGCTCTCCACCGGCCTGCGCATCAATAGCGCCAAGGACGACGCCGCCGGTCTGCAGATCTCCAACCGCCTGAGCAGCCAGATCAACGGCCTGAACAAGGCAGTGGACAACGCCAACGACGCCATCTCCATCGCCCAGACCGCTGAAGGCGCCCTGCAGGAATCCACCAACATCCTGCAACGCATGCGTGTCCTGGCCGTGCAGTCCGCCAACGGCTCCAACAGCGAAGACGACCGCACCTCGCTGAACCAGGAGTTCAAGTCGCTGACCGCCGAACTGACCCGTATCTCCGAAACCACCACCTTCGGTGGCGGCAGCACCGCCGTGACCCTGCTCAACGGCAAGGCTGGCACCAACGGCACCATGACCTTCCAGGTCGGCGCCAACGCCAACGAAACCGTCAGCTTCACCCTGAACGACATGAGCGCCAAGGCCCTGAACGGCAGCTACACCCTGGCCAGCGGCACCATCGCGGTCACCGGCGTCAACGACACCACCACCGCCGCCGCCTCGGGCAGCATCACCGTCAACGGCGTCGAAGTCGACTACGCCAAGGGCGCCAGCCTCAACGACATCGTCGCCTCGATCAACACCAACGTCAGCGGCATCACCGCGGTCGCCAGTGGCAGCAGCATCAAGGTCACCTCGCAGGACGACATCACCGTCACCGCGGGCGGTACCCTGACCGGCGGCACCGCCACCGTGGCTTCCGGCCAGACCGTGCAGTCGCTGAACATCGGCACCGCCGACAAGGCCCAGGCCGCGATCCAGGTGATCGACGATGCCCTGAAGCAGATCGACACCCAGCGTTCGGCCCTGGGTGCGGTACAGAACCGTCTGGACAGCACCATCTCCAACCTGCAGAACATCGCGGAGAACGCCACCTCGGCACGCAGTACGATCCAGGATGCCGACTTCGCCGCGGAAACGGCGGAGATGACCAAGCAGCAGACCCTGCAGTCGGCAGCCACCGCTGTACTGGCCCAGGCCAACCAGCTGCCCTCTGCCGTACTCAAGCTGCTGCAGTAAGGTCATCGGCGGTTGATACGAAGGAAGGGCGCACTGCGCCCTTCCTGCATTTGTCCAGAATAATGAGGAGTCGATGATGAGCGTGACTTTCTCTACGATCGGACTGGGCGCCCCCGCCAGGGCGGATCAGGCCCAGGCGGCCACGCCCATCGCGGCCGGCGGCAAACCCGTTGCCGTCGACGGCAAGGGCTCGCCGTCCACCGGCAGCACCCAGGCTGCGCCGGACAAGGCTACCCTGGATCGTGCGCTGGACAGCCTGCGCAGCAATGCCCAGGTCATCCACCGCAACCTGGAGTTCTCGGTCGACCAGGAATCGGGCATCACCGTGGTCAAGGTGGTGGACAGCACCAGTGGCGACGTGATCCGGCAGATTCCTTCGGAGGTCGCGGTGAAGCTGGCGGAGAGCATCAAGGAAGCCGGCAACCTGTTGTTCCGGGAGCAGGCCTAGAAAGCTGGCCTGCTTCTTGCTCGAAGGCTCTGGCACGAGCAATTGCGTCAAGAAACCGTTTAAAGGAGCGCGGCAATGACTACGATCAGTTCTTCCTCGTCGGGCAGCATCGCCTCTACCGGCCTGGGGTCCGGCCTGGACATCGACTCGATCGTCAGCGCCCTGGTGAAGGCACAGACCAGTGCCAAGCAGACGCAGATCACCAACCTCACCAAGTCGAGCACCACCCAGCTGTCCGCCGTGGGCTCGCTCAAGAGCGCGCTCTCGACCTTCCAGCTGGCCGTGGCAACGCTCAACACCGCCGACTCCTTCTCCGGGCTCAAGGCGACTTCGTCGGACGACACGAAAGCGACTGCCACCGCCAGCGCTTCGGCCACCGCCGGTACCTACACCCTGGAAGTCGACAAGCTGGCGACCGCCTCCAAGGTGGCCAGCCAATACGTCGGTAGCTCCGACAAGTTCGGCGCCGGTCGTCTTACCCTCAGCCAAGGCAGCAGCAACTATTACGTGACGGTGTCCGCTGGCGATTCGTTGTCGACCATCCGCGACAACATCAACAAGCTCAGTTCCACCAGTGGCATCTCCGCCAACATCGTCACCGACTCCAGCGGCTCGCGCCTGGTGCTCAGCTCCACCACCACCGGCGCCGGCACCGATATCAGCGTCAAGGCCTCGGGCGACAGCACCCTGGGCAAGCTGGCGATCGACGGCTCGGCAGCCTACAGCAGCTCTACCGGCGGCTATCTGGTTCAGGCCGGCGATGCCGAGTTCAAGCTCGACGGCCTGTCGATGACCAGTTCCAGCAATACCCTGGACAAGGCCGTCAGCGGCGTGACCTTCAACCTGCTGGCGACCGGCAGCTCCACCGTGACGGTGGCGACCAACACCGACGACCTGACCGCCAACATCCAGAAGTTCGTCGACGCCTACAACACGATGATCAAGTCGATCTCCAGTCTGACGGACATCACCACCACCACCAACGAGGACGGTACCACCAGTACCAGTGCGGGGCCGTTGTCCAGTGACGCCACCACCCGCACCCTGCTCAACAGTCTGCGCAACGAGTTCGTCAACCTGTCCAGCAGCAGCGGTACTCTGCAGGTGCTGTCGCAGCTCGGCATCACCAGTCAGAAGGATGGCACCCTGAGCGTCGACAGCAGCAAGCTGAGCAAGGGGCTGGAGACCTATTCGGGCAACATCCAGAGTTTCTTCACCGGCAGCGACGGCTTCCTCAAGCGCATGTACAACGCCGTCGACAGCTATGCCAAGACCAACGGCATCCTCGATCAGCAGACTGACTCGATCAACTCCACCATCAGCAGCCTGAAGAAGCAGCAGACCGACCTGGACGACCGCACCGCCAAGCTGACTGACATCCTGTACGCCAAGTACAACGCCATGGACAGCCTGGTCGCCCAGCTCAACGCCACCAGCAGCAGCGTGATGACCACGCTGAATGCGCTGAACAAGAGCTCCGACGACTGATGCCGGTGGCGCTTAGCCGCCCGGCAGCGGCCGAGGTAGACGCAATTCGCGATTAAAGTCTGGCGCCGCCGCGCCGATACCCTGGACATCGGATATGAAACCTTCCACACCAGGGGATCTCGAAATGAATGCGATGGCAGCGCTTCGCCAATACCAGAACGTGGGTGTCCAGGCACAGCTCCACGAGGCGAGCCCGCACCGTTTGATCCAGATGCTCATGGAAGGCGGCCTGAGCCGCATCGCCCAGGCCCGTGGCGCCATGCAGCGCGGCCAGATGGCGGAGAAGGGCCAGCTGATCGGCAAGGCCGCGGCCATCATCGGTGGCCTGCGCGACGGGCTGAACCTCGAGGCCGGCGGCGACTATGCCGAGCGCCTGAACGCCCTGTACATCTACATGGGCCGCCGCCTGCTTGAGGCCAACCGGCAGAACGACGAACATATGCTCGACGAAGTGGCCAACCTGCTTCGCAGCATCAAGGAAGGCTGGGACGGTATCCCGCAGTAATACCGCCCCTCCAGGAGACACGAAGCATGACCCTCGCCGTCGAGCGTATCGAACAAACCCGCACCGCCCTGGGCACCGCCCTGGCGGAGCAGGACTGGGAAGCCATCGCCCGGCTGGACCTGGAGTGCCGCCAGCACGTGGATGCCGCCATGCACGAGCCGCTGGACGACGACAGCGAGCTCAAGCGCAGCCTCGAAGGGCTGCTCATGCTGTACCGCGAACTGGTCCAGGAAGTCACCCGCCAGCGCCAGGGCGTGGCCGAGGAGATCATCCGCGTCAATCGGTCGCACAAGGGCGCCAAGGTCTATCAGCTTTTCGGCTGAGCCCCGCGGGTCGCCCGTTCGGCGCGACCCCCCGTTTCCGGCATTGCCGCCGTTCGTTCCAGCAGGTAAGTTCTTCCGTCGGAAACAACGAATAAATCACGCCATAAATTTGACTCCTGCCACAATTTTGACTTTACTTGGTGGCTAAATGATGGCGGCCTGTTTCCGCCCCTCTCCGTTGCCGTTCGCCGGCCCACATGCCTTCGGAAGATAAGAGCAATATGTGGCGTGAAACCAAGATTCTGCTGATTGACGACGACCTGGAGCGTTGCCGCGAACTCTCCACCATCCTCAACTTCCTCGGCGAGGACCAGTTGTCCTGCCGCAGCCGCGACTGGCGCCTGGCGGTGGACGACCTGCCCAACGGCAGCCGCGGCGTGCTCTGCGTGCTGCTCGGCAGCGTCGAGCACAAGGCTGGCGCCCTGGAGCTGCTCAAGCAGCTCGCGGCCTGGGACGAATACCTGCCGGTGCTGCTGATCGGCGAACCGGCGCCCAACGACTGGCCGGAAGAGCTGCGCCGCCGCGTGCTGGCCAGCCTGGAGATGCCGCCCAGCTACAACAAGCTGCTCGATTCCCTGCACCGCGCCCAGGTCTACCGCGAGATGTACGACCAGGCCCGCGAGCGCGGCCGCCAGCGCGAGCCCAACCTGTTCCGCAGCCTGGTCGGCACCAGCCGCGCCATCCAGCAGGTGCGGCAGATGATGCAGCAGGTCGCCGACACCGACGCCAGCGTGCTGATCCTCGGCGAGTCCGGCACCGGCAAGGAAGTGGTGGCGCGCAACCTGCACTACCACTCCAAGCGCCGCGACGCGCCCTTCGTGCCGGTGAACTGCGGGGCGATCCCCGCCGAGCTGCTGGAAAGCGAACTGTTCGGCCACGAGAAGGGCGCCTTCACCGGCGCCATCACCAGCCGCGCCGGGCGTTTCGAACTGGCCAACGGCGGCACCCTGTTCCTCGACGAGATCGGCGACATGCCGCTGCCGATGCAGGTCAAGCTGCTGCGCGTGCTGCAGGAGCGCACCTTCGAGCGCGTGGGCAGCAACAAGACGCAGAACGTCGACGTGCGTATCATCGCCGCCACCCACAAGAACCTCGAGAAGATGATCGAGGACGGTGGCTTCCGCGAAGACCTGTACTACCGCCTCAACGTCTTCCCCATCGAGATGGCGCCGCTGCGCGAGCGGGTGGAAGACATCCCGCTCTTGATGAACGAACTCATCTCGCGCATGGAGCACGAGAAGCGCGGCTCCATCCGCTTCAACTCCGCCGCCATCATGTCGCTGTGCCGCCACGATTGGCCGGGCAACGTGCGCGAACTGGCCAACCTGGTCGAGCGCCTGGCGATCATGCACCCCTACGGGGTGATCGGCGTCGGCGAGCTGCCGAAGAAATTCCGCCACGTCGACGACGAGGACGAGCAACTCGCCAGCAGCCTGCGCGAGGAACTGGAAGAGCGCGCCGCCATCACCGCCGGGTTGCCGGGCCTGGACTCGCCGGCGATGCTGCCGGCCGAGGGCATCGACCTCAAGGACTACCTGGCCAACCTCGAGCAGGGGCTGATCCAGCAGGCCCTGGACGACGCCAACGGCGTGGTCGCCCGCGCCGCCGAGCGCCTGCGCATCCGCCGCACCACCCTGGTGGAGAAGATGCGCAAGTACGGCATGAGCCGTCGCGAGGAGGAAGTGGCGGAGGATTGACGCCACTTGCCTTGGGCTTTTTGCAAGTGCCTGAAAATAAAGGACTAATTTTTAGGCACGCAGATTGCTAAGACTCTGCCAGCCGACGCTTTCACGACGTCGGATGGAAGAGAGACAGCATGATGCCAGCCGTACCCCAGCAGCCCCAGCCGGACTCCAGTGAACACCTGGAGGAGAACGGCCGCGCCGGCCTCGACCAGGCCTTCGCCCTGTTCAACCAGATGTCCACCCAGCTGAACCAGTCGTACAGCATGCTGGAGGCGCGGGTCAGCGAACTGAAGGGACAGCTGGCCCTGGTCAGCGCCCAGCGCATGCAGGAGCTGGCGGAGAAGGAACGCCTGGCCAACCGCCTGCAGAGCCTGCTGGACCTGCTGCCCGGCGGCGTCATCGTCATCGACGGCCAGGGCGTGGTGCGCGAAGCCAACCCGGCGGCTCGCGGCCTGCTCGGCCAGCCCCTGGTGGGCATGCTGTGGCGCCAGGTCATCGCCCGCTGCTTCGCGCCGCGCAAGGACGACGGCCACGAGATTTCCCTGCGCGACGGGCGCCGCCTGTCCATCGCCACCCGCTCGCTGAACGGCGAGCCCGGGCAACTGGTGCTGCTCAACGACCTCACCGAGACCCGCCGCCTGCAGGACCAGTTGGCCCGCCACGAGCGGCTCTCGGCCCTGGGCCGGATGGTCGCCTCCCTGGCCCACCAGATCCGCACGCCGCTGTCCGCGGCCATGCTCTATGCCGGACACCTGAGCGAGCAGGCGCTGCCGCTGGAACAGCAGCAACGCTTCGCCGGGCGCCTCAAGGAGCGCCTGCAGGAGCTGGAGAACCAGGTACGCGACATGCTGGTGTTCGCCCGGGGCGAGCTGCCGCTGCCGGACCGCCTGAGCCCGGCGGAACTCTTCGCCAGCCTGCGCGCCGCCGCCGAGGCCCACGTCGCCGGCCTGCAGCTGCGCTGGCAGTGCGACGTGCGCGGCGGCGAACTGCTGTGCAACCGCGACACCCTGGTCGGCAGCGTCCTCAACCTGCTGCACAACGCCATCCAGGCCGGCGGCCAGGACGTGCGCCTGAAAGTCCACCTCTACGCCCGCGGCGACAGCCTGCGCCTGGCCATCAGCGACAGCGGCCCGGGCATGGACGCCGCCACCCTGGCGCGCCTTGGCGAGCCCTTCTTCACCACCAAGACCACCGGTACCGGCCTCGGCCTGGCGGTGGTCAAGGCCGTGGCCAAGGCGCACCACGGTGAACTGCGCCTGCACTCGCGCCCGGGCCGCGGCACCTGCGCCAGCCTGGTCCTGCCGCTGATCGCGGCGCCCGTCCGTGAACACAAGGAATAACCCCATGCCCGCCCGAATCCTGCTCGTCGAAGACGACCGCGCCCTGCGCGAAGCCCTCTCCGATACCCTGCTGATCGGCGGCTGCGAGTTCACCGCCGTGGACAGCGCCGAGGCGGCCCTGGTCGCCCTGCAGCGCGAGGCCTTCGGCCTGGTGGTGAGCGACGTCAACATGCCCGGCATGGACGGTCACCAGTTGCTCGGCCTGATCCGCGCCCGCTACCCGCAACTGCCGGTACTGCTGATGACCGCCTTCGGCGCCGTCGAGCGTGCCGTCGACGCCATGCGTCAAGGCGCCGCCGACTACCTGGTGAAACCCTTCGAACCCAAGGTGCTGCTGGAACTGGTGGCCCGCCACGCCCAGGGCCAGGTCCCCGTCGCCGAAGGCGAGGGCCCGGTGGCCGTGGAACCGGCCAGCCGCCAGTTGCTGGAACTGGCCGCACGGGTGGCGCGCAGCGATTCCACCGTGCTGATCTCCGGCGAGTCCGGCACCGGCAAGGAGGTGCTGGCGCGCTACATCCACCAGCAGTCGCCGCGCGCCAACAAGCCCTTCATCGCCATCAACTGCGCGGCCATTCCCGACAACATGCTCGAGGCCACCCTGTTCGGCCACGAGAAGGGCGCCTTCACCGGCGCCATCGCCGCGCAGCCGGGCAAGTTCGAGCTGGCCGACGGCGGCACCATCCTGCTCGACGAGATTTCCGAGATGCCCCTGGCGCTGCAGGCCAAGCTGCTGCGCGTGCTGCAGGAGCGCGAGGTGGAGCGGGTGGGCGCGCGCAAGCCGATCGAGCTGGACATCCGCGTGCTGGCCACCACCAACCGCGACCTGCTCGGCGAGGTGGCGGCGGGGCGCTTCCGCGAGGACCTGTACTATCGCCTGTCGGTCTTCCCCCTGGCCTGGCGCGCCCTGCGCGAGCGCCCGGCGGACATCCTGCCGCT
>NZ_QGSL01000088.1:403079-440258 GCF_003176655.1 Pseudomonas sp. RW407 | reverse complement strand
CGGAGCCCCAGGCCGGGGGCGGGCGCGGTGGGCGCGGGGCGGCCATGGCCGGGCGCGGGCCCGGCGGCCCGGGTGGCGGCACGGCCATCACCGTCAGCGTGGCGCCGGTGACCAAGGGCGACCTGCCGGTGCATTACCACGCGCTGGGCACCGTCACCGCCTACAATACGGTGAACGTGCGGGCGCGGGTCAGCGGCCAGCTGGTCAAGGTGCCGTTCCAGGAAGGCCAGCAGGTGAAGGCCGGCGACGTCCTCGCGGTGATCGACCCGCGGCCCTTCCAGGCGGCCCTGGACCAGGCGGTGGGCACCCTGCAGCAGAACCAGGCGCAGTTGAAGAACGCCCAGATCGACCTGGCGCGCTACAAGGGCCTGTACGCCGAGGACTCCATCGCCAAGCAGACCCTCGACACCCAGGAAGCCCTGGTGCGCCAGTACGAGGGCACCCTGCGCACCAACCAGGGCCAGGTCGACGACGCCAAGCTCAACCTCGAGTTCACCCAGGTGCGCGCACCCATCTCCGGCCGTGTCGGCCTGCGCCAGGTGGACGTCGGCAACCTGGTCACCAGCGGCGACACCACGCCGCTGGTGGTCATCACCCAGGTCAGGCCGATCTCCGTGGTGTTCAGTCTGCCGCAGCAGCAGCTGGGCACCGTCGCCCGCCAGCTGTCCGGCAGCCAGCCGGTGCCGGTGGAGGCGCTGGACCGCAACCAGAACCAGACCCTCGCCAGCGGCGTGCTCAAGACCCTCGACAACCAGATCGACACCACCACCGGCACGGTCAAGCTCAAGGCCGCCTTCGAGAACGCCGACCAGAGGCTGTTCCCCAACCAGTTCGTCAACGTGCGCCTGCTCGCCGAGACCCTCCACGGCGTGCTGAGCATCCCGGCCAACGCGGTGCAGCGCGGCAACGACGGCACCTACGTGTACATCGCCGATGCCGACGGCAAGGCCAAGCGCCAGCTGGTCACCCTGGGCACCAGCGAGAACGAGCAGGTGGTGGTCACCGAGGGCCTGAAGGAAGGCCAGCGCGTGGTGGTCGAAGGCACCGACCGCCTGCGCGACGGCACCCGCCTGCACATAGTCGCCAGCGACGAGCAGGCCCGTGCCGCCGCCACCGAGGAGGGCGAGGCGGCCTCGCCGAAGCCGTTCGGCTCGGGCTCCCCGGCCCAGGACGACGGTAAGAGCGAATGAACCCGTCGCGCCTGTTCATCCTGAGGCCGGTCGCCACCACGCTGCTGATGGTGGCGATCCTGCTGTCGGGCATCATCGCCTACCGCTTCCTGCCGATCTCGGCGCTGCCGGAGGTGGACTACCCGACCATCCAGGTGGTCACCCTGTACCCCGGCGCCAGCCCGGACATCATGACCTCCTCGGTCACCGCGCCGCTGGAGAACCAGCTGGGGCAGATCCCGGGGCTCAACGAGATGTCCTCCACCAGCTCCGGCGGCGCCTCGGTGATCACCCTGCAGTTCAGCCTGCAGGTCGACCTGGATGTGGCCGAGCAGGAAGTGCAGGCGGCGATCAACACGGCGCAGAGCCTGCTGCCCAAGGACCTGCCCAACCAGCCGGTGTACAGCAAGGTGAACCCGGCCGACGCGCCCATCCTGACCCTGGCGGTGATGTCCCCGGACATGCCGCTGCCGAAGATCCAGGACCTGGTGGACACCCGTCTGGCGCAGAAGATCTCGCAGATTTCCGGCGTCGGCCTGGTCAGCATCAGCGGCGGCCAGCGCCCGGCCGTGCGCATCCGCGCCAACCCCGCGGCCCTGGCGGCCGCCGGGCTGAGCCTGGAAGACCTGCAGAGCACCGTCAGCAACAACAACCTGAACGGGCCCAAGGGCAGCTTCGACGGCCCGACGCGTTCCTCGACCCTGGACGCCAACGACCAGCTCAAGTCCGCCGACGCCTACCGCGACCTGATCGTCGCCTACAAGAACGGCTCGCCGCTGCGGGTCCGCGACGTCGCCAGCGTCGAGGACGACGCCGAGAACGTGCGCCTGGCCGCCTGGGCCAACCACACCCCGGCGGTGGTGCTGAACATCCAGCGCCAGCCGGGTGCCAACGTCATCGAGGTGGTGGACAGCATCAAGAAGATGCTGCCGCAGCTGCAGGCGACCCTGCCCGGCAGCCTGGAAGTCACGGTGCTGACCGACCGCACCACCACCATCCGCGCCTCGGTGGCCGACGTGCAGTTCGAGCTGTTCCTCGCCGTGTGCCTGGTGGTGATGGTCACCTTCCTGTTCCTGCGCAACCTCTCGGCCACCCTGATCCCCAGCTTCGCCGTGCCGCTGTCGCTGATCGGCACCTTCGGCGTCATGTACCTGGCCGGCTTCTCCATCAACAACCTGACGCTGATGGCGCTGACCATCGCCACCGGCTTCGTGGTGGACGACGCCATCGTCATGGTGGAGAACATCGCCCGCTACCTGGAGCAGGGCGACCCGCCACTGGAAGCGGCGCTCAAGGGCTCGAAGCAGATCGGCTTCACCATCATCTCGCTGACCTTCTCGCTGATCGCCGTGCTCATCCCGCTGCTGTTCATGGGCGACGTGGCCGGGCGGCTGTTCCGCGAGTTCGCCGTGACCCTGGCGGTGGCCATCCTGATTTCCGGCTTCGTCTCCCTGACCCTCACGCCCATGCTCGCCGCCAAGCTGCTCAAGCACGTCGAGCCGGAGCAGGAGGGCCGCTTCGCCCGCGCCGCCGGGCGCTTCATCGAGAACATGATCGAGCGCTACGCCGCCGCCCTGCGCGTGGTGCTGCGCCACCAGGGGCTGACCCTGCTGGTGGCCATCGGCACCCTGCTGCTGACCGCCGCGCTCTACGTCTTCATGCCCAAGGGCTTCTTCCCGGTGCAGGACACCGGGGTGATCCAGGGCATCGCCGAGGCGCCGCAGTCGATCTCCTTCCAGGCCATGGCGAGCCGCCAGCAGGAACTGGCCAAGGTGGTCCTGGCCGACCCGGACGTGGAAAGCCTGTCGTCCTTCATCGGCGTCGACGGCAGCAACGCCACCCTCAACACCGGGCGCATGCTGATCAACCTCAAGCCCCACAGCGAGCGCGACCTCACCGCCAGCGAGGTGATCCGCCGCCTGCAGCCGGAGCTGGACAAGGTCGCCGGCATCAAGCTGTACCTGCAGCCGGTGCAGGACCTCACCATCGAGGACCGCATCGCCCGCACCCAGTACCAGTTCACCCTGCAGGACGCCGACCCGGACGTGCTCGCCGAGTGGGTGCCGAAGCTGGTCGACCAGTTGCAGCAGCTGCCGCAGCTGGCCGACGTGGCCAGCGACTGGCAAGACAAGGGCCTGCAGGCCTACATCGACATCGACCGCGACACCGCCTCGCGCCTGGGCGTGAGCCTGTCGAGCATCGACAGCGTGCTCTACAGCGCCTTCGGCCAGCGGCTGATCTCCACCATCTTCACCCAGGCCACCCAGTACCGCGTGGTGCTGGAGGTTGCGCCGGACTTCCAGCTCGGCCCGCAGTCCCTGGAAAACCTCTACGTGCCGGCCAGCGACGGCACCCAGGTGCGCCTGTCGAGCCTGGCGAAGGTGGAGGAGCGCCACACCCTGCTGGCGGTCAACCACATCGCCCAGTTCCCGGCGGCGACCATCTCCTTCAACCTGGCCAAGGGCGTAGCCCTGGGCGAGGCGGTGCAGGCCATCCGCGACGTAGAGGCGCAGATGCAGATGCCGGCCAGCCTGGAAGGCAGCTTCCGCGGCGCCGCCGAGGCCTTCGAGGCGTCGCTGTCCAACACCCTGCTGCTGGTGCTGGCCTCCATCGTCACCATGTACATCGTGCTGGGCATCCTCTACGAGAGCTTCATCCACCCGGTGACCATCCTCTCCACGCTGCCCTCGGCCGGCGTGGGCGCGCTGCTGGCGCTGATGCTGGCCGGGCAGGACATAGGCATCGTGGCGATCATCGGCATCATCCTGCTGATCGGCATCGTCAAGAAGAACGCGATCATGATGATCGACTTCGCCCTGGACGCCGAACGCAACGAGGGCAAGCCGTCCCATGAGGCCATCTACCAGGCCTGCCTGCTGCGCTTCCGGCCGATCCTGATGACCACCATGGCCGCGCTGCTGGGCGCGCTGCCGCTGATGCTCGCCGGCGGCGCCGGCGCCGAGCTGCGCCAGCCGCTGGGCATCACCATGGTCGGCGGCCTGCTGCTGAGCCAGCTGCTGACGCTGTTCACCACCCCGGTCATCTACCTCTACTTCGACCGCCTGGCGCTGCGCTGGGCCAACTGGCGCAAGCGCCACGGGCTGGACGTGAACAGCCCCGACGAAGGCCTGGAGCAGGGCTGATGAACATCTCCCGCCCGTTCATCCTGCGGCCGGTGGCGACCCTGCTGCTGACCCTGGCAATGGTGCTGGCCGGGGCGCTGTCCTTCGGCCTGCTGCCGGTGGCGCCGCTGCCCAACGTCGACTTCCCGACCATCGTGGTGCAGGCGGCGCTGCCCGGGGCCAGCCCGGAGACCATGGCCTCCACCGTGGCCACGCCGCTGGAGCGCTCGCTGGGGCGCATCGCCGGGGTCACCGACATGACCTCCACCAGCTCCCTGGGCAACACCACCGTCATCATCCAGTTCGACCTGTCGAAAGACATCGACGGCGCCGCCCGCGAGGTGCAGTCGGCGATCAACGCGGCCATGAGCCTGCTGCCCACCGGCATGCCGAACAACCCGACGTACCGCAAGGCGAACCCGTCGGACCAGCCGATCATGATTCTCACCCTGACCTCGGACACCTACACCCGCGGGCAGATGTACGACCTGGCCTCGACCATCGTCTCGCCCAAGCTGGCCCAGGTGAAGGGCGTGGGCCAGGTGAGCATCGGCGGCTCCTCGCTGCCGGCGGTGCGGGTGGACGTCAACCCGGACCAGCTCAGCCACTACGGCATTTCCCTGGACACGGTGCGCACCGCCATCGACAACACCAACGCCACCGGGCCCAAGGGCGCCCTGGAGTTCGGCGAGCGGCACTGGCAGGTGGACGCCAACGACCAGTTGCGCAAGGCCAGCGAGTACGCGCCGCTGATCATCCACTACAACGCCGAGACCAATGCCGCGGTGCGCCTGCGCGACGTGGCCAAGGTCAGCGACTCGGTGGAGGACGTGCGCAACGCCGGCTTCTCCGACAACCTGCCGGCGGTGCTGCTGATCGTCACCCGCCAGCCCGGCGCCAACATCATCGAGGCCACCGACGCCATCCACGCGCAGCTGCCGATCATCCAGGACGTGCTCGGCCCGCAGGTCAAGCTCAGCGTCATGGACGACCGCAGCCCGTCGATCCGCTCCTCGCTGGAGGAGGCCGAGCTGACTCTGGTGATCTCGGTGCTGCTGGTGATCCTGGTGGTCTACCTGTTCCTGCGCAACGGCCGCGCCACGCTGATCCCCAGCCTGGCGGTGCCGGTGTCGCTGGTGGGCACCTTCGCCGTCATGTACCTGTGCGGCTTCTCGCTGAACAACCTGTCGCTGATGGCGCTGATCATCGCCACCGGCTTCGTGGTGGACGACGCCATAGTCGTCGTAGAGAACATCGCCCGGCGCATCGAGGAGGGCGACCACCCGGTCCGGGCGGCCATCCGCGGCGCCCGCGAGGTGAGCTTCACGGTGCTGTCGATGACCCTCTCGCTGGTGGCGGTGTTCATCCCGCTGCTGCTCATGGGCGGCATCACCGGGCGGCTGTTCCGCGAGTTCTCGGTGACCCTGGCGGCGGCCATCCTGGTCTCGCTGGTGGTCTCCCTGACCCTCACGCCCATGCTCTGCGCGCGCCTGCTGCGCCGTGCCGAGCGGCCGCAGAAGGCCTCGGTGGCGCGGCAGAGCAACCGCTACTTCGTCGCCTTCATGCTGCGCTACCGCGCAAGCCTGAGCTGGGCGCTGGAGCACTCGCGGCTGATGGTGGTGATCATGTTCGGCTGCATCGCGCTGAATCTCTACCTGTTCGCCATCGTGCCCAAGGGCTTCCTGCCGCAGCAGGACTCCGGGCGCCTGCGCGGCTTCGCGGTGGCCGACCAGAGCATTTCCTTCCAGGCCCTGGACCGCAAGATGGCGGAGTTCCGCAACATCCTCGCCCAGGACCCGGGGGTGGAGAACGTGGTCGGCTTCGTCGGCGGCGGCCGCTGGCAGTCGAGCAACACCGGCTCCTTCTTCGTCACCCTGAAACCCATCACCCAGCGCGACTCCGCCGAGGCCATAGTCGCGCGGCTGCGCAAGAAGCTGGCGGAAATCCCCGGCGCCAACCTCTACCTCACGGCCGGCCAGGACGTGCGCATCGGCGGCCGGCAGAGCAACGCGCAGTACGAGTTCACCCTGCGCAGCGACGACCTCACCCTGCTGCGCGACTGGGCGCCCAAGGTCGAGGCGGTGCTGAACAAGGTCCCGCAACTGGTGGACGTCAACAGCGACGCCCAGGACAAGGGCGTGCAGAGCCGCCTGGTGATCGACCGCGACCGCGCCGCCAGCCTCGGCGTCGACGTGGCGGCGGTGGACGCGGTGCTGAACAACGCCTACGGCCAGCGTCAGGTGTCGACCATCTTCAACCCGCTGAACCAGTACCACGTGGTGATGGAAGTGGACCAGCCGTTCCAGCAGAGCCCGGAAGAGCTGCGCCAGGTCTACGTCATCGGCGCGGACGGCCAGCAGGTGCCGCTGTCGGCCTTCACTCACGTGGAGCCCAGCCGCGCGCCGCTGTCGGTCAACCACCAGGGGCAGTTCGCCGCCACCACCTTCTCCTTCAACCTGGCCCCCGGCGCGCTCATCGGCCCGGCCCGCGACGCCGTGATGGCGGCGCTGGAGCCGCTGCACCTGCCGCTGGAGATCCAGGCCAGCTTCGAAGGCAACGCCGGCGCCGTGCAGGACACCCAGAACGACATGCCCTGGCTGATCCTGCTGGCGCTGGTGGCGGTCTACATCGTCCTGGGCATCCTCTACGAAAGCTACGTGCACCCGCTGACCATCCTTTCCACGCTGCCCTCGGCGGGGGTGGGCGCGCTGCTGACGCTGATGCTGTTCCGCACCGAGCTGTCGCTGATCGCGCTGATCGGGGTGATCCTGCTGATCGGCATCGTCAAGAAGAACGCCATCATGATGATCGACTTCGCCCTGGACGCCGAGCGCACCCTCGGCCTGTCGCCGCGCGAGGCCATCCTGGAAGCCTGCATGAAGCGCTTCCGGCCGATCATGATGACCACCCTGGCGGCCATCCTCGGCGCGTTGCCGCTGATCTTCGGCATCGGCGGCGACGCCGCGCTGCGCCGCCCGCTGGGCATGACCATCGTCGGCGGCCTGATCGGCAGCCAGCTGCTCACCCTCTACACCACCCCCGTGGTCTACCTCTATCTCGACCGCCTGCGCCTCTGGGTCAACAAGAAGCGCGGCGTGCGCACCGACGGCGCCCTGGAGACTCCGCTATGAACCGCCCGAACCCATCCCGCAGCCTGCTCGCCCTGGCGCTGTGCGCGGCGCTCGCCGGCTGCGCGGTCGGCCCCGACTACAAGCGCCCCGAGCTGGGCGTGCCGGCCGCCTTCAAGGAAGGCGAGGGCTGGCGCCTGGCGCAGCCGGCCGACCCGGGCGGCCACGGCCAGTGGTGGACGCTGTACGCCGACCCGGTTCTGGACGACCTGCAGCAGCGCCTGCTCAAGGCCAACCAGACCCTGGCGCAGTCCGAGGCCTCCTACCGCCAGGCCGCGGCCTTGGTGAAGGGCTCGCGCGCCTCCTTCTTCCCGACCATCAGCGCCGACGTCGGCAAGACCCGCTCCGGCCAGGGTGGCAGCGGCAGCGGCAGCGTGCGCCTGCCCGACGGCTCCACGGTCAGCAGCGGTGGCAGCGGCGGCATCAGCAACAGCTACAGCGCGAGCCTGGGCGTGAGCTGGGAACTGGACCTGTGGGGCAAGCTGCGCCGCCAGCTGGAAGCCGACACCGCCAGCCGCGACGCCAGCGCCGCGGACCTGGCCGCCTCGCGCCTGTCGCTGCAGTCGCAGCTGGCGCAGAACTACCTGCAGCTGCGGGTGATGGACCAGCAGATCAAGCTGCTCAACGACACCGTCGAAGCCTACGAGCGCGCGCTCAAGCTGACCACCAACCAGTACAACGCCGGCATCGTCACCAAGGCCGACGTGGCCCAGGCGCGCACCCAGCTCAAGAGCACCGAGGCCCAGGCCATCGACCTCAAGTACCAGCGCGCGCAGCTGGAACACGCCATCGCCGTGCTGGTGGGCCAGGCCCCGGCCAACTTCAGCCTGGCCGCCACCGGCCAGGTGCCGAAGCTGCCGTCTATCCCGGCGCTGGTGCCTTCGCAATTGCTGGAGCGGCGCCCGGACATCGCCTCCGCCGAGCGCCAGGTGATCTCGGCCAACGCCAAGATCGGCGTGGCCAAGGCCGCCTGGTACCCCGACCTGACCCTGAGCGCCGCCGGCGGCTACCGCAGCGGCAGCTTCCACGACTGGATCGAGACGCCCAACCGCTACTGGTCCATCGGCCCGCAGTTCGCCATGACGCTGTTCGACGGCGGCCTGATCTCTTCCCAGGTGGAACAGGCCGAGGCCAGCTACGACCAGACCGTGGCCAGCTACCGCCAGACCGTGCTCGACGGCATGCGCGAGGTGGAGGACTACATGGTCCAGCTCAAGGTGCTGGAAGAAGAGAGCGGGGCGCAGAACGAAGCCCTGGACGCCGCCCGCGAAGCCCTGCGCCTGACCAGCAACCAGTACAAGGCCGGCACCGTGGACTACAACAGCGTGGTCACCACCCAGACCACCGCGCTGTCCAACGAACGCAACGTGCTGAGCCTGTACGGCAACCGCCTGGTGGCCAGCGTGCAGCTGATCGCCGCCATGGGCGGCGGCTGGGACGCCGGCCAGATCGCCACCGAGGGCGAGAGGGCGGCCAAGGCCGATTGACCCCGCCCCTCTCAACGCCTACGGCGTTATCCGCCGTTTGGCCTCGGTTCCCGGCGGCTCCGGGGTTGACCTGGGCGTTGGCTGTGGCCTCGGTGTATCGGCGTATAACCGCGAACGGTTATACGCCCTACGTCAAGGTCGGGTCTGGCGTAGGGCGCATAACGCCTACGGCGTTATCCGCCGTTTGACCTTGGTTCCCGGCGGCTCCGGGGTTGATCTGGGCATTGGCCATGACCCCGGTGTATCGGCGAATAACCGCGAACATGAGGGAGTGGCGTGGATGGGCCTTCAATGCCTGAACCGCCGCGCCGTGGTGAAATTGCGGTCCCAGTAGCTGTTGCTCAGCGAGTCGATGCGCACCGTCTTGCCGCTGCGCGGCGCGTGGATGAAGCGGTCATCGCCCAGGTACAGCCCGACGTGGCTGACCCGCGCGCCGCCATTGTGGCTGAAGAACACCGCATCCCCCGGCTTGAGCGCATGGCGCGGCACCTGGCGGTGCTTCTGGTGGATCATCGAGCGAGTGGTGCGCGGCAGTTCCAGGCCGATTTCCTTGCGGAACAGGTAGACCAGCAGGCCGCTGCAATCGAAGCCGGTCTTCGCCGAGGTGCCGCCCCAGCGGTACGGCGTGCCCACCAGTTGCCGCGCGCTCTGCAGCAGGCGGTGCATGTCGCCGTCCGGCACCCCGGGCTTCAGGCCGGGCTGTGCGCCGGGGCGGAAGAATTGCGCCAGGCTGCCTTCCTGCGACTGGTAGCTGCGCCAGGCGGGCGCATCCAGCAGGTCGGCCGAAGCGAACAGGGGTGACAGGCAAATCAGCAACAGCAGGAAACTACGCACGACAGGTACCGCAGGGAAGCATTAGGAACAGGGCGTCATCCTAGGCATTCGGTGCGTGAGCGGTCAGTCGGAAAATTCGCCTGTACCAGGCGGAAAATACCAATCGGTGCCGGGTGCGCAGCCTGCAACTGCGCAAGAACGTTCAAGGCGGGCGCTGGGGGTTTCTGCCAAGCTGGTGGCCTCACTGCCTCGAAAGCATCATCCATGTCACAACAACTGCTTCCCTCCCGCGCCTTCCTCAAGGGCGCCATCGCCATCATGCCGCTGTCCATCGCGGTGCTGCCCTGGGGCCTGCTGGCCGGCTCCCTGGCCATCGAGGCCGGGCTTTCGCCGCTGCACGGCCAGGGCCTGTCGGCCATCGTCTTCGCCGGCGCCGCGCAACTGGTGGCCATCGGCATGCTCAAGGGCGGCGCCGGGTTCTTCTCGATCATGATCACCACGCTGCTGCTGACCTCGCAGCACCTGCTCTACGGCATGAGCATGCGCCCGGTGATCGCCGACCTGCCCGGGCGCTGGCGCCTGGGCCTGGGCTTCCTGCTCACCGACGAGTTCTTCGCCCTGACCAGCCAGCACGACCGCGAGACCTTCAACCGCTGGTACGCCCTGGGCGTGGGCCTGACTTTCTACGTGGCCTGGAACCTCTTCACCCTGGCCGGCGTGCTGCTGGGCAGCAGCATCCCGGGCCTGGAGCACCTGGGCCTGGACTTCTCCGTGGCCGCCACTTTCGTGGCGCTGATCGCGCCGGTGGTGCGCAGCGTGCCGACGGTGGTCTGCGTGGCGGTGTCGCTGTTCTGCTCGGTGCTGTTCAGCTACTGGCAACTGGGCTCGGCCCTGGTGCTCTCGGGCCTGGCGGGCATGACCGCGGGCTTTTTCTGCAACAGGTTCAGCGGGAGGTCGGCATGATGGTCTGGGCCGTGATCGTCGGCATGGGGCTGATCGTCTTCTTCAACCGCTACGTGTTCCTCGAACCGCGCCTGCCGATCCGCCTGGGCAGCAACATCCGGCAGTTCCTAGGCTTCGCCGTGCCGGGCATGCTCACGGCCATCTGCGGGCCCATCGTGTTCCTGCCCGAACACCAGTTGAACCTGCGCCCGGACAACCCCTACCTGCTGGGCTCGCTGGTGGCGGTGGGGCTGGTGCTGTGGACGCGCAACACGCTGCTCAGCGTGCTGCTGAGCATGGGCGTGTTCTTCCTGCTGCGCTGGTGGCTGTAGGGCGCATAACGCCCCAAGCGTTATCCGCCGTCGTCCTGGCGTCGATGTGCCAGCCAACGGCGGATAACCGCGAACGGTTATGCGCCCTACGGTCAGGCACGCCCATAGGAGCGGACTCCGCCCGCGATCGGGCCTGCAGGATGACGCCGGACTTCCCGACAACGCCGGACGGCCCCCTCTCCCGCTTGCGGGAGAGGGCTGGGGAGAGGGCGCGGAACCCCGCCCGGCGCCGACGTCCCGGCTAACGGCGGTACGCTCAGGCACGTGCGTAGGAGCGGACTCCGCCCGCGATCAGGCCTGCAGGATGACGCCGGACTTCCCGACAACGCCGGACGGCTCCCTCTCCCGCTTGCGGGAGAGGGCTGGGGAGAGGGATCGGAACCCCGCCCAGCGCCGACGTCCCGGCTAACGGCGGTACGGTCATGCACGCCCGTAGGAGGACTCCGTCCGCGATCGGGCCTGCAGGATGACACCGGACTTCCCGACAACGCCGAACGGCTCCCTCTCCCGCTTGCGGGAGAGGGCTGGGGAGAGGGTTGCGGAATTACGCCCGGCGCCGACGTCCCGGTTAACGGCGGTACAGTCAGGCACGCCCGTAGGAGCGGACTCCGTCCGCGATCGGGCTTGCAGGATGACGCCGGACTTCCCGACAACTCCGAACGGCTCCCTCTCCCGCTTGCGGGAGAGGGCTGGGGAGAGGGTGCGGAACAACGCCCGGCGCCGATGTTCTGGGATAACCGCGAACGGTGCTCCGCCTTACGAACCCCCTTTCAACCCTTACGCTCGAACCCATACGCCCGCTCGACCTTCGCCACCCGCACGGCGAAGCGCTCGTACCAATCCCGCCGCCCAGCGTCCCGCGCCAGCCGGTGCTCGGCATGCTCGCGCCACAGGCGAATGCTGTCCTCGTCCCTCCAGTAGGACACGGTAATACCCAGCCCATCCGCCCCGCGCGCCGACTCCACGCCGAGGAAGCCCGGCTGCGCGGCGGCCAGCTCGACCATGCGTTCGGCCGCCTCGCCATAACCGGCCTCCAGCGGCGTGCGCAGGGAGGTGAAGATCACCGCATAGTAGGGCGGCTCGGGCGTCGTGGCGCTCATGCCGCGTTCCTCGCGTACTGGTTGGCGGCGCGCAGGAAGGCCTCTGCCAGCGGCACGCTGACGCCGGCCAGGGCCTTGCGCTCGGGTTGGAACAGGGTGGCGACGAAGAACGGATGGTCGCTGGCCTCCAGGGCGCGGATGCTGCAGTCCTCGCCGTGGGCGGTGGCGTGCAGGGCGTCGCCGAACAGCGCTTGCTGGTACTCCGGGTTGACGCCGTAGCTGCAGCGGTAGCCTTCGCGGATGCTCGGCTTGCCGTAGACGCTGGCCAGGCGCGAACCCGGTTGCAGGCGGATGTCCTCGCGCACCTCGATCAACGAGCAGGGCAGGGCGTGGATCACCGGCCGTGCCGCGCGGGGTTCGACCTCGCCGTGGGCGGCGTCGTCCCAGCCCAGGACGTTGCGGGCGCGCTCCAGCAAGGCGTGCTGGAAGCCGGCGCAGGTACCCAGGTAGGGCACGCCGCGGGTGCGCGCGTGGGCGATGGCGCGCAGCGCGCCCTCGGTGCTGCGGTAGGGGCTGCCGGGGGTGCACCAGAAGCCGGAATAGGCGTCCAGCGCCAGACCGTTGGCCAGGCGCGCGGTGTCCAGCCACTCCAGGCGCAGGGTGCCGGTGTGGGGCAGCAGCGACTGCTGCAGCGCCAGGGGAATGGCCCAGTGCGCGGTGACCCGGCTGTCGCGGTCGCCGATCAGGCCGATCCGCAGTAGTTTCCGCATCTTCCGCATCGCTCCTTCCCCCTGCGCTGGCGCCCGTTGGCGGGCTTCGCTGGGCAATTTATAGTTGCGCCGATGCAATCGAAATGGGCGGTTGCGCAATTCAAGAGTGCGCTCATGCAATATCGACTGGAATACGCCGACCTTTCCTTGGTACTGGCCCTGGTGCGCGGCGGCACCCTGGCGCGGGCCGCGGAGTTGCTGGCGGTGGACGTGTCCACGGTGTTCCGCGCCGTGCGCCGGCTGGAGAAGGCCCTGGGCATGGCGCTGTTCGAGAAGGGCCGCGCCGGCTACCTGCCCGGCGCCACCGCGCAGCAGCTGGCGCGCCAGGCGGAACTGGCCGAGCAGGCCCTGGAGGCGGCGCGGGTGGGCCTGGAGCAGGGCCGCGAGGTGCTCAGCGGCACGGTGCGCCTGACCTGTACCGACGCCGTGCTGCACGGCCTGCTGCTGCCGGCCCTGGGCCGTTTCATGGGCGGCTACCCCGGCCTGCACCTGGAGCTGTCCACCTCCAACGCCTTCGCCAACCTCAGCCGGCGCGACGCCGACGTCGCCCTGCGCCTGACCACCGCGCCGCCGGACTACCTGGTGGGCCGCTGCCTGGGCGAGGTGCGCTACGCCCTGTGCGCCCACGAGGACTACCTGGCCACCCAGGCCGGGCGCGACTGGAGCGAGCTGAGCTGGATCGCCCCGGACGAGTTCATGCCCGACCACCCCAGCGTCGCCTGGCGCCGCCAGCTGTACCCGGCGCTCACTCCGGCCTACCGCTGCGGCAGCATCCTTTCGGTACTGGAGCTGTGCAGCGCCGGCCTGGGCCTGGCGGCGTTGCCGGACTACCTGCTGCGCGAAGGCGATGGCCTGCGCGTGCTGCAGCACGACCTGCCGGGCTGCGGCACCGCGCTGTGGCTGCTGACGCGGCCGGACTGCCGGGCCCTGCGCACCGTGGTCACGCTGTTCGAGGAACTGGCGCGGCACATCCGCCTGCCGCAGCCGGCCGGGCGCTGAACGACCACCCGACGAACAGAACGAACCCGGGGCGGCCGGCGGCCCTCCAATGGCCATCCCCGCATCGACCGGAGGTCACCATGAACCCGACTCTGCACAAATGGCTGGGCAACCCCTGGTCGCAACGCGACGGCGACAATGCCGCCCGTGGCCTGCCGGGCTACCCGCGGGACGCCGAACAGGACGCGGAAATCGTCAGGAGCCTGGGCTTCGACCCCGACTCGCCGGACCTGGCCGACCCGCAGATCGACCCGCCGCAGCCGCCACACCCACCCCGCGAGGGCCCCAGCCCGCAGCGCCACAAGCGCGCCCCGGGCGAGCAGTACCCGCCTTACGGCGATTGAGTCACTGTAGGAGAAGTCTGTCGGCGGAATGGCAGAAGGCCATTTCCTACAGCGCGCCACTCCCTTAGACTCCGCGCATCCTGTCGTGGAGGGCAAGGAATGCAGAGGCGCATGTGGTATGCGATGGCGATCGCGGTAGGACTGGCAGGGCAGGTACACGCGGCGGAGACGCCGGCTGATCCACTATTGCCGCTGCAGGTCGCGGACGACGCGGTGAGCGCCAAGCGCGAAGTCCGCGGCGTGCTGCATGCCCGCGAGCAGGCGATGCTGTCCAGCGAACTGGCCGGGCGCATCCTCGAGATGCCCTTCGCCGAAGGCCAGGCCTTCCACAAGGGCGACGTGCTGGTGCGTTTCGACTGCTCCGCCTACCAGGCCCAGCTCAATGCCGCGCAGGCCGCGGTGCGGGCCGCCGGCGAGGAGCTCTCGCACAACCGCCAACTGGCCTCGCTGAACTCCGTCGGCCGCTATGAGGTAGCCCTGGCCGAGGCCAAGCAGGCCGAAGCCCAGGCCCAGGCCCAGGTCTACCAGGTGCAGGTGCGCCGCTGCAGCGTGCAGGCCCCATACGATGGACAGGTGGTGCAGCGCAAGGCGCAGCCGTTCGAGAGCGTGGCCAGCGGCACGCCGCTGCTGGAGATCGTCGACAACCGCAGCCTGGAGATCCGCCTGCTGGTGCCCTCGCGCTGGCTGGCCAGACTCAAGCCCGGCCAGCATTTCAGCTTCACCCCGGACGAGACCGGCCAGCCGTTGCAGGTGGAGATAAAACGCCTGGGCGCGCGCATCGACGAAGCCAGCCAGACCCTGCTGCTGATCGCCAGCGCCCCGGCCGGCGACGGCCTGGTGGCGGGCATGAGCGGCACCGCGCAATTCGCGGAGAACCCATGAACGCCCAGGTCGGCGGCGCCGAGCGGGTCTTCGCCCAGTTCCTCGGCCTCGAACGCCAGGCGCGCGAGGCCGCCAGCACCGAGCAGCTGGCCTTCGCCATGGTCAACGATGGCCAGGCGCTGTTCGGTTACCACCATGCGGCCCTGCTGATCGCCGGCAAGGTCCGCGCGCTCACCGGTGTGAGCGTGGTGGAGCCCAATGCGCCATTCGTGGCTTTCGTCGAGCGCGCCGTCGGGCAATTGCAGGCAAAGGCGCTGCTGGGTGTTGCCGGCGTCGTCTATAGCGAGGGGCTGGACAGCGATTGCCGGGCCGACTGGCAGGTCCTGTCGGTGGCCCAGGCCTACTGGCTGCCGTTGCTCGACCGTCGTGGCGAGGTGTTCGGCGGGCTCTGGTTGGCCCGCGAGCGCCCCTTCATCGAAGCCGAGCAGGCGCTGCTGAACCAGCTTGGTGGCGCCTATGCCCATGCCTGGCTGGCCTTGCAGCCCCGCAAACCCTGGCGCCTGCGCTGGCCGAAGAAGAAGCTGCTGGCGATTGCCGGCGCGTTGTGCCTGCTGCTCCTGCTGCCGGTGCGCCAGTCGGTGCTGGCGCCCGCGGAAGTCGTCCCCCTGGGTGGACGGGTGGTTGCCGCGCCGCTGGACGGGGTGATCGCCGAATTCCTGGTCAAGCCCAACCAGCCGGTGGCCGCCGGCGATCCGCTGGTGCGCTTCGAGGCCACCAGCCTGAAGGCCCAGGCCGACGTCGCCGAGCGCGCCCTGGGGGTTGCCGAGGCCGAGCTGAAGTCCAGCACCCAGCGGGCGTTTACCGATGCCGAATCCAGCGCGCGGATCGACCTGCTGGCCGCCCGCGTGGAGCAGAAGCGCGCCGAGCTGGACTACGCCCGCCAGTTGCTGGCCCGTAGCGAAGTGCGTGCCGAGCGCGCCGGCATAGCGGTGTTCGCCGATGCCGAGCGTTGGACCGGCAGGCCGGTGCAGACCGGCGAGCGGCTGATGCAGATCGCCGACCCGGGCCAGGCCGAGCTGCGCATCGAACTGCCGGTGGGCGATGCCATTGCCCTGGCGCCGGGGGCGGAGGTCGCCCTGTTCCTCGACAGCGATCCGCTGAACCGCCAGGCCGCCCGTCTCGAACGCTCCGCCTACGAGGCCCAGGCCACGGCTGCCGGGCAACTGGCCTATCGCCTGGACGCCGCCTTCATCGACCCGCCGCCGCGTATCGGCCTGCGCGGCACGGCCAAGCTGTCGGGCGAGCGCGCGCCGCTGGCCTACTACCTGTTGCGCCGGCCCCTGGCGGCGTTGCGCCAGAGGCTCGGCTTCTGATGCTGCCGGCATTGCGCCCCGACCTGAGCCTGTCGCCGGCCGCGGCGGGCTTCGACGGTTCGCCCCAGTGGACCCTGGCCGACCCGCTGCGCGGGCGCTACTTCAAGCTCGGCGCCGCTGCCGTCCGCCTGCTCCGGCACTGGTCGCTGGGCGACCCGCAGCGGGTGCTGGCGGCTGCCAATGGCGAAGCCGGCGGGCCGCTGGGCGAGGGCGAACTGGAGGAACTGTTGCGTTTCCTCCGCGGCCACGACCTGATCGCCGCCGTCGACGCCGAGCAGCGGGCCAGCTATGGCGTCAAAGCGGGCGCCATGCGCCAGAGCCTGTGGCGTCGCGTGCTGCACCAGTACCTGTTCTTCCGGGTGCCGCTGTGGCGCCCGGATGTCTTCCTCAACCGTACCTGGCCGCTGCTGGCGCGCCATGGCGGCTGGCTGCTGCGCTGGGGACTGCCGCTGGTGCTGGGGCTGGGCGTGTTCCTGGCGGCGCGCGACTGGGAGCGCTTCATCGCCACCTTCCCGCACCTGTTCAGCTTCGGTGGCGCGCTGGCCTTCGGCGTGGCCCTGACCTTCGCCAAGCTCTGCCACGAGTTCGGCCACGCGTTCATGGCCAAGCGCGCCGGCTGTCGGGTGCAGAGCATGGGCGTGGCGTTCATGGTGCTGCTGCCGATGTTCTACACCGACGTCAGCGACGCCTGGCGCGTCAACGACCGCCGCTCGCGCCTGCTGATCGGCGCCGGCGGCGTGCTCGCCGAGCTGCTGCTGGCGGTGCTGGCGCTGCTCGCCTGGTCGCTGCTGCCGGACGGGCCGATGCGGACGTCCGCCTTCATGCTGGCCAGCGCCACCTGGATCACCACCCTGGCGATCAACCTCAACCCCTTCATGCGCTTCGACGGCTATTTCCTGCTCAGCGACCTGTGGGGCGTGGAGAACCTCCAGGCGCGGGCCTTCGCGCTATGCCGCTGGCGCCTGCGCGAGGCGCTGTTCGGCTACGGCGAGCCGGCCCCGGAGCCCTGGTCGCCATCGATGGCGCGGCGCCTGCTGGTCTGGGGCTACGGCTCCTGGCTGTGGCGCGCGGCGCTGTTTTTCGGCATCGCCCTGGCGGTGTACCACTTGTTCTTCAAGGTGCTGGGCATCTTCCTCATGCTGGTGGAGCTGGTCTGGTTCCTCGGCCTGCCGATCTGGAAGGAACTGCACGAGTGGTGGCAACGCCGCGACCAGGCCGCGCCGGGCAAGGTCCTGCTCGGCGGTGCCGGCCTGCTGGCCGTCCTCGCGTTGCTGGTGTTGCCGTGGCGCAGCTCGGTCGAGGTGCCGGCGCTGCTGGAGGCTGTGCGGACCAGCGCCTTGCATGCGCCGGTGGCGGCGCGCCTGAAGCAGTGGTACGTGAAGGATGGCCAGGCGGTGGCGCAGGGCGACCTGCTGCTGGAGCTGGAGTCCCCCGACCTGGATTCGCGCCAGGCCATCGCCCGGCACAAGATCGACATCCTGCAACTGCAGCTGCGCCGCCAGGCCGGCCGCAGCGAAACGGTGGCTGACGCCGGCATTCTCGAACAGCAGCTGGCCGAGGCCGTGGCCGAGTACCGCGGCTTCGCCGCCCAGCGCGAGCGCCTGCAACTGCGCGCGCCGCAGGCCGGGGTGGTGCGCGACCTGCTGCCGGACCTGGAGGTGGGGCGCTGGCTCAAGCCTGCCGATACCCTGGTGCGGGTGGTCGAGCCCGGCCTGCGCCTGCGCGGCTACCTGGCCGAGGATGATCTGTGGCGCGTGGCGGCGGGGGCCGACGGGCGTTTCATCGCCGACGACCCGGCGCGCCCGGCCCTGGCGGTGCGGCTCGACAGCGTCGACGCCAACGGTGTGGCCTTCCTCGAGCTGGAGGCCCTGAGTTCCGACCACCAGGGCCCGATCGCCGTGCGCCGCGATGCCCAGCAGCGCGCCGAGCCGGTGCAGGCCCAGTACGGCGTGCGCCTGAGCCTGCTGGATGCGCCGCAGGCGCTCGCGCAACCCCTGCGCGGTGTCGTGGTGCTGGATGGGCGCGGCCAGTCGGTGCTCGGTTACGCCTGGCGGCGCCTGGCCGCGCTGGGCGTGCGCGAGAGTGGATTCTGACGCGGCGCCGTCGCCGCCTGTTGAGGGACAAGGAAACCGTCCATGCCAGACAAACCCCGACCGAGTTGCTCGCGCCTACCCACCGCCATCGACCTGCCGCCGCTGCTGGCGGCGCTGGACCGGGTAGAGCCCGAGAGCTGGCAGCATCATTTCAACACGGGCTACTACGAGGGCGACTGGAGCGGCGTGGCGCTGATCTCGGCGGTCGATGCGCCCTTGCCGCTGGCCCCCGGCCGCGGTACCCCCCGCGCCGGCGACTGGTGGCAGCAGGAGACAGCCTGGCACGACCTGCTGGGCACGTTCGGCACCAGCGTGCGCAGCGCCCGCCTGCTGCGCCTCGGGCCCGGGGCGCGGATCCACGAGCAT
This sequence comes from Pseudomonas sp. RW407, assembly GCF_003176655.1. NCBI lineage: Bacteria > Pseudomonadati > Pseudomonadota > Gammaproteobacteria > Pseudomonadales > Pseudomonadaceae > Pseudomonas > Pseudomonas sp. RW407. Next base: position 421,497 of record NZ_QGSL01000088.1, on the reverse strand, counting down.
TGCGACCCCGACCTGGGGATGCCGGGCGGCGATCTGCGCCTGCACGTACCCTTGCGCAGCGCGGAGGAGGTGGAGTTCCTGCTCGATGGCCTGCAGGTGCCGATGCGCCCGGGGGAATGCTGGTTTCTCGACCTGTCGCGCCCCCACCGGGTTGACAACCCCAGTGCGCAGGCACGCATCCACCTGGTGCTGGATTGCGCGCCCGAGCCCTGGTTGCTGGCGCTCATCGAGCAGGGGCTGGAGGACACGCCGGACCTGCTGCCGGGCCGGGCGGTGCGGGCGTTCCTCGAGTTCCGCCAACGGGTGGAGCAGGATGCGGCCCTGGCGAGGCGCCTGCGCGAATGCGCCGATGCCCAGGCTTTCATCCACGAAACCATCCGCCAGGGTGAAGCCGCGGGCCTGCGTTTCGCCGAGGCGGAAGTGCGCGCGGCGATGCGCCAGGGGCGCCAGGCCTGGAGTGAACAATGGACGCTGCGATGACCGGCGAAGCCCTGCATGGCTGGCTACCCATCCGCGTCTGGCCGCGGGATGGCGAGTGGCGGGTGGACTGGTGCTGGTTCGGTGACCGCGCGCCGACCCGGCCATTCTTCCGCGACGACGTCGACCAGGCCCTGCGCCTGCCGTTCAACCAGGCGTTTCGCCGCGAAACCGCTGTCGATGCCTTGCTCGACTGGCAGCGGGCCAGCCCGGGACTTGCGCCCGGCGTACTGATCTTCCACGCCTCGCGCTGCGGCTCGACGCTGCTGGCGCAGATGCTCGCCGGGCTGCCACGCCATACAGTGCTTTCCGAGCCGCCACCGTTGGACGCGGTGCTGCGCGCGCACTACCGCGACCCCGGCGTGGCCGGGCGGCAGGCGGGTTGGGTGCGCGCGCTGTTTTCCGCCTATGGCCAACGCCGCCTGGGCGGGGAGGGACGGCTGCTGGTGAAGCTCGACGCCTGGAACGTCTTCGAGGCCTCGCTGCTGTGCGAGCTGTACCCGGACACGCCGCGCCTCTTCCTCTACCGCGACCCGCTGGAGATCGTCGTCTCGCAGTTGCGCCAGCCGGGCATGCAGCGGGTGCCGGGGCTGCTGGGGCCATCGGGGCTGGATGAGGCGCTGCCGGGCGGGCAGGGCATGCCGGTGCTGGAATACAGCTGCCGGATGGTCGGCCAGATCCTCGAGCGGGGTTTGCGCTTGTGCCGGGAGGAGGGCGGCATCGCGCTGAACTACACCGAGCTGCCTGGCGCGCTCTGGGGCCGACTGGCCACATTGTTCGGGGTACGCGAGGCCGACCTGGCACGGCTGCAGGAGATCGCCGCGGTCGACGCCAAGCAGCCGTCGCAGGCCTTCAGCGCGGACAGCCTGCACAAGCGCGAGTCCGCGACAGAAGCGGTCTGCGAGGCAGTACGGCGCTGGGCCCAGGAGCCTTATGACAGGCTGGAGGCTCTGCGCCTGTTGAATTCATACGAGTGATTGAGAAAAAGTTTACGTTTCTTTCAGTAAATACTGGCGATACGCCTTCAGCATCGGATAGGCTTCCGCCGTTCGGTTCAACATAAAAACGATAACGAATGTGGCTCCCGAAGAGGGGCCGTCGCAAGGATGCACGACGCCATGCCAACTTTCGAGTTGCAGCTCCGCCCCCGCGTGGACGCCGATCAGGCGTTCTTGCGTACGCTATACGCGACCACCCGCGCGCAAGAGATGGCCCAGGTCGATTGGGCCCCGGCAGCCATCGACGCCTTCCTTTCCCAGCAGTTCGACGCCCAGCACAGCTACTACCGGGCGCATTTCCCCGATGCGGACTATTGCGTGATCGAGGCCGGTGGCCAGTCGGTCGGCCGCGCCTACCTGTTCTGGGGACCCGAGCACCTGCAGATCATCGATCTCGCCCTGCTGCCCGAGGCCTGTGGCCGCGGCATCGGCGGCGCGCTGCTGCGCGAGTGGCTGGGGCAGGCCGACGCGCAAGGCCTCAGCGTCGGCCTGTACGTGGAGAACTACAACCCGGCGCAACGCCTCTACCTGCGCCACGGGTTCGTCGTCGAGGGCGAGAACGGGGTCTACCTGAAGATGCGGAGGCCGGCTTCCGGCAGCCGTCCGACCAGCCACTGAAGGCCAGGAATCACGCATGTATCCGATGCCCACCCGCGAAGCGCTGCAGCAGGCCACGGGGAAGACCTTTCAACTGTGGATCGATGCCGCGCAGACGATAGACGTGGAACTGCTGGAGGTCATCGACGGCATTGCGATGAGCCCCGGATACCAGTGTTTCTCCGCGCACTTCGCGTTGCCATCCGGCCTGCGCGCCGAACAGGCGGTGTTCCGCGTGTCGCCGCCGGGCGACGAAGGCTGGCTGCTGCTGATGAGCCCCGGCCAGCCAGACGAGCACGGGCGCCAGGTGTTGCAGGCGGTGTTCCACATGGAGAACCCCGCATGACGGGGCTACCGGTTCCGGCGGGCGCAGTGCCCGCCCCAATAGCGACAGGCAAGGGAGAGGCAGGCAATGAGTGATCCGTTCCTCGGTGAGATCAAGATGTTCGGCGGCAATTTCGCGCCCAGGGGCTATGCCCTTTGTTACGGGCAGACTATGAGCATTGCGCAGAACGCTGCGTTGTTTTCCATCCTCGGCGTCACCTACGGCGGGAACGGCGTGCAGACTTTCGCCCTGCCGGATCTGCGTGGCCGCAGCCCGGTCGGCTTCGGGCAGCAGCCTGGACTGAGCCCTGTGGACCTGGGGCAGGTCGGCGGCGGCGAGGCCATCACCCTCACCATCAACAACCTGCCGGCTCACGTCCATACGGTCACGGGCACGGCCTCGGTTTCGATACCCGTAGCCACGACCGAGGGCACCAGCATGTCGCCCTCGAACACCAGCGTCCTGGCCACCACCGTCGACAACACCGCTGGCGCCGAAGTGAAGGTGTATGCCCAGGCGCCGGGCAGCACCACGCTGGCGCCCTTCAACGCCAACGTCACCGGCCAGACCGCTTCGGTCGGCAACAACATGCCGGTGGCTATCCGCAATCCCTTCCAGGGCATCAACTTCATCATCGCCCTGGAAGGGATCTTCCCGAGCCGTAACTAAGGCACGGGGCAGCAACACCAGGGTTTCGGACAGGCGCCGGCAACGGCGCCCGTTCCGCAACGTAGTTCAGGCACTTGCCCGTCGGCAGGCCAGGGGCACCGGTCCCCAGCCGCCCAATCGGCACTCCGCTCGAGGTCAGCATGGCATTCTGGAAACGCAACACGACTGGCGGCAAACCAACCAGCCATGCGCACAGGGCCTCGCTCATCCAGGCACTCGAACCGCGCATGATGTTCGACGCCTCGGTGCCGGTGGTGGCCGACCAGGCGGCGCAGGCGGTCGAGGCCGCCGGCCAGCACGACGTCGCGAGCAAGGACACTGCCGCAGCGGCAGCCCCGGCGGCGGCGACGGCGACCGAAGCCCGGCACGAGGTGGTCTTCGTCGATGGCAACGTCCAGGACTACAAGCAACTGACCAGCCAACTGCCCAAGGGCAGCGAAGTGGTGGTGCTGGATCCGTCGAAGAACGGCCTGCAGCAGATGGCCGACTACCTCAAGGGGCGGTCCGACCTCGACGCTATCCACCTGATTTCCCACGGCGGTGAAGCCAGCGTGCAGGTGGGCTCCACGCGCCTGACCCTGGACAATGTCGATACCGCCAAGGCCCAGCTCGAGCAGATCGGCGCCAGCCTCGGCGCCGACGGCGACCTGCTGATCTATGGCTGCGACGTCGGCAAGGGCGCGGACGGCTCGGCATTGCTGGCCAAGCTGGCCGGCTACACCGACGCCGACGTGGCGGCCTCCACCGACTGGAGCGGTGACGCCGGCAAGGGCGGCGACTGGGTGCTGGAAGCCGCCACCGGCGCCATCGAGAGCAAGTCGGTGCTGGCGGGCATGAGCTACGACCACGTGCTCAATACCCTGAATGCCGGCGACATGGTTGTGCTCGGCTGGAGCGCGCTCACCGATACCGTGACCCTGGCGACCCTGGTCGACATCCCCGCCGGCACGGTCATCAAGTTCACCGACCGGGGCTGGGACCAGGCCACTGGCGCCTTCACCGCGGCCTCCACGAACGACGGTACCGTGACCTGGACCACTACCGGCACCATAGCCGCTGGTACCCGCCTGCAACTGTTCTTCGGCGGCTCCGACCAGCCGACCACCCTGACCAACGCTACCACCGGGGCCGATCTCAGCTCGCAGATAAGCGTGACCACCTACGTCGTCACCGACCCGATGAACCTGGCCGGCGATGGCCTGTTCATCTACCAGGACACGGACAGCAACCCCTACTTCATCTTCGGTTTCAACAATTCCGCTGGCGTGGTCGACGCCAACGGCTGGAACACCTCGATCGCCGCTACCGTGCGCGATTCGATGCTCCCTAACGGCGTCAACAGCCAGAACGCCCTGAGCAACGGCCTCAACGCGATCGGCATCCCCGGCGGCGGCTCGCTGGAGCTGGACAACATCCAGTACACCGGCCCGACCACCTCGGCCGACCGTGCCACCTGGCTGGCGCGGGTGACCAACTCGGCCAACTGGACCGGCGACAACAGCGGCAGCATTGCCACCAGCGTCGGCTCCGTGGTCAGCCTGAACACCGCGCCCGACCTGCTTTCCGTCGTCTTCACCGACAGCAACCTGAAAGTCGGCGAGACCTCCGAGGTCACCTTCACCTTCAACACCGCCGTCACCGGTTTCACCACCGCTGACCTGAGCGTGCCCAACGGTGCCATCAGCGGGCTGAGCACCAACGATGGCGGCGTCACCTGGCGGGGGATCCTCGTACCCAGCGCCGGCGTCACCGATGCCAGCAACGTGATCACGGTCAACCTGGGCGGGGTCAACGCCGTACAGGGCGGCCTGGCCGGCTCCGGCACGAAGGACTCCGGCAACTACGCCATCGATACCCTGGCGCCTTCCATCAGTTCGGTTTCCTCGGCCACCGCCAACGGCGTCTACAAGGCGGGCGACGTCATTTCGATCCAGGTTTCCTTCAACGAGGCGGTCACTGTCACCGGCACCCCGCAACTGACGCTGGAAACCGGCGCCGTCGACCGGGCGGTCAATTACGTCAGCGGCTCCGGCACCTCCATGCTGACGTTCAGTTACACGGTCCAGGCGGGAGACAGCAGCGCCGACCTCGACTACATCGCCAGCAGCGCCTTGTCCCTCAATGGCGGCACCATCCGTGACGCGGCAGGCAACGATGCCACCCTGACGCTCGCAGCTCCCGGTGCGGCAGGCTCCCTGGGGGCCAACAAGGCCATCGTGATCAACTCGGCCCCCAGCCTGGGCAACCTCAACGGCGACAGCGTGGCCTGGAGCGGTGTGGGCAACAACGTGACGCTCGACGTGGGCGGCAATGCTACTTTCAGCGATACCGAGTTCGGTGCGCGCAACGGTGGCAGCGGCGACTGGAGCGGCGCCAGCCTCACGGTGCAGCGCCCGGGCACGGCCGTTTCCGCCGACAGCTTCGGCTTCGACACCAGCGGCGCCTCGTTCACGGTCAGCGGCAACAACCTGCAGGCGGGTGGGCTGACCTTCGCCACGTTCACCAATAGCGGTGGCGTACTGACCATCACTTACACCAGCAGCGGCACCGCGGCCACCACCGCGCTGGTGAACGATGTCGCGCGGCACATCAGCTACCGCAACGACACGCCGTCCGGCGATACCAGCATCCGCTTCACGCTCAGCGACGGCAGCTCCAGCACGAGCGCGGACGTCGTTGCCAGCAGCGATTTCATCTACGTCACCAATGCCACCGACACAGCGACCATCGACCCCAGCAACGGCGTCAGCTTCAGCGAAGCGGTAGCTATCGCCGCGGCCGATGCCACCGGCAGCCAGACCATCGTCTTCAGCGGCGCCCTGGCAGGGCAGACCATCAACCTGGCCGGCAACCTCGGCATCGGCGAGAGCCTGACGCTGGACACCGATGCGGCGAGCGGACTGCTCATCACCGGCGGCACCATCAGCCTCGGCGGCGGCACCACCCTGACGCTGAGCAACGGCGCCGGCGACACCGTCACCCTGGGCAGCGCCCTGGCCGGCAGCGGTGCGTTGAGCAAGACCGGCAGCGGCACCCTGGGGCTGACCAGCGCGAGCAACGAGGCGGGCATGTCCGGCGGCATCAACGTCGCCGGCGGCACCCTGCAGATTTCCAGCGACGACCAGCTTTCCTCCGGCACCCTGACGCTCAATGGCGGCACCCTGAGCAACAACGGCGCGTCCTTCACCGTCGACAACGCCGTCGTGCTCGGCGGCGCCGGCGGCACCCTGGCCATCACCGGCGGCACGGCGACCTTGGCCGGGGTGGTCTCGGGCGGCGGCAGCCTGACCAAGACCGGCAGCGGCACCGCCATGCTGGCGGGCAGCAATATCTATACCGGCGATACCTCGGTGGTCGGCGGGACACTGGCGGTCAGCGGCAGCAACGCCATTGCCGATGTTTCCAGCGTGACGGTGAACAGCGGCGCCAGCCTGTCGCTGTCGTCGAATGAAACCCTGGGCGCGCTGGTCGGCGCCGGTACGGTGCAATTGGGCAGCAGCGCGCTGACCGTCGGCGGCAGCAACTACAGCACGACCTTCAGCGGCTCCATCAACGGCGGCGGCAGCCTGATCAAGGCCGGCTCCGGCACCTTCACCCTCAGTGGCGACAACTTCTACACCGGTACCACCTCGGTGCAGGGCGGCACCTTCATGCTGACCGGCTCGCTGAACGGCGCCGGCGCGATTTCCGTGCTTTCCGGCGCTACGCTGGGCGGTACCGGCACGGCCTCGATCGTCGGCGCGGTGGCGGTCGGCAGCGGCGGCACGCTATCCCCCGGCAATGGTGGCGCCGGTACCCTGACCATCAACGGCAACCTGATCATGACCGGCGGCTCGGTGCTCCAGGCCGAGATCCACGGCAGCACCGCGGGTTCCGGCTATGACCAGGTCCTGGTCAATGGCCTGGTGTTCCTCAGCAACCCGACCCTGGCGGTCAGCCAGGACTACGTCCCCGTGGTGGGCACCACCTATGCGCTGATCGTCAACGATGGCAGCGATGCCATATCCGGCACCTTCTCCGGCCTCACCGAAGGCAGCACCGTCCTGGCCGCCGGCAATGGTACGGAACTGACGGTCAGCTACGTTGGCGGCACCGGCAACGATTTCATCCTGGCCGGACCTGTCAACCAGGCGCCGGTGATCGGCAACCTGGGCAGCGGCCCTGTCAGCCATACCGAGGGTGGCGCGGCGGTACTGCTCGACGCCGCGGGTTCCGCCACCGTCAGCGACAGCGACTCCAGTGATTTCAACGGCGGCAACCTGACTGTCTCGATCACCGCCAACCGGGCGACTGGCGAGGATCTGCTGGGCATCCTCGACCAGGGCACAGGCGCCGGCCAGATCGGTGTTTCAGGTAACAGCGTGACCTATGGCGGCGTCGTCATCGGGACCTTTGCCGGCGGCTCCGGCAGCAACGACCTGGTCATCACCTTCACCAACGCCAATGCCACGGCACAGGCGGTGCAGGCACTGGTCCATGCCATCACCTACCGCAACAGCAACCTGAACGACCCGTCCACCGCGACGCGCACCCTGAGCATCACCGTGAGCGATGGCGACGGCGCCACCAGCAGCGCCGCCAACATCACGCTGAACGTGGTCGGGGTGAACGATGCGCCGAGCCTTACCGCTACCGGCAGCGCGCCGACCTACGTCGAGAATGGCTCGGCGGTCTCCCTGTTCGGCGACGTGGTCGTCAGCGCCGGCGAAAGCGGCCAGTCGATCACCGGCATCGGCCTGAGCGTCAGCGGCCTGCGCGATGGCGGCAACGAGATACTGCGCATCGACGGCACCGATGTCGCGCTGGTCAATGGCAACACCCTGACCACCACAAGCGGCATGAGCGTGACGGTGTCCGTCAGTGGCGGCACCGCCAGCGTGACCATCGGCAAGGCCGGCGGCATCAGTACGAGCGACGCGCAGACACTGGTGGCCGGGCTCGGCTATCGGGTTCTCGGCGACAACCCCGGCGCCGGCAGCCGTGTGGTGACCCTGACGCACATCCAGGACAGCGGCGGCACCGCCAACGGCGGGATCGACACGACCAACCTGGCCGTAGCCAGCAGCGTGAACGTGGTGGCGGTCAACGATGCACCGCAGATCACCGCGCCTCTGGCCTATTCTTTCAACGAGGACACCAGTCTGGCGCTGAGCGGCATCAGCTTCAGCGACGTGGATGCCGGCAGTGGCGTGCTCACGGCGACCTTCAGCGTACCGAGCGGCAGCCTGAGCGCCTTCAGCGGTTCCGGCGTGACGGTTTCCGGCTCGGGCAGCGGCCTGCTGACTCTGAGCGGCAGCCTGGCGGACCTCAATGCTTTCATGGCCGGTAACAACCTGACCTATGCGCCGGCCACCAATTTCAACGGCGGCGTCACACTGACCATCACCCTTGACGATGGCGGCAACGGTGGAGCAGGGCCCGCCGATGCGCTGACGGCCTCCTCGACCGTGACCCTGAGCGTGGCCGCGGTGAACGATGCTCCGGTCAACCAGGTGCCGGCCCCGCAAACCATCCAGCAGAACATCCCGCTGGCATTCAACAATGCCAATGGCAACGCCATCTCGATCGGCGACGTGGATGCCGGCAACGGCCTCGTGCTCGTGACCATGAGCGCGGTCAACGGCACCATGTCGCTGCTCGACACCAATGGGGTGACCCTGGTGTTCGGTAGCGGCCTCAACAACACCGTCATCAGCTTCCAGGGCACCCTGGTCAACATCAACTCCGTGCTGCGGAGCCTGATCTTCAACCCGAACAGCGGGTTCCTCGGCAATGCCAGCCTGACGATCCAGACCAGCGACCAGGGCAATACCGGCAGCGGTGGAGCCAGGGCCGATATCGACACAATCTCCATCAACGTCATCCCGGGGAACCCGAAAGTCACCGGCGTCTCGGCGCAGGGCCTGGACCGTACCGTGAAGGTCGGCGACGAAGTGCTGATCAACGTGGTCTTCGACCAGTCGGTCAACGTCGACCTGACTGGCGGCGTCCCGAGCCTGTTGCTGGAAACGGGCCTGATCGATCGCAATGCGGTCTACCAGAGCGGGGCAGGCAGCAACACCCTGACCTTCAAGTACACCGTGCAGGCCGGTGACGTCAGCGCCGACCTGGACTTCCAGAGCACGGCCGCGTTGCAACTCAACGGCGCGGTACTGGCGAACGCCACCAGCGACCTGGCAATCCTCACCTTGCCTGTCGTGGGCGGGGCGGACTCTCTCGGTGGGCGCAGCGATATCGTGGTCGATGGTGTGGTGCCGGTGGTGGTCGGCGTCAGCGCGCCGTCCGATGGCACCTATATCGTTGGCCAGAACCTCGACTTCACCGTCAACTTCAGCGAGAACGTGGTGGTCGATGCCAGCGGCGGTGTGCCGCGTATCGCTGTGACCCTGGACACCGGCGGCACCGTCTTCGCCGAGTACCGGTCCGGCTCCGGCAGCACTGCACTGGCGTTCCGCCTGACTGCCGCCAATGGCCAGCTGGACAGCAACGGCATCACCCTGGGCGGTGCCGTGCTGCTCAATGGCGGCAGCATTCGCGATACCGCCGGCAACGACGCCGCGGTCACCCTGAACGGCGTTGCCAGCACTGCCAACATTGATATCGACGGCGTGGTGCCGGCGGTGGTCAGCGTCGCAACGCCAGCCGATGGCAGCTACAAGGCCGGCGATGTGCTGACCTTTACCGTCAACGCCAGCGAAGCGCTGCAGACCGGTGCGCTGCCACCTCGGCTGGTGCTGGACGTGGGCGGGGTGACCCGTTACGCCACCTACGTCTCCGGCAGTGGCAGCTCGGCGCTGGTGTTCCAGTACACCGTGCAGGCCGGCGACAGCGACAGCAACGGGATCGCGGTCGGCAGCCTCGATCTGCGTGGCGAGGCGCTCACCGACCTGGCCGGCAACGACCTGAACCTGACCCTCAACGGCCTGGGCAGCACCGCCGGCGTTCGAGTCGATACCACCGCGCCAGGCGTCAGCGGCATCGTACGGGTCGATGCCACCCCGAGCAATCAGGGCTCGATCGGCTACACCGTGACCTTCAGCGAGGATGTCAGCGGCGTCGACGCCAGCGACTTCAATCTGGTCACGAGCGGGACCGCGGCCGGCTCCATCAGCTCCGTCGTCGCCCTCGACTCGCACACCTACAGCGTGGTTGTGTCCAACCTGACCGGCACCGGCTCCATGCGGCTCGACCTGGTCGACGACCACAGCATCAGGGACCAGGCCGGCAACACCCTCACCGGCGGCCTGGCGGGCGCATCCTATGGCATCGACCGCGACGCTCCCCAGGTCATCCAGGTGACCGGCCCGCTCGACGGCACATACAAGGTCGGCGACCTGCTCAGCTTCACGGTGAATGCCAGCGAAGCGGTCACGGTGAACGGCAGTCCGTACCTGGCGCTCAGCATTGGCTCCAATACCGTCTACGCCGGCTACCTGTCCGGCTCGGGCACCAATACCCTGGTATTCCAGTACCAGGTACAGGCCGGCGACAACGATGCCAACGGCATCAGCGTGCTCGGCCTGCAGAGCAACGGCGGCAGCCTGCGCGACGGCGTCGGCAACGATGCCGACCTGACGCTCAACGGCGTTGGCAGCACGGCCGGCGTGCTGGTCGATACGACTGCGCCGAGCGTGGCCAGCGTGGGCGTGCCGCCGAGTGGCGACTACAACGCCGGCGACCTGCTGAGCTTCACGGTCAACGCCAGCGAGAACGTGCTGGTGGATACCAGCGGTGGCACGCCGCGCCTGGCCCTGGATATCGGCGGCAGGACGGTCTACGCGAGCTACCTGTCCGGCTCGGGCAGCAGCACCCTGGTGTTCCAGTACCAGGTGCAGGCGGGCGACAACGACGCCGACGGCATCGCCGTGATGGGCCTGCAAAGCAACGGCGCTACGCTGCGCGACAGCGTTGGCAACGATGCCGACCTGACGCTCAACGGCGTTGGCAGCACGGCCGGCGTACTGGTCGACACCACTGCGCCGACCGTGGCGAGCGTGAGCGTCCCGGTTAGCGGTGACTACAACGCCGGCGACGTGCTGAGCTTCACGGTCAATGCCAGCGAGGCGGTCTTCATCAACGGCAGTCCGCGCCTGGCGCTGACTATCGGCGGCAGGACGGTGTACGCCGGCTACGTTTCCGGCTCCGGCACCGGCACGCTGATCTTCCAGTACCAGGTACAGGCCGGCGATACCGATGCCGACGGCATCGCCATCGGCACGCTGGACAGCAATGGCGCGACCTTGCGCGACGCTGCCGGCAACGATGCCGACCTGACGCTCAACGGTGTCGGTAACACCGCCGGCGTGCTGGTCGACACCACTGCGCCGACCGTGGCGAGCGTGAGCGTTCCGGTTAGCGGTGACTACAACGCCGGCGACGTGCTGAGCTTCACCGTCAATGCCAGCGAGATGGTCTTCATCAACGGCAGCCCGCGCCTGGCGCTGGATATCGGTGGCAGGACGGTCTACGCCAGCTACCTGTCTGGCTCGGGCACCAGTACCCTGGTGTTCCAGTACCAGGTGCAGGCGGGCGACAACGATGCCGACGGTATCAGCATCGTGGGCCTGCAGGCCAATGGCGGCAGCCTGCGCGACAGCGCCGGCAACGATGCCAACCTGGTGCTCAACAATGTCGGGGCCACCGCCGGCGTGCTGGTCGACACCACTGCGCCGACCATGGCCAGCGTGAACGTTCCGGTTAGCGGCGACTACAACGCCGGCGATGTCCTGAGCTTCACCGTCAATGCCAGCGAGGCGGTCTTCATCAACGGCAGCCCGCGCCTGGCGCTGGACATCGGCGGCAGGACGGTCTACGCCAGCTACCTGTCCGGCTCGGGCAGCAACGCCCTGGTGTTCCAGTACCAGGTACAGGCGGGCGACAACGATGGCGACGGCATCAGCATCGTCGGCCTGCAGGCCAACGGCGGCAGCCTGCGTGACGTGGCCGGCAACGATGCGAACTTGGCGCTCAACGGCGTCGGCAGCTTGGCCGGTGTGATGGTCGATACCACCGCGCCGCTCGCCACCGGCATCGTCCGCGTCGACCCGTCGCCGACCAACACCGGCACCCTGGCCTTCGACGTCAGCTTCTCCGAACCGGTGCAGGGCCTCGATGCAGCGTCCTTCGTGCTGCAGGCCAGCGGTACGGCCAGCGGGCGGATCCTCGCGGTCACCCGTATCGGCGAGCAGACCTGGCGGGTGAGCGTGGGCAATGTCGGCGGCGATGGCAGCCTCGGCCTGGCGCTGCGCAGTGACGTCCGAGTGCAGGATGCCGCCGGCAATACCCTGCAGCAGGGCCTGCAGGGGCCAGCCTACGCGCTGGACCACAGCGACCCGCAGGTCACCTCCGTGCAGTTGCCGGCCGATGGCCGCTACACCCCGGGACAGACGCTGCAGTTCGTCGTGAACTACAGCGAGGCGGTGCAGGTGGACACCAGCGCCGGCGTGCCGCGCATCGCCATCACCCTGGACCGCGGCGGCGTGGTCTATGCCGACTATGTGGCGGGTTCGGGCAGCAACCAACTGGTCTTCGCCTATACGGTCGTGGCCGGGCAACTCGACATCGACGGTATCCAGCTGGGCGGGCAGATCCTCGCCAGCGGCGCGCGCCTGGGCGATGCCGTGGGCAATGCCGCCAACCTGGCACTCGACAGCCTGCCGTCGACCCGCGGCCTGCTGGTGCAGGGCTCGTTGAGCGACGGCGACCCGCAGTACCGCACCGAGCAGGGGATACAGCCGGTACCGCCGGGAGTCATCCCCGGCAACAGCCTGCCGGCGCCGTCGCTGCCGCAGAACCTCGGTGCGCCGACGCTCGGCCAGGTGCCGTTGCTGGACAGCAGCAACCGCGGCGCGGCGCAGTCGCTGCTCGGCAGCCTGTTCCGCGAGGGGCCGGGCCAGACGCAGATCGCGCAGATATTCGCCAATGCCGGCAACAGCGCCTTCGGCGACGGCGGCGGGCATGGCTTCCTCGGCTTCGGCGGCGGGGATGCCGGAGTCTTCGGGGCGTCCACCTTCTCGGCGGTGTTCCAGGCCGCGCGCGAGGGGGAGGATCAGGCGCTGTTGGCCTTCGACCGGCGCCAGGGGGATATTTCGGGGGGGCTGCGGGGTGTCTTCACCTCGCCAGGGCTCGGACAGCAACTGCAGGAAATGAACCACCGCGAGCAGCGCCAGGTCACCGACCTGGCCAACGCCTTCGGCGAGCTCGGCCAGGAGCGGCCGGCCAACTGATGGCGGGGCGTGCAAACGACAGAAGCCGTACAGGGGGCGGCTCCACAACAATGAACAGGCAATTCCGAATCCTCAGCGTCAGCCTGCTGGCGCTGGCCGTCAGCGGCTGCGCCGTGACCAGCGACCCGATCAGCCGCGCCACCAGCGAACAGCGCGCCCGCGACGACCTGGCCAGCATGTTCCGCGCCCAGGAGCCGCTCGGCGGCCCGCTGACGCTGAACGAGGCCCTGGCACGGGCCATCAAGTACAACCTGGAGGGGCGCCTGAAGGTCATGGAGCAGGCCCTGGCCAGCCGCCAGGTCGACCTGGCCACCTTCGACATGCTGCCGCGCATGGCCCTGGAGGCTGGCTATGCCGGGCGCAACAACGTCAGCGCCTCGTCCAGCAAGAGCGTGCTGACCAACCAGCAGTCCCTGGAGCCTTCGACCTCCCAGGACCGCGACCGCGACGTCGCCGACCTGACCATGGTCTGGAACGTGCTCGACTTCGGCGTCAGCTACGTCAGCGCCAAGCAGCAGGCCGACCAGCGTCTGATCATCGAGGAGCGCCGGCGCAAGGTGCGCCAGACCATCGTCCAGGACGTGCGCTCGGCCTACTGGCGGGCGGTGGCCGCCGAACGCCTGCTGGGCCGCATCGACGGCCTGATGGCGCGCGTCGACCAGGCCCGCAGGGACAGCCAGAGCCTGGGCAACCAGCGCATCGGCGACCCGGTTCAGGCGATGAGCTACCAGCGCTCGCTGATCGAGGCCGCCCGCCAGCTGGAAGCGCAGCGCAAGGCGCTGTCCCTGGCCAAGACCGAACTGGCCACGCTGATCAACCTGCCGCCGGGCACCGACCTCAAGCTGGCCATGCCGGCCGGGGACTACCCGGTGCCGGAGCTCAAGGTCGGCATGGACAGCCTCGAACGCGAGGCCCTGGCCTCGCGGCCGGAGCTGCGCGAGCAGGACTACCAGGCGCGGATCAGCGCCGCCGAGACCAAGAAGGCCATGCTGCGCCTGCTGCCGGGCCTGGAGTTCTCCGCCGGCGGGCATTACGACAGCAACACCTACCTGGTCAACCAGAGCTGGGCCGACTACGGCGTGAAGGTGACCTGGAACCTGTTCAACGTGCTGTCCGCGCCGGCGGCGATCAACGTCGCCAAGGCCGGCGAGGACGTCGCCGCGGCGCGCCGCCAGGCGCTGTCCATGGCGGTGCTGGCGCAGCTATACGTGGCCAACGCCAACTACCAGGAAGCGCGCCGGCAGTTCCAGACCAGCGAGGAGCTGGCCAGCCTGGACGGGCAGATCACCCAGGAGCTGCGCAACCGTCGGCAGGCCCAGGGCATCGGCGAGCTGGAGCTGATCCAGGGCGAGTTGAACAACCTGCAGGCCGACCTGCAGCGCGACCTGGCCTATGCCGAGTTGCGCAACGCCTATGGCCAGGTGTTCGCCAGCGTCGGCCTGGACCCGCTGCCGGCGCAGCTGAAGTCCGACTCCCTGGCGGACATCGGCCAGGCCCTGGCCAGCCAGGAAGCGCACTGGCAGCGTGGGGAAATCGCACCGGCATCGCGCTGAGGCTCCCAACCGCCGGCTGCGGTAGGCCGGCGGTTGCCTTAGACTGCAGCCTCGCCTGTCATGTCGGAGGACACATGTACCAGGGAAGCTGTCTGTGCGGGGCCGTCGCCTTCGAGCTGGAAGGCGAGCTGGCGCCCATCCAGGTCTGCCATTGCGGACAGTGCCGCAAGGCCCAGGGCGGGCCCTTCGCCACCAACATCCCGGTGCGCCGCGAGGCCTTGCGCCTGCTGGCCGGGCAGGCGCAGCTGCGGGCCCATGAATCCTCGCCGGGCAAGCGGCGCTGGTTCTGCGCGAACTGTGGCTCGCCAATCTACAGCGAACGCGATGCCTTGCCCGGCATCCTGCGGTTGCGCGCCGGCACCCTCGACGGCGAGCTGCGCACCCGGCCGGAGGCCCACTACCACGTGGCCTCGGCGGCCAACTGGTGGCCGCTGGACGACGACCTGCCGCGGCACCCCGCCGGCAAGCCCGGCTGAGCGAGGCGCTGTTTGTCATGTTCGCAGCCTCCGCCGCACGTTACCCTATGGGCCGCCTGAATGGCTGATCGTCAAGGAGGAACGATGTCGGCATCACCCAGCCGCTTTCGCGTCATGGTGCTCGGTGGCTATGGCAATTTCGGCAGCCTGATCGTCCGCCGCCTGGCCGGCGCGGAGGGCATTCGAGTGCTGGTCGCCGGGCGCGACCAGAAGCGCGCCGGCCTGCTGGCCGCGGAGGTGGGCGGCGAGGCGGTGTGCCTGGACATGAACCAGCCGACCCTCGCCGGGCGCCTGCGCGAGCTGCGCGTGGACCTGCTGATCTCCACCGCCGGCCCCTTCCAGGCCCAGGACTACCGGGTGGCGCGCGCCGCGGTGGCGGCGGGGGCGCACTACGTCGACCTGGCCGACGCCCGCCAGTTCGTCTGCGCCATCGGCGAGCTGGATCGGGCGGCGCGCAGCGCCGGGGTGCTGGTGTGCGCCGGCGCCAGCTCGGTGCCGGCGCTCAGCGCCGCGGTGGTCGATGAACTGCTGCCGCGCTTCGCCCGCCTGGACGTCATCCACCATGGCATCAGTTCGTCGGCGAAGATTCCCGGCCAGGCCACCCTGGCGGCCGTGCTCGGCTACTGCGGCAAGCCGTTGCGCCAGTTGCGCGACGGCCGCTGGCAGGCGGTGTACGGCTGGCAGGACCTGGCCGCCCACCGCTTCCCGGCGCCGCTGGGGCGCCGCTGGCTGGCCAACTGCGACGTGCCCGACCTGGAACTCTTCCCGCAACGCTACCCGACGGTGCGCGAGGTGCGCTTCGGCGCCGGCCTGGGCCTGCGCACCACGCATTTCGGCACCTGGGCGCTGTCCTGGCTGGTGCGCCTGGGCCTGCTGCGGGACGCCAGCCGCCTGAGCCCCTGGCTGCAGCGCCTGGCCCAGGGCCTGGAGCCGCTGGGCGACGGGCGCAGCGGCATGTTCGTGCGCCTGGAAGGCGAGGGCGCGGATGGCCAGCCCCTGCGCCTGTGCTGGGAGCTGCAGGCGGCCGACGACCACGGGCCGAACATCCCCTGCATGGCCGCGGTGGCCCTGGCTCGCAAGCTGGCGGCCGGGCGCCTGGACAAGCGCGGCGCCACGCCCTGCGTCGGCCTGCTGGGCCTGGACGACTACCTCGCCGAGCTGGAAGGCTTGAGCGTGCGCCATGGCTTGCGCGAGCTGGGGCCGCTGCACCCCGGCGCCTGATGCCTCCAAGGGGGTATGCGCGCCGGCGCCGCAGGCCCATCCGCCGCCGGCTACTGATCCACGACAAGAAATGCGCCGATCGCCCGCCCTAGACTCCGGGACCGCCCATCCCCGCGAGAGGAGTCACCCATGCACGTGGATATCGCCATCGTCGGCGCCGGCCCCGCCGGGCTCTGCCTGGCCCGCGCCCTGTCCGGCCATGGCCTGTCGATCCTGCTGATCGAGCGCCAGGCCCGCGCCGCCCTGGCCGAGCCGGCGGAGGACGGCCGCGAGATCGCCCTGACGCACGCCTCGCGCAGCCAGTTGCAACTCCTGGACATCTGGCCGCGACTGGCAGCCAGGGACATCGCGCCGCTGCGTGACGCCCAGGTGCTCAACGGCCCCTCGCTGTTCGCCCTGCGCATCGATGCAGGCCTGGCCGGCGCCGGCCAGCTCGGCCACCTGGTGCCGAACCAGGCGATCCGCCGCGCCGCCTTCGCGGCGGTGGAAGATTGCGCCGACGTGACCCTGCTCGACGGGCATGCGCTGCAGTCCGTGCGCGTCACCGGCGAACGCGCCCGGCTCACCCTCGATGACGGCGAGCAACTGACCGCCGGCCTGCTGGTGGCCGCCGACAGCCGCTTCTCGGAAACCCGCCGCATGCTCGGCATAGGCGCGCGCATGGAAGACTTCGGCAAGACCATGCTGGTCTGCCGCATGGCCCACGCCAAGCCCCACCAGCAGGTGGCCTGGGAGTGGTTCGGCTACGGCCAGACCCTGGCCCTGCTGCCGCTCAACGGCGACGTCTCGTCGGTGGTGCTGACCCTGACGCAGCACGAGATGAACCCGATGCTGGCCCTGGACGAGGCGGCCTTCGCCCGCGACATCGAGCGCCGCTTCGAAAGTCGCCTGGGCAGCATGGCCCTGCTCGGGCCGCGCCATTGCTACCCGCTGGTGGGCGTCTACGCCGACCGCTTCGCCGGCCCGCGCTGCGCGTTGCTGGGCGATGCCGCGGTGGGCATGCACCCGGTCACCGCCCATGGCTTCAACTTCGGCCTGCAGAGCGCCCGGCGCCTGGCCGCCGAATTGCTGGCGGCCAAGCGCAAGGGCAGTGACTGGGGCGCCGCCGGCCCCCTGCGCCGCTACGCCCTGGCGCACCGCCTGGCGACCTGGCCGCTGTACCAGGCCACCAGCCTGATCGCCGGGCTGTACAACGACCCGCGCCCACCGGCGCGCCTGCTGCGCAATGCCGGCCTGCGCCTGGCCCAGGGCCTGCCGCCGCTGCGCCAGGCCATCGCCCGGCACCTGACGCAGAACGCCTGAAACAGACGGCCCGCGCCCGGGGGAGGGCGCGGGCCGCGAGCCAAGAAAGTACGGGAGGAAAGACCATGGCCCTGACATCCACCGACATCTGCGCCGCCGCCGATCGCCTGAAGGGCTTCGTCGGCTTCAACCGCAAGACCGGCAAGTACCTGGTGCGCTTCAGCGAGGACTCCTTTGGCCTCGACGTGGACGAGGACAGCATCGTCCCGGCCTGCGAGTTCGTCTGGGCGCAGAAGACCGGCGAGCTGATGACGCTGAGCCGCGAATGCCTGCAGATACTCCAGGCGCAGAACATCGCCGAGCGCCTGGAGTTCGGCGAGGCGCTGCAGACCTACCTGCGGCGCACCGACCTGCCGGAAATCTGCGCCCAGCGCCAGCTGAAGTAGCCGGTGCCGCCTGGCCGCGCTGGAGCAGAACAAGGCGAAAGCAGGCGAGGGAGCGTAATGCCGTTCATGGTTCAGCGAAGGCGGGAACGTAGGGCGCATGACCGTTCGCGGTTATACGCCGCTGGCCGCGCCACCGGGGCGTCCGGCGTGGCCGGTGAGTCCAATCGCGGACGGAGTCCGCTCCTACA
>NZ_QGSL01000088.1:375988-403069 GCF_003176655.1 Pseudomonas sp. RW407 | reverse complement strand
GCGGGGGTGCATTTCCTGCGGGGGTGCATATGCTGCGGGGGTGATGGTGAACATGGTCGAGCGCCCCTGGCGGGCTTCGACTTTCAGCGCGCCAGCCGCGGCCAAGGCCTTGATCGCCGCCTGCACAGCCCGCTCCGACAGGCAGGTGCGCTCCGCGATGCGAGCAACGGAAGGCCAGCAGACGCCCTCGTCGTTGGCGTTGTCGGCCAGGCTGATCAGCACCGCCTTCTGCGCCGGCGACATCCCCTGCAGCGGCCAGCAGGCGGTCATGACGATGGTGCTCACAGCGCGCCCTCCGCGATCTTCTGGGCCAGCTTGGCCAGCCCCTTCGGCGTGACGCGCACTTGGGAAGCCAGGCGCTGGTCGCCAATGGAGTCGGTGCCGATTACGGTTACCCGGTGCTCGAGCAGGCCGGCCGCCATGCGCGGCTGATAGGCAAGCCAGTGGGCCGAGCCCTCCCGGCGGTAGATCCAGCGGTTCTCGCGCATCCAGTCGATCAGCTTGTGCCGAGGGATGTTCAGGTGCTTGGCCGTGTCGGTCAGGCAGAGCGTGCCGCGCGCCTCGGCGATCCGCCCCAGGGCCTCGACCTTGGGCGCCTGCTCGTCCACCACCATGCGCAGCTGGGTGTTCTGCTCGTGGAGATCAGCTGCGACTCGCAGAGCCTCGGAGTAGGTCTGAGGGATAGCCGGGGCCGCGGCGCGCTGCTCCAGCTCCTGCCAGCGATCAACCAGCCGGGCCGTGAACTCCGGGCTCAGTTGGGCGACCACCACGATGGAGTCGCGCTTGCCCTTCTCGCCGACGAAGACGTGCTCCGCGACGGGGCGCCCTGCGGTGGGCTTTTCCACCAGCGGTGGAGAAGCGATCACGCCGCGCTCGGCGAGGCGTTCGATAGTTCGCTTCACGCTGTCGTGCCTGGCGCCGACCAGTTCCGCAATCTCGCGCGAGGTCATTTCCATCCGCGCCACGTTTTGCGCAATCGGAAAACGTGGCGCAGCGTTGTCAGTTCCGTTCGTCGTGTGCATACTCACTCCCGTTGATCTGAACCCCGGCGCCGAGTCCCCACTCCAGCCGGGGTTTGTTTTTTCAGCCGACCAGCGACAGCGGCTTGCCGCCCGCGTGGATCGCCAGTTCGTTCTCCATGCGCCGGCGCATCTCGAAGCTCTTCGACTCCACCAGCAGCAGCCGGTCGATCGCCGCGGGAAGGTCCGGCAGGTCGTTCTCGTCGATGCGGCCGTCAGCCAGCACCACGCTGCAGCGCTCCACCGCTTCGCCGATACCGGCGACCAACTGGCCGAACGCGCTCACCGGGCACCCAACCACGCCAGCGGCGCGGGCCCCGATCAGGCCGTAGCGGTCGGCGAGTTCGTTGATGCAGCGCTCCCGCCATTCCGGCTCCAGCGCCGCCACCCAGGCCTCTTCCATCCAGCTGGGCAGCTCCTGCTCACCGCCGAGCAGCCGCTGGACGCGCTTCAGCCAGCGCCCGGCGGCCTTCAGGTACTCGCCGCCATCGCCCTTGAGCTCGGCCGACTCGAAGTCGGGCACCCTCTCCGCCGCGGCCTTGCGCGGGCACTTCTGGTACAGCGCACGGTTCAGCGCCTGGGCGAAGTCGTCCTGGCTGAGGCTGGTGCGCGCGATCTGGTCGGCGGCGTAGGCCACCAGGACCTGGTCGCGAGTCATTTCGTGTCGGGGATTGGACGTGTTCACATTGCGCTCCTGGTCCTAAGCTGCCCCCATCAAGAAAGGGAGGTCAGCGGTATGTCTTGTTGGGGCTCAGCTGGAACTGGTGGTCGCGTGAGCCTGTTTGGTAGGGCCGGAACCTCGCTGGTACGCTGGGAAGCTCTCACCCAACACAGCGAACCAGGAGGTTCCGATGTCGCAAGAAAATGGATGGCCAGCGCCGTTGGCCGGAGTTCTCAACCCGATCGACGATCCGTACGCCGCGGCACAGCAGATGGCAGTAGCAGCGGTCAACTCGGGACGGCTCGCGCTACCGGAGAAGCCGGACGACATCGCGGAGTTCCTGGTCAAGTTCCAGCGGACCTTGACGCAGGAGTATTTGAAGCTGCGCGACGCGTACGACCGCTCCAATCCCTAGCGCTCCACGGAAGTGGCCGCCGGCAGCGCGGCCAGGTAGGTGTTGATGGCGTCCACCACGGGCGCCATCTCCTGAATGCGGACGACTCCGCCCTGACCGGCGCGAGCGATTTCCTCGGTCAGGCAGATCGCCCGGCTGAACACCCCGAGAAGACGAACCACCTCGCGGACGCTCGGCACCTCCAGGTGGAGCCGAGCAGCACAGCCGGCAGCCTGCACATCAATACCGGCGCACACCGGCGGATGCTCAGTGCTCGCGGCTGCGGCCTGGACGACCACGTCCAGGCGAACAGGCGGAAGGCCAGCCCTTTCCCGCGCCTTGTTCAGGTCGGCAATGGCGTGGAGCGCCAGCGCCTCCTTGTACTGGAGGGTGGCGAGCTCGGGCGGCGGCGGCGGGTTCGGATGTCTCATGTGGCTCTACTCCTCGGTCTCGTCGGCCTGGTCGGCGGCCATGTCTTCGCGCAGCTGGTGCAGGTCTTCCACCAGCGCCAGCAGGCGTTCCTCAAGGGCGCGAAGGCGGTCTTCATGGGTTGGGTTGCCGGCAGAGGTGGTCACCGTCAGCCCTCCATGGCGAGGTCTTTTGGGGTGTCAGCCTTCAGCTTCCCCTTGGTGAGTCGCTCCAGCTGGTACTGGCGAAGTTCGGGGACCTCATCCCACTGACGAACCGCCTCGTAGGAAACCTTGAGGGCCCTGGCCAGCGCGGAAATAGAGCCGAAGTGCTCGATGGCTTGCGTCTTGGTCATGCCGACCTCCTTTGCTTGCCGCAAATTCAAGCACGCTTGAATTTACTTATCAAGCATCCTTCACAAGTAGGCTTGTAGAGTCCTGCGCATGACCGACGTAATCGATCGCATCTCCCATCTCATGAGCCTTCGGGGCGTTAAGCCTCGAAGCGTCAAGCCGACGCTGGCGCGCGTTTGCGATATCAGCTATCAGGCAGTCAGCCAGTGGTTTGATGGATCAACATCGAACATCAAGAACGAGCACCTGCTGGCGCTAGCCGAGGAATACGACACAACAGTCGACTGGCTTCTTTCGGGCAAAGGGGAAGCGCCGCAAGCGGAGGCGACTACAGGGAAGATGAAGACAACTGCCGACCTGGTGCGCGAGATGCTCGGCAGCAAGCCTGGCAAGATGCTCAACGCCGAGGCGCGCCAGCGGATTTTGGCGGTAGCAGAAGAGCCAGCGAACTCAACGCAGCAGGCGACCAACGTCATCGTCGCCGACTTCTCCCGGCCAGTCGGCCTGGTCGGCGACGAAATCAGCATCGCGCGCTACGACATCCGCGGTGCAATGGGCGGCGGCCAGGTGCCGGCCGACTATGCAGAGATGCTCCGCGACGTGAAGGTCAGTGAGAAGCACCTGCGCGAGCTGGGCGTCACCTACGACGATCCGAACCACCTCAAGATGGTGCACGGCTGGGGCCAGTCCATGGAGCCCACCATCAAGCACCGCGATCCCTTGATCGTCGATATCAGCATCCAGCAGTTCACCGGCGACGGGATCTACCTGTTCACCTGGCAGGGCCACCTCTACATCAAGCGCCTGCAGGTCCAGGATGCCGACCACTTCGAGATGATCTCGGACAACAAGAAGCACAAGGACCGGTCCATCCGCATGGATGAGACCTATATCCATGCCAGGGTGCTTCTGGTGTGGAACGCGCACCTCGTTTGAATACTAACAACCCAAGAAGTTGTAACCGCAAAGGAGCTATGCTAAATGAGCGAAAAAGACAAAGGGCGCCAGACGCCGCCTGCAGAGCCGACTCCAAACCGTGATCGCGGAAAGCCCGCCGAAGATGGATGGAATCGAAAGGATTACGGCGGCGACACGACCATTCAGGAGAGCAGGCCCTGCCCTCCACCCCCAAGACCGAGGCAATAATGGAAACCGCCGAAGTAGATCGAAAACTCCACGAGCTGAATTTTTACATTCAGCGCAACGTGCGTTACAACCTTCGCCGAGCTGCTTTTTTTCAGCGCTGGAGTAGGTTCACTGCGTTCGTCGGAGTATTTCTCGGCTCGGCTTCGGCGGTCACATTCATATCCACCCTCCCCACGTACGTCAGTGTCGCCTGCGGCATGACTGTCGCATTCTTCTCTGCGCTCGAATTGATCGTGGGCACAGGTCAGAGGTTTGCCTTGCACTGTGACCTGCGTAAGCGCTACCTCGAACTGGACGAACGCCTCCAATCGGAAAGCAGGCCATCCGAAAAGGTGATACGCGAAACGTGGTCCGCTATTCGACGTATTGAAGCGGACGAGCCGCCACACATGGACGCACTGGAGCTTATGGTGCGCAACGACGTTCTAAGCTCCATATACGATCAGGAAGACCTGGTGGATCATTACATCCCGCTACCATGGTGGGTGAGAGCAACAGCTCAGTGGATCAACTGGGACACATCCCAGGCCGCACCGATAAAGGCACAAACAGCCACGGCATAAATTGAGCCCCGCAGACGCGGGGCTCTTCGCTTCTGGACCCGGTTCTCAGAAAGGCGCCACCTCCTCATGCAGGTGCTGCACCACCATCTCCTCGGCGTAGGCCTCCTCTCCGCCGGTCTCGGCGCCCTCCTCCTCTGACGGCTGCCACGTCAGCAGCACCGTCCCATCTTCGTTCCGCATCATCTCCAGGCCGTCCGTCTCGGCCAGCTCTTCCAGCACCTGGCGCCACGCCAGGTCCGTGTCGCTGTCCAGCTTCCAGATCGTCGCTCGGCGGTCGGCCTGGGCCTTCGGGCTATTGATCATCGCTGACACCCTCAGGCGCAGCCGGTCTACGCCGGTCATTCCCGCGCGGTCCTGATCTGCTGCCCCTCTCTTCTGCTTTGCCATGTTGGCTCTCCTTGCGGTGACTGTATGGATATACAGTACATAAAATAAGTTCAAGCTGCCTTGCATTTAAAATTAAAGCGTGCTTTCATTTTCTCAAGCCAGCTTGAACTTCTGGCAGCCCACCCGGGCACCGCTCTTTAACAACCCGCGCCATGAACAGCTAGCCACCACCAGGTGGCGAGGCAGCCCCGGCCACCACCCGTGGGGCGACAGAAAGTCGGGTGGGCACCATCAACAACAGAACGCATCGCCTCTGCGGCGACCGGCGATCAGACAGGCGATCGAGGAAAGCCTGCCAACGCGAAGGCGACCCTTAGGTACTCAGGGCGACTGGAGACGGCTGATCGAGGGCGAAATGCCCGAACCGAGCGAATGACCCGCATGCGATGCGCACCGCGGCCCGGCGGATGTAGGGCGGCAACACCGATTTCCTCGATGCCCTTGGAGACAGGGGCATCCGGGAAATCACCAGCAGAGGAATCACCGTGGACAACCAGCACCGGAAAATCAGCGGCTACCGCGAACTCAGCCAGAACGAGATCGACCTGATGAACGAGATCAAGGAATTCGGCCCACGGCTCGCCCAATTGATCGACAAGGTCGAGGAGCACATCGGCATTCAGGTTGAGAAAGCCAACAGCATGGAGACCGATGAAGAGGTCGAGCGCCTCGATGCGGCCGGCCCGCGCCGCTGGGCCGCGATCGCGAAGAAGGACCTCCAGACCGGCCTGATGGCGCTGACGCGCGCAGTCGCTCAGCCGACTTTCTTCTGAGGCAGAAACCATGATCGAGCTTGGAAAGAAGGGCCGGGACAAGATCACCGGATTCGAGGGAATCATCACCGGCCGCTGCCAGTACCTGACCGGCTGCGACCAGTACAGCCTGGTTCCGCCGGCGCGCGACGGGAAGATCGAAGGCGCTCAGTGGTTCGACGAGGGCCGCATCGAGGTCATCGGCGACGGCGTTACCGCCGCCCAGGTGCAGGCGCCGCAGCGCGGCGGCCCGAACCGCGACGCTCCCCAGCTGTAAGCATCACTTCTGCACCTGGGCGACCGGGTGCAGCGGGATGACAACCAGGAGGCACCAATGCGCATCAACGTCTACAGCCAGGAGCTGACCAGCGAGGTCATCACCGTGGTGAAGGAATCGAACACCGGCGTCGTCTACCACGCCGCCCAGTTGATCCTGCACAGCAGCGAGCGCCTGCATCACCCGCCGGCGGATGACGACCGCAGCGCCGTCACCTTCTGGCTGCCGAAGTCGCAGGAGCGGCGCGAGGAAATGGCCCAGGCCTTCGAGCGCATCGCCGCCGTCTTCCGCGAGGCGCCGCCGGAAACCGGGCTGGACTGAACCCGATCCCCTGGCCCAGCCAGGGCGCATCGGAGAGCGCCATCCCCAACCACAAGGAAACCCCATGAGCGACTTCAAGAAAGGCCAGGCCGTCATCCTCACCAACCCGCGTGGCGCCGAGAAGCGCGGCAGCTTCGTCGGCACCACCAACCTGGGCACCGGCCGCGGCGGCGGTCTCTACCTGGTCGTCGCAGTCGACGGCAAGGAGCTGAAGGCCCGCCCCTCCAAGGTACGCGCCGCCTGACCATCCTCAAGCACCTGGCGCGCCGGGTGCTTCGGGATGCGCAGAGCATCGCCACCACCCACAACGAGGACGCACCATGTTCGGATTCAAGAAGCTGTTCGGCAAAGGCCGCGAGGCCCGCGCCGCGATGGCGAAACTGGAAAACCGCGATCTGCTCCAGGCGATCGTCTACGGCTGCTTCTACGTGGCCGCCGCCGACGGCGAGATCGAGCAGCAGGAGCTGGACAAGATCGACCGCCTGCTGCGCAACGAGCCCAAGCTGCAGGGCTTCGGCACCGAGCTGGGCAACCTGATCGACAAGGCCAAGAGCGACTTCAACGAGGGCGGCCCGCGCATCATCCGCATGAACGCCGAGCGCGAGCTGGCCGACCTGGCGCACACCCCGGGCGACGCCGAGACGGTGATCAACTTCATGCTGACCATCGCCGAGGCCGATGGCGAGATCGAGCCGGCCGAGGTGGCCGTCCTCGAGCGCGCCGCCGGCAAGCTGAACGTCCGCCTGAAGGATTACCTGTAATGCGGGCCGCCCGCCGGAAGGCCATCGCCGCAGCCCTCGGCGCCGCGGTGGCCATCCTGCTGGGCTGGCTGGTGCTGCGCGCCATCGCCTGGGGCGCCTGCTCCTGGTACGGCTACCAGACCAACCGCGACACCCGCTATGCGGCCTTCATCGGCTGCATGGTCCGGGTGGATCAGCAGTGGATCCCC
This sequence comes from Pseudomonas sp. RW407, assembly GCF_003176655.1. Taxonomy (NCBI): domain Bacteria; kingdom Pseudomonadati; phylum Pseudomonadota; class Gammaproteobacteria; order Pseudomonadales; family Pseudomonadaceae; genus Pseudomonas; species Pseudomonas sp. RW407. Next base: position 395,839 of record NZ_QGSL01000088.1, on the reverse strand, counting down.
CGCAGCGAACTGCGCGTCCTGCAGTGAGCAACCTCCTGCCGCTTCCACGAGGCGGCAGTGGGATGCGACGAGCATCAACACCCCCTTCGTATTGCCCGGCTCCGGCCGGGCCTTTTTACGCCCAGTCGAGCACAAGGACAGCACCATGACCGAGATCATCACCAGCATTTCCGCCGCAGAACTTCCCGCCCGCGGCCAGCCCCTGGCCGGCGGCACCTTCGTTGAACGCTACTGGGTGAACGCCCAGGAGCGCGCCCTGGTAATGCTCGGCCCCGAGTACGAACTGGAAGGCGCCTGGGGCGAGTACGGCCTGGACGTGCTCACCCACTACGTCGACGGCCTGGCCAACACCCGCGCCATGGCCGAGGCCGGCAGCGAGCTGGCTAAGAAGGTCCTGGAACTGGGCGCGCACATCGCCGCTCCGCTGGAGGGCCAACTGCTGATGGCGGCCAAGCACGCCGGCCTGATCACCGACCTGCGCGAGGATCGCTTCTACTGGCTCAGTGCGCAGCACTCCGCCTACACCGCCTACACCATGGACTTCGGAGTTGGCTGGCAGACCACCAGCGGCAAGGACGGCGAGCGCGTCGCCCGCCCCGTCCGCAGCGTGCTCATCCTCCAGTAATTCACTCCTTCATTCCTTTCTCCAGCAGGCGATTCGCGGGGCCGCTCCCACCGCGGCCAGACCAGAAGCATGCCGGGCAAGCGCCGGCCGCCTGCGCCCTATTCCACCGAGGACATCCCATGCAAGCGAAGCAACTGCCCGCGCTGAATATCCGGCGCCTGGATAGCCTGACCATCAACTTCTTCGGCCCCGACCTGGCGATCGAACCGATTCGCGACGCCGTGTTCAGCACCCTCGAACCGGCCAACAGCATCCCGCCGCTCGGCGCCTACTGGCCCGGCGAGGGCGGCCACAACGCCGGCCTGGTACGCGGCGAGAATGGCGGTCGCGACTACTACCTGATCGTGGCCGGCGGCCCCGCTGCGGAGTTCCGCGCCGCCTATGGTGGCTACGGGCACGAGACCGAGGGCGCCGACAGTGCCAGCGACGGCCTTGCGAACACCCGGGCCCTGCTAGCCGACAGCGAGGAGCACCCGGCGGCGAAGCTGGCCTCGGGATACACCGCCGATGGACATGCCGACTTCTACCTTGGCTCCCGTCGCGAGTACCAGATCGCCGAGGCGAACGTTCCCGAACTGTTCAGCGAGGGATATCACTGGTCGAGCACGCAGCGCTCCGCCGACTACGCCTACACTTTGGTCTTCGAAGATGGCTGGCAGGACTACCTCGGCAAGGGCGGCGAGCGCGTCGCCCGCCCCGTCCGCAGAAAATTCATCTAGTTCTTCAATCCTTCATTCATGGGCGCGTCAGCGCCCTCGCTTTTCGAGGTAGCCGGGATGGCGCTGCACACCGAACTCGAGATCCACCGCAGTGCCGAGGAGCTGTTCGGCGTCGTGCTCAAGCTGGTTCGGCACATCCCGCGCGACATGAAGCAACTCATCGGCGGCAAGCTCCGCGATGAGGCCCTGGAGGTCCTGGTGCTGATCGGCCGAGCCAACATGGATCGCAACCGTCGCCCGCTCCTTGATGAGCTGCTCCAGAGCATCTGGAAGATCAACCTGCTGCTGCGCGCGATGGCGAATGAACGCTTCATCAGCGTCCCGCAGCAAGCCCAGGCCATGAAGCTCACCGCTTCCATCGGCCGCCAGGCCAACGCCTGGAAGAAAGCCGCAACCGCGCCCGCTGCCTGAGGGTTACGGCCCTCTCGCCTGCGCGCCAAATCTGGTCGTGCCGCTGCCCGGTCGGGCACCGCCATGCGCACCCACAGGGACCACCGGTAATCCGGCGAGGCCTGGCGCAGTTTCCCTGCTGAGTGATCGGCCGGGCGACGTGGATAGCACGATAGGTCGCAGCACTCCGCCAACAACGCCTACAACATGGACTTCGAAGATGGCTGGCAGAACAACAACGACAAGAACAACGAGCGCGTCGCCCGCCCCGTCCGCAGATTTGATGGTTGCACCCTTCACTTTCGAAGACCTGGCCCAGGCCTACTTCGACTGCCGGCGCCACAAGCGCAACACCAACAGCGCACGGCACTTCGAGATGAACCTCGAGGAGAACCTGCTGGATCTGCACGACGAGTTGCTGGCCGGTACCTACCGGCCTGGCCGAAGCATCTGCTTCGTCGTCACCCGGCCGAAGCATCGCGAGGTGTGGGCCGCAGAATTCCGCGACCGCATAGTGCATCACCTGCTCTACAACCAGGTCGGCGCCGGCATCGAAGCAAAGTTCGTCGTCGACAGCTGCGCTTGCATCCCGGGCCGCGGCACGCTGTACGCCGCCGAGCGGCTCGAAAGCAAGATACGGAGCGTGACGCAGAACTGGAGCCGCCCGGCGCACTACCTCAAGCTGGACCTGGCGAACTTCTTCGTCACGATCGACAAGCGCGTGCTCAGCAACCAGTTGGTGCGCCTGATCGATGACACCTGGTGGCGGCGCCTTGCACTGCAGATCCTCTGGCACGATCCACGGACCGACTACGAGGTGCGCAGCTCGCCCAGGCTTTTCAACAAGGTTCCACAGCACAAGCAACTTGCCTCCCAACCGGCGCATCTGGGCCTGCCGATCGGAAATTTGAGCAGCCAGGCATTCGCGAACATCTACCTGAACGACCTGGATCAGTTCGTGAAGCACCGGCTGCGCGCGCGGCACTACATCAGGTACGTCGACGACTTCCTGCTGCTGCATGAGTCGCCGCAGCAGCTCAACGAGTGGCGCGAAGCGATCGAGGTATTCCTGCCCAGCCTGGGCGCCAAGCTCAACCCGAAGAAGACCATCCTGCAGCCCATTGAGCGCGGCGTCGACTTCGTCGGGCACGTTATCAAGCCCTGGCGACGCACTACCAGGAAGCGGACCGCGAAGGAGGCGCTTCGGCGAGTAGCCGCGGCGCCGCCGGAGGAAATGCGGACCGTCGCCAACAGCTATTTCGGCCTACTGCGCCAGGCCAGCCATTCACACCAGGACCGCGCCGCGCTGGCGAGGGTGGTCCTGGGCCGAGGCAAGTCGGTCAGCGGCTCGCTGACCAAGACCTACCAGTAACCCCTGCAGGAGGAGTGGCAGCCATGTAGACCTTCAACCCAGGTAGTTCGGCAACAGCGCCGGGCGCGCCTTGAATCACTCACGTACGGCGGTGTTCGTGAGACCGAAAGGCCGGGGCGACCTGGCCTTTCCTCCTTCCCTTCCAGTTTCCTTCCGACAGCACTCCCCGCGGAGCCCACCGGCGACCAGCCGCGCGATCGAGTGCTGCCGAAAGGAAGCCACCCAACCGAGGAAAACGCCATGCAACAGCTGATCCCCCGCCAGCAGCCGCTGGCCGACCTGCTCCGCCAGACCGCCGCCGCGCGCGATGCGTTCGCCATCCGCCGCCGCCTGGCCGTCGAGGTGCCGCTGTACCAGGTGAAGCCGGTCGGCCGCGGATTCTTCCACATCGTCGAGAGCGCCACCGGCAAGGTGCGCGGCTTCCGCCGCACCCACGGCGCGGCCTGCGAGTGGGCCCGCGAACTGGAGCAGCGGGCCCGTGATGACATCGGGATGGAAGGCTGATGGCCAAGACGCAACAGGAGCGCTCCGCCAAGGCCGCAGCGAAGCGCGCCGAGGTCGGCGAGGAGGAGCTGCGGCATCGGGTTCGCCCCGGCGTACTCGCCAAGCTGGACGACCTGATGCGCTGGGCCGACATCGAGCAGAAGGCCGAGGCCGTGCAGTTGCTGGTTCTCAACGTCCACGCCCTGGGCCCGGAGGGCGCCGCGCAGTTCCTCGCCATCCCGCGCCACGAAATCACGATCAGCGAAAGCGTGGCGCGCAGGCTCGAGCAAGAGGGGCGGCGCGAAGCCGCTGCCCTCGACAGGGAGGACCAATGAAGCTCACGACAATCCCGCGAATCAAGCGCGTCTCATTGGCGCGACCGAGGCTTCGCCGGCCTCGCATCTCGTCTCGAAAGGTTCCCTACCTGCTGCAGGGCGGCCCGCTGAACATGGCCTGGCTGTGCTCCCCGGGAACGCTCCGCTTCAGCTACCAGCACTGGCGCGGCTACTACGACCAATCCAACAAGTGGGTGTCCCTATGAGTACCTTCGCCGTATTCGGAATGACCCGGGATGTGGCCTTGGAAGAGGCCAGGAAGACCGTGAAGATCACCAGGAAAACCCCGCTCGGCGAATTCGGTATCCCCATGACCGAATGGCTCGCGCTCTGCGAGAAGCGCGCCGACGAGATCATGGAGAGCACGAAGACCAAGCAGCTCAGCCCCCTGTTCGACTCGCCTCAGTACGCCGACGACTTCATCCACCTGGCGCGGCGCACCCTGAAGTGCCGGGACATGCACATCAAGGCGCGCGTCACCCTCACCGATGAGAAGGGAAACCCCATCATCGACAAGAAGACCAAGGCGCCGAAGATCGGGTGGATGCCCTACGGCGCGCAGCCGAATCGGAGCGCGGCATGACTACCGAATTCGCGTCGATGTGCAGCGGCATTGAAGCCGCGAGCGTTGCCTGGGAGTCGCTTGGGTTTGAGGCGAAGTGGTTCGCCGAGATCGAGCCGTTCCCCTCGGCTGTCCTGGCACACCGCCACCCGCAGGTACCCAACCACGGCGACATGACCAAGCTGGTCGGGCGCATCCTGTCCGGTGCAATCCCGGCGCCGCCAGTGTTCATTGCCGGAACCCCGTGCCAGGCCTTCAGCGTCGCCGGCATGCGGGAAGGTTTAGTCGACCCGCGCGGCGCCCTCACCATCAAGTACGTGGAGATCCTCGATGCAGCTGACTATGTTCGAACAGCCAATGGAAAGGAGCCCGCACAATGCAACCCATCCAGTTGACCGTCGAGCACCGCCTCGACCAGCAGGGCAACCCCATCGCCGAAGTCAGCGGACTGCCCCGCCTGGGCGCCCTGCTCTACCCCGACCAGATGCACGAATACGCCCGCCAGCTCCACCAGGCCGCTATCGCCGCCGCGCAGGGCGAGCGCGACACCCGCATATACCCCGCCAAGGAATAAGCCATGACCGAACAACAGACCCGGACCGGTGAATGCTGGTCGGCCAATGATGAGGACTTCACCTGCTTCGAGCTGGCAGAACTGCTCAACGACAACGACGAGCTGAAGCCTGGTGATGTCGTTTTCCGGGGTGAAGCCGTCACGCCTGACCCTTCCAGCTACATCGACGCTGACGACGTCATCGGGCTGATCGGCGAGCGCGCCTACGACGATGCGGGCGACCACGCCGATGGCTGGCCTGACGTCAGCAAGGAGGCAGAAGCAGAACTGGATCAGCTGCTGAAGGAATGGATGCGCAAGCACTGCTCCCATCCGCCCTTCTACCGGGTGAAGAACTCCATCCCCTACGTACTGAGCGCCGCTGACTTCGAGGCCTGACATCATGACCGAACAACAAGCCTGCACCCTCTGCGGTGCGGGAGGGCACACTGCTGCCCAATGCCACTGGAACAGCCCGGGCGCGCTGGAATCCATCCGGCTCCCGAAGCACGGCACCACCATCGCCCTTGAGGAAATGCTCGCCGGCTACCTGCCGGACGACCGCGAGTATATTCGTGACGTGATCGAGGCCTATGCCGATATCCAGGCGCGCAAGGCAGTGATGCTGTACAGCGGCGCCGGCCTCGCCGGCCGGCAGAGCGACGCCTGCGACTGGCTGGAGAACCTGGAGGGGGATGCTTGGGCCGATGCGTGCGAGGAAATTGCGGCATCTGTGCGGCAGCAGGCAGAGGGCGCGCAGGGGGAGCGGGAGGCGTTTGAGGCATGGCACCGCATGCAATGGCCCGGCGGCGAGCCATTGAAGGGACGCTGGATGGCATGGCAAGCCCGCGCCGCCCTGGCGCAACCCTCCCCGGTGCCGGAGCTGGGCTGCGAGCGCTGCGGCGGTGATTGCTCTGGCGCAAACCCTCCTGTAATCGGCTGCCCGAATCAAGACGAGATTCAGCAAGCACTCGATGAGATTGACGACTTCATTGCTCGATGCAATGGCGACGACCGAGGTTCGTGCGGCGCAGTGAATTTGTTGCGCCATGCGCTCGCCAGCCGCTTATCCACCGCACCGGAGCTGGAACTGGAGCGGCCAGAGGTGGTGGCGTTCCTGAACGAATGGCGCGACCGCGATCAGGGCGGCATCCGCGTCACGCCGGCCTTGTCCGCCATGTCGGAGGAGGGACTGCAAAAGGAGTACGGTCCGCAGGCCAGCGTTGTACGCCGAGAGCCGCTGATGACCATCGCCCAGCATAAGCGCATCGATGCCGCACGGCTTGCATGTGTCGGGATTCTTGCCGATGAAATTCTCAAGCTGTCAGCCGAGCGCGACGCCGCCCAGGCCAGGCTGGCAGCGATGGAGCAGCAGGGGCCGTTCTGTCTGCTGTACCGAATCGACGGGGATCCTGTCGTGCAGCTTGTAGGTGATCCGCATATCAAGGACGGAATGGCGCTCTACGCCGCCCCGGCCGCCCAGCCTGAAAAGGATAAATAAAAATGAGCATAGAACTGAAACCGTGCCCGTTCTGCGGTGCGAAGCCTATTTGCTACCGCTTCGCTAAGAAGGGCTGGGCCGCTGAGTGCGAAAACTGCGACTTCGAAATGCTCGGCGCCAACGAACCGGATGTGGCTGCGAAGTGGAACGCGCGAGCCCCGGTCGCCCAGGCTGGGCAGGTGCCGGAGAAACCGACCGAAGCCATGCTGCAAGCCGGCATGAATGCCATGGCCGAGGCCCAGCGCAACGGGAGTCAGTCCTTGTACGTCTACGCTGGGGTTTGCTGGGATGCCATGCTCGCCGCTGCGCCTCAGCCGGCGGAGGGGGACGGAATTGACCACGCATGGTGCGACGGGGTGTGCGATGAATGAGCAGCATGGAAATCGTATCGCCACAACGATCCTGAACCGACTTTCTGAGCTTGGCTATGAGGTACGCGAGTCGGGCAGCTACGCCAAGCTCGAAGCCGAGAACAAGGCGCTCATTGAGGAAATCGCAGCCCTGCGCAAGGACAAGGCACGGCTCGACCGGCTCGACCAGTTGAATTCCGCCCTGAATGCCAAGTACGGCACGACCTATCGGTGGCAGGTGATCGTCAATCACAACGTGAACCGCCTGATGCTCGGACATCTGAACATCGATCTCCACGACTCAGCTGCCAACGGCCTGCCGTCCTGTCGTGATGCGCTGGACACAATCATGCCGAGCGCCCTGATCGACGAAGGGAAGGAGGCCGGTCATGAAACTGACCAAGGCGCAGCGCGCTGAGCTGCGGGAGAAGTTCGGTGGCCTGTGCGCGTACTGCGGTTGCGAGCTGCCCGAGCGCTGGCACGCCGATCACTACGAACCGGTCGTGCGCAATTGGGGTGGCTGCGAGAAGGTGAAGCCGGCCGAGCGGCCGGAACGCCATCGGATGGACAACATGATGCCTGCCTGCCCGCCCTGCAATATCAGCAAGGGAAGCATGCCACTGGAAGCCTGGCGGGAATGGCTCGGAGGTCACGTCAACAGCCTGAACGCCTACCACCCGATCTATCGCCTGGCCAAGGCATACGGTCTGATCCAGGAGACTGGCGCGGCGGTTGTGTTCTACTTCGAGCGCAAGGAGGAAGGCGGCCATGGCTGAGCTGATCTGTCGCAAGACCATGATGCACTGTCAGACGCCCGGAATGTGCTCCCCACATGGCGGGCGCCCTGCGGAATTGGCTATTCCAGACGACCAGGTGCTGGTGCCGCGCTCCGTTCTGCAACAGCTCTACGACGCCGTGATCGACGCCGACGAGGAAGGCCTCGCGGGGCACGCCGAGCCTATGGTGATCGCCGCGGCACTTCTCCAGCGCTAACCCGTCCCCTTAACCGCACACCCATATGGGAGGCATTGCCATGCCTGACGAAATTTCCTATGAATCCGAACTGGCCAGCAAGTGCCAGGGTGCCGCCCAGTGCCTTAGCTACAACGGACCGAAGCATGAGGCCGAGGCGAAGCACGTCCTGCATGAGGCGTCGCACGCTCTAGACAGGCATGCGGTGCGCGTGTCCGAGGACTTCCCTGGTCTTCTGATAACCAATGCGCGCGGCAAGTCCCGGTATATGACATGGCGTGAGCGTCTGGCCCGCTGGCTGCTCAAGGGTGCCCTGGAGATTCGGCCATGACCGACCTCACCAAGCTGAAGGAGTTGGCGGAACGGGCTTCTGCACTGCACGGAACCCCCAGTCTTGAACACTCGGCGGCCATCACTGAGTTCCGCAGCGCTGCTAACCCCCAGGCCATCCTCTGGCTGATTGCCGAGGTTGAGCGGCTGCGAAGGCTTGAAGTGCGACAGCAAGAAATAGCCGAGCACTACAAGAAGTGGTTCAAGGAGATCGTTTACGAGTCGTTCGATGAATGGCTGAAGGACGATGCCACTCACTGGATCGGCGAGCAAGATGCAGCTCTTCAGGCATGGCAGCACCTGCACGAGAACAAGATATGGCTCATGAAGGAGCGGATTGAGCAGATGCAGGTTGCCCTCCAGGCCGTGCATGCCGAAGTGGATGGAAACATCCGTCCTCTCACCCGCGACCTCGTGAACATGGTCAGCGGCGTGAAGAACGGCAGCCACCCGAATGACATCTACGACCATTGCGACGAGATCGACCGGATTATCGACGCAGCCCTGGAAGGAGGCGGGAGATGAGCGAGCCACCCTGCCCTCCAGGCCGCCACGTCTGGACCTTCACGACACCCCTGCACATCCGCTGCAGCAAGTGCGGCGCCATCGGCCAGCGCTGGCCTTCTCGGGCCGAGCGCGCCGAGTTCATCCGCGGTCGCTGGTTCTACCTGCAGCCCAAGTTCTGATCACCATTCCACCATCGCCGCACCAGCGGCGCGATGAGGTATTGCCATGTTCATGACACCTGAAGAAGTGGCCGACCTGACCGGGCGCACCCGTGCCAGCGCGCAAATTCGCTGGCTCGACGAGCATCGTTTCGGCTACGTGGTCGGCGCCGATGGTCGCCCCAAGGTTCTGCGGGAGGTTGTGCTTTCCCGGCTAGGATCAAATCAGCAGCAAAAGAAAGAGCCGCGCCTGCGCTTGACGGGCTCGTGAGGAGGGAGGCATGCGCCCGAGAAAGAAGGACCGGCACTTGCCGCAATGCATGTACCACAAGCACGGGGCCTACTACCTGGTGCGAAAAGGAAAGTGGTTGCGCCTAGGCGAGGACTACCAGGAATCGCTTCTGGAGTATGCCCGCAAAATGTCGCAGGCAACTCAGGGAGGCATGCCGGACCTGATCGACCGAGCCACGAAGTACCACTTCAAAAAGAAGAAGCTGGCGGCCAACACCGTGCTGCAGTATGAAGCGGCGGCGGAGCGCCTGAAGGATATCTTCGCCGAGTTCAACCCGAAGCAGGTCATGCCGAAGCACATCGCGGCGGTGAAGGCGGACCTGGTAGACACGCCAAACATGTGTAACCGGATTCTGTCCGTTGCCCGGATCATCTTCGGCTATGGGCTGGAGTGGCAGGAGGTGGACTCGAACCCCTGCGTTGGGGTTAGCCGCCACGAGGAGGGAAGGCGCGATCGCTACATCACGGACGGGGAGTTCGCGGCTTTGCTCAATGCGGCCAGCCCTTACATCAGGTGCATCCTCGAAATGGCTTACCTGACCGGCCAGCGCATCAGCGACGTGCTGTCCATCCACCTGAGTGACATCTCCCCGGATGGCGTGGCGTTCACCCAGCAGAAGACTGGCGCCAAGCTCATAGTGGCCATGACGCCAGACCTCGAAGAGGTGATTGCCCGGGCAAAGGCGCTGCCACGAAAGGTCCGCACCCTCACGCTGTTCTGCTCGCGCGCCGGCAAGCCCGTCAGCTACGCCACGGTGAAGATGGCCTTCAGAGTGCTGCGCGAGAGGACGGGTATCACCGACGTTACCATCCACGACATCAGGGCGAAGTCCTTGACGGATGCCGACAAGGAAGGCAAGAACGCCCAAACCCTTGGCGGCCATTCCGATCCTAAGATGACGGCGCGATACCTCCGCGGGCGGTTGCCGAAGATCGCTCAGGCCCCGACAATGCCCATCAAAGTGCGCTGAGTATTAGACAAATACCCCTATGTCAAAAAGACAGACCTTCCCGGAGCCCAATGGCGATGGGCTCGCGGCTCACACCCCGATGATGCAACAGTACTGGAAGCTGAAGAGACAGCATCCGGAACAACTGCTGTTCTACCGCATGGGCGACTTCTACGAGCTGTTCTACGAGGACGCCAAGAAGGCTGCCAAGCTGCTCGACATCACCCTCACCACCCGCGGCCAGTCCGCCGGCACGCCCATTCCCATGGCCGGCATTCCCTTCCATGCCGTGGAGGGCTACCTGGCCAAGCTGGTCAAGCTCGGCGAGTCGGTGGCGATCTGCGAGCAGATCGGCGACCCGGCTACCAGCAAGGGCCCGGTGGAACGCCAGGTGGTGCGCATCATCACCCCCGGCACGGTCAGCGACGAGGCACTGCTCGACGAGCGCCGCGACAACCTGCTGGCGGCCCTGCTCGGCGACGAGCGGCTGTTCGGCCTGGCGGTGCTGGACATCACCAGCGGCCGTTTCAGCGTCCAGGAAATCCGCGGCTGGGAAACCCTGCTGGCCGAGCTCGAGCGCCTGAACCCCGCGGAACTGCTGATCCCCGACGACTGGCCCGCCGGCCTGCCGGCGGAGAAGCGCCGCGGCGTGCGCCGCCGCGCGCCCTGGGACTTCGACCGCGACTCGGCGTTCAAGAGCCTCTGCCAGCAGTTCGCCACCCAGGACCTGAAGGGCTTCGGCTGCCAGGACCTGACCCTGGCCATCGGCGCCGCCGGCTGCCTGCTGGCCTACGCCAAGGAAACCCAGCGCACCGCCCTGCCGCACCTGCGCAGCCTGCGCCACGAGCGCCTGGACGACACCGTCATCCTCGACGGCGCCAGCCGCCGCAACCTGGAGCTGGACACCAACCTCTCCGGCGGCCGCGACAACACCCTGCAATCGGTGGTGGACCGTTGCCAGACCGCCATGGGCAGCCGCCTGCTGACCCGCTGGCTGAACCGCCCGCTGCGCGACCGCGCCGTGCTGGAGGCGCGCCAGGAGTCGATCGCCTGCCTGCTGGAACGCTACCGCTTCGAGACCCTGCAGCCACAGCTGAAGGAAATCGGTGACGTCGAGCGCATCCTCGCCCGTATCGGTCTGCGCAACGCCCGCCCGCGCGACCTGGCGCGCCTGCGCGACGCCCTGGCCGCCCTGCCGGAGCTGCAGCGCGGCATGACCGAGCTGGAGGCCCCGCACCTGGGCGAGCTGGCCGCGAGCATCCGCACCTACCCGGAACTGGCCGAGCTGCTGGCCCGGGCGATCATCGACAACCCGCCGGCGGTGATCCGCGACGGCGGCGTCATCAAGCGCGGCTACGATGCCGAGCTGGACGAGCTGCAGACCCTCAGCGAGAACGCCGGCCAGTACCTGATGGACCTGGAGATCCGCGAGAAGGAACGTACCGGGCTGTCGGGCCTGAAGGTCGGCTACAACCGCATCCACGGCTACTACATCGAGCTGCCGCGCATGCAGGCCGAGCAGGCGCCGGCCGACTACCAGCGGCGGCAGACGCTGAAAGGCGCCGAACGCTTCATCACCCCGGAGCTGAAGGCCTTCGAGGACAAGGCGCTGTCCGCCCAGAGCCGCGCCCTGGCGCGGGAGAAGCAGCTCTACGAGGAACTGGTGGAACTGCTGATCGCCCAGCTGGCGCCGCTGCAGGACACCGCCGCCGCCCTGGCCGAACTGGACGTGCTGGCCAACCTGGCCGAGCGCGCGCTGAACCTCGACCTGAACCGCCCGCGCTTCGTCGAGGAGTCGGGCATCCTCATCGAGCAGGGCCGCCACCCGGTGGTGGAGCAGGTGCTGGAAACGCCCTTCGTGGCCAACGACCTGAAGCTTGACGAAGACACCCGCATGCTGGTGATCACCGGTCCGAACATGGGCGGTAAATCCACCTATATGCGGCAAACGGCACTGATTGTGCTGCTGGCGCATATCGGCAGCTTCGTCCCGGCGGCGCGCTGCGAGCTGTCGCTGGTGGATCGCATCTTCACCCGTATCGGCTCCTCCGACGACCTCGCCGGCGGCCGTTCCACCTTCATGGTGGAAATGAGCGAAACCGCCAACATCCTGCACAACGCCACCGACCGCAGCCTGGTGCTGATGGACGAAGTGGGCCGCGGCACCAGCACCTTCGACGGCCTGTCGCTGGCCTGGTCCGCCGCCGAGCACCTGGCGCACCTGCGCGCCTTCACCCTGTTCGCCACCCACTACTTCGAGCTGACCGTGCTGCCGGAGAGCGAGCCGGTGGTGGCCAACGTGCACCTGAACGCCACCGAGCACAACGAGCGCATCGTCTTCCTGCACCACGTGCTGCCCGGCCCGGCGAGCCAGAGCTACGGTCTGGCGGTGGCGCAGCTGGCCGGCGTGCCCGGCCCGGTGATCCTGCGCGCCCGCGAGCACCTGGCACGCCTGGAGACCACCAGCCTGCCCCACGAGGCGCCCCGCCAGGAGGCCGGCAAGCCCACCGCGCCGATGCAGAGCGACCTGTTCGCCAGCCTGCCGCACCCGCTGATCGACGAGCTCGCACGCCTCAAACCCGATGACCTGAGCCCACGCCAGGCGCTCGATTTGTTATATGCATGGAAGACGCGAATCTGACGGATAGCGGAACAAGCTGCTAGAATCGCGCGCGCTTAGCCGCCCGCCTGAGGAGAGAACTAGAAAATGACCTTCGTCGTCACCGACAACTGCATCAAGTGCAAATACACCGACTGCGTGGAAGTCTGCCCGGTGGACTGCTTCTACGAAGGCCCGAACTTCCTGGTCATTCACCCGGATGAGTGCATCGACTGCGCGCTCTGCGAACCGGAATGCCCGGCCCAGGCGATCTTCTCCGAAGACGAAGTGCCGGAGAACATGCAGGAATTCATCGAGCTGAACAAGGATCTGGCCGAGGTGTGGCCGAACATCACCGAGAAGAAGGATTCGCTGCCGGACGCGGAAGAGTGGGACGGCGTCGCCGACAAGCTCAAGCACCTGGAGCGTTGACCGCTTCCTCCAAGGCCCGCCTAGCGCGGGCCTTGTACCATCTGTGATGGCACTTTTTCGCAGGCAAAAAAAGGGGCGGGATGGCCCGCCCTTTTTTCCCTACCCCATCATCCTGATGAGTCGCATCCCGCGACGTCCCGACCGGCATCCCTGTCGGCCTGCGTCATTCCCTGTACGCAGGAGTGATATTAGCCATCCGTACGAACGCCGCAAGCGGCTGCGGGTCGCACCCGGCGATGTGCAGGTCGAGTGCAGTCAAAAATAAAATCCTTTTTATTCAATAAGTTAGCTATAAAAACCAGGAAAAAGAGCCCCTGGCCGGCAGGCCGAATCGTCAAAGGCTCACAGCATATGTAAGCGATGGCTTACAAAACCAAACTTAAAAAGTGCTGTCTCGCCTGCTCCAACGGGCAGGGAAACGGGAATTCCGTTGGGCGTATAACCGTTCGCGGTTATCCGCCGTTAGCCGCAACACCGGCGGACAATGGCGGATAACGCCGTAGGCGTTATGCGCCCTACAATGCGGCTTCAGCGAGGAGGTATGGAGCGCTCCTCGTAGGATGGGTCGAGCGAAGCGATACCCATCGCCGTGCCGGATCAGGCGCCGGCCTTGCCGACGGAATCGCGGACGGAGTCCGCTCCTACGCTGCATTCACGAGCACGCCCTGCGCGCGAACCGCGGCAGGTACGCCACAGACGAAAAAGCCCGGAGGGATGCTCCGGGCTTTTTTCGCTACGGGTGGTGCCTTACTGGAATAGCGCGTCGCTCGACAGACCGTTCTTCTCCAGGATTTCCCGCAGGCGCTTGAGCGCCTCGACCTGGATCTGCCGCACCCGCTCGCGGGTCAGGCCGATTTCCTGGCCGACTTCTTCCAGGGTGCTGCTTTCGTGGCCGCGCAGGCCGAAGCGGCGTATCACCACCTCGCGCTGCTTGTCGGTCAGCTCGGACAGCCACTGGTCGATGCTCTGGCTCAGGTCGTCATCCTGCAGCAGTTCGCAGGGGTCGGTGGGACGGTCGTCGGTCAGGGTGTCCAGCAGCGTCTTGTCCGAATCCGGGCCGAGGGACACGTCCACCGAAGTCACCCGCTCGTTGAGGCCGAGCATGCGCTTGACCTCGTCGACCGGCTTCTCCAGCAGGTTGGCGATTTCCTCGGGGGACGGCTCGTGGTCCAGCTTGTGCGTCAGCTCGCGGGCCGCGCGCAGGTAGACGTTGAGTTCCTTGACCACGTGGATCGGCAGGCGGATGGTGCGGGTCTGGTTCATGATGGCCCGTTCGATGGTCTGGCGAATCCACCACGTCGCGTAGGTGGAGAAGCGGAAACCCCGTTCCGGATCGAACTTCTCCACCGCCCGGATCAACCCCAGGTTGCCTTCCTCGATCAGGTCGAGCAGGGACAGGCCGCGGTTGACGTAGCGCCGGGCGATCTTCACCACCAGGCGCAGGTTGCTTTCGATCATGCGCCGACGCCCGGCGGGATCGCCCCTTTGCGCGAGCCGCGCGAAGTGGACCTCCTCCTCGGGAGTCAGCAGGGGGGAAAAACCGATTTCGTTGAGGTAGAGCTGGGTGGCATCCAGCGCGCGGCTGTAATCGATGTGCTTGTGCTGCTTCGATGACAGCGAGCTTGCCTTGCCGGTGACCTGAAGTGAGACCTGCTCTTCGGCAAGTGACTCGTCGAATGTGATGGCGGGCTCCAGAAGCAGCAGCTCGTCATCCACGTCAAACTCCGGCCCTTCTTTTTTGAGTGCCATGTCGTTATCCCTTGCTGAGTTCGACAACAAGCCCGGACGAATCCATATCCTTGGGACGTCCAAGCCCGCTCACCCACGCGGGATGCGGCGGTCGATCAACGAGGTGGCAGGTATTGCAAGGGGTCCACGGGTTTGCCCTGACGGCGAATCTCGAAGTGCAGCTTCACCCGGTCCGTGCCTGTGGAGCCCATCTCGGCAATGCTCTGCCCGACTTTGACCTGTTGCCCTTCCCGAACGAGCAGCCTGCGGTTGTGGCCGTAGGCACTCACGTAGGTATCGCTGTGCTTGATGATCACGAGTTCGCCGTAGCCCCGCAAACCACTACCGGCGTACACAACCGTGCCATTCGACGCAGCCAGGACAGGCTGGCCCAATTGCCCGGCTATATCAATCCCTTTATTCAAACTGCCGTTTGATGCAAAGCGGCCTATCAAAGTGCCATTGGTCGGCCACATCCAGCCCTCCGCGCCCTTGCCCGAAGCCTGGGAAGGAGCACTGCTGGCGGGGGGTGTCGTATTGCTGACGGTGGCCGCGGGCGCGGGCTTGGCCGGTGCCGGAGAACCGGCGGTGGGCTTGCCGGCCACCACTGGCACGACGGACGGCGCGGTTTTGGCGACCACCGGCTGTGCCGCCGTACTGGAGCCGGCACCGCCGAAGCGAATGGCCTGCCCCGGGCGGATGGTGTAGGGCGGCGGGATGTTGTTGTGCGCGGCCAGGGCCTTCCAGTCCCAGCCGTAGCGGAAGGCGATGGAGTACAGGGTGTCGCCGCGGCGCACCACGTACTGGCCGCTGGTGGTCGCCGGCGTGCGGTCGGCCTGGTTGCGGTCGACCACCTTGACCTTGCCCCCGGAGGAGGATGCGCAGGCCGCGAGCAGGGAACAGAATGCTGCCGCCAGCAGCAAGCGGACGCCGCTCCGAATCCAGATCCATTGTTTCTGGGCCGCGATAGGGCTCACCCCTTCCCCCTTATCCATCGAATATGTGCCGGCATCTCGCCGTTATGCTCCCCCTGGCCGTGCGACGGCGCTCCCGCCGCCGCTCAGCCCAGGGGGCCGTTGAGCAGGGGAACGAAGCGCACCGAGTCCAGCACGCGCCGGTCGAATCCGTCGCCGGTGCGCTCGATCAGCATCAGTTGCTGCACTTCGCCGCTGCCCACCGGGATCACCAGGCGCCCGCCCGGCGCCAGCTGGTCGAGCAGCGCCTGCGGGACCTCGGCGGCTGCCGCGGTGACGATGATACCGTTGTACGGTGCCAGCGCCGACCAGCCTTCCCAGCCATCCCCCCAGCGAAAGACAACATTTCTCAGGTTTAGCTCCGCAAGTCGCTCCTTGGCGCGGTCCTGCAGCGCCTGAATCCGCTCGACGGAGAACACCCGCTCGACCAGTTGCGCCAGCACCGCGGTCTGGTAGCCGGAGCCGGTGCCGATCTCCAGTACCTTGTCCAGGGGGCCGGCGGCCAGCAGCAGCTCGGTCATCCGCGCCACCATGAAGGGTTGCGAGATGGTCTGATTGTGGCCGATGGGCAGCGCCGTATCCTCGTAGGCGCGGTGCGACAGCGCCTCGTCGACGAACAGGTGGCGCGGCGTGCGGCGGATCACCTCGAGCACCCGGGCGTTGGACAGGCCTTCCTCGTACAGGCGCTGGATCAGCCGTTCGCGGGTACGCTGGGAAGTCATGCCGATACCGCGGCGACTCAGTTCATCGGCCATGGTCCAGCCCTCCGATCCAGTCCTGCAGTCCATTGAACGCCTCGCGGAAGGTTCGGTCCAGTTGCAGCGGCGTGACCGAGACGTAGCCCTGCATCACCGCATGGAAGTCGGTGCCCTCGCCGCCGTCCTCGGCGTCGCCGGCCGCCGCGATCCAGTAGCCTTCGCGCCCCCGCGGGTTGACCACCCGGACCGGCGCCGCGGCGCGCTTGCGATGGCCCAGGCGGGTCAGCTGGATGCCGCGGATGCGCTCCAGCGGCAGGTTCGGGATGTTGACGTTGAGCACGGTGCGCGGCGGCAGCTCGAGCCGCTCGTGGTTCTGCACCAGCAGGCGGGCGAAGTGCATGGCGCTGTAGAGGTTGTCCGGCTGGCGCGAGAGCAGCGAGAAGGCGAACGCCGGGCGCGCCAGGAAGCGGCCCTCGATGGCGGCGGCCACGGTGCCGGAATAGAGCACGTCGTCGCCCAGGTTGGCGCCCAGGTTGATGCCCGAGACGACCATGTCCGGCAGCGTCTCCAGCAGGCCGTTGAGGCCCAGGTGCACGCAGTCGGTCGGCGTGCCGTCGATGCCGATGAATCCATTGCTCAGCCGCTGCGCGTGCAGCGGCCGGTCCAGGGTCAGCGAGCTGCTGGCGCCGCTGCGATCCTGTTCGGGAGCGACCACCACGCATTCGGCATCTTCGCTCAGCGCGTCGTAAAGCGCGGCGATACCGGGTGCGTTCACCCCGTCGTCGTTGGCAATCAGTATGCGCATGGGTTTTCCGTTTGCCCTGCCGGTACCAGCTCGACCAGCTCGCGCACGACGACGGTGGCGAAGCAGCCTGCCGGCAGGACGAATTCCAGTTGCAGAATGTCAGGGGCCGGATAATGCCATGCCAGGGCCTGGATGGGGAGGCGCAGGATGCGCCGTTCGTGCGCCAGGTCAGCATTGCCCAGCCACTGGCAAAGCGCCACCTCCGCGGCCCCCACGATATTTTCCAGCTCGCCGCTGGCGCCGCCGGCCGGCGAGGCGCCCTGGCCCCAGAGCGGCCCGGTGGGGTGCAGGTCGAGGGCGGCCAGGCGCGGGTCGTCGCATTCCGCCTGGCCCGCCGGGAAGAAACTGCGGCTGTCGGTGAAGGCCAGCAGGTCGCCGACCTGGGCGCGGTTCCAGCTGCCGTCGGCCACCCGTCGCGCCAGCACCCGGTTGAACAGGTAGCTGCGCCCGGCCGAGAGCAGGCGCGAACGCAGGTTGCGCTGCCCGGGCAGGATGCCTTGCTCGGCGCAGCTGCGGGCATCCACGACGTTGCCGCCGTCGAAGCCGAAGCGCTGGCTGCCGAAATAGTTGGGCACGCCCTCGGCAGCGATACACCGCAGCCGCTCGTCGAGTGCCTCGTGCTCACCCTGCAACTGCGTCAGGCGCAGGGTGAAGCCGTTGGCCGCATGGGCGCCGCGCTGCAGCTTGCGCTGGTGGCGGATGCGCTTGAGGATGCGCAGGCTGTCGTCCTCGGCCGCTGCCAGGTCGGGGTCGGCCTTGCCCGGCAGGTGCAGGCTGAACCACTGGCGCGTCAGGGCCTGGCGGTCCTTGAGCCCGGCGTAGCTGATCAGCCGCTGCGACACACCGGCCGCACGGGCCAGGCGGCGCGCGGCCTCCTCGGTGTTCAGCCCGCGCTTCTCCACCCACAGCCAGAGGTGCTCGCCCTCGCCGGACAGCGGGATGTCCAGCACCTCGTCGACCTGGAAGTCCTCGGCCACCGCCTTGAGCACCACGCGGCCGCAGGGCTCGCCATGGGCGCGCGGGCCCAGCAGCTCCAGTTCGGTCATGGACGGACCAGCAGGGCGACGGCGTGCACCGCGATGCCTTCCTCGCGCCCGGTGAAACCGAGCTTCTCGGTGGTGGTGGCCTTGACGTTGACCTGTTCGATATCGACCTGCAGGTCCTCGGCGATGGCGGCGCGCATGGCCTCGATGTGCGGCGCCATCTTCGGCGCCTGGGCGATGATGGTGGCGTCGACGTTGCCGATCACATGGCCCTTCTCGTGCACCAGGGTCACCACGTGGCGCAGCAGCGCACGGCTGTCGGCGCCCTTGAAGCGTGGGTCGGTGTCCGGGAAATGCTTGCCGATGTCGCCCAGGGCGCAGGCGCCGAGCAGCGCGTCGCTCAGCGCGTGCAGCAGCACGTCGCCGTCGGAGTGGGCGATGAGCCCGAACTTGTGGGGAATGCGCACGCCGCCGAGGGTGATGAAGTCGCCCTCGCCGAAGCGGTGCACGTCGTAGCCATGGCCGATACGCATAGAAAAACGCCCTGAGTCAGTCAGGGCGTCGATTCTACCGGAAAGCCGCGGCGCCTTCAGGACAGCGCCCGCGCATGGTGGCGCAGGTGGTCGTCGATGAAGCTGGCGATGAAGTAGTAGCTGTGGTCGTAGCCCGGGTGCAGGCGCAGCTCCAGCGGGTGCCCCGCCGCTTCCGCCGCCTGGCGCAGGGCCTCGGGCTTGAGCTGGGTGGCGAGGAAGTCGTCGCGCTCGCCCTGGTCCACCAGGATCGGCAGGCGCTCGCCGGCGCCGGCCAGCAGCTCGCAGGCGTCCCATTCGGCCCAGGCCTTGCGGTCCTCGCCCAGGTAGCGGCCGAAGGCCTTCTGGCCCCAAGGGCAGTCGCTGGGATGGCTGATGGGCGCGAAGGCCGACAGCGACTGGTAGCGCCCCGGGTTGCGCAGCGCGCAGACCAGCGCGCCGTGGCCGCCCATGGAGTGGCCGGCGATGCCGCGGCGGGCGGAGACCGGGAAGTTGTCCTCGATCAGCGCCGGCAGCTCGTGCACCACGTAGTCGTGCATGCGGTAGTTGCGCGCCCAGGGCTGCTGGGTGGCGTTGAGGTAGAAGCCCGCGCCCAGTCCGAAGTCCCAGGCGCCTTCCGCGTCGCCGGGCACCTCGGGGCCGCGCGGGCTGGTGTCCGGCGCCACTATCACCAGGCCCAGCTCGGCGGCCAGGCGCTGGGCGCCGGCCTTCTGCATGAAGTTCTCGTCGGTGCAGGTCAGCCCCGACAGCCAGTAGAGCACCGGCAGGCCGGCCTCGGGCTCGGCCTGGGGCGGCAGGTAGATGGCGAACACCATGTCGCAGCCGAGCGTCGGGGAATGGTGGCGGTAGCGCTGGTGCCAGCCGCCGAAGCTCTTCTGGCTGCTGAGCAGTTCGATGGATTCCGTCATGGCAGTCTCCTTGTGTCGTGAAGCCGGGGCCGTGGCCCCGGCGGCTCGATCAGTAGTGGATGACGGAGCGAATGCTCTTGCCTTCGTGCATCAGCT
>NZ_QGSL01000088.1:298226-375978 GCF_003176655.1 Pseudomonas sp. RW407 | reverse complement strand
CTCTACGAACCCGACAGCTACGCCCCCCTGGCCCGCGTCGACCGGGAAGGCGACGAAGAGCGCACCTACTACTTCCACACCGACCAGATCGGCACGCCGCTGGACGTCACCGACGAGGACGGCAAGCCGGTATGGCAGGCCACCTACAAGGCCTGGGGAGAAGTGGAACGCTATGCGGCAGAAGAGATCGAGCAGAACCTGAGGTTCCAGGGGCAGTACTTCGACGCGGAGACGGGGCTGCACTACAACACCTTCCGCTACTACGATCCGGTGGTGGGGCGGTTTGTGGGGCAGGATCCGATTGGGTTGGGCGGAGGAATAAACATATACCTATATGGACCAAATCCCTTTCAGTGGATAGACCCGCTGGGGTGGTGCTCTACTAAGCTTGGCAACAATATGGGGGCACGACCAGGGGATGGGATGGCCAATCACCATCTTATCCCTGAAGAGTTAATGAAACATGCAGACTATGCCCCTATGTTTAACCGTCTAAAAAGTATGGGCTTCGATGGAGACGGGGCATCCAATGGTATCTTCTTGCCGGGAAGCTCTGATTTAGCTAAAAAAATTGGACTTCCCGGCCACTGGTCAAATCACTCAAACTACACTGGCACAATAAAAACCGAACTGGACAAGCTAAATAGACTCTTTAGCACCGGAAATCTAAGTGACACTCAGCTAGCTTTGGGAGTAGGCAGAATTCAGAGCATGGCAAAAGAAGGGCTAGAGAGTGGAAAGTTTGTCATCGACAAAATAACTGGAAGACTTCTATGAATAATCCCACTTACTACTTCATAACTTACGCTGCCAACAAAGGAAACTCTGAACACATCCCAATGGAGATAAACCATCCAGAATGGGAGTGGAACACGTACGAACCCCACCCAGAGTCAATTACAATCCAAAAAGACTACAAAATAAAAATTACTGACAGACATATAAAAGAATTTAATGCAGACTTCTACGGAACCAATACTTATTTCGTATCAGAAAAATTCATAGAAGCCTGTAATGAACTGAACGTCAAGTATAGAAAAATCCCGATTGAAATCAAATTCTCCAACGGAGAGCGCCCTCCAAAGAATTATTACGTATTTCTTCCTGCCCAGAACCTCTCTCTTCTTGACACAGAGAGATCCATTTTCCAAGAAGAGAAGGATATCGAGACTGGAAGGCCGATGATAAACAATCTCTTCCCCCCAACACCGGTTTATAGCTGGATAAAGAAATTCTCTCCACTAAGCACAAAGCTAGATCTATTTCGCTGCACAGAAACAATGAGCCTCGCCTGCAGCGAAAGATTTAAAAACAAACTAGAACAGCAACAAGCCTCAAACATAACATTCCAACCAATAGATGAAAAATATCGCTATGACCCATGGGGGGAAATCACTGACTAGAAACTGCCAACTCAGTTCAAAGCTATTATTTAAGAAAAGGATTTCATAATGAAATGCCCTCACTGTTCCACTTCCATCAGCCCCTTCTCCCCCGCCATCATGGGCCCGTCCAAGCCCGGCGGGGCAAGGGAATGCAAACAGTGCAACAACAAGTTCAGCATCACCGCTGACAAGAAAATCGCCGTGATTGCCGCCGTAGCGACGGCAGTAGTCGGTTTCTTCGTGCTGCGCCCCATTCCAACCGTAGGACCAGCCCTCTGGGGTTTCGCCACGGTACTGGTGACCTTCCTCGCCGCGGCGCGGCTGAAGAAGGCCTGAGCCACAGCCACCCACACGGATAACCATGACAGGAGGTCCCATGGAAAGCATCCCGCAAACCCAACCCAGCCAAGGCAACCTCAAGCCGAAATGGCAGGAACGCTTCGCCTTCTATGACCAGCACGGCGGCCCGCGCAGCGAAACCTACAAGCAGGCCCTGCGCGCCCTGCCCTTCGGCAAGCGCATCCTGATCAACGCCAGCCTCCTGGCCTTCTTCTTCGGCCCCATCTACTGGTTCGTCCTCGGCTTGTGGAAAAAGAACCTGGCGATGCTCGGCATCATCTTCGCGGTGGGCATCCTGGAGGGTCTGTTCGAGATACTGACCGGCATCGAGATTCCCCGCGCGCTGGATAACGGCATCGGCATGGGCTTCGCCGCCTGCTACGCCGTCATCACCAACTACGCCTACTACCTCAAGCAGGTCAAAGGCCAGCAAGGCTGGAATCCCTTTGAAGGCCAGCGGATGCTATAGCCAAGCCTCAGTTTGCTTTCTAATAATTCGCTGAAGATGATAACGGCCTTGGTATAGCCAAGGCCGTGTTGCTTTACAGCTTACTAAAAATACCAAACACAGGAGTGGGCCATGATCAATATAGGAAGACTAGAAACCGAGGCCACTTGCTAAACCAAGGAATTACAATGTCTGCTCTTAAATTTTATAAATCCGGACCAAGCATAAGCCTACCTGACATCGAACTATTAGAGAAAATAGTCAACCATTCATTACCCGAGGACTTCAAGCAATTTTACCTAACCCATAATGGCGGAATACCAGATAGAGACTGGTGGGATAGCGACGACAATTACGACCCCGTACGAGTTAAGCGCTTCAAGATTATTGCCAGAACCAACGAGACCTATAGCAATGACACTAAATATCTAGATGCACTCTATACCACAATGACGAAAAAAGTCGTCCCTGAAACCCTTCTCCCCTTTGCAATAGACGACGGAGGGAACTTCTTTTGCTTAGACTTAACCGAAAACAACATATGTTTCTACGCAACCGACTCATTCGACAATAACATCAGCCCAGAGTCAAACCACACCAATGCCTACCGGTGGCTAACCAGTTCATTTGAAAGCTTTATCAGCAACCTTAAACATGAATCAGAAATTTATATATAACTTAAAATCAGCCCTCCTAATACCAATCAAAGCAATACTGCCATTACAATCAGAAGATTCCACCAAAGCCTAGCTCACAAATATATTCGATAAAGATATCAATATAAAATTCTCCCATTGCCACACCAATCAACCCCTTCTCCCCCGCCATCATGGGCCCGTCCAAGCCCGGCGGGGCAAGGGAATGCAAACAGTACAACAACAAGTTCAGCATCACCGCTGACAAGAAAATCGCCGTGATTGCCGCCGTAGCCACGGCAGTAGTCGGTTTCTTCGTGCTGCGCCCCATTCCAACCGTAGGACCAGCCCCTGGGGTTTTGCTACGGTACTGGTGACAGCACGGCTGAAAAAGGCCTGAGCCATCACGGAGAATCACGATAGGAGGTCCCATGCCACCTCAAGCCGAAATGGCAGAAACGCTTCGCCTTCTACGACCAACACTGCGGCCTGCTGACTCACGGCGACCATAGAGTTAAATACCTCTAACGCAAAATTAACGCTCAACAACTGTCGCCCCTAGTTGAGAAAGGAGCTCGACACATGGTAGAAGCACATGAAATCACCAATCTCATAAAAAGCAAAGAATATCAAGCCGCACTAACAAACATCGAAAAAGAGATTCCGATAGAAACCCTGAAAGATCACAACGAACAGCTGTCGATACTAAGTCAAAGAAAGATGAGCGCTGCAAACGTGGACATTCAAGACGCTAAGAACTTTCTTCGAAACTCAGAGGGGAGTTTAACTAGATACACAGTGAGAAAACATGAAAGCACACGTGGCCTCGACGAAAAACTAGGCTTATCAACAGAATCGGAAGCATCCGAACTCACAGGATACGCAGCGAGCTACTTGCTAAACAATATAGTAGAAATAATCGTAGCCGGACGAGGAGAGAAGGCATTGGAAAGGTACCTAACAGCTATCCGAGTTCAAGCCCCTCGAAAATATACAAAACAAATATTAAGCTGGATAAGTAGCTAAAGGCTCGGTCTAGCTCAGGCTGGCGTGCACCTCACGTGAGAGCGCCCCCCTCAGGGATCTTCGCGAAGGTATTGATTACCCCCGCCAGGTCCATGATCCGACAGAGAGCAGGCCTTCTCTGCCAGGGTCTGCGCCTATTGCAGGGATGTAAGGTTCGCGATTAAACCTCATATCTGCTTATATTCCCATTGTCCATATCCTGTGCCAGCCAGGAGAAAATTTACACATCAGGTAGAGGTAAGAATGATAGCCCCATGGAAGGAAACTACACATACCTCCTGCAACACTCTGGGAAATACCTTACTCGTTGCTCGCCAATAGGCAGATGAAAAATTATCTTTTATCCTCAAAAATTGAGAGTGAGAAATTAGAATGAACGCAATAGACATTCTAAAGGATTTCATGTGTGAAATGCACATATGGGAAACTAGTTTCTGCAAGGCTCAAGACGAATACGACGAGGCCGACCATGATACTAAAGAGCTATGCGGAGTCTATCGAGAAAAACTAAAAGTCATATTGGAAAAGTACTCAATGGAAACCACACCGAATAGAGACAGGCTGGTCGATTTAGGCTGTACAGTTCCAGCCACCTACACCCCCACAAAGATAAGATAATAAGCATTGATGAGAAACATCATATTTGTAAAATCCATACAACCCAAACCGATGGATTGAAGTCCAACTTCATATTTACTCTTTGTAAAACACCCGAAGGCTGGAAGATTAAAGAGAAACATAGACTGAACAGCAAGAGCTTCTGGGTGATATCGGCACTTTAGCTCCAAGTTCCGATCTACCCCCTCGGGGCAATCGTTTTCTGCAGTTAATGAACCCAGCCCAATGCTTGATGAAGATCAGGATGCTTATAGAAAGAGGAGTTTTCCGATTTTTCAACCAACAGTTACTTATACAGTCAGCCATCATGAACAACAGAGATGAACTACTCTCCAAAATTGAGATTCTGCAAAAGCAGGTCAGGCTTCCACTGTTCCCTGGCGCTACACCATTAGAGATCGAACGCCTTCTGCTCATCTCAAAAAGACGGTTAGGCATTTGTCCGCCGATAGATTATCTGGAGTTCCTGAAGATCCATGATGGGCTTACTGTCGAAGGTATATTCTTTTACTCCACTACTCTCCTGGCAGACGCACCTGAAGAAAAAGGTCTATCTTTTATCTTGATGAACGTCGCACATCGAGAACTAGAGTGGAAATCTGATTATATTTTCCTAGGCGATGATGACCTGGACGTCTTCATATTCAACACAAAGTCTTTGAAATATGAAGTCAGGGACAAGCAGTCACTCGACAATCTATTTGAGGATTTCGATAGCTTCTCCAAACTGTTGGATCATATCCTACAGAGAATAGAAGATCGAATCTAACCTGAGTCGACGAAATTCATTATTACCACTCAAGAGGAATTTCCACTCCGGCGACACAGCAGAGGGGCTTTATAGATATCCGATTGAAAGACAGGATGCTCACACCCGACCCGAACCGATTCTTCAGGCAATTGCTTTCCGGCTTGCTCTGCTGGGTGCTGATAGGTGGCGCAGCCGTCGGCCTGATGCCGATGCTTCTGCTGCCCTACCTGCTGATTTGCATGTGGGCCTTCGTGCGTTTTCTGCGAGTATCTTGCGTCAGCGAGCGTTTCCTCGATTTTGCCAGTACCGTACTCATCAACTGGCTCGCAGTCTGCCCGATGCTGGGCCTGGTAATGGGGATCGCGGCTTTTCAGCGCCTGGGTGGACAACCGCAGTTGCAGGCACTCGGTATGGCCCTCGTCCCCAGTGGGCTGACGATAGCGGCCTACTGGCTGGTAGGGCTCCGCCGCAAGTTCACTTCACCGTTTCAGGTCCGTCACGAACAGGTCAGCTACTCCGAAGACGACGACAAAAGCCTTGGTGCTTGGACCGGCGGTATCGCAGCCGCGCTTTCCGCCACGGTGATGGCAATGCTAGGCGAACCCGCTGACAAGGCCCATGTCGCGCTCTGGCTCTATGGATTCTTCGCAGTCACCTCCCTGTACTACGTGTACTACCTGCGCAATGCCATTCCTGCGCTCAAATCACTGGCCAGCCAGGAACGCAGTCGCGTCAAACCATTCATCTTCGAGAACCTGCCGCAGATTCGCGCGTGGCGCCAGCGCTTCTGGCTGGCCAGGTTGATCGCCTGGCTATCACGGACACTCGGCTAGGAAAGATTCGGACTCGATGCCAAGCCCCATGGCTCTGCCGTAGCCACACCCAACCACCTAGACACCAGGCGGCAACTTCGAGCGCATCGCCTTGCGCCGGTCCAGCATCTCGCCATCCACCACGAAGGTGCCATCACCGACAGCATGCAGGGTACGACGCTCCTCGCGCCTGGAATCGACATAGGCGGCGATGCCGTCGAGTACCACTATGTTGTGCCGCTCGATCACGTCGACCACCCGGCACTCGATGTTCGCCAGGCACTCGCCAATCAGCGGCGCGCCGACATGCCTAGCTGGCAGGGCGGTCAGCCCGAAGCGGGCGAACTTGTCGGTGTCGGCGCCGGAGCAGGTGCCTATGCCGACCACGGTGTCGAGCAGGTCCACGGAGGGAATGGCGATGACGCACTCGCGGGTCTTCTCCAGGGCGGTGTAGGAGTAGTTCCAGGGCCCGGTGGTAAGGGCGAAGCGTGGAGTGAAGTCGACCACCATGGTCCAGGACAGGGTCATGATGTTGCGCTGGCCGTCGTCGCAAGTGGTGACCAATACCAGCGGGCCGGGCTCCAGGAGGGTGAAGGCCTTCTCCAGCTTCAGCGCTTTCATGGCGAGGGTTCCTCGTTGCGTGCTACGGCGAGGGATGGAGACCACTGGTGGTGTGGCCTTTCTTCCCCCCTCCCCAGGGGCGTGGGAAGTAATAGCGTAGGCGTTTTCCCCGAGCCACGTCACTGGACTCGCATTCAGCTTGCGGATACCTGCCTGGCACCCTGTCCGGGCCTGGAAGTGGAACCTTCATGCTTCAGGAAAAAACCTTCCGCGCAGGCACGCATTTCCGAATGTCGGCCGGCCAGCGCCAGCCGCATCATTTCAACTTGAAGTTCTTCCTGCTCCACCATGAAATCCAGAAATGCCACGGTCTCGGCCGGCCCCGACTGCCGCAGGTCGCGCAGCCGATCGACATAGGCGATGGTCTTTCCGTGAACGAACTTCACCAGCCCAACCATCAGGCACCGGGGTACCGACGAAACGATCCAGGCCTTCAGCTTCGTCGGTAATCCCGGGGTGGGGTCCAGCCCCCAGCGCAGCGCCGCGGCTTCGTATCGACGAGCATTCAGGATTTCCAGGTCCCAATAGGCCTGCCAGAACATATGCCAATCACTTCCCCTGCAACGCGCCGCCATCCGCCTTACGGTTATCAGCGCGAACGAGCGATTGGCGAGTTCCTGGCGGAACCCCTCGATGAATTCCTTTGAGGGCATGAGGTTCTCCAACTTGAATTCGACAGGTATTTTCAAACCCTGAAAATGGCCAGCCCGCAAAGCGGGCGGCTCAGCAGCCCCGTTCCTCCCCCAGGGGACGAAGCGACTCATCGAAGTCGTCCAGCCTTGGGAACTTCAGCGCCTCGCGCTGCTCGAGGGTAACGAGGTGCCGGGCGTACTCATTCAAGTACTCCCGGCGCTCCGCCGCGCTTATGTATGGGACGTGATAGGCAATGAATGGCGGCAGGACCTCGAGCCCGACATAGGCGAGCATTCCCTGGTGGATGGGGCGCAGCAGGGCTTCCATCTCGCCATGCACGGCGCCTTTGCCGAACATATGGCGCTGCCCGCCCAGGCTGAAGGCGAGCATCGCCCTCTTTCCCTTCAAGCCGCCTCGGTCGTAGATCCGCCGCCCGCCATAGCAGAACCCGGACACAAAGACCCGGTCGATCCACCCCTTCATGATGGCGGGCATGCCGAACCAGTAGAGGGGGAAGTTGAAGATGATCAGGTCGGCCCACTTTATCTTTTCGAGCTCCACCTGGATGTCCGCCGCCAACATGCCGTTGTTGTGGTTGTGCCGTTGCTCCAGCGCATAGACCAGATATTCGCCATTGGCTCGATGTCCGAAATCCTCGGCGGTGGCAACCGGGTTGAACTTCTGGGCATAAAGATCGGAAACGACCACTTCGTGCCCCTGCTCGCCCAACACCATGACCGCGAGGTTTTTCAGCGCGGCGTTGAAAGAGGCCGGCTCGTTGTGGGCATGTACTATCAAGACTTTCATTGCTTTCCAGACTTCCGTTTTTGACAACTGGGTGGCCGCCCTGGTGTCCGGCGAACGCGCCAGCGGACACCAGGGCGGCCCGTTTCTATTGGGTAATCACCCCGGCGGGCCCGAACAGCAGCAGATGCCCATCCGCCCGCGGCGCCAGTGCCGACAGGTTCAGGCGGTCTTCCCGTCGTGCGGCAGCGAAGCGCGCAAGGCTGGCGTCGGAAAGCGCGACGAGGCCGCCATTGCCGACCAGCGCCACGCGCCCATCGGCCAACTGCGCAACGGCCGTGATCGCCTCGTGGCTGCCACTGTCCAGCGCCTGCCAGTGCTCGCCCAGGCGATCGCCGAGCAGCACCCGGCCGCTCATGCCGGCCAGCAGCAGCCGGCCGTCGCGCAGCCCCGACCCGCTCCACAGCGAGCCGCTGGCGCCGGTGTCGAGCGCTTGCCAGGTCGCGCCGCGGTCCAGCGAGCGATAGGCGTGCCCCTGTTCCGCCGCGATGAACAGGCCGCCATTGCTGCCGGCGAAGATGTGGTTGAGATGGAAGTCGTCACCTTCGGCGGTGACCGCCAGGCGTCGCCAACTGCGCCCGCCGTCCTCGGTCTGCGCGGCGTAGCCGTAGGCGCCGACGACGATGCCGTGGCGGGCGTTCTCGAACCACACCGAGAGCAGCACCGGCTTGTCGTCCAGGCGCTGCTGCAGGGCCCAGGTTTCGCCGCCGTCCTCGCTGTGCAGGAGCACGCCGCCATGGCCGACGGCCCAGCCCTGGCGGTCGTCGACGAAACTCACCGCCGTCAGCAGGCCGTCGACCGGCACGCTGCGCGCCTGGCGCCAGGCATCGCCATCGTCGGATAGCACGACCACGCCATGGTCACCGACGGCCACCAGGCGCTGGCCGGCCCCGGCCACCGCGACCAGCGGCGTGCGCTGCGCGGCGTCCAGGGCGATGGCCGGGCTTTGCGTTTCGGCGGCCCAGGCCTGCCCGGCGAGGCTCAGTACCAGCGCGGCCAGGAGCGGGCGCAGGGGTTGGATGCTGGACATTCGCGCGTCCTCCATTCAATGGGCGATCAGGGGCGCGCGCACCGGCCCCCGCCGCGGGATCAGGGTTTCCAGCAGTACGGCGATGGCCGGCAGCAGGGTGATGGCCATGAGCATGTTGGCCATGAACATGAAGGTGAGCAGCAGCCCCATGTCGGCCTGGAACTTCAGCGCCGAGAAGGCCCAGGTGGCGACACCGACCGAGAGCGTCAGCGCGGTGAACACCGTGGCCACGCCCACCTCGCGCAGGGCCTGCTTGAAGGCGTCGACGATGTTCTGCCCGGCGGCCAGGTGCATCTGCAGGCGGTTGTAGATGTAGAACGCGTAGTCCACACCTATGCCCACGGCGAGCACCATCACCGGCAGGGTGGCCACGGTCAGGCCGATGTCCAGCGCCTTCATGAACCAGTAGCCGAGGAAGGTGGCCAGGGTCAGCGGCAGGCAGCAGGCGACCATGGCCCGCCAGTCGCGGTAGACGAGGAACACCAGCAGCAGGATGGTCAGGTAGACGTAGAGCATCATCGGCAGCTCGGAGGCCTCCACCACCTGGTTGGTGGCGGCCTGCACCCCGGCGTTGCCGCTGGCCAGGCGCACGTTCACGCCCGCCATGGGGTGGCTGGCGCGGTAGCTTTCCACCGCCTGCACCACGCGGGTCAGGGTGGTGGCCTTGTGGTCGGCGAGGTACAGGTTGACCGGCAGCAGCGTGCAGTCGGCGTTGTACAGGTGCAGGGCTTCGGGCACCTGGCGCACGGCTTCGGCGAGGGACAGTTCGTCCTGCGGCAGCGCCGCCCATTTCGGGTTGCCCTCGTTCACCCCGGAGGCCGCCAGCTTGGTCAGCGCCGGCAGCGATTGCGCCGAGAGCACGCCGGGCACGTTGCCCAGGTACCAGGTCAGGCGCTCCACGTAGCGCATCACGTCGTGCTGGTAACAGCCGCCGGCCGGGGTCTCCACGGCGACGGTGAACAGGTCCAGGCCCAGGGAGAAGTGGTCCACGACGCTCTGTACGTCCTGGTTGTAGCGCGAGTCGGCGCGCAGTTCGGGCGCCCCCGGCAGCACGTGGCCGATATGGCGGCCCTGGCTCTGCCACACGGCCACGGCCATGAGCAGCAGGCACAGCACGCCGCCGATGGCCGCGTTGCGCGGCTCGGCGATGCGCCCCAGGCGGACCATCAGCCCGTCGCGCGCGCGGCGCAGCCTTTCGACGCGGGCCACGTAGGCGGCATCGAAGCGGAAGTAGCTGGCCAGCAGCGGCAGCATGACCAGGTTGGTGACGATCTTGTAGGCCACCCCCACCGAGGCGGTGATCGCCAGCTCGCGGATCATCGGGATGGGCACCAGCACCAGGGTGGCGAAGCCGACGAAGGCGGTGATCAGCGCCAGGGTGCCGGGGATCAGCAGGCCGACGAAGCTGCGCCGCGCGGCGGTCAGGCCGTCGGCGCCGGCGCAGACTTCCTTGGCGATGTAGTTGACCTGCTGCACCCCGTGGCTCACGCCGATGGCGAAGACCAGGAAGGGCACCAGGATCGCCAGCGGGTCCAGGCCGAAGCCGAGCAGCGTGAGGGTGCCGAACTGCCAGACCACCGACACCAGCGAGCAACACAGCGGCAGGAAGGTCAGCACCCAGGAGCGCGTGTACCAGTACACCGCCAGCACGGTGAGGACGAAGGCCAGGCCGAAGAACGCCACCACGCTCCTGGCCCCGGCGCCGATGTCGCCCATCTGCTTGGCGAAGCCGATGATCTGCACGTCATAGTCGGCGTCGGCGTACCTGGCGCGCACCTGCTCTTCCAGGCGCTGGCTGAACTCGAGGTAGTCGAGGCGCTTGCCGGTCTGCGGGTCCGGGTCGGCCAGCTCGGCCACCACCATGGCGCCGGAGTAGTCGTTGGCCACCAGGCTGCCGACGAAGCCACCGATGATGGTGCGCTCGCGGATGCCGGCGATGGCGCGGTCGTCCAGGGTACCGACGGTGACGTCGCCGCCGACCACGTCCTCGGCCTTCATGCCCTCCTCGGTGATCTGCACCGCGCGGGTGTTCGGCGTCCACAGCGAGGTCACGCTGCGGCGGTCGATGCCCGGCATGAAGAACAGCGCCTGGGTGAGGTCGTACAGGCGGGTCATCGCCTGCCTGTTCCAGATGTCGCCGTGCCTGGCGTGCAGCACCACGATGATGCGGTTGGCGCCGAACAGCACGTCGCGGTACTGGTTGAAGGTCTTGATGAACGCATGCTGCTGCGGCAGCTGCTTGTCGAAGCCGGCCGACATCTCCAGGCGCGAGGCGTAGAAGCCCATCACCAGGGTGATTGCGGCCAGCAGGCCGAGGGTCGCCAGGCGATGGCGGAAGAGAAGGCGCTCGAGCGCCGACACCAGGTAAGCCAACATGGAATGCCTCGATGCAACGAGTGCCGCGGGCGCCGGCCAGGGGCCGCCGCCGGCGGTCTACTGCCAGGGATCAGAACGAGTAGGAAACGCTGCCGCCGAGGAAGTCGCGGTCAGCCATCAGGTTGTTGGCGCCGCCGCCCCAGAACTGCACCCACTGCAGGCCGCCCTTCCAGCGGTCGCGGTAGTTGAACAGCAGCGAGGTGGTCAGCGACTTGCGGCCCTCGACGAAGGGCGAGGCGTTGGGCGAGGTACCGTTCACGTCCTGGCTGAAGTCCAGCTGCGGGGTGACGGTGACGCCGCTGCCGAACAGGTCCGGGTAGTTGATCCCGAACTCGGTGACGTAGCCCCAGGAGGCCTTGTCCGGCAGCGCGTAGTCCGGCAGCGCGTAGGGCACCTTGCCGGAGGTATCCAGGCCCGGGTAGTAGGTGACGACCGCCTCGGCCATCATGAAGCCGTCGGAAGCGCCGAGGCTGGTGGGGATGAAGCCCAGCACGTCGTTGGCGGAGAAGGTGTAGATGGCGTTGAGGTCGGCCTGCCACTTCCGCTCTTCGACGAAGCCCTTGTTCACCCCGGTGTCGAACACGCTGTACTTGTTGTAGCTGCCGGTGAAGGCGCTGCCGAAGGGCACGGTGGGGTCGATGGCGACGCTGTCGTGCGGGCGGTACGACAGCTCGCCGGCCACGGCCACCGGGCCGAGCATGGTGTTCATCGACAGGCCGAAGAGGTCCTTGTCCTCGCCGTAGTTGATGAAGTAGTCGTCCACCACCAGGTTGTCCGGGTCCTTGCGCGCGGTGTAGCCGATGAAGGGCAGCTTGTCGTGGTAGCGCTCGTAGAACAGGCCGAACTCGGTGTCGATGCCCTCCGCCCGCCAGCGCAGGGCCAGGCCGTACTGGCCGCCGTTCTTCGCCTCGCGCTCACCCGCGTAGGGCACCGCCAGGCCCGCGGCTACCAGGTCGGCCGTGCTCAGGCCGCTGCTCAGCGGGTCGCCGCAACGCCCGCTGGGGGTGGCGGCGCAGGTGCCGGGCAGGATGCCCTCGACATAGTTGGTCGGATAGTAGATGGCGCGGCGCCCTTCCCCGGCTACGTCCGCCGCGGAGAAGTAGGTGCCCACCGGGTCGAGCGCGTAGGCGTTCCACTTGAACTGGTAGTAACCCTCCAGGTTCAGGGTGTCGCTCAGGCCCAGGTTGAACGAGGCCATGGGCGCCGGGATGAACACTTCCTTCAACTGGGTACCCGGGGTGTGGTACTTGGGCAGGCTGAGGGCGTTGATCTGGTTGATGCCGCCGGTGACGAAGATTTCCTCGCCCCAGCTGATCACCTGGTTGCCCACCTTGACCTTGGCCGGCATCTGGCCGAGGTCGAAGCTCCTGGCCAGCCACAGGTCGAGCAGGTCGAAGCGCTCGGTGGCATCGCGCCTGGCGGTGTCTTCGAGGTCGGTGCGACGGGTGTCGTCCATCTTGAAGTCCCTGGCCCAGGCGACCCGGCCGAGGGCGCTCCAGCCGTCGCCGAACTTCAGGCTCAGCTCGTGGGTGCCCTTGATTACCTGGGAATAGACGTCGTGCTTGTGGTAGTTCAGGTCACCGTCGTCGGCGTTGCTGTAGTTGATGTCGGCATTGGCGTAGCCGTTGCCCCTGGACAGGTTGTAGTAGCGCCCAAGTTCGGTGTTGGCGCCGTTGTTGCAGCCGCCGCTGTCGCTGCCGACGAGATTGCAGTCCGGCGACTGCAGGCGGGTGGCGAAGCCATAGGAAAGCGTTGAGTCGAAGCTGCCGGAAACGCCCGCTTCGGAGCCGAAGACGAAGGCCTGGCCCGGCTGCGCCCACAGCAGGCCGGAAGCCGCCAGCAGGGCCAGGGTCGAGGTATTGCGGGCGCGCAGCATCCCCTGCGGCGCTTGCGCGCCGCACTTGTCGTTCTTGTTCATGAGGTTTCTCCGGGCTGATCAGCGTTCGCCGCGGCGACGCAATTCGTTGGCGCTGAACATCTTGTCGCTCACCCGCCCCTGCAGGCCCGCGGGGAGGTCGAGGGCCTCCCCTTCCTGGGTGAAGCCGTCGGCGATGTAGCGGCGCGCGACCAGGTCGTAGCTGACGTATTCGAAGTTGGTGCAGGCCTGGATTTCCGGGTCGGCCCAGAGGCTGCCTTCCTGGAAGCGCCAGAGGTTGCCCTTGGCGTCGTACATGTCGACGTACAGCAGGCTCCAGCTGTCCTCGTCGATGAAGAAGACCCGCTTGGCGAAGGAGTGGCGCTTGTCGGCCTTCACGGTGGCTTCCACCACCCACACGCGGTGCTTCTCGTAGCGCTGCGCGTCGCGGTTCAGGTAGTCCTGGCCGATCAGCTGCTCGTACTTGTTGGCCTTGTCGACCAGCTTGTAGGAGTTGTACGGCACCAGCATTTCCTTCTTGCCGACCAGCTTGAAGTCATAGCGGTCCAGGGCGCCGGTGAACATGTTGATCTGGTCGACGAAGTACAGGCTGTCGGAGCCGGCGATGGGGTTGTCGTAGGCGAACGAGGGCGCGAGGCGTACGCGGCGCTGGCCGGGGAAGTAGATCCAGGAGTCCTGCGGCTTGTCCAGGTAGGCGTGCACCAGGTACATCTCGCCGGCGCGCGACGAGGGCGAGAGCACGTCGTAGAGCAACTTGGCCTCGATGCCGCCGGTGTCGGCCGGGCTTTTCACCGCGGGGTCGTTCCACGGGTAGTACTCATAGGCCCACTGCTTGACTTCGGTGAGCGAGCCGCCCTTCTCGCGCATCAGGAACGAGATCTGCGCCCGCCGCCCCTTGGCCATGTAGCGCAGCTTGTAGTTCCACATGACCTCGATGCCGCTCTTCGGCAGCGGGAACGGCACCGCCGCGCCGGGTGCCTGCTCCAGGCGCCAGCCGTCGCTACCGATGCGCGCCTGCCCGGCGAGTTCCCTGGTGCGCTGCGCCACCTCGGTGGGAACGGCGCAGCTGCGATGGGTGGGATAGACGTCCAGGCGATAGCTCGGGTAAGCCTTGATCAGCGCCACCTGCCCTTCGGGCAGCAGCGCCTGGTACTGCGCGAGGTTCTTCGCATCCACGTGGTACAACGGCTTGTCAGCGGCATAAGGGTCACCATGGCCAGGGCTCCAGCCGGCCGGCGCCTGGGTCAGCCCGCCGTTCCAGGCCGGGATGCTGCCGTCGGCGTTGCCGGCCTTCTCGGCACCGACAGGGGTGAGCGCGTTGCCAAGCTCGCCCGGGCCAGCCGCAGCGGCGCCCTGCGCCTGAACAGTACCAAGGAGCGCCAACAGCGCACCGCCCAACAGCGAAAGCGGGAGGTTTCTCATGAACTTCTCCTGGAGGAGCTTTTTGTGTTTATCGGGAAGCAGTTCGAGGTGCCCCAGAGGGGCTCGACATCGGGCTCGCCTGGAGTGCAAAGCTATCCAAAGCGGCGCGGAGCGACTTGCCAGTAGAGGCCAGGGAAATTGGCATCTGGTGCCAATCGCGAGCGGGCCCGGCAGTGGAAAGCGCGGCTGATGCCGCCGATACCGGCCCTCCTCTCCCGCCAATCCCCAAAGGCCTTTGCCTTTCCGGCTCACGGGCGCAGCGCATCCCTCAGCGCCTCGCCTGTTCGGCCGCCGGCAGCGACAGGCTGGCGAGGTAATCGATGATCGCCCTCCGGTCCTCCGCGCTGCGAATCTGCAACGCGATGCCGCGCATCCAGATGCCCAGTGGATCCGCATGGGCATCGCTGCCGCGTGTCCCGTCCGTGTAGTGAGTGAGCTGGCGGTCGAGGTAGCTGGCATCGAGGATGCGCAGGCTGGGGGTCTTCAGGTGGGCGAAGCCTTCGGCTTGCAGGCCGTGGCAGGCCGCGCACGAGCCCTGGTAGAGGGACTCGCCATGGGCGGTGCCCGCGCTTTTGCTCGCGCTGACCTTGGCGGCCTGCTGTTGTGCGTAGTGATGGGCCAGGCGGTTGAAGTCGGCTTCGTCCAGGCTGGCTACCACAGCGCGCATCTGCACGCCCTGGCTGTCTTGCGGGTCGTAGCCACGCTGGCCGGCCTTGAAGGCGCGCAGTTGCTGGAGCAGGTAGTCGACCTGCTGGCCGGCCAGGCGCGGGGCGCCGAACACGGCGTTGCCCTGGCCCTGGTCGCCGTGGCAGGCGGCGCAGGTTTCGACGCCGGCACCGGCTTCGGCGCGAATGTGGAGCGTTGCGGCGAGCAGGAGCAGGCCGACACGGGTACATGCCTTCATGGGTTCAGGTTCCTTCGCGCTTCTGTTTTTCTTGCTGGGCGATGCGTTCGAGCAGGTCGCGGCGGACCTGGCCGACATCGGCCGGCACGCGCTGCCGCCAGCCGTGCAGCTCCGCCCCGCTGTAGGGTTGGAAATCGGCCGGCAGCTGCTCCCTGTCGAAGCGCTCCAGCATCCAGTTGAGGACGCCGGCCAGGGCGTCGTCGGAAAGGCCCGAGAGCGCCGAGCCGGGCACCTGCACCAGGTATTCCCGCCCGCCCGGCACGCCGAGGAACTTGCCCAGTTGGCCGGGGAACGCCGGCACCTGGCGCTGCGGGTTGCCGCTGCCGTCGGGCAGGTGGCAACCCTGGCAGTTGAGCATGTAGTCCAGCTGGCGCGGCTCGGTGGTCCAGGCGCTTGCCGGGCCCACCAGCAGCAGTGCGGCGAGAGCGGCGCGGATCGGGGAGCGGCCGGCCATGGGCTTATTCCTTCACCCCGATCACCACCGACAGCGAGCAGTGGTACGGCATGTCGGCCTGGCTGCCGGAACACCAGTTGAGGTCGTTGGAGCTCTGCGGGCGGTACAGCGGGCGGTCGCCCTCGTCGCGCTGGCACACGCAGCGCCCGCAATTGCTCTTGCCGCAGCAGTCGTTGTAGGAAATCACGTAGTCCTTGCCGTCCGCCGGGTTGCGGCAGGTGCCGATCCAGGTGATGTCGGAGCGCACCGTGCCCGGCGGGCAGCTGTTCACCGTGCCGCCGCAGCAGCTGCAGAGGAAGCCGTCGATGGCGCAGTAACGCCAGTAGTCGCAACTGCTCGGGTCGCCGTTCTCCACCAGGCTGGAAGCCCCCGGCTGGGCGAAGGCGCCGCTGCGGAAAACCGGCAGCAGGGTCGTCGCGCCGGCACCGGCCAGCAGCGTGCCCAGGCCGCCGAGGAAGCCCCGCCGCGAGGTGCCGCGCGCGACCTTGCGGGTCAGCAGCTCGGCGGCTTCGTCGAACCATTTGATCGCCATGCTCAGTGCACCTGCTTGTAGAGGGGAGTTCCAGCCGCGTGGCGCGCGGCCTCGAAGGCCTGGATCGAGGCGAAGCCGAGCACCTGGGCCTCGAACAGGCTTTCCAGGTGCTCGCGGGTATTGATCAGGCCGTGGGTGACCACGGTGCCGCTGGTGTCGATCAATACGCCGTAGGGCAGCTTGCTGATCTGGTAGGCCAGACCGACCTCGCGCGACAGCAGGTAGGGGAACGCCTGCAGGCGCTGCGCCTCGATGAAGGCCTGGTGCGCGGCGACCTCGCCGTCGCTGGCCAGCACTATCCGCAGGCGCTCCTGCTGGCGGATGGCCTTGAGCACCGGCAGCAGGGTCTTGCACACCGGGCAGGTCTCGGAGAGGAAGAACAGCAGGGTCGACTGCCCCTGGGCATTGGCGCCGCCGAGGCTCACCGAGCCGCCGGTGAGGCTCGGCAGGGTGAAAATCGGCGCCGCCTCCCCGGCCTTGATGGCCTTGCCCAGGGACAGCGCGCCCACCGGGCGGATACGTTCGTGCAGCAGGCCGACCTGCCGCGCCAGGGCGCAGACGGCGAGGACCAGGGCCAGGTTGAGCAGCCAGGAAAAGCCGCTGGAGACGATCAATGCGTAAGTCATGTCCATCACGGTTCCCCCAGGGATGCACGGTTGGAGATCAACAGGTTGGCCAGCAGGTAGAGCGCCACGCCGCTGGCCAGGGCGAAGCCGAGGGTGACGGCGTCGAACCACACCAGCGGGCGTTCGCCCATGGGCGCCAGCAGGTTCAGCGCCGGCAGGAGCAGCAGCAGGTTGCGCAGCACCAGCGCCCGCCCCGGCGGCTGCGGCCGGCCACCGAAGTGGCAGCCGCAATCGGCGATGGCTACACCGCGCCAGGTGACACCGGCCAGCACGGCGGTATAGAGCGCCAGCAGAATCGCGGCAGGCGCCGCCGCCCAGGGCTGCCAGGGACTGGCCAGCGCACCGCCGGCGGCCAGCAGTTCCAGGCCCGGTAGCAGGCCGACGAGAACGGCGCGCAGCCTGGTGGGCAGCAGGCCGGCGAACGCCGCGGCGTAATCATCGAGGACGCGCGCGAAGCCCTGCGGATCGCGCAGCTTGTGCAGGCCGGCGCTACCCAGCAGCAAGGCCAGGGCGCAGGCACTGCCCAGGTGCACCAGCGGGTCGTGCAGGCAGGTCGCGATCACCATGGCGCCACCGCATTGAGGAAGCCCAGGGGAATGTCGCCGATGCTGCGCAGGTGCTTGCCGCTGTCGGCGTCGTAGAGGTTGATGCCCTGGCGCAGCAGCGGCATCAGGCCCTTTTCGCCTTCGGTCAGGTAGACCCAGGCGGTGAACAGTCCAGGCATGGGCACCATCCAGTCGAGGCTGTAGAGGCGCGGCCGCTCGCCCTGGCTGACGCCGATGGCGGTGCTCTGCTCTTCCAGCTCGATGCGGGCGAGGCGCGCGTGGGTGCGGGTGTCGAACACCCAGACCTCGGTGCCGGGCTTCTGGTAGTTCTCCGGCTTGTCCTTGTGCATCAGCACGAACAGCCTGCCGCTGCGCTCGTGCAGCGCGGTGCCGTGGTTGCCGGCCACGCCCCAGCCGTCGGCGCGCTCGGCATCGCTGAGCAGCGACCAGTGCTGGGTCGCCTCGACGCCCTGGGCGGTCATGCGGATGCCATAGGCATCGTTGTTCTGGGAAACGAAGTACCAGGTATCACCCAGGCGCGAAGCGGTGGTCAGCAGCGCGTCCTTCACCGGGTCGAAGGCCGGCGCGGTACGTTCCTGCAGGGCGGCCTGGCCATTGTCGTCGAGGCGCAGGTGGAAGAAGCCGCCGTTGCCGCAGATGGAATAGAAGTCCCGCGGGCCGGCCGGGTAGATGGAGGCGCAGCCGGGGGTGGCGACCTCGCCGACGAAGCGGTTGCGCTCCAGGTCGACGACGGAGATGGACTGCGCCGGGGTGAAGTTGAGCACCAGCAGGAAGCGCTCGTCGTCCGATAGCACGCTGAGCCCGGTGGAGATGAGCGCGGTCATGCGCTTGGGCGGGATGGCGATCTCGCGCTTGGGGCTGAGGGTGTGGGCGTCGTAGACGGTGACCACGTCCGTGCGGGTGCCGCGCACGCCGCGGCTGAAGTAGATCTCGCTGGCGTAGAACTCGTCGCGCTTGTGCGACAGCACCAGGCCGTTGCTCCACATGCCGGTACTCACCTGGCCGAGGTTGCGGCCGTCGTCGGCGAACAGGAAGGCGCGGCCGTCGACCATGTTGGGAGCGTTGCTGCCCCAGATCCAGAACCAGTGCTGGCCCTGGTGCGCGCCCAGGGTTTCGACGTGCGCTTGCTCGGGGACGAACTGCGCCAGCGCCGGCAGTGCCAGGGCAGCCAGCGAGAGGCCACCCAACAGGGCGCGCAGCGAGCGCTTCCACAGGGCGGGCGGGCGCTTGCCCCGGCTCGTCGATGGCTCATGGGCGGCGGGGCGGTCGGGCTCGCCCCGCCCTGGCAGGCGGGTTGGCATCTGGCGTCAGTCTCCTGGGTTGCGGAAGCGCTCGATCCGACGGGCGAGCGCCACCCTGCCCTGCGCCTGTACGTCGGCAAGAGCGGGTCGGTCGCTTCGTCGGTCATCTGGCCAGCAGCGGAAAAATCGCGGTTGACTGCATCGGTGGCGATGCGCTGCGCCGCGGTTCCATACGCTGCTGGTTTCTGTGCGTATCTGGCTGGAAAAACTATTCAAAGTGGCGCCACCGCGGCTTGCCAGCAGGTGACAGAGTCGTTGACATCCGATGCCAATCGGAGGGAGCCGCCCCTGGGCGCGACGACAGGCGCCCTTGCCCGGTGATGCCGGGCTTACCAGGCATGGCCCGAAGCGATTATCGTAAACAGCACGTGGGATGATTCCCCAACCACCTGGCCCGGCAACGCCAGGCGCGGGAAATCACCGACCGGTCGACCGAAGCGGTCGGCGGCGGGACCTTCGAAACGGACAGACGAACGACAAGAACGATAAGGCTGTGGCACCTATGAAATCCGCCCGTACGGTGATGTCCGAGAACTTCTTCCGTCGCTTCAGGGATTGCTTCGAACCCCACCTCGCCCCGCTTGGCATCGATGCCCGGGTACTGGAGCGCGGGGACATAGAAATACCCGGCGAGCAGTACGTCGCCCTCTGGGAGGCGGCGGGGCAGTCGAACCCCAACGTCGGGCTCGAACTCGGGTTCCAGACCGAAGCCGACGATTTCGGCGCCCTCGGCCACGCCCTGTACTGCGCGCCCAGCGTCGAAAAGGCCCTGAAGACCCTGCAGCAGTTCATCGTCGTCTTCGCCCAGGAGTCGATCTTCGACTTCACCTGCGACTCGCGCGAAGTCACCGTGGAGTATCAGGTCACCGCTCCGACCGTCCTCCAGCGGCGGCAGGACGCGGAATTCGCGATCGCCTGCGTCCTGCGCATGCTGAACCTGATCACCAGCAGCACCATCAGGCCGCTGCGCATGGACTTCGAACACGACCGGCCCGCGGACACCTCGGTGCACAAGCGGATTTTCCAGTGCCCGCTCTACTTCAACCAGCCCACGAACCGCATCCACCTGCCCCTGCAGACCCTGCAAATGCCGGTGGTGCGTGGCAACGAGCGGCTGTACAAAGCACTCGAGCCCTACCTCGAACGAGAGCGCGAGCAGCGCGCCGTGTCCGATGAACTGCTCGCCCAGGTCACCCGGATGATCGCGACCGAAATGAGCAGCGGCGCGCCCTCGCTGGACGAGATCTGCGAGCAGCTGAACCTGAGCCGACGTACCCTGCAGCGGCGCCTCAAGGACCATGGCATCGAATACTCGTCGCTGGTCGAAGACGTGCGCCGGGAACTCGCCCTGGCGTACATCACGGACTCGGACTACTCCATGACGGAAATCTCCCTGCTGGTCGGCTATTCCGAATCCGGCTCCTTCACCCGCGCCTTCCGACGCTGGACCGGCCGCTCGCCCCAGCAATACCGCGCCAGCAGCCGGCCACGCACCTGACCGCTCTCCCCTTCCCGACTTTGGCGCACGCGGCCCAAATGGCTGGCACCGGCTGACAATTCATCGACTCGCCCCGCCACTACCCTGATGCC
This sequence comes from Pseudomonas sp. RW407, assembly GCF_003176655.1. Classification (NCBI taxonomy): domain Bacteria; kingdom Pseudomonadati; phylum Pseudomonadota; class Gammaproteobacteria; order Pseudomonadales; family Pseudomonadaceae; genus Pseudomonas; species Pseudomonas sp. RW407. The sequence goes on along the minus strand of NZ_QGSL01000088.1, from coordinate 355,229 downwards.
GTCCTTTCGAAACCGACGGTCTCTGCACTGCGCCGGAGAAGGCCCTGCGCCACCGCCCTGCAAACGACGTCGCGTTCCCAATCCCCGGCAGACGAGAAAAGAGCATGACCGGCAACAGCGACCCGCTTCTGGGCAGCAAGTCCTTTTGGCAACACGACTACGGGCACTACTCGCCCAACCCTGCCCTGAAAGAAAACCTGAAGGTGGACGTGGCGATCATCGGCGCCGGCTACACCGGCCTGAATACCGCCTGGCAGTTCAAGCGGGACAACCCCAACGCCCGAGTGGTGGTGCTCGAAGCCGCCGTCGTCGGCTTCGGCGCCAGCGGCCGCAACGCCGGCTTCAGCACCAGGATGTTCGGCCTGGAACCCGAAATGGTGCTGCTGCGCTGGGGAAAGCAAAAGATGATCGAGGCGCACCTGTACCTGGAGAAGGCGGTGACCCATACCAGGAGCCTGATCGAGGAAAACGGCCTCGACTGCGACTACCGCCACAACGGCCTGGTTCGCATGAGCTACTCGGAGCAGCAGGCCAATCGCCTGAAAAAGAGTTATCAGCTGTTCCAGGAACTGGGCCTCGATGGCGACATGCGCTGGCGGGAGAAGTCACAGGTTCATCAGGACTTCCATTCCGAACGCTTCAACAGCGGCATCTATGAATCCGGCACCGGCTACCTCAACCCCTGCAAACAGGTGCGCGCCCTCAAGGGGCTGGCCGAGTCGGCGGGCGTCACGATCTACGAAACGACGCCCGTGACGAACATCGAAAGAACGGCCTCCGCCATCGGCCTCACAACACCACAGGGCAAGGTCACAGCCGACAAGCTAGTGGTGGCGACCAACGCCTACTCACGGCAGGTGCCGGATACCCGCGCGCTCAAGACCCGGCAGTTCCCGCTCTGGACCTACCAGATCGTGACCGAGCCACTCAGCGACCGACAATGGCAAAGCATCGGCTGGAAGGACCGGCAGTCGTTCGGCGACAACCGGCAGATGCTGCATTACTTCCGCCCCACCGTGGACGGCCGGATCCTCATGGGCGGCGGCGACGCGATCGTCTACAGAACGCCACCGATGGACGAGGTCCCCTCGCCCATGAGCTGGCAACACTGCGAAGCCCACCTGAAGTGGATCTACCCCCAGTTGAAGGACGTACGCATCGCCTACCGCTGGGGCGGCCCGGTCTCGGTGAACGTGGACATGGTCCCTGAAATCAGCTTCGTCGGCGACGAACGCATCATCTACTCGGGCGGCTGCTTCGGCCACGGCGTCGCGCTGACCCACCTCAACGGCAGAACCATCGCGGACCTGCTCAACGGCGAGAAGACCGAACTGACGGACTTCTGGATCGTGAACCGGAAATCCATCCCGATGGCCGGCGATACGCTCTTCTTCCTGGGCGGCCGGGCGGCTCGGCAGGCGCTCAAGGCGTGGGATTGGTGGGAGGAGCGGGGGTTGAGGGAGAGGTGATTGGGTGGCTGTTCCGGGGGAGCGGTTTCTCGATGCTTCGCCGTCGATGGCAAGTTATGTCGACGGTCTATATGGCAACTTGGCGGCGTGATGCCGTCGTAGGAGCCTCCTGGGTCAGGTCCTATGAGGAGGTCCGCTCTTGTCGTGGTGATGGCGGGGGCGCGATCTCGTTCCCCCCTTCTGAGTAAGCTCCGGGCGCTGCGGTAATTCATGTCATGGCCTGATGGAGCGGATTATTTTAATACTCTACCCCTTGTACCCCATGCGCTTAATTTGTGGATTTCCATAGATCGTTAGAGACATCTACAAACAACAGCAAGCCTAGTAACCACGGGACTTTCAGGCTATCTTACCTTCCCATAGCGTCCACTATCGTTCGCCACCAGCCAAGCGTTTCGGTGGCACAAAAGTGGCACAAAATTCAGGGGCGAAGAATATTGCTAGGGGTAGAGAGTGGCCAAGCTGACGATCAAGCAACTGGAGGCTTTCACAGCTGAAGATCATGGAAAGGTCTTCCGAGAGGATGGGGGCTGGTTGCCGAGGTGCGAGCTGGTGTACGCGGAGTCACGGTGCAGTTCAGCTATGAATTCAAACTGGATGGTTCCAGAACCCGAAAGCGGCTGGGCAGCTGGCCGAAGAAAAGCTTGGCGCAAATCCGATCTGAGCGAGACGAAGCCCGGGCACTCGTCACGAAAGGCTTGCACCCTACCCTTGCCGCCAAAGCAGCCCGGATCGAGGCACAAGCTGCGATTGCCACCACTATCGCTGAAGCAGAGCGTGAAGCCGCCGAAAACAAAACAGTGGCTGACCTGTTTGACGAATGGATACGCGACGGCGTTTCCCGCCAGGATGGCAATGCCGAACTGGTTCGAAGCTTCAAAAAGGACGTGCTACCCCTCATTGGCAAGAAGCCGCTGCGCAGCCTGACAGAGAAAGATCTGCTCACCGTCCTGCGCTCGGTTAAAGCGCGTGGTCTGAACCGTACCGTCGTGATTCGCAGCAAGGACATCGGTCAAATGCTGCGCTGGGGCGAGAAACGCAAGCCATGGCGCAGCCTAATGGCTGACGGCAATCCTGCCGACCTGATCGACGTGAGCAGGCTGCTGGACCACGACTATGAAGAACAGCGCGACCGCCTGCTTTCGCCAGACGAGATTCGTGAGCTGCGCGATATCTTCGAGCGCCTCGAGCGTGACTACGAGGCCGTGCCCGCCGGCCAAAAATATTCAGGTATTCGCCCGGTCAACCCGCGTGTTCAGTGCGCAGCGTGGATCTGCCTGAGCACGCTTTGCCGAATCGGCGAGCTACTCAAATCTGAATGGCGGCATGTGGATCTGGATAAAGGCACCTGGTTCATTCCAGCCGAAGCGACCAAAGGCCATAAGGGTAAGCGTCAGGATCACCACGTATTTCTTTCAGCCTTTGCCCTTGAGCAGTTCAAGCGGCTGCACAAAGAAACCAGCCATACACCGTTCTGCTTCCCTAGCAAAGATGGCGATAGCCACGTCGATACCAAGACGGTCAGCAAACTGATCGGAGACCGACAGTGTCGCTTCAAGAACCGCAGCAAGCCTCTGGCGGGCCGCCATCACGACGACTCGTTGGTACTGAGCAAGGGCACCAAGGGTGAATGGACACCGCACGACCTGCGACGCACAGGCGCGACCATGATGCAGGAGCTCGGCGTCACACTGGAGATCATCGATCGCTGCCAGAACCACCTGCTGGGCGGATCCAAGGTACGGCGGCACTATCTGCATCACGACTATGCGAAGGAGAAAACCGAGGCATGGGGCATTTTGGGAGCCCGCTTGGAAGTAATTCTGACATCCCCCTCAGCAAACTAGGTCGCTTGCTCCTTTATGGAGACCGACCGCTCGTAGCTTGTCGTTTATCAAAATGCTCTGAATCGATGCCAGGCAGTCAATCGGCCTGAATAATAACTTTACATGTATGCATAGCCATGCTGGCTCTGTGCCCGCGAAGAAGATATGGTTTGTGAGTTTAAACATTGGCCTCGGCACAGAGCAGGGTTCCATATAGCACCGCCTATCAAAACCTGAGGCACGGAAAAATTAGAACAGGGAGAGCCTCAATGAGCGCAAGCGAAGCAGTCGAACTTGCCAACAACGCGCTGGGCGTCATTCAGGAAATCGAAAACCGCGCCTCCGAAAAATTGGCCAACCGAGGCAGCGACGCTACGGGGGCCTTGGCTGCAATCAACACATTTAACGGTTCCACGGTTGTTGATCGCATAGCCTCTATAACCGACAGCGTGACCCAGTCGCTTCTTAGCCTGGTTCGCGAACCAGCCATTTCGCGTGTCACCGTTGAGAGGGACGATGGAGAAGTAAGCACCTACTACATCTGTCGTACAGCAGGAATCCCGCTGAACGGGGCGAAACTCGCGAGCTATCGGACGGATCTTGGTCGCCTGGCCTCCCGCGGCGTCGGCGAAGAAGTGGAAGTTCAGATCGGTGAAACACGGGTTGGACTGCGCGTTCTAGAAAACCTTGAGCTGAAGCCCAAAAAGGCTGACGGTCAGTGGGACTCTATCGGGGGAATATGGAGACGCGAGGAAGAACCGCCCCAGACTATCCCATCGCTACGAAAGCTGGTCACGCCCCATGAGCAGGACGATTTCGCGGCAATGCTGGCCGGAAACACCGACGAACAAAAACTCGTCGAAGGTCTACGCCACCAGATTCGTAGTGCCATGGCGCTACGTGACCAAGCGATCCTGGACAGATTCCAGGATGATATCTTCCGCTTACCGATTGATCGTCAATTAATCATTCTAGGCCCACCGGGCACCGGCAAGACCACTACGTTGATTAAACGCCTAGGTCAGAAGCTTGACTGGGAGGCTTTGGACGAGCACGAACGTTCTTTGCTGGATGCAGCCCATTACCGCTCGCGCTGGGTGATGTTCACCCCTTCGGAGCTCCTCAAGCATTACGTCAAGGAAGCCTTCAGCCGAGAGAATGTCCCAGCCTCCGATGAACACATTAAGACCTGGTCCAAGCGCCGACATGAGCTAGCAAGATCAGTATTTGGCATATTGAAAACCAATACTGGCGGGACGTTCATCCTCAAAGAGGACCGACATCATTGCGGTACGGAGACCATCGACGACCCTTGCCATTGGTTCGATGCAGTTAAAACCTTCCATCGTCACCGGATCATCAAAGACTTGCAGGAGGGAGCGACCCTACTTCGTGACTCGGCCCCAGAGCATACCCGACCAATTGTTGACCAAGTTCTGCGCGCGGTCCCAGACATCGAATCAGGACAGTTACTCGAAGCCTATGCTGCCTGGAATGGTTTGGAAGATCGGGTCGAGCCATTGCTTAAGGCAAGCCGTGAGAAGACAGACAAACTCATCAGAGAACAAGGCAACCTTCTCTACAATAAGAATCAGAAAGTATTTTCCGAACTCGCCAGCTTTCTGGACACGCTCGGGCAAATCGACGACGAAGACGATGACGGCGCAGAGTTTGATGACGATAGTGGCGAAGAAGCTGCACAGCCTTCGCATAATGAGGTGCAGAAAGCGTTCTTGGCATTCCAACGCTTCCTCCAAAGCTATGCCCGCAGCCGCTACCGCGGACGTAGCCTGGGCAAGACCAGCCGAGCTGCGCGCATTCGGGACTGGCTCGGCCAACGCGTGCCCTCAGATGAGTGGCTGAAAAACCTGGGCGGCGAGATGACCTTCCAGAATGCACTACGCCGTTTCCGTAATGCCTGGAAACGCTACGTTTTGGACGTTCCGACCAGCTATCGAGCGTTTCGTCGTCAGTGCCTTCTTGATCAGACGTACGGATATCAACGTCCTGAAAGCCCTGCCCACATCGACACTACAGAACTCGACGCGATTCTCCTTCTGATGCTCAGCTCGGCTCGAGAGCTGATCCAACAGGACTTCGTGAGGCGCCATCTCGATCAACCTAGGTTTACCGAGCTACTCAGAATCTCGAACCAATTTCAGTACCAGGTCCTGGTCGATGAAGCGACCGACTTTTCGGCGCTTCAGCTCGCCTGCATGGAAAACTTGAGCGACCCTCGCACCAGGTCGTTCTTCGCTTGCGGGGACTTCAACCAGCGGATCACCGGCAACGGCCTACGAAATCTTGAGCAGTTGAAATGGATATCTGATCGCCTGACGTATCAGCGCATCAACACGGTGTATCGACAGAGCCGACTGTTGAACGCATTCGCCAGCGAGCTGCTTAGCCTGATGGGTGGCGACCTTGAGGCTTCCGGAAGCCTGCCAGAGCATTCAACCCACGAAGGAGTCATGCCAGTTCTGGCAGAGAATCTTGATAGCAAGTCTATCTCCTGCTGGCTGGCGGATCGAATTGGTGAGATTGAGCGGCTGGTTCGTGAAATGCCGAGCATTGCCGTGTTGGTCCCCTCGGAAGAACATGTGAAGCCGATGGCTGAAGCCCTAACGGAGCAGCTGGAGTCCATAAACCTGCGTGCAGTCGCGTGTGTCGATGGCCAGACCTTGGGAGACGAGACGGACGTCCGCGTGTTTGATATGCAACATATCAAGGGCCTTGAGTTCGAAGCGGTCTTCTTTGTCGGTGTTGACGAACTCGCAACGGCGAAGCCAGGACTATTCGAGCGTTACTTGTATGTTGGCGCAACCCGCGCCGCAACATATCTGGGGGTGACCTGCCATAATGCGCTGCCCGCACGCTTGAAAGCACTTCAACAGAGATTTGTCGAAAGCTGGTAAGTAGCCAGGAAGCTTCCTGAGCTGAGGAATCTGTTACCTCAGGAAGCTCCCAATTATTCAACCCTCTGATTACAAAAGCTTAAAGGGCTTGGACCAATTCCAACAAAGTCCTACCAGTGCCCACAGCACAATCGAGCTCGGCAAACTGGCGAGAATCATGGATGCGACTGACTTACAACCTACTCAACAATCGCCTTCAAAAACGCGTCCCTAGCATCCTGATAAAACTGAATGTCAATCTTCGTGGCCATGTCATCAGACAGGTCATAGAGCTGACGGCGGCAGGTGACCGGCATTAGTAGCGCACCAGCCCCTTTCTCGACCGCTAATTCGGCGATGCTCACCGGGTTAAGCACAGGCTCAATTGAGCCACCCAGGTTAATCTCGCCCACCACAATCAACCCGCCCCGAACAGACTTTTTCAGCAGACTGCTGCACATTGCAATCAGAGCCGCTACACCGAGCTTGGAACCGCGCTTGGCGGCGTCAAAAGCACGTAACTGCACAGTGAACTCATGCGCGCGAGGATCGCGATCGCCAATCAGTTGGGAGGCACGAGCGTACAGGTTTTGCTCTGCGTAGCGGACCGACTCTTTGAAAGCTGGCGGCACTGGATTATTGAGGATCTTCACCCCAGAACCTGGCCCTTCGTTGACCTCAATCCGGTACAGGCCCGCGTTATCATCGATTTCTGCCCCGCCCTCACTGATTGTCCAGATCTGGCCAGGCTCTAGGGGGTCATCCCCGATCTCGTTATCCGCACGCAGCTCAGGGGTCGCAACGAACTTCTCGACGCCGTCATCACCAATGAAGTAGCTGAAGTGGGTGTTTCGAAACTCAGCAGAACCGATACGCTTCTGCTGCTCTTTGACCCGACGGCGCACCTCAAGAGCGAGGCGCGTTGCCCACTCAAGGTCTTCATCTGAAATCGTCTGAGATGAATCGGGATAGAGCAGCTTGAGAAGGCCGGACACCGTCTTGTTCACCGCATTGGTATCTCGGCCGCTCAAAGCGCCGCCCAGATGGACTCGGTTCTGCAGCGCACTGACCCTACTCTCGTAGCGAAGACGGCTCAGGCACTCAGAGAAGAAGTCGCTCACTAACCCGAAATGATCAGTGGTCAGCTCACGATTCATCTTGGGCACATCCCAGCCAGGTAGGAAGCAGTGAATCCGATCCATCCAGGCGGTGTCATCGCGCATTTCCTGAGGCAGTGGCCCAAACAGATGCCCCACTCGCTGCTGGTGCTCAACGTCTACATCGAAATTTCCCACAAAGACCAACGAGCCATCGGCACGGATGCTCTCTTTGCCGCGGCTGAATTCGCCAGACTCCATGTAACCTTTCATGATGTTGATGCCTTCCTTCGAGTCGAAGGAAATGCCGCTGATCTCGTCAAAGCACACCACGTCATACTGACACACCAGACCTCGCTGCCCGCTGGCGTTATTGACGAACATCTTGGCAATTGTTGCCTTGCCGCCTGATATCAGGTGCGCATAGGGGGAGACCTGTTGAAACAGATGGCTCTTACCCGTACCGCGGGGCCCCAGTTCAACCAGGTTGTAGTTCCGCTCAACGAACGGAACCATACGGAGCAGGAGCGCATCCTTAGCTCGGGCATCCAACTTCTCAGGCTCAAGACCGATGGATCTCAGCAGAAAGTCCTTCCACTCCCCACTGCTGAAAGACTTTCGTGCCTCGCCAAGAGTATCGAGCACGTCGCGCTTTGAAAGCTGAATGGGCCGCAGATCCTGCACGCCAAACGGATTACCGCGCTCCTCCGCTATCGCGGGGTCATATTCCAACGTGATTTCCGCATAGAAACCACCAGTGAGTAGACGCTCGTTATCGTCCACCAACTTGTCTGCGATGCGAACGTTCGTGAGCTGAACGCTAGGCAGGCTCGCGAGGTAACCGTTGTCTTTCTGACTGAAGCGCGCACTCACAAGATCGATCAACTTCACCGTGCCGTTCTTGTAAGCACGTGCCTTGAACAGCTCCTCCTCGCCGGCCTTGACGGTCCGGGAAGAAAGCTGACGCTCTACGATCTCGATGCCTTCTTCGATTTCATCGGGATCGGTGCTTGCGCAGTATCGACCCAGCAAAAACTCGACCACATAGGTCGGCACCGGGAATTGCCTGGCAAATGTCCTAACCAGATCCTTGCGGACGATATATCCCTCAAACGCGGCCGCGGCTTTCGAGTCAAGAATGTCCAGTTCGATCACACTTCTTCTCCAACCAAGGTTGCCTGCTTGGCGAGCACGTTCCCAGCGCTGTCCAGAACCACCACCACCACTGCATCCCCAACCCGATCATCATCTTCCACCGGCAGGCTGCATTTGCCGGCCTTAAGGCCTTTAGCGCGCACAAGCGAGGTTGTTGGATCTGCAGGGCTGCTGCGCAAATCGACACTCAGATCATTAGCGGTGCTTTGTACCTCGACACGACAGGTCAGGCCCAGCCACTGAACCTTTGTGATAGCTGCGGCACTGAGTTTCAGCGATGGCGTAGCCGTACTAAGCACTTCGATGATGGGCGTCAAACACTCCTGCAGACTCAACCCGCCGTGATCGTAATGACGCCCAGCAAGGAAGGCACTGGCTCCAGGTGCTACGGCAATGGTCTGCTCAGGGTTCCAGTGCCAATTGACGGTGGGAAGGCTGGTCTGAACTGTACCTTTTATTTCAGCACAGCGAGCCCAACGCACCTCAGCAAGGTGCTTGGGTAGATCAACTTTAGTCATCGGCTGCGGTGTCAGCAGCCAGCCGTGATCCGTGACGATACGGATTTTCCGCCAGCCGGCCTGAAGTAGCTCCTCAACTCGCAGATACACGTCCTGAAGAAGGGAATCGATCCGACCTGCCAGGCGCAGGTTGTCCGTATGGCCTGCCTCATCGATATTGCCGGTCTGCACCCAGGCCAATCCTTGCGAATCACCATTCTCCTCAGCCCCCAGAACTTGCCACCCGCCCTCCTCCATTAGCTTGCGGAAGTAATGACTGCTCAGCGGCTTGTCCTCACTTTTCAAGCTGGGCTGGAAATCAGTATCGGTTGTGCGCCCCGTTACCTGCTGATGAATCGGCATGACGGCAGCTTTAGCCGTGGCCGTCACCGAAGGCAATGCAGCCCAGTTTGACCGCTGTCTAACCTCACCCAAGCTTTGTAGGCGACTGGCCAAACGCTGCGCTACGTCATAGCGCAGTCCATCGACAAAGAAAACGACCTCACTGGAGGTTTGATAGGTAGCAACAGCTTCGTTAACGCCGTCGCTCCCAGGGTAGCCTTTCGCTCTCACCAGCTGCTGGAAGTTCAGCGCTGTCTCGTGCAGCCAGGGCGTATACAGACTGTTGAGGATATCCCTCACCAGCGACTGCATGGACGGCTCCCTTGCCATCGCCAGAGCTCGAAGTTGAGCATCGTCAACGACCCAGTAATGACTCCGATAATGCTCGGCCATTTCCTCGGGACTGGTGCCGGAAAGACCACTATCACCAACTGTTTGAGCAATCAGCACCAATGGTTCGAGCAGCTGAGCAACAGGAGCCAGCCCCATCTCCGCCCACACCCATGACCTGCGCACACCGTGGTGAGCATCAAGATCGATGAGACCTTTACGCAGCTCACTACTACCGCGCGTGGAAAGCGAGCGCAGCTGCGCCAGCAGATCGTTTTCCTGCTGCTGGTTATAACTCGGATAGGTCGAGACATCCGCTGCCAGATCTGGCTGGCAGCGCATCAAGACGCCAGGCAGCCGTGAAAAAGCAGCAGTGTTCTCAATGAACCGCTCCCAGACGCGCGCCCAGGGCCCCAACCTGGCGCAAAGATTCTCTGCCGCGGCTAGATCGCCATCTTTCTCTGGGTGGACCAAAAATTCGCCATGACAGATGCCGACAAAGGCATCCCAACGGGCTCCTGCCCAACCGGCCTGCACACCCTTGCTGTCACAAAGCCACGTCAACACATCTCGTACACTGTCAGTACTGAGAAGCTGGTTGAAGTCACTGGCCTCCAGTCGACGCCCTTGGAGCTGTGAAACATCAGTATCGAGCAAGGGCTCAAGCGCGCGCAGCATTGCTGTCTGGGTTTTGGCGTCCTGCGCAACATCCAGCCCCAAGCCGCCAGTGCGAGAAATCAGAAATGCATTGACGGTCCAGTCCTTGGCGTTCACCTGGCTCCACAGCACGCCCCGATACTGCAGCTCAGCCAATGGTTGTAGATCTACAGGACACGCAGTGATCGCCCGCAAATCCTGCCGACTCACACCCGGCAAGTAGATGATCGGGGTTTGGCCGACCGGTAAAGAGATCTCAGGCAACGCATCTGCGATTACGCACTTGAGCCATATGGCTGGGCCTTGACGGTGATCGGGCTTATAGCTCCCCAGCGAAAAAAGCTCTGGAAGAGCGCTTTGCAGTTGGCCAAGCACAGGCAACCACTCCCGATCTTTGTCAGGCCAAAGGATCGCTGTAGGTGCAACCTGCGAACTGGCGTTGTACTGCGCTGCAGCACGAAGGCTCGCAGCCAAAGCCTCAAGTACGTTCATCAATTAGCTCACAATCAAAATCTGAAAATGCCTGATCAGCTACGCCAAGCGCCAGCTGTCAGAAAGCGCCTTCAATAGATCTTTCTGGCGCGCCTCAACCTGCTTGGGTGTCCACTCGTGCTGGTGCAACACTTGGCTTGTCAAAGCATACGGCGTCACACCACTGCTACCCGCAAAATACGCAGACTTTTTCTTCGCAAAGTCATAGTTCAAGGCTTTAGAGTTTCTAGCGCGCGTCAGAGGCACCAGGTTCGCCAGACGATGCAACCATGTCGTCCGCACAACTGAGTCCGGCCAAGTGGCTGCCCACTCGCTGGTAGGATCGACAGTCTGAGGCAGGATGTGCTCGATTGTCAGGACATTCGGTGTGTAGTTCGCCGCCATCGCGGATACAAACGAGTCCAAGCGCAGGATCAAGTAGTTTCGACGTCGGGCGGTCATCTCGTAGACGTTACCATCCAGCGCTTGCAACATCTCAGCGCACTCAGCAGGCGTTAGCTCAACACGGTCGACATAAACCCCTTTCAGTATGTCCTCGATCACAAGGGCATAGCGCTCGATACGCTGGTTCACATTCTTGGCAGTCAGGTGCAGGAAGGCTGCCAGCCGTTCAAGCCGAGAAATGAAGTCCAACACAGCCGCGGCATCGCTGCCTTTACAAGCTAAGAAGGCAATCGCCACTGGTAACCAGTCTGAGTTGTCGATCCTGTTCAGCCAAGTGAACAGCTCGTTAATTTTTTCTGCCGAGGATGTAGAGACGTACTGGCACTGCTTGGCGATCAAATAGGCCTCAGCGTAAGGCGCAACCACCTCATCTACCAGGGCCTCAGAGGACGTCACCTGGCTAAGCACATGATCCTTAAACTCCTCAAGTAGCATGCGCCGAGCCTTAAAGCGGGCATAAATCATCCGGATATGGCCAAAAAGCTCGTTGAAGCCATCGCGGCCGGTCGCAACCTCGAGATCTTCCCAGCGGTCGTTGAAAGCTTCGCGCTTGTCTTCCGGAAGCTTGCCGATAACCTCCGCTTTAATGATGTCTGTCGGTAGAAGATCCAAGCCTCGGTTGTTCAGAACGGAGAAGACCCTGAAGGCCGACTGTTGACTTGGGGTGGTGACGGTAACCAGAAAGCAGCGCATCAGCAGAAATGAGCCGAAGTCCACCAAAGCGGCCTCATCAGCTCGAAATTTTTCCTGAAGCCGGTCCCTCAGCAGGCGAGCATTTCCCTGTATATTACGCTGCGATTCATTCTCAAGTTGAGCAGGATCAATCTGTACCAGATCGTCAAATTGAAGCGCTTGCACATACTGAGCAAAAAAGCCGCGATCCCTCTCACGCAGTGCCAAACGAGGCTTGGGATTGAGCTTCAACGCCACGTTCCCTGGCTCACGAATAAAGCTGTAGAAAGAGGAATGATTGTCCCCGGCCAACAGGGACGTCAGGGTTGAGAGCAAAATTGTTAGGGTTGTTAAACGCTGCTGCCCATCAATCACTTCAGCTGCGGGCTTGCCCTCATCCTTGATAAGGACAATCGATCCTAAAAAGTAACTGTCCTCGGCCTCACTCCTAAAAAAATCATAGAGGTCGTCAAATAGCTCACCCGCCTGATCTTTTGTCCAGGCATATGGGCGCTGATAGGGCGGGATGACATAGTCGAATTCAGAGCTAAATATTTTTGACAGCGGATACTCGGCACCACTAATTTTTTTGCTCATCTAAAACTCTCAAGTCATCCCGAACTTCGCTGGGAAAAGTCAAAATTTGGATTTAGCTAAAACCAACCTTCGATACAACTATTTTCTCGGACCGGTCACCCTCTAAGACTCATCGTATTTCAAAATAGAAAACTTGCAGCACCTACTCCCGCCAACGCCATGGCAAGCAAACTCATGCCAATGATCATTTTCTTACTCAGTCCCGAATGCTGCAAAACCTGCTCGTTCAAACGCAGCTCCATCGCTTCAGCGCGCTGTGAAAGTGCAGCCATCTGCTTGTTTACAGCCGCTTCAATCAGTTGCGATAGCGTGCCTTCTAGCTGTTTCAAACGCTCGTCAAGCCCCTGCTGAAGCGAGGCCTGGTTGGCAAGCTTTTGCTGTTGATCCTGGATAAACTGCAGAAGCTGCTTGTCACGCGCTTCAAGGGCGCTCACGGCCGACGCCTGGGACGTGCCGAGCTCATCACGAACCTGGCTAAGGTGCTGCTCAATCGCAACCAGGAGCTGGCGATTGACCTCTGAGATTCGCTCCTCAGTCGCCTCCACTCTCTGCACGCATCCAACTAGGTTGCGTGCCTGCTCGGCAGTGACACCTTTAGCTTCCAAGAGCCCCTGGTTGGCTTTGCTAATTTCAGCCTGCTGGATTTCTAGGGCTTTCTGCTGCTCAAGGATGTCCAAGTTTTGCTGCTTAAGCTGCTCAGCTTGTTGCTCAAGGATCTTCTGTTGGCGCAACAACAGATCTTGTTGGTCACACAGAACTTTGGATATTGCTGTGTTGAAGATCAAGAGCTGTGAAGAATGGCGATTTAAATTTGCTACTGTCGTAGTGAGGTTTAGCTGAGCATCCTTAACTCGATCCTCGGTATTGTTCCACCAGTTGCTAATGGCATTCTGGTTCGCCTTTGCCATTCTTGCCCACTGCAACCTATCTGCAGCACCGCTTGCCTGTTGCTGAGCATCAACTACTGCCGATATCAGTTCTTTAACACAGCTATCGCCAATCAGATTTTCTGGTAGATCCGCGGACGATAGCGCATTAACAATCTGGACTTCCTTCCCCGCTAAACTTCCCATAGAACTACCTTTTCTTAAAAAAATCGTCCAGCATGGATTGAGTATCGTCGAGATAATCAATCATCTCATTCGTCTCAGCCACTTGATTCTTCGCATTTGCTACGGCTTGAGCCAGGCTAAACGCGGTGGCCTGAGAGGCAATTCCGGCGGCAGCAAGCGTCTCGCCTATTCTTTCGTAACTCTTTATCGACTCGGCGTACTTTGCGATTGATGCCAACGAGGCCTCTGCTTGGCTGACCATATCGCTGGCTAATTTCTCGGATAGCTTTGCGTCAGATGCAATTGCATCCAGCAGCTTCTCGTCGTACGCATAACGGTAGCGCTCAAAGAGATTATCCAACTGGTATGCCAAGAAAGCAGACAACAGGCCAGTCATGATGCCAACCAACACGCCGGATACCGCATCCGCTACTGGGATAAGGAAGGGCAGGGTCTTAAGAAAGGTCGCCACACTTTCCTGCAGCATAAAGCCGACACTGGTAACGATAACCAGCGTCAGTATCTTCAGGCCCTCCTGTAATGCCTCGCTCGATGTCATGCCTTTAGGCGGGAACATGATCATCTTGAACGCTTTGACCAGGCCCAGCAGCCCCTCACGGATGATGGTGACGAAGCGCTTTGCGGTCGACAGGAAGTTATTGATCAGGAAGGTGATCAGGTTACTCATAAAGCCACTGACACCCCCCTGAATCGCTTGGGATGCAGCCGCAGGGATCTTTTTGACCACAGAGGCGATCACACGCTGGAGCCGCTCCTTGATTTCCTCAAACAGTGTCTTGCCGGCCTCTACACCGGCTTTAATCAGTACTTTAAATTCGTTAAACAGACCATTGACAAGTTCGGTCAACAGCAGCCCTAGCGACTGTCTGAGCCCCATCAGAGCAGCCTGCTTGCCGCCGGTTTGAAGCAGCTCTGTTGCTTGTTTCTTGAGAAGAGCATTATTTGCCGTGCTCTCGACATGAGCCCTAGCCTTCGAATAGGCCTCATCAACCAGCCTATCGTCTAATCCAAACTCTTCTGCGTTAGTCGTGCCATCAGCCCGCTCCTTACCAGCCCACTCCTTCAGGTCATGAGCCTTCTTAGAACCGTTGGCCGGTTTATTAGTCAGAGCCAGATTGTCATCGTGATTAACCATTTCTCGAATGCGAGAAGTGTCAACCACCTGCTCACCTGTTGCGGGATCGGCAACAACCTTACCTAGCGCAAGATGATTCTTCGCAGTACGGTGGGTTTCGCCAATCGACACAACATGGTCGAGTTCAGCATTTACGACCTCACCACTCTTAAGGGTAATCTTCCCATCTGAAGAAACAGCTGCACCGGTATATTCGTCCACACCCTGCTTTATTTTTTCGTCGCGCTTTTTTTCCCAAGTTTTACCGCCCGCAGTATCTGCCTTTTTCTGCGTATCGATCTCGTATAGAGACCTCACATCTTCGTCATACTCAATTTTTGAGTGAGCATGAAGTGCCTTGTCTGACTCCGTAGCGACATAGGCGTCATCATCACGAGAGAAATTACGCAACGTCGTGACATTGCCGCCATTCTTGTCCTCAAACATGGCCATGGACAGGCCGAAGGGTCCGATGATCTGCCCAAGTACTTGCTGCTGACAATCAGCGAATAATTTTTGCAGACGCTCCTCGCGCAGCTCGGTAAGAGTTTTTTCCATGTTGCACCTCAGTAGCCGACCTTAGCCTTCACAAACGACTCAAACCATTCAGAGAAACTTGAAGCCCTCAAGCGCCTAGAAGGCAATTCACCTGAGTACTTGATGACTTGGCCAGGCGTTCCCTTTGGGGATGGCGCAAGGTCCAAGCAGAAATGGTCGCCACCGCCATTTGAGGTAACTGGAACCCAGCTTGGGCTCCACCATTCGGCTATCACTTCAGGATCAGGTTTTGCCGCCTCTCCATCGAAGTCACCACCTATAAGCAGCCGATTCAAGACCGCCCAGTCCATCAGTATTTTCTCTATCGACAGAAACTCGTGCCCCTCAAAAAGCCAATCCGCTTTGCCCTTCTGCCCATTGTGTACTTTCAGGCAGGCGACAAAATCTGCAGGCAATTGCACGCCTATCGCCTTTTCGAGCTCACGAATCTGGGCGTCGGTGGCCGGGGGGTTAAGGTCTGCAAGCAGCTCGGGGTTGTGAGTGCTTAGGTGGTTTTCCAGTTGCTGCCAAAGCTGCTTCATGTCTCGCCTCCTGCGGTGCATAAGCCCTGCCAGTCGAAAGCTGGCAGGGCTGCAGTTTTATTTTTGTGCGGCTTTTTTCTCGGCCAGGGTCAAGTGGTGGTCGTTGATGCGGGCGCCTTCTTTTTCGCCGTATTCAAGGCCCAGGGTGTACCAGGGGGCGCTGGGGACATCGTTGCCGCGATCTTTCTTCCACTCGATATTGAGTTTGGGCTTTTTGTTGTGGCGCAGGACCTCGGCGGTAATAAAGGGGCGGATGTTGAGGCGCACACCGTCGTTGAGGTCGGGGTTCCAGCCAATGGGTTGCTGCTCTAGTGGCTTCCAGCGTACGAAGATGTCGTAAGGGGCTTCGCCTTCAAGAATGCGGACCAGACGGGCTTTCAGATCCTGTGCTGCCGCGAGGCGTGCGTCAGCACCGTCCGCGCCCTCACTCGCTGCACGCTGTTGGTTGCTAATCCAAGTGTCCAAGTAGGTATAGATCAGCCTTTCCAGGTTGTTGCGGTCGAGTTTGTGGTAATTGACCAAGGCGCTAAAGCCGTCCTTGAGGCCATCCCAGACCTGCCAGATAAAGGGACAGTGATGGAACAGCTTGCAGTGCTGTTCGAAGAATTTTTCACGCAGCCAGGCATCCAGGCTTTTGGCACCGACCTGCTCTAATAGCTGGTTGCGACGCTGTGGCGTCCAATCCGCACCGAACGCCGCGTGCAGCAGACTTTCCAGACGATCAGCAGCCGCCTTCTCACCGCGCAGAGGCGATAGGCAGACGATGCCATCGTCATCAGCCAACGCATTCAGGGCGGCGCTACGGCTAATCCAGGCACGGGCCTCGTCGGATAGCTCCATCTCGGCATCCGATTCTGCCGACCAGTGGTAATCAAGCAGGCGTGCGACGGCGACCTGCAGAGGCTCAGTAGCGGGCTGCGGATGGCCATGGAAAATCCATTGGGTAGGATCGTCGGAATAGGGTTTTGGCAAACCATTGGGGAACTGCTCAAGAGCTTGCTGACGCCAATGGTTAGCATCGAAAGGCACCTTGATCAGGGTCGCATTAGTAACATTCAGCTTTTGATCAATTCGCCGAACCTCACCATTAAACTCAGAGGATGAGCAATAGCACCAAATGGCGGCCAAATCGGAGCCATCATTTGGAACAATAACCCCAGTATTATTATCGTAAAGAGCACCGCAATACATGGTTGCAGGTAGGTTTTTCATCTGCCCAATAGCAACACCTTTTCTCCCGTAAGCCTGGTTCTCCGTCCCAGGCCTAAGCATCCCTCGCCCTTCCATCCCCCAGTCAATAACATGCTCTTTTCCAGAAAATAGAGCGCCTTCCTGGGGAACACTTTGCTGATATTTCCACCTCCCCGAAAGCTCTTGAGCCTCCCAGAAGCAACGAACCCATCTCTCATTATCCCCTGAGACAATTCCTCTCATTGAAATTGCATAGTCCCCCAGAAGAGTAACCCCCGTGGAGGTTTCATCCAGCACAACTCTAGAGTCGGGATTGCCTAACTGCGATCCCTGATCGACCCTAACAACTGGCAACCTCTTTAATTGCTCTGCCTTTTCTTGAGGTGTTCTGGGAACACTCGCATCTAGGCCGTTTAGCATAAATCCCGAATCCGGCGCGACCACATCAAGAGTGAGCAATATGACATTTACGACTTCGCCACTAATTGCGTCAAAAGCGCCAGAACCAAGCCGAGCAATTAAACTCCAAGAAACTTTCTTTAAAAGAAGCTCTCGTTGTTTTTTGTAACGACCTAGGAACAACCAATTCTGCGGCATCACGATCTGCACAGTGCCTTTATGAGCCGCCAATGCCAAACAGCGCTCAAGGAAGACGTTGGCAAGATCACTTTTTGCCAGGTCGAAATAGCGCTCGCTAAACTCCCTAAGCGTCTCTGACTGCTTACCACGGGCAAGATAGGGCACATTAGTAACTATCAACTGATAGTGCTGACCAAGCAGTTCAGCTGCACGAGCCAAACCTTGTGCGGTAATCGCCGCCTCGTGCAGATCTTCCTCGCCCGCTTCACCCACCGCGAGCGCCTTGCTCAGTAGAGGTTGTACACGGCTCCAATCAGCCGTGAACAAATCTCCCTTTAGACTACGAGCCGGATCAATTAGCGAGCCCAGAACCGGCGCATCACGGAAAGTGTCGTAAAGACGAGCCATCCCTGCCTTCAGCTCAGGATTGTCAGCGGCCAGCGCCAGCCACTGGTCACGTGGCGTCTGAATCCGCTGCCCCACGCAAGCGATATTCAGCGTCGGCAGACTGCGATAACCACCGGCACCTGGATAGCGCCAGGCTTCAAGAGCAACGGCAAAGGCGGCAAGCTCGACGCAGCGTTGATCCAGCTCCAGACCATGAAGGTTCTGGCTAATCACCGCGTCAATGGCCTGATCAGCAGACAGGCCTTCGGCCACCATCCTCATCGGCACGAGCATCAGCAAGGTGGCCACCAAGAAATGGCCCGAGCCGCAGCATGGATCCAGCATCTTGAACTGCGCCAGGTGCTGCGGCCATCCATCAAAGGTGCCCGCTGCGGGAACTTGCGCGCCAGCAGTAGTCGCGGATGAGTCTGCCCCTGCGGGAGCTGGTACGGTGCGCAGGTAGGTAAGTGGCAACAGCTCACGATGTTGCGGATAATGGGTGACCCACCAGGCACCCAGACTGTTATCCAGCAGGAACTGGACCATGTAGGGCTCGGTAAACAGCTGGGTCACAGGCGACAACTCGTCGGCACCGATCTTCACGCCCGAGGCGTTCACTTCATCCTTTTTCTTGGATTGCCAGTATTGGTAAACCCAGCCCAGGCTATCGGCAGCCTGGAAAATGGCCTTGTCCAGATCGGCAATCAGCTTTTCCAGCGCACGCACATGGTTAAAGGCTAGGGGTACGGCCAGAGCTGGCGAGCCGGCACGAAACACCTGAGGCAGCATGCGCGAGGCCAGCTTCCCGGCCAGCTCCCAGCCATTGGCGCAGCCTTCATCCGCCGCCAGTTCCTGGCACTCTTCCAGAGTAAGTGCGGTATGCGGGTCGTACATCAGCAGCTGGTTTTGCTCCAGGAAGCGCGCGAACAGCATGCGGTGCCAATGCTCGTAGGCAATTTCCACGCAAAGGCGCTGGGTTTCCTGCTGGCCGGTACGGGCATCACGCAGATCCCCCAGCTGGCGACCATGGGCACGTAGGCGGTTGCGCAGTGCGCGCTGCTCGTCATCCAGGTAACTGGCCGGGCTGGCGTCGCCAACGCTGAGTCGGGTAAGTGCCTCTTGCGCGGCCTGTTCGGCGATATCGCGCGCCTTGATGACGGTGGTTTCCAATTGTTTGCGAAGTTTTTTGTCGAGGAACTCGCGCATAGGTACGTCCTTGCCACAGCCAGTGCTGGGGTAATCAATCGGCCTGCCGCATCAAAGCGCAGGCGAGAAGTCATGTATTCATTTTGTTGGTACCGCTTTGGTGGGTTACGCCGCGCTGCGGCTAACCCACCCTACGAGCCACTATGCTGCGGGCGTAATCAGACCATCACGGGGCCTTCCGCAAGCTTGGCCAGCAGCTGAGCCTCGATCTCCGTCAACCATTGACGTAGCTGCGCTTCGTTTTCGAAGGTGCGCTTAGGCAAGCTGACATGCTGAACCTTGGGTTGCAGCAGCTTGACCGCTTCCTGTCGGGCGCTTTCAAACTTTGCGGCCAAGCCATCCTTACGGTCACTCCACTGATCGAGGCTGGTGGTTTCCAGACTGTCGATGACTTCTTCGCGGCTGCCGAGGCTAAGTGCTTCGGGCTCAACCAGGCCGCGGCGGGTAAGCAGCTCATTCTGCTGAGCAGCAGAGAGCTGCTGCCAGTGGCTATCTGCTGCCAGCTCAGCGTGGCGCTTTTGGTATTCAGTTTGGAAGGCGCGGAAGTGGTGGTTGATCGCCTCACGCAACTGGCTGACGGTGGTGCTGATCAAACTCTCGAGGGGATTGGGTTCGGCCAACAGGCTGCGATTGCTCTTGATGGCATCAACTTCGCCATTGAGCTTTTCGTGGAAGGCCAGCCCCTTGCTGAGACGCAGCAGGGTTTGCAGCAGGTCCCAGTCGCTACGGCGGGCGCGCAGCTGTTCGCCCAGACCGCGCCAGGCGTCGAGTAGTGGCTTGATCGCGTCTTTGTGGTCAAGCACCAGCTTGAGCTGGGTATTGCCACTCTCCTTGGCGATCTCATCGATCAGGCTGGCGTCTGGGCGCGCAGGAGCGGGGGAATCGCCGCCTGCAGCCTGGTGCAGCTCACGGGCCAGGTTGATCAGTGCGGGCAAACGGGCCTGCTCTTCACCTGGAGGGCAGTCGATACCCAAGGAGCTGATCAGGCCACGGATCTTGATCAGGTCCACCGGACGGATCGTCACGGTTTCCGGGCGGAAGGTGCTTTGCGTGAGCTTCTGACGCTCCAACGTTTGCGCCGTCAAGGCATTGCCGCTGGCATCGGTGGCGCGCAGTACGCCCGCTGCGACCAACGCGAACAGCGCACCATCAATAGTGTCCTGCTGCCAGCCGTATGGGGCGGCTGCAAACTGGTCGCGAATCTCGTTGCCCTTCTTGGAGGCGCCGATGTAGCGCAGGAGGGTGGCGCAGACTGGGTGCTTTTCCGTATCGCCACTAAAACCAACGGCCTCCAGTGCGTTCTGGCCGCCGTCCTTTCGGGCACGATCATAGACCTTGGCCCAATGCGGACTATCGGCCATATCGAATTCACGGTACAGGCGCACCACAGAGGCTTGTGCAGCGGTTTGAATCCGCTCTGCAATGCTGTTGCCATCTACTTCCGCACCGCCAGCCTGAAGCACCTGCACACCGGAGAGGATTTCCTTGAGGAGCTGATCGACCTGCTTCTGCGCATCGCGCTGGCGAGTTTCCATAGCCTTGCGGGCATCTTTTCCCGCTTCGGTATTGGGCATACCCCGCAGGCTTAGGGTCGCATCGGCGGCTTCTTGGTGGATGATGGCGTTGTTCAACTCGGAACGGTTACGCGCTGGGATATAGAGGTAAAGCGTCGGCAGATCCGGGTTGGCTTTACGCGCCTCTGCCAGGAAGGATGATTCGTTCAGACTCCAGCCATCCTGTACCCACAGGTAGATTTTCTGGCTGGCGTCTTTGGGCACTTCTGCATCGAAGCAGGCGATCACCTGGCGGTTTTCTTTACAGGTGCCCTGGGTGACACGAACTTTGGCGAGCTCGGACTTGATCTGCTTGTGCAACAGGTCGATCCGGAAATTCTCGACACGCTGCATGTTCCCTCGCAGGTCGGCCTCCTGCTGGCGGAAGGTGTCGTACCACTGTGCGCTTTCTTGGGTTTGTAGGCGGTACTCGACGCCGGCGCCGGTTTCCATGGCCATCAGTTGACCATTTTTAGCCATCGCCTCCAGTTGAATCGGGATGCGCGCACGCAGCTCGTCTTTGCCCTGGTTGAGGTTGTCTACCAAGAGGTCGGCCAGCATGTCGGCGGTGGCACGTACGCCACAGTCGGAAATTGAGTCCGTAGGCAGCTTGCCAATCAACAGGATCAACGAGAGCAGCCGCGACTGCAGTTGCTGGTCGTCATTTCCAGCAGACAGCTCGGCAATGCGCTCATAGTCCTCCTTGGATATGACGCCGGTCTGCAACAGATTGGGCGCGATCTGCTGATAGATGAAGTCGCCAGGCACAATGTTGCCCAGTTCCTTCTCGGCCGTGGCCTTGGCCGCCTCGTGAATGACCTTAAGCTGGTTACGCAGCTGAGAGACAGTACCGGTGGTGTCGACAATGCGCAGCACCTTCTCCCAGAAACGGCGGCGAACGGGCAACAGCGGGTAGTCGGCCAGCATGACTTTCTCGTCATCCTGGTGATACTCCACTTTGGTGCCGCGCAGATGACGGGAAATCTCGCCCAGGTGCTTGGCCAGAAGTGCCTGCAGCCCAGCACGGGCGGTCTCGACCTTATGCAGAATGACCTTGCGGATGACCGACTCGACATCGGTATCACTGAGCATGATGGGAATCTGGAAACGGCCCATCAAGCGCTGCAGGTTTGGCATCCCAGACAAAGCGTTCTGACCTGTTGCAATGAACAGCAAACGGTTGCTGAAAGCCGAGTGCTTACAGCACGTTTCAACGACCTCCTGCACCATGTGCGCACGGTCTACATCGTTACCCACGTATTGCTGGACTTCGTCGAGCACAACCAGGGTCAACGGGAATTGGCCTTCGCGGTCCAGCGCATCGGCGATGGCCTGGACCATTTGGTCGTTGGTCACATCCGTGACTGTCGGGAACTGGCCCTTAAGCAGTTGATGCACGCCCTGAGCGTCGCTGGCCATGTCCGGGTAGGCCTTGAGCAAGGCATTGGCAATCAGCGGCGAGACGTACAGTTTGCTCAGTTCACGCTCCCAGGGCTTGCCGGCGTCCTCAACCGCCTGCTTAACGGTATTGAAATAGCCTTGCTCTTTCAGCCAGAGGACAAATCGCGCCTGGTGGTACTGCTCTGGCAGCCCCGCAGACTTGAAGATGATGCCTAACAGCGCCAGACGCACATTGTTGTTTGCACCTGCGCCAAGCGTACCGGACGCAGCATGCAGGCCACCGTAGCGGCGCGATTGAATGGTCAGCTCCTTGAACGCATGCGCAACGTTCTCAGGCAGATCGGCAATATGACGCGCAGTCAATCCATCCGGGAAAGACTGATCGACCCAGAGGGTGCGCAGCATCTTGGCCATGTGCGATTTACCAGAACCGAAGAAACCGCTGATCCATACGCCTGGCTGCTCATGGTTGCTTCCCAAATTGCGCAGGTAGGTGGACAAAATCTTCTCCATACCGGCTTGGTACTCACCCTCGCAGACAAAGGTCTTGAGCTCGTAGTGAAGGGTGTTAAGCGCCTGCTCGGACAGATCGTCCTTTACCTCGGCGACACCGTTGTTGGCCAGGCGGTTTTCCAGCGGATCGTTCAGGTAGATTTCGCGGTTAAGCATGTCAGTCCCTTAAAGCTAAACAGTCAGTTGTCAGCCGTCAGCGGCGTGGCGTGGTAACCCCAGCCGTCGCGGGCGTCCAATAAGCGATAGGCGTTGTCGATGTACTCACCCGGAAAAAGCACCAGCAGCCTTCCAGGCACATGAGCAGAGAGGGCTTTAACGAAACCTGCAACCGAGCCAAAGCCGAACAAAGTACCGCTACCAATCAGCGCTACAAGGGTATTCTCGTTGGCTTGATCGCCCAGCTGCTGCTCCAGTCGATCCAGGAGGTCCTGGATGAAATCGGGGTAGTTGCCGATCAGGTCGCTGGGGTCATTGAAATAGGCATCCCGGTACTCTTCTGCGGCCATCCACTCGGGAAATGCATTGGTGATATCCAACGCCAGCCAGGGGTGGCCTGCGCCTTCCGTGGCCACTTTGAACTCTTCGATTCGCGCACGAATCTTGAGCTCGTCTTCCTTGTGATAAACGGCGAACAGGACGCGCTGTTCATCTGCTAGCCCTGCCTGCCAAGGCAAACTGACATGGCGAGCGTAGTTTTTGATGAGCTTGTTGAGGCGACTACTCATGGAGCCAGGCCTTCTCAGTTGCGGTGAGGAAGTCAGGGAAACCGACCTCAATGACCTCACCCGATTGTTTGAATGTGAGCAGCCCGCGCAAGGACGCCGTACGTGCAAGCTCTGTCAGCCGCTCAAGGCGGCAATCCAGCAGCTTGCACCATTCACTGGAGAACAGGCGCTGCCCGCTCAGACCGTTGAGATAGGCCTGGAACAGGGCATAGGCGACGTTCACCTCGGTCACCTGCGGCTGCGCCCTACTCTTCTTGATGCGGCCACACAGAAATCCAGCCTGAGTCCAGCTGCCGTTGATGTTTTGGGCGTAGGACTTGAGCGACGCGGGACTGAAACGATTGGGATCTTGAGCAGCCAAAACCGCCTCAGTTTGTTCACGCTGCAGGGGCTCACCAGGCTGCAGCTCCAACATCAGCGGTACAGACACACGAAACAGAGGATCACGAGCTGCAGCGAGTTGAAGCGCGAGCAATGGCTGCGCCTCTGCGCGCACATCCCAAAGCTGGCGAAAAACGCGAAACAGCGGGATATCGGGTGACAGGCCGTAGAGATCGACCAGGTGCTCAGCCGTCAGCTTGCGCGCTCGGCTGGTGGGCTTGTCCAGGCAGTTCAGCTCCGTGATTTGCTCACGATACTGCGGGCGACCATCGCTGGACTGCGTGCAAGCGAAAAGGCCGCGCAACTCCGGCAACATCATGGTGCGGGAGTCATGCGCCCCGCTTCTGCCGAACTTGAAGCCGAAATTGATCAAAGACTGTCGGTTAGTCATGGCATCACTTGTGGGATCCCAGCTCACAGCCCCCGCTGAGCGGGCGTTGAGGGAGGGAATGATCTGCAAAGCTGCCATTATCTCTGACTATCCAATGTTGGTCTTGCTTCAATCCGTTAATCGTCAAGCTTGATATCAGTTCGACATTAACCCGCATCCTGCCTAATCAGCCAGGAATTGTCATCTGCAGCGGCTCAAGCTGCTTGGCGCATCGGTCGACGTCGACGGTAGTGAGCGCCAGGCTTGCTGACGCAGAAGTCAGGGCTTCTGTGCCCAACAGTCACCACTGCGCCATCTACCACAACCACATAGACGTTCTGGGCCTTCTCGGCCAGCTGCCGTTCAGCCGAGGAGAGCTTGAGTAACAGCCACTTCAAGCGCGCTCGGTCGAAGAAGTACACCTGCGCTCCACGATTCCAGGTATGGCATCCAAAATCGAGAAGCCACTGGACCTGCTGCTGCCGAATACCGCGTTGACTGCATCGTTGTATGGCATGTGTGGTGTACTCCATTGCCCGTCCCCTCTGCGTTGTGACAACCCATCCTGTTTGAGCTAGGCATCCCTGCAAGTAGCTCCATCAAGTGGACATAGCTGCAGGATATGTCGCCCAACTAGGCACACCAATAATGGGCTTTCATACAGGTCAAGTTTTCAGGCAGGTTGGCAGCGCTTGGGAATGCTTCCGGCCAAGAGCCGGGCAAAACCTCTGGGAACACGTCCAGATTAATGACGCGTTCAGTTCAACCCGGTAGAGGTGTTGAGGTCTCTCCAGGTTGCGAAAGAAAGGAACTGTCATTGCGTGGCGCGCTAGCGCAGTAACACCTGTGATCTGATCGTGGAGTGGTGCAGAGCGCGACCCAATCCAGGACTTTGCCGTTTCCGGGCAGTTACTGGCGAACGGAGCCGAAGAAGCTGGCCTGTCAGGGCTCAAGCCTCTTCGTCATGCTTGACGCGGTACTTAACGAAGGCAATGTACTTCGCAAAGCCGAAGTTGATGATTGGCTTGCGCTCTGAGCCAGCGAGCCATCCCATGACAAGGAAATAAGCGCCCTCAAGCTCATCCAAACTCTTGAGGCGGAACGCCTTTAGCATCTCCGCCTCAAGGTGTTCATCTCTGACCAGCAGGCTTGGTTCGGTGCGGTAATCACCACAGTTCAACCAAACTTCCCCATCCTTCCGGTTGACGTTGGTGACCAGCCCCCAGAACAAGCGAACCGTACCTAGTTCGATGTCAGCAAGCTGTCGCTGATGGGAGAGCAACTTACGGACCTCCCCCTCCAAAGCGACACGACCACCGTCGGTCGTGATCCGGATCGAAACATCATCCTCTGGGTAGTCCGAGTTCTTGATCAGGCACGACAGGATCTGCCGGAGTGATTTGTTGATCGGGTAGTCTGCTGCGTTTGCGTATTTCCGCTGCAGCACGCCCCATGGAGAATCGACTGGCTGCCGCTCCCTGGGTTCTGGCACCAAGATGTCTTGAGGCTTGCGCTTATCTAGATCGACATTGATGCGAGTAGTATCTGTACCTTCATCTGGCTCAGCCCCTTCGTCATCAACGACCAGTACCACTGTCTTGATCTGGCAACCCCCTAGGTGGTGCGCGGCGAAGCAAGCAACACGCTCCCGGCCACCACTGAATGAGCCTCTGACAAACCACGCACTGGCCTCGCACTCTGAACACTCGATGTTACCCGCGAACTTCTCGACATCCTGCTGGTACTGAAATGGCGTCACGGGACTCTGATCAAGGCGGTAGGTAACAGATTGCATTCACACTCCAGATGACTGCTGCCAAAAAAGCCGCTCGCCGCAGCGGATAACTACGTCTGGGTAAAATATGTAGCCTTTCGGGATACATCTAGCGTGTTTACCCGTACAGGTAAAGTTTTCATGCATATACCTTGGCAACGCGCGGCAACTTGATCGGTCGCTCTTTCTGCTCCCTAGGTGAGGCTCGCCAACCACGGGCGAACGACCACCTTGCGCTCATCCAGGCTGAGCGTGGCCACACCGTCCCTCACCAGGGCTTTCTTGTCGCCGGTATGAGGATTGCTTACGTAGGTACTGATGCTCGGTAGCACATTCGGATTTGCACTCCAGCGCAGGTTGAATGCCGCCAGCCTGGGAAACCAGAACTGGCTGGCGTACGGCAAGTTGTCGTGGATCCACCAGGCCAGTGGCGTCCAGTCCTTGCGCTCCTCATACCAAGACAGCAATGCCGGCACCACGATGCAGGCAGTCGCACCCAAATGCCCCTCGGCGTCCGGGTAATCCCAGATGTGGGAGGCGTAATTTTTCTCGTTGGCGGCACAGCTGTACTGGTTGTTGTTCGCGGCGCCCTTGGCATTGACTGCCGGCGCTCGGTAAGCCGAGCGAATGACTATGCGCCCAAAGCGTTCCTGCAGAGGCTCTAGCAACTGTTCGCAAAGCCCTCGCCCGGCCTCAATGGCGCGATCCGGATAATCCGGAATGTTGGGAATGCCCTCAATCTGGCTGATTTCCGAGTAGAGGAAATCGCGCATGAAAAAGTGCTTGGATAGCCGGACGCGCCCCAGATCCTCGAGCGTCTGTACCGTTGCTGGTTTCTTCATCCTGTTTTGCTCCTTGGCATTTCGCTTGCGTGCTGCGGCAGGGTTCAGGCCTGCTGTTCAGCTGGCATCTGAGAGAGCAGGTTGAGTTCCAGATCAGCCCGGTCGACCCAGACCTCATTCAGCTCGCCTTTGACCGCTACGCCCAACTGACGGAAATCACTGACCTGCTTGACCAGGTTAGCCTTGCCATTGACCAACTGATCGCAGGCCTTCTTGTAGGCATCCTGCGCCTTGTCCAGGCTGTGACCGATGGCGTCCATGCTGCCGAGAAAGGTGCGTAGCTTGTCGTATACCTTGCCAGCCCGCTCGGCCAACTCGGCGGTGTGTTTATTCTGATCCTCGAAACGCCACAGCTGGCGCACGATGTTCAGGCTGGTCAGCAACGTGGTTGGCGTCGCCACCAACACGTTCTGCTCGATGGCCTTCTGGAATAGTGTTTCGTCCGCCTTCAGCGCCTCGACGAAAGCCGACTCTATGGGCACGAACATAAAGACCATCTCGGGCGCATTCAGCCCCGGCAAGTCAAAGTAGTTGCGGTCAGAGAGCTCTTTGATGCGATGCCCAATGGCCGTCACGTGCTCGGCAAGCGCCATGCGCCGCTCGGCATCGTCTTCGGCATTGATGTAACGGGTGTAAGCGTTGAGCGAGACCTTGGCATCGATGATCAGGTGCTTGCCTTGCGGCAGGTAGACGATCACATCGGGGCGCTGGCGATTGATCTCGCCAGTGAAGCTGACCTCCCGCTTGAAGTCCTTGCCATTGACCAGACCGGAGCGCTCCAGGACGTTCTCCAGAATCAGTTCACCCCAGTTCCCCTGCGCCTTCTTCTGCCCTTTTAGTGCGGTAGTGAGATCCTGAGCCTCCTGGGTGATCTGTCGATTCAGTTCCTTCAGGTGATGCAGCTCCTGGGTCAACGCAGCTTGCTGCTGGACATCCTTGTGGTGAATGTCTTCAACCTTGGTGCGGAAACCCTCAATCTGTTCGCGGAAAGGTTTAAGCAGTGCGTCCAGTGACTGTTGACTGTGCTGCGAGAACGCCTGGCCTTTGGCTTCGAAGATCTGGCCAGCAAGCTGCTCGAACTCCAGTTTGAGCTGGTCGCGGCTTTCCTTGAGCAGTTGCTGCTGCTCGGCGAAGTGCTGCTGCTTCTGATCGAGAGTGCTGCTCAATGTGGCGTGTTCCTTGGTCAGGGCCGCAAAGCGATCCTGCAGGACATCGTGAACTTGCTGTAGCCGGGTGCTCGCCTGCTTGAGCTCATCATGCTGCTGAAGCAGTTGGCCATATTGAGCACGGGCAGCGCTGGCTGCGCTCTGCACCTCGGCCAATTGGGAGGATTGATCGCGATATTCGGCACGCAAGCGCCCAGCTTCTTGCTGAGCGAATTCGACCTGTCGATGAAGCTGCTCAACATGGGCCTTTTCCGCCCGCAGACCAGCACTCAGCTCACGGAGCTCATCGTCTTTCTGTTGAGATGCAGCCATGCGCTGCTCCAGTTGCGACTGACAGATCTGCAAGGCTGTAACCGCCTCTCGACGACGCAATACCTGCCAATAGACTGCAACGCCTGCCAGCAAAACCAGCAGCAAACCGGCACTCATTACCATCCACGACAACCCAATCATGTTCATGCTCAACACTCCCTAAGTCCGGAAGCCCAATGGGGCCGCTTGAACGTCGACCTCAAGATATGTAGCTTTAGATGACTCATCTAGAGTGTTTACGTGTACAGGTAAAGTTTTCGAACAGATGGAGCAGCCATGAAACGCAAGCAATCAATCGAGTCCGTGCGCTGGGATCTAGCGCTGCGCTATCGCCTGATCGAAACCGTGGCCTGGTGGGAAGGCCGCCTGACCACCAACCACCTGATTCAGAGCTTCGGCATCAGCCGTCAGCAGGCGTCGAAGGACATCAACTCCTACATCAGCGATTACGCGCCAAAGAACCTGGAATACGACAAGCATCTGAAGGGGTATGTACCCAGTCGGCACTTCAAGCCACTGTTCATCGACGACAGCGCCAGCGCCTATCTGCACCTGCTCAACCACAACCATGACCGCGCCCCTCATATCGAAGGCCTGGCACTGGCCTACGCGCACACCGAGGTGCTGCAGGTACCGGATCGCACGGTACGCCCGGAACTGCTGCGCCCGCTTCTGCGCGCCTGTCGCGAGGGGCTGCGCCTGGAGTGTGAGTATGTGTCCTTTACTACACCGGATGCCGAGACACGCTTGATCGCTCCGCACACGCTGATTTACACCGGCATGCGCTGGCACGTACGCGCGTACTGCGAGAAGAATCGCGATTACCGGGACTTCGTATTAAGTCGCTTCCGCGGCGCGCCTGAGCTCATGGATGACCCGTCTTCCAATGGACGCGACCAGGATGAGGGCTGGAGCACTCAGGTGGCTATGGTGATCGAGCCGGACTCACGACTTAAGCCGGAGCAGAAGGTGATCATCGAGACAGATTACGGGATGCGAGAGGGTCAGTTAGTGATCGAAACGCGCGGTGCCCTGGTGCAGTACGTCCTGCAGCGCTACCAGATCGACCCCACCAAGGTGCATGCCAAGGCCACCGCTCAGCAGATCGTTGTAGCCAACCTGGATGAGCTTCAACCCTGGCTATATCAGTGAAGTACTGTTAACGGTTCTATTCGACCGATCCGCCATAAGCCATGCGCGCCAGCCCCACAAAGCCCTGCGAGCAGCAAGACCTCATAGAAAGAAAGCAACGTAGTCATGGCACAGCCTCCTTCGGGGTAGTGCCTGGACTATGACCCGATGCAGTAGCGAAGGCGATCTGTCTACTTTTCGTCTGTAAACAAAGCGGACAGATGTTACAAGCACTGAACTCTAGAGCACACCCAGCCAAACCTCATTGCTTTCAATGATCCGGACAAACGCCTGAGCGCTGAATCCGTCCGGATAAAGTGTGGCTATCTCTTCTCCTGCCTCAGCCTCCTGTTCGAACCCCCTCAGGTGGTGCTGCTCGTCACGCAGTGCGACTTCGATCACCTCACGTGATACGACTGGAGCACCATCAAGCACCTCCCCGTCCAGCTCAATCGAGGTGTCCACAACCCAGGCATGCAAGTCCGGCAACGGACCGGAGATCCCCAGTCCCAACTCGTCACGCAAGACAGAATCCTCCGTTAATGCTTGAAGCACCGCCGGACGTTTATGCTTCAACTGCCTGGCAGCCTTGCGTAACGTGTTTGTGCGGTGAAGCCAGACTTCGTGACCGTTGGAACGGATAAATCCTGATTTGACCTCAAGCAAAAGCAGCACGCCCTCGAGGCACGCCAGCAGATCAATCTCCCCCGCATCTCCCTCATCCTTGCGAGACGGCTGATAACCCACAACGACGCGGAAACCTCGCTGCCGAAGAGAAGCTGCCAGTTCGTGTTCGACACGCTCTGTTTCGGAGCGAAGCTCAGGTCTACGCGCCTCCACGCGACGCAGATTATTCACCGCGGCAGTGAGGCTGTTCTGTCTTCCTGCAATCCAGGGAAACTGAAAGCTGAAGCGCCCCACCTTGTAGAAAGGCCGCTCGTACAGCCTGGGCGTCGGTTGATTTGGAGCTTGCTTGATTTGCTCGGACAACGCCTGAAGGTCACTGGTCCAGAACTGCAGGATAGCTTTGGCGGCCTCCGGGTCGCCCGAGGGATGCTTATCACTGACCGTCCAGGCGCGGATCCGCTCCACTTTCTCCGGCAATTCCGACCAGGTCATCGGAAAGCGGTTCTCTCCCTGCAGTAGCCCCTCAAAAGCCAAGCGGCCCAGTGCCGCTATGGAGTCATCAGAGTCAGCCAGGTATCGGCGATAGGGCTGCAGATAGGCCTGTTCGAAAAAAGCGTTGGTCAGCTCACTGGCCAGCATGGCGTGGTGCAGCGAGACATCCGTGCCGTTTCTGAGTCTGATACTTTCGCCCAGCCCAAAAACCACCTGCAGATAGAGCTGGCTGCGAATCGCTTTGATGTATGCGAGCTGGTTGGCTTCATGGTTTGCAGCACTACCAATCACCTGCCCTGCCAACTCAGAAGCCGCAAAGACATCAACCGCGCGACGCATCCAGTAGCACCACAGCAACTGGCTTTTTCGCTCGGTACGCTGCCAGCGCAACAGACCCTCGTTCGTTTTATTGAAGATGACCGACCGCCCAGGCTGGAGCTGGTAATCGCATTCGCTATCGAAACAAAACCAGTCGATGGAACGCTCGTAATCAATGAGCTCTCGCGTTGCCTCGATCATTACGCCGACCGTTTCCAAATTCACAACGCATTCCGCGCCCTCCCCTGGCTGCGGAAACAGTATCGACGACAGATGCTGCCTCAACGAACGGCCAAGCACACCCGTAGAAAGCCGAAAGTCAGACTCACTACAAGTCTTCAGCTTGCGCAGAATGATCCTCTCGTAAGCAACCCAATCCATGCCTGCAGGATCGTCACCAGCCTCCCCGAGACGGGCATAAGCCAGTACGCTGAGATAGGAAAGCAACTCCAGCAATGACAGCGACTGCAATTGCCGCTCAGTGCTCTTGATAACCGTATCAAAGGGCTCTAGCTGCAACAGCAGACGCTCACAAACTCCGAAGAACGTCTGCCACTCCTCGCAGGTGCGGTTATTTTGAAGCTGAATCCAAATAGGCGAGTCCCGGCGTGTGAAAAGCTTGGAATAGCGAATAGCCCAGCGCAGTTGAACGGGGTGATGAACAGCCAGGTGATCCAGTAGCTCAAAACTGATCGCGTCATCAAAATGCAGCACACGCGCAAGCGCAAGACTGGCCAGAGTAGCTCCCTCTACATTTGCGGGGTGCCACCAGAAATCGGCTGCAGCCAGTCCAGATGCACGATTTCTCTGGGTGTACTTTCCGCTTGGTCGCTGGTCGAGAAAGTCATGCAGACACTCATCAAGCGCAACGCCGGAAGCGAGGTAGCGCGCATATCCCGCGAACTGTGTCTGGTAGTAATCCTTACACCGCATGTTAGGAGGCACCAACGCTCACCCCTGGCATAGCACCGAAGTCCACCGACCAAGAGTGGGATCTGTAGGCCTATCAATCAAACGCAATACGGTTGGCCCTTCGATTGAGTTCTACCCCCGTTGCCTCAGTAGCATCGAACTCTCACTTGACCAACCGTAGCCCTGCTCCACCGCGAACCTCAAAAGCTCTAGCATCTCCAGTACCAGGGACAGCCACAGGTGCCATACCAAACAAGATCGGCGTCAGATCTGCAGATGAAACACTCAACTCTGATGCAATGGCACTGAGCGATTTGCCCTGGTCTCTGGCGAGCCCCAAAACCTTCTGCAGCACTTGCGATGTTTCTCGGGGAGAAGGATCAGGCTCGTTAGTTCTTGCCCCCATACTGGCAAGCTCAACACAGAAGCTTCGATAAACCCACTCGGTCAAAATCCCGACTTTTCCCAAGCGGTAGGCAAGAGCCATAGCGGAGACGTTCCAGATCTTCTTCATCTTGATGACATCCGCCACGGACCTACATTTCCACCCCTGAGCCAAAATGGTCTGCTTAGGCATTAAGAACGCCGAAGCAAAGGCGTTTGCTTCGTTCTCAACCTCTTTACCCTTGTTCTCGCCATGCCTGTGCAGAACCAAGTGCCCCAGTTCATGGGCGGCGTCGAATCGGCTGGCTTCAGCCGATTTCTGCGTGTTCAGAAATACGAAAGGCGTTACGCCTCGACGCCAGCAAGAGAACGCGTTGACCTGGCTCGTTTCTTCGGCCAGGGAAAAAACACGAACACCTTTCGACTCAAGAAGGTGAACCATGTTCTTTATAGACAGTAGCCCCAGCCCCCACTCCGCACGCACAGTCTCCGCAGCGGCTTCGGGATCCATGCCAGAACAATCTGGAACAGACGCTTCTGGCAGATGAAATTTGCTGTCGATCCAGTCGCTGAGCATATAAGCAATGCCGCCCGCAGCGAGCGCTGCATCTCTCTGTCCAGCAGTCATACGAGAGAACGAACGGAAACTGGCGTTCTCATCAGTAGGCGCGTCGACATCGACACCGCTGAAAAAGGACAGCGGAAAGCTAAGAGCCTGGGCAATGCTGCTCAGGCTCTCGTGCGACGGAATCAAATCACCGCTTTCGTACAAAGATATCGTTTTGCCACTTAAAGATGTGGCATCTGCTAGCGACTTCTTTGTCCATCCACGGCGTTGGCGGGCGAGCACTAATCGGGCCGGATTGAAATCGCTGGTCTCGGTCATGATCTCGGTGTAACTGGAATGTCGATATCGGGAGCTGTATCAGATCCGTGGTTGTCTTCTGGGGCATCCAGAACGAGCGCCGGCATGATAAAGCGCGGATTCCAGTCGTCAACCTTTCCGTTTTCGCCGATGTTGATCGGGCGCGAGAGTTCGTAATGAACCGTGCGATTCTCAAGATCAACATAGAACAGAAGGATCCAGAGCGTCTGCTCACCTTGTTGATCGTCGATGAAAATCTGTCGACTGCGTCGCTCGACAGGGAACAGATCGGCCTGCCGGGCGTTGTAGGACACGCTCTTAGTCGTGCGGTTACCACGCTTGTTCCGAGTCTGCGGATTCTTGACATACGGGTTACCAGTATTATGGTCACCGCAAGCAACCGTTACAGCATGCTTACCGTCGGGAGAGACCACACGCGGCTGATTACTTGGGTCAGCAGGTTTCCACCCCTTGGGAAGCATCTGTTGTCTAAAGGCTTCCGTACCGAAAATCCAAGCCAGGGTGCCATCTGACCCCTTGGGCTGCAGCGGGCCAGCCAAAGATGCGGACCGAAAGCACTGGAGCGCTGTAGCTTTGAGATCCGCGGCAGTTATGCCCAGCAGTTGCGCAATGGCCTGTTCGGGAGGAAGGTCAGCTATGCGATGAAACGGATTGCTCGGCGCCATAGGGAGTCTCTCGTGTCGGGTTCCTGTTTTTATACATCATTTGATGTATAAAAAAAAGAACCCTTCACCTATCCTCTCTTGCCTTGCCTCCCAATGGCCATGGACACATCCCAAGCTGAGAACATTTCCAAGCTGCAATGATCCCGCACAGAGCGCTGAACTAGCGCTCACCTCGGCAATTCACCCTTCTGGTGCGACTCCGGTACCACAGGATAGGCCCAGCTGTAGCACAGCCTTGGGTCACGACCAGCTTCACCGACCAGATATAACTGAATTTCAGACCTGAATCATTGAAGGGAAGACGGGTGCGTAGTGCCCTCTTCAGCCCTTCCCTTCACAGGAGCCTGAACGATGTCGATTAATTACTCTGAGCGCGTCAGAGCACGCAACCATGCCCGCAAAGTCGGTGGTGCGGCCGGTGCTGTAGGTGGAGCCGCGACAGGCGCGGTGAGCGCTGCAGCCGGAGCACAAAGCGGTGCAGCCCTGGGCGCAGTCGCTGGCCCAATTGGGGCGGCCTTGGGCAGCCTGGCTGGTGCCATCCTCGGTGGTTTGG
This sequence comes from Pseudomonas sp. RW407, assembly GCF_003176655.1. Classification (NCBI taxonomy): domain Bacteria; kingdom Pseudomonadati; phylum Pseudomonadota; class Gammaproteobacteria; order Pseudomonadales; family Pseudomonadaceae; genus Pseudomonas; species Pseudomonas sp. RW407. The sequence goes on along the minus strand of NZ_QGSL01000088.1, from coordinate 321,123 downwards.
CTGGCGGCGCGGTCGGCAGCCTCGCCGGTGCACGCATGGGTGAAGAAATCGATGCCCGAGTGCTCGATAACTTCGAGTGCCACGCCTGCGGCCACGTCTTCTCCATCAGCGACCAGTAGTCCCTTCTGCGGTTATTGGGCGCGCCCCTCATTCAGCCCATTTCACACCGACTCGGCACTCGACTGCCGGGCGATAGCCAGTTCCTTTGGCAAGGAGATCTTTATGGCTCACCTCATCGAGCAAATGGCCTATGTCGGTGCCAGCCCTTGGCACGGCCTGGGTAATCAACTCACGCAAGAGCAGCCCCTTGAAGTCTGGCAGCACGAAGCCGGAATGGACTGGCAGATCCTGGAAAGCCCCGTGCATTTCAAGTCAAACGCGATCGGCCACCTCGGCACGATTCACTCTTTCCCCGAGCAGAAGGTACTCTATCGCTCGGACAGCAAAGCGCCGCTGCCAGTGGTCTCCCAGCGTTACCACACCGTGCAGCCGCGCGAGGTACTGGAGTTCTACCGCGACCTCACCGAGGTCTCCGGCTATGAGCTGGAGACTGCTGGCGTGCTCAAGGGAGGCCGCAAGTTCTGGGCACTGGCGCGCACGGGACAAGGCACAGCTCTGAAGGGTAATGACCAGGTCAATGGCTACCTGCTGCTGGCCACCTCCTGCGACGGCACCCTGGCCACCACGGCGACACCGACCACGGTGCGCGTAGTGTGCAACAGCACCCTTACCATCGCCCTGGACGGCACCAGCCGGGCGATCAAGGTGCCGCACAACACCCGCTTTGATCAACAGTTGGTGAAGAAGCAACTCGGTATCGCCGTCTCGCAATGGGATGAGTTTATGTATCGCATGCGGACGTTGGCTGAGCGAAAAGTGAAATCCAAGGAAGCGCTGAGCTTCATCACCACCGTACTGGGCGACAGTTCGCCTACCAGTCAGCAAGGGAAGGCTGTGCCGAACATTCGCGCCATGCAGAAGGTGGAAAACCTGTACCAAGGGCACGGACGAGGCAGTCAGCTAGACTCGGCGCGCGGCACCGCCTGGGGACTACTCAAGGCCGTCACCGAGTGGACTACCCCCGGAACGATAGACATTCCCGGCCTACGCTTCTGGCCGATGTCTGCCTGTCGCGAAGAGCAGACAATGGGAAGATATACCCGCTCCGCCAAAGAGCGGAGTGTTGCTGCCTGTCTGCGCTGCAATCCGATTACCTCTATGAGCTCGTCATCTGAGCCAATCAGCAAATGCATCTCCCCCATCCAATGCTTTAACGTGCCAACTCACCATCAATAGAAGGCAGATAGCACTCGAAAGTCTCGGGTGGGGCAAAATTCAGAAGCGCCACAAAACCACCAGGCATAAAAAAATCCAGTCACCGCTAAGTGACTGGATTTTCTAGGAATTTTTGGTCGGGACGGAGTGATTCGAACACTCGACCCCTTGCACCCCATGCAAGTGCGCTACCAGGCTGCGCTACGCCCCGACGTTGCTTTCCGGTTGCCCGGTTGGCGGATCGCACTATACCGTAAGGTTTTCTTTCGGCAAAGCACTTTTTTCATTTTTTTCAGCTACTTGCGCAGCACGTGAAGAACGTCTTCCAGTTCCGCGATCATCTGGCGGATGAGTTGCTTGTACTGGGTGATGTCTTCGCGGGCTTCGTCGCCGGAGAGGCGCTGGCGCGCCCCGCCGATGGTGAAGCCTTGATCGTACAGGAGCGCGCGGATCTGGCGGATCATCAGCACGTCCTGGCGCTGATAGTACCGGCGGTTGCCGCGGCGCTTGACCGGGTTGAGCTGCGGGAACTCCTGTTCCCAATACCGCAGCACGTGCGGTTTCACTGCGCACAAGTCGCTCACTTCACCGATGGTGAAGTAGCGCTTGCCCGGAATGGGGGGCAGTTCGTCGTTATGACTTGGTTCCAGCATAAGCCTCAACCCTGGCTTTCAGTTTCTGGCCTGGACGAAAGGTGACGACGCGGCGGGCCGTGATCGGGATTTCCTCTCCCGTCTTCGGGTTGCGCCCCGGGCGCTGGCGTTTGTCGCGCAGGTCGAAATTGCCGAAACCGGACAGTTTCACCTGTTCGTTATGCTCCAGCGCCTGGCGAATCTCTTCGAAGAAGAGCTCCACCAGTTCCTTGGCTTCCCGTTTGTTCAGGCCCAGCTCTTCATACAGACGTTCGGCAATCTCAGCTTTCGTCAGAGCCCCCATACGCTACTTCCTTAACGTGGCGTTGAACCTTTGCTCCAGCGAGGCGACGATTTTCTGCGTAGTCGCGTTCACCTCGTCATCGTTAAGAGTGCGTGATGGATGCTGCCAGGTCAAGCCGACGGCCAAGCTTTTTCCAAGCGGATCAATACCTTTACCCTGATAGACATCAAACAGCCTGAGGTCGGTCAGGAATTCGCCGGCCTCTTCGCGGATGGTCGACAGGATGGATTCCGCCGGAATATCGCGGTTGACCACCAGTGCCAGGTCACGGCGCACCTCGGGGAAACGCGACAGTTCGCTGAACTTCGGCAGGCGGCCGCGGACCAGTTCACCCAGCACCAGTTCGAACAGGTAGACCGGGCGATCCAGGTCCAGGGCCTTGGCCAGCTCGGGGTGCAGGGCACCGACGTAGCCGACCAGTTCGCCATCGCGCTCGACGCGGGCGGTCTGGCCCGGGTGCAGCGCCGGGTGCTCGCCGGGGACGAAGGTGAAGGCATCGGCGGCACTGGCGCTGGCCAGCAGGGCTTCGACGTCGGCCTTGATGTCGAAGAAGTCCACGCCTTCACGGACGTTGCTCCAGCCTTCCGGCTCGCGACTACCGCAGAGCACACCGGCCAGCATGTTTTCCTGCTGCAGGCCTTCGAGCTGGCCGACGAAGCGCAGGCCGCTCTCGAACAGGCGCACGCGGGTCTGCTGGCGGTTGAGGTTGTGCTGCAGCGCCTTGACCAGGCCCGGCCACAGCGAGGCGCGCATGGCGGCCATGTCGGCGGAGATCGGGTTGGCCAGCATCAGCGGCTTCACGCCCGGGCTGAACAGTTCGAACAGCTTGGGATCGATGAAGCTGTAGGTGATGGCTTCCTGGTAGTCGCGGGCGACCAGCAGGCGGCGCAGCGCCGGCAGCTCGGCCTGGGTTTCCGACTTGGTGTTGGGCGCCAGGCGTGCCTGCGGGTAGCGGACCGGCAGGCGGTTGTAGCCGTACAGGCGGCCCAGTTCCTCGATCAGGTCGACTTCCAGGGAAACATCGAAGCGGTGGCTGGGAACGCCGACCTTCCAGCGCCCTTCCCCATCGGCCTGCACCTGGAACTCCAGGGCGGTGAGCAGGCGCTCGATTTCCGCACCGTCCATTTCCATGCCGAGCATCTGGGTGACGCGCTCGATGCGCAGCACCACCGGCTCGACCTTGGGCAGGCTGGCTTCGCTGACCTGCTCGACCACCGGGCCGGCCTCGCCGCCGACGATCTGCAGCAGCAGCTCGGTGGCGCGCTCCATGGCGCGACGGGCCAGTTGGAAGTCCACGCCACGCTCGTAGCGGTGCGAGGCGTCGGTGTGCAGGCCATAGGAACGGGCCTTGCCGGCGACGGCGATGTTGTCGAAGAAGGCGCTTTCCAGGAACAGGTCGCGGGTCTTGGCGCTGACGCCGCTGTGCTCGCCACCCATGACGCCGGCCATGGCCAGGGCGCGTTCGTGGTCGGCGATCACCAGGGTGTCGGCGCGCAGGGCGACTTCCTGGCCGTCCAGCAGCACCAGCTTCTCGCCCTCTTCCGCCATGCGCACGCGGATGCCGCCCTTGATCTCGTCGAGGTCGAAGGCATGCATCGGCTGGCCCAGCTCGAGCATCACATAGTTGGTGATGTCCACCGCGGCATCGATGCTGCGGATGTCGGAACGGCGCAGGCGCTCGACCATCCACAGCGGCGTCGGCTTGCTCAGGTCGACATTGCGGATCACGCGGCCCAGGTAGCGCGGGCAGGCGTTGGGCGCCAGCAACTCGATGGAGCGGACTTCATCGATGCCGGGGGCAACCGGCTTCACATCGACGAAGGTGACCGGCGCCGAGTACAGCGCCCCGACTTCGCGGGCCAGGCCGGTCAGGGACAGGCAGTCGCCGCGGTTGGGGGTCAGGCCGATCTCGATGGAGGCGTCGTCCAGCGCCAGGTAGTCGCGAATGCTCGCGCCCACCGGGGCGTCGGCGGCCAGCTCCATCAGCCCGGCGTTGTCGTCGCTGATTTCCAGCTCTTTCGCCGAGCACAGCATGCCGTTGGACTCGACGCCGCGCAGCTTGGCCTTCTTGATCTTGAAGTCGCCCGGCAGCTCGGCGCCGATCATGGCGAAGGGGATCTTCAGGCCCGGGCGCACGTTGGGCGCGCCGCAGACGACCTGGAAGGTCTCGCTGCCGTTGCTGACCTGGCAGACGCGCAGCTTGTCGGCGTCCGGGTGTTGTTCGGTGCTCAGCACCTCGCCCACCACCACGCCGCTGAAGGCGCCGGCGACGGGGATCACGGCGTCGACCTCGAGGCCGGCCATGGACAGACGAGCCACCAGCTCGTCGCGGGAAACCTGCGGATTCACCCAGCTCCGCAGCCATTGTTCACTGAATTTCATCCTGTTCTCCTAAGAAGTCGTTGACGTCGTGCGCGGCCTAGCGGAATTGCCCGAGGAAGCGCAGGTCGTTGTCGAAGAACAGGCGCAAGTCGTTCACGCCGTAGCGCAGCATGGCCAGGCGTTCGATGCCCATGCCGAAGGCGAAGCCCTGGTATTTCTCCGGGTCGATGCCGGACATGCGCAGCACGTTGGGGTGCACCATGCCGCAGCCCATGACTTCCAGCCAGCCGGTCTGCTTGCACACGCGGCAGCCCTTGCCGCTGCACAGCACGCACTGGATGTCGACTTCCGCCGAGGGCTCGGTGAAGGGGAAGAACGAGGGACGGAAGCGCACCGAGAATTCCTTCTCGAAGAAGGCGCGCAGGAATTCCTCGATGGTGCCCTTGAGGTCGGCGAAGCTGACGTCTTCATCGACCAGCAGGCCTTCGACCTGGTGGAACATCGGCGAGTGGGTCAGGTCGGAGTCGCAGCGGTACACGCGGCCGGGGCAGACGATGCGGATCGGCGGGCGCTGGTTCTCCATGGTGCGCACCTGGACCGGCGAGGTGTGGGTGCGCAGCAGCATGTTCGCGTTGAAGTAGAAGGTGTCGTGCATCGCCCGCGCCGGGTGGTGGCCGGGGATGTTGAGCGCTTCGAAGTTGTGGTAGTCGTCTTCGACTTCCGGGCCCTCGGCCACTTCATAGCCGATGCGGGTGAAGCATTGCTCGATGCGTTCCTTGGTACGGGTCACCGGGTGCAGGCCGCCGGAGGTCTGGCCGCGGCCCGGCAGGGTCACGTCGACGCGTTCGGCCGCGAGCCTGGCCGCCAGCGCGGCGCCTTCCAGGTCGGTCTTGCGGGCGTTGAGCGCCTCCTGGACCTTTTCCTTGGCAACGTTGATCAGCGCACCGACCTTGGGGCGCTCCTCGGCCGGCAGGTCGCCCAGGGTCTTCATCACCTGGGTCAGTTCGCCTTTCTTGCCGAGGTAGTGAACCCGGATCTGCTCCAGGGCGTTGACGTCTTCGGTGTTTCGCACAGCGTCCAGGGCCTGCGAAACCAGCGCGTCCAGGTTTTCCATGTACCAACTCCAGATACAAAATAGGGGAAGAGCGGTAAGGCTCTTCCCCTATCGGTGACGTTACGTCCGGACCGAAATCCGGTAACTGTCGTGGGGCTTAAGCCAGGCTGGCCTTCGCTTTCTCGACAATCGCGGTAAACGCCGCTTTTTCGTTCACAGCCAGATCGGCCAGGACCTTGCGGTCGATCTCGATGGCCGCCTTTTTCAGGCCGGCGATCAGACGGCTGTAGGACAGACCGTTCTGACGAGCACCAGCGTTGATACGGGCGATCCACAGGGCGCGGAACTGACGCTTGCGCTGACGACGGTCACGGTAGGCGTATTGGCCGGCCTTGATCACCGCCTGCTTGGCAACGCGGAACACGCGGGAACGCGCGCCGTAGTAGCCTTTGGCGAGTTTCAGAATCTTCTTGTGACGACGACGGGCAATCACGCCACGCTTAACACGAGCCATTTAACTATCCTCTACCAGAAATCAACGCAGACGCAGGGAGCGTTCTACACGGCGTACATCGGAAGCAGCGAGCATCGAGGTGCCGCGCAGCTGACGCTTACGCTTGGTGGTCATTTTGGTCAGGATGTGGCTCTTGAAAGCGTGCTTGTGCTTGATGCCACCAGCAGTCACTTTGAAGCGCTTCTTGGCGCCACTCTTGGTTTTCATCTTTGGCATGTTTGGTACTCCGCATTCGTTAACAACTGATAACCATCAGGCCTGCCAGTGCCCGGGAGGTTATTTACGCTTCTTGGGAGCGATGACCATCATCAGCTGGCGTCCTTCCAGCTTGGGATGCTGTTCCACGGTGCCGTATTCGGCGAGGTCGGTCTCGACCCGCTTCAACAGCTCCATGCCCAGCTCCTGGTGGGCCATCTCACGACCACGGAATCGCAGGGATACCTTGGCCTTGTCCCCTTCACTAAGGAAACGTACCAGGTTGCGTAGTTTTACCTGGTAATCCCCTTCTTCCGTCCCTGGACGAAACTTGATTTCTTTGATCTGTTGCTGGTGCTGGTTCTTCTTCGCCGCAGCCGCCTGCTTCTTCTTCTCGAACAGGTGCTTGCCGTAATCCATGATGCGGCAGACAGGAGGCACCGCATCGGCAGAGATTTCAACCAGGTCCAGCTTGGCCTCGTCGGCGTGGCGCAGCGCCTCATCAAGGGACACTACGCCGATCTGCTGACCGTCGGCACCGATCAGACGCACTTCGCGTGCGGTGATGTTCTCGTTGATCGGCGGTTTCGGGAGAGCCCGCTTATCCTGTCTCATTTCACGCTTAATAATGATTACTCCGAGTCTTGGCGACCACGCCGGGAAACCGCCCGAGTCAACAGCTCGACGAACTGGGAAAGCGGCATCGAGCCGAGGTCTTCCCCTTCGCGCGTACGTACGGCGACGGCCTTCGATTCAACCTCCCTGTCCCCAATAACCAGGAGATAGGGAACCTTGAGCAAGGTATGCTCGCGGATTTTAAAGCCGATTTTCTCGTTTCTCAAGTCGGACTTGGCACGGAATCCGCTTTCCTCGAGCGTACGGACCACTTCCTCGGCGAAATCGGCCTGCTTGTCGGTGATGTTCATGACCACCGCCTGGGTCGGCGCCAGCCAGGCCGGGAACAGGCCGGCGTAGTGCTCGATCAGCATGCCGATGAAGCGCTCGAAGGAACCGAGGATCGCGCGGTGCAGCATGACCGGGCGCTTGCGGTTGTTGTCTTCGGCGATGTAGCTGGCGTCCAGGCGCTCCGGCAGGTTCGGGTCGTACTGCAGGGTGCCGCACTGCCAGTTGCGGCCCAGGCAGTCCTTCAGGGTGAACTCGATCTTCGGGCCGTAGAAGGCGCCCTCGCCCGGCTGGTATTCCCACTCCAGGCCGGATTCGTTCAGGGCGTCGGCCAGCGCGCCTTCGGCGCGGTCCCACAGCTCTTCGGAACCCACGCGCTTGGCCGGACGAGTGGACAGCTTCATGGAGATGTCGGAGAAGCCGAAGTCGGAGTAGACCTGCAAGGTCAGCTTGATGAAGTCGGCCGCTTCCTTCTTCACCTGGTCCTCGGTGCAGAAGATGTGCGCATCGTCCTGGGTGAAGCCGCGCACGCGCATGATGCCGTGCAGCGCGCCCGAGGGCTCGTTGCGGTGGCAGGCGCCGAACTCGGCCAGGCGCAGCGGCAGGTCGCGGTAGGACTTCAGGCCCTGGTTGAAGATCTGCACGTGGCACGGGCAGTTCATCGGCTTGACCGCGAAGTCGCGGCTTTCCGATGAAGTGGTGAACATGTTCTCGGCATAGTTCGACCAGTGGCCCGAACGCTCCCAGAGGATGCGGTCGACGACCTGCGGGGTGCGAACCTCGACGTAGCCATGTTCGCGCTGCACCTTGCGCATGTACTGCTCGAGCACCTGGTAGACGGTCCAGCCGTTGGGGTGCCAGAAGACCATGCCCGGGGCTTCTTCCTGCAGGTGGAACAGGTCCAGCTGCTTGCCGATGCGGCGGTGGTCGCGCTTTTCAGCCTCTTCGATGCGCTGGACGTAGGCGGCCAGCTGCTTCTTGTCGGCCCAGGCGGTGCCGTAGATGCGCTGCAGCTGCTCGTTCTTCGAGTCGCCGCGCCAGTAGGCACCGGAAATCTTGGTCAGCTTGAAGGCCTTGAGGAAGCGGGTGTTGGGCACGTGCGGGCCGCGGCACATGTCCACGTACTCTTCGTGGTAGTACAGGCCCATGGCCTTCTCGTCGGGCATGTCCTCGACCAGGCGCAGCTTGTAGTCCTCGCCACGGGACTTGAACACCTCGATGACCTCGGCGCGCGGCGTCATCTTCTTGATGACGTCGTAGTCCTTGTCGATCAGCTCGGCCATGCGCTTCTCGATGGCCGCCATGTCCTCGGGGGTGAAGGGGCGCTCGAAGGAGATGTCGTAATAGAAACCTTCGTCGATCACCGGGCCGATGACCATCTTCGCGCTCGGGTACAGCTGCTTGACCGCGTGGCCGACCAAGTGCGCGCAGGAGTGGCGGATGATCTCCAGCCCTTCCTCGTCCTTCGGGGTGATGATCTGCAGGGTCGCGTCGTGCTCGATCTTGTCGCAGGCATCGACCAGCTTGCCGTTGACCTTGCCGGCCACGGTGGCCTTGGCCAGGCCCGCGCCAATGGATTGCGCCACCTCGGCCACGCTGACCGGGTGATCGAAGGACCGCTGACTACCGTCGGGAAGAGTAATGATGGGCATGGCGCCTCCTCTCCTAGTGGTGACCCCTACGAAAGGCCACATGGGTTGGGATGTGCCAGTAAGCGTCGCCCGCCGGGCAGGCCTGCCTCACAGTGGCAGGCGCCTTTTCGGCACCCTGCGCTTGCGCGCGCGGACGGAGATCACTGGAAGAAAAACGAACGAAGCCCCGACGAACGGGGCAGGTCGCCATGGTACTGCATGTCGGGGCAACTGACGAGCGGCATCAATGCGAGTCGATGAAAGCGAGCACGGCGCGGTTGAAGGCGGCCGGGCGCGTGGCGTTCATGCCGTGGGAAGCGCCGGCGATGACGTCGCTGCGCACGTCCGGCAGCGTCTGCGCCAGGGCCTCGACCACCTGCGGGAAGGGCTCGGGGCTGAGTTCGCCGCGCAGCAGCAGGGCCGGCACCGCCAGGGTGGCGAGGCGCGAGCGCCCGAGCGGCTCCGGGCGGTCGGCGACCTGGCCGATCAGGGTCATGGCGTTGTCGCTGGCCATGTCGCGGAAGTGCCGCGAGGAACGCCGCCAGATGCCGGGCCCGCTGACGGTGTCGACGAACAGTTCCAGGCCCGCCTCGACCTCGCCCTGGCGGATCAGCTGCAGCGCCTGCTCGCGGAAACGGTTGCGCTCGGCCGGCGCCGCCGGCACGGGCACGCCGGCGGCCTGGAACAGGTCGGCGGCGAAGTCCCCGCCCGGGTCGCACAGCACCAGCGAGCGCAGGCGCTCGGGCGCCGCCAGCGCCAGGCGCAGGCAGATATTGCCGCCGCGCGAATGCCCCAGCAGGTGTACCGGCTCGCCCTGCATTTCGATCAGCGCGAGCAGGTCCTCCACATGCTGGCCGGTAGTGAAATCCGCACCCTCGCCATTCCAGCGCTGCGGGTAATAATGTCGAAGGCTGGGCGCCAGCAGGCGATAACGCTCGCCCAGGCCGCGCAATTGCCATTGCCAGTAGCGGTAATCGCAGAGCGAGCCGTGCACCAGCACCAGCGGCACGCCCTCCCCCTGCACCAGGCAGGCCAGTTCATGTCCATTGAGCGAATACGACTGGACATTCGAAAGCATCTACATCCCCTGTTGCATGGCGCACGCAAGATATCGGCGGAACCCATGGCGAACCGCCATCTAGTTGATGGGCGCGATTATCCGCGATTCGCGCCATGGCGATAAACCCATACATTGGGAAGGACCTTTGCATTGCGGCGAAAAGTACCCGGTCGAAGATTAATTATTGCGTCGCCCGCTTATTTAAATTAATAATTCGCCGCCCACATAACTTTCCGAACACAATGGTCGCCGAACAGCTGCGCACCGATATCCGTTTCGGAATGACCTGCCCTGGAGTGCAAACATGTCCAAACTCGCGGAATTCCGTGAAGCCGAACGCCTGCTCAAAGAACAACTGGCCCTGCTGGAAAAGCTGAAGAACGACAGTTCCCTGAAGAAGGAACTGGAATTCAAGGATCAGCTGCAGGCCCTGATGGACGAATACGGCATGAACCTGCGCAACGTCATCGACATCCTCGATCCGCAGGGCACCGCCAACAACGCCGCCGCCGCGCCGGCCGCCAGCGCCCCGCGCCGCAGCCGCCAGCTTAAGGTGTACAAGAACCCGCACAACGGCGAAGTGGTCGAGACCAAGGGTGGCAACCACAAGACCCTGAAGGCCTGGAAACAGCAGTACGGCGCCGAGACCGTGGAGTCCTGGCTGCAGAAGTGATGCCCCGTCCCGCGGCGGCCGAAGCCGCCGCGGGAACTTTCGCGGAAACATCCGCTGACGACTCGCACTTGAAAGGCCCGGCCAACACCCGGATAATGCCGCCGCGAGTCATGAACTTCAGGTCGCCCCTCCCGACGCCACCCACCCCAACCAGGGCGCCGCAGTCGGGATACACAGGGCCACGGCCAGCAGCCAGTCACTGGCAGGCGTATCCAGCGTTCCCTCTTGAGAACGCAGCAAATCGTCCTTACATATTTGGCAAGCCCGAACTTCGGGGGCTGGCGTATTCTCCCGCCATGGCGCCCTCGAAAGACCCTTCGAGTTTTCATTCGCTGCCACATTCCGGTCATGGATATCACGCATTCTGCGTTCGACCGGAGTTTTTTACGTTTCACGCGGTCATAGGACCGTGACTATTTGGAAGAAAGACAATATGAAAAAAAGCACTCAGATCCAGGAGGCGATCCGCACCCTCAAGGCAGCTTTCGCCCCGCTCAACTGCATCATCCTGGCACCGCGCAAGGACAGCTTCAGCTTCGCCCTGGTGGACGAGCACGGCATCGCCTGCCACAGCGAGCGGCTCTACCCGCAGCAGTATCAGGCCGCAGAGCCGCTGCAGGCCGTCATCGCCCGCGTGCAGAGCACCCTGGCCGCCTGACCGGCACCCGACGAAAAGCCCCGCCGATCAGACTGTGTGAAAAACCGAGCGGCTCTTCGAAGAGCGCGTTCCTACGTGAAATCTGAAGAGGCTTGGCTATTCAGCCAATCCAGAATCCACGTAGAAACGCGAAATCCAGGTTGTTTTTTAACCAGTGGGACCGATCCTGAGGTTTTCACGCAGTCTGCTCGGCGGGCCTTTTTCGTTGCTGGGTGGGGGGCTTTTCGTAGGAGCGAGCTTGCTCGCGAACGGTGCTCACCGGCGGTTATGGCGTATTGGGTTGGCCCCGCAACCCTCTCCCCAGCCCTCGGCTGCGCGCCCCGCCCTGAAGGGAGAGGGGGCTAGTCCGTGCCGAGAGAGGATTTGATGTCAGCCGGCAACTCCAGAGTTACCGGCTGACTCTGGAAAACCCAACCGCTCCGAACGGTCCCCTCTCCCTTCAGGGAGAGGGTTAGGGAGAGGGCGCTCTCAACCCCAGCACCTGCAATCCCCAGCCAACTCTGTTCGCGAGCAAGCTCGCTCCTACGAAAAGCCCCTCAATTCACCACATTGCGCACGAAGCGCAACAGGCTGTCGCCCAGGTTCCGGTAGGAGAACCGCTGGTTGCTCTTGAACACGTGGAAGCCGCCGCTGGCCACTTCCCAGCGCTGGCCGTCGATCTCCAGGGTCAGGTGGCCCTCGATGACGTAGACCATGTCGTACCAGCCTTCGGCGTCGGGTTCGGCGTCGTAGCTGTCGCCCGGGGCCAGGGCCCAGTGCCACAACTCGGCCTGACCCCTGGCCGGGGTGCTGGCCAGCAGGGTGCCGCGGCTGTCGGCCTGGCGGCCGGCCCAGGCCACCACGTCGACGCGGGCGAGGTCGCCGGCCTGGGGCGCGCGCACCAGGTCGGCGAAGGTCACCACAAGGGCCGCGGCGATGCGGTCGAGGGTGGCCAGGCTAACGTTGGTGTCGCCGCTCTCGATGCCGACCAGCATGCGTCGGCTGACGCCGCTGGCCTTGGCCAGGGCGTCCTGGCTCAGCCCCGCGGCGCGGCGCAGGGTCTTGACGTTGTCGGCGACGTGGACGAGCACGCTGGGGCGTTCATTGGTGTTGGGCAATATATTGCTCATTCGGCCGGTTTTGCGCATTATGTTGCACATAAGCATACGCCAGGTCCCTGGCCACATTTCAACCCTTTTGGTCTGCCCCCATGCCGCGTTCCCGTTTCGCCACGCTGTTCTTCCCGGTCGCCCTGCTGCTGGTCGCCATGGCCTCGATCCAGGGCGGCGCGGCCTTGGCCAAGAGCCTGTTCCCGGTGCTCGGCGCCCAGGGCGTGACGGCCATGCGCCTGCTGTTCGCCGCCATCATCCTGCTCGCCGTGCTGCGCCCCTGGCGCAAGCCCGTCGCGCGCGGCTCCTGGGGCCCGCTGCTGGCCTACGGCATCACCCTGGGCTGCATGAACCTGATGTTCTACATGGCCCTGCGCACCATCCCCCTGGGCGTCGGCGTGGCCCTGGAGTTCACCGGGCCGCTGGCGGTGGCGCTGTACTTCTCGCGCAAGCCCATCGACTTCCTGTGGATCGCCATCGCCGTGCTCGGCCTGTGGCTGCTGCTGCCCGTCGGCGACCTCGGCCACGGCGTCGACCCGCTGGGCGCCGCGCTGGCCCTGGGCGCCGGGGCCTGCTGGGCAATGTACATCCTCTTCGGCCAGCGCGCCGGCAACGACCACGGTACCCAGACGGCGGCCATGGGCGTGACCATCGCGGCGCTGTGCATCTTCCCCGTCGGCCTGGCGCATTCGGGCGCCGCGCTGTTCGACCTGCAGCTGATCCCGGCGCTGCTGGGCGTGGCGGTGCTCTCCAGCGCCTTGCCCTACACCCTGGAGATGATCGCCCTGACGCGCCTGCCGGCGCGCACCTTCGGCACCCTGATGAGCATCGAGCCGGCCTTCGCGGCGCTGTCCGGCCTGGTGTTCCTCGGCGAGCAGCTGACCTCGCTGCAATGGCTGGCCATCGCTGCGATCATGGTCGCCTCGGTGGGCACCACCCTGACCAGCCAGCCGAAGCCGGCGGCCGCCAGCGTGGCGGCGGACTGATCAGGCGCCGAGCGTCGCCGCCAGCCGTTCCTGGATGAAGTCCAGGAAGCACTGGATGCGCAGCGCCAGCTGCGAGTTGCGGTAGTACACCGCGTTGATCGGCTGGTGCTGCTCGCGCACCCACTCCGGCAGCACCTTGACCAGGCGCCCGGCGGCGATGTCGTGGCAGGTCATGAAGCCCGCCAGGCAGGCGATGCCCTGGCCGGCCAGGGCCAGCTGGCGCAGCGTCTCGCCGCTGGAGGCGGAGAGACTGGGGGTGATGGCCAGGCTCTCGCCGCCGGCGTGGCGCAGCGGCCAGATGTTCAGGCTCTCCGGCTGGGTGAAGCCGAGCAGACTGTGCCGCGCCAGGTCCTCCACACTCTGCGGCGCGCCGTGCCGCGCCAGGTAGGCCGGGCTGGCCAGCAGGTTCAGGCGGCTGCTGCCCAGCGGCCGGGCATGCAGCGTCGAGTCGCTGAGGGTGCCGATGCGGATGGCGATGTCGGTGCTCTGTTCCAGCAGGTCGATGTTCAGGTCGTTGGTGTTCAGCTGCAGCTCGATGTCCGGGTACTGCTCGCGGAAGGCGCCGATGTGCGGCACCACGGCGTGCAGCATGAAGGGCGAGGCAGCATTGATCCGCAGGCGCCCGGCCGGCCGTTGCCGGCGCAGCGCCAGGCGTTCCTCCAGGTCCTCCATCTGCGCCAGGATGTGCCGCGCGCTGTCGAGGAAGAGCTGGCCCTCCTCGGTGAGCTTCATGCGCCGCGTGGTGCGGTTGAGCAGGGTGGTGCCGAGCTTGTCCTCCAGGCGAGCCAGGGTGCGGCTCACCGCCGAGGCGGTGAGGCCGAGCTGGTCGGCGGCGGCGGTGATGGAGCCGCTGTCGATGACGGTGGTGAAGGTGCGCAGTTCGTCGGATTGGACTTTCATTGGGGGCCTGTCGGTGGCTGCTTCTAGCTCGCGAATGGTGTTTGCCGGTGGGGGTGGTGCATGGGGTTGACTCCGTTCCCTCTCCCCAGCCCTCTCCCTGAAGGGAGAGGGGGCTTGTCCGTGCTGAGAGAGGATTTGATGTCAACCGGCAACTCTGGAGCTGCCGGCTGACTCTGGAAAACCCAACCGCTCCGAACGGTCCCCTCTCCCTTCAGGGAGAGGGTTAGGGAGAGGGTGTTCTTCAGGCCAAGTACCGAGATTGCCGGCGAAGCCCCGTTCGCGAGCAAGCTCGCTCCTACAAGTAAAGCCGCCACTCAGAACGTCCCTGGATAAGCCCCGCCATCCAGCAACAGATTCTGCCCGGTGAGATACCCCGCATGGGCGCTGCAGATGAAGGCGCAGAAGGCGCCGAACTCCTCCGCCGTGCCGAAGCGCCCGGCGGGGATCGCCTGCAGCCACTGCTGGAGCTTGCCCTGGTCGTCGCCCAGGCCCTTGCGCAGGCGGTCGGTGTCGAAGGAGCCGGGCAGCAGCGCGTTGAGCGTGACGTTGCGCGAGGCCAGGCGCGGCTGGCGGGCAAGGCCTGCGACGAAGCCGGTGAGGCCGCTGCGCGCGCCGTTGGACAGGCCGAGGATGTCGATGGGCGCCTTCACCGCCGAGGAGGTGATGTTCACCACCCGGCCGAAGCCGCGCTCGGCCATGCCGTCCACCGTGGCCTTGATCAGCTCGATGGGGGTGAGCATGTTCAGCTCCAGGGCGCCCAGCCATTCCTCGCGGCCCCAGGCGCGGAAATCGCCGGGCGGCGGGCCGCCGGCGTTGTTGACCAGGATGTCCACCTGCGGGCAGGCCGCCAGCAGCGCCGCGCGGACCTCCGCCTGGCCCACGTCGCCGGGCACGCAGCGCACCTCCACGCCCGGCGCGTGCCGGCGCAGTTCCGCGGCGGTGGCCTCCAGGGCCTCGGCGCCGCGGGCGTTGATCACCAGGTTCACGCCTTCGCCGGCCAGCGCCCTGGCGCAGCCCTTGCCCAGGCCCTTGCTGGCGGCGCAGACCAGTGCCCAGCGTCCTGCGATTCCAAGATCCATGGTGTTCTCCTGTTCGAAGCGAAAGTGGCGGCCACGACATTTACCCGTGCCGTGGCCGAGGCGCAAGCCGCCGCTTTCAGTCCCAGGCCGGGGCCAGGCCGGCCGGGCTGGTGATGCGCTCGTTGCGCTCCAGGCCGGCGATGGCGGCCATGTCCGCCTCGCTCAGGCTCAGCTCGCGGGCGGCGAGGTTGCTCGCCAGGTTGGCGCGCCTGGTGGAGGAGGGGATCACCGCGTAGCCCAGCTGCATGGCCCAGGCCAGCACCACCTGCGCCGGGGTGGCGCCATGGCGCTGGGCGATCTCGCCGATCACCGCGTCGCCCAGCACCTTGCCGTAGCCCAGAGTCATGTAGGAGGTGATGCGGATGCCGTGGCGCTTGGCGAAGTCGGCGACCTTGCGGTTCTGCAGGTAGGGGTGCAGCTCCACCTGGTTGGTGGCGATCTCGCCGGCGCCGACCACGTCGATGGCCTGCTGCATCAGCGCCAGGGTGAAGTTGGACACGCCGATCTCGCGGGCCAGGCCGCTCGACTTGGCTTCGGCCAGGGCCTCCATGTACTCGGCGACCGGCACCGCGCCGCCCGGCGAGGGCCAGTGGATCAGGCAGAGGTCGACATAGTCGGTCTTCAGCTGGCACAGGCTCTCCTCCAGGCTGGGGACCAGCCGGTCGCGGGAGAGGTTCTCGGTCCACACCTTGGTGGTCAGGTACAGCTCGCCGCGGGGCACGCCGCTGGCCAGCACGGCCCGGCCGACCTCGGCCTCGTTGCCGTAGATCTGCGCGGTGTCGATGGCGCGGTAGCCCAGCTCCAGCGCGGTGGACACCGAGTCGATGACCACCTGGTCCTTGAGGCGGAAGGTGCCGAGGCCGAGGTCGGGAATGCTCATGGGAATCTCCAGTGGGGGGATGGGTTGTACTGGAGCTTAGTATCCCGGGAGGCACTGCTGAGAAAAACGCCGGTAGCGGCAAAGGATAGTTGCTGTGAAGTCACGAATTGTAGGAGCAGGCCCTGCCCGCGATTTCGCGCGCAGGGCGCGCTCCTGCAGGGGAATGGTGCGGGGATCTCATCCGCGAATCGCGCCGGTGATTCCGGCTATCGCACGGCTTTTCGTAGGAGCGAGCTTGCTCGCGAACCGCATGGCACCGCGTTTGTTCGCGAGCAAGCTCGCTCCTACGAAGAGCGCGCAAAAGAAAAGCCCGAGGCTCAGTTGCCGGCGGCGGCCGCCGCGGCCTGCTCGGTCAGGGTCTCGGTGTGGTCGCCGTGGTTCTTGCTGAACTGCGGGGCCAGGGAGCCGATGATCATGCCGAAGGCGCTGCAGATCAGGCCCACCAGCTGCGGCGGCCAGAAGTCGCCTTCCTGGTGGCCCATTTCCAGCGAGATCCAGCCGATCAGGCCGCAGGCGATGGCGGTCAGGGCGCCCTGGGTGGTGGCGCGCTTCCAGAACAGGCCGAAGAACAGCGGCACCACGGCGGCGACCAGGGTCACCTTGTAGGCGTTGCCGACCATCTCGTAGATGCTGGCGTTGGAGTACAGGGCGAACACGCAGGTGGCGATGGTCATGGCCAGCACGCTGGCGCGCATCAGCTTCAGCGCCTGGTGGTCGTTCAGGTGCGGCAGCATGGGCTTGAGGATGTTCTCGGTGAGGGTCACCGAGGGGGCCAGCAGGGCGCCGGAGGCCGAGGACATGATCGCCGAGAGCAGGGCGCCGAAGAACATGATCTGGGCGAACATCGGGGTGCGCTCCATGATCAGGTGCGGCAGGATCTGCTGGGCGTCCTCGTTCAGCCAGTGCTGGACCATCTGCGGGTCGATCATCGACGCGGCGTAGGTCAGGAAGATCGGCAGCATGCAGAACACCAGGTAGCAGCAGGCACCGGTCATGGTGGCGCGCGAGGCGATCTTCTCGGTCTTGGCCGACATCACCCGGGCGTACACGTCCTGCTGCGGGATGGAGCCGAACATCATGGTCACCGCCGCGCCGAGGAAGGCGACTATGTCCTTGGCCGAGGTGCCCTGCAGGAAGTGGAACTTGCCTTCGGCCGCGGCGTGGCTGATCACCACCTGCGGGCCGCCGGCCATGTCGCCGATCAGCCAGACCAGGTAGCACAGGCCGCAGACGATGATGATCATCTGCAGGAAATCGGTCAGGGCCACGGACCACATGCCGCCGAACAGGGTGTGCAGCAGCACGATCACGGTGCCCAGCAGCATGCCCTGGGTGGTGCTGATGGCGCCGTCGGAGAGCACGCTGAAGCACACGCCCAGCGCGGTCAGCTGGGCGGCGACCCAGCCCATGTAGGAAATGATGATCACCAGGCTGGTGAAGATTTCCACGTGCTGGCCGAAGCGCTTGCGGAAGAAGTCACCGATGGTCATCAGGTTCATGCGGTACAGCGGGCGGGCGAACACCAGGCCCACCAGCATCAGGCAGCCGAAGGAGCCGAAGGGGTCTTCGATGATCCCGGCGAAGCCTTCCTGGAGGAAGGTGGCGGGAATGCCCAGGACGGCTTCGGAGCCGAACCAGGTGGCGAACACCATGGTCACGACCAGGGGGAAGGACATGCTGCGGCCGGCCGCTGCGTAGTCCGAGGAGTTGTGCACGCGGGTCGCGGCGTAGAAGCCGACGATGACCGTAATCAGCAGGTAGATCCCGACAAACCAGATCAGCATTTGTTCGTTCTTTCCATTGGCTGGCCAGGTGCGCGCGGCGGGGTAGGGAGGCGCAGACTGGCAGGTTTTTGTTTTTGGACTTGGCGGCCCGGCTTGCGCCAGGCCCGGTCGGCAGGAGGGGCTGCCGGCCGGGACGCAACGGGCGAGCAGTCTGCCAAAGACGTAAAATATGTCAAACAATTACAGAGCGATTGAATGAAAAAAATGACAGGCGTGCTGTCTTGATTCGCCCAACTGTTTGATTTAGTGAGGTTGCTCTGTGCCGGTAGTCAGAAATATTTGACAGCTGGTGTTCGATAAGAACAACGATCGTGCCGGTCGGGCGTGACCTGGAAGGCGTTTCGTGACTGTTGCGTCCAGGTCATGCCCGCGCCCTGGGGCCTCCCGCTTTCGTCCAGGGGGCGCCGGCCTGCGCCGCGCATTGACCCGGCGGGTATGGAAAACCGCCGCCAGCCAGTAGAATCGCGGCTTTTTCGCACAAGGACGCCCCATGAGCCTCTACCAGCCCGGCATTCTCGCCACCCCGGTGCCCGCCCACGCCCGCCACCTGTTCTTCGACCTGCAGGCTGCCGAGCACCTGCCGGCCGCCCTCGACCGCCTGCTGCGCCTGGCCGATGGCGAGGCCGTGGTGGTCGGCTTCGGCGAATCGCTGGTGCGCGCGCTGGGCCGCCAGGTCGCGGGGCTGCGCGAGTTCCCGGCGCTGGCCGGCGCCGGCGTCGACAACCCTTCCACCCAGCACGCCCTGTGGCTGTGGCTGCGCGGCGAGGAACGCGGCGAGCTGCTGCTGCGCACCCATGAGCTGGAGCGCGAGCTGGCGCCGGCGCTGGTTCTCGCAGATAGGGTCGAGGCCTTCCGCCACGGCGCCGGCCTGGACCTGACCGGCTACGAGGACGGCACCGAGAACCCCCAGGACGACGACGCAGTGGCCGCGGCGGTGGTCGCCGGCGCCGGTGCCGGCCTGGACGGCGGCAGTTTCGCCGCCCTCCAGCAGTGGCGCCACCAGCTGCAGGTCTTCGCCGCGCTGCCCCAGGCCGAGCAGGACGACATCATCGGCCGGCGCAAGCGCGACAACGAGGAACTGGACGAGGCGCCCGAGTCCGCCCACGTCAAGCGCACCGCCCAGGAGAGCTTCGAGCCCGAGGCCTTCGTGGTGCGCCGCTCCATGCCCTGGACCGCGGGCAGCGACGCCGGCCTGATGTTCCTGGCCTTCGGCCGTACCCTGGATGCCTTCGAGGTGCAGCTGCGGCGCATGAGCGGCCTGGAGGACGGCATCGTCGATGCCCTGTACCGCTTCAGCCGCCCGCTCAGCGGCGGCTACTACTGGTGCCCCCCGCGCGGCGCGGCCGGTCTGGACCTGAGCGCGCTGCTGGGTTGAGGCGCCCGGGCACCCGCCGCGGCGGGTGCCCGCCTGCTCAGCGGCTGAGGTGGATGCGCATCTGCGTGTAGCCGTTGACGAAGCGGCCGGTGCTGCCGAAGGCCGCGTAGCGGAAGGCCCGGTGCATGGCGGTGAGGCCGTTGCAATGCAGGTTGCGCAGCTTGCGGTAGGCGTTTCGATAGTGATGAAGGAAGTTCTGCACGAAGGACTTCTCCCTGTTCGTGTCTGGGCGATCCCTGCGTTGAGCGGTATCGACAGTATGGTTGGGCCTGGAGAGCCTGCCAGTCGCCGGTTCGTCAAACTTATGGCGACATCCGGCGAACGATGCATTTCGCTCCAATTCGGCGTCGTAAATCTGACTATGGCGCGGCGACGCTGGCAATCTGATTTCGTCCAGGCCGTTTTCCAGTCCTATCCCCGAAAGACCGCAGAAGATCGCGACCGTTCCCGTCACGCTTGAAATTGACGCAGCCCTGTCTGTCAGACGTCTGATCGCCCACCCGGCCGCGCTAGCCCCGGCGACGCCGCTGGCCCGTCACTGCGACCGGCGCTTGACGGCCGCCCCCGGCTTCGCCTAAGTTGGCCGCCATGACCCGCACATCCCTGAACCTCGGCCGAATCATTATTACCGCCATTACGCAATTGGCGGGTTAGCCGACGTCCACCGAACCCGCCCTAGAGGCGGGTTTTTCATGACTGTCTCCAGGGCGCCGAAAAAGAGCCCAGCAGGAGACAGGCAATGAGCCCCCACCGTGTGACCCAGGCCATCGAACAGGCGGATCGACTGATCAACGCCCGGCAGTTCGAGCCCCTCATGGACTTCTACACCGACGACGCCACCCTGGTGCTGCGTCCGGGCCTGAGCGTCTGCGGCAAGGCGCAGATCCGCCGCGCCTTTGAGACCATCGACCAGTACTTCCACGGCAGCCTGCAGGTACGCCAGGCCGCCATGGAGGTGCTGGAGGCGGGCGACACCGCGCTGGTGCTGGCGCGCACCCTGGTGGCCGGCGAGACCGACGAGGGCCCGCAGGTGCAGGCGCGCAAGGCCACCTACGTGTTCCGCCGCGAGGCCGACGGCCAGTGGCGCTGCGCGGTCGACAATTCCTACGGCGCCGACCTGCTCGACGGCCTGCCGGCCGGCGGCCGAACCCGGGAGGCGCGGGCATGAGCCAGGACGCGCTGCTCAAGGAATACGTGCGCAAGATCCTCGCCGCGCCGGTCTACGACGTGGCCATCGAAACCCCGCTGCAGGGCGCGCGGCAGCTTTCCGAGCGCCTGGGCTGCCAGGTGCTGCTCAAGCGCGAGGACCTGCAACCGGTGTTCTCTTTCAAGCTGCGCGGCGCCTACAACAAGCTGGCGCAGCTGAGCGCGGCGGAGCGGGCGCGCGGGGTGATCGCCGCTTCCGCCGGCAACCACGCCCAGGGCCTGGCGCTGGCGGCGAAGGAACTGGGCGTGAGCGCGACCATCGTCATGCCGCGCACCACCCCCGAGCTGAAGGTCCAGGGCGTGCTGTCCCGCGGCGGCGAGGTGGTGCTGCACGGCGACGCCTTCCCCGAGGCCCTGGCCCACGCCCTGCAACTGGCCGAGGCCCACGGCTATACCTTCGTGCCGCCCTACGACGACCCGGACGTGATCGCCGGCCAGGGCACCGTGGCCATGGAAATCCTCCGCCAGCACCCCGGGCGCCTGGACGCCATCTTCGTGCCGGTGGGCGGCGGCAGCCTGATCGCCGGCATCGCCGCCTACGTGAAGTACCTGCGCCCGGAGGTGAAGGTCATCGGCGTCGAGCCGGACGACTCCAACTGCCTGCAGGCCGCCCTGGTGGCCGGCGAGCGCGTGGTGCTGCCGCAGGTGGGCATCTTCGCCGATGGCGTGGCGGTGGCGCAGATAGGTGCGCACAACTTCGAGGTGTGTCGCCATTACGTGGACGAGGTGATCACCGTCAGCAGCGACGAAATCTGCGCGGCGATCAAGGACATCTACGACGACACCCGCTCCATCACCGAACCCGCCGGCGCCCTGGCGGTGGCCGGGATCAAGCGCTACGTCGAGCGCGACGACGCGGCGGGGCAGACCCTGGTGGCCATCGATTCCGGCGCCAACATCAACTTCGACCGCCTGCGCCACGTGGCCGAGCGCGCCGAGCTGGGCGAGCGCCGCGAGGCCATCCTGGCGGTGACCATCCCCGAGCGCCCGGGCAGCTTCAAGGCCTTCTGCGAGGCGGTGGGCAAGCGCCAGATCACCGAGTTCAACTACCGCTACGACCGCAGCGAGGAAGCGCAGATCTTCGTCGGCATCCAGACCCACCCGCAGAACGACCCGCGCCCGGCCCTGGTGGAGCGCCTGCGCGAGCAGGGCTTCCCGGTGCTGGACCTGACCGACAACGAGGCCGCCAAGCTGCACATCCGCCACATGGTCGGCGGCCGCGCGCCGCAGGTGGAGCAGGAGCGGCTGTTCCGCTTCGAGTTCCCCGAGCGGCCGGGGGCGCTGTTCAACTTCCTCAGCAAGCTCGGCGGGCGCTGGAACATCAGCCTGTTCCACTACCGCAACCACGGCGCCGCCGACGGCCGCGTGCTGGCCGGCCTGCAGGTGCCCGAGCACGAGCGTGGCGAGCTGGGCGCGGTGCTGGACGCCATCGGCTACCGCTACTGGGACGAGAGCGAGAACCCGGCGTACCGGCTGTTCATCGGCTAGGGCAGGGCAGTGGACTGGCGAACTTCGCCGCGATTGGCCCTTGGGCCGGCCCCGGGGCCGGGGTAGCTTGGGGGCACAACCCAAGGGGCCCGTGGCCCGAGGAGCCGTCCCATGTCCATCCGCAACCCCCGCCACCTGCTGCTCGCCGGCCTGGCCCTGGTGCTGGCGCTGCCCGCGCTGGCCCTTGCCGGCGGCCACGAGAAGATCGCCACCCTGCAGGAACACGCGCTGCCCGACGCCCCCGGCAAGAAGGGCCTGCTGATCGAGGTCGGCTACAAGCCCGGCGAGGCGTCAGGGCCCCACGTGCATGCCGGCGCGGTGTTCGCCTACGTGCTGGAGGGCGCGGTGGTGTCGCAGCTGCAGGGCCAGGCGCCGGTGACCTACAAGGCCGGCCAGTCCTGGTACGAGGCGGCCAACACGCCGCACCTGGTCTCGCGCAACGCCAGCGCCACGCAGCCGGCCAGGCTGCTGGTGTGGATGCTGCTGGACGAGCAGGCCCCGGTGCTGACCCCGCTGAAACAGTGAGATTGCCGCCGCCGGCCATTTCTGCTGGGATGCCCCGGTCGACCGTCAACGAGGGGCCCGCCATGGCCAGTTACCAGGAACTCTTCGCCATCGGCGAAAACTTCGACGCCTTCGTCGCCCACGGCCTGCCGGCGGAAATCGCCGCGGTGCGGGTGGTGCAGCGAAGGCTCGACGAACCGGGCCTGATCGGCGCGGCCACCGGCGAACGCCTGGCCGCGGTGCAAGGCCGCTACCACCTGCTGGTGGCCGGCGAGATGTGGTGCCCGGACTGCCAGCTCAACGTCACCGCGCTGGACTGGCTGTGCCGCCGGCAGCCGCGCATCGACCTGGCGGTGATCTCCAAGGGCCGCGCCGAGGACGACCTG
>NZ_QGSL01000088.1:281512-298216 GCF_003176655.1 Pseudomonas sp. RW407 | reverse complement strand
GGCAGGGCCCGCTCCTACAATGGGGCGACATGGGAGACGCGAATTTTGATCCAGTCACCCCCGCGAACGAGGGAGCCCAGAAGACAGTTGCTCCTACGTACGTGCTTCCCTGTTGAGCCTGGCGCGGCTTGGACAGCGGCTCCGTGCTCGGCAGCGAGCGGGATGGGGCCGCGGTCAAACGGCGGATAACGCTTCGCGTTATTCGCCCTACGCCAAGCCCACCATGGACGTAGGGCGAATAACCGTTCGCGGTTATCCGCCGCTACACCTTCCTTGCCAGCCACTCCATGGTTGAACCTGACGGCGGCTCCTTGCCCGGCGTATGGCCAAGGCCGAACGGCGGATAACGCCGTAGGCGTTATGCGCCCTACAGGGGGACCAGCCTTTCTCCCAGGCGGCCGCCGTCGGCCAGTTCGAGGAACTCGTCGCCCAGCCGGCGGCTCTCGTCCATGGCCTTGTTCCAGTAGCGCTCGCGGCCGGCGTCGTCGCCCAGGTAGCGCTTGAAGTCCTTGCGGTCCGGCAGCTTGTCGTGGGGCAGGCGGGCCAGGTACTCGCGGGACGGGGCGAGCAGCAGCACGTCCTGCAGGCGGGTGGCGTCGCCGCGGCGCCAGGGCAGGCCCTTGTCGAACCAGCCGGGGATGACCTTGTCGGTGAAGTGTGGGTAGAGCACCACGCCGTCGGTCTCGTAGGGCAGGTCCAGGTGGTAGTCGAGCAGGCCGCCGTCGCGGTAGGTGCCCGGGCCGGCGCCGGGGATGTCGCGCACGCCCTGCATGACCATGGGGATGGAGCCGGAGGCGAGCAGGGCATGGCGCAGGTTACCCTGGTCCAGCGGCAGGCAGCGCGAGGGGAAGTCCTGCAGCGGCGCCAGCGGCGGGGCCAGGCGCGCGTCGTGGAGGATCACCCTTTCGAAGTGGCGGTGCAGGTGGCGGCGGCCGAGCAGGTTGTCGCGGATCACCGCGCCCAGGCCCAGGCCGAGGGTGCGCTTGCCGTCGTCGGCCAGGCGCCCGTGGCTCTTCACCACCACCACGTTGAGGCGGTAGTGCGGGTTGGCCAGCACGCTGGCGTCCTGCCCGGCGAGCAGGTCGTCGAGCATCCGCGTGCAGCTGGCCGAGACCTCGACGATGTCCGCGTTGCGCGAGAAGCGCTGCTGCGTGTACAGCTCGCCCAGGCGGCGGATGCCGGCGGCGGCGTCCGGCAGGCAGGCGCTGGCGAAGCGCCAGGAGCCGATCGAGGCGCCGATCAGCGAGCGCTCGCGCGGCGCGCGCGGCAGCCATTCGCCGAACAGCGCCAGGTCCAGCCCCTGGATGCCCAGCGCCTTCGGCCCGCCGGCGGCGCCGGGGAGGATGCCGACGTCGGCGGGCGCCAGGCCGCGTTCGCGGATGCGCCGCAGGGCGCGGGCACCGGCCTTGAGGACGAGGGCAGGGGACTTGATGTGGATGGCGGTCATGGGGCTCTCTCCGGCGAGGCGGCGATTATAAGCGCTGTATTTTCCTAGGCAGCATCCTTCATCCGGTGAATGATCCATCCCGCACCCATTCAGCTTGGATTAATGGCTATTCGATAGCCTGCGGACATTGGCAATTCGCAGGAGTCTTCCCCATGCACACCCTTACCCGCCTGATCGCCGCTGCCAGCCTGCTCGGCGCCTCCAGCCTGGCGCTGGCCCACGACATCGGCCCCGACGAGGCCCTGCGCCTGCGCGACGCCGGCACCATCCAGGACTTCCAGCGCCTGAACCAGGCCGCGCTGGGCAAGCACCCCGGCGGAACCGTGTACGATAGCGAGCTTGAACTGGAGCACGGCCGCTACCTGTACAAGGTCGACGTCAAGGACGCCCAGGGGGTGAAATGGGACGTCGAGCTGGACGCGGTGAGCGGCGAAGTGCTCAAGGACCGCCAGGACCACTGATGACCTATCCTCTGCGTTACGCCCTGCTCGCCGCACTGTGCGTCGCCGGGCCGGCGCTGGCCCACGACCTCAGCCAGGACGAGGCCCTGCGCCTGACCCGCGAAGGGGTGATCCGCCCCTTCGAGTCGATACTGCCGGCGGCGCTGCAGCGCTACCCCGGCTCGCGCCTGCTCGAGGCGGAGCTTGAGAAGGAGCACGACACCTACATCTACGAGATAGAGCTGCTCACCCCCGGTGGCGTGGTCCGCGAACTGGAACTGGATGCCCGTGACGGGCGCATCCTCAAGGATAAGGAAGACGACTGATGCGTCTGCTGCTGGTGGAGGACCACGTCCCCCTCGCCGACGAACTGCTGGCCGGCCTGGCCCGCCAGGGCTACGCCGTGGACTGGCTGGCCGACGGCCGCGATGCCGCGGTGCAGGGGGCCAGCGAGCCCTACGACCTGATCATCCTCGACCTCGGCCTGCCGGGCCGCCCCGGCCTGGACGTGCTGCGCGAATGGCGCGGCCTGGGCCTGGCCACCCCGGTGCTGATCCTCACCGCGCGCGGTTCCTGGGCCGAGCGCATCGACGGGCTGAAGGCCGGCGCCGACGACTACCTGACCAAGCCCTTCCACCCCGAGGAGCTCTTCCTGCGCATCCAGGCCCTGCTGCGCCGCGCCCACGGCGTGGCCAACCAGGCCCAGCTGGAGGCCGGCGGCCTGCGCCTGGACGAGGCGCGCCAGTGCGTGCTGCAGGGCGACCGGGAGGTCGACCTGACTTCCGCCGAGTTCCGCCTGCTGCGCTACTTCATGCTGCACCCGGGCCAGCTGCTGTCCAAGTCGCACCTGGCCGAGCACCTCTACGACGGCGAGACCGAGCGCGACTCCAACGTCATCGAGGTGCACATCAACCACCTGCGCCGCAAGCTCGGCCGCGAGATCATCGAAACCCGCCGCGGCCAGGGCTACCGCTTCGCCGGCAGCGCCGGGGGCGCGGCTTGATCTCGATCCAGCGGCGCCTGGGCTTCGGCCTCGCTGCTGTGCTGCTGGTGATCGGCCTGGCGCTGGCCCAGGCCGGGCTCTGGCTATTCGACCAGGGCCTGCGCCGCTACCTCGCCAGCGGCCTGCAGGACGAGGCGGAAAGCCTGCTGGTGGCGATCATCCGCGGCCCGGCCGGGCTGCAGCTGGACCCGCAGCGCGTCGACGGCGCCTACGAGCGGCTGTTCTCCGGGCGCTACTTCCAGATCCACTTCGAGCAGACCGACTGGCGCTCCCGCTCGCTGTGGGACCACGATCTGAAGGTGCCGGACCAACCGGGCCTGCGCGAAGGCCTGGCCAAGGGCCCGGAAGGCCAGCGCCTGCTGGTCTTCCGCGGCGACTACAAGCGCTACGGCCGCAACCTGCGGATCAGCGTGGCGCAGGACTACACGCCGATCCTCAAGAGCTTCAACCGCCTGCGCAACATCGGCCTGGGCGCCGGGGTGCTGGCGCTGCTGCTGATCCTGTTCTTCCAGCGCCTGACGGTGCGCCGCGCGCTGCGCCCGCTGGAGCGGGTGCGCCAGCAGATCGCCCAGCTGCAGGACGGCCAGCGCAGCCAACTGGACACCCAGGTGCCGCAGGAGCTGGAGCCGCTGGTGGAGCAGGTCAACCACCTGCTGCAGCACACCGAGGAAACCCTGCGCCGCTCGCGCAACGCCCTGGGCAACCTCGGCCATGCGCTGAAGACGCCGCTGGCGGTGCTGATCAGCCTGGCCGAGCGCGAGGAACTGCAGCAGCACCCGGAGCTGAAGCGGGTGCTGCAGGAGCAGCTGGAGCAGATCGACCAGCGCCTGGCCCGCGAGCTGGGCCGCGCGCGCCTGGTGGGCGAGGCGCTGCCCGGCGCGCACTTCGACTGCGACGCCGAGCTGCCCAGCCTGCGCGAGATGCTCCAGCTGATCCACGGCCAGCACCTGCGCATCACCTGCGCGGCGGAGCCCGGCCTGCGCCTGCCGTTCGACCGCGAGGACCTGCTGGAACTGCTCGGCAACCTGCTGGACAACGCCTGCAAGTGGGCGGCCGGCGAGGTGCGCCTGCAGGTGGAGAAGGGCGAGGACGGCTACCGCCTGCTGGTGGACGACGACGGCCCGGGCATCGCCGAGGAACTGCGCGACAGCGTGCTCGAACGCGGCACCCGCCTGGACGAGCAGGTGGCCGGCCACGGCCTGGGCCTGGGCATCGCCCGCGACATCGCCGAGGCCTGCGGCGGCAGCCTGGCGCTGGAGGGCAGCGAGCTGGGCGGGCTGCGGGTGCGGGTGGCCTTGCCGAGGCGGGCCGCGGCCTAGGACACGCCGCCCGGCGCTCAGTCGCCGAGGCGCTCCAGGGTGCGCAGCAGCACGTCCACCTTGGTCAGTGACTCGGCGTACTCCGCCTCCCAGTCCGAATCGGCGACGATGCCGCCGCCGCCCCAGCAGCTGACCTGGCCGTCCTTCACCAGCAGGGTGCGGATGGTGATGGAGCTGTCCAGCTCGCCGCGCACGTCCAGGTAGAACAGGCTGCCGCAGTAGATGCCGCGGCGGCTCGGCTCCAGCTCGTCGATGATCTGCATGGCGCGGACCTTGGGCGCGCCGGTGATGGAGCCGCCGGGGAAGCTGCCCAGCAGCAGGTCGAGGGCGTCCTTGCCGGCGGCCAGCTCGCCGGTCACGCTGCTGACCAGGTGGTGCACGTTGGGGTAGCTCTCCAGCGCGAACAGCTCCGGCACCCGCACCGTGCCGGGCGTGCAGCTGCGCCCCAGGTCGTTGCGCAGCAGGTCGACGATCATCAGGTTCTCGGCGCGGTCCTTGGGGCTGGCCAGCAGCTCCTCGGCGTTGGCCGCGTCCTCCGCGGGCGTGCGGCCGCGCGGGCGGGTGCCCTTGATCGGGCGCGTCTCCACCTGGCGCCGGTGCATGCGGATGAAGCGCTCGGGCGACAGGCTGAGGATGGCGCCCTCGCCCAGGCCCAGGTAGCCGGCGAAGGGCGTCGGGCAGGCCGCGCGCAGGGCCAGGTAGGCCTGCCAGGGCGCGCCGCTGCAGGGCGCGCGGAAGCGCTGGGTGTAGTTCACCTGGTAGCAGTCGCCGGCGAGGATGTAGCTTTGCACCCGCTCCAGGGCCTGGCGGTACTGCTCGCGGCTCAGGTCCGGGCGGAAGCCGGCGTGCAGGCGGAAGGGCGGCAGCGGCGCCGGCGCCTCGTCGGCCTCGAACAGCGCCAGCAGGCGCTGGCGCTCGGCGGCTTCCAGGCGCGGGTGGAACACCAGCTGGCTGCTGCCGAGCTGGTGGTCGGTGACCAGCGCCCAGGCGTACAGGCCGACCCGCGCGTCGGGCAGGCCGATGTCGTCCCGGCTGTGCTGCGGCAGGCGTTCGATGCGCCGCCCCAGGTCGTAGCCCAGGTAGCCGATCAGCCCGCCGACGAATGGCAGGTCCGGCACTTCCGCCGCTTCGGCCTGTCCGAGGCTCTGCAGCGCCGTTCGCAGGCGGGCGAAGAACGCCTTGGCCGATTCGTCGGCGGCCGGTGCCAGTTCTGCCAATGGCCAGGCGCTCATAAGGTCATAGCGTCCACGGCTGGCGCCAGGCCTGCCGGCGTCCAGGAGCACGGCGCCGGGCGCGCCGGCGATACGGGCGAAGCGCGCCGTCGGGTCTTCCCGGTAGGGGAGCGGGTGTACGAAGTAGCGGGACATAGGTAGGAACAGGAACCCTGGGCTAGGCTGAGAGCGCATTCTTGCGCACGCCCGAAGAGTCGATGCTAGAGCCCTTCTCTTCGGTTTACGCAAGGTAAGCATTCTGATAAGAATTGGATTATCCCGCGGAAGCCATGCTCCGTACCACAACGATAATGAAACAGGGATAGAGGCCGTGGACGTAGTGCTAAAAACCGCAGCCGGCAGCCTTCTGCGTACCAGATCGACATCCTCCGGGGTGCCTGCCGAATACCAGTACCGCCCCCAGCTCCAGGCTGCCCTGGAGCGTTCCACCCAGCATCGCGTCCTGCTCTTCAGCGCCCCCGCCGGGTTCGGCAAGAGCGCCGCGCTGGCCCTGCTCGCCGAGCGCCGCGAAGCGCAGGGGCAGAAGGTGGTATGGCTTTCCCTTGAGGGCTCCGACGACGACCCCGGGCGCTTCTGCGGCAAGCTCACCGAGGCCCTGGCCGCCAGCCTGCCGGACGTCGGCGCGGATGCCGCCGCCTACCTGCACAATACGCTGCGGGTGCCGGCCGTGGCGGTCATGGAAAGCCTGCTCTGCGACCTGCTGCGGGTCGACGTGCCGCTGCTGCTGGTGCTCGACGACCTGGACCGGATCACCCACCCGGACATCTTCGCCGGCCTCAACCGCCTGGTGCAGTACGCCCCGCCGGGCCTGACCCTGGCCATCGGCAGCCGCTCGCAGCCGCCGCTGAACCTCGCCACCTGGCGGGCCAAGGGCCTGCTGCTGGAAGTGGGGGTGGAAGAGCTGCGGCTTTCCGAGGCGCAGACCCGCGAATACCTGAGCGGTGGCGGCGTGGAACTCGACGAGGCCTGCCTGAAGGCCGTGTACGCCCGGACCGAGGGCTGGGTGATGGGCGTGCAGCTGTTCGGCCTGTGGCTGCGCCAGCCACCCGCCGGCGCCCAGCGCGACCTGGCCGGGCTTGGCGGCGGCCCCGCCGAGGTCGGCGACTACCTGCTGCGCAGCGTCTTCGAACGCCTGCCCCGGGACATCCGCGACAGCCTGCTGACGCTCAGCGTGGCGAGCCGCTTCAATGGCGAGCTGGCCAACGCCCTGACCGGCCGCCAGGACGGCCAGGCCCTGCTGGAGCGCCTGGACAGCCTGCAACTGTTCCTCATGCCGCTGGACCGCGAGCGCCACTGGTACCGCTTCCACCAGCTGTTCGCCGACTTCCTCCGCGCGCACCTGCGCGAACGCGAGCCGGAGCGCTTCAAGCAACTGCACTTCAACGCCAGCCTGTGGTTCACCAACCACCACATGCCGACCCTGGCCATCGAGCACGCCTGCCTGGCCGAGGACCCGGAGATGCTCGCCGCGCTGGTGGACGGCTACGGCCTGGAGCTGATCAACCGCGGCCAGCTGTACCTGATCTCGCGCTGGCGCCGGCAGGTGCCCGACGAGATCGCCGCGCGCTACCCCATCCTGGTGCTCAGCGACGTCTGGACCCGCGCCAGCGAGCTGAGCCTGCCCGAGGCCAACCGCATGCTCGACGAGCTGCTGGCGCGCTGGAGCGACGGCAAGCCGCAGACGCCGATGGGCGACCAGTACCTCTCGGCGCTGGCGGTCAAGGCCGTGCTGGCGCTGCAGAAGGACGACCTTGAGCAGTGCATCGCCCTGGCCCGCCGGGTGGAGAGCCAGCTGGGGCAGAACTCGGCCTTCCTCGAATGCGCCGTGCTGCTGGTCGCCGCCTTCGCCCAGGTCATGCACGGCCAGCCCGAGCAGGCGCGCCGCCTGATGGGCCTGGCGCAGCAGCGCAACCACTTCCTCGACGGCCGCTACCTGCACATGCAGCTGTCCACCATCGAGGTGATGCTGGCCCTGGAGCAGGGCCAGGTGAAGCAGGCGCAGCTGCTGGTGGAGCGCGTCAAGCAGCAGGCCGTGCCGCTGTTCGACCGGCGTTCCCAGGCGCTGGCCCTGCCGGCCATCACCGAGGGCCTGACCGCCTACTACCGCATGGACGTCGACGGCCTGGAAGAACGCCTGCGCTGGGCGCTGGGGCGCGTCGACGTGATCAACCCCATCGACCTCTATGCCCAGGGCATGCAGTGCCTGGCGCGGGTGCAGCGCCTGCAGGGGCGCGGCAAGGAGGCCCTGGCGACTCTCGGGCTGATGCAGAGCCTGGCCTCGCGCAACCATTCCTGGCGCATCTTCGCCATGGCCGTGGGCGAGGAGATCAACCTGATCCTCCAGGAGCCGGCGGCGGACCGCTGCAAGCGCGCCGAACAGCGCCTGAACGGCATCGACTGGCAGAAGCTCGCCGCCTCCTACCGCCAGGGGCCGTTCAACCCGGTGCTCTGGGTGCGCGGCCTGAGCCGCGTGCGCCTGCTGCAGGCACGCGGCCACTTCAGCGAGGCGCTGCACGAGATCACCCAGCTGCGCGGCCTGCTGCAGCCCAACTGGCACGGCCTGCAGCGCCTGCGCCTGGACCTGCTGGCGGCGCTCAGCTACCAGCGCCTGGGCTACCAGGAGCGCGCCAACAGCCTGCTCGGGCAGTGCCTGGTGGGCGCCGAGCGCGAAGGCGTGCGCAGCCTGTTCATCGAAGAGGGCGAGGGCATCCGCCTGATGCTCCAGCAACTGGAGGCCACCGAGCGCCAGCCGGCGCTGCAGGTGTTCATCCGCAGCCTGCTGGGGCTCTGGCCCGGCCAGGAAACGCGCAAGGCACAGGACGTGCTCGAGGAAGGGCTGACCGACCGCGAGCGGGAAGTGGTGTGCCTGGCGGCCCAGGGCCTCTCCAACGAGGAGATCGGCCAGCAGCTGTCGCTGGCCCTGGGCACCGTCAAATGGCACCTGCACAACATCTACGAGAAACTCAAGGTGCGCAATCGGACCCAAGCGATTCGCCGTGCCCGCGAACTGAGCCTGCTCTGACATGACCACACTCAATTCCCAGCAGCCGCCCCTGCCGCTGCTGCGCACCAAGCTGTTCCCGCCGCGCACCGAGGGTACGCTGCTGTTGCCGCGGCGCGCGCTCATCGACCGCCTGTTCGCGGCGCGCCGGCAGCGCGCGCTGATCCTCAGCGCGCCGGCCGGCTTCGGCAAGAGCACCGTGCTCAGCCTGTTCCGCGAGCGCCTGCTGGCCAGCGGCGCGCTGGTCGCCTGGCTGTCGTGCGATGAGGGCGACAGCGAGCCGCAGCGCCTGCTGCAGTACCTGGTGGAGAGCATCCGCAGCGTCGCCCCCGGCTTCGGCGCCAACACCTCGAACCTGCTGCAGTCGGACATGACCCTGCCGCTGGAAGGGCTGCTGGATGCCTTCCTCGCCGACCTCAAGCGTATCGACGGGGCGATCTACCTGTTCCTCGACGACTTCCACCAGATCCGCCACCCGGCCCTGCAGCCGGGGGCGCGCTACCTGATCGAGCACCTGCCGGACAATGTCCGCCTGGTCACCAGCACCCGCTATCGCCCGCGCTTCCTGGTGGACGAGCCGGCGCTGGCGCCCTGGGCCTTCTGCCTCAACGGCGCCGACCTGCGCCTGACCCGCGAGGAAGCCGATACCTACCTGCTGGAGCTCAAGGGCCTGCAGCTGGACGACGCCGAGCTGGGCCTGCTGTACAAGCGCACCGAGGGCTGGATCACCGCGCTGCACCTGGCCGCCCTGGCGCTGGCCCGGCACAGCGACCGCGAAGGCTTCCTGCGCGGCCTGTCGGGCACCGAGCGGGACATCGCCGACTACCTCGCCGAGGACGTGCTGGCCAGCCTGCCGCCGGCGCTGCAGCAGTTCCTCGACCAGACCTCGGTGCTCGACGAGTTCTGCGCCGAGCTGTGCAACGCCCTGACCGGGCGCCGCGACGGCCTGGACATGCTCATGCGCCTGCAGAACGAGCAGTTGTTCATCATCCCCCTGGACGATGCGCGCGAGTGGTTCCGCTACCACCACCTGTTCGCCGACTTCCTCCAGGGCCGCCTGACCCGCAGCGCCGACCCCACGCCGCTGCTCAACGCCGCCGCGCGCTGGTGCGAAAGCCGCGACATGGCCGACCGCGCCGTGCGCTACGCCCTGCGCGCCCGCGACTACGCCTTCGCCGCCGACCTGCTGGAGCGCCAGGGCGCCCGGCTGATCGCCGGCAACCGGGTGTACAGCATCCTCGGCATGCTCGGCGGCATTCCCGCCGAGGTGATCCGCGAGCACCCGGTGTTCCAGATCTTCTACGCCTGGCAGCTGGCCTTCGAGCAGAAGTTCGCCGAGGCCGAGGCGCTCATCGAGGAACTCAGCGCCCGCCTGCTGATGGGGCAGGGCAAGGCGCGCAACTTCGGCCTGGCCGAGCTGCTGGCCGTGGCCCAGGTGCTCAAGGCCCTGGTGCTGCTGTACCAGGACAAGCTGGAGGCCAGCCTCAAGGTGTCGCGCCAGTGGCTGGCGCTGGTGCCGGCCAACCAGCCGGTGTTCCGCGCCAGCCTGGCCTGCATCCTCGCCGCCGCCCACGCGCTGCTGGGCGACTACGCCGAGGCCGCCGGCGCCATCGGCGTGGCCCGCGAGTGCCTGCGCATGGCCGACAGCGAGTACCTGCAGGTGGTGGCGAGCATGATCGAGGCGCTGATCTGCAAGGAGAGCGGCGAGCTGGAGCGCGGCCGGACCATCGCCGAGGGCGCGCGCAGCCGCGTCGAGCGCGTCTTCGGCCGGCGCAGCCGGGTGGGCGGGCCGCTGGCCCTGGCCTATGCCGACATCCTCTACGAGCAGGACCGCCATGCCGCCATCCTCGCCGAACTGCCGCTGGCCACCACCTGGCGCGACGTCGCCACGCCCATGGAGCTGATCAGCCGCGGCCAGTTGGTGATGGCCAAGGCGCGGTTCTTCGCCGGCGAGGCTGAACAGGGCCTGGCCCAGCTCGACGAATGGCTGGCCGGCCTGCAGTCGCCGGGCTACGAACGCGTCTATGCGCTGGCCATGGGCTGCAAGGTGCAGCTGCTGCTGTGGCTGCGCCGGCCGAACGAGGCCGAGCGCGTCTGCCTGCAACTGGCCCGGCACCTGTCGGGACTCTCCGCCGAGCGCTATGCGGATGCCCAGGCCGCGCTGGCCCTGGCCGAGGCACGGGTGGCGCTGTCCGAACGGCGCGCCGAGCGCGCCCAGCAGCGTCTGGAGTCGGCGCTGGCGGCGAACGCCTCGCCCTATCTGCGCGACCGGCGGTTGCGTTTGGCCTTGTTACTTTCTGTGGCGTATTGGCAGAAAGGTAACAGCGAAAAGGCCTTCGCCCTGTTCGCGCCCACCCTCGAGGAAGCCTGGAGCCAGGGCTACCGCCGGCTGTTCCAGGACGACGCCATCTGGCTGCTGCCGTTCTGGGACGCCTGGCGCGAGGCCGAGCCCAAGCGCGCGGCGGCCTGGCAGGGGGTGGCCGAACTGCTCCGCGAACAGTGCCGCAGGCTGTCCGTGGACCCGGCAGGTTTCGAGGAAAATCAGGATGTTAGCCATCGCGAGCGGGAAATCCTGCGGCTGGTGGCGGCAGGGCTTTCGAACCGCGATATCGCCCAGGCGGTGCACCTGTCGGAGGCCACCATCAAGTGGCACCTGCACAACCTGTTCGCCAAGTTGGGGGTGCGCAGCCGCACCCAGGCGGTACTCAAGGGCAAGAGCCTGGGATTGCTCAGCGAAGCCTGATGCGCGGGGATCGTCCGGCTCCATCCCTTGGATGGGCTGGCAGGTGGGGGGTTGGCCAGTAGCTTGGAAAACAGGACGCGAAGCCTGGTGCTTCACGAATCCATGCCCGCGGCACCTAGGGAAGACGGCGCGGGTCTGGAGGGTCGGCTTGGCCGGCCAACCTGCAGCGGGGCAGGACGCCTCCTGCAGTGCCCTGGGGCAATCCCACCTGAACACTGGAGAGAAACAAGAATGAAAAAAATCAAACAACTGGTTCTTGCAAGCGCTGTTCTGGCCGCTCCCTTCCTGGCCCATGCCGATCTCAAATCCATGGACGACTCCGCACTCGCCGGCGTGACCGGCCAGGACGGCATCAGCATCGCCGGTGACTTCAAGGCGAGCATCGGGGCGGTGGTCTACACCGACAAGATCGACGACACCAAGTCCGGTTCCCTGCGCCTGGAGAACATCACCCTGACCGGCCCGGGCGGCACCGCCCTGAAGATCGACGACGCCAACCCGCTGACCGTCGACGTGGTCACCACCAAGATCGGTACCGCCGATACCCAGCAGCTGGCCCTGGGCCTGCCGGGCATGACCGGCGACGTCTCGGTGGGCGCCATCAAGGTGGGCGACACCAGCGCCGCCAGCATCGGTTCGCTGACCGTTTCCAACCTGAACATGGCCGGTTCCCAGGTCCGCATCTGGGGCCACTGATCCATCGGTCGTGTGACGCGTATCCCCTTGCCGGCCCGTGCCGGCAAGGGTTTTTCCAGGAGAGAGGAGAGGGGATGTTCGAGATACTGCTGGGAAGCCTGCTCGGCCTGTTCGGTTTCACCCAGACGGTGGACACCAAACCGCAATCCCAGGGCACGGTGAACATCACCCAGCAGCTCACGCCCAACGGCCCCTTCCGCGAGTCCGTGCAGCTCGAACCCATGAGCCAGGTGCAGTTCCGCAACGTCATCCGCCAGGCCTACGACTACAGCTGCGGATCGGCGGCGCTGACCACCCTGCTGGACTACTACCTGGGCCGCAACCTGCAGGAACGCCAGGTGATGGAAGGCCTGCTGAAGTACGGCGAGGCCGACAAGATCGTCCAGCGCCGCGGCTTCTCGCTGCTGGACATGAAGCGCTACGCGGCCGCGCTGGGCTACAAGAGCGGCGGCTTCCGCGCCGAGTTCGCCGACCTGGACTCGCTGGAGCACCCGGCGCTGGTGCCCATCCACTACGGCGGCTTCAAGCATTTCGTGGTGGTGCGCGACGTCTACAACGACCACGTCTTCGTCGCCGATCCCGCCCTGGGCAACATCAGCTTCACCCGCAGCCGCTTCGAGGCCATCTGGGACCAGAACGTGCTCTTCGTCATCTACCCCGGCGGCCAGGAACCGCACAACGCCCTGGCCCTGAAGGAGCAGGACCTGCGCCTGGTGGACGACCGCACCGTGAGCCTGCTGGCCTTCCGCGAGTTCCCGGAGATGAGCAAGTTCACCAGCAACCAGATGATCGAGGCCGCGTCCAAGGGCGACGTGCAATTCATACGCAGCAAGTGAGCGGCGTTTCCATCCTTCCATAAGAACAAGACCAGGGGATTGCATCATGAGATTCAGGGGGTATGCGTGCGCCGCCATACTGGCCTTGCTGGCTTCGGGCCCGGCGCCTGCCGAGGAAGGCTCGGTCGACCAGGCGCGTGACGCGCTGGCCAAGAAGGCCGACGATGCCGACAGCGCCAAGGCCCTGGAGGAGGTGTTCCAGGCGGCGGAGAAGAGCTACACCCTGCTGAAGAAGGGCGAGCGGACCCTCACCTACGGCCTGGACTACTCGATGATGCGCGACACCCGCATCCAGCAGGTGCGCACCGGCGAGAGCGTCTACAGCGTGCTGGCGCAGAGCGAGGCGCAGCACACCTTCACCAACTCCTTCACCTTCGACTACGGCGTCTGGGACAACCTGACCTTCAGCCTGCGCCTGCCCTTCGTGGCCAAGTACGACACCGAGCGCGACATCCACGCCTACAGCCTCGGCGACATCTCCGCGACCCTGCGCTGGCAGCCCTGGGCGGCGATGCGCGGGCGCCCGGTCACCACCTTCTACGCCACCCTCGGCCTGCCCACCGGCGACAGCCCGTTCGACATGAACCCGGACGACGACGTCTCCACCGGCAACGGCTACTACAGCCTGGGCGTGGGCGCCAACATGTCCTACGTGATCGACCCCGTCGTGCTCTACGGCTCGCTCGGCTACACCTACAACCTGAAGGTGGACAACATCCACCAGAACCAGTACGGCGAGGAGCTGAACAAGGTCACCCCGGGCGACACCCTGAACTTCGCCATGGGCATGGCCTATGCGCTGTCCTACGACGTGTCCCTGGCCACCTCCTACCAGATGGCCTACCAGATGAAGAGCCGCTACCACTTCGACACCCGCACGGTGGAGGCTCCCGAGCAGACCAGCGCGGTCATGAACTTCTCGCTCGGCCTGCGAACCTCGCCTGACTACATCGTCAACGTGAACGCCGGCTTCGGCTTGACCGAAGACTCACCGGATATCTTGCTGGGGGTTTCCCTGCCCCTGGATATCAAGGGCCTGAAGCCCGACTAAACGGCGAGCGGAGTTCCCATGACGAAGCGCATTTCGCCACTGTTGCTGGCGATGGCAGGGGCGGGGCTTGGCTGGATTCTGCCGGCCCAGGCCCAACTGGCCAACGACATCACCATCGGCAACCCCAAGGCGATGGCCCTGGGCAACGCGGTCACCGCCGATTCCACCGGCATCGACGCGGTGCACTACAACCCCGCCGCCCTGACCAAGCTCAAGGGCCGGCAGACCACGGTGAAGCTGGTCAGCGGGGTGATGGACATCCGCGCCGGCTTCCACGCGCCGCCGAACTACGGCGAGAGCACCTTCGGCGTGTCCGACGACCCGGTGGCCAACTCCCACAGCCGCACCATGACGCCGACCATGTACCTGCCGGGCCTGGGCGGCATGACCGACGTGCCCATGCTGGTGGCGCCCCTGGCGGGCCTGTCGATCAACCCGCCGGGCTCCAAGTTCACCTTCGCCACCAACGTCTACACGCCGCAGGCGCTGGGCTACTCGCGTGACTCGGACAGCGACCCGGGGCGCTACGACGGCCGCCGCGTGTCGCTGCAGCGGCTGACCTACTTCTCGCCCTCGGTGGGCTACCAGATGAACGACAGCCTGTCGTTCGGCCTGTCCATCGGCTTCTCGCACCAGGCCATGGCCCTGGACACCGACTTCCGCAACCCGGGCCTGCTCACCGGCCTGCTGCAGACCCTCCACGACACCACCTGCGTGCCCGGCGCGCAGGAGATCGTCGAACTGGTGTTCAACGTCTGCGGCGGCCGCATCGGCCCCTACGACACCCTGGCCAACCTCAAGCTGGACATGCAGCAGACCCTCTCGCCCAGCTACAACCTCGGCGTGCTCTGGGAGCCCAACGACTGGTTCGCCTGGGGCGCGGTGTACCAGAGCGAGTCGCGCATGAAGCTCAAGGGCAAGTACCGGGTGGACTACACCAAGGACTGGCAGGGCTTCTGGTCCGGCCTGCAGAACTCGGTGTTCGGCGCCTTCCTCAGCCCGCTGTTCCCCTACGGCAACGCCGACGAGGAGCACGGCGTGGCGACGCTGAAGATGACCAACCCGGACAACTTCTCCACCGGCATCAAGCTGCGCCCGTTCGACGACTGGCAGTTCAACTTCGACCTGAAGTGGAGCGGCTACAGCGACTGGAACAACCTGGAGATCGAGTTCGACAAGGAACTGGACCTGCTGCGCATCGCCAAGAACTTCGCGCCCAACGGCGCCACCGACCACAGCATCATCCTCGACCGTGGCTACCGCGACACCTGGAGCTACGCCATGGGCGTGCAGTACGACGTCAACGACCGCCTGCAGCTGCGCGCCGGCTACGAGTACCGGCCCTCGGCGATCCCCAAGAGCAAGGCCGACGCCCTGGTGCCCATCGGCGACGCCGACCTGTACGGCCTGGGCCTGGGCTACCGCTGGGACAAGGACACCAACATCGACCTGGGCTTCAACTACTTCGTCTCCAAGCAGAGCATCAAGAACGGGCAGAGCTGCAACCTGACCTGCACCGGCATCGACAACCTGGTCTACAACCCCTATGCCGGCATGGATGTACACACCACGGTGAAGGCCTATATCTTCGCACTGACCTACAACACCACCTTCTGAGGACCGGACGGATGCAGCGTTCCCGCCACCTGCTCCTCTGCCTGCTGGCCGCGGCGGCCGCGCCGCTGCCGGCGCTGGCCGACGCCGGGCGCTACCTGTCGTGGATCGACGACAGCGGCCAGGTGCACAACACCTTCGTCGACGCCGGCTACGGCCAGCAGCAGCGCCAGGCGGCCAAGCGCATCGACCAGAGCGACCGCGCCCGCCAGCGCGACGACGGCGGCACCCTCTGGCCCGGCAGCGCGCCGGCGGGGGAGAGCAAGCGCCGCTACTTCACCTGGGTGGATGGCCAGGGCAACCTGCAGAACAGCTTCTACGCCGGCAACCAGGTACCCGCCGGGCGCGGTGACTACGTGCTGCCCAACGGCGACCACTCCTCCGAGTACATCGACGCCGAGGCCTACGAGGACAAGGGCTTCGTCCGCAGCGAGAACGGCAACCCGTACTACACCTGGGTCGACGAGCAGGGCCGCATGCACAACTCGCCGATCACCGCCCAAGACCGCGCCGACGGCATCCGCCGCAGCCAGATCGCCTTCACCGAAGGCCGCGAGGTGCAGTTCAAGCAGCGCCCGCAGGCCCTGCCCGGGCTGGACGGCAGTGGCGAGCAGACCGACGCCATGAAGGCCCTGCTCAAGGGCAGTGGCAAGACCCTCGACGACCTCTACCAGGACCTGCAGCGGCGCTGCTGCGAGCAGATAGCCGACGGCGAGTTCACCGAACTGAACGCCGACGAGCCGCGCTACGAGGAGCTCAACAAGTTCTCCCCCAGCTTCGACTTCCCCATGGGCAAGAGCTACTACGTGGCCATGAAGCTGCCGGCCTCGCAGCAGGTCTATGGCCTGCGCGTGCGCAGCTTCTCCAACCACCAGGTGGTCTACCCGTCGCTGCTGTTCCTCGACGAACGCAAGCGCCCGACGCGCCTGGTCAGCGACGCGGTGTACAAGCTCAACCCGGAAACCTGGTACCGCTACGCCTTCATCGAAGGCACGGTGCCGGTGCGCGCCAACCAGGGCGAGCGCTACGTGCTGCTGCTGACCACCGACGAGGACCGCGCCCTGCAGACCCTGGACAACAAGCCCTACAAGCGGCCGCTGGAAAACCTGGCGGTGAACGGGGAGGGCATGAAGGTGCGCGAGCACGCGGACCAGGGTGGGTTCGAGCTGGCCGTGGTGCGGTGAGGGGCGCCGCGGCCGGCCTGGGACTGTAGGCGCGAGCTTGGGGTCCCGCGTTCGCGATAGTTCGTAGGGCGCATAACGCCTACGGCGTTATCCGCCGAATCGCGGACAGAGTCCGCTCCTACGCCGTCCCACCGACAC
>NZ_QGSL01000088.1:257358-281502 GCF_003176655.1 Pseudomonas sp. RW407 | reverse complement strand
GCTTGCATGGCGCACAGGATGCCGCAGAGCGGCGCGCTCGGGTAGGGGGGAGGGGGTGACGTCATCCAGCTGCCGCATGACGGGCCATGCCTGGCGTCAATGGTGGCCGCCCGGGGCCGTCGCAGAGGGGGGATTCACTCTTTCGGCTGAACGTGCAAATACCTCCTTGGTGCGCTTGGTCGCGCGGCACCCGGCTGAGTAGCGTGTAGCCGCCTAGACACCGTCAGGAGTGCCGAATGACAACAAAAACAAGGCGCGTATCGTTCCAACCGAAACTGCTGGCCGCCGCTGTAGCCCTGGGTTGCGCCACCCAGGCCGGGGCCGTCTCGTTCAACATCGGGGAAATCGAGGGACAGCTCGATTCGACGCTGTCCGTGGGGGCCAGCTGGGGGCTGCGCGACGCCGACTCGGAATACGTCGGCGCCCGCAACGGTGGCCGCGCCTCGTCGCAGACGTCCGACGACGGCCGCCTCAACTTCAAGAAGGGCGAGACCTTCTCGAAGATCTTCAAGGGCATCCATGACCTGGAGCTGAAGTACGGCGACACCGGCGTCTTCGTCCGGGGCAAGTACTGGTACGACTTCGAGCTGAAGGACGAGCACCGCGAGCTCTACGACATCAGCGACGAAGGCCGCAGCATGGGCGCGCGTTCCTCCGGCGCCGAGCTGCTCGACGCCTTCATCTACCACAAGTACAGCATCGGCGACCTACCCGGCACCGTGCGCCTGGGCAAGCAGGTGGTGAGCTGGGGCGAGAGCACCTTCATCCAGAACTCCATCAACAGCATCAACCCGGTCGACGTCGCCGCCTTCCGCCGACCCGGCGCGGAGATCAAGGAAGGCCTGATCCCGGTGAGCATGTTCTACATGTCCCAGGGCCTGACCGACAGCCTCACCGCCGAGGGCTTCTACCAGCTGAAGTGGGAGAAGACGGTGGTGGACAACTGCGGCACCTTCTTCTCCACCACCGACGTCGCCGCCAACGGCTGCAACAAGCTGGCCTTCGCCGGCAGCGACTTCGACCCCGACCCGGCCAGCGGCTACCGCTACCTGGCGCGCACCGGCGACAACACGCCGAGCGACGGCGGCCAGTGGGGCCTGGCCCTGCGCTGGTACGCGGCGGAGCTGAACGACACCGAGTTCGGCGCGTACGTGATGAACTACCACAGCCGCAACCCGGTCTTCAGCACCGTCGCCGGCCAGGGCCTGGCCACCGCCGACCCGGTCACCGGCGCGGCCAGCGCGCAGTACCTGATCGAGTACCCGGAAGACATCCGCCTCTACGGCCTGAGCTTCCAGACCAACATCGGCGGCACCTCGGTGGCCGGCGAGGTCAGCTACCGGCCGAACATGCCGCTGCAGCTCAACAGCACCGACCTGACCGTGGCCGCGCTCTACCCGACCACGCTGTTCGGCAACCCCATCTACTCCAGCGGCTTCGCCACGCCCAGCGCCGGCGAGGTGATCCACGGCTACGTGCGCAAGCCGGTGACCCAGGCACAGGTGACCGTGACGCAGTTCTTCGACCAGGTGCTGGCGGCCGACCGCCTGACCCTGGTGGGCGAGGTGGGCTACAACCACATCAGCGGCATCGACGACAGCGAGTTACGCTTCGGCCGCGACTCCATCTGGGGGATCGGCGAGTTGCCCAACAACTCCCTGTGCCAGGGCCTGCTGAACACCGCCAACCCCGGCGAGTGCAACAACAAGGGCTTCTACACCACCAGCAGCTGGGGCTACCGCCTGCGCGGCATCCTCGACTACCCCAACGTGATCGCCGGCATCAACCTCAAGCCGAACCTGGCCTGGTCCCACGACGTGCACGGCTACGGGCCGAACTTCAGCGAGGGCGCCAAGGCGGTCAGCGTCGGCCTGGATGCGGACTACCAGAACACCTATACCGCCAGCATCAGCTATACCGATTTCTTCGGTGGCG
Organism: Pseudomonas sp. RW407; assembly: GCF_003176655.1. Taxonomy (NCBI): domain Bacteria; kingdom Pseudomonadati; phylum Pseudomonadota; class Gammaproteobacteria; order Pseudomonadales; family Pseudomonadaceae; genus Pseudomonas; species Pseudomonas sp. RW407. The sequence goes on along the minus strand of NZ_QGSL01000088.1, from coordinate 279,567 downwards.
ATTACAACCCGATCAACGATCGCGACTTCATCGCCGTCAGCTTCGGCGTGAACTTCTGATCGGCCAGTCAAGGACAGGAAAGATGAACAAGATACGAATCCTGCAATGCGGCGCCCTGGCCCTGAGCCTGCTTTCCGGTGCCGTGATGGCGGCGGTGTCGGCGGACGAGGCGGCCAAGCTCGGCACCAGCCTCACGCCCATGGGCGCGCAGAAGGAAGGCAATGCCGACGGCAGCATCCCGGCCTGGACCGGCGGCATCGACAAGAGCGCCGGCAGCGAGGACGCCCGCGGCTTCCTCAGCGACCCCTTCGCCGGCGAGAAGCCGCTGTTCACCATCACCGCGCAGAACGTCGACCAGTACAAGGACAAGCTCACCGATGGCCAGGTGGCGCTGTTCAAGCGCTACCCGGACACCTACCGCATCCCGGTGTACAAGACCCACCGCACCTTCTCGCAGCCGGCGGAAATCTACCAGGCGGTGAAGACCAGCGCGGTCAACGTGCAGCCGATCAACGACGGCAACGGCCTGGCCAACTTCGACAAGAGCCGCTACTACGCCTTCCCGCTGCCGAAGAACGGCGTCGAGGTGTTGTGGAACCACATCACCCGCTACCGCGGCGGCAACCTGGCGCGCACCGTGGTCCAGGTCACCCCGCAGACCAACGGCAGCTACACGCCGATCCGCTTCGAGGAGACCGTGGCCTTCCCGCAGAACATGGGTGACGTCGACCTCGCCAAGGTCAGTAACATCCTCCTGTACTTCAAGCAGTCGGTAACGGCGCCGGCACGCCTGGCCGGTAACGTGCTGCTGGTCCACGAGACCCTCGACCAGGTCAAGGAGCCGCGCCTGGCGTGGATCTACAACGCCGGCCAACGCCGCGTGCGGCGCGCCCCGCAGGTGGCCTACGACGGCCCCGGCACCGCCGCCGACGGCCTGCGCACCTCGGACAACTTCGACATGTTCTCCGGCGCCCCGGACCGTTACGACTGGAAACTGGTGGGCAAGAAGGAGCTGTACATCCCCTACAACAGCTACAAGCTGGGCCTGCCCACCTACAAGTACGACGACATCGTCAAGGCCGGCCACCTCAACCAGGACCTGACCCGCTACGAACTGCACCGCGTGTGGGAAGTGGTGGGCACCGTGAAGCCGGGCGAGCGGCACATCTACGCCAAGCGCCACATGTACATCGACGAGGACAGCTGGCAGATCGCCGAGGTCGACCACTACGACGGCCGTGGCCAGCTGTGGCGCGTCTCCGAAGGCCACCAGATGTTCAACTACGCGCACCAGGCCGGTGGCTACGTGCCGGAGGTGATCTACGACGTGATCGCCGGCCGCTACCTGGCCCTGGGCCTGTTCAACGAGGAGAAGAACGGCTACCGCTTCGGCATCAAGGCCAGCATGGCCGACTACACCCCGGCGGCGCTGCGCAACGAAGGCGTGCGCTGAGCCGGGCCATGGCCGGCGGCGGCGAGGGCTGCCGCCGGCCATGTATCCTTCTGTAATGCCAAAGGATGATATGTCGCTACATACATCCGGCTGATAGCCCTTCCCTGGGGGCGGCCCGCTGACTAGTCTCGAACGTCAGGATCGGTCGGACCCCTGCCCATGATCGACGCTGCCACCCCGCTCGCCTCGCTACCCCGTCTGCCACCGCAGCACCTGCCGCGCGCACGCCTGCGCCAGGCCCTGCTGCACGAGGAACATCGCCTGCGCCTGCTGCTCGCCCCCCTGGGGCATGGCAAGACCGTGCTGCTGGGCGAGTGCGCCCGCGCCGCGCCGGCGGGCACCCGCGTCGCCTGGCTGGCGCTGGGCGGCGAGCCGCTCGACGCCGCGGCCCTGTGCCGGCGCCTGGGCGAGGCCCTGGGCCTGGGCGCGGCCGGCGAGGCCGAGGTGCTGGGCCGCCTGCGCGACTGCCGCGAGCCGCTGTGGATCATGCTCGACGACTACCCCCGCGAACCCGATGCCGCCCTGGACGCCTGCCTCGACCGGCTGCTGGCCCAGGCCTCGCCCTGGGTGTCCTGGTGGCTGGCCAGCCGGCGGCGCCCGGCGTGCAACCTGGCGCGCCTGCTGCTGGAGGGCGAACTGCTGGAACTGGGCGAGGCGGAACTGGGCTTCGATGCCGCCGAGCTGGAGGCCTTCCTGCTGCGCAACGGCCGCGACTGGCCGGAGGAACTGCGCCTGGCGCTGCTGGAACAGACCGATGGCTGGTGCGCCGGGGTACGCCTGCGCCTGCTCGGCTGGCCGGCCGAGGCGGGCACGCCCTCGTCCGGGCAACTGGCCGAGGCCGGCCGCCCGCTGCTGCGCGAATACCTGCAGCGGGAAATCCTCGACGCCCTGCCCACGCCGCAGGCGGAGGTGCTTTGCGACCTGGCACGGCTCACCCGCTGCTGCACCTCCCTGGCCGAATACCTCTTCGAGGAACAGCCCGGCATCCTCGACGCCCTGCTGGAGCGCGGTGTCGGCCTGCATCGGGAGGAGGGCGCCGGCGCCTGGTACCGCCTGCCGCCGCTGCTGGCCGGCGAACTCGCCGACATGGGCCACGGCTCGCCCTGCGGCCTGCACCGTCGGGCCTGCCAGTGGTACAGCCAGCAGGGCGACCTCCACGCCGCCTTCGAGCATGCGCTGCGCGCCGACCAGCCCGACGTCGCCGCCAGCCTGCTGCAGCGCCTGACCGAAGACCAGCTGCTGCAGGGGCACAACGTCGCCCGGGTGCTGCGCCTGCGCGAGGAACTGCCGGAAGAACTGCTGTCGAGCACGCCGCGCCTGCTGATCCTCAACACCTGGGCGCTGCTCTTCGCCGGGCGCCTGGACGAGGTGGAGACGCTGCTGGAACGCTTCGCCCGCTTCCTGCCGATGCCCAGCGCGGCCCGCCAGCGCACCCTGGTGGCGCAGTGGCTGGGCCTGGCCGGCATGCTCGCCCACGCCCGTGGCCAGCGCGAGGCCGCGCCGCTGCTGCAGGCGGCCCTGGACGACCTGCCGGACGAGGCCTGGTCGCAGCGCCTGCTCTGCCTGTCCGGCCTCGGCCAGGTGGCGCTGATCGACGGCCACCTGGACGCGGCGCGCCTGCTCAACCGCGACGCCCTCAAGCTGGCCCGCGCCCAGGGCAGCGCCATCTTCGAGGCCTACCTGGAGATCGACCACGCCTACCTGCTGGCCCAGCGCGGCGAGCTGCTGCGCGCCGAGACCCTGCTGCGCCGCGTGCTCGACACCCTGGCCGAGCAACGCCAGGCCGGTTGCCCGGTGGCCAGCCGCGCGCAATTGCGCCTGGGCTGGCTGTGCTACCACCAGGCGCGCCCGGCCGAGGCGCGCCAACTGCTGCAGGAGGGCCTGCGCGGCGCCCGCCGCAGCCTCGACTCCTGCGTCATCTACGGCTACATCGGCCTGGCGATGCTGGATGCGCGCCAGGGGCTGTTCGACAGCGCCTTCAACCGCCTGCTCGAAGCCGAGCGGCAGATGCAGCTGCAGCACGTGCCCGAGGCGGTCTACCGCGGCCCGCTGCTGCTGGCCAGCGGCACCCTGAGCCTGCGCCAGGGGCGCACCGCCCAGGCGCGGGAAATCTTCAGCCGGGTGCTGGGCCGCTACCGCGAGGATGGCCGCAGCGCACCGGCCTCGGCGGCGGACCTGCTGCTGCGGGTGGAGTGCCAGCTGGCCCTGGTCGATGCCCAGGACGGCCAGGTGCAGCGGGCGCTGGAGCGGCTCGGTGCGATGCTGGCGGACATGCGCCGGCAGGGGCGCATGGCGCTGGTCTGCGAGATCCTCCTGGGGCTGGCGCTGGCCCACGCCGCCGCCGGCGCCGACGAGCAGGCGCGGGCCTGCTGGCAGGAGGGCCTGCACCTGGCCCGCCACCACGGGCTGGAAACGATACTGGACGACGCCCGCCGGCACCTGCCGGAACGCTTCGCCGAACAGGCCGGCGAGCGCTCCGCGCCGCTGCTCAGCCTGCGCGAACTGTCGGTGCTGGAACTCATCGCCCGCGGCTGCTCGAACCTGGAGATCGGCGAGCGGCTGTTCATCTCCCTGCACACCGTGAAGACCCACGCCCGGCGCATCAACGGCAAGCTCGGCGTCGAACGCCGCACCCAGGCCGTGGCCCGGGCCAAGGAGCTGGGGCTGCTGAAGGCGTGAAGGGCGGATAACCGCGAACGGTTATTCGCCCTACGTCACGGGTGGGCCTGGCGTAGGGCGAATAACGCCTACGGCGTTATCCGCCGTTTGACTGTGATCCTCGGCGGCTCCGGGTTGAACTGGGCAGTGGCTGTGGCCGCGGCGTATCGGCGGATTACCGCGAACAGTTATTCGCCCTACAGTTCCAGCGAGCCCGGCAGGCCGTGGTTCAGCGCCTGTCTGCCGAACACCTTGTTGGCGAGCACCGCGGCATTGATGGCCTCGGCCACGCTCGCCAGTTCGATTTCCTCTGGCGCGATGCGCATGATGCTGCTGCTGGAAAGGAACTTGAGGATGTCGGCCAGGTGCCAGATGAGCGTCGAGCCGCCATGGGCCGGGGCCGGGAAGGCGCCCTGGTACTTGTTCCTGAGCTTGAGCATGTACTGCCGGGAAACGCTGAGCTTGCTGGCGACGTCGCTCAGGCCCACGTAGTCGGGGGACACTTCCACCAGCGATGCGCCCGGGGCGGCCCGCTGCACGTCCTTGATGGCGGAGACGATGGCGACTTCGGCGCTGCTGGCTTCGCGGATGAAGTCCAGGCCGAGCAGGCCCGGGATGCCCGTGCCGACGAGCGCGTCGGTGCAGCCTTCGGCGCCCAGGCGCTCGACGATCTCATCGAACTGCGCGTCGGTCTGTGCGTCGATCTTGAACTTGAGGGTGAATTCGAATTCCATCGCTTCAGGTCTCGGAAGAATCCGTTGCCGATTCGGCCGCTTTCGCCGTTTCCGTCATTCCGCCAGTGCAGTTGTCCACCACTCGGCGGACCTGCCTGGCATGGTTGCCGGGGTTCTTGGGTGTGCTCCAGATGCTGGTCGTGCAATGGATGCCGCAGCGGCAATCATTGGCGTTGAAGGGGCAGCGCAGCTTGCCCCACGCGTGGCCACCGCCCTCGATGACCGTCCAGCCCGCGCTTTCCGCATATTGCAGCGCCTTTTCCACGTCCTTGTCGGGATGCTTCTTGCGAGGCATGGGCTTCTCCAGCCTAGGAAAGCGTCGATAGGTTGTCAACTGACAACCTATGCGATCGTTCGCTTCAGTGCAACGCCTTCTTCTGCACCGCGATCGCCTCGATGCGCTGGCCCAGGCGCAGTTGCACGGCCGGGTCGTCGCTCAGCAGCAGGGCGCGCTCCAGGTCGTAGCGCTCGGCCTGGGGGCATTCCAGCTGGTGGTAGAGGTCGGCGCGGGCCAGGTGGTCGGCGGCGTTGGCCGCGCCCAGTTCCAGCACGCGCTGGGCGTCCTTCAGGGCGGCCAGGTGTTCGCCGGCGGTCTGGTGCAGCTGGCGCAGGTTGCGCGACAGGCGCTGGAGCATCTCGCGCGGCTCGGCGCTGCGCAGGAAGGCGGCGCTCAGCTCCACGTTCGGGCCCAGGTGGCGGGCCAGCAGGTCGCGGCAGTCGCGGGGGTAGAGGCGGCGGCCGGTGGTGGGGTCGAGCAGGTGGTCGGCGCCGGGCACGCGCAGCAGGAAGCGCGCGGGGAAGTTCACCCCCTGCAGGGCGATGCCCAGGCGGCGTGCCAGCTCCAGGGCGACCAGCGCCAGCGACAGCGGCTGCCCGCGGCGCCGCTGCAGGACCTGGGGCAGCAGGGCGGCGCGGGCCAGCAGGGGCACGTTGTCATCCTCGGCGAAGCCCAGCTCGCTCAGCCGGCGCAACAGCAGCTGGGCCTGCTCGGTGTCGCTGGTGGCCACCGGCAGCGTCGCCTGCAGTTGCCGCTCCAGCCCGTCGAGCACGCGCAGGGACTGCGCGGGCGGCAGGTGCGGCTCGTGCTCGGCGGCTATCCACAGGGCCGCCTCGAACAGCGCTGGTGGCTCCTGGGCAAGGCAGGCGAGGCAGGCTTGGCGCGGGTCCATGGCGTTCTCCGGCTGATACTGCGTTTTACCCGCAGCGCCGGGGCGCCGTCCAGCGCCGCCGCGGCTGGTCGTCGGCGGCGCCGCTGGCCCGCGGCGCCTCTGCCTATACTGAGGGAGCCGGCCGCGGCAGGAGCCGCCGGCCGGCTTCCACGCGCCAGCAAGGGAGCGCCGCCATGTTCGACATGATGGAAGCCACCCGGCTAGAGAAACTGCACCTCGCCTACGACCCGGCCACCGGGCTGCGGGCCGTCATCGCCATCCACAGCACCCGCCTGGGGCCGGCCCTGGGTGGCTGCCGCTACCTGCCCTATCCCAACGACGAGGCCGCCCTGCGCGACGCCGCGCGCCTGGCCCAGGGCATGAGCTACAAGGCGGCCCTGGCCGGCCTGCGCCAGGGCGGCGGCAAGGCGGTGATCCTGCGCGCGCCCCACGTGGACAACCGCGGCGCGCTGTTCGAAGCCTTCGGCCGCTTCATCGAGTCCCTCGGCGGGGCCTACGTCACCGCGGTGGACAGCGGCACCTCCAGTGCCGACATGGACTGCATCGCCCAGCACACTGAGCACGTCACCAGCACCACCCGCGGCGGCGACCCTTCGCCGCACACCGCGCTGGGCGTGTTCGCCGGCATCCGCGCCAGTGCCCAGGCGCGCCTGGGCAGCGACGACCTGGAGGACCTGCGCATCGCCGTGCAGGGGCTGGGCCACGTGGGCTTCGCGCTGTGCGAGCACCTGCACGCGGCCGGCGCCGAGCTGCTGGTCAGCGACCTGGACCCGGGCAAGGTGCAACTGGCCGTGGAACAGTTCGGCGCCCAGCCCATCGCCAACGAGGCGCTGCTGACCACGCCCTGCGACATACTCGCGCCCTGCGGCCTGGGCGGGGTGCTCAGCTCGCCGGTGGTGGCGCAGCTGCGTTGCGCGGTGGTGGCCGGCGCGGCGAACAACCAGCTGGCGCACCCGGACGTGGCCGACGAGCTGGAGGCCCGCGGCATCCTCTACGCGCCGGACTACGTGATCAATTCCGGCGGGCTGATCTACGTCGCCCTGCAGCACCAGGGCCAGGAACTGCCGGCGATCACCGCGCACCTGGCGCAGATCGGCAACCGCCTCACCGAGGTGTTCGCCCACGCCCAGGCCGACCACCGCTCGCCGGCGCGGGTGGCCGACATGCTTGCAGAGCGGATTCTCTATGGGCATGGGGGATGACAGGCTGCAACGGGGGCATTGGGTCGCGAATGGAGTTCCCTGGGATGCCGCTGCATGAGGGAAGCGCCTTTCCCTCTCCCTAACCCTCTCCCTGAAGGGAGAGGGGACCGTTCGGAGCGTTTGGATATTACTGAGTCAGCCGGCAGCGCCGTTGGTGTCCGGTTGAAACCATTCCTCCTCTCGGCACGGACAAGCCCCCTCTCCCTTCAGGGAGAGGGCTGGGGAGAGGGTGCGGAGTCACCCCGAAACACCATAGCTGCCGGAAGGCGCCATTCCTCTGTAGGAACGGGCCCTGCGCGCGATATCGCGGGCAGGGCCCGCTCCTACAGGTAGCCGGGAAGTGCGGGACCTGTCCCGCAGAGCACCCCGGTGCTCATTCCCCTTCCGCGAACAGTTCTCCGAGGGCGTCGGGCTGGTTCTTGAAGGCGCGGGCGAAGGTGTCGCGGTGGCGGGCCATGAAGATGCCCACTTCCTCCACCTGCTCCTCGTTCAGCGAGGGCACCGCCTTGTGCAGGACGGCGGCGAGGTTCTCCGCCAGTTCGAGCATCTTGTCGTGCCGGTCGGCTTCTGCCTTATCCATGAACAGGCGCTCCGGATCGCGGCTGCTGCGGTACACCACTTCGACGGCCATTCATCACCTCGTATGCCTTCTTGCTGTCTGGGGGGAACAAGTACTGTTTATTTATACAGTCAAGCATAAGGCAATCGCCCGGCTCCTGGGAAGAGGGGAATTGCAGAAGGCCAGTATGGCCGGCGAACCGCTTCGGGGCACGCGGGGCCATGGCAGGGCATGCGACAAGTTGGCGCGGGGTGGGAGGATGGCGCGGGGCGTCGGCGCCCGGCATGCTGGCCGGGCACGCAGGGGCAGGCTTCAGGAGGCGATGCGCAGGGCGCGGCCGGCGGTCATGTCCGCCAGCAGGCGCGGGGCGCTGTCGCCCTGCTCGATGGCGATACCGAAGCGGATGCTCTGGATCAGGCGTTGCAGCTGTTCCGCGTCCTGCAGCTGGGCATTGCGGATGAGCCGCTTGGCCGCCACGCCAGCCTCGGTAGAAAGCGTCAGGACGATGCTGCCGTCCGGCCGTTCGAGGCTGAAATTGACCCGGAACTGGGCCTGGAATGCATCGGTGAGTACCTGGAACGGGCTTTCCATCTTCGATCCTGCCTGCGTGGTGGCGTGACCCTTCATGGACTGGAAGGCGTCAGCAAAGTTCGCATTCATATTGCCGCAGCCTCGGCAGGCTATTGCTGCCGGAGGTCAATGGCGTGTGTCTTGCACGTACCAAGCCAACAATCGCTTCAGCGAACCAGGAGTCGACGGATGAAACTGCAATGGGCCGAACGTATACGCCAGCACATGCACGGCACGGCCGAGTCGCTGGGCAACCTGCTGGTGGAGGGGTTCCACTACCTGGCGCTGTTCGCCATCGGCGGCACCGTGTTCTGGTCGGCCGCGGTGGCCTTCGTCGAGATGTTCGAGAAGGGCCACGCGAGCATCGACGACATCCTGCTGCTGTTCATCTACCTCGAACTGGGCGCCATGGTCGGCATCTACTTCAAGACCAACCACATGCCGGTGCGCTTCCTGATCTACGTGGCGATGACCGCGCTGACGCGCCTGATGATCGCCGACATCCAGCACAACCACGTGCCCGACGACGGCATCATCCTGGTATCGGTGGCCCTGTTGCTGCTGGCCCTGGCCATCCTGGTGGTGCGCTACGCCTCCTCGCGCTTCCCCTCGGCGCCCTCGGGCAGGGGCGAGCAGGCGCTGCTGCAGGACGACGAGCGCTGAGGGCGGTTCGAACGGCAATGGCCCCCTTGGCGGCCGCGATGCACTAACATCGGAATAATTCGCGCCGCCGAGGGAAGACCCGCACGATGAAGGGCTGGAAGCTGTTCGCACCCCTGCTGCTCCTGGTAATCATCTCCATCACCCTGTACCTGCGTCTGCACACCCAGCCCCTGCTGCTGCAGGGCGAGGCGGATGCCATCGAGGTCATAGTCGCCTCCAAGGCCAAGGGCCGCGTCGAGCACCTGCACGTGCGGCGTGGCGACGACGTGCAGAAGGGCCAGTTGCTCATCAGCCTCAGCAGCCCCGAATTGCAGGCCCAACTGGACTCCCTGCGCGCCGCGCGCAGCCAGGTGCAGGCGCAGCTCGACGAGTCCCTGCACGGCACCCGCGAGGAAACCCTGCGCGCGCTCCAGGCCAGCCTGCTGCAGGCCCAGGCCGAGTTGCGCAATGCCGAGCTGGATTTCCAGCGCAACGAAGAGCTGGCAGGGCGCGGCTTCGTTTCCCAGGCCCAGCTCGACCTGACCCGCCGCGGCCGCGACGTGGCGCGCAATCGCGTGGCCGAGGCCCAGGCCAACCTCGACGAGGGTACCCAGGGCGACCGCGAGGAGCGCCGCCGCGCGCTGCAGGCCGCGGTGCGCCGCGCCGACGCGCAGATCGCCGAGCTGCAGGCGCAGACCGACGACCTGGCGGTGCTCGCCCCGGTGGATGGCGAGGTCGGGCCGATCCCCGCGGAGGAGGGCGAGCTGATCAACGCCTACAGCCCGCTGCTGACCCTGGTGCGGCTGTCCGACAGCTACCTGGTGTTCAACCTGCGCGAGGACATACTCGCCAAGGTGCGCAAGGGCGACAGGGTGAAGCTGCGCATCCCGGCGCTGGAGAACGCCGAGGTGGAGGCCGAGGTGCGCTACATCGCCCCGCTGGGCGACTTCGCCACCAAGCGCGCCACCCGCGCCACCGGCGACTTCGACCTGAAGACCTTCGAGGTCCGCCTGTACCCGCTGCAAGCGGTGCAGGGCCTGCGCCCGGGAATGAGCGCGCTGTGGCAATGGCAGCAATAAGGCGCAACCTGCTGCGTTTCGCCCAGGCGTTCAACACCGAGACGCGCATCGCCGTACGCAGCTGGACCATCCACTGGCTCGGCTGGCTGTGGCCGCTGCTGCTGTTCACCCTGATCAGCGGCATCTACCAGGCCGGCACCCTGCTGGACATGCCGGTGGCCGTGGTCGACGCCGACCACAGCCACCTGTCGCGGCGCGTCGTGCGCGAGCTGGACGCCGGTTCCCACGCCCGGGTCGAGGTGCTCGGCGGCGGCCTGCAGGAAGGCCTGCGGCGCCTGCGCGCGGCCGACGACTACGCGCTGCTGTACATCCCCCGCGACTTCGAGGCCGACGCCCTGGCCGGGCGCCAGCCGCGCGCGGTGCTCTACTACAACTCGCTGTTCTATTCCGCCGGCTTCTACTCCACCCAGGATTTCAGCGGCCTGGTCAGCGGCGTCAACCAGGACCTGCGCCCCTACCTGGCCGCGGGCGCGGGTGCCCCGTTGCCGAAGCTGGCGAGCGTCAGCGTGGCCTACGAGAGCCTGTTCAACGCCAGCGGCAACTACATCTACTACCAGCAGTTCGCCGCCATCGTGCACTTGCTGCAGCTGTTCGTGATCGTCGCCACCGTCCACGTGCTGGCCCGCGAGGCGCCGGAACTGCGCGCTTCCTCGCCGCACATCCTGCGCGCCCGCGCCCTGGGCGTGCGCCTGCTGGGCAAGCTGGCGCCCTACACCCTGCTGTTCAGCGCGCTGCTGATACTGGAGCTGTTCCTGCTGGTGACGCTCAACGGCGCGAAGATCAACGGCAGCCCGCTGTGGATGCTGGCGATCACCGTGTGCTACGTGATGGCCGCGCAGAGCGTCGGCCTGGTGCTGTTCATCTTCACCGCCAACCGCTTCAGCGCCTACTCGCTGATCGGCCTGCTGATCGGCGTGGCGCAGACCTATTCCGGGGTGCTGCTGCCGGACCTGGCGATGCCCGAGATCGCCCGCTTCATCAGCCTGGCCGAGCCGCTGACGCACACCCTGCACGGCCTGTTCGACCAGTTCCTGCGCCAGGCCCCGCCGGAGTCCGGGCTGTACGCCTGCTGCCGGCTGCTGGTCTACCCGCTGCTGGCCTACATGATCGCCAAGCTGCGCCTGCGCCGGCGCCTCGACCTGAGCCCGGCCTGAGGAGGCGCCATGGAGAACTTCTGGAACGTCCTCAGGCAGACGCTGAAGAACATGCTCGGCAAGCCGCTGTGGCTGCTGACCGTGCTGTCGGTGGCGCTGACCACCTTGCCCTATGCCCACCGCACCATGGACGACCTGCCGGTGGCGGTGATCGACATGGACCACAGCGACGCCTCCCGCGAGCTGATCCGCCTGCTCGACGCCGCGCCCAAGATCGCCGTGCGCAGCTACAGCGAGCTGCCCACGGCGCAGCACGACCTGGCCTGGCGCAAGCTGTTCGGCATCGTCATCCTCCCGGTGGATTTCGAGAAGCGCGTGCTGCGCGGCGAGGCGGTGAGCGTGCCGATCTTCGGCGACGCCACCAACCGCATGGCCAACGGGCAGATCCAGCAGGACATCAGCGCCACCTACAACGAGCTGACGCTGCGCTACAACGCCGCGCTGCTGCTGCGCAACGGCTTCACCGCGGGCCAGGCCGAGGTGCTGCTGAGCCCGGTGGTGGGCCAGCTCACCGACCTGTTCAACCCCGGCACCAGCTTCGCCGCCATCGTCCTGCCGGGGCTGGTGACGCTGATCCTGCAGCACAGCCTGCTGCTGTCCTGCACCCGGGTGAACCTCAACCTGCGCGGCGGCACCCCGCGCTCGCTGCGCCAGCCGCCGTCCACGCGCTTCGGCCGCTATGCCGCGCAACTGATGATCTGGACGGTGCTGGGCATGCTCTTCTACGTGATCTGGCCGTGGCTGATGGGCTACCGCCAGACCGCCTCCTTCTTCATGCTCATGGGCCTGGTGCTGCCCTTCCTGCTGGCGGTGATCGCCCTGAGCGAATTCCTCGCCGAGCTGCTGCCCTCGGAAGAGGCGGTGTACCTGACCATGACCTTCATCACCCTGCCGCTGTTCTACATGGCCGGCTTCACCTGGCCGCCCCAGGCCATGCCGGCCTGGGTGCAGTGGCTGGCCAACGGCATCCCCTCCACCTGGGCGATCCGCGCGGTGGTGGAGATGAACCAGATGAACCTGCCGCTCTCGGCGGTTGCCGACCGCATCCTCGTGCTGCTCGGCATGGCCGCCGCCTATGGCCTGCTGGGTACGCTGATCTACCAGTTCCGCAACTGGCGCTGGGACCAGCTCAAGGGTTGGTGAGCACCGGCGTTTTCCCGCACCTGTAGGAGCGGGCCCTGCCCGCGATTCGCGCGCAGGGCGCGCTCCTACAAGGGCGCGGTGCGTGGCCATGGTGATGGGTATCGCTTCGCTCAACCCATCCTGCGAGTCGACGCGGCTCGGGAATGCCTTTCCATCCATCGCCGCCCCTTGCCGGGATGACGCACTCATGGCATCTTTGCGCAAATGATAAGACTTCGCATTTGAGGGGTGTTCACAGGCGCACCCCTGGTGCAACGCGCCACCTGGCGCAGAGGGCTCCCGTGTCGTCCCCGTCCGCTTCCACCCATTCCCAGGTCGGCGAACTCTACGCCGGCCACCACCACTGGCTGCTGGGCTGGCTCTACCGCCGCCTGGAATGCCACCAGCAGGCCGCCGACCTGGCCCAGGACACCTTCGTCCGCCTGCTCGGCCGCCGCGAGCTGAAGGGCCTGCGCGAACCGCGCGCGTTCCTCGCCACCGTGGCCCGCGGCCTGGTGGTGGACCACTTCCGCCGACAGAGCCTGGAGCGCGCCTGGCTCGACAGCCTGGCGCAGCAGCCGGAGGCCGAGGCGCCCTCGGCCGAGGCGCGCGCCCTGGTGCTGGAGACGCTGATGGAGATCGACCGCCTGCTCGACGGCCTCAAGCCCAAGGTGCGCAGCGCCTTCCTGCTGTCGCAGCTGGACGGCCTGACCTACCCGCAGATCGCCGAGCAGCTGGGCGTGTCGCTCAGCTCGGTGCAGCAGTACATGACCCAGGCCTTCGCCCACTGCTACCAGGCGCTGTATTCATGAGCCGGGCGCAGCCGCTGGAACACGGCGTGGTCGAGCAGGCCATCGGCTGGCGCGTGCGCCTGGCCTCGGGGCTGGCCGGCGCCGACGAACAGGCCGCCTGCCAGCGCTGGCGCGCCGCCGACCCGAGCCACGAGCAGGCCTGGCAGCGCCTGGACTTCTTCGACGGGCGCCTGGCCGGCGTGGCGCCGGAAGCCGCCAGCAGCGCCCTGCGCCAGGCCGCCTTCGATCCCACGCGGCGCCGTGCGCTGAAGAACCTGATGCTGCTGGCCGGCTGTGCCGCGGTGCTCGGCAGTGGCGCCTACGGCCTGCGCGACTCGCGCTGGCTGGCCCAGGCGCGCACCGGCGTCGGCGAGCGCCGGCGCATCGAGCTGCCCGACGGCGGCTGGCTGCAGCTGAACACCGACAGCGCCATCGACCTGGCCTTCGACGCCCACAGCCGGCGCATCCGCCTGCTGGCCGGGGAAATCCTCGTGCAGACCGGCCACGACGCCGCCGGCCGCGGCTTCTGGGTGGACACCGCCCAGGGCCGCCTGCAGGCCCTGGGCACGCGCTTCGCCGTGCGCCTGGAGAGCCACGATGCGCTGCTGGCGGTACAGCAGGGCGCGGTAGCCGTCTCGCCGGGCGATGGCGGACATGTCGCCGGGGTGGTCCAGGCCGGCCAGCAGGCCCGCTTCGACCGCCAGGGGCTGTATGGCGTCGATGACCTGGACGCCGACGCCCTGGCCTGGAGCGACGGTTACCTGGTGGCCCGGCAATGGACCCTCGGCCGTCTGTGCACGGAACTGTCGCGCTACCGGCCGGGCGTGCTGCGCTGCGACCCGGCGGTGGCCGGCCTGGCGATTTCCGGGGTGTTCCCGCTGGACCAGCCGGAGCAGGCCATCGCCGCCCTGCAGCGCAGCCTGCCGGTCCGCGCGCTGTACCGCACCCGCTACTGGGTGACGCTGGTGCCGGCCTAGCGCGCCATGCCATTGCTTCAGCGCCCGGTAGGGCGGTGCTCCGTAGCCGGATCCGGAACGCGCCTGGAATTACGGTCAAACGGCGTATAACCGCGAACGGTCATACGCCCTACGCCGTGGCTGGGCATTGCGTAGGGCGCATAACGCCTACGGCGTTATCCGCCGTTTGCCTCAGGCATCGCTCGTCTTGCGCCGGTTCTTGTAGCTGCCTCGGATGTTCATCGCCGCCAGGCACAGCTGCAGCAGCACCAGGGCATAGGCCTTGGCCGGCAGGCCCCAGGCTATCCACAGGGCGTTGCTGGCCAGGAAGGTCCAGAAGCCGAGCTTGCGCCGCCGGCGCTCGCGCGAGCCGACCAGCCAGGCGGCCAGTACCGTGACCAGCATCGCCGGCCATTGCAGCAGGTCGAGGAATTCGTGCATGGGCGGTTTCCCGCAGCTGTCGTCCCTGCTTCAGACCAGCCCGGGCGCCGCGAAGTGCGGTCGGACCGCGTAGCCGTCGAGCAGCGCCTGCACCTTGTCCGCATCCAGTTCGCCGTTGAAGGGCAGGCCCAGGGCCTGGCGGTGGATGCCGGTGGCGGCCAGCCAGAGGGTGTCGATGCGCGCGGCCAGGGCGCCGGGCACGTCGGTCACCAGGGAGTCGCCGACGAACAGGATGTTCTGCACCCCGCGGGCCTGCAGCTGCCGTTCGGCGATGCGGAAGGCCGCCGGGTCCGGCTTGCCGAACCAGCGCACCTCGCCGCCTTCCTCGGCGAAGGCCTCGGCCAGGCGGCCGGCGCCGAACACCGTGCGCCCGGCGGAGACCACCACGCGGTCCGGGTTGGCGCAGAGGAAGGGCAGCTCCAGGGCCTGGCGCAGCGGTTCGAAGCGCGCCTCCAGCTCGTCCTGGGGGAAGCTGCCGACGCCGAGGATCGCCCTGGCCTTGTGGATATCCGCATCGAAGCGCTCGCGGATGTGCTTCGGCCAGGTTTCCAGGGCATCGCCCACGCCGGCGATGTAGATGCCGCCGTCCTGCAGCCCTGCATCGTGCTCGATGGCGTCGATGGCCAACTGGCCGGAGGTGGTGATGCCGGTGTACAGCTCGCGCGGCACGCCCAGGCGCGCCAGGGTGTCGGCCATTTCCGCGACGCTGCGCGAGGCGTTGCTGAGGAACCACACCGGGCGGCTCTCGGCGGCGCGCCGGCGGAGCCAGGCGAGGGCGCCGGGGAAGACCTCGGCGCCGTCCATCAGCACGCCCCAGAGGTCGAGGATGAAGCCGTCGTAGCCGGCGCAGAAGGCATCCAGGCCGGCGTGGTCGATGAGGC
This sequence comes from Pseudomonas sp. RW407, assembly GCF_003176655.1. Taxonomy (NCBI): domain Bacteria; kingdom Pseudomonadati; phylum Pseudomonadota; class Gammaproteobacteria; order Pseudomonadales; family Pseudomonadaceae; genus Pseudomonas; species Pseudomonas sp. RW407. The sequence goes on along the minus strand of NZ_QGSL01000088.1, from coordinate 264,156 downwards.
GGGTGTGGGTGACGGCGCTGAAGCGTGGGGAGGTCATGGCAAGCCTGTCGCGGGGGAAAAGCCCCAGCCTAGCGCACCGCGGGCCGGCAGGTGAATGCTTTCAGCTGGCCGGATGGGCCTGGGCGACGCTCACCGGTGCCGGGGCCACCGGCACCTCCACCAGCCCGCGCAGGTGGCACAGGCTGAACGGGCTGGGGCTGCAGCGCCCCTCGGCCATGGCCTGGCGGATGGCGTCGACGTCGGCGTTCTGCACGTAGTGGACGGCGTCGGCCATGTCGTCGGCGCTGCCGAAGCCGCCTTCGCGCATTTCCCTGAGCGCGTCTTCCTTGCTCCAGCCCTGGACCACCGTGCGGTACATGGCGGAGAACAGGCCGGTGCGGTCGCTGCCGTGCTTGCAGTGCATCAGCACCGGGCCCTGTTGCTGGGCGGCCTGGAGCAGGTTGAGCACGCGGATCACGTCGGCGTCGTCGACGCGGTCGGCGTGGGTCGGGAAGCTCAGGACCTGCAGCGGTGCGGCGCCGGTCCAGGCCTTGTCGTCGTCCTTGATGAAGCTCAGCACCGTGTGCACGCCCAGTTGCTGCAGCAGCGGCAGGTCCTGGCCGTCGGGCAGGGCGCTGCGGTAGAGGGTGGGCGACATGCGGTAGAGGTTGAACGACTTGTCCACCGGCTGCGCCCAGTCGGTGGGGCGCTCGTCGGCGTGGGCCGCCCCGGCGACGAGGGCGAGGGCGAGCAGGCAGCGGCGCAGGGCCGCGAAGGGCAGGGCGGGGCGCATGGCGGCCTCCTGGCTGGCGGAGCGCAGACAGTAGGCGGCGGGCGATAAAGCCCGGATGAAAAGATTGTGAAAAAAACGTGAAGGCGCCCCGCGGCGATCAGCGGGGCAGGAAGCGCGCCTGCACCGGCGGGCGGAAGAACCACCAGGCGGCCAGCGGGTAGACCAGGTAGTTCACCAGGTACAGCAGCAGTGCGGCGTGGCTCGGCGGGTTCCGCCAGGCGGCCAGGGCCACCAGCGCCAGGTACAGCAGGGCCAGGCCGGCGGCGTAGAAGCCGAGCAGGCGCCAGCGCTCGCCGACGCTGGGCAGGCGGCCCACGCGGCGGGCGAAGAAGAAGGCCATGCCGGCGCCGATGGCCAGCGCCACCAGCAGGTTCACCGGCACCAGGCCGTAGCGCAGCAGGGTGCGCAGCAGCACGTTGAGGACCATGGCGACGAGGATGCCGGCGAGGGCGTAGTAGCGGGTGCGGATGGGCATGGCTAGAGGCTCCCGTCCAGGCCGAAGCGTTTCTTCAGGGCCTTGTCCAGCAGGGCGGTGGGCAGCCAGCGGGCCAGCAGCGGCAGGGCGCGGCTGCCGTGGCCGACGCGCAGCAGGCGCGGGCGTGGCTGGCGCTGCACGGCGGCGAGCAGTTGGCGGGCCAGTTCGGCGGCCGGGGTGGGCTTGTCCTGGGAGGCGCCGGCGCGGGCGCGGATGAACTCGCGCAGAGGCCACCAGGGCGAGCCTTCCGCCACCAGGGCGTCCAGGTTGCGGTTGGCGTTGGCGCCGAAGCGGGAGGCGATGGCGCCAGGCTGTACCTCCAGCACCTCGATGCCGAAGGGCGCCAGCTCCAGGCGCAGCGCTTCGTTGATGGCGTGCAGCGCGGCCTTGGAAGCGCAGTAGGCACCGGCGAAGGGGGTGACCAGCACGCCGGACACGCTGCCGATGTTCACCACCAGCCCACGGCGTTCGCGCAGCAGCGGGAAGCAGGCGCGGGTCAACTCGACCACGGCGAAGACATTGGTTTCGAACTGCCGGCGCAGGGCTTCGGCGCCGCCGTCCAGCAGCGGGCCCATGGCGCCGTAGCCGGCGTTGTTGACCAGCACGTCCAGGCCGCCAGCCTCGCGCCGCAGCTGCTCGGCCAGGCGGGTGATGGCGGCGCCGTCGTCGACGTCCAGCTGCACGCCGCGGAAACCGGCCTGGCCCAGGGCGGCCACGTCCTCGTCGCGCCGGGCCGTGGCCCAGACGCTGTAGCCGGCGCCCTGGAAGGCCTCGGCCAGGGCGCGGCCGATGCCGCTGGAGCAACCGGTGATCAGGGCGACGGGTTGGGGCATGGCGGCTTTCCTTGGCGTGCGCGGCGGCATGGGTGTTCGGCGCCTACCCTAACGGATTGCGCCGCGCGGGTGAACTCAATCGCCGAAGCGCCCCTCGATGCGCTCGGCGCGGAACTCCAGGGTGCTGGCGCGGTAGCCCGGGCGCAGCGCCGGCAGCGGCAGGCAGTCGCTCCAGGCGTCACCGCCGAGCAGCGCGCCGGGGCCGCGGTAGCGCGGCGCCTCGTAGAGGTTCTCGGCCAGGTCCGTGGTGTCGCCGGGGCGGTAGGCGGCGACCTTCCAGCGCAGCTCCTGCAGCGGCGCGTCGCTGCCGTTCTTCAGGTCGACGCGCAGCGGGCGGTCGGCCGGGCACCGCGTCGGCGCGTAGCGGATGCGCAGTTCCAGGCGCTCCAGGCGGCGCTGGTCGCAGCTGTCCTGCCAGATCGCCAGGGCCGCCACCAGGCCCAGGCCGACCAGGGCCGCGGCCGAGATCGGCAGGGCGCGGGCGGGGTAGCGCAGCAGGAGGATGATCCAGGTGACGATGAGCAGAATGCCGAAGAACATGGGCGCTTCCAGCGGGGACTTGCGCAGCAGCCTAGCAAATCCGCCGGCCTTCGAACGACTTCGAGCCGCGCTAGCGACCTGGGTCAAGGTTGCGCGGATTTGGTGCGCCGGGCGCTGCCTTCTGCCTCGAAAAGCCGCATAATGCACATTTGAGCAGGCGCGCGGCGGCATATTTCCCTTGGGAAGTGTGCATTCTGAACATCACTCGGTGTTCGTCATGCTCAAAGGTTTCCGCGTCGTTCCCCGTCGGCCCTTTCCGGCCCGCTCCTTGCTCCAGGCCGACAGACATCCAACCACCTCGCGGAGACATCCATGAGTTCCCCCAGTGAATTCCCCCTGAGCGCCACGCCCAGGGAAGGGCGCAAAGGGCTGCTGCCCATCGCCATGGTCCTGTTCAGCTTCACCTTCTTCACCGGCACCATGTTCGCCGGCGGCAAGATCGGCATGGCCTTCGACTTCGTCGACATGCTCTGGGTCGCCGTCGTCGGCAACACGCTGCTGGCCGTCTACGCCGCCGCCCTGGGCCTGATCGCCTCGCGCAGCGGGCTGAACACCGTGCTCATGGGGCGCTTCTGTTTCGGCGAGCGCGGCAGCAAGCTGTCGGACTTCCTCCTGGGCTTCGCCGAGCTGGGCTGGTATGCCTGGGGCACCGCCACCGTGGCCATCGTGCTGGTGAAGATGCTGGCGCTGCCGGGCTGGCTGACCGTCCCGCTGATGGTGCTGTTCGGCCTGGGCTTCAGCATCACCGCGATCATCGGCTTCAAGGGCCTGGACCTGCTGTCGCGGGTGTCGGTGCCACTGATGTTCGTGCTGCTGGTGGTCTCGATGGTCATCGCCACCCGCCAGGCCGGCGGCTGGGCCGGGCTGCTGGCGGTGCAGCCGGGCACCGGCATGACCTTCTCGGCGGCGGTGACCATGGTCTTCGGCACCTTCGCCAGCGGCGCCACCCAGGCCACCAACTGGACGCGCATGGCGCGCAGCGGGCGCATCGCAGTGGCCGCCAGCGTCATCAGCTTCCTGGTCGGCAACGGCCTGATGATAGTCGCCGGCGCCTGGTGCGCCATCGTCTACCAGAACGCCGACATCGTCGAAGTCATGGTCCTGCAGGGGCTGTCGTTCGCCGCGGTGGTCATGCTCTGCCTGAACCTGTGGACCATCCAGGGCCCGACCATCTACAACGTCTCCGCCGCGGCCTGCCACCTGGTGCGCAGCGAGCGCCGGCGCAGCATGACGCTGCTCGCAGCGGGCGTGGGCATCGTCCTGGCCATCGGCGGCATGTACGAGTGGCTGATTCCCTTCCTGGTGCTGCTGGGCTCGATCATCCCGCCGCTGGGCGGGGTGATCATGGCCGACTTCTGGCATCGCCACCGCGGCAACTACCCGGCGCTGGTCGGCCCGCACATCCCGGCGTTCAACGTCGCGGGCCTGGTGTCCTACGCGGTGGGCGCGGCGCTGGCCTACGCCTCGCCCTGGATCGCCCCGCTGGTGGGCATCGGCGCCTCGGCGGCCTGCTACATCGTGCTCGGCGAAATCGCCCGCGCCCGCGCCAGCGTGGCGGAGCCGCGCGCTTGAGCCTGAGCGTCGAGGAAATCCTCCGCCTGCCGGGGCTGGAGAGCCTGAGCCTGCGGGCCGGCGCGCGCAACCTGCGGCGCAGCGTGCGCTGGTCCTACGTGGTGGAGAACGAAGGCATCGCCGAGTGGGTGATGGGGGGCGAGCTGGTATTCGTCACCGGCATCAACCACCCGCGCGACGAGGCCAACCTGCAGCGCCTGGCCCGCGAGGGCGTCGCCTGCGGCATCGCCGGGCTGGTGATCCTCACCGGCGACGAATTTATCCAGCGTATCCCCGAAGCGCTGGTGGAACTGGCCGAGGCCGAGGGCCTGCCGCTGATCGAGCAGCCCTACGCGCTGAAGATGGTGATCGTCACCCACCTGATCGGCACGGCCCTGGTGCAGATGACCCAGGTGAAGCACTCGCGGCGCGACATCCTCGGCCAGTTGCTCAGCGGCGACTGCCCGAGCCTGGCCATCGTCCGCCGCCGCGCGGAGCACCTGCAGCTGCCGCTGGACGCGCCACGGCGCCTGGTGGCGCTGCGCCTGGCCGGCATCGACCGGCTGTTCCGCGAGCATGCCCCGGAGGAGGCCGAGCGCCGCCTGCAGCTGTACCGCCAGCAGTTGCTCGACCGCCTGGAGGACTGGCAGCGCAACCTGCCGGACGCGCTGCCGACCCTCGTCCAGGGCGACCTGTTCGTGCTGCTGCTGGCCGACTGCGAGCAGGCCTGCGGGCGCGACGCCCTGCAAGGGCTGGCGGCGACCCTGGCGCGGGAGCTGCCGTTGCGCGCCTACCTCGGCCTGTCGGCGCCCGCCGCGGACTGCGCCGACTTCCCCCGCGCGCTGCTGCAGGCGCGCCAGGCGCTGGAGGTGGCCGAGGGGCTGCGTCCGCCGGGCGGCCTCTGCGACTACCGCGAGCTGGGCGTGCTGCGCCTGCTGCGGGCCATTCCCGATCGCACGGTGATCGAGCAGTTCCTCCACGACACCCTCGGCGCCCTGCTGGCGCCGGGGCGCAAGCAGCCGCAACTGCTGGTCGACACCCTCGACGCCCTGCTCCAGGAGGGCGGCAACGCCCTGCGCGCCGCCCAGCGCCTGGGCATCCACCGCAACACCCTGAACCAGCGGATCGCACGCATCGAGTCGTTGAGCGGCCAGTCGCTCGACGACCCGCAGTTCCGCCTGAACGCATCCATGGCGCTGCTCATCCGCCGCATGTCCAGCGCCCAGCCCGAGGAGCCAAGACAATGAAGATCGTCAACGCCAAGCTGCGCAAGCAAGAAGGCCTGTTCACCATCCGCTGCGAGGGCGAGACCATCGCCGAGGTGCTGCCCCAGGCGGCCAGCGTCGCCGCCGCCGGCGAGGACCTCGACGCCGCCGGGCAACTGGTGATCGCGCCCCTGGTGGAGCCGCACATCCACCTCGACGCCACCCTCACCGCCGGCGAGCCGGAATGGAACATGAGCGGCACCCTGTTCGAGGGCATCGAGCGCTGGGCGCAGCGCAAGGAAACCATCACGCACGAAGACACCAAGGCCCGCGCCCACACCACCATCCGCATGCTCGCCGCCCACGGCATCCAGCACGTGCGCACCCACGTCGACGTCACCGACCCGAGCCTGGCCGCGCTCAAGGCCATGCTGGAGGTGAAGGAAGAGGCCAAGCACCTGGTGGACCTGCAGATCGTCGCCTTCCCGCAGGAGGGCATCGAGTCCTACGAGGGCGGCCGCGAGCTGATGGAAGAGGCGATCCGCCTGGGCGCCGACGTGGTCGGCGGCATCCCGCACTTCGAGAACACCCGCGAGCAGGGCGTCAGCTCGATCAGGTTCCTCATGGACCTGGCCGAGCGCAGCGGCTGCCTGGTGGACGTGCACTGCGACGAGACCGACGACCCCAACTCACGCTTCCTCGAAGTGCTCGCCGAAGAAGCGCGGGTGCGCGGCATGGGCGCGCGGGTGACCGCCAGCCACACCACGGCCATGGGCTCCTACGACAACGCCTACTGCTCCAAGCTGTTCCGCCTGCTCAAGCGCTCGGGCATCAGCTTCGTCTCCTGCCCGACCGAGAGCATCCACCTGCAGGGCCGCTTCGACAGCTTCCCTAAACGCCGCGGCGTGACCCGCGTGGCCGAGATCGACCGCGCCGGCATGAACGTGTGCTTCGGCCAGGATTCGATCAAGGACCCCTGGTACCCGCTGGGCAACGGCAACATCCTGCGGGTGCTCGATGCCGGCCTGCACATCTGCCACATGATGGGCTTCGACGACCTGCAGCGCAGCCTCGACCTGGTCACCGACAACAGCGCCCGCGCGCTGAACCTGGGCGAGCGCTACGGCATCGCCGCCGGCCGCCCGGCCAACCTGCTGGTGCTGGGCGTGGACAGCGACTACGAGGCGGTGCGCCAGCAGGCCAAGGCGCTGTACTCCATCCGCCACGGCCGCGTGCTGATGCGCCGTGCGCCGGAGAGCGTGGAGCTGCTCGAAAGTTGATGCCGGGATACCTGTAGGAGCGGGCCCTGCCCGCGATTCGCGCGCAGGGCGCGCTCCTACAGGGGAATGGCGTGGGTGGGGCGGCGTAGGAGCGGATCTCATCCGCGAATCGCGCCGGGGCCTGCGGCTATCGCGGACAAGG
>NZ_QGSL01000088.1:164137-257348 GCF_003176655.1 Pseudomonas sp. RW407 | reverse complement strand
GGTGGTGGCGCAGCAGCAGGTGACCGCCCACGACGGCGACGCCTCGCGCGGCCTGAGCCTGTTCGCCAACTTCACCGTGCATGACCAGGCGACCAACACGGTGGACAACTACCAGCAGGTCGGCGCCGTCTACAAAGGCCTGTTCGACGCCCGGCCCAAGGACGACATCGGCCTGGCGGTGGCGCGCATCCACATCAACGACGATGTGACCAAACACCAGAAGCAGGTCAATACGGTCTCCGGCATCGACGACTACGACAACCCGCTGTTCCAGCCGGTGCAGCACAGCGAGTACGACGCCGAGCTGTACTACGGCGTGCACGTCACCAACTGGCTGACCGTGCGGCCGAACCTGCAGTACATCAAGCATCCCGGCGGCGTCTACGAGGTGGACAACGCCCTGGTCGCCGGGCTGAAGATCCAGTCCAGCTTCTGACGCGCGCATCGACCCGCTCCTGAGGTGCTGCTGTACTTGGCCCGCCCGCCATCATCGGGGCGGGCTTTTTGTTCGTAGGGTGGATAACCGTTCGCGGTTATCCGCCGATACGCCGGCGTCACAGCCAACGCCCAGGTCAACCTCGGAGCCACCGGGCACCGAGGCTAAACGCCGGATAACGCTTGGGGCGTTATGCGCCCTACGTGGCTGGCGCCCTCATTGCCTCTACAGGGGCTATTGCGCCCCGGGACGAAAAAATCCGCACATGTGACTGGGGTTCTATGCTTTTCAGGTAGAATCTGCGCTTTTTTCACCGACGTGTAGTAAAACTACATAGATGTCATGCCCCGGGAGTGTCCGGGAAGGGATTGATTCAGGACCTCCGGACAATGCTCGAGCATCCGCTGCAGCGCTTCTTCCATTCCATGCGTGCCAAGCGCCCCTTCGACTGGGTGCGCTTCCAGCGCCGCGACCTGCTGCTGATCGATCACCCCCTGTGCCAGGCGGTCTTCAGCCGCCAGGGCGCGCAACTGCTGCACTTCCGCCCCCAGGGCGAGCGCTCCATGCTGTGGTGCGCCAGCCAGTGGCCGGCCCTGAGCACGGCGCCCATCCGCGGCGGCATCCCGGTGTGCTGGCCGTGGTTCGGCAGCCACCCCAGCGAGCCCGACTGGCCGCCCCACGGCTGGGCCCGCCAGCGCGAATGGCGCCTGCTCGACGCCCATGCCGACGAGAGCCTGGTGCAGGTGAGCTGGCAACTGGACATCGAGGACTGGCACGTGCGCCTGGACGCGCGCCTGGGCCGCGAACTGGAGATGGAGCTGTCCAGCTACCACGAGGACGACGGCGACTGCCTGTTCAGCTTCGCCCTGCAGCCCTACTGGCGCATCGGCTCGCTGCGCCGTAGCGTGGTCCACGGCATGGAACTGGAGGGTGCCCAGCGCCCGGCGCCGCCGCTGCCCAATACCTGGACGCCGCGGGGCGCGGTCAAGCAGGTGCTGTACAACACCGGTTCGCTGGTGCTGGAGGACGCTGGCTGGCAGCGCCGCCTGCGCATCGACAAGAACGCCGCCGCCGGCAGCGTCATCTGGCACCCCGGCAGCCGCGCGGTGGAGCAGGTGGAGCCGGGCGAGGCCGACCGCTTCCTGTGCATCGGCGCCGCCGGCTACCGCCCCGGCGGGCTGATCCTGGCCCAGGGCGAGCGCATGCGCCTGCGGCTGAAGGCCGGGTTGGTCTGACGATTTCCGCTGCACGGGTTCGAGCAATCGCGGACGGAGTCCGCTCCTACGCCACATCATCCGCACCATTTCGATGTAGGAGCGCGCCCTGCGCGCGAATCGCGGGCAGGGCCCGCTCCTACAGCTCCAAGGAGGCTCGATCGTAGGAGCAACTGTCTTGCCGGCTGCGCCGATGTGCTCTTCGTAGGAGTGAGCTTGCTCGCGAATAAGCCCCGCAGCGGAGCCTGTTCGCGAGCAAGCTCGCTCCTACGAGAAGCAGTGCCCCCGGCAGGGTAGGACTCCGTCCGCGATCGGTCGATCCCTGCGCCGAAATCGCGGATGAATCCGTTCCTACGAAATCACTGTGGCGGGGCGTCAGTCTTCCTCGTCCAGCTGGTACCGCGTCGGCACCAGGCTCTCCTTGATCTTGCGCAGGTGCGGCTGGAAGTCCACGCCGCGGCGCAGGGTCACGCCGGTGGCCAGCACGTCGAGCACCGTCAGCTGGATGATCCGCGAGGTCATCGGCATGTAGATGTCGGTGTCTTCCGGCAGCGGGATGTCCAGGGTGAGGGTGCAGACCTTGGCCAGCGGCGAGTCGGCCGCGGTCAGGCCGAGCACCGAGGCGCCGTTGTCCCGCGCCAGGCGCGCCACGTCCACCAGCTCGCGGGTGCGGCCGGTGTAGGAGATCACCACGAACAGGTCGCCGGTGTGCGCCACCGAGGCGATCATCCGCTGCATCAGCACGTCGCTCTGCGCCGACACCGCCAGGTTGAAGCGGAAGAACTTGTGCTGCGCATCCAGCGCCACCGAGCTGGAGGCGCCGAGGCCGAAGAAGTGGATCTGCCGGGCCTGGATCAGCAGGTCCACGGCGCGGTCCACGGCGCGTGCGTCGATCAGCTTGTAGGCGGCGTCCAGCGAGGCGATGGTGCTGCCGAAGATCTTCCGCGTGTACGCCTCGGGGCCGTCGTCCGCGGCCACCGCCTGGGTGACGAAGGCCGCGCCGCTGGCCAGGCTCTGCGCCAGCTGGATCTTCAGCTCCGGGTAGCCGCTCATGCCGAAGGAGCGGCAGAAGCGGTTCACCGTCGGTTCGCTGACGCTCGCGGCCTGGGCCAGCGCGGCGATGCTGAAGCGGGTGGCCTGCTGCGGGTTCTGCAGGATCACCTCGGCGACCTTGCGTTCGGCCTTGTTCAAGTCTTCCAGGCGCGTCTGGATCTGCTCCAGCAGGTTCTTCATCCGTTCTCCTTGGTGGCCCCTGTGGGGCAATCGACGGCCGGGGACGTGCCCGCGGCCAGCGGCGCTATCCTAACGTCAGGTCGGCAGACGACCAACCGGACCGTGCCTTGGGAAAAATATGTTGTTTAATTACTACATTTTTGCCTTAATGGCGCGGTGTATTCGGCAAATGTTCCTCAAAATCTGTTTGGTAACAACAAATGCCTGATGTCCGCGTTCTGCCTTGCACCCTGGCGCTGTTCGGCGCGCTGGGCGACCTCGCCCTGCGCAAGCTGATCCCCGCCCTCTACCAGCTCGACCGCGAAGGCCTGCTGCACGGCGACACCCGCATCCTCGCCCTGGCCCGCGAGGACGGCGACCCCGCCGCCCACCTGGCCACCCTCGAGAAGCGCCTGCGTCTGGCCGTGCCGGCGCGCGAATGGGACGACGCCGTGTGGGTGCGCTTCCAGCAGCGCCTCAGCTACCTGAGCATGGACTTCCTCGACGCCGCTTCCTACCCGGCGTTGCGCGACGCGGTACCGGCCGGCCTGCCGCTGGTGGCCTACTTCGCCACCCCGGCGGCGGTCTACGGCGGTATCTGCGAGAACCTCGCCGCCCTCGGCCTGGCCGAACGCACCCGGGTGGTGCTGGAGAAACCCATCGGCCACGACCTGGCGTCCTCCCGCGCGGTCAACGAGGCGGTGGCGAAATTCTTCCCGGAGAACCGCATCTACCGGATCGACCACTACCTGGGCAAGGAAACCGTACAGAACCTCATCGCCCTGCGCTTCGCCAACAGCCTGTTCGAGACGCAGTGGAACCAGAACCACATCTCCCACGTGGAGATCACCGTGGCCGAGAAGGTCGGTATCGAGGGCCGCTGGGGCTACTTCGATCAGGCCGGCCAGCTGCGCGACATGGTGCAGAACCACCTGCTGCAGCTGCTCTGCCTGATCGCCATGGACCCGCCCAGCGACCTTTCCGCCGACAGCATCCGCGACGAGAAGGTCAAGGTGCTGCGCGCCCTGGAGCCGATCCCGCCGGAGCAACTGGCCAGCCGCGTGGTGCGTGGCCAGTACACCGCCGGCTTCATCGACGGCAAGGCGGTGCCCGGCTACCTGGAAGAGGAGCACGCCAACCGCATGAGCGGCGCCGAGACCTTCGTCGCCCTGCGCGTGGACATCCGCAACTGGCGCTGGTCCGGCGTGCCCTTCTACCTGCGCACCGGCAAGCGCATGCCGCAGAAGCTGTCGCAGATCGTCATCCACTTCAAGAACCCGCCGCACTACATCTTCGCCCCGGAGCAGCGCTCGCTGATCAGCAACCGCCTGATCATCCGCCTGCAGCCGGACGAGGGCATCTCCCTGCAGGTGATGACCAAGGACCAGGGCCTGGGCAAGGGCATGCAACTGCGCACCGGGCCGCTGCAGCTGAGCTTCTCCGAGGCGTACCAGGCCGCGCGCGTGCCGGACGCCTACGAACGGCTATTGCTGGAGGTGATGCAGGGCAACCAGTACCTGTTCGTGCGCAAGGACGAGGTGGAGTTCGCCTGGAAGTGGTGCGACCACCTGATCGCCGGCTGGGAACGCCTGGGCGATGCCCCCAAACCCTATGCCGCGGGCACCTGGGGACCCCAGGCGGCCGTGGCGCTGATCGCGAGAGACGGGAAGGACTGGTATGGCGACCATTGATCCGAATCTGCCGGCCGGCGTGCGCTGGACGGCCTGGGAAAGTCCGATGGCGCAGGCCCGCGGCCTGGCCGCCAGCGTGGCCGAGCAACTGCGCGGGGCCATCGCCGAGCGTGGCCGCGCGCTGCTGGCGGTGTCCGGCGGGCGCAGCCCGGTGGCCTTTCTCGAAGCCCTGAGCGGCGAAGCCCTCGACTGGGGCAAGGTGACCGTGACCCTCGCCGACGAGCGCTGGGTGCCGGAAGTCCATCCAGACAGCAACGCCGGCCTGGTGCGCCGCCACCTGCTCAAGGGCGCGGCGGCCAGGGCACTGTTCTGCGGCCTGTACCACTCGGCGCCGAGCCTGGAAGAGGCGGCAGCCATCGCCGACCGCCAGGTCGCCGAGCTGGCCCTGCCCATCGATGTGCTGGTGCTGGGCATGGGCGACGACGGCCACACCGCCTCGTTGTTCCCGGCCAGCCCGGGCCTGGCCGAGGCCCTCGACCCTGCCGGCGCGCGCCATTGCCTGCCGGCCTGGGCGCCGAGCGTGCCGCACCAGCGCCTGACCCTCAGCCGCGCGCTGCTGGCCGCCGCGCGGGTGCAACTGCTGGCGATCCAGGGCGAGGCCAAGCTGGCCACCCTGAAGGCCGCGCTGGCCGTCGAAGACGAAGCAAGCATGCCGGTGAGCGCCTTCCTCCGCGCTCCCCTGTCGATCCACTGGTGCCCCTGAGGCACGGAGTTACCGCAACATGAGCCTTGATTCCCACATCCAGCGCATCGACGCCCTCGCCGAGCGCGCCCGCATCCTGCCGGTGATCACCATCGAGCGCGAGCAGGACATCCTGCCCATGGCCGACGCCCTGGCCGCCGGCGGCATCACGGTGCTGGAAGTGACCCTGCGCACCCCGTTGGGCCTGACCGCCATCCGCACCCTGGCCGCGCAGCGCCCGCAACTGTGCGTGGGCGCCGGCACCGTGCTGGACCCGCAAACCTTCCGCCAGGCGGAAGAGGCCGGCGCGCAGTTCATCGTCACCCCCGGCTGTACCGAGGAACTGCTGCAGCACGCGGTGAGCCGCCCGGTGCCGCTACTGCCCGGCGTAGCCACCGCCTCCGAGATCATGGCCGCCTACCGCCACGGCCTGCGCCGCTTCAAGCTGTTCCCGGCCAAGGTGTGCGGCGGTGTCGAGGCGCTCAAGGCCTTCGCCGGCCCCTTCCCGGAGGTGCGCTTCTGCCCCACCGGCGGGGTAGGGCCGGACAACCTGAACGACTACTACCGCCTGGACAACGTGATGTGCGTGGGGGGCACCTGGATGCTGCCCAAGGCCGCCGTCGCCAGCGGTGACTGGGCCACGGTCGAGCGCCTGTCGCGCGAGGCCCTGGCGCTGCTCGAATCACACTGAGCTGTCCCACGATCGGACGTGCCCGGCCTTGTGCCGGGCTTTTTTATGGAGGCGTATCCGCCCTGCGGGATGCCGCCGAGCGTAGGGCGAATAACCGTTCGCGGTTATCCGCCGCTACACCTTTCTTGTCGGCAACTTCGTGGTTGAGCTTGGTGTGGTTTTGAGGGCGGCTCCGTGCTCGGCAGCGAGTGGCATGTGGCCGAGGTCAAACGGCGGATAACGCGGAGCGTTATTCGCCCTACGCCAAGCCCACCATGGTAGGGCGCATAACCGTTCGCGGTTATCCGCCGTCGGCCGGAACACCGGTGCCCAAGGAAAACGGCGGATGGTCTTCGAGGTAATGCTGCAGGCGCTCCTGCAGATAGGGCACCGCTTCGTTGTGGTCCAGGCCCAGGTACTCCTCCACCGCCATCAGCCGCCAGTACTGCCCCTCGTCGCCGAAGCGGATCGCCGTGAACTCCGCTGCCCGCAGCCGCGCCACCAGGAACCAGGCCCAGGGCGCCGGGCCGTGGGTGGCGCGGTAGCGGCGCTGCCATTCGATACGCTCCTGGCCCAGGCGGATGGAGAATTCCTCCTCCAGCTCGCGCAGCGCGCATTCGGCTGGCGTTTCCGCGCCTTCGCGGCCGCCGCCGGGAAAGTCCCAGCAGCCGGGGAAGGGGATGCCGGGCTTTTCGTCGCGGAGGTAGACCACCAGGTGGCCATCGTGGAACAGCGCCAGCTTGGCGCCGGTGAAGGCAGATTCGTCGTTCAACCCGGTTTTCCCCCTGAAAACGGCGCGAATGCCAAAAGCGGCTAGGCTTTCCCGATCACGGACGGTGCTTTGCCGCGCCCAAGCGCGTATGATGCGCGACCTTTTTCTTCGTTGCATGACACACCGGGAGGTGCCCAGATGAACGACACGCACGAAACTCCAGAAATTTCCCCCGCCGGCGAGAAGCTGCAGAAGGTCCTGGCCCGTCTGGGCGTCGGCTCGCGCCGTGACGTCGAGGCCTGGATCGAGGAAGGCCGGGTCAAGGTCAACGGCGTGGTCGCCAGCCTCGGCCAGCGTGTGGAGGGCCACGACGCCATCGCCGTCGACGAGCACCTGATCCGCCGTGAGCAGGCCGAAGAGCACGTACGCCGCGTGCTGATCTACAACAAGCCCGAGGGCGAGGTCTGCACCCGCGACGACCCGGAAGGCCGCCCGACCGTGTTCGACCGCCTGCCGCGCCTGCGCAGCGGCCGCTGGATCAACGTCGGCCGCCTGGACATCAACACCACCGGCCTGCTGCTGTTCACCACCGACGGCGAACTGGCCAACCGCCTGATGCACCCGTCCTACGAGATGGACCGCGAGTACGCCGTGCGCGTGCGTGGCGAGGTCGACGAGGACATGATCGAGCGCCTGAAAGCCGGCGTGATGCTGGAAGACGGCCCGGCCAAGTTCAGCGACATCCAGCAGGCGCCGGGCGGCGAAGGCTTCAACCACTGGTACCACGTGGTGGTGATGGAAGGCCGCAACCGCGAGGTACGCCGCCTGTGGGAATCCCAGGGCGTGGTGGTGAGCCGCCTGAAGCGCGTGCGCTTCGGCCCGGTGTTCCTCACCTCCGAACTGACCATGGGCCGCTACCGCGAGATGGACCAGCGCGAACTGGACATCCTCAGCGAGGAAGTCGGCCTGAAGCCGGTGAAACTGCCGGAGATGACCACCAAGGCCAAGGACAAGCTCGAACGCCAGCAGCGCAAGCTGGCCAAACCGCTGGCGCGCAGCGAGCGCCCGGATGCCGGTCGTGGCAACCGCCAACGCAAGGCGTCCTTCGAGGGCGAGCGTCCGGCCCGTGGCCAGCGTCCGGCGGCCGACCGCCCGGCCCGTGGTCCGCGCCAGGATACCGATCGTCCGGCCCGCGGTCCGCGCCAGGACTCCGACCGCCCGGCCCGTGGTCCGCGCCAGGACTCCGAGCGCCCGGCCCGTGGTCCGCGCCAGGACTCCGAGCGTCCAGCCCGTGGCCCGCGCCAGGATTCCGACCGCCCGGCCCGTGGCCCGCGCCAGGACTCCGAGCGTCCAGCCCGTGGCCCGCGCCAGGATTCCGACCGCCCGGCCCGTGGTCCGCGCCAGGACTCCGATCGTCCCGCCCGCGGTCCGCGCAAGGACTCCGATCGTCCGGCCCGTGGTCCGCGTCAGGACTCCGACCGTCCGGCCCGCGCGCCGCGACCGGAAGGCCGTGGCAAGGCGCCGGCCGGCGAGGCACCGCGTTCGCGTCCGGCCAAGCCGAGCGCCGAGCGTGACGAGCGCCCGTCCAAGCCGGTGGTGCGCAAGCCGCTGAACAAGCGCCGCCCGCAGCCGGCCGGCGACGGCATGCGCCCGGGCTTCAAGCGCTAAGCGCCAGGCATGAAAAAAGGGCTCCTCGGAGCCCTTTTCTTCGCCTGCGCAAATGTCCGCTCAGCCGGCGCAGGCCAGGCGGTTGCGGCCGTTGCGCTTGGCCGCGTAGAGCGCGGCGTCGGCCCGGTGCAGCAGGTCGTCGACGCGCTCGCCGGCGATCAGGGTGGCGCAGCCGAGGCTGATGGACAGCGGCACGTGCTGGCCGTCGACGGCAAAGTCCAGCTCCTGGATGGCCTGCCGCAGCCTCTCGCCGACCTGGGCGGCGCTGCTGCCCGGGGTGTTGGACAGCAGCACGAGGAACTCCTCGCCGCCGAAGCGGAAGACCATGTCGACGTTGCGCAGGCTGGCCTTGATGGCCCGGGCCACGCAGCGCAGGGCCTCGTCGCCGTGGCTGTGGCCGTGCTGGTCGTTGATGCGCTTGAAGTGGTCCAGGTCGAGCATCAGCACCGACAGCGGCTGCAGGCTGCGCCGCGCCAGCTCGACCTCGCGGCCCAGGGCCTGGTCCATGGCGATGCGGTTGCCGGTGCCGGTCAGCGCGTCGCGCAGGGCTGCCTGGATGGCCGCGCGGTAGAGCAGGGCGTTGCGCAGCGGGTAGAGCAGGCTGGCGATCAGGCTTTCCAGCTGGCCCAGCTCGGCCTCGTCGAAGGGGTGGCGGCGGCGGAAGGCCAGCTCGCCCAGGTATTCCCCGGCATGGTTGAGGTGGTAGGTGGCGCCGTGGCTGGCCACTTCGCCGAACTCCAGGCGCAGGTCGGCGCTGCCGTTCTGGTAGCTCAGGTAATCCAGCGGCAGCAGCGCCTGGATCTCCTGGAAGAACAGGCCCAGGACGCGTTCGGTCTCAAGGCTGGTCTGCAGCTGCACGGCGAGTTGCCGGCGCACATCCGCCAGGCTGGCCGGGCGCCGGCCGCGCGGGCGGCTGTTCTCGCCAAGGCCCAGGCGCTGGAGCTTGGCGGTGTCGAAATCGATGGTGTTGGACTGCTTGGGCGGGGCCATGACGCGTGGCGACCTCTGGCGCAAAAACGGCGACAGTGAGGGCTGAGCTATTTTCGTGCCAACCCGCGGAAAGTTCTGTTCTGACGGCTCAAGGGACCGTCTGGCGCGGGCTTTGGTTCCGCGGGCGGGGGGATGTCGTGGAGAGGGATGTCAAAATGATGGCGACTTTGCCGGGGTGGTCGCTGGTCCTTCCCCCGGGTGGAGCCGGAAAACCGGCGGGGCGGCCGTTGCGCCGCCCCGTGCCGGTCAGGCCTGGGCGTCGAAGGCCTGGCCGTTGACGCCGATGCTGTCCGGGCCCATCAGGTACAGGTAGACCGGCATGATCTCGTCGGGCGCCGGGTTGTTCGCCGGGTTCTCGCCCGGGTAGGCCATGGCGCGCATGCTGGTGCGGGTGGCGCCGGGGTTGACGCTGTTGGCGCGGACGGCGTTGGTGCCGTCGCACTCGTCGGCCATCACCTGCATCAGGCCCTCGGTGGCGAACTTGGACACCGCGTAGGCGCCCCAGTAGGCGCGGCCCTTACGCCCGACGCCGCTGGAGGTGAAGATCACCGAGGCGTCGCTGGCCAGCTTGAGCAACGGCAGCATGGCGTGGGTCAACATGAACACCGCGTTGACGTTGACCTGCATGACGCGCATGAAGTTTTCCCCGGAGATCTGCTCGATGGGCGAGCGCAGGCCGAGGATGGAGGCGTTGTGCAGCAGGCCGTCGAGCTTGCCGCATTCCTTCTCGATGGTCGCCGCCAGCTCGTCGTACTGGTGCGGCTGGGCGGTTTCCAGGTTGAAGGGGATGACCACCGGCTGCGGGTGGCCGGCGGCCTCGATCTGGTCGTAGGTCTGGTTGAGGTTTTCCTCGCTCTTGCCCAGCAGCAGCACGGTGGCGCCGTGGGCGGCGTAGGCCCGCGCGGCGGCGGCGCCGATGCCGCGGCCGGCGCCGGTGACCAGGATCACCCGGTCCTTGAGCAGGTCGGGGCGGGCGGAATATTGGAACATGCTTTCTCCTTCGGAGGGCTGCAGGCTTCAGGCTATAGGCTGCAGGCCTAAAGATAAGTGCGTGACATCATCGTGGCCTGCCGCCTGCCGCCTGCCGCCTGCCGCCGTTCAGCAGGAACAGAGCGCGCGGTCGAGCACCGCCAGCAGGTCGCGGGGGTGGTCGACGATGACGTCGGCGCCCCAGTGCGCGGGGTTGTCCTCGGGGTGGATGTAGCCGTAGCGCACCGCCGCGGTCTTGGTACCGGCAGCGCGGCCGGATTCGATGTCGCGCAGGTCGTCGCCGATGAACAGCACCTGGGCCGGGTCGATGCCCAGCTGGCTGCAGGCCAGCAGCAACGGCTCCGGGTCGGGCTTGCTGTTGGTCACGTGGTCCGGGCAGACCAGCACCGCCGAGCGCTCGGCCAGGCCCAGCTGCTGCATGATCGGTTCGGCGAAGCGCACCGGCTTGTTGGTCACCACGCCCCAGATCAGGTTGGCCCGCTCGATGCTCTCCAGCAGCTCCGGCATGCCGTCGTACAGGCGGCTGTAGACCGCGCAGTGGTCCTGGTAGCGGTCGAGGAATTCCTGGCGCAGCGTCTCGAAGCCGGGGGCCTCGGGGTCCATGTCGAAGGTCGCGGCGACCATGGCCCGGGCGCCGCCGGAGACCACGTCGGCGATGCGCTGCTCGTCGATCGGGGCGCGGCCGTGGGCGGCGAGCATGGCCTGGCACACGGCGATGAAGTCCGGCGCGGTGTCCAGCAGGGTGCCGTCCATGTCGAAGAGAACCGCTCTGAGCTGCATCGGCGTCATTCCTCGCGCAGGGTCTGGATCATGTAGTTGACGTCGACGTCGTCGGCCAGCTTGTAGTGCTTGGTCAGCGGGTTGTAGGTCAGGCCGACGATGTCCTTGACCGCCAGACCCGCATCGCGCGACCAGGCGCCCAGCTCGGAGGGGCGGATGAACTTCTTGAAGTCGTGGGTGCCGCGCGGCAGCAGGCGCATGACGTACTCGGCGCCGACGATGGCGAACAGGTAGGCCTTGGGGTTGCGGTTGATGGTGGAGAAGAACACCTGGCCGCCGGGCTTGACCATCCTGTGGCAGGCGCGGATCACCGAAGCCGGGTCGGGCACGTGCTCGAGCATCTCCAGGCAGGTGACCACGTCGAACTGCCCGGGCATCTCCTCGGCCAGCTGCTCGGCGGTGGTGCGCCGGTATTCCACCGGCACGCCGGATTCCAGCTGGTGCAGCTGGGCCACCGCCAGCGGCGCCTCGCCCATGTCGATGCCCATCACGGTGGCGCCGCGCTGGGCCATGGCCTCGCTGAGGATGCCGCCGCCGCAGCCGACGTCCAGCACCTTCTTGCCGGCCAGGCTGGCGCGCTCGTCGATCCAGTTGATGCGCAGCGGGTTGATGTCGTGCAGCGGCTTGAACTCGCTCTCGCGGTCCCACCAGCGATGGGCCAGTGCCTCGAATTTGGCGATCTCGGCGTGGTCGACGTTGCTCATGGCGTACCTTCGTTGCAAATCATGGGAAATCGTGGCGCGCAGGCCGACTATGATGCCAGCTTCGCGCGGCGGATGGGCGCGGCATGACAGATTGTCGCAGCCGCGCCCGGCGGTGTTCAGGCGCCGGCGATGCGCCGGCCCCAGGCGCCGACCTCGGCGGCCAGGCGGCCCTCGTCCAGGCGCGTCAGGCGGCCGGCGTCCAGCAGCTGCTTGCCGCTGACCCAGAGGTGGCGCACGCAGTCGCGGCCGCTGGCGTAGATCAGTTGCGAAACCGGCTCGTAGACCGGCTGCTGGGCCAGTCCGGAGAGGTCGAAGGCCACCAGGTCGGCGGACTTGCCCAGCTCCAGCGAGCCGATCTCCTGCTCCAGGCCCAGGGCGCGGGCGCCGTTCAGGGTGGCCATGCGCAGCGCGCGGTGAGCGTCCAGGGCGGTGGCCTGGCCGGCCACGGCCTTGGCCAGCAGGGCGGCGGTGCGGGTTTCGCCGAGCAGGTCGAGGTCGTTGTTGCTGGCCGCGCCGTCGGTGCCGATGGCCACGTTGACCCCGGCCTGCCAGAGGCGTTCCACCGGGCAGAAGCCGCTGGCCAGCTTGAGGTTGGACTCGGGGCAGTGGATAACCGAGCTGTTGGTCTCCACCAGCAGCTCCAGGTCCTCGTCGCTCACCTGGGTCATGTGCACGGCCTGGAAGCGCGGCCCCAGCAGGCCCAGGCGGTGCAGCCGGGCCAACGGGCGCTCGGCGTGCTTCTCCAGGGCCTGCTGGACCTCGAAGGCGGTCTCGTGGACGTGCATCTGGATGCCGGCGTCGAGTTCCTCGGCCAGCATCAGCACGTTCTCCAGCTTGTCGTCGCCGACCGTGTAGGGCGCGTGCGGGCCGAAGGCCACGCGGATGCGCGGGTGGTGCTTGAGGTCGTCGTGCAGGGCCACGCCCTGGCGGATCGCCTCCTCGGCGTCGCGGGCGCCGGGCATGGGGAAGTCCAGCACCGGCACGCACACCTGGGCGCGGATGCCGCTGTCGTGGACCGCCTCGCAGGTCACCCGCGGGTGGAAGTACATGTCCGAGAAGCAGCTGATGCCGCCCCTGATCTGCTCGGCGATGGCCAGCTCGCTGCCGGTGCGCACGAAGTCCTCGTCCACCCATTTCGCCTCGGCCGGCCAGATGTGCTCCTGCAGCCAGGTCATCAGCGGCAGGTCGTCGGCCAGGCCGCGGAACAGGCTCATGGCAGCGTGGCCGTGGGCGTTGACCAGGCCCGGGGCGAGCAGCATGCCCGGCAGCTCGCGGGTTTCCGCCGCCGGATGGCGCAGGGCCTCGGCGCGCGGGGCGAGCAGGGCGATGCGGCCGTCGCGGACGCCCAGCGCATGGTCGCGCAGGACCACGCCGGCGGGTTCCACCGGGACGATCCAGGTCGGCAGCAGAAGCAGGTCGAGAGGGGCTTTGGCGTCGGGCATGGGGCGCTTCCTGCGGCGCGGGAACGGGTGTTCGGCAGTATACCCGAGCGCCTTGGCCTGCGGCTCGTTATACTCGCGGGTTTTCCCGGCCCTGGCCGGGCTCGATATCGGCGTGCCGCCCGGCGCGCCCGGACCTGATAGAAGAAAGAGGTGTTCCATGCGTGAGCGACTGTTGGCGGCCGAGCGGGTCACGGCCATTGATTGGCGCAAGGGCACCCTCCGTCTGCTCGACCAGCGCCTGCTGCCGCTGGAGGAAACCTGGCTGAGCTACGACAGCGCCGCCGGCGTCGCCGAGGCCATCCGCCAGATGGTGGTGCGCGGCGCCCCGGCCATCGGCATCGCCGCGGCCTATGGCCTGGTACTGGGCCTGCAGGCCCGCCTGAACAACGGCGGTGCCTGGCGCGAGGCCCTGGAGGACGACTTCCGCGTGCTGGCCGAGTCGCGGCCCACCGCGGTCAACCTGTTCTGGGCGCTGAACCGCATGCGCGAGCGCCTCGACCGCCTGAAGCCGGGCGACGACCCGCTGCAGGTGCTGGAGGCCGAGGCCATCGCCATCCACGAGAGCGACCGCGAGGCCAACCTGACCATGGCCCAGCTCGGCGTCGAGCTGATCCGCAAGCAGCACGCCGGCCCGCAGAAGATCCTCACCCACTGCAACACCGGCGCCCTGGCCACTGGTGGCTTCGGCACCGCCCTGGGGGTGATCCGCGCGGCGCACCTGGAGGGCCTGGTCGAGCGCATCTACGCCGACGAGACGCGCCCCTGGCTGCAGGGCGCGCGCCTGACCGCCTGGGAGCTGGCCAACGAGGGCGTGCCGGTGACGCTCAACGTCGATGCCGCGGCGGCGCACCTGATGAAGACCGAGAGCATCACCTGGGTCATCGTCGGCGCCGACCGCATCACCGCCAACGGCGACGTGGCGAACAAGATCGGCACCTACCAGCTGGCGGTCAACGCCATGCACCACGGCGTGCGCTTCATGGTGGTGGCGCCCAGCTCGACCATCGACATGAACCTGGAGAGCGGCGAGGACATCCCGATCGAGGAGCGCGACGGCCGTGAACTCCTGGAAATCGGCGGCAAGCGGGTGGCGGCCGAGGTGGATGCCTACAATCCGGTGTTCGACGTGACCCCGGCGGACCTGATCGATGCCATCGTGACCGAGCGCGGCGTCGTCGAGCGCCCCGATGCCGAGCGCATGGCCCAGTTGATGAGCCGCAAGCGCCTGCATTGAGGGCGCCGGGCGGGGATAGGTGTTCCCCCTGGCTTGTGGTAAGCTCCGACGGTTCTCAGTGGGGCCTTTTTGGGGCCCCGTCGATTGCGCGGATCATTGACCTAAGTCGTTGATTTGTTGTGAGTCGATGGCGTTCTGATGGCGCCGTCGCACTCCGCCGGGCTCGGGATGGGCGAGGCGGAGTTCCATCTGCAAAAGGAACCAGGCTTCTCATGGGCGAACTGGCCAAAGAAATCCTCCCGGTCAACATCGAAGACGAACTCCGACAGTCCTACCTCGATTACGCCATGAGCGTGATCGTCGGTCGTGCCCTGCCCGATGCACGCGATGGCCTCAAGCCCGTGCACCGCCGCGTCCTGTACGCCATGAGCGAACTGGGCAACGACTGGAACAAGCCCTACAAGAAATCCGCCCGTGTGGTCGGCGACGTGATCGGTAAATACCACCCGCACGGCGACACCGCGGTGTACGACACCATCGTGCGCATGGCGCAGCCGTTCTCGCTGCGCTACATGCTGGTGGACGGCCAGGGCAACTTCGGTTCGGTGGACGGCGACAACGCCGCGGCCATGCGATACACCGAAGTGCGCATGGCCAAGCTGGCCCACGAGCTGCTGGCCGACCTGGACAAGGAAACCGTCGACTGGGTGCCCAACTACGACGGCACCGAGCAGATCCCGGCGGTCATGCCGACCAAGATCCCCAACCTGCTGGTCAACGGTTCCAGCGGCATCGCCGTGGGCATGGCGACCAACATCCCGCCGCACAACCTCGGCGAGGTGATCGACGGCTGCCTGGCGCTGATGGACAACCCCGAGCTGACCGTCGACGAGCTGATGCAGTACATCCCCGGTCCGGACTTCCCGACCGCCGGCATCATCAACGGTCGCGCCGGCATCATCGAGGCCTACCGTACCGGCCGCGGGCGCATCTACATCCGTGCCCGCGCCGACATCGAGGACATGGAGAAGGGCGGCAACCGCCAGCAGATCATCATCACCGAGCTGCCCTACCAACTGAACAAGGCGCGGCTGATCGAGAAGATCGCCGAGCTGGTGAAAGAGAAGAAGATCGAAGGCATCACCGAGCTGCGCGACGAGTCCGACAAGGACGGCATGCGCGTGGTCATCGAGCTGCGCCGCGGCGAAGTCGGCGAGGTGGTGCTGAACAACCTCTACGCCCAGACCCAGCTGCAGAGCGTGTTCGGCATCAACGTGGTGGCCCTGGTCGACGGCCAGCCGCGCACGCTGAACCTCAAGGACATGCTCGAAGTGTTCGTCCGCCACCGCCGCGAAGTGGTGACCCGGCGGACCGTGTACGAGCTGCGCAAGGCCCGCGAGCGCGGGCACATCCTCGAAGGCCAGGCGGTCGCCCTGTCGAACATCGACCCGGTGATCGAGCTGATCAAGAACTCGCCGACCCCGGCCGAGGCCAAGGAACGCCTGATCGCCACGCCCTGGGAATCCAGCGCCGTGGAAGTCATGGTCGAGCGCGCCGGCGCCGACGCCTGCCGCCCGGAAGACCTCGACCCGCAATACGGCCTGCGCGACGGCAAGTACTTCCTGTCGCCGGAACAGGCCCAGGCCATCCTGGAACTGCGCCTGCACCGCCTGACCGGCCTGGAGCACGAGAAGCTCCTGTCCGAATATCAGGAAATCCTCGCCCTGATCGGCGAGCTGATCCGCATCCTGACCAACCCGCAGCGCCTGATGGAAGTCATCCGCGAGGAGCTGGAGAAGGTCAAGGCCGAGTTCGGCGACGCCCGCCGCACCGAGATAGTCGCGTCCCAGGTGGACCTGACCATCGCCGACCTCATCACCGAGGAAGAGCGCGTGGTGACCATCTCCCACGGCGGCTACGCCAAGTCGCAGCCGCTGGCCGCCTACGAGGCCCAGCGCCGTGGCGGCAAGGGCAAGTCGGCGAGCGGGGTGAAGGACGAGGATTACATCGAACACCTGCTGGTGGCCAACAGCCACGCCACCCTGCTGCTTTTCTCCAGCAAGGGCAAGGTCTACTGGCTGCGCACCTTCGAGATTCCTGAAGCCTCGCGTACCGCGCGCGGCCGTCCGCTGGTCAACCTGCTGCCGCTGGACGAGGGCGAGCGCATCACCGCCATGCTGCAGATCGACCTGGAAGCCGTGCGCGCCCAGTTCGCCGGCGACGAGGGCGATGACGACGACGTGGTCGCCGAGCAGATTGCCGAGGTGGTGGAAGCCGAAGAGGCCGAAGAGGGCGACGATGCCGACTTCAGCCAGGACGAGCCGACCGGCGCGTACATCTTCATGGCCACCATGAAAGGCACCGTGAAGAAGACCCCGCTGATCCAGTTCACCAAGCCGCGCTCCAACGGCCTGATCGCGCTGAAGCTGGAGGAGGGCGACTCGCTGATCGCCGCCGCCATCACCGACGGTTCGAAGGACGTGATGATGTTCTCCGACGCCGGCAAGGTGATCCGCTTCAAGGAAAGCAAGGTGCGCATCATGGGCCGCAACGCCCGTGGCGTGCGCGGCATGCGCCTGGCCGAAGAGCAGCGCATCATCTCCATGCTGATCCCGGAATGCCGCGAGGCGCAGATCCTCACCGCTTCCGAGCGCGGTTACGGCAAGCGGACTCCGCTGGCCGACTACCCGCGCCGCGGCCGTGGCGGCCAGGGCGTGATCGCCATGGTCATCAACGAGCGCAACGGCAAGCTGGTGGGCGCCGTCCAGGTGCTGGACGGCGAGGAGATCATGCTGATTTCCGACCAGGGCACCCTGGTCCGTACCCGCGTCGACGAAGTCCGTGGCGCGGGCCGGAATACCCAGGGCGTGATCCTCATCAAGCTGGCCGCCGACGAGACGCTGGTGGGCCTGGAGCGGGTGCAGGAGCCGACCGTCGTCGAGGGCGAAGTCGTGGACGACGAGCAGTTCGACGAGAACCCGGAAGCAGACGAAGCCGCGGCCGAGGAAGCGCCGCAGGCCAGCGAAGACTGACTAGCGAGAGTGGATGTGAGCAAGCGAGCCTATAACTTCTGCGCAGGTCCCGCTGCGCTTCCCACCGAGGTGCTGGAGCGCGCCCGCGAAGAGCTGCTCGACTGGCAGGGCAAGGGCCTGTCGGTCATGGAGATGAGCCACCGCAGCGACGACTACGTGGCCATCGCCGAGAAGGCCGAGCAGGACCTGCGCGACCTGATGGGCGTGCCGTCGAACTACAAGGTGCTGTTCCTGCAGGGCGGCGCCAGCCAGCAGTTCGCCGAGATTCCGCTGAACCTGCTGCCCGAGGACGGCGTGGCCGACTACGTGGAAACCGGCATCTGGTCGAAGAAGGCCATCGAGGAAGCGCGCCGCTTCGGCAACGTCAACGTGGTCGCCAGCGCCTCGAAGTACGACTACTTCGCCATTCCCGGGCAGAACGAGTGGAGCCTGACCCCGGGCGCCGCCTACCTGCACTACGCGTCCAACGAGACCATCGGCGGCCTGGAGTTCGACTGGGTGCCGGAAGTGGGCGACGTGCCGCTGGTGGTGGACATGTCCTCGGACATCCTCTCGCGCCCCGCCGACGTGTCGAAGTTCGGCCTGATCTACGCCGGCGCGCAGAAGAACATCGGCCCGTCGGGCCTGGTGGTGGTCATCGTCCGCGAAGACCTGCTGGGCCGCGCCCGCAGCATCTGCCCGACCATGCTCAACTACAAGGTCGCGGCCGACAACGGCTCCATGTACAACACCCCGGCCACCTACTCCTGGTACCTCTCCGGCCTGGTCTTCCAGTGGCTGAAGGAACAGGGCGGCGTCGAGGCCATGGAGAAGCGCAACCGCGCGAAGAAGGACCTGCTGTACTCCTTCATCGATGCCAGCGATTTCTACACCAACCCGATCCAGCCCAGCGCCCGTTCCTGGATGAACGTGCCCTTCCGCCTGGCCGACGAGAAGCTCGACAAGGCCTTCCTCGCCGGCGCCGATGCCCGTGGCCTGCTCAACCTCAAGGGCCACCGCTCGGTGGGCGGCATGCGCGCCTCCATCTACAACGCCCTGGGCCTGGATGCCATCGAGGCCCTGGTGGCCTACATGGCCGAGTTCGAGAAGGAGCACGGCTGATGAGCGACGCCGACCAGCTCAAGGCTTTGCGCGTACGCATCGACAGCCTCGACGAGAAGATCCTCGAGCTGATCAGCGAACGCGCCCGCTGCGCCACCGACGTGGCGCGGGTGAAGATGCAGTCCCTGCCCGCGGGCGAGAAGCCGGTGTTCTACCGGCCCGAGCGCGAGGCCTGGGTGCTCAAGCACATCATGGAACTGAACAAGGGCCCGCTGGACAACGAGGAAGTGGCGCGGCTGTTCCGCGAGATCATGTCCTCCTGCCTGGCCCTGGAGCAGCCGCTCAAGGTCGCCTACCTCGGCCCCGAGGGCACCTTCACCCAGGCCGCCGCGCTCAAGCACTTCGGCCACGCGGTGATCAGCACGCCGATGACGGCGATCGACGAGGTGTTCCGCGAGGTCGCCGCCGGTGCGGTGAACTTCGGCGTGGTGCCGGTGGAAAACTCCACCGAGGGCGCGGTCAACCACACCCTGGACAGCTTCCTCGAGCACGACATGGTGATCTGCGGCGAGGTCGAGCTGCGCATCCACCACCACCTGCTGGTGGGCGAGAACACCAAGACCGACAGCATCACCCGCATCTATTCCCACGCCCAGTCCCTGGCCCAGTGCCGCAAGTGGCTGGACGCGCACTACCCGAACGTCGAGCGCGTGGCCGTGCCGAGCAACGCCGACGCCGCCAAGCGGGTGAAGAGCGAGTGGAACAGCGCGGCCATCGCCGGCGACATGGCGGCCAGCCTGTACGGCCTGGACAAACTGTTCGAGAAGATCGAGGACCGCCCGGACAACTCCACGCGCTTCCTCATCATCGGCAACCAGGAAGTGCCGCCGACCGGCGACGACAAGACCTCGATCATCGTCTCCATGCGCAACAAGCCCGGCGCGCTGCACGAGCTGCTGGTGCCGTTCCACACCAACGGCATCGACCTGACCCGCATCGAGACCCGTCCCTCGCGCAGCGGCAAGTGGACCTACGTGTTCTTCATCGACTTCGTCGGCCACCACCAGGACCCGCTGATCAAGGACGTGCTGGAGAAGATCAACAGCGAAGCCGTGGCGCTGAAAGTGCTGGGCTCCTATCCCAAAGCGGTACTTTAACTGCGGCGGCAGGCGGCAGGCGGCAGGCTACAGGCGGTGAAGAGCGTCTATGCCTGGGGCCTGGGGCCTGCAGCCTGAGGCCTCAGATATGTCTTGCGACTTCCTCGCCCTGGCCCAGCCGGGCGTACAGAAACTCTCGCCCTACGTGCCGGGCAAGCCGGTCGACGAACTGGCCCGCGAGCTGAACCTGGACCCGGCGAAGATCATCAAGCTGGCCAGCAACGAGAACCCGCTGGGCCCCAGCGCCAAGGTGCTGGAAGCGATCCGCGGCGAACTGGCGGAAATGACCCGCTATCCCGACGGCAACGGCTTCGAACTGAAGAGCAAGCTGGCGCAGCGCTGCGGCGTGACCACCGCCCAGGTGACCCTCGGCAACGGCTCCAACGACATCCTCGACCTGGTCGCCCGCGCCTACCTGGCGCCGGGCCTGAACGCCGTGTTCAGCCAGTACGCCTTCGCCGTCTACCCGATCTCCACCCAGGCCGTCGGCGCCGAGGGCAGGGCGGTGCCGGCCAGGGACTGGGGCCATGACCTGGAAGCCATGCTGGCGGCCATCGACGCCGATACCCGCGTGGTCTTCATCGCCAACCCGAACAACCCCACCGGCACCTGGTTCGGCCCGGACGCCCTGGAGCGCTTCCTCGCCCGCGTACCGGAAAACGTCCTGGTGGTGCTGGACGAGGCCTACATCGAATACGCCGAGGGCGACGAACTGCCCGACGGCCTGGCCTACCTGGCCCGCTATCCGAACCTGCTGGTCTCGCGCACCTTCTCCAAGGCCTACGGCCTGGCCTCGCTGCGCGTCGGCTACGCCATCTCCTCGGCGCAGATCGCCGACGTGCTGAACCGCGTGCGCCAGCCGTTCAACGTCAACAGCCTGGCCCTGGCCGCCGCCTGCGCCGCGCTGGATGACGCCGAGTACCTGGCCGAAGGCAAGCGCATCAACGACGCCGGCATGCAGCAGCTGCAGGACGGCCTGCGCGCCCTGGGCCTGGCCTGGATCCCGTCGAAAGGCAACTTCCTCGCCGTCGACCTGCAGCGCGACGCCGGCCCGGTCTACCAGGCCTTGCTGGCGGAAGGTGTGATCGTCCGTCCGGTGGGTGGCTACGGCATGCCGCAGCACCTGCGCATCTCCATCGGTCTGCCGGAAGAGAACGCGCGCTTCCTCGAAGCCCTGGCCAAGGTGCTCGCCCGTGCCTGAGGTGATGCCGCACAAGCTCCGCCGCCTGGTGGTGGTGGGGCTGGGCCTGATCGGCGGCTCCTTCGCCAAGGGGCTGCGCGAGAAGGGCCTGTTCGAGGAAGTGGTCGGCGTCGACCGCGACCCGCAGACCCGCCGCCTGGCGGTGCAGCTGGGCGTGGTCGACCGTTGCGAGGAAAGCCTGCGCGAAGGCTGCCGCGACGCCGACGTGGTCCAGCTCGCCGTGCCCATCCTGGCCATGGAGAAGGTGCTGGCGGAACTCGCCACCTTCGACCTCGGCCATGCGGTGCTCACCGACGTCGGCAGCGCCAAGGGCAACGTGGTTCGCGCGGCGAAGGCCGCCTTCGGCGAGATGCCGGCGCGCTTCGTTCCCGGCCATCCCATCGCCGGTTCCGAGCAGAGCGGGGTGGAAGCGGCCAACGGCAAACTGTTCCGCCGTCATAAAGTCATCCTCACGCCGCTGGATAATGCCGATGCGGACGCGGTCCAGTGCGTCGAGGCGCTGTGGCGCGAGCTGGGCGCGGACGTCGAGCTGATGGAAGTCGAGCACCACGACGAAGTGCTCGCCGCCACCAGCCACCTGCCGCACCTGCTGGCCTTCACGCTGGTCGACTCGCTGGCCAAGCGCAGCGAAAATCTGGAAATCTTCCGTTATGCCGCCGGCGGCTTCCGCGACTTCACGCGGATCGCCGGCAGCGACCCGACGATGTGGCACGACATCTTCCTTGCCAACCGCAAGGCGGTGCTGCGCATCCTCGACGTTTTCCGCGACGACCTCGACGCCCTGCGCGAGGCCGTCGATGCAGGGGACGGGCAGCAACTGATGGGCGTCTTCACCCGCGCCCGCGTCGCCCGTGAACATTTCAGCAAAATCCTGGCCCGCCGGGCCTATGTGGACGCCATGCACAACAACGACCTGATTTACCTGGCCCAGCCGGGTGGCCGCCTGTCCGGGCGCGTACGCGTTCCGGGCGACAAGTCCATCTCCCACCGCTCGATCATGCTCGGCTCCCTGGCCGAAGGCACCACCGAGGTGGCCGGCTTCCTCGAGGGCGAGGACGCCCTGGCCACCATTCAGGCGTTCCGCGACATGGGCGTGGTCATCGAAGGCCCGCACCATGGCCGCGTCACCGTGCACGGCGTCGGCCTGCATGGCCTGAAGCAGGCGCCGGGGCCCATCTACCTGGGCAACTCCGGCACCTCCATGCGCCTGCTCAGCGGCCTGCTGGCGGCGCAGCCGTTCGACAGCGTGCTGACCGGCGATGCGTCGCTGTCCAAGCGCCCGATGAACCGCGTGGCCAAGCCGCTGCGGGAGATGGGCGCGGTAATCGAGACCGCTCCTGAAGGGCGTCCGCCGCTGACCATCCGCGGCGGCCAGAAGCTGACCGGCATGCACTACGACATGCCCATGGCCAGCGCCCAGGTGAAGTCCTGCCTGCTGCTCGCCGGCCTCTACGCCGCCGGTGAAACCTCGGTGACCGAGCCGGCGCCGACCCGCGACCACACCGAGCGCATGCTACGCGGCTTCGGCTACCCGGTGGACGTCGAAGGCAGCACCGCCAAGGTCGAAAGCGGCCACAAGCTCAGCGCCACCAGCATCGAAGTCCCGGCCGACATTTCCTCGGCGGCGTTCTTCCTGGTTGCGGCGAGCATCGCGGAAGGTTCGGAGATCGTCCTCGAACACGTCGGCATCAACCCGACCCGCACCGGCGTCATCGACATCCTCAAGCTGATGGGCGCCGACATCACCCTGGAGAACCAGCGCGAAGTCGGCGGCGAGCCGGTGGCCGACCTGCGCGTGCGCTCGGCCAAGCTGAAGGGCATCGATATCCCCGAGGACCTGGTGCCCCTGGCCATCGACGAATTCCCGGTGCTGTTCGTCGCTGCCGCCAATGCCGAAGGCCGCACCGTGCTGCGCGGCGCCGAAGAGCTGCGGGTGAAGGAATCCGACCGCATCCAGGTCATGGCCGACGGCCTGCTGGCCCTGGGCGTGAAGTGCGAGCCGACCCCGGACGGCATCATCATCGACGGTGGCGCCTACGGCGGCGGCGAAGTCTGGAGCCACGGCGACCACCGCATCGCCATGTCCTTCAGCGTCGCCTCGCTGCGCGCCTCGGCGCCGATCCGCATCCACGACTGCGCCAACGTCGCCACCTCCTTCCCGAACTTCCTCGGCCTGGCCTCGGGCGCCGGCATCCGCGTGGCGGAGGAGGGCAACTGATGGCCGCCTCCGACTTCGCCGCGGCCTGGCCGGTGGTCGCCATCGACGGCCCCAGCGGCTCCGGCAAGGGCACCGTGGCCGGCATCCTGGCCAAGCGCCTGGGCTGGAACCTGCTGGATTCCGGCGCGCTGTACCGCCTGCTGGCCTTCGCCGCCGGCAACCACGGCATCGACCTGACCAACGAGGAAGCCCTCAAGGTCCTGGCCGCGCACCTGGACGTGCAGTTCACCCACGCCAAGGGCGGCGAGGGCCAGCACATCATCCTCGAAGGCGAAGACGTCACCGACACCATCCGCACCGAGCAGGTCGGTGCCGGCGCCTCCCAGGTCGCCGCGCTGCCGGCGGTGCGCGACGCCCTGCTGCAGCGCCAGCGCGCCTTCCTCGAAGCCCCGGGCCTGGTGGCCGACGGCCGCGACATGGGCACCGTGGTGTTCCCCGGCGCGCCGCTGAAGATCTTCCTCACCGCCTCGGCCGAGGAGCGCGCCCGCCGCCGCTACCTGCAGCTCAAGGGCAAGGGCGTGGACTGCGACATGGCCGCGCTCACCGAGGAAATCCGCGCCCGCGACGAACGCGACAGCCAGCGCAGCGTAGCCCCGCTGAAGCCGGCCGAAGGCGCCATCGTGGTCGACTCCACCAGCATGAGCATCGAGGCGGTGGTGGACAGCATACTGGCCGAAGTCGAGAGGCTCGGTCTGACCGACTGAACCCTGGGAATCCTTCAGCCACGGCCGTTTTCGGTACGACGTGGTTGAAGAGATTTCTGAGGATGTTTCCTCCTGATGCTGAGGACGTTTCTTCTAGAGACGTCTTGCCCGGGCTGCCAAAATTCCGCGCTGTCCAATAGCGCCCGCTCCCCCTGAGCGGGCCGGGAACAGCGTGGAGGCCCCTTGTCCGACCATCCCGTACCCGCCGCACTGCACGCTTCGCAGGGCGCGTGGGTCCAGTTGTTGCTCGCACTGACCCGGCGGGAAATCCTGGCGCGCTACCAGGGCGCCCTGTTCGGGCGGCTGTGGCTGCTGCTGTCGCCGTTCCTGCTGCTGGCGGTCTACACCTTCGTATTCGGCCATGTGCTCAAGTCGCGCTGGGGGACTGGGCAGAGCACGGGCTCCTTCGCCTTGACGCTCTTCGCCGGGCTGCTGCTCCATAGCATGCTGGCGGACAGCCTGTCGCGCGCGGTCACGGTGATGCACAACCACCGCAACCAGGTGAAGAAGCTGGTCTTCCCGCTGGAAATCCTGCCGCTGTCGCTGGCCCTTTCCGCCCTGTCGAACGCCGTCATCGGCTTTCTCGTGCTGCTCCTGCTGATGCCCTGGCTCGGGCAACCGCTGGGCTGGAGCATCCTCTACCTGCCGCTGGCGCTGTTGCCCTTCCTGCTGTGCGTGTGCGGCCTCAGCTGGATCATCGCCGTGTTCGGCACCTATTTCCGCGATACCAGCCAGTTCATCCAGTTCCTGCTGGTGCTGCTGCTGTTCCTCAGCCCGGTGTTCTATCCCGTGAGCGCCTTGCCGGAAGCCCTGCGTCCCTACCTGCTGCTCAATCCGCTGAGCGTCCCGGTGGAGGCGGTGAGGGCCAGCCTGTTCGGCATGCCCATGCCGCCGGCGGGCGTTCAGCTGGGATATGCCGCCATCGCCTGCCTGTTGGCGGTGCTGGGGTGGCTGTGGTTCCGGCGCATGAAGGATGGCTTCGCCGATGTCCTCTGAACGGCTCGCCGATACCGCGCCGGCGGTGGTCGCCGAGGCCCGCCCGCTGGGGCAGATGCTCGTCGGGCGCGGCTTGTGCAGCGCCCAGGAACTGGAGCGGGCGCTGGAACTGCAGGCCCGGATCGGCGGGCGCCTGGGGGCGATACTGCTGCGCTCGGGAGGCGTTTCGGAGGCGGCGCTGCTGGAGGTGCTCGCCGAACAGCTGCGCATGCCCCTGGTGGGAACGGACCTGGAGGCCCCGGGCAACGCCGAGCTTCTGGCCTTTCTCGAGGCGACCTCCCTCGGCGTGGAATGGTTCGTCGCCGAGCAGGTGGTCGTCTGGGGCGATGCCCGGGGGACGCTGCTGATCGCTTCCCGTGACCCGCTGGCGCCCTTCGTCCTGGAGGTCCTGCGCTATTTCCATCCCGGCCAGCCGTCGTGCACGGTGCTGTGCCGCTCCCAGGACCTCGACGCCTGGCTGGAGCTGCTCAAGGAGCGCCTGCAGCAGGAAAGCCGCGAGGAACTGCGCTTCGCCTCCGATGACATCCGACAGCTGCGGGAGATGGCGGAGGAAGCGCCCATCGTCGAGCTGGTCAACAACGTCATGAGCCAGGCGGTGGAAAAACGCGCCTCGGACATCCACATCGAGCCGCGCGAGTTCAATTTCCACATCCGCTTCCGCATCGATGGCGTCCTGCAATCGCAACTGAGCCTGCCGCGGGAGCGCTTCGCCGCGGTGGTGTCGCGGATCAAGCTGATTTCCGCCATCGACATCGCCGAACGGCGCCTGCCCCAGGATGGGCGGATGAGCACGAGGGTCGGCGGGCAGGACATGGACATCCGGGTTTCCACCCTGCCCGGGGTGCACGGCGAGTCGGTGGTGATGCGCCTGTTGCCCAAGGCCCGCGAGGGCCTGCGCCTGGACCGCCTGGGGATGCTGGCGGACCACCTGGAGCTGATGCGCGCCTGGATCGGCGAGCCGCACGGCATCGTGCTGGTCACCGGGCCGACCGGCTCCGGCAAGTCGACGACCCTCTACGGCACGCTCGAAGCCATCAACGATGGCATTCGCAAGATCATCACGGTGGAGGACCCGGTCGAGTACCAGGTACCGAACATCACCCAGGTCCAGGCCCATGCCGATATCGGCCTGACCTTCGCCGCCGCCCTGCGCTCGATCCTGCGCCAGGACCCGGACGTGATCATGATCGGCGAGATCCGCGACCTGGAAACGGCGGAGATCGCCGTGCAGTCCTCCCTGACCGGGCACCTGGTCTTCTCGACGCTGCACACCAACGATTCGCTCAGCGCCTTCACCCGCCTCATCGACATGGGCATCGAGCCTTTCCTGGTGGCCTCCCCGGTGCGCGGTGTCCAGGCCCAGCGCCTGGTGCGAACCCTGTGCCGGCATTGCGCGGAGCCCCATGAGCCGAGCCTGGCGGCCGAAGACCAGGCCGCGCTCGACGCGGCGATCCTGCGCCTCTACCCGGGGCAGGCCCCGAACTGGCATCGCGCCAAGGGTTGCGAGCTGTGCCAGGGCACGGGCTACCACGGGCGCCTGGGGATCTACGAAATGGTGGATGTCAGCCCCGAATTGCAGACGCTCATCCTGCAGCAGGCGCCCCTCGATCAGATGCGCCGGCTGGCGGCCGGCCAGGGGTTCCGCAGCATGCGCGAGGACGGCTTCATCAAGGCCTGGCTGGGCCTGACCTCGCTGGACGAGGTACATCGGGTCACCAGCGGTTAACGCCATGCGCTTCGAATACCAGGCAGTGGACCGGCAGGGCCGGCGTTGCAGCGGCGACCTCGATGCCGGCTCCCGCGGTGACGCGCTTCGCCAGCTGGAGGCACAGGGCATGACCCCCCTGAGCCTGGAGTCGGGCCAACGGGCGCCGCAACCCGGACGCCGGCGGCTGCGCGCGGAAGAGCTGAACATGGCGCTGCACGAGCTGGCGACCCTGCTGGCGGCTGGTGTGGCCCTGGCCGACGCGGTTTCCGCCCAGGAGCGTTCGAGCAGCCATCCGCGCATTGCCGCGGCGCTGCGGAGCATGAGCGAAGGCCTGCGCCAGGGCCGTTCCTTCCCCCAGGTGCTGGAGAGTGCCGGCCTGCCGCTGCCGCGTTACGCCTACCAGTTGGTGGCGGCAGGGGAGTTGACCGGCAACCTGGCGGCGGCGCTACGGGATTGCGTGACGCAGATGGAGTACGAGCGGCGTACCCGCGAGGAAGTGCGCAATGCCCTGATCTACCCGAGCGTGCTGGTGCTCAGCGGCGTCGGGGCGGTCATGGTGATGTTCGTCTTCGTCGTGCCCAAGTTCGCCAACCTGCTGGAACACGCCGACAAGTTGCCGTGGCTGGCCTGGGCGGTGCTCAGCACCGGCGTCTGGAGCAAGGCCAATGCCTTGCCGCTGCTGCTCGCTGGCCTGCTGCTGGGAGCCCTGGTGCTGCCCCTGGCCAGGAGCGAGAAGGTTCGCGGCCGGGTCCTGAACGCCCTGCTGCGCCTGCCGTTGCTCGGCGACTGGCTGCTGCAGGCGGAGATCGCCCAGTGGGCCAAGGTCCTCGGCACCCTGCTGGGCAATCGCGTGGCGCTGGTCGAGGCCCTGCGCCTGGCCAGCGCGGGCGTGCGCATCGGCCACCAGCGCGACCTGCTGGAAAGGGTGACCCAGGACGTGAGGGGCGGAACCGCCCTGTCCGAGGCGCTGGAGCTGCGCAGGGCGATCACGGCCACAGGCGGCAACCTGGTGCGGGTCGGGGAGCGGTCCGGCCGCCTGGCCGAGATGCTCGACAGCCTCGCCGGGCTCTACGAGGAACTGGGGCGCTCGCGCATGCGCAAGGTCCTGGCGCTGATCGAGCCGCTGGCGATCCTGCTGATCGGTGCGCTGTTCGGCGTGATCATCACCGGCGTGGTGCTGGCCATCACCAGCGCCAACGACATCGTGTTCTGAACGAAGGGGAAGAGAATGGACAACGGGCAGAAGGGCGGGCGGCCCCGGCAAGGGAGGCACAAGCCGCCGGCCATGGGGGGCAGCCGCGGCGAACGCGGCTTCACCCTGCTGGAAATGATCGTGGTGCTGGTGATCATCGGGTTGCTCATGGGGCTGGTCGGGCCACGCCTGTTCAGCCAGGCCGACAAGGCCAAGGTGCAGACCGCCGATACCCAGGTGAAGATGCTCAAGGGCGCGCTGATGACCATGCGCCTGGACATCGGCCGCCTGCCCAGCGAGCAGGAGGGGCTGGCGCTGCTCAACGCGGCGCCGGCGGATGAGCGGATCAAGGCCTTCTGGAAAGGTCCCTACCTGGACGGCGGGGTGCCGCTCGATCCCTGGAACCGCTCATACATGTACAGCAACGCGCCCAGCGCCGAACAGCCGTTCTCGCTGTACAGCCTGGGCGCCGACGGGCAGCCCGGCGGGGAAGGGGAGAATGCTGACATCGGCTACCTGCCCAGGCAGTGAGCGCAGCGGCGGTTTCACCCTGCTCGAACTGCTGGTGGTGCTGGCCCTGGTCGCCGCGCTGGGCGCCATCGTCATGCCCAGCCTGCTGAACATGCAGGAGGCCTGGCGCCGTCGTGTCGAACTGCAGGACATCACCAACCAGTTGCAGACGCTGGGCTATCGGGCCCGGCTGGAGGCCCAGCAGACCCTCATCGGCCCCGCCGGCGTCGAGCCGTCGCGGATGCTCAGGCTGCCGGATGGCTGGGTGTTGAGCGCAGGCGTGCCGGTCATCTACCTGGCCAATGGCGCCTGCCTGGGTGGGCTGCTGCAACTGCGAAGGGAAGAGGCCATCCGGGAGCTACGCCTGGAGCCGCCGCAATGCCTGCCGGAGTTCGACGGGTGAAGCGGGGGCGGCAAGCCGGTTTCACGCTGCTCGAGGCGGTGGTCGCCCTGACGCTCCTGGCGGTGGTGGGAAGCGCCCTGCTGGCGTGGCTGGGGACGGGCTTCAGAACCCTGGAGCGCATGAACGACGTCCAGCGCCGCCTCGATGCGACCCGCACCGGCCTGGCCTACCTGGAGGGCCTCAACCCGATGCTCCAGCCCAGCGGCAGCGTCACGCTGGGAAGCTACCGGCTGGACTGGGAAAGCCATCTGCTTGCCGCCCCGCGGCCTGTCGTCAGCCGCTACAACGGCCATCCCGGTCCTTTCGACAGTGCCTTGTACCGGGTCCAGGCGCGTGTGCTTGGCGAAGACCTGCCACCGCTGCCCGTCAGCCTGGAGCTGGCGGGGTACCGGTTGGCCCGCCCGGCCGATGGTGACCAGGGGAGCGAGCCATGAACCGGCGCTTTGCGGGGCAGCGACAGCAGGGCTTCACGCTGCTGGAGCTCATCGTGGTCCTGTTGCTGGCGACGATGGTCACCACCCTGCTGATGCAAGGGATGGATTATGTCTCGCGGGCCAACGACAGCTTCCTGCGCCAGGGCGAGTCGCGCCAGTTGCGCGTCTTGGCGTTCGGCTGGTTCGGCGATTCGGTGTCGCAATTGGCGGCGCCGGCCAAGGGCGAGGCGGCGGCCCGTTTCAGGGGCGATGCGCTCAGTTTCGAAGGCGTCACCCTGGCCAGCGCCGAGCGTATCGAGGGTGTCCCGGTGCCCTTCGCCTTTCGCCTGGAAAGGCTAGGCGAACAAGGCCGGGAGCGGACCGGGCTGATCTACGTGCGCCGGCTGCAGGCCAGCCGCTGGCCGCTGCTGGAACTGCAGGGGGGCGCGCACTTCCTCTATCGCGACGAATCGGGGGGATGGCACGACAACTGGCCGCCCCTGCCGGCACTGGCCGACAGCCTTCCCGCGGCGGTGGCCTTGAACGCGCCGGCCGAGCGCCTGTTCCGCCTGGCCAGGGTAGCGACGCCGCTTCGCCAGGTGAGCGTGGATGCGTACTGAGCGCGGTGGCCGGCGTGGCGCCGGAAACCAGCGCGGCTTCGTGCTGGTCGGCGTCATCTGGTTTCTCGCCGTCATGACCCTGGTGGTGGCCTCGGCCGTGACCTGGATCGAACGCTCGCTGGATGGCATCGAGCAGGAACGCCAGGGGCTGCTGCGCGACATGGCGGAGCGCTCCCTGCTCAGCCGGCTGACGTGGCTGGCATCGACCCAGCGCCTGACCCTGGCCGGCCTGACCACGCCCGACAGCCCGGCGCCAAGCCTCGCCGACATGGACCTGTCGACCCTCCCGGTGGGGGCCGAGCTGGCCCTTGATGGCCGCGAATACTGCCTGGCCAATGGCTGGTGCTTCGCGCTCATCGATCGCGCCTCGCGCCTCGGCCTGGAGCAGGCGCCACCGGTGACGCTGGCCTTGGTACTGGAAGGGCTGGGGGTGGCGCCGGAAAGGATAGCGCCCATGCTGGCGGAACTCGCCGGCTACCTGCGCAGCCAGCCGGGGCGCGCGGTGGTGCGCAGCCTGTACGCCCCGCAGGAAGTGTTCGTCCTCGATAGCTGGCAGCCCTGGGAGGCCAGGCTGCGGGCCGCGGGCTGGGATGACCTGGTGACCGTCGGCGAACCGGCCCTGAACGTGAATACCGCCAGCGGGCAGCTCCTGCGCCTGGCCTGGAGGCTGCCGGAAGACAACCTGGCGCTGTTGCTCGCCGCGCGCCGCGAACGGCCGCTGCAGGGCATGGGCGACCTCGCGGGGGTGCTGGGCATCTACCTGCAGCAATTGCCTGCGGAGAACTGGTCGCGCCTGGCAAGCGCCACCCTCTTCATCCGCCTGCGTCCCGTGGATGCCGCGGCGCGCTACGAATACCAACTGCGACTCGAGAGCGACGACCTGCAAGGGTCGCCCTGGCAATTCCTGCAACGGAGGTCCCTGCCGCGCAATGTCCCCGATACCGACACCGCGTCAATCCATCATGAGGCGCCTGGACTGCTTGCCGCCCCGCTTGTGGCAAGGCCGTGACGAGGAGGGCTCGCCATGCGTGGAATGGCGCCGCCAGCCCCGTGGCCTGGGGCGGATGCTCCGCCCGCAATGGGTCATCGAGCGTTCGCAATGCCTGTACCGCTGCCTGGACCTGTCCCATGTGCCGTCCAGCGGGAGGGCCCAGGCCCTGGCCCTGAAGCTCGCCGGCCTGTCGCCGTTCCGCTTGCCGGGGCACTACGCGGTCTGGCGTGACGGCTGGGTACAGCTGTGGCTCTGGGACGAACAGCAGCGCCAGGGGCTTGCCGCTTCGCAGGAGGCCATGTCCGGCTGCTTCTGTTTGCCGGAAACGCTGCTGCAGGTGCCGCCGGCAACGACTCCGGAGTCCGTCGTTCGCCTGGTGTGCGTCCAGGGGGGCGTGGACCTGCAGGTCTGGCGGGCCGGCGTGCTGCGGGCGAGCGTCTTCCAGGATGGCCTGCCGCTGTCCATTGGCGCCTGGCAGGCGCTGCGAGGGGTTCCCGGCGTGCATGTGCCCGAGCGACTGGAGGCAGAAGTGGTACCCAGCCTGGAACGTCCCTGGGCTTCCGGCGCCAGCCTGGCGGGGCGGGACTGGGA
Organism: Pseudomonas sp. RW407; assembly: GCF_003176655.1. Lineage (NCBI taxonomy): Bacteria > Pseudomonadati > Pseudomonadota > Gammaproteobacteria > Pseudomonadales > Pseudomonadaceae > Pseudomonas > Pseudomonas sp. RW407. The sequence goes on along the minus strand of NZ_QGSL01000088.1, from coordinate 226,206 downwards.
GCGCTGGCTGCCCTACGGCATGGCGGCCACCCTGCTGGCGGGCAGCGCTTTCAACCTGACGCAGGGGGCGCAGTGGTGGTGGGCCGAGCGTGGTGTGGCGGGGCAGCAGGCCGCACTGGCCCAGCAGGTCGAGCCGGTGCTGGCGGCGCGCACCCGCGCCACGCAGGCCGAAAGCGAAATCCAGGCCCTGCTGCGCTTGCAGGATGCGCCGTCGCAGGTCGAGCTGCTGCGCACGGTGGCGGGGTTGCTGCCGGAGGATAGCCGCTTGCTGAGCTGGCGTTATCGGGAAAACACCCTGGAGCTGCTCATCGATACCCGCCGGGCCGACCCGCGGTTCTTCGTCCAGCGTCTCCAGGAGGGCGGCAGGTTCCAGGACGTCAGGGTGGAGCCGTCGCCCAGGGCCGACGGCTTGCAGTTGGCCATGAGCATTCGCCAGGGGGAATAGATGGACGTTCGCTTGAAAGACGCATTGCCCCACTGGACCCGGCTGCGCGAGCAGTGGCGGGAGCAGCCCCGCCTGCGCCTGGCGGGCTGGCTGGTCCTGGCGCTGCTGGCCGCCCACCTGCTGTTGCTGGGCAGCGACTGGCGCGATGCCCGCCGCCAGGCGTTCGAGGAATCGGCCAGGCGCCTGGCTCAGATGCGTGCGCTGGCCAGCCAGGGGGATTGGCCGGACCGCGCCGTCCAGGCCGAAGACGTGCGCAGCGCCTTGCGAAAGCGCCTGTGGCAGGCACGGAACCCCTCGTTGGCCCGGGCCGACGTACAGGCCTGGCTGGATGCCCAGGCCAGGCAGAGCGGCCTGCAGGATGCGCGCATCTCGGTATTGCCGCCCCTGGACTTCGACAAGGAGGATGTCGGCGCGCGGGTTCAGGCGCAGTTGCGCGGACGCTTCGAGCCGAAGAGTTTCGGCCGCTTGCTGCATGCGCTGGAAAGCGCGGAGCACTGGGTGAGCATCGTCGCACTCGAGTTGAACGACCGCGGTTCGCCGTCGGTGAACCTGCAGCTCACTTTCCATTTTCGTCCGGACGGAACGCCCCCTTGATCGGATTAGGGCGAATGCTCAGGCCATGCCGGCACCGCCAATCGTTCGTATTCCCTGGTTGGGAAACTTCCTTCATGGAAAACGGCAAAGGCAGCATTTCCGTAGTGACAGAATTCCGCGCTCAACATGCTTCGAATGCACCCTTTCCTTCGCGGTATCGATTCATCGGTTTCCTATGACTTCCTCCCACTTCCGATTGGCCGGGGCAGCGCTTGCCAGCGGCATCCTGCTGGCGCTGCTCTGGCAGCCACCGGCAGAGGTACCGGAGGCCCCGGTCGAGGCTGCGCAGTGGCGGCTACCGGAGGTCCGAGCGGTCTCCCGCAACGCCGGCGTTCCCGCGCAGATCGCCGGCATGCCCTGGTGGGGCAGCGCCGGGAAGGCGGCCGAACAACCGCGCTCGGCGCGCATCAGCGTGGACGAGAAGGGCGTGGCCCGGGTCAAGGTCCAGTGGCTGTTCCGTGGGGTGGTCACCGAGGGCGAGCAGCGCTTCGCCCTGATCGCCAAGGACGCCGCTGCACCTCTGTTGCGCTATGCGCCCGGCGACCTGCTGCCGGGAGACGAGCGCCTCGAGCGGATCGAAGGGCAGGGCATTCGTTTCTCGCTGTCCGAGGATGGCGCCACCCAGGACTTTGAAAGGAAACTCTATGCCCCCCTCGAATGACGCCCTCGCAGGCTTTCCCCGGCGCCCCCTGCTGCTCGCGATCTGCCTGGGGTTGTTGGGCGGCTGCAGCACGGCACCGCTCCAGTTGCCCGCGCCCTTGCTGGAGCAAAGCCAGGCGCGGGAGGAGAGCCAGCCGCAGGATGCGGCCGCAGGGCCTTCGCAGCGCCCGCGGCAATCCACGGGGCCGCAGGTGGGCCCGACGCCGGCGCCGCCGGCCGGGCCCGTTGGCGGGCTGGTGGACAAGGCCGATCGCCTGGTGCTGGACGACAAGAATGCCGACCTGCAGGTGAGCGTCGAGGACACTGCGCTGCCGAGCTTCATCAACGAAGTCTTCGGCAACCTGCTGGGGCTGTCGTTCGAGATCGACGACAGCCTGAAGAAGCGCAACGACAGGGTCACCCTGCGCCTGGAGCAGGCGCAGACCCGGCAGACGGTCTACGACATCGCCTCGCAGGTCATGGCCAATTACGGCATCGAGATCGTCAAGCAGGGCGACATCCTGCGCTTCCAGATCAAGCAGATCGGCCTGAGCCCCGAGGAGCCGCCGATCCTCGTCAGCGGCGAAGCGCTTCCGGACGTGCCCAATGCCTACCGGCCCGTGTTCCAGTTCATCCCCCTGCACAACGTCGATCCCAAGGACGTGATTCCCTGGCTGAACAATGCATACGACAAGTCCGGGCTGTCGGCCACCGCGGACAACCCGCGCGGCGGGCTGATGCTCAAGGGCATGGCCTCCCTGGTCAAACAGGCGGCGCAGGCCGTGCGGCTGCTCGACCAGCCGTTCATGCGTGGGCAGCACAGCCTGCGCATCGACCCGGCATTCATCACCTCGGCGGAGATGGCCAAGCAACTGAAGACCCTGCTCCAGGCCCAGGGCTACAGCGTCGGCATCGGCGAGGCTTCCGGAAGCGTCGTGCTGGTGCCGCTGGAAAGCTCCAATGGCCTGATCGTGTTCTCCAACCAGCGTCCCTTGCTGGACCTGGCCCGCGACTGGGCCGGACAGGTGGACCGGGTGCCGCTGGCCAGCGCGGTGGATTCCGCAGGGGCGGGGGCGGAAAGCGAAGGATTGTTCTTCTACGAAGTGCGTAACACCCGCGCCACCGAAGTGGCCCGCTCGCTGCGGGCATTGGTCTCCGGCCTGGGGGGCAGCGGCGCCTACGGGCTGACGCCGGGCCTGGGCAGCAGTGCCTCGAGCCGCGCTGCGGCCGCCTCTGGCAGCAATGCCGCACCGACAAGCCCGGTGCCCGGTCGCGGTGCTGGCGACATGGGCGGTGGCCAGCCCGGCGTCGCGCCGCTCGTCCGCCTCGCTGGCGCCCAGGCCCTGTTGTCTGGCGGTAGTAGTAGCCTGATGGATAGCCTGGCGGCTGGCATATCGGGCGGCGGCACCATCGTCGAAGACCAGAACCGCAACGCCATCCTGTTCCGTGGCCCGGCCAGGGTCTGGCAGCAGATGCAGCCGCTGCTGCGGCAACTGGACAAGCCGGCGCGCCAGGTGCTGATCGAGGTGACGATCGCCAGCGTGACCCTGGGTGCTAACCAGAACGCAGGCCTGGAATGGTCCTTCCTTGGAGGCGCGGCAAATACCGATTCCAGGTTCAGCCGTGAAATATCAGGAGGAGCCGGGGGCTTCAAATACCTGATCAATACCGCCGGTGGCGCCAAGGCGGAACTGACGGCGCAGGCCAACGACTCCCGTACACGGATCCTGGCTACGCCACGCATCCTCGTGAAAAGCGGCGAGCAGGCCAACATCAACGTCGGTACCGATATTCCCATCGTGACCGGTCGGCAGACCGATGGCAGCAACACCGGCGGAAACTCCAACCTGCTGCAATTGATCTCCTATCGTTCCACTGGCGTCATCCTCAATGTTTCCCCGGTCGTCTACTCGAACAACCGGGTGGACCTGACGGTCAGCCAGGAGGTCAGCGATGGCGGCGCCGCAGGGGCCAGCGGGGGCGAGGGCGGCGACATTTCCTCTCCGCCGATCAAGCGGACGTCGCTGGAAACTTCGCTGACCCTGCAGAGCGGCGGCTCCATCTTCATGGGCGGCTTGATCAACGAAAACCATGTGGACAGCAACGCAGGCGTACCGTGGTTCAAGGACCTGCCGGTCCTGGGCTACCTGTTCGGCAAGCAGTCCCGGACGACGTCCAAGGACGAGGTGGTGATGCTGATCCAGCCCTATGTCATCGATGGGACGGAAGACGCCAGGGAGATCACCGAGAAGCTGCGGCGGATGATCGAACCTGCGATCGGCTGCGACAGGCCGCTGGCGGAATGTCGTAGCTTGTGAATGGTCGCCCCGAGTGCAGCGGGGCACTGTCCGTACGGCGGCTTCATGCGCGCAGGGGGTGCTGTCCGTGAAGTCGCCCGTCTTTCCGGTCTGATCCGCTTTCGGCGGGCTCCGCCGCAGAGACGTCGATGCCTGGGTGGGCTGCTGCATCCTTTCCTTCTATCACACGAAGTTCCGCTACATGGGCGAGTACATGGCTCGCGGCGGGCTGGAGGTGCTTTTCGTTCAGAAATACTTCATTTGGCTCTGAGAGTCGTTGAACTTTCCGAGACTTTTCTTCGGCTTTTCTTAGGACTTTGATTCCTTGCTATGTAGGTATTTTCCATATTTTTGGTATTTGGGTGTTTGCAAGGCTTTGTCCGTTGTTTTGAGGAAAACCCGAATATATAAAGCTGCCTGAAGCTAGTGCTGTCTTGGTGTTGGCTTGCGCTGTTCCCACATTCAGTCAGGCATGGCTGTAAGTTGTGGAAGGGCGCGAAATAAATCATATGGCCGTATTGCGTTTTCCTTGTTCTGCCCGGTCGGAATTGGCTGGGTGGTATTCGGCGAGCCTTGCCCGGCGCGGAGCTCAGGGTGTCATTTCCGCTTCAGGTACGAAAATAAGGTCCGTATGTAATTTGTCGTCGGCGACCCAGTCGACCGGCTGAATGGAAATTCCAGAAAAGTTAGGAGCTTGAAATAATGTTGAAAAGAACACTGCTGAGCGCGGCTATCGTCTCTGCCATGTTCGCCGGTGCGGCCAATGCCGGCGTCGTCAGCATCGTCGTTGGTCAGAGTTCCAACGGGACCATTCTCCAGAACTCTCCGGGGGCCGATGATCAATATGCTCCGGGCCAAGCCAACTACAAGGAGGGCGTGAGTATCGAGACCGGTGCGAACTACGTCAGCCGCGCCGCAAACATCACCATCGCGCAGGAAGTCTTCGGCAACCTTTCCGAAACCACCCAATTCGACTTGCCCGATCTCAAATACGCCATCGACCTGGCCAAGGCGGACAAGGTCGCCGTCGGCCATACCGTCAAGCTGACCCTGGATCGTACCGTGGCGCAGTTCGCCAACACGATCACCCCCAACCAGATCCAGATCGGTACGCTGCCGGCCGGCGAAGGCTTCGCCATCACCAGCGGCACCGGGGTCAACACCCTCAGCCTCACGCTGGACAGCGCCGGCGCCGCGGAAATCGCGAAAGCGGTGGCCGAGAGTTCCATCGTTCACTTCAACTTCCGCACCAACAACACCTCCAACGAGCAGCCTGCGCGGGTCGATCGCCTGCGTGCCGCCCTGCAGGGGGACGCGACCTTCCTGAGCCAGTCCAACGTCGACATGCTGGACGATCCGCTGAACGAGCGCCGCTTCAACGTCACCGTTTCCGCCCAGCTGGACACCACCACCGGCCCGAACGGCGGCGACGCGAAGAACAACGACTCCGCTCCGCCGCTGATGGTATTCACCTCCCTGCCGGCGGTCTATTGGGATGTCCTTAATGTCAACGCATGGGGGCAGTACCAGGTTCTCCACTCGCTGGACCTGGCCAACCAGGACAAGAGCTTCGACACCAGCGTTTCCGCCCAGCCGGAACTGACCGATCCCACCAACTACGGCGTCAATTACGCTCGTCTGGGCAGTGTGCGCCTGGGTGTCAACCAGGACGTGCTGAACGAAGACGGCCGCAACGTGTTCGGCTTCAACGGCAGTGACAAGCTGTCCAGCTACGTCAGCGGCAACTTCAGCGGCATCGACTCGGTGGGGCTGACTGCCGGCACCTGCCAGGGGTTTGCCGATGGTAGCGCCGCTGCCGCTCACTCCTGGAGCGCTGCCGATATCCTGGCGAACACGGGGGCCAATGGCGTAGCCAGGCTGCCGCTGAGCCTGGTGAATGGCGACGTCAATCAGACCTACAACGTCTGCGTGAAGTCCAATGGCGTCGACGCGATGGTTGCCCAGCAGAGCTTCGCCGTAGGTCCGCTGAGCATCGACTTCGGTAACGTCCGCTACGTCGACCGGGTGATCAACGGTGGTGAAATCGACCACTTCTGGAAGAGCAGCTGCGTCGCCAGCCTGTTCAACCTGCCGGCCGCCAACAACGCCGATGCGTTCTTCATCCGTCTGACCAACACCAGCGACAGCGGTCGTTCCGGCAAGGTCCGCGGCGTACTGTTCGACCAGAACGGCAAGCGCTACCCGGAAGTCGGCAGTGCCTACATCGTCGACCAGAGCGGCAAGGAAGTCCTCCAGGCCCACGAAACCGGCGTTTACAGCGTGGAGCAGGTCGCTTCCGCCTTCGGTGTCAATGGTAACGACTGGAATGGCGTAGGTGGCCGTGCCCGCCTGGTGATCGAAGGCGAGTTCCCCACCTGCGAGGCGCTCGGTCTGATCCGTACGCCGAATGGCACCCTGGTGAACATGACTTCCACCACCCAGGGCAACTTCAACGGCGATTCCGGTCCGTCCACCACTGTCAACCATCGCGGTGGCAACAACCGCAACTGATCTCCGGCTTATGCCATGAGGTCGTGGAGAGGCGATGCGAATCGCCTCTCCACTTTTTTCGATGCGCGATGTTTTCACTGGTGTAGCGATGAATGTGTTGGTGACAGGCGGAGCGGGCTTCATTGGCTCCCACGTGGTCGTGCACTTGCTGGAATGGGGGGCCGATGTCGTTGTTCTGGATAGCCTGGCCAACAGTTCCCAGGCCACCCTCGACACAATAGAGGCCCTGACCGGCAGGTCCCTGCGTTTCGTGAAGGGGGACGTTCGAGATATCTCACTGCTTCGGGAGCTTTTCTCCGAACACACCATCGATGCCGTCATCCATCTGGCGGGGCTGAAGTCCGTGGAGGAAAGCGTAAGGCTGCCACTGGACTACTACTCCACCAACGTCGGCGGCATCCTGACGTTGCTGGAAGCGATGGAGGAGGCGGGAACCCGTCGCCTTGTCTTCAGTTCGTCCGCCACCGTCTATGGCGATCCCGAAAGCGTCCCCGTTGCTGAAACGCATGCGGCAGGGCGGGCGGTCAATCCCTATGGCCGAAGCAAGTTCTTCGCCGAGGAAGTGATCAGGGACTTCGCTGCGACCGACCCAGGCTGGGCGGTAGCGATACTGCGCTATTTCAATCCCGCGGGTGCCCACGCCAGCGGCCTGATTGGCGAAGACCCCAAAGGCCAGCCGAACAACCTGTTGCCCATCGTTGGCCGTGTCGCCGTAGGCCAGCAGCCGACCGTGGGGGTATATGGAAACGATTACCCCACGGCCGACGGTACGGGGGTACGCGACTACGTGCACGTCTGCGACCTGGCCCAGGGGCACGTGCAGGCCCTGGACTTTCTTTTCCGGCACGCCGGCGCGCATGTCTGGAACATGGGCGTGGGCCGGGGATACTCGGTTCTGGAGGTCCTCAAGGCATTCGAATCGGCATGCGGCAAACCGATACCTTATGAGGTTCGCGACCGTCGCTCGGGGGACATTGCGGAAAGCTGGGCGGATGTCGCCAAGGTGGAGAGGGAACTGGGTTGGAAATCCCGCAAGGACATCGGGCAGATAGTGGCCGATGTCTGGCGCTGGCAGACGTCGGGCCTGGACGCATGACGCTTTCAGGCCGGCCCGACGCGGGCGACCTCGGCTTCCGACGGTTGGCGCTGGTTTCGAACCAGGCCTTCTCGATCGTCAACTTTCGCGGCGAGCTGATTCGCGACATGGTTGCCAGGGGCGTGGAGGTATACGCCTTTGCGCCCGATCACGACGATCACACCAGAAGGCAGCTTCGCCAACTGGGGGCGACGCCGGTGCGGGGTTGCATCGGGCGCAGCGGCATGAATCCGCTCACGGCGCTGTGGGCAGTCGTGAAAACCGCATGGCAGCTACGTTCCTGCCGGGTGGATGCCGTGTTCAGCTACTTCCCCATGCCGGTGATCCTCGGCGGCCTGGCCGCCAGGTTGGCCGGGGTTCGTATCGTCTATTCGATGATCGAGGGGGCTGGCTACGTCTTCTCGGAAGTCGACGCATCGAGCCCGGCCAGAGGATTGTTGCGCAGACTCGTGCGCCAGCTCTATCGCATCACCCTGAAATCATCCCGGCGCGTTTTTCTGCTGAATGCCGATGACTACGCGCTTTTCGTGCATGGCGGCCTGGTAGCGGCGGAAAAGGTCGTGCTGTTGCCAGGCATCGGCCTCGACCTGACGCATTTCCTTCCATCGCGTCCGCCGGTGAGCCCGGTCGTCTTCATCTTCGTCGGCCGCCTTCTGCAGCAAAAGGGTATCCAGGACTTCGTCGAGGCTGCCCGCGCCCTGAAGGCGGAGCACCCCGAGATCGAATGCATCGTCCTTGGCGACACGGACGTGAATCCGGACTCCATCCGGCGGGAGGAAATTCTCCGCTGGAACGAGGAAGGCTCCGTGCGTTGGGTCGGCTGGGTGAGGGATGTGCGGGGCTGGCTGAACGAGTCCAGCGTCCTGGTGCTGCCCTCCTATTACCGCGAGGGCATTCCGCGGTGCATCCAGGAGGCAATGGCACTGGGGCGGCCCGTGATCACCACGGACTGGGTGGGCTGCCGGGAAAGCATCGTCGACGGCGTCAACGGCTTTCTGGTGCCGATCCGCAGCCCTGCGGCCCTGAAGCAGGTGATGGCTCGTTTCATCCATGACCCCGGACTCATTCTGCGGATGGGAAAGGAGAGCCGGCGGATTGCCGAAGCGCGTTACGACGTTCGTGAAATCAACAGGAAAGTGCTGGCGAGCATGTAGTCGCCGGCCAATGGTAACGAGATGAGTGTTGAGCGATACCCCATGATCCAGGTCGCCGGGCTTGGGAAGTGTTTCCATCTGTTCGACAGCCCCGGCAAGCGTTTCCTGCAGGCGCTGTTCGGCAAGCGTTTCAGCTTTCACCGCGAGTTCTGGGCCTTGCGTGACGTTTCGCTCCAGGTGTCGGCAGGTGAGGTGGTGGGCATCATCGGCCGGAATGGCTCAGGAAAGTCGACCCTGCTGCAGATCATCGCGGGGACCTTGCGCGCGTCCCGGGGCAAGGCGCAGGTCCATGGTCGGGTAGCCGCGCTGCTGGAACTGGGGATGGGGTTCGACCCCGAGCATAGCGGGCGGGACAACGTGATCTTCAACGCCATGCTGCTCGGCATGAGCCGTGAGGAAATCGCCGGAAAACTGGAAGAGATCATCGCGTTCGCCGACATAGGCCCCTTTATCGACCAACCGGTCAAAACCTACTCGAGCGGGATGTACGTCCGCCTGGCTTTCGCCCTGAATGCCCATGTCGACGCCGACCTGCTGATCGTCGACGAGGCCCTTGCGGTTGGCGACGCCGCCTTCCAGTTCAAATGCCTGAGCAGGCTGGACGAGTTGTTGGCCAGGGGCGTGACCATCTTGCTGGTCTCCCATGATGCGCAGTTGATCAAAGGCTATTGCAGCCGGGCTATCTACCTTAGGGATGGTCAGGTTGCATTCGACGGCGATTGCGAGACGGCTTGCGAACTCTACCAGCGCGATAGCCAGGCGGGTGCTGCTGTAGACCGTGTGGGTGAACGCGGTACCGACCTTGCGCTTGGTAATGGAGGTTTGGCGTTTGGCAACGCCAAGGGGCGGATTCAGCAATTGCGTCTGGGAACCGCCGGAGAGTGGCGTGAATCTTTCGATAGCGGTGAACGGATAGTGGTCGAGGTGGTGGCCAGGCTATTCCAGCCTGTATCGAGGCCGAGGATCACCTTGGTTCTTCGTGATCTGCGGGGATACAACCTTTACGCATTCAACAATTCGCATCAGGGCATCGAGTTGCCGACGGGGGACGATGGACTTCTGCATGTACGCATCAGCTTCGCTGGCGATCTGCAGGCAGGCGACTATGCCCTGACGGTACGCCTGGATGACGCGTTGACGGATGAACTCTGCGAACTGCTGGACAAGCAGGTGAACGCAGCGACTTTCCGAATCAACAATCCCATCAAGCGTTTCGATGCCGTGGTCAACCTGCATGGCTCCTTCGAGTTGCTGCACGCACCATGACCCATTCACTTCCTGATCGAGTCGCTCCTGGCTTCTGCGTGGTATTCGTTACCCATGGCGGTGCGCTCGAGTACAAGGCAGCGTTGCTGGCGACCTCTCTCAGAGCAAGGCTTGGAGAAAAGGTCCCCATCCTGGCCGCCCTGGCCACTCCCGCGTCGTCCTGGGGCGCGCTCAGCGAAGCTTCGCACAACCTGTACGACCGCCTCGCCATTCCTATTCGGGAGATCGAGAACCCCTTCGGTACGGCGTACCCCATCGGCAATAAGTTCGCCGCTCTGGCCCTGGGGGAGGGGTATGAGCACACCTTGTTTCTCGATACGGACATGTACTGCCTGCACGCGCCGGATTTCGATGCGCTTCGTCAGGCCGAAGCGGCGCTGAAGCCTGCGGATATGGCTCTGGTACCCACCGACGCCAACTACTGGGGGCGTCTGTACGGGGTGCTGGGGCTCGATCTTCCGCAGATGCGAGTACTGGCCAGCCATGATCAGGAGGTCATGCCCGGGTATTTCAACGCCGGCTTCATCTGGGTGCGCGATGCCGGGCAATTCGCCGCATCCTGGTTAAGGGTGGCCAAGCGCCTCGTCGAAGAGCCGGGGCTTGAGCACAAATGGCCCTGGCTGGACCAGTTGGCACTGCCGCTTGCCCTGGTGCAATTGCAGAAGCGGATACGCTCACTGGATGAGCGCTACAACTTTCCATTGCACCTGAAACCATTGGGCAAGTCGGGGAGGGGGCCTTTCTTCTGCCACTATCACGACCTTCCGGTGCTGGCGCGTGAACCTGAGTTGCTGGGCGACATGCAAGGGCTCCAGCAACGTTTCCCCGAACTGGCCGAGGTGCTCCGGCAATCCGTGGATGTGCGGGCCTATTCACCCGCCTGGTTCGCCGGTTCTGGTGTCAGCCCGTGCCTGGAGGATGCTGGGCGTGATCTGCTGATTACCGGCCTGCCACGTAGCGGTACCAGCCATCTGTGTCGGCTGCTGTCGGAACGTCGGGACACCGTGATCATCAATGAGCCCGCCGAGGTGTTTCCGGCACTGGCGAGCGGTGCCACTCCGTGGGGAATTCCGCGGCTGTATGGCGAACTGCGTCGTGACCTGCTGGCGGGGTTGCCTGTGCCGAACAAGCACGTGGAGGGGCGTCTGGTGGACGATACCGCCCGCGAGTTCGACCACCGACTGCCTTATCGGGCGCAACTCCAGAGCAGGTCTTTCACCCTGGGGACCAAGAACACCTTGGCGTACCTGTCGCGTCTCCCGGAGTTGCATCGGGTTATGCCCGACGCCACCTGCATCGCGCTTGTTCGCCACCCCTACGACAGTCTGTCTTCCTGGAAGCGGACCTTCGAACACCTGCGTACGGCGGCGGTGCAGGCACAGCCAGTCGGCCATCCGGACGATCCCGGCCTGAGCGGCTGGCAGCGCAAGATGCTGCGGGAAGTCGTGGCATGCGATTGCCTGCCTGTGCGCCGGGCGCTCTGGTGGCGCTACCTCGCCTGCCAATTGCTGGAAATGGAGCAGCATCTGCGCTGGATGCGATACGAGGATCTGGTCAGCGAGCCTTCCGGCATGCTCGATCGCTTGCTGGGGAGCGCTTCTCTGCCGGATCAGGCTCCACTGTCCTGCCTTGGTAACGAGATGGACGAGCATGAGCGTGAGCTGGTCGCCGCCGTGGTGAGTGACGTTGCCGGGAGTCTGGGATATGTACTTTGACGGTCGTACCGATATGGGGGAAATAAAAGGGCACGAGATGGACGCCATGCCGCCGGTGATCAGCCTTGTGGGCGTATTCGGCAGCGAAGGCATACGGGCCCAATGGAGTCTATGGGCCTGTCAGCGCATGCGTCGATGGACTGCTTTCCATGGCCTGTCGGTCCAGTTGGTGGTGGTACTCGACCGTCCTGACTACGATACCCGGCGGATCGTCAATGAGCATCCGGCTCTGCAGCCGACGGACCGACTGCTGGAGGTCGAGCACGGTGACCTGTCCCTGGCCCGCAATGCCGGCATAGGCCTGGCGGAGGGCGAGTGTCTCGGTATCTTCGATGGCGACAGCTACTGCAGCGCCAATTGGCTGGTAGAGGCGCAGAGAGTCGTACGGCGTTGTGGAGGTCGGGTGGTGGTGCACCCCGAGTATCTCCTGCATCACGACCAGGCCTTCTCCTATGCCCGTTGCATCGATCAATTGGTGGATGCTTACAGCTCGGCGAGCTGCTTCAAGAGTTATCCATGGGGCGCCATGGTTTTTGCCCGTCGCGAGGTATTCGAGGCCGTGCCCTATCAGCCTGTGTTCACCGAGCAGACGGGCTTCGCTTTTCCTGACTGGCACTGGGGGCTGGAGGTCATCGCTTCCGGTCGCGCCCACACCCTGGCTAGCGGTACTGCCGCCTTTTGTCGCGGAGCACCCGAGGCGCTCCCTGTCCAGCGCAAAGGGACAGCCGGCGTACCCAGGCCGGGTGTCTTCTTTTCTCGTCACTTGTCGGAGGTCGGTTGAGACCATGTCCAGGTCCTGCGTGGTTATGACCTTCCATCGCGAGCGCACACTGGGACAGTGGTCGCTGTTCGGCTTCGAACGCATGCGTAGCCATGCCGAGCTGTTCGGGCACGAAGTACAACTGTTGGCAGTACTGGACCATGCCGATCCGTTCACGCTGCGAATGGTCCGCGAGCATCCGGTATTGCGTCCGACGGATCGAGTCATAGAGGCATCCCTGGGGGATCCTGGCCTGGCGCGCAACCTGGGAGTCAGTGAGGCGGACGGCGAACTGATCGGCATTCTCGATGGCGACGACTATTGTTCGGCGAACTGGATTACCGAGGCATCGAGCGCCCTGGCTGCGCAGTCTGGCGAGGTAGTCGTGCATACCGATTATCTGCTGACTTTCGGCGAGTCCTGGGAGTTTTCCCGGCAGAGCGATCAGTTAACCGGGAAGGGGAGCCCTGAGACCTGTTTCAAACACCATCTGTGGGCCTCGACGGTGTTCGCGTCTCGGGAACTGTTCCTGCGTTGCCCCTATCGGGAGGCGAACATGGCCAGGACCGGCTTCGGCTACGAGGACTGGGACTGGAGCCTCGCTACCCTGGCCGCCGGAGCGCGCCATACCACAGCGCCGCAGACGGCGTTGTTCTATCGGCGCAAGCCTGCCGGTTCCCGGCAGAGCGCCGGCTTGCGACAGCAGGTCGTCGTGCGCCCGGGGCCATTCTTCGCCGATGGATTCTGGAAGTAAGAGGTTTTGATGTCCGTACGTCTGAAGAAACTCCTCGCATGGCTTGCCTGGCACGCCTACAGATGGATGTTCGCGCTTCTGCGATGCTGCCTGAATGAGCGACAGCTGCAGCAGTTCGTGGTGTCCTGCCGCCGTCTCAAGTATCGCTACTTTCCGGAGGCTGCGCCGATTCAGGGCGCTGCAGCGGCAGCGCTGCCGCATTGGATAGTCGAGGAATTACGCGAACTGTCGCATATCGAGCCGGCGCTATATCCCAGCGATGAGCTGCTCGGCCGCTTCCGTTCCTGGCAGCCAGGCGAGGATCCTCATGCAGCGGCGCTCTACCGGGAATTGCTGGCTGATTTCGTCGACAGCCGGCCTCAAGTGATTTTCCTCATTCCCCACATGATGCGAGGTGGGGCCGATCTGGGCACTTTGCACCATGTTCACCTTTGTGTGGAGCAGGGGTTGCGGGTGACGGTGGTGATCACCCGGGATGTCCTCTCACCTTGGATCAATCGCCTGCCGGCAGCGGCCAGGGTGGTCGAGTTCGGACGCCTGACGCGACATGCCGGCGACGAGGATCGTGAACTGGTGTTGCTGCGGCTGCTGCTGCAGAGTCCGGCCAGTACGCTGCACCTGATCAATTCGTTGCTGGGTTGGCAATTGTTCGAGCGATTCGGCAAACCGCTGGTTAGCAGTGGCAAGCGCCTGTTTGCCAGCGTCTACTGCGACGATGTCGACCGCAACGGGGTGCGTTGTGGCTATGCCACAGAGTTCCTGCCGAAGGCATGGATGCACCTGGCTGGTGTTTTCACTGACAACCAGCACTTTCTCGAGCTCATCCAGCGGCGTGACGGCCTTCCGCGGGAGCGTCTGCATGCTTTGTATTTCCCCTTCATCGGCGAGATCGTCAGCGCGCCTGGAGTGGGTAGGAAGGTGCTGTGGGCGGGACGGTTGGCCGCTCAGAAGCGCCCCGAGCTGCTTTATGAAATCGCCCGGGCCATGCCGGAGGTGGGCTTCGATGTCCATGGTGAAGCCGACCCCGCCTACGACTCAAATGTGCTGCAGCGCCTGAAGGCATTGCCGAACGTTTCCCTGGTTGGCCGCTTCGACAGTTTCGCGGCAATCGCCCAGGCGGGTGATTATGGCGTTTTCCTTTATACCTCCGCCTACGACGGTTTGCCGAACGTCCTGCTCGAGGCTACTGCCGCAGGCCTTCCCATAGTCGCGCCGACGGTGGGCGGTATAGCGGAGCTGGTCGAGGAGGACAGCGGCTATCCCCTCGATGCTGCGGCAGGGCCGCTTGCCTTTGTCGAGATGATCAGGCGAGTGCTGGAGGATCCTCAGCGGGCCGAAAGGAAAGTGACCAATGCCCAGGCCCGAATGCGCGGGCGGCATGTCTGGGCCACTTTTACGCGAGAGGTTGCCGCCGTGCCGGGATACTTGCCGACATGTGCCGCACCGCAGCTGGTCGAGTGAGTGCCATTTATGTCGATGGCAGAGGCGATTCGTTCGGGAGCAGAGCGGTTCTGGTTCCTGTGCCGGCCCGCATTACGGCGTATGACGGGGAATCCGGGCCGAGCTGCGCTCCATTGGATGCTGGGCTCGCGCCCATGCGGAAGTCTGCCTGGCGAACCTGCTACGGCTGAACCCTGGGCCTCTGAATTGCCTTTGGTCAGTGTGGTCATTCCCTGCTTCAACTATGGCCGTTATCTGTTGCAGGCGCTGCGCAGTTTGCGCGAGCAGACATTGCAGGACTTCGAGGTCATCCTGGTAGACGATGGTTCCGATGATCCCGCCACTCGTCGTCTGCTCGTGTTGCTCGAGCGGCTCACCTCATTGACCGTTCTCCGGCAAGCCAATGTCGGCCCCGGGGCTGCACGCAATGCGGGCATCGCTAAGGCTCGAGGGCGGTATGTCTGTTGCCTGGACGCCGATGACCTTCTGGCTCCGTCTTACCTGGAGAAGTGTGTGGTCATGCTGGAGGCGGATGCAGGCCTGGGGCTGGCCCATAGCTGGCTGCAACTGTTCGGAAGGGAGCGGCGGTTGGTCAAGACCCGAGACCTCGATCCGGTGTTGCTGGCCCACGTCAATCACCTTGGGGTCTCGGCTGTGTTCTCGCGTTCTGCCTGGGCGGCTGTGGGCGGTTTTTCCGAGGTCCGGAGTGCCTTGTACGAGGACTGGGATTTCTGGATCCGCCTGGCGAGCTTGGGAGTACGGGGCAGGGTGATAGGCGAGGCGCTGATGTTCTATCGGAGGCACCCCAGGTCGCGACTGGGGCATGCCAACCGTCGCCCGCGCCAGGCCTGCCGAGAGTTGCGCCTGGCGCATCGGGAGTTTTGCGCCAACTCGGCTTGGCGAAAATCGCTGGCCGATGGATATCGCCGCCGGCTGGTGGATGAACCGCTGCTCAATTTGTCACGGCCGGGCCAGTATCGGCGTCCGCCGGTACGGATTTTTGTGGTTTGCCTGCAACGAGGCTGCGATATCAAGCAATGCTCTCGACCGGAACTGGAGGTTCTCATCGGAAAGGCGACGCTGCACTTGCTCATCGAGGATTGCGCTGAGCCACCCGGCTGGTTGGTCGAGCGCGCCGCCACCGTCTATCGGTTGTCCGGACTCCTGGATGAGAGTCAATGCGCTGCGTTCGTGAGCAACTACTTCGCGACCCGGGATTGGCTTGGCGCTCTGGTCGTGCCCCAGGCGCCCGGCGCTGCCCGGTTTCTCCATCCGCAAGACGTCGTAGTCGAACGTGGAGATGGACCGGCTCGATGGGATCGTTGTCAGTCAGGTAGGAAATGAATTGAAAACGGTAGTCATGACACTTGGCATGCATCGTTCCGGTACCAGCCTGTTGTCCGCGGCGCTGGAGTGCCTGGGGGTGGACTTCGGGGAGCACCTCATCGCGCCGAGGCCGGACAATCCCAGGGGGTTTTGGGAGGACAGCGCGATTGTCGAACTGAACGAACAGGTATTCGCGGCGCAAGGCTCTTCGTCTTCCTGTGTTGGTGTCGATGGCGCCGGCCTGCTGGGTAGCGAGGCTGGCAAGGTTCTGCAGCGGCGAATGGGTCTGTTGCTGGATCAACGCCTGGCTTGCCATGACCTGTTTGGCATCAAGGATCCGCGCCTGCCGCGTCTTATGGATTTCTGGATGCCGCTGCTGGATGCCAGAAGGGTGGATGTTGCACTGGTGGTCCCCGTCCGCCATCCGTTGAGCGTGGCCGCCTCGTTACAGGCGCGCGACGGCTTTTCCACGGCGAAGAGCCTGATGCTGTGGTACGAGCACATGTATAGGGCCTTGCGATTCGCGGTTACCAGGCGCATGGTCGTAGTCGACTACGACATGTTCATGGCGCAGCCGCGTGAATCCCTGCTGCGGATTGCCGATCGTCTGGGCCTGCCATTCTCGGAGGCGTCGTTCCAGTGTTTCTCCGTGGGCATCCTGGACCGTTCCCTGCGGCATACGTGCTTCGACGCATCGCTTCTGCGAGAGCATGCAGATGCCTTTCCGGCCCTGGTTGAACTCCATGACCTGCTGTGCGGGCTGGCCAGGGATGAAGAACAGGTCTGCGTTCGTCGGATCGAGGCCATGGAACGCCAATTTGCCGACGTATGGCCATTGCTGCGACATTTCGGACAAATGGACCAGGAGTCCTGGAGGACCGCCCAGTGGTACCTCAGCGACCATAAGCGTTTGGTTGCCCGAGAGGCAGAACTGGTCGGTTGGATATCTCGCCTGGAATCCACCGTCCAGGCGGGTGAGACTGCACATCGGCAGGCGGCGGCCTGGTTCGAGGCACAGGAGCAAGCGTATCTGGCCCGGCTCCAGGCAGTGGAGCGGGAGCGCGATGCTCTTCTGGTGTCGATGGAGGGCCTGCGTGGAGCGCTTGCCTCCTCGGAGGCCACGCAGTCTGACTTGCGCGCAGAGCTTTCTGCAACTCTTGGGCGCCTCGAGTCGATCCTGTCCAGCAGGTCCTGGCGAGCGACGGAGCCCCTGCGGCGTTGCGCCGAATGGGTGGGGAGAATAGGCACCAAGCCTATTTGACGCTATCGACAGTGATTGCTACCATTCCAGACCTTGTATTGGGAGGCTTTCGTCCCTATCTGGCGGAGCAACCCGTAAAAACTGAATGTGGAGTGCCCGGCTTCGGCCGGGCGCGGCCAGGGGCCGGCAGGATACCAGTCTCGATCCTGCTGGCTTCTTTTTCATCACTTGACCGCGTTCGCTGGTGGCGCGGAGCCGGGCCTACAGGCCTTTGACTACAGGTATAAACATGAGCGAAAGCTTCGCAGAACTCTTTGAAGAAAGTCTGAAATCCCTCGACATGCAGCCGGGTGCCATCATCACCGGCATCGTGGTCGACATCGACGGTGACTGGGTCACCGTGCATGCCGGCCTGAAGTCCGAGGGCGTCATCCCGGTCGAGCAGTTCTACAACGAACAGGGCGAGCTGACCATCAAGGTGGGTGACGAAGTCCACGTTGCGCTGGACGCGGTTGAAGATGGCTTCGGTGAAACCAAGCTGTCCCGCGAGAAAGCCAAGCGTGCCGAATCCTGGCTGGTTCTGGAAGCTGCCTTCAACGCTGATGAAGTGGTCAAGGGCGTTATCAACGGCAAGGTCAAGGGCGGCTTCACCGTCGACGTCAGCGGCATCCGCGCGTTCCTGCCGGGTTCCCTGGTCGATGTCCGTCCGGTGCGTGATACCACTCACCTGGAAGGCAAAGAGCTCGAGTTCAAGGTCATCAAGCTGGACCAGAAGCGCAACAACGTTGTCGTTTCCCGTCGTAGCGTCCTGGAAGCCGAGAACAGCGCCGAGCGCGAAGCCCTGCTGGAATCCCTGCAGGAAGGCCAGCAAGTCAAGGGTATCGTCAAGAACCTCACCGACTACGGCGCATTCGTGGACCTGGGCGGCGTAGACGGCCTGCTGCACATCACCGACATGGCTTGGAAGCGCATCAAGCACCCGTCGGAAATCGTCAACGTCGGCGACGAGATCGATGTCAAGGTTCTGAAGTTCGACCGCGAGCGCAACCGCGTATCCCTGGGCCTGAAGCAACTGGGCGAAGACCCGTGGGTTGCCATCAAGGCTCGTTACCCGGAAGGCACCCGCGTCATGGCCCGCGTCACCAACCTCACCGACTACGGCTGCTTCGCCGAGCTGGAAGAGGGCGTGGAAGGCCTGGTACACGTCTCCGAAATGGACTGGACCAACAAGAACATCCACCCGTCGAAAGTCGTTCAGGTTGGCGACGAAGTGGAAGTTCAGGTTCTGGACATCGACGAAGAGCGTCGTCGTATCTCCCTGGGCATCAAGCAGTGCAAGTCCAACCCGTGGGAAGATTTCTCCAGCCGCTTCAACAAGGGCGACAAGATCTCCGGCACCATCAAGTCGATCACCGATTTCGGTATCTTCATCGGCCTGGAAGGCGGCATCGACGGTCTGGTTCACCTGTCCGACATCTCCTGGAACGAAGCCGGTGAAGAAGCCGTGCGTCGCTTCAAGAAGGGCGACGAGCTGGAAACCGTCATCCTCTCCGTCGATCCGGAGCGCGAGCGCATCTCCCTGGGCATCAAGCAACTGGAAGACGATCCGTTCTCCAGCTACGCCGGCCAGCATGAGAAGGGCAGCATCGTCCGCGGTATCGTCAAGGAAGTTGACGCCAAGGGCGCTGTCATCAGCCTGGGCGACGACATCGAAGGCATCCTGAAAGCCTCCGAAATCAGCCGCGACCGCGTCGAAGACGCCCGCAACGTGCTGAAGGAAGGCGAAGAAGTCGAAGCCAAGATCATCAGCATCGACCGCAAGAGCCGCGTCATCAGCCTCTCCATCAAGTCCAAGGACGTCGATGACGAGAAGGATGCGATGAAAGAGCTGCGTAGCAAGCAGGAAGTAGAAAGCACCGGTCCGACCACCATTGGTGATCTGATTCGTGCGCAAATGGAGAACCAGGGCTAAGTCCTGATTCTTCCAAGAAAAAGGGCGACTTCGGTCGCCCTTTTTCGTTTTCCCTCCTTTAGGCTGTTCAAAGCTTGAGCTGCGTGCTAAAAGAACCTAGAGCTGATCTAGCCGCTTGAAAAAGAAGGGAAAACCATGACCAAGTCGGAGTTGATCGAGAGAATCGTCACCCATCAGGGGCAGCTTTCCGCAAAGGACGTGGAGCTGGCGATCAAGACCATGCTTGAGCAGATGTCCCAGGCTCTGGCGACCGGCGATCGCATCGAGATCCGTGGGTTCGGCAGTTTCTCTCTGCATTACCGTGCACCGCGCGTCGGCCGGAATCCGAAGACCGGCGAATCGGTGCGCCTGGATGGTAAATTCGTTCCGCACTTCAAGCCGGGCAAGGAATTGCGCGATCGGGTGAACGAGCCCGTGTAGCCGGCTAGAGAACGATCGAGGATTTTTCATGCTTCGGCTCAAACGCTTTCTGGCCTTCCTGGCTGCCATCCTGCTATGCGCAGTGATCGTCGTCTTCGTCCTGGAGAACCTGCAGAAGGTCCAGCTGGCCTTCCTCGGCTGGCAGACGCCTGAGTGGCCGCTGGTGGTCTTCATCACCCTGTCCTTCGTCCTGGGTGGCGTCATCGGCCTGCTGCTGAGCATTCCGTTCCGGGCGCGCACGCGCCTGCATCTCTCGGGGCTGCGTTCCGAGGTATCGCGCTTCCGCAAGGAAAACCAGGCCCTGCGCGACCAGTCGCTGAAGACCCAGTGATCCGGGATGTCCAGCGTTGTAGCGATGCTGCTGTTCGTCCTGGCCCTGGCCGTCGGTTGGTGGCTGGGGCGCCGCTCGTTGCGCCCGGGGTCTCGGCCGGCTTCTGCTGACGAGGCGTTGCGCGAACGGGTGCGCAACATGCACAACCTGCTCGACCGGCATTCCGACGACGCACTGGAGCGCCTTTCCCAGGGGCTTTCGCTGAACGAGGAGACGCTCGAAAGCCACGTTCATGTCGGCAACCTGTTCCGCCGCCGTGGGGATATCGAGAAGGCCATCCAGATCCACCAGGAATTGCTGGGCAAGGCGTCCGCCAACACCGAGCTGTCCGCGCAGATCAGCCTCGAACTCGCCCGTGACTACATCGCCGGCGGGTTGCTTGGCAGCGCCGAGCAGTTGCTGGACGAGCTGATGCGGCGCGACGGCCAGGCCACCTCGCTGGAGGCGCTGGACGAACTGCGTCGCATCGCCGAACGCGAGAAGGACTGGGCGCGTGCAGTGGAGCTTGCAGCGCGCCTGGTGGGGCGGCGGCCCCAGTTGAAGACGGTGCTGGCCAACTATTATTGCGAGCAGGCCCAGGAGCGCATCCGTGGGGGTGACCGCGACAGCGCCCGCGAGCTGCTCAAGGAGGCCCGGCGGGTCGATCCCCAGTGCGTACGCGCCTTGCTGATGCGCCTGGATTGCGAGCTGTGGCAGCGCAACTTCCAGTCTGCCGACGCTTCCATCACCGAGCTCTGCGCGGCCGATGCCGGTTTTCTCGGCGAGCTGTTGCCCATGCTGCGGCGCCGCGAGTGTTGCGTCGAGCCGGCGATCCTCGCCTGCCTGCGCCGTCTGGCCGAGGCGCCGGATGCGTCGCCGGCGCTGCTGGCGATCCTGGCCCAGCTCGACGCGGACGGGCAGGGCTGGCGCGGCCGGTTGCTGGCCAAGGTCCAGCAGCAGCCTTCCTGGCGAGGGTTGCTGGACATGCTCGGTACGCTGGGCGGCGGAAGGGCGGACCAGGAGCTGTTCACCCACATGCAGCCGATCATCCTCGGCCTGTATCGATCGATGCCGCACTATCGCTGCGGCAATTGCGGTTTCGCCGGGCGCGAGTTGCACTGGCAATGCCCGGGCTGCCACGGGTGGAATACGCTCAGGCCGATCGCTGCTCCCCAGCAGTGATGCCAGTGCCCGAAATCATGGACGGTGCCCCGGCGCCTTGAATCTCTAGGAGTGGTGTTGAAAGTACTTCTGACCGGTGCCACCGGTTTTGTCGGGCGTGGCGTTCTCGAAGCCTTTGCCGCGATACCGGAGTTGCGCCTGGCGGTGGCGGTGCGTTCCCGCCTGCCCGGCGAGTTCCCCGGCGTGGAGGTCCACTCCATCGATGGCCTGAGCGCCACCCAGGACTGGAGCGGTGCACTGGCCGGCGTGGACGTCGTGGTCCATGCCGCGGCCCGGGTGCATGTCATGTGCGAAACCGCGGACGATCCCCTGGCCGAGTTCCGCGCGGTCAACGTCGAGGGCACCCTCAACCTGGCACGCCAGGCCGCCGCGGCAGGGGTGCGGCGCTTCATCTTCATCAGCTCAATCAAGGTCAATGGCGAATCGACGCCGCCCGGCCGGCCGTTCCGTGCCGAGGACGCGCCGGCGCCGGCCGACCCCTACGGCCAGTCGAAGCTGGAAGCGGAGCGGGCGCTGTCGCGCCTGGCCGAAGACTGTGCAATGGAATGGGTGGTCATCCGCCCGCCGCTGATCTATGGCCCGGGTGTGGGGGCCAACTTCGCCAGCCTGATGCGTGCGGTGCAGCGGCAATTGCCCTTGCCGTTCGCGCGGGTGCGCAACCGGCGGAGCCTGGTGGCTAGGGACAACCTGGTCGACCTGCTGCGGGTCTGCCTGGGGCACGAGCGTGCCGCCAACCAGGTCTTCCTGGTCAGCGACGACCAGGACCTTTCCAGCGCCGAGCTGTGCCGCCGCCTGGCCGCGGCACTGGGCGTACGTTCGCGGCTGCTGCCGGTGCCGGTCGCCTTGCTGCAGGGGCTGGCCGTGTTGTTCGGGCGGGGAGCCCAGGCGCAGCGCGTGCTGGGCTCGTTGCAGGTGGATATCGGCAAGACCCGCGAGCTGCTGGGCTGGCGCCCGCCGGTGGGCGTCGACCAGGCGCTGGCGGCGACGGCTCGCTGGTACCGGGAGGCCCGGCGATGATCTTCCTGTTGCCGTTTCTCGCCCTGCTGCTGGCCTGGGCCGGCACCGCCGGGGTTCGCCACTACGCCCTCGCGCGCAGTGTGATGGACGTGCCCAACGAGCGCAGCTCCCACAGTGTCCCGACGCCCAGGGGCGGTGGGGTGGCGATAGTCCTGAGCTTCCTTCTGGTGCTGCTGCTGTCCTGGGGAATGGGCCTGACCGATACGCGCGGCATGCTTGCCCTGCTGCTGTCGGGCGGCTGGATCGCCCTGGTGGGCTTCGTCGACGACCATCGCCACGTCCCGGCCCGCTGGCGCCTGCTCGGCCACTTCCTGGGGGCGGGGTTCCTGCTCTACATGCTGGGTGGCGTGCCGGCCCTGCCGTTCGCCGGCAGCCATTGGGACCTGGGCCTGTTCGGTTCGCTGCTGGCGCTGTTCTACCTGGTGTGGCTGCTGAACCTCTACAACTTCATGGACGGCATCGATGGCATCGCCAGCCTGGAGGCGATCACCGTCTGCGTCGGTGCGGCGCTCTGTTGCTGGCTGGCAGGGGTGGGCTCGGCCGCCTGGCTGCCGCTGCTGTTAGCCGCGGCCACCGCGGGGTTCCTGGCCTGGAACTACCCGCCTGCGCGAATCTTCATGGGCGACGCCGGCAGCGGCTTCCTCGGCATCGTCCTGGGAGGGTTGTCCTTGCAGGCGGCTTGGCAGGCTCCGCAGCTGTTCTGGTCGTGGCTGATCCTGTTGGGCGCCTTCGTGGTCGACGCCACCTGGACCCTGGCGCGCCGCTTGCTGCGTGGCGAGCGGGTGCATGAAGCGCACCGCAGCCATGCCTACCAGCGTGCTTCGCGGCGTCTGGGCCAGCATCGCGCCATCAGTCTGTCCGTGGCTGCGATTAATCTGATATGGCTGTCGCCGATCGCCGTTTTCGTGGCGTTGGGCTGGATCGACGGCGTGACCGGACTGATTCTTGCCTATGCTCCATTGGTGCTGGTCGTGGCAGTGCTGGGTGCCGGTGGGCCTGAAAACGGCCAACCGAAGTGAACTCCATGGGAAATGGTGGTCAATGTAACGGGAGACTGCGCTCCCGGACTGGGAAGGACGAATGGATATGCTGCGAGAGCGCCTGCTGAGGTTGCCCCGACGTTACAAGCGAATGCTGCAGGTGGTCACGGACGTGTTCCTGGTGTGGCTGGCCCTGTGGCTTTCTTTCGTGGTGCGCCTGGGTACGGACGACCTGACCTACCCCTTCCGCGTGCATGCCTGGCTGTTCATCGCCGCGCCCCTGATCGCGATACCGCTGTTCATCCGCTTCGGCATGTACCGGGCGGTCATGCGCTACCTGGGCAACGATGCGCTGATCGCCATCTGGAAGGCGGTGACCATCTCGGCCCTGGTGCTTTCGCTGGTGGTCTACTGGAACCGCTCGGTCGTCGAGGCGGTGCCGCGTTCCCTGGTGCTCAACTACTGGTGGCTGAGCCTGCTGATGGTCGGCGGCCTTCGCCTGGCCATGCGCCAATACTTCATGGGCGACTGGTACAGCGCAGTCCAGGTCGTGCCCTTCTTCAAGCAGGACGATGGCCTGACCAAGGTCGCGGTCTACGGCGCGGGTACCGCGGGCAACCAGCTGGTGGCCGCCCTGCGCCTGGGGCGGGCGATGCGCCCGGTGGCGTTCATCGATGACGACGACGAGATCGCCAACCGGGTGATCGCCGGCTTGCGGGTATTCAAGCCCAAGCATATCCAGCAGATGATCGAGGAGACCGGCGCCCAGGAGGTCCTCCTGGCGATTCCCTCGGCCTCGCGGGCGCGCCGCCGCGAGATCCTCGGGCTGCTGGAACCCTATCCGCTGCACGTGCGCAGCGTGCCCGGCATCATCGACCTGGCCAACGGCCGGGTGAGGGTGGACGACATCCAGGAAGTGGACATCGCCGACCTGCTGGGTCGCGACCCGGTGGCTCCGCGCAGGGAGCTGCTGGAGCACTGCATCCGCGGCCAGGCGGTGATGGTCACAGGGGCGGGCGGCTCCATCGGCTCGGAATTGTGCCGGCAGATCCTGAGCTGCGGCCCGACGGTGATGGTGCTGTTCGAGCACTGCGAGTTCAACCTCTACCGCATCCACCAGGAACTGGAGCAGCGCATCCGCCGCGAGTCCCTGCCGGTGCAGCTGGTGCCCATCCTGGGCTCGGTGCGCAGCGCCGAGCGCCTGCTGGAGGTGCTGGGCAGTTGGAAGATCAACACCGTCTACCATGCGGCCGCCTACAAGCACGTGCCGATCGTCGAGCACAACATTTCCGAGGGCGTGCTCAACAACGTGCTGGGCACGTTGCAGGCGGCCCAGGCTTCGATCCAGGCCGGAGTGCAGAACTTCGTGCTGATCTCCACCGACAAGGCGGTGCGCCCGACCAATGTCATGGGCGGCACCAAGCGCCTGGCCGAGATGATCCTGCAGGCGCTCAGCCAGGAGCCGGCGCCGGTGCTCTTCGGCGACAAGGCCGGCGTGCACCATGTGAACAAGACCCGTTTCACCATGGTGCGCTTCGGCAACGTCCTGGGTTCATCCGGCTCGGTCATTCCGCTGTTCCGCGAGCAGATCAAGCGCGGCGGCCCGGTGACCGTCACCCATCCGGCGATCACCCGCTACTTCATGACCATACCCGAGGCCGCGCAACTGGTGATCCAGGCGGGCTCCATGGGGCGCGGCGGCGATGTCTTCGTGCTGGACATGGGGCAGCCGGTGAAGATTCTCGAGCTGGCCCAGCGCATGATCCACCTGTCGGGGCTCAGCGTGCGCTCGGAGAGCACGCCCCATGGCGACATCGCCATCGAGTTCAGTGGCCTGCGCCCGGGTGAGAAGCTCTACGAGGAGCTGCTGATCGGTGACGACGTGGGCACTACCGAGCACCCGATGATCATGAAGGCAAACGAGGAAATGCTGCCCTGGGATGCGTTCAAGGCGGTGCTGGGCTCGCTGCTGAAGGCGGTGGAGCGGGGTGACTACGCCCAGGTGCGCATGCTGCTGCGCGATTCGGTCAACGGCTACTGCCCGGATGGCGACATCGTCGACCTGGTCCACCAGCAGCGCCGTATGGAACCCTGACAGATCAAGGCCGGCACTCGGTCGGACGCTGCCTTGTTGCAGGAGGGGCTCTTCGTCCAATCGGCGAGGAAGCCCCTGATTCATTCAAAGTGTGATTTTCCCTTCTTCCCCTTGCCCCACTCCTGTCGCTAAAGGTGAATGGCGAGCCCGTTCTGGCTCGCCATACCCAGTGATTAAAAGGAGTTATTCATGCATAAGGCATTCGCGCTACTGCTGGTCGTGCTTTCTTCCCTTTCCCTCTCGGGCATGGCTGCCGCCGCCTCTGCGCCGGAGAAGCTGACGCCGGCGACGGTCGCCATGCACGAC
Organism: Pseudomonas sp. RW407; assembly: GCF_003176655.1. Taxonomy (NCBI): domain Bacteria; kingdom Pseudomonadati; phylum Pseudomonadota; class Gammaproteobacteria; order Pseudomonadales; family Pseudomonadaceae; genus Pseudomonas; species Pseudomonas sp. RW407. Next base: position 200,726 of record NZ_QGSL01000088.1, on the reverse strand, counting down.
GAGAAGGAAGGGCTAGTCAGCCTCAACACCGCCGACGCAGAGATGCTGCAAAAGCGGCTCAAGGGAATCGGCAAGGCCAAGGCCGAAGCCATCGTGGCCTACCGGCAGGCCAATGGCCCCTTCACCAGCCTGGATCAGTTGCTGGAAGTGAAGGGCATCGGCAAGGCGATCCTGGAGAGCAACCGGGAGGCGATCAGCCTCGACTGAGGCGCTCCGCGATGGAAAGGCCGGTCCGGGCGACCGGCCTTTTTCATTGTTGCGTTGGTGGGGTGATGCTTGACCATGGCCAGCAGCGAGCATGGGGCGATTACCTTGGAAGGACAGGCCGAGATGGTGACCGAGGAGATGGAGCAGGCGTTGGGGCGCCTGAGCGACGAACCTGCACCGTTCTCAAGGCAAGGTGGAGGGCCTGCACCGGCGGGCTCAGGATTGATGTCTGGCGGGAGAGGGATGGGAGGAGGCCGCCCTTGGCAGGCGACCGACTCTCGATCTAGAATCTCCCGTAATGGGAGATTCGGGACGGATGCGAGTCATTGCAAAGAGCACGTTGGTGAAGTTCTGGGAGATTCCTGGCCAGGAAGACGCCAAGGCTCCTTTGGAGAGTTGGTACGACGCGGCGACCAACGCTGAATGGAAGACTCCACAGGACGTGAAGAATCAATTCGGCAGCGCGAGCATCTGCGGCAACAGCCGCGTGGTGTTCAACATCGGTGGCAACAAGTACCGTCTGGTTGTGGAAATGCAGTATCGCTGTGGCATCGCCTGGGTGAAGTTCATCGGCACCCATGCCTGGTACGACCAGATAGACGTGGAGACGGTGAATGAATATTAAGCCCATCCGAAACGACGAGGACCTGCGCGCGACCTTCCAGCGCCTGGAATCCATCTTCCAGGCGGAAGAGGGCACGGCTGAGGCTGACGAAATGGAAGTGCTGGTGACGCTGATCGAGGCGTATGAGAACAAGCACTACCCGATAGGTCCGGCCGATCCCGTCGAGGCCATCAAGTTCAGCATGGAGCAACGAGGGCTGACCCCGCGCGACCTGGAACCCTTTATCGGCAGCAGCGGCCGTGTCTCAGAGGTGCTGAATCGCAAGCGTGGCCTCAGCCTGGCGATGATCAAGCGCCTGCATGATGGCTTGAATATCCCCTATGAGAGCCTGCTGGCCGGGGCTGCCTAGTCTGGCTCCGGCGTTCTGCCATGGTTCGTTGAGGGTAGGCGTGCTGGGCCTGGGAAGCTATTGAAGGGTGTTGGGCCCCGCGACCTGGACTCGACGGTCCGGGGCCCTTACAAAGAAAAAGCCCCCGGCATGTGCCGAGGGCTTTTGAATTTGGCTCCGCGACCTGGACTCGAACCAGGGACCCAATGATTAACAGTCATTTGCTCTACCGACTGAGCTATCGCGGAACAACGGGGCGTATCTTACTGATTAAAAAGGGGAAGTCAACATTCTACCGATGACTTCCCCGATTTTTTTCAGAGCACCTGGACGATGGCGTGGGTGACGGTTTCCAGGTTGCCGTTGTTCAGCGCGGCGACGCAGATGCGGCCGGTGCCGACGGCGTAGATACCGAACTCGTTCTTCAGGCGCTCCACCTGCTCGGCGGTCAGGCCGGAGTAGGAGAACATGCCGCGCTGCTGGGCGACGAAGCCGAAGTCGCGCTTGGCGCCCTGGGCGGCCAGTTGCTCGACCATGGCCACGCGCATGTTACGGATGCGGCTGCGCATTTCGCCCAGTTCCTCTTCCCACAGGGTGCGCAGTTCCGGGCTGTTGAGCACGGCGGAGACGACGCTGGCGCCGTGGGTCGGCGGGTTGGAGTAGTTGGTGCGGATCACCCGCTTGACCTGGGACAGGACGCGGGCGGACTCCTCGCGGCTGTTGGTGACCACCGACAGCGCGCCGACGCGCTCGCCGTACAGCGAGAACGACTTGGAGAAGGAGCTGGAAACGAAGAAGTTCAGGCCGGACCGGGCGAACAGGCGCACGGCGGCGGCGTCTTCGTCGATGCCGTCACCGAAGCCCTGGTAGGCGATGTCGAGGAAGGGCACGTGGCCCTTGGCCTTGAGCACCTCCAGGACCTGTTTCCAGTCGTCCAGGCTCAGGTCGACGCCGGTCGGGTTGTGGCAGCAGGCGTGCAGCACCACGATGGACTGCGAGGGCAGGGCGTTGAGGTCCTCCAGCAGGCCGGCGCGGTTCACGCCGTGGCTGGCGGCGTCGTAGTAGCGGTAGTTCTGCACCGGGAAGCCGGCGGCCTCGAACAGCGCGCGATGGTTTTCCCAGCTCGGGTCGCTGATGGCCACGGTGGCGTTGGGCAGCAGGCGCTTGAGGAAGTCGGCGCCGGTCTTCAGCGCGCCGGTACCGCCCACCGCCTGGGTGGTGACCACGCGGCCTTCGGCCAGCAGCTCGGAGTCGGCGCCGAACAGCAGCTTCTGCACGCCCTGGTCGTAGGCGGCGATGCCTTCGATCGGCAGGTAGCCGCGCGGGGCGTGGGCTTCGATGCGGGCTTTCTCCGCGGCCTGTACGGCACGCAGCAACGGGAGGCGACCCTCCTCGTTGTAGTACACGCCGACGCCCAGGTTGATCTTGCCGGGGCGGGTGTCGGCGTTGAAGGCTTCGTTCAGGCCCAGGATGGGGTCGCGGGGGGCCATTTCGACAGCGGAGAACAGACTCATTTTGGCAGCAGCTCTAAGGCGGGAGTGAGAATGCAAATGCAACCCCCGCGCACGGCGCTGGGGGATGCGTCGACGGGCCGGTATTATATAGGCCTCTATGGCACGCTGCGAGTTGATCGCGCATGCTTTCGCCTGGTTTGACGCCGCAATTCTGCCCGCGTCACACCCCACAGCGAGGTTCCCATGTCGATTTTCCAACTGGATTCGCGCTTCAAGCCGGCGGGCGACCAGCCCGAAGCGATCCGACAAATGGTGGAGGGGCTGGAGGCCGGACTGTCGCACCAGACCCTGCTGGGGGTGACCGGCTCCGGCAAGACCTTCAGCATCGCCAACGTCATCGCCCAGGTGCAGCGCCCGACCATGGTCCTGGCGCCGAACAAGACCCTGGCCGCGCAGCTCTACGGCGAGTTCAAGACCTTCTTCCCGCACAACGCGGTGGAATACTTCGTCTCCTACTACGACTACTACCAGCCGGAGGCCTACGTCCCGTCCTCCGACACCTATATCGAGAAGGATTCGTCGATCAACGACCACATCGAGCAGATGCGCCTGTCGGCGACCAAGGCCCTGCTGGAGCGTGAGGACGCGATCATCGTCTGCACCGTGTCGTCCATCTACGGCCTGGGCGATCCGGCGTCCTACCTGAAGATGGTCCTGCACCTGGACCGCGGCGACCGCATGGACCAGCGCGAGTTGCTGCGCCGCCTGACCAGCCTGCAGTACACCCGCAACGACATGGACTTCGCCCGCGCCAGCTTCCGCGTGCGCGGCGACGTCATCGACATCTTCCCGGCGGAATCGGAGCTTGAGGCCATCCGCGTCGAGCTGTTCGACGACGAAGTGGAGAACATCTCCGCCTTCGACCCGCTGACCGGCGAGGTGATCCGCAAGCTGCCGCGCTTCACCTTCTACCCCAAGAGCCACTACGTGACGCCGCGGGAAACCCTGATGGAGGCGGTGGAGCAGATCAAGGAAGAGCTCAAGGTGCGCCTGGACTACCTGCGCAACGACAACAAGCTGGTGGAAGCCCAGCGCCTGGAGCAGCGCACCCGCTTCGACCTGGAGATGATCCTCGAGCTGGGCTACTGCAACGGCATCGAGAACTACTCGCGCTTCCTCTCCGGGCGCGGCCCCGGCGAGCCGCCGCCGACCCTCTACGACTACCTGCCGGCCAACTCGCTGCTGGTGATCGACGAATCCCACGTCAGCGTTCCCCAGGTCGGCGCCATGTACAAGGGCGACCGTTCGCGCAAGGAAACCCTGGTGGAATACGGCTTCCGCCTGCCCTCGGCGCTGGACAACCGGCCGCTGCGCTTCGAGGAGTGGGAGGCGATCAGCCCGCAGACCATCTTCGTCTCCGCCACCCCCGGCCCCTATGAAGAGCAGCACGCCGGGCGCGTGATCGAGCAGGTGGTGCGGCCCACCGGCCTGGTCGACCCGCAGATCGAAGTGCGCCCGGCCTCGACCCAGGTGGACGACCTGCTCTCGGAAATCCGCCGGCGCGTGGCCAGCGAGGAACGCGTGCTGGTCACCACCCTGACCAAGCGCATGGCCGAGGACCTCACCGACTACCTCGGCGACCACGACGTGCGCGTGCGCTACCTGCACTCGGACATCGACACCGTCGAGCGCATGGAGATCATCCGCGACCTGCGCACCGGCGCCTTCGACGTGCTGGTGGGCATCAACCTGCTGCGCGAGGGCCTGGACATGCCCGAGGTGTCCCTGGTGGCCATCCTCGACGCCGACAAGGAAGGTTTCCTGCGTTCCGAGCGCTCGCTGATCCAGACCATCGGCCGCGCCGCGCGCAACCTCAACGGCAAGGCGATCCTCTATGCCGACAACGTCACCGGCTCGATGCAGCGAGCCATGGACGAGACCGAGCGGCGGCGCAACAAGCAGATCGCCTTCAACGAAGCCAACGGCATCGTGCCCAAGGGTGTGAAGAAGGACATCAAGGACATCCTCGAGGGCGCCAGCGTGCCGGGCGCCAAGGGCAAGCGCCGCGGCGTGGCCAAGGTGGCGGAGGAGAGCGGGCGCTACGAGGGCGAACTGCGCTCGCCGAACGAGATCAGCAAGCGCATCCGCCAGCTCGAGGAGAAGATGTACCAGCTGGCCCGCGACCTGGAGTTCGAAGCCGCCGCCGCGGTGCGCGACGAGATCCACAAGCTGCGCGAACGCCTGGTGGAGGTCGGCTGACCTCCACCCGCGCTTGGGTCAGTGCGCGGCAGCGCTGGCCTGGGCGCCGAAGCCCTTCGGCAGCGGGCGGGTCAGCAGCACGGCGATCATGCTGATGGCGAGGACGATGCCGATGGCGTGGAAGGCGTCGTTGTAGGCCATGATCGTCGCCTGTTGGTGGACGATCACGCTGATTTCCCCCAGCGCCGCCTGCTGGCTGCCGAGTTGCGCGGTCAACTGCGCGAGGCGCTCGTCCACCGCGCCGTTGACCGGCACCACCGCTTCGCGCAGGTAGTCGTAATAGACCTTGGCGCGGCTATCCAGCAGCGTCGCCAGCAGGGCGATGCCGATGGCGCCGCCGAGGTTGCGCAGGATGTTGAACAGGCTCGAGGCGGAGCCGGCGTCCTGCGGCTGCAGGTAGATGGTGGCGATCAGCGAAATGGTCACCATCACCATCGGCTGGCCGAGGGCGCGCAGCAGCTGGATCTGGTTGAACTGCGGGCCGGCGAAGTCCGGGTTGAGCACCCCCGAGCAGAAACTCGCCAGGCCGAACAGGCCGAAGCCGATGGCGCACAGCAGGCGCGGCTCGATGATCTTCATCAGCTTGGGGATCAGCGGGATCAGGAACAGCTGCGGCACGCCCATCCACATGATCACCTCGCCGATCTGCATGGCGTTGTAGCCCTGGATCTGCGCCAGGTACAGCGGCAGCACGTAGATCGAGCCGTACAGGCCCATGCCCAGGCCGACGCTGGAGATGCTCGACAGGCCGAAGTTGCGGTTGCGCAGGATGCCCAGGTTGATCAGCGGGTTGGGCCGCGAGGTCTGCAGGATGATGAACAGGATCAGGCTGACCAGGGCGATGCTGCCCAGGCTGACGATCAGGTTGGACTCCAGCCAGTCCTTGCGGTGGCCCTCCTCGAGGAACACCTGCAGGCAGCCCAGGCCGATGGCCATGCTGACGATGCCGGCGTAGTCGGTGCTCTTCAGCAGCTCCCAGTGCGGCGGCTTCTTCTCCAGGCCGTAGAGCAGCCCGGCGATCATCAGCAGGCCCGGCGGGATGTTGATGTAGAAGATGTATTCCCAGCCGAAGTTCTCGGTCAGCCAGCCGCCCAGGGTCGGGCCGATCGACGGGGCGAAGGTGGCGGTGATGGCGAACAGCGCCATACCCTTGGGCCGGTGGTGCTCTGGCAGCTTGATCAGGCTCAGGGTGAAGGCCAGGGGAATCAGCGCGCCGCCGGTGAAGCCCTGCATGGCGCGGAACACGATCATGCTCTCCAGGTTCCAGGCGAAGGAGCAGAGCAGCGAGGAGAACAGGAAGCCGATCGACACCATCACCGCCAGGCGCCGCGCCGAGAGCAGCTGCACCAGCCACGCGGTGAGCGGGATCATGATGATCTCCGCGACCAGGTAGGAGGTGGAGATCCACGAGCCTTCCTCCAGGGTCGCGGCCAGCGCGCCCTGGATGTCCTTCAGCGAGGAGTTGGTGATCTGGATGTCGAGCACCGCCATGAACGCGCCGAGCATGGCCGCCAGTACCGCGATCCAGTCGCGCCGCGTAGGTTCGCCGGCGGGGCGCAGGAGCGGGTCAGCGCTCACCGATCTGCACCTCGGCCTCGACCGACATGCCCGGGCGGATCAGACCCTTGAGCGGGTTGTCGGCGGCGAAGGTGATCTTCACCGGGATGCGTTGCACCACCTTGGTGAAGTTGCCGGTGGCGTTGTCCGGCGGCAGCAGGCTGAACTGGGCGCCGGAGGCGGCGAAGAGGCTGTCCACGCAGCCTTCGATGGGCGTGTCGGGGAAGCTGTCGAGGATCAGCCGGGCCTTCTGCCCCGGGCGCATGTGGCCGACCTGGGTCTCCTTGAAGTTGGCCTGCACCCAGATGCCTTCGTCGGGCACCAGCGCCAGCAACTGGCTGCCGACCTGCACGTACTGCCCCACCCGCGCGCCGCGCTGGCCGACCAGGCCGGCCACCGGGGCGCGGATCTCGGTGCGCGCCAGGTTGATCTCGGCCTGGGCGATCTCCGCCCGGGAGGCGTCGATCTGCGCCTGCAGGCGCTTGATGTCGGCGTTCAGGGCGTCGACCTGGATGCGCTGGGCCTGCAGGTCGGCCTGGGCCTTGGCCACTTGCGAGCGGGCGACGTGGGAGTCGGCGGTCAGGGTGGTGACGCGTTCCTCGGAAACGTAGCCGGGCTTGCGCAGGGTCTGGGCGCGGTTGAGGTCGATCTGGGTGCGGCCGAAGGTGGCCTGGGTGGCGTTCAGGTCGGCCTCGCTGGCGGCGATCGTGCTGCCCTGGCCCTTCAGCTTGCTGCGCGCCTGGGCCAGCTCCGCCTCGTGGGTGGCCAGGGCGGCCCTGGCGCGGTCCAGGGCCAGGCGGAAGTCGGCGTCCTCCAGCTTGACCAGCAGTTGGCCCTTTTCCACGTGCTGGTTGTCGGTGACCAGCACCTGGTCGATGCGCGCGCCCAGCTGGCTGGCGATGCGGGTGATCTCGCCCTGGACGTAGGCGTTGTCAGTGGTTTCCTGGAAGCGGCCGATGAAGTACCAGCGCGCCAGGAAGGCCAGGGCGACCAGGCAGAAGAGGGCGAAGAAGATGCTCAGGCGGCGTTTCAATTGTGCAGGCATGATAAACGAGCGTTTGTTTGGCGGAATTTTTCCGCCAATGTAACAGTGTTCCCGGCCGGGGCGCAGTCGCTACAATTCGGAAACTTTGTTGTTTATAGGGAACAATAATGGGGCTGGATGATGCGCTGATCTTCACCCGGGTCGTGGAGTTCCACAGTTTCACCCAGGCCGCCCACAGCCTGGGCATGCAGAAGTCCACGGTGAGCCGGCGCATCGCGCTGCTGGAAGAGCGCCTGGGCGTGCGCCTGCTCAACCGCACCACGCGCAAGCTGCGCCTGACCGAGGTGGGGCAGGCCTACTACGACCGTTGCCGGCAGATCATGCTCGACTTCGCCGAGGCCGAGCAGGCGGTGATGCAGCTGCAGCAGGAACCGTCCGGCCTGCTGCGCATCACCGCGCCCATCGAGTTCGGCCAGATGTACCTGGGCGAGGTGCTCGGCGACTTCATGCGCCTCTATCCGCAGATCACCGCCGAGGTGGAGCTCAGCTCGCGCACCGTCGACCCGCTGGAGGAGGGCATGGACATCGCCATCACCGTCGGCCAGCCGGAGGACTCGACGCTGATCGCCCGCCGCCTGCTGGTGACCAGCCGCTGCCTGTGCGCCAGCCCCGGCTACCTGGAGCAGCACGGGCGGCCGCTGCATGTCGAGGACCTGGCCGGGCATCGCGCGGTGCTGCTGGCCCAGGACTCGCAGCGCTACTGGCCGCTGCTGAACGAGAGCGTGCCCTGCCAGCGGGTGCTGTCCTGCAACAACATCTCCTTCGCCCGCGAGGCGGTGCTGGCCGGGGCGGGCATCGCCTCGCTGCCGGAGCTGATCGTCGACGCGGCGCTGGAAAGCGGCCGCCTGGAACGCCTGCTGCCGGAGGTGCAACTGCCGATCGGCGAGCTCTATGCGGTCTACCCCTCGCGGCGCTTCCAGGCCATGAAGGTGAAGACCTTCCTCGACTACCTGATCCACCGCCTGCCCATCGACGAGGCCCATCGGCTGGAGCCGGGGGCGGCGCGCCTGATAACATCGCCCCCATGAATGCAGGCTATTGCCCGCATCTTTCATTCCGGTTTTCACGAGAGCTTTCATGACCACTGTCCGCACCCGCATCGCGCCGTCCCCCACCGGCGACCCGCACGTCGGCACCGCCTACATCGCGCTGTTCAACCTGTGCTTCGCCCGTCAGCACGGCGGCAAGTTCATCCTGCGCATCGAGGACACCGACCAGGTACGCTCCACCCGCGAGTCGGAACAGCAGATCTTCGACGCCCTGCGCTGGCTGGGCATCGAGTGGGACGAAGGCCCGGACGTCGGCGGCCCCCATGGCCCGTACCGGCAGAGCGAGCGGGGCGCCATCTACAAGCAGTACAGCGATGAGCTGGTGGAGAAGGGCCACGCCTTCCCCTGCTTCTGCTCCTCCGAGCGCCTGGACGCCATCCGCGCCGAGCAGCAGGCGCGCAAGGAAACCCCGCGCTACGACGGCCACTGCATGCACCTGCCGAAGGAAGAGTCGCAGCGCCGCATCGCCGCCGGCGAGTCCCACGTGGTGCGCATGAAGGTGCCGACCGAAGGCGTCTGCGTGGTCCCGGACATGCTCCGCGGCGACGTCGAGATCCCGTGGGACCGCATGGACATGCAGGTGCTGATGAAAGCCGACGGCCTGCCCACCTACTTCCTGGCCAACGTGGTCGACGACCACCTGATGGGCATCACCCACGTGCTGCGCGGCGAAGAGTGGCTGCCCTCGGCGCCCAAGCTGATCAAGCTGTACGAGTACTTCGGCTGGGAGCAGCCGGTGCTCTGCTACATGCCGCTGCTGCGCAACCCGGACAAGAGCAAGCTGTCCAAGCGCAAGAACCCCACCTCCATCACCTTCTACGAGCGCATGGGCTTCCTGCCCCAGGCGCTGCTGAACTACCTGGGCCGCATGGGCTGGTCGATGCCCGACGAGCGCGAGAAGTTCAGCCTGCAGGAGATGATCGACAACTTCGACCTGTCCCGCGTGTCCCTCGGCGGGCCGATCTTCGACATGGAGAAGCTGTCCTGGCTGAACGGCCAGTGGATCCGCGAGCAGTCGGTGGAGGAGTTCGCCCGGGAAGTGCAGAAGTGGGCGCTCAACCCCGAGTACCTGATGAAGATCGCCCCCCACGTCCAGGGCCGGGTGGAGAACTTCAGCCAGATCGCCCCGCTGGCCAGCTTCTTCTTCAGCGGCGGCGTGCCGCTGGACGCCAGGTTGTTCGAGCACAAGAAGCTCGACGCCACCCAGGTGCGCCAGGTCCTGCAACTGGTGCTGTGGAAGCTGGAAGCGCTGCGCCAGTGGGAGAAGGACAGGATCACCGCCTGCATCCAGGCGGTGGCCGAGCACCTGGGCCTTAAGTTGCGTGACGTCATGCCGCTGATGTTCCCGGCCATCACCGGCCATGCCAGCTCGGTGTCGGTGCTCGACGCCATGGAGATCCTCGGCGCCGACCTGTCGCGCTATCGCCTGCGCCAGGCCCTGGAGCTGCTGGGCGGGGCGTCGAAGAAGGAAGCCAAGGAGTGGGAGAAGATCCGCGACGCCATCGCCGGCTGACGGAAGCCTCCTGACAAAAGGCCGGCCGCCTCCGGGCGCCCGGCCTTTTTCATGTCCATAATCCGGGGGCGAATCCGCCATGCGCGGGGCCCGAAGTACCGGGCGAAGGACGGGGGAAACCTGGGGGCTTTCCTAAGTGATTGTTCTTTGGGAGAAAAAATTTAAAAAAGTCGAAAATTCTTGTTGACAGGGTTACGCCTCACTCTTAAGATGCGCCCCGTTCCAGCGACGAACTGAACCACAGGGCGAAGCGGAACGGTAGATGTAGCGGTACTTTGGGGCTATAGCTCAGCTGGGAGAGCGCTTGCATGGCATGCAAGAGGTCGACGGTTCGATCCCGTCTAGCTCCACCAAATTACCAGTAGGTTTCGCCGCTTCGCGGCGGAGCCGAAAATCGAAGGTTTGCGTCCCCTTCGTCTAGTGGCCTAGGACACCGCCCTTTCACGGCGGTAACAGGGGTTCGAGTCCCCTAGGGGACGCCACTTATTCCAGCGACGATGCGTTCGCGTCGTCCGCCAGAGTCATCTGGGGCTATAGCTCAGCTGGGAGAGCGCTTGCATGGCATGCAAGAGGTCGACGGTTCGATCCCGTCTAGCTCCACCAAATCGCCAGGGTCCGCCAAGTGCGGATTTCCTCGAAGGTTACGTCCCCTTCGTCTAGTGGCCTAGGACACCGCCCTTTCACGGCGGTAACAGGGGTTCGAGTCCCCTAGGGGACGCCAATTTTCCCGCTCTGCGGGGCCTATAGGGTCACTCAATTTTCGAGTGGCCCTTTTGTTTTTCCCCTTCCGAAAACCTTGCTGCCCGACCGACGGTCGTCTTCGCCGCTTGCCGATTTTTATTATGAGCATAATATTTTACTCATAATATTTTTGGAGGCCGCCATGAGCCGCAAGACCGCCAGCAGTGAAAAGGCCGTGAGTGAGAAGAAGGCCCAGACCCGCGAGCGCATCCTCTGCGCCGCGGCCGACGCCCTGGTCCGCCGTGGGCCGCTGGAGCCCAGCGTCAGCGAAGTGATGGGCGCCGCCGGGCTGACCGTCGGCGGCTTCTACGCGCACTTCCAGAGCAAGGACGCGCTGATGCTGGAGGCCTTCCGCCACCTGCTGTCGACGCGCCGGGCCAAGCTGAAGCACTTCGACCCGGACATGCCGTTCAGCGAGCGCCGGCAACTGGTCGCGGCCTTCTACCTGTCGCGCAGGCACCGCGACAGCGAGGAGCCGGGCTGCCCCATCCCCAGTTCCCTGGGCGACATGGCGCAATTGCCGGAGAGCTTCCACGAAGCCCTGGCCGAACATCTCGAACTCATGGTCGCCGAGCTGGCCGAGCGTCCCGAGGACGCCGACACCGTGCTCGCCGACATCGCCCTGATGGTGGGCGGACTGGCATTGGCGCGGGCCCTGGGCCCGGGCGACCTGTCCGACCGTGTCCTGCGTGCCGCCAAGAAAGCGGTGAATTGAGACCTCTAAGGAGGACCTGGCAATGAGCAGCTTGACCTGGATCCGTGGCGTCAACGCCACCCTGGGGCGTGTGGCGCCGGAATGGGCGGCGCGGCGCATGCGTGAAATCTTCATGAGCCCGCGGGCGCTGCCGCCGCGCGACTGGGAGCTGCCGCTGCTGGCCAGTTCCGAGCGCATCACCCTGCGCTTCGGCCTCTCCGCGCTGCGCTGGGGCGAAGGCCCGGCGGTGCTGCTGATGCACGGTTGGGAGGGGCGGCCGACACAGTTCGCCCACCTGATCCGCGAGTTGGTCGGCGCCGGTTATGCCGTGGTGGCGCTGGATGGCCCGGCCCATGGCCGTTCGCCGGGGCGCGAAGCCCATCCGCTGCTGTTCGCCCGCGCCTTGCTGGAGGCCGCCAGCGAGCTGCCGCCGCTGCGCGCGGTGATCGGTCACTCCATGGGCGGCGCCAGTGCCTTGCTGGCCACCCAGATGGGGCTGCGCACCGAGGCGCTGGTCAGCATAGCCGCGCCGAGCCGGGTCATTTCCGTGTTGCGCCGCTTCGGCAGCTTCATGGGGTTGCCGACCGAGGCGCGGTATCGCTTCATCCGTCAGGTCGAGGCCTACACCGGCATGCCGGCGGCGCAGCTGGACGTAAGCCGCTACACGCTGGGCATGCCCGGCCTGGTGGTGCACGCCGAAGACGATCCGCAGGTGCCGGTGGAAGACGCCCAGGACATCCATGCGGCCTGGCCACGCAGCCGCCTGCTGCGCCTGGAAGGCGGCGGCCACCAGCGCGTGCTGGCCGACCCGCGCCTGAGCGACGCCGTGCTGGCGCTGCTGGAGGGCCAGGAAGAGCAGCACCTGCTGCCCCTGGCGCTGGCCTCCTGACGACAGGGGAGGGGCAGGACGCCGCCGAGCCCTGTAAACTGCCGGCTTCGATCATGCGGCCGGGTCCCCGGACCCGGCCCCGGAATGGAGCAAGCGCATGGCCTGGGACCTGCCCGAACCCTTCGTCATCGACATCAGCGTGGGCGCCGAGGACATCGACGGCCTCGGCCACGCCAACAACGCCGTCTACGTCAGCTGGCTGGAGCGCTGCGCCTGGCGCCACTCGCAGCGCCTGGGCCTGGACCTGGCCGAATACCGCCGCCTCGACCGCGCCATGGCGGTGGTGCGCCACGAAATCGACTACCTCGCCGCCGCCTATGAGGGCGAGGAACTGCAGATGGGCACCTGGATCGTCGAGTCCGACCAGAAGCTGCGCATGGACCGCCGCTTCCAGCTGGTGCGCCCGGCCGACGGCGTGACCCTGTTGCGCGCCCGCACCACCTTCGTCTGCATCGAGCTCTCCAGCGGCAGGCCCAAGCGCATGCCGGCCGAGTTCATCGAAGGCTATGGTCGCGCGCTGCTCGGCGCCACGCCGGCCTGACGGCGCTTTGCGCGGGCGGTGACTGCCCCTAGAATTCGCCGCCTTCGATACTAAAGGTTCCCTGCCGTGCAAATTGCCCTGGCCCCGATGGAGGGGCTGGTCGACGAAATCCTCCGCGACGTGCTTACCCGCGTCGGCGGCATCGACTGGTGCGTCACCGAGTTCATCCGCGTCACCGACCGCCTGCACCCGCTCGCCACCTACGAGAAGCTGGCGCCGGAACTGCTGCACGGCAGCCGCACTCGCGCCGGCACGCCGATGCGTGTGCAGTTCCTCGGCTCTGACCCGCAGTGCCTGGCGGAAAACGCCGCCTACGCCTGCGAGCTGGGCGCGCCGGTGATCGACCTGAACTTCGGCTGCCCGGCGAAGACGGTGAACAAGTCCCGCGGCGGCGCCGTCCTGCTCAAGGAGCCGGAGCTGATGTTCGCCATCGTCGAGGCCGTGCGTCGCGCGGTGCCGGCGCACATCCCGGTGACCTCGAAGATGCGCCTGGGCTACGAGACCCCCGACGGCGCGCTGGATTGCGCCCGCGCCCTGGCCGACGGTGGTTCCGCCCACGTGGTGGTCCACGCGCGGACCAAGACCGATGGCTACAAGCCGCCGGCGCACTGGGAATGGGTGGCGAAGGTGGCGGACGCGGTGAAGGTGCCGGTGTTCGCCAACGGCGAGGTCTGGACTCTCGATGACTACCTGCGCTGCCGCGCCATCAGCGGCGTCGACGACATCATGCTCGGCCGCGGCCTGGTCTCGCGCCCCGACCTGGCCCGGCAGATAGCCGCCTGGCGCGAGGGCAGGGACGTGCAGCCGATGCCCTGGCACGAAGTGCGCGTGCTGCTCGACGACTTCTGGCGCCAGGCCCGGCGCAAGCTGGCGCCACGCTACGCGCCGGGGCGCCTGAAGCAGTGGCTGGGCATGCTCACCCGCAGCTATCCCGAGGCGCTGGAACTGTTTGCGCAGATCCGCCGCGAGAGCGACTGCGAGCGGATCGACCGGCTGCTGCAGGTCGAGGTGGAAGAGGCCGCGTAGCCGAGGCGTTTCCGGTAGTGGCGAGCGGGTTGTCCGGCATAGGTGGGAAATTCGGCGCCAACCTGTAGGAGCGGGCCCTGCCGCGCGATTCGCGCGCAGGGCGCGCTCCTACAAGGGCACGGTGTATGGGGGGATCTCATCCGCGAACCGTGCCGGAACCCCCGGCTATCGCGGACAGGGTCCTACGACGGGTGCCTTTCGTAGGGCGGATAACCGTTCGCGGTTATCCGCCGTTGGCTGGAGCGCCGATGTCTGCCGAGCGGCGGATAACGCCATAGGCGTTATGCGCCCTACGCGGGAGCCCGATAGGCCATGGCGATGGGTATCGCTTCGCTCAACGCCATCCTGCGAGGTGTTCCTTGTAGGCGCGGACTCCGTCCGCGATATGTCGATCCCGGGCACCGCAATCGCGGATAAATCCGCTCCTACCGCCCACCACTGACATCGATGAAGCTCCCGGTGCTGTAGCTCGACTCGTCCCCGGCCAGGAACAGGATCGCCCGCGCCACTTCCTCCGCCTGGCCGCCGCGGCCCAGCGGAATGGCGCTCTTCAGCCGTTCCACGCGCCCCGGCTCGCCGCCGCTGGCGTGGATTTCCGTGTCGATCAGTCCCGGGCGCACGGCGTTGACGCGAATGCCCTCGGCCGCCACTTCCTTGGCCAGGCCGATGGTCATGCTGTCGATGGCGCCCTTGGCCGCGGCGTAGTCGATGTACTCGTTGGGCGAGCCCAGGCGCGAGGCCATGGAGGACACGTTGACGATGCTGCCGCCCGCGCCACCATGGGACCTGGCCATGCGCCGCACCGCCTCGCGGGCGCAGAGGAAGCTGCCGGTGACGTTCACCGCGAACACCCGCTGCAGGCGCGCCGCGTCCATCTCCTCCAGGCGCATCTGGCGCTCCAGCATGCCGGCGTTGTTCACCAGCACGTCGAGGCGGCCGAAGGCCTTGTCGACGGCCAGGAACAGCCGCACCACCTCGGCCTCCTCGGCGACGTCCGCGGCGAAGGCCTCGGCCCGGCCGCCGGCCTCGCGAATGCGCCGGACCAGGGCTTCGGCCGCTTCACCGCGTTGGCGGTAGTTGATGGCAACGGCATAGCCGCGTTCCGCGGCGAGCAGCGCAGTGGCGGCACCGATGCCGCGGCTGGCGCCGGTGATCAGCATGACTTTGCGCATGTGGCGGTTCCTTCTGCTAGGGGGCTTGAAAGGCGCCATTGCGCCCCTATCTGTATTCGTGCGGGAGGCCGAAACCGGGTCCCGCTCCCGGAGTCCTGCAGACAGGCTCCATAGATGACCTTGCTGAATTATTCAGGAGATTCGCATGAGCAACGTACTTTCTCTCGCACCGCTGTTCCGCCAGTCCGTCGGTTTCGATCGTTTCAACGATCTGTTCGAGTCCGCCCTGCGCAGCGAAAGCGGCAGTTCCTACCCGCCCTACAACGTCGAGAAGCATGGTGACGACCAGTACCGCATCGTGGTCGCCGCCGCCGGCCTGCAGGAAGAGGACCTGGAGCTGCAAGTGGAGCGTGGCGTGCTGACCGTCACCGGTGGCAAGCGCGAGAAAGCTTCCGAGGGTGTCACCTACCTGCACCAGGGTATCGCCCAGCGCGCCTTCAAGCTGTCCTTCCGCCTCGCCGACCATATCGAGGTCCAAGGTGCATCGCTGAAGAACGGCCTGCTGAGCATCGAACTGGTACGCATCGTTCCCGAGGAAGCCAAGCCCAAGCGGATTGCCATCAACGGCCAGCGCCCGGCGCTGGAGGGTTGATGGTCCAGCCATGAAAAAGGCGCCGAAAGGCGCCTTTTTTCTTTTCCGCCGTTTCAGACCACGCAGGCCATGGGCGCCACCGCCTGGGCGTCGAGCAGCGCCATGAAGGCGCGCGCGGCGTTGGACAGGGTGCGCTCGGTGTGCAGGATGTAGCCCAACTGACGGCTGAGCTGGATGTCCTGCAGCGGCAGGCGCACCACGGTCTCGTCGAGCATGGTGCGCGGCAGCACGCTCCAGGCCAGGCCGATGGAAACCATCATCTTGATGGTCTCCATATAGTTGGTGCTCATGCCGATGTTCGGCGTCAGCCCCTCGGCCTCGAACATGCGCCGCACGATATGGTGGGTGAAGGTGTTGCCGCCGGGGAACACCGCCGGGTGCCGCGCCACGTCGGCGAGGAACACCGGGCCCTGCATGGCCAGCGGGTGCTCGGGGGCGGCGACGAAGTCCAGCGGGTCGTCCCACACCGGCACCGCGCGCACCGGCTCGGCGGTTTCCGGGGCCAGGGTGATGACCGCCAGTTCGGCGCGGCCGTGGAGGATTTCCTCGTAGGCCACTTCCGAGTCACAGAACTGGATATCCAGCGCCACCTGCGGGTGCGCCCGGGTGAAGGCGCGCAGCAGCGTCGGCAGGCGGTGCAGGCCGATGTGGTGGCTGGTGGCGAGCACCAGGCGGCCGCTGACCTCGCCACTGAGGTTGGTCAGTGCGCGGCGAGTGTCGTCCAGCACGTTGAGTATCTGGTAGGCACGCGGCAGCAGGGCGCGGCCGGCTTCGGTCAGGCTCACCTCGCGGCCGACGCGGTCGAACAGACGTACGCCCAGCTGGCTCTCCAGGGCGGCGATGCGCTTGCTCACCGCCGGCTGCGTCAGGTGCAGGCGCTCGCCGGCCTCGGAAAAGCTGCCGGACTCGGCGATGGCGAGGAAGGTGTTGAGGCTGGTCAGGTCCATTTTTTGGAGCTCCAAGCGGCAAGCCGCAAGCTTCAAGAAAAGCTGCGGCGTTCGCTTGCAGCTTGTGGCTTGAAGCTTATAGCTGGATGGATTCCATTTGGGAATCCTTCGGATGAAAAATATGAATTTGAGTTATTCGTCGACAGACCATAGCATCATCCCCACAAGCCCAAGGGGCATAGAAATACGCTGATGAGGAATCTCTGATGGCCGGCAAGACGCTCTACGACAAACTCTGGGAACTGCACGAGGTGAAGCGCCGCGATGATGGTTCGTCGCTGATCTACATCGACCGCCACATCCTCCACGAAGTGACCTCGCCGCAGGCCTTCGAAGGCCTGCGCCTGGCCGGCCGCAAGCCGTGGCGCATCGACGCCAACATCGCCACCCCGGACCACAACGTGCCGACCACCCAGGCCGAGCGCAAGGGCGGCCTGCAAGCCATCGCCGACGAAGTCTCGCGCATCCAGGTCATGACCCTGGACGAGAACTGCGACGACTTCGGCATCCTCGAATTCAAGATGAACGACGTGCGCCAGGGCATCGTCCACGTGGTCGGCCCGGAGCAGGGCGCGACCCTGCCGGGCATGACCGTGGTCTGCGGCGACTCGCACACCTCCACCCACGGCGCCTTCGGTGCGCTGGCCCACGGCATCGGCACCTCCGAGGTCGAGCACGTGCTCGCCACCCAGTGCCTGGTGGCCAAGAAGATGAAGAACATGCAGGTGCGCGTGGAGGGCAAGCTGCCCTTCGGCGTGACCGCCAAGGACATCGTCCTCGCGGTGATCGGCAAGATCGGCACCGCCGGCGGCAACGGCCATGCCCTGGAGTTCGCCGGCAGCGCCATTCGCGAGCTGTCCATGGAAGGCCGCATGACCATCTGCAACATGTCCATCGAGGCCGGTGCCCGCGTCGGCATGGTGGCCTGCGACGAGAAGACCATCGCCTACGTGAAAGGCCGGCCGTTCGCCCCGCAGGGCGCCGACTGGGACAAGGCCGTGGAAGCCTGGAGCGACCTGGTCTCCGACGCCGACGCCCACTTCGACACCATCGTCGAGCTGCGCGCCGAGGACATCAAGCCGCAGGTCAGTTGGGGCACCTCTCCGGAAATGGTCCTGGCCGTCGACCAGAACGTGCCGGACCCGGCCGTCGAAGCCGACCCGGTCAAGCGCGACTCCATCGTCCGCGCCCTCAAGTACATGGGCCTGAGCGCCAACCAGGCGATCACCGACATCCAGCTCGACCGGGTGTTCATCGGCTCCTGCACCAACTCGCGGATCGAAGACCTGCGCGCCGCCGCCGCCGTGGCCAAGGGCCGCAAGGTCGCCGCCACCGTCAAGCAGGCGCTGGTGGTGCCGGGCTCCGGCCTGGTCAAGGCGCAGGCCGAACAGGAAGGCCTGGACAAGATCTTCCTCGAAGCCGGCTTCGAATGGCGTGAACCGGGCTGCTCCATGTGCCTGGCGATGAACCCGGACCGCCTGGAGAGCGGCGAGCATTGTGCGTCCACCTCCAACCGCAACTTCGAGGGCCGCCAGGGCGCCGGTGGCCGCACCCACCTGGTGAGCCCGGCGATGGCCGCCGCCGCCGCGGTGACCGGCCGCTTCATCGACGTCCGTGAATTGATGCAGGCCTGAGGAGACCGAACATGAAAGCCTTTACCCAGCACACCGGTCTCGTCGCGCCGCTCGACCGCGCCAACGTCGATACCGACCAGATCATTCCCAAGCAATTCCTCAAGTCGATCAAGCGCACCGGCTTCGGCCCCAACCTGTTCGACGAGTGGCGCTACCTGGACGTCGGCCAGCCGAACCAGGACAACTCCAGGCGCCCGATCAACCAGGACTTCGTGCTGAACTTCCCGCGCTACCAGGGCGCCAGCGTGCTCCTGGCCCGCGAGAACTTCGGTTGCGGCTCCTCCCGCGAGCACGCGCCCTGGGCGCTGGACGAGTACGGTTTCCGCACCGTGATCGCGCCGAGCTTCGCCGACATCTTCTTCAACAACAGCTTCAAGAACGGCCTGCTGCCGATCATCCTGAAGGACGAGGAAGTCGACGAACTCTTCCAGCAGTGCGAGGCCACCGAGGGCTACCAACTGACCGTCGACCTCGCCGCGCAGACCGTGACCCGCCCGGACGGCAAGCAGTACCACTTCGAAGTGGATGCCTTCCGCAAGCACTGCCTGCTCAACGGCCTGGACGACATCGGCCTGACCCTCCAGGCCGCGGACGCCATCCGCGACTTCGAGACCGGCTACAAGCAGCGCCAGCCCTGGTTGTTCCGCGACGCCTGAATGGCGTCGCACCACGAGGAGAAAACCATGACCCAGAGTCGCCATGAAGCCGTGGTCGAGCGCCAGTTCGGCGCCCAGGCCAACGCGTACCTGAACAGCGCCGTGCACGCCCAGGGCGAGGAGTTCGCCCAACTGCGCGAGCGACTGTCGGCGACCCGCGGCGCCCGCGTGCTGGACCTGGGTTGCGGGGCGGGGCACGTGAGCTTCCATGTCGCGCCGCTGGCCGGCGAAGTGGTGGCCTACGACCTCTCCGAGCAGATGCTCGCCGTGGTGGCCTCGGCCGCTGCCGAGCGCGGCCTGGGCAACATCCTTACGCACCAGGGCGTGGCCGAGCAGCTGCCGTTCGAGGACGGCGAGTTCGACTTCGTCTTCAGCCGCTACTCGGCCCACCACTGGCGCGACGTCGGCCAGGCCCTGCGCGAAGTGCGCCGGGTGCTGAAGCCGGGCGGCACGGCCTGCTTCATCGACGTGGCAGCCCCCGGGCTGCCGTTGCTGGACACCCACCTGCAGGCGGTGGAAGTGCTGCGCGACACCAGCCACGTGCGCGACTATTCGCCGTCCGAGTGGGCGCGCCTGGTCGGCGAGGCGGGGCTGGCGGTCAGCGCCTGCACGCGCCAGCGCCTGCGCCTGGAGTTCACTTCCTGGGTCGAGCGCATGCGCACGCCGGAAGTGATGCGCCAGGCCATCCGCGCCCTGCAGCTTTCCGTGGGCGACGAGGTGCGCGAGTATTTCGAGATCGACGCCGAGGGTTCCTTCAGCACCGACGTGCTGGTGCTCTGGGCGACAAAATAACGGCTGCAGGCGGCAGGCTATAGGCGGCAGGAAAAAGCCTGAAGCCTGTGGCCTGCAGCCTGTAGCCTCTTTTCGAAGGAAAAAATTGATGAGCAAACAGATTCTGGTTCTCCCCGGCGACGGCATCGGCCCGGAAATCATGGCCGAGGCGGTCAAGGTTCTCGAACTGGCCAACGACAAGTTCCAGCTGGGCTTCGAGCTGACCGAGGACGTCATCGGCGGCGCCGCCATCGACAAGCACGGCGTGCCGCTGGCCGACGAGACCCTGGAGCGCGCCCGCGCGGCCGACGCCGTGCTGCTGGGCGCCGTGGGCGGGCCGAAGTGGGACAGGATCGAGCGTGACATCCGCCCCGAGCGCGGCCTGCTGAAGATCCGTTCGCAACTGGGCCTGTTCGCCAACCTGCGCCCGGCCATCCTCTACCCGCAACTGGCCGACGCCTCCAGCCTGAAGCCGGAAATCGTCGCCGGCCTGGACATCCTCATCGTCCGCGAGCTGACCGGCGGCATCTACTTCGGCGCCCCGCGCGGCACCCGCGAGCTGGACAACGGCGAGCGCCAGTCCTACGACACCCTGCCGTACAGCGAAAGCGAGATCCGCCGCATCGCCCGCGTCGGCTTCGACATGGCCCGCGTGCGCGGCAAGAAACTGTGCTCGGTGGACAAGGCCAACGTCCTGGCCTCCAGCCAGCTGTGGCGCGAGATCGTCGAAGAAGTGGCCAAGGACTACCCGGACGTCGAGCTGAGCCACATGTACGTCGACAACGCCGCCATGCAACTGGTGCGCGCGCCCAAGCAGTTCGACGTGATGGTCACCGACAACATGTTCGGCGACATCCTGTCGGATGAGGCTTCCATGCTCACCGGTTCCATCGGCATGCTGCCTTCTGCGTCCCTGGACGCCAACAACAAGGGCATGTACGAGCCGTGCCACGGCTCGGCGCCGGACATCGCCGGCAAAGGCATCGCCAACCCGCTGGCGACCATCCTCTCGGTGTCCATGATGCTGCGCTACAGCTTCAACCAGGGCGCCGCGGCGAGCGCCATCGAGCAGGCGGTGAGCCAGGTCCTCGACCAGGGCCTGCGCACCGGCGACATCTGGTCCGAAGGCTGCCAGAAGGTCGGGACCCGCGAAATGGGCGATGCGGTAGTCGCCGCGCTGCGGAATCTGTAATCTCTCCGGTTCGCCCGCCCCTGGGCTCCCGCAAAGAACGGGTAGGGGCGGCGGTCCACCACTTATTCGAAGGTGTAGTAGCGATGAAGCGTGTAGGTCTGATCGGTTGGCGTGGCATGGTGGGGTCGGTGCTCATGCAGCGGATGCTGGAAGAGCGGGACTTCGACCTGATCGAGCCGGTGTTCTTCACCACCTCCAACGTCGGTGGCGAAGGTCCGTCCATCGGCAAGGACATCGCCACCCTCAAGGACGCCTACAGCATCGAGGAACTCAAGACCCTCGACGTCATCCTGACCTGCCAGGGCGGCGACTACACCAACGAAGTCTTCCCCAAGCTGCGCGAAGCCGGCTGGCAGGGCTACTGGATCGACGCCGCCTCCAGCCTGCGCATGCAGGACGACGCGGTGATCGTCCTCGACCCGGTGAACCGCCGCGTCATCGACCAGTCGCTGGACGCCGGCGCCAAGAACTACATCGGCGGCAACTGCACCGTCAGCCTGATGCTGATGGCCCTGGGCGGCCTGTTCGAAGCCGGCCTGGTCGAGTGGATGAGCGCCATGACCTACCAGGCCGCCTCCGGCGCCGGTGCGCAGAACATGCGCGAGCTGATCAAGCAGATGGGCGCGATCAACGCCGCCGTGGCCGACGACCTGGCCAACCCGGCCAGCGCCATCCTCGACATCGACCGCAAGGTCGCCGAGGCCATCCGCAGCGAAGCCCTGCCCACCGAGCACTTCGGCGCGCCCCTGGCCGGCAGCCTGATCCCCTGGATCGACAAGGAACTGCCCAACGGTCAGAGCCGCGAGGAATGGAAGGGCCAGGCGGAGACCAACAAGATCCTCGGCCGCTTCAAGAACCCGATCCCGGTGGACGGCATCTGCGTGCGCATCGGCGCCATGCGCTGCCACAGCCAGGCGCTGACCATCAAGCTGAACAAGGACGTGCCGCTGACCGATATCGATGGCCTGATCAGCCAGCACAACCCCTGGGTCAAGCTGATCCCCAACCAGCGCGAGATCAGCATGCGCGAGCTGACCCCGGCCGCCGTCACCGGCACCCTGAGCGTCCCGGTGGGCCGCCTGCGCAAGCTCAACATGGGCTCGCAGTACCTCGGCGCCTTCACCGTCGGCGACCAACTGCTGTGGGGCGCGGCCGAGCCGCTGCGGCGCATGCTGCGCATCCTGCTGGAGCGCTGATCGCCTCCCGCCCCGAAGACGCCGGCCCAGTGCCGGCGTCTTGCTTTGTACAGGCGGAAAAAGTCGATCACTCGACAGAACGGCGAAGTCGCCGGCGCCGGCGTCGTTTTCTGTGACGGAGCGCGGGCTGGCGCCCGGCGCCCTGTGATTATCCTCGCTGCCCGGCCCGTTGGGGCCGGCCGGCGGGCAGGGGCCGCCGGAGGGAGTCATCGACAGCAGGGGATGGGGATGTTCCGCTTCGCGCATTTGTTTCTGGCCGCCGCCGTCGCGGCCGCTTTCCTGCCGGCGCGCGCCAGCGCGCTGGAACTGGGGGATATCGCTTCGCAGGCCGCGCTGGGCCAGACGCTGGATGCACGGATCGAGCTACGCGGCATGGGCGACCTGGGCAGCGAGGACCTCAAGGTCAGCCTGGTGCCGCAGCAGGAGGCCGAGCGGCTGGGCATGGAGCCCAACTACGTCTTCCTTTCCGGGTTGCGCTTCACTCCGGAAGTCGGGCGCAACGGCCGCGGGGTGATCCGCGTGCGGTCCAGCGCCCCGGTGCGCGAGCCCTACGTCAACTTCGTGCTGCAGGTGGTCTGGCCGCAAGGGCGGGCCATGCGCGAATACACCCTGCTGCTGGACCCGCCGAACTACCAGGCCGTCGCCCAGGCGCCCAGCGCGCCGGTCGTATCCGCCGTACCGTCGGCGGCTATCGCACCGCCGGCGCAGCAGGTGCCCGTCAGTGCCGCGCCGGAGCCTTCGGGCGGCCACCGCATCGCTGCCGGCGATACCCTCTGGGCCATCGCCTCCCGCCACCGGCCGGCCGGGGATGCCTCGGTGATGCAGACCATGCGGGCGATCCAGGCGCTCAACCCGCAGGCCTTCCTCGACGGCAACGCCAACCGGCCGCGGGTCGGCGCCGTGCTGCGCCTGCCCGACGCCAGCCAGGTCCGTGCCCAGGGGCACGCCGCGGCGGTGAGCCACTTCCAAGCCCAGGAAGCCCGCTGGCGCGAACGCCCCCGCGCACTGGACGCCACCCGCAAGGCGGCGCCCGGCGCCGCGCCGGCCGTGGCGGAGGTTCGTGACAACCTGCGTCTGCTTTCCGGGCAGGCCTCGAAGCAGCCTCAGGCGAAGGCCGCCGCGGAGCGCCTGGCGCTGCTGCAGGAAGACCTGGACAGCGCGCGCCGCCAGGGCGAGGAGCTGACCAGCCGGATCGGCGACCTGCAGAGCCAGTTGGACAAGCTGAACAAGCTCATCGAACTCAAGGACGCGCAGATCGCCACCCTGGTGGCGCGCCTGGCGGCGCAGTCGCGGCAACAGGCCGCGGCCGAGCCGCCGGTCGCCGTGGCGGGCACCCCAACGCCGCAGGCGGCGCCGGCTGCCGCGCAGGAGACGGCCCGATAGGGTGAGGGCGAACGGCGATCGACGGCCGCGGGCGCGATTGCCTGGGCGGGGAAGGGGGCAGTAAAGTGCTGCGTCTTGTTTCCTTCTAGCCCATGGGATTTTCGATGTCCGTCGATGTTGCTGTAGTAGGGGCCACCGGTCTGGTTGGCGAAGCGCTGGTCGAGTTGCTGGAGGAGCTGGACTGCCCCGTGGCCGAGCTGCACCTGCTGGCCAGCGGCGAGTCCGCCGGCAAGAGCGTGCCCTTCCGTGGCCGCAACCTGCGGGTGCGCGAGCTGGACGGTTTCTCCTTCGCCCAGGTGAAGCTGGCGCTGTTCGCCACTTCGGCCGAGGTGGCCGGCGAGCACGCCGCGCGCGCCCTGGCCCAGGGCTGCACGGTGATCGACCTGAGCGGCAGCGTGGAAGGCGCCCTGGTGCTGCCTGCGCTGAACCCGGCCCGCCTGGGCGAGCTCAGCTTCCCGGCGCTGCTGCGCGTGCCCTGCGCCCCGGCCGCCGAGGTGGCCGAAGTGGTCGCCGCCCTGCGCGGCTGCGTCGAGTTGCAGGAGCTGTCGCTGACCGCCTGTCTGTCCGCCTCGCAGCTGGGCCGCGAAGGCGTGCAGGAACTGGCGCGGCAGACCGCCGAACTGCTCAATGCGCGCCCCGTGGAGCCGCGCCTCGTCGACCGCCAGTACGCCTTCAACCTGCTGGGCCAGGTCGGTGCGGCCGACGCCTCGGGCTACAGCGCCATCGAGCGGCGCCTGAACGCCGAGCTGAACGAACTGCTGCCGGAGCTGCAGGGCAGGGTGCAGGCGGATTGCCTGCTGGCCCCGGTGTTCTTCGGCGACGCCCTGAACCTCAACTTGCGCAGCGCCGTGCCGATAGCCTTGTCGCAGGTGCGGGCCGCTCTGGAGGCCGCCG
Source organism: Pseudomonas sp. RW407 (assembly GCF_003176655.1). NCBI lineage: Bacteria > Pseudomonadati > Pseudomonadota > Gammaproteobacteria > Pseudomonadales > Pseudomonadaceae > Pseudomonas > Pseudomonas sp. RW407. Next base: position 176,361 of record NZ_QGSL01000088.1, on the reverse strand, counting down.
AAGGCATCGAGCTGGTCGAGGACGATTACCCGACGGTGATCGGCGATGCCCTGGGCCAGGATGCCATCCAGGTCGGGCGGGTGCGTCAGGGGGCCGCTGGCCCCTGCAACCTCAATTTGTGGATTGCGTCTGATAATGTGCGAAAAGGCCTGGGGCTGAATGCTGCGGGCCTGGCTGCATTATTGATAAAACACTATCTGTAAAAGATACTTATCGAATATTTGAAGAAGCATTCTAGCTTGGCAATACTGGCTTGGACGGCCCTGGCGGGGGGAGATCACGGTGTTTTCGACGCCGCGATCGCAGGCGCCAGGCGCTCGGTCCGAAACGCACGAATCCAGAAGAAAGCTGTTAAAACAAGGGATTAGATTATGGTCCGGCTTCGTAAACTGGTGCAGGCAATTGCGGCTGCTTCTGCGTTGACCACCGGCATGGCTCACGCGCTGGGGTTGGGGGACATCCACCTGCACTCGGCGCTGAACCAGCCGCTGAATGCCGATATCGACGTGACGGACGTCCGCGACCTGTCAGCCGGCGAGATCATTCCCAAGCTGGCTTCGCCGGAGGACTTCAGCAAGTCCGGCGTCGATCGCAACTTCTTCCTCACCGGGCTCAAGTTCACCGCGGTGGTCCAGCCCAACGGCAAGAGCGTCATCCATGTGACCTCCGACAAGCCGGTGCAGGAGCCCTACCTGAACTTCCTCGTGGAGGTGCTCTGGCCCAGTGGCCGGGTGCTGCGCGAATACACCGTGCTGCTCGATCCGCCGCTGTACTCGCCGCAGGTGGCTGCCGCCGCCGCGCCGCGTGCCCCGGTTGCGGCGCCCGCACCCATCGCGCGCCAGCCCGTGGCCGCCGCCCCGGCCGCACCCCGCGCCGTGGAGCCGGCCCCCGCGGCCAGCGCGCCGCGCCAGGCCCGCCTGGACGGTAACGAGTACCGCACCGGTTCCCGCGACACCCTGTGGGAAATCGCTTCCCGCGCGCGTCCGGATGGCAGCGTGACCGTCAACCAGACCATGCTGGCCATCCAGGACCTCAACCCCGACGCCTTCATCGACGGCAACATCAACCGCCTGAAGAGCGGCCAGGTGCTGCGCCTGCCAGATGCCGAACAGATCCGCAGCCGCTCCGCCGGCGATGCCGACGTGCAGGTGCGCGAGCAGCGCAGCGCCTGGCGCGAGGGCCGCAGCCTGGCCGGTTCCTCCCGCCAGCTGGACGCCACCCGCCGCGCCAATGCCGGTGCGGCGCCCGAGCAGGCCGAGAGCAAGGACAACCTGCGCCTGGTCTCCGGCGAAGCCGGCAAGAACAAGGGTTCCGATAAGGGGGCGAAGAACGGCAAGGCGCTTTCCGACAAACTGGCCGTGACCCAGGAAAGCCTGGACAGCACCCGCCGCGAGAACGACGAACTGCAGGGCCGCATGACCGACCTGCAGAGCCAGCTGGACAAGCTGCAGAAGCTGATCCAGCTGAAGGACGCGCAGCTGGCTAAGCTCCAGGGCGAGCTGGCGACTCCGCCGCAGCCGGCCGCGCCGGGTGGCCAGCCGCCGGCGCCCGCTGCCGAAGCCCCTGCCGTGCCGGCTCCGGCTGCGCAGCCCGATGCCGCGCCTGCCGCCCCCGCTCAACCGGCACCGCCGACGGCCGCCAAGCCGGCCGAACCCAAGCCGGCGGCGCCCAAGCCTGCCGCACCGGCCCCGGCCGCCGAGAACCAGCCGGGGCTGATCGAGGAACTGCTGGCCAACCCGACCCTGCTGGCTGCCATCGGCGGCAGCCTGGTGCTGGTCCTGCTGCTGGTGCTGCTCCTGCTGCGCCGCCGCGCGGCCCAGGCCGAGGCCGCCAAGGTCGAGCCCGCGGTGAGCGGCCCGAGCGGGACGGACGAGCCGCTGGAACTGGCTGCCGGCGAATTCGACAGCCTGAGCCTGGCCGACGAGGACGTGACCCCGGCCAGCACGCCGGCCGTCGGCGAGAAGGTCGCCGCGCAGACCGGCGACCCGCTGGGCGAGGCCGACATCTACATCGCCTACGGCCGTTTCAACCAGGCCGCCGAACTGCTGCAGGGCGCCATCTACGACGAACCGCAGCGCGCCGACCTGCGCCTGAAGCTGATGGAAGTCCTGGCCGAGATCGGCGACCGCGAAGGTTTCGCCCGCCAGGAAAACGAACTGCGCGAACTGGGTGGCGCCGAGCCGCAGGTGGAGCAGCTGAAATCGCGCTACCCGGGCATGGTCGCGGCGGCTGCCGTGGCTGGTGGCCTGGCGGCAGCCGCCGCCAGCAGCGACGAACTGGAACACTTCAGTCTCGACGACCTCGACCTGACCCAGGACCACGCCGCGCCCGCCGAGCCTGTCGCGGCGGCCGCCGGTGACCTGGACGATGCCTTCGACCTGGGCCTGGACGACCTGCAGCTGGACGACGACCAGCCGCACCCCGCCACCGAGCCGCAAGCCAAGGCCGACGAGCTGACTCTCGAGGACTTCGACCTGGAAGCCGACCTGGGCCTGGATGCGCCCGCCGCGGCGGCCCAGCCGGCCCGGCCGGACGACGACTTCGCCTTCGACCTCGACCTCGACGACGACCTGGCGAAGGCCGCCCCCGTGGCGCCCACGGCCAGCGACGCGCTGGACGACTTCACCCTGGACCTGCCGGACGAGCCGGCGGCCCCCGCGGCCAAGGACGAGGACTTCCTCTTCGACCTGGGCGAGGAAGGCGCCGGGCTCGCCGCGAGCGCCGACGACGACTTCAGCTTCGACCTGGGGCCCGAGCCTGAGGCCAAGCCGGTCGAGGGCCTGGCGGACGACTTCGACCTGTCGCTGCCCGAAGAGGCCCCGCAGGAGCTGCCGGCCGACGACAGCTTCGCGGCGCAGCTGGACCAGGTCAGCGCCGAGCTGGACAAGCTCGCCAGCGACCTCGAGCGGCCGGCCAGCCCGGCGGCGCCGCTGGAAGACGGGATCGAGGCCGAGCCGTCGCTGGAGGCCGCTTCGCTGGACGCGTCCTCGCTGGATGAGGACGCGCTGGACGACGAGTTCGACTTCCTCTCCGGCGCCGACGAGGCCGCCACCAAGCTCGACCTGGCCCGCGCCTACATCGACATGGGCGACGCCGAGGGTGCCCGCGACATCCTCGACGAGGTCATCAGCGAAGGCAGCGACCAGCAGCAGAAGGAAGCCCGCGAGCTGCTCGAACGCCTGTCCTGAGCGCGGTGCGGGTGAAACGATGGCAGCCTCCGGGCTGCCATCGTCGTTTCGGCGGGGCGCAAATGCTGCGCCCGGTGGCGCGCCGGTCGAGGCGCATCGCCCAGGCGCGGCAATCCAGGCAGAATAGCGCGCTGGATTGCCTTTTCGGGATGGCCTGAGCAGTTGAACGAGTTCGAGAGCGCGGTGGGTGAGGTCGCCACCGCTGACGTCACCAGGATCGCCCTGGGCGTCGAATACAAGGGCGCGCGCTACCGCGGCTGGCAGCGCCAGGAGGACGGCGTGCCGTCGGTGCAGGGAGCGCTGGAGCGGGCCCTGTCCAAGGTCGCGGCAGAGCCGATCGGGGTGATGTGCGCCGGCCGCACCGACGCCGCGGTGCACGGCAGCGGCCAGGTGGTGCACTTCGACACCCGCGTCGAGCGGCCGCTGAAGGCCTGGGTGATGGGCAGCAACGCCAACCTGCCGGCGGACATCAGCGTGACCTGGGCCAAGGTCATGCCGGCGGACTTCCATGCGCGCTTCTCGGCGATGGCGCGGCGCTACCGCTACGTCATCTACAACGACCCGATCCGCCCGGCGCACCTGGCCGAGGAAGTCACCTGGAACCACCGGCCGCTGGACGTCGCGCGCATGCGCGCGGCGGCGGCGAAGCTGGTCGGCACCCATGACTTCACCTCGTTCCGCGCCGTGCAGTGCCAGGCCAAGTCGCCGATCAAGACGGTGCACCACCTGCAGGTGCTGGAGCACGGCCGCTTCATCGTGCTGGACGTGCGCGCCAACGCCTTCCTCCACCACATGGTGCGCAACTTCGCCGGGGTGCTGATGACGGTGGGGGCGGGCGAACGCGAGCCGGAGTGGGTCGACGAGGTGCTGGCGGCGCGCGACCGCCGCGCCGGCGGAGTGACCGCGCACCCCTTCGGGCTTTACCTGGTGCGGGTGGAGTACCCCGAGGCCTTCGAGCTGCCGCAGCGCTACCTGGGGCCACATTTCCTTTCATCTTTGCCCGATACGCTCGGCTGACGCTGTCCGGGGCATTTGCTACCATCGACGGATTGCTTTGAAGGAAGGTCGCCGCATCTTGTCCGCCGTTCGCATCAAAATCTGTGGCATTACCCGTGTCGAGGACGCCCTGGCCGCGGCCGAGGCGGGCGCCGACGCCATCGGCATGGTGTTCTACGCCAGGAGCCCGCGCGCGGTCAGCGTGCAGCAGGCGCGCGCCATAGTCGCGGCGCTGCCGCCCTTCGTCACCAGCGTGGGCCTGTTCGTCAACGCCAGCCGCTGCGAACTGGGCGAGATCCTCGATGCGGTGCCGCTGGACATGCTGCAGTTCCACGGCGACGAGAGCGCCGCGGACTGCGAGGGTTACCACAAGCCCTACCTGAAGGCGCTGCGCGTCAAGGCCGGCGACGACATCGCCGCGCAGGCCGCGCGCTACCCGGGGGCCGCCGGCATCCTGCTGGACACCTACGTCGAGGGCGTTCCCGGCGGAACCGGCGCGGCCTTCGACTGGTCCCTGATTCCCGAGGCCCTGCCGCGCCCGCTGGTGCTGGCCGGCGGCCTGAACGCCGGCAACGTCGCCGCGGCGATCCGCCAGGTGCGCCCCTACGCCGTGGACGTCAGCGGCGGGGTGGAGGCGGGCAAGGGGATCAAGGACGCCGGGAAGATCCGCGCCTTCATCCGCCAGTGCCGCGAGGCGGATTCGCGGTGAGGTGCATGTGACGGCGGGCGGTCTGCCGCCGTCATTAGGAGCTGTTGACGTTTTTGTCACGCCAGCGCCGACCCGTGTCGGCCTGGCGAAGGCGCCGCCCAGGGCGCGCCGCGATTTCGAGGGGCCGTGGCCGAGCCGCGGCGCCGATGGTGATTTTTTCTGCTCACGGGCAGGCGCAAGGCTTCGGGCCGCTGAGCGCACTGGCCCCGCATTGGAGAACAGAGCATGAGCAACTGGCTGGTAGACAAGCTGATCCCTTCCATCATGCGTTCCGAGGCGAAGAAGAGCTCGGTACCGGAAGGCCTGTGGCACAAGTGCCCGTCCTGCGACGCCGTGCTGTATCGGCCGGAGCTGGAAAAGACCCTGGACGTCTGCCCCAAGTGCGACCACCACATGCGCATCGGCGCGCGCACCCGCCTGGACATCTTCCTCGACGAGGAAGGCCGCGAGGAACTGGGCGCCGAGCTCGAGCCGGTGGACCGCCTGAAGTTCCGCGACACCAAGAAGTACAAGGACCGCCTGGCCGCCGCGCAGAAGGACACCGGCGAGAAGGACGCGCTGATCGCCATGAGCGGCAAGCTGCACGGCATGCCGGTGGTGGCCGCGGCCTTCGAGTTCTCGTTCATGGGCGGCTCCATGGGCTCCATCGTCGGTGAGCGCTTCGTGCGCGCCGCCAACTACGCCCTGGAGCACCGCTGCCCGATGATCTGCTTCTCCGCCTCGGGCGGCGCGCGCATGCAGGAAGCGCTGATCTCGCTGATGCAGATGGCCAAGACCTCCGCCGCCCTGGCGCGCCTGCGCGAGGAAGGCATCCCGTTCGTCTCGGTGCTGACCGACCCGGTCTACGGCGGCGTTTCCGCAAGCCTGGCCATGCTCGGCGACGTGATCGTCGGCGAGCCCAAGGCCCTGGTCGGCTTCGCCGGCCCGCGGGTGATCGAGCAGACCGTGCGCGAGAAGCTGCCGGAAGGCTTCCAGCGCAGCGAGTTCCTCCTCGAGCACGGCGCCATCGACATGATCGTGCACCGTGCGCAGATGCGCGACCGCCTGGCCAGCCTGCTGGCCAAGTTCACCCACGCTCCCAGCCCCGCCCTCGCAGGATGAGCCAGCGTTCCCTGGCCGACTGGCTCGGCTACCTCGAACAGCTGCATCCCTCGGCCATCGACATGGGCCTGGAGCGCTCCCGCGAGGTGGCCGCCCGCCTCGGCCTGGGGCGCCCGGCGCCGCGCGTGGTGACCGTCACCGGCACCAATGGCAAGGGTTCCACCTGCGCCTTCCTCGCCGAGTTGCTCGGCGAGCAGGGCCTGAAGGTCGGCGTGTACGCCTCGCCGCACCTGCTGCGCTACAACGAGCGTGTCCTCATCGAGGGCCGCGAGGCTTCCGACGAGGCGCTCTGCGAGGCCTTCGCCGCGGTCGAGGCAGCGCGCGGCGAAACCTCCCTGACCTACTTCGAGATGGGCACCCTGGCGGCCTTCTGGCTGTTCGAGCGCGCCGGTCTCGATGCCGTGGTCCTGGAAGTCGGTCTTGGCGGCCGGCTGGACGCGGTCAACCTGGTGGACGCCGACGTCGCCGTGGTCACCAGCATCGGCCTCGACCATGCCGAATGGCTGGGCGACACCCGCGACAGCGTGGCCTTCGAGAAGGCCGGCATCTTCCGCGCCGGCAAGTCGGCCGTGTGCGGCGACCTGGAACCACCGCAGCCGCTGCTGGACCAGGCCCGCGCCCTGGGCACGCCGCTGCTGCTGCGCGGCCGCGACTTCGACCTGGCCATCGGCGAGCACGACTGGCACTGGCACGGCCGCGGCGCCGACGGCACACCGCTGCGCCTGCACCACCTGAGCCTGCTCGACCTGCCCATGGAGAATGCCGCCCTGGCGCTGCAGGTCTATGCGCTGCTGGACCTGCCCTGGCAGCCCGAGCGCCTGCTCGCGGCCCTGCAGCGGACCCGCGTGAGCGGCCGCCTGGACCGCCGCGTGGCGCACCGCCAGGGGCAGCCGCGGCACCTGCTGCTGGACGTCGGGCACAACCCCCATGCCGCCGACTACCTGGCCCGCCGCCTTGCCGCGCGGCCGCCGAAGGGGCGTCGCCTGGCGGCTTTCGGCCTGCTTTCGGACAAGGATCTGGGCGGGGTGCTGGAACCCTTGCTCGGCTTGGTGCAGGATTGGGCCGTCGCCCCCTTGCCCACGCCGCGCTCGCGCCCGGCCGGCGAGCTGGCGGCAGCCTTGCTTGCGCGTGGCGCGCAGGCCAGTGTGCATGAGGACATCGCCACGGCGCTCGAGGCACAGTGCGCCAAGGCGACGGCGGACGACGAGATCCTGGTGTTCGGCTCCTTCTACAGCGTGGCGGATGCCCTGAGCTGGCTGGACGGCAACCAGGACTGACAAGCGGTCAAGAAACGGGGGAGTGGCAATGGCTTTGCTGGATAAGGGGCTCAAGCAGCGGATCGTCGGTGCGCTGGTGTTGCTGGCGCTGGCGGTGATCTTCCTGCCGATGCTGTTCAGCCGCCAGGACGAGGTGCGCCAGGTGACGGTCGACGCCCCGGCGATGCCGAAGACGCCGGCCATGCCCCCGGTAGACGTGCAGCCGACCGCGGTGCCGGAGCCCCAGGCCCCGGTGGCTGAAGCCTCGCAGGCGCCCGCCGCCCAGGCCCAGGTCGAGGCGCCGGTGATCAGCCCCGCCCCAGCCGTGCCGGCCACCGCGCCCTCGACACCTATCGCCAGTCTGCCGCAGGCACCGGCCCAGCAGCCCGCCGCCCCGGCGCCGCGCCCGGCCGCGCCGGCCCAGCAACCGGCCACGCCGCCGGCCCAGGCCAGTGCGCCCGCCGCCCCGGCCCAGCGCCTGGATGCCGACAAGCTGGCGGTGAGCTGGTCGGTGCAACTGGCCAGCCTGTCCAACCGCGCCCGCGCCGAGGAACTGCAGAAGTCCCTCCGCAGCCAGGGCTACAACGCCTACGTGCGCAGCTTCGACGGCATGAACCGGGTCTTCGTCGGGCCGGTGATCGAGCGCGCCGAGGCCGACCGCCTGAAGGAGCAACTGAGCAAGCAGCAGAAGCTCAACGGCTTCGTGGTGCGCTTCCAGCCCGAACGCGGCTGACACCGATGAGCGGCTCCCGATGCATCGGGGGCTCCGCTAAAGCCCGGGGCTCTGCTAAAATGCGGGGCCTTTTTCGTTTCTGGGCCGCAACGTGGCATTTACCTGGGTCGATTGGACGATGGTCGGCATCGTCGTCATTTCCAGCCTGATCAGTCTGAGCCGCGGCTTCGTCAAGGAAGCCCTGTCCCTGCTCACCTGGATTGTCGCGGGTGCGGTCGCCTGGATGTTCGGCGGCGCACTGGCCGAGCATCTCGCGCCTTACATCCAGCTGCCGTCCGGCCGCATCATCGCTGCCTGCGCGCTGCTTTTCGTGGTCACCCTGCTGCTGGGGGCGCTGGTCAATTTCCTCATCAGCGAACTGGTCCGGGTGACCGGCATGTCCGGCACCGACCGCGTGCTCGGCATGGCCTTCGGCGGCGCCCGTGGCGTGCTGCTGGTGGTGCTGCTGGTCGGCCTGCTGAGCCTGGCGCCGGTGCAACAGGACCCGTGGTGGCAGCAGTCGGTGCTGCTGCCGCACTTCCTGCTGGTCGCCGACTGGTCGAAGAACATCGTCCTCAACCTGGCCGGGCACTGGTTCGCCAGTGGCCAGCTGGCACCGCCGGTCGGGATGGGGAGTATGCTGCCCGGCCAGTGATGGCCGGGCCAGGGTGGCGCCGAGGCGCCGCCCGACGCCGGCCCCGATGGGGCGGCGGGAACGGATTTTTTAGCCTGTAAACCAACTAGGGGTTGCGTCGCATGTGTGGCATCGTCGGTATCGTGGGCAAGTCGAACGTCAATCAGGCGTTGTATGACGCGCTCACCGTTCTCCAGCATCGCGGCCAGGACGCTGCCGGCATCGTCACCTGTCAGGACGACAGGCTCTACCTGCGCAAGGACAACGGCCTGGTCCGTGACGTCTTCCAGCAGCGCCACATGCAGCACCTGGTGGGCAAGGTCGGCATCGGCCACGTGCGCTACCCGACCGCCGGCAGCTCCAGCTCGGCCGAGGCCCAGCCGTTCTACGTCAACTCGCCCTACGGCATCACCCTGGCGCACAACGGCAACCTGACCAACGTCGAGCAACTGGCCAAGGAGATCTACGAGTCCGACCTGCGCCACGTCAACACCAACTCCGACTCGGAAGTGCTGCTCAACGTCTTCGCCCATGAGCTGGCGGTGCGCAACAAGCTGCAGCCCACCGAGGAAGACGTCTTCGCCGCGGTGGCCGGCGTGCACGCCCGCTGCGTCGGCGGCTACGCCGTGGTGGCGATGATCACCGGCTACGGCATCGTCGGCTTCCGCGACCCCAACGCGATCCGCCCGATCGTCTTCGGCCAGCGCCACACCGAGAACGGCGTGGAATACATGATCGCCTCGGAAAGCGTGGCCCTGGACGTCCTCGGCTTCACCCTGATCCGCGACCTGGCCCCGGGCGAGGCGGTGTACATCACCGAGGAAGGCAAGCTGTTCACCCGCCAGTGCGCGGCCAACCCGAAGTACTCTCCGTGCATCTTCGAGCACGTCTACCTGGCCCGCCCGGATTCGCTGATGGACGGCATCTCGGTGTACAAGGCGCGCCTGCGCATGGGCGAGAAGCTGGCCGAGAAGATCCTCCGCGAGCGCCCGGAGCACGACATCGACGTGGTCATCCCGATCCCGGACACCAGCCGCACCTCCGCCCTGGAACTGGCCAACCGCCTGGGCGTGAAGTTCCGCGAGGGCTTCGTCAAGAACCGCTACATCGGCCGCACCTTCATCATGCCCGGCCAGGCCGCGCGCAAGAAGTCGGTACGCCAGAAGCTCAACGCCATCGAGCTGGAGTTCCGCGGCAAGAACGTGATGCTGGTGGACGACTCCATCGTCCGCGGCACCACCAGCAAGCAGATCATCCAGATGGCCCGCGAGGCCGGGGCGAAGAAGGTCTACTTCTGCTCCGCAGCTCCAGCCGTGCGCTACCCCAACGTCTACGGCATCGACATGCCGAGCGCCCACGAACTGATCGCCCACGACCGCAGCACCGAAGAGGTGTGCGAGCTGCTCGGCGCCGACTGGCTGGTCTACCAGGACCTGTCGGACCTGATCGACGCGGTCGGCGGCGGCAAGATCAAGATCGAGCACTTCGACTGCGCGGTCTTCGATGGCCAGTACGTGACCGGCGACGTCAACGAAGCCTATCTGAACCGGATCGAGCAGGCGCGCAACGACGCGACCAAGGCCAAGGCCAACGCGGTCAGCGCCATCATCGACCTGTACAACGACTGAAGGAGAGCAGGGGATGGCACAGGAATGGGAAGCCGGTCGCCTGGACAGTGACCTGGAAGGCGCGGCCTTCGACACCCTGGCGGTACGCGCCGGGCAGCAACGCACCCCGGAGGCGGAACACGGCGAAGCCCTGTTCCCCACCTCCAGCTACGTGTTCCGCAGCGCCGCCGACGCCGCCGCGCGCTTCGCCGGCGAGGTGCCGGGCAACGTCTACTCGCGCTACACCAACCCGACCGTGCGCACCTTCGAGGAGCGCATCGCCGCCCTGGAAGGCGCCGAGCAGGCGGTGGCCACCTCCACCGGCATGTCGGCCATCCTCTCGCTGGTGATGACCCACTGCAGCGCCGGCGACCACGTGCTGGTCTCGCGCAGCGTATTCGGCTCGACCATCAGCCTGTTCGAGAAGTACTTCAAGCGCTTCGGCGTGCAGGTGGACTACCCGCCGCTGAGCGACCTCAAGGCCTGGGAAGCGGCCATCAAGCCGAACACCCGGCTGCTGTTCGTCGAGTCGCCGTCCAACCCCCTGGCCGAGCTGGTGGACATCGCCGCCCTGGCCGAGATCGCCCACGCCCATGGCGCGCTGCTGGCGGTGGACAACTGCTTCTGCACCCCGGCGCTGCAGCAGCCACTGAAGCTCGGCGCCGACGTGGTGATCCACTCGGCGACCAAGTACATCGACGGCCAGGGCCGCAGCATGGGCGGCGTGGTCGCCGGCAGCCGCAAGCTGATGGAAGGCGTGGTCGGCTTCCTGCGCACCGCGGGCCCGACCCTCAGCCCGTTCAACGCCTGGATCTTCACCAAGGGTCTGGAAACCCTGCGCGTGCGCATGCAGGCGCATTGCGCCGCGGCCCAGGACGTGGCCGAGTGGCTGGAACAGCAGCCGGGCATCGAGCGCGTCTACTACGCCGGCCTTGCCAGCCACCCGCAGCATGAGCTGGCCAAGCGCCAGCAGAAGGGCTTCGGCGCGGTGGTCAGCTTCGAGGTGAAGGGCGACAAGGCCGCGGCCTGGCGCTTCATCGACGCCACCCGGATGATCTCCATCACCACCAACCTGGGTGACACCAAGACCACCATCGCCCACCCGGCGACCACCTCCCACGGCCGCCTGTCGCCGCAGGAGCGCGCGAACGCCGGCATCCGCGACAACCTGATCCGCGTCGCGGTGGGCCTGGAAGACGTCGACGACATCAAGAAGGACCTGGCACGAGGCCTGGCGGCACTGTGAGCGACCTGGCATCGATCATCGGCAACGGCAAGGTCGCGCTGGTCACCGGCGCGGCGCGGGGCATCGGCCTGGGGATCGGCGCCTGGCTGATCGCCGAGGGCTGGCAGGTGGTGCTGGTCGACCAGGACCGCGAGCGCGGCGCCAAGGTCGCCGAGGCGCTGGGCGACAAGGCCTGGTTCATCGCCCTGGACGTGTCCCAGGAGAGCCAGGTGGCGCAGACCGTGGCCGAGGTGCTCGGGCAGTTCGGCCGCCTCGACGCCGTGGTGTGCAACGCGGCCATCGCCCGCCCGGGCATCACGCCCCTGGAGAGCCTGACGCTCAACGAGTGGAACCGCACCCTGGCGGTGAACCTCAGCGGCCCGATGCTGCTGGCCAAGCACTGCGCGCCCTACCTGCGGGCGCACCAGGGCAGCATCGTCAACATCGCCTCGACCCGCGCGCACCAGTCCGAACGCAGCTCCGAAGCCTACGCGGCGAGCAAGGGCGGCCTCCTGGCGCTGACCCACGCGCTGGCCATGAGCCTGGGCCCGGAAATCCGCGTCAACGCGGTCAGCCCCGGCTGGATCGACGCCCGCGATCGCCACGAGCGCGAAGCGGTGCCGCTCACCGAGCTGGATCACGACCAGCACCCGGTCGGCCGCGTCGGCACGGTGGAAGACGTCGCCGCGCTGGTGGCCTGGCTGCTGGGCGACAACGCCGGCTTCGTCAGCGGCCAGGAGTTCGTCGTCGACGGCGGCATGACGCGCAAGATGATCTATCTCGACTGAGGCCGGGA
>NZ_QGSL01000088.1:81914-164127 GCF_003176655.1 Pseudomonas sp. RW407 | reverse complement strand
CACCGAGCAGGGCGTGGGCGTGAAACTGGCCGGCAACATGGCGGCCAGCGCCGGCGACATCCGCATCGACGCCAACGGCAAGCTGGAACTGGCCCAGGCCGCGGCCAGCGGCGATCTCGTGCTGAAGGGCCAGGACGTGGCGCTGAATGGCCCGGCCTATGCCGGCGGCACTGCCAGCGTGCAGGCCAGCGGTGCGCTGAGCAATGCGCAGAACCTGGCGGCGGGCTCGGCCATCGAACTGAAGGCGAACCAGCTCAGCAACAGCGGTGTGATCGAAGCCGGCGTGAATGCCGACAACAGCCGCAACGCCGGCGGCGATCTCTCGATCACTGCACAGCACCTGCGCAACGCCGGCAGCCTGATCGCCTCGCGCAGCCTGGACGCTCATGTCGCGCAGCGCCTGGACAACCGCCAGGGCAAGATCGGCGGCCAGCATGTCCGCGTCAGCGGCGGCGCCCTGGACAACCGCCTCGGCCTGTTCGCCGCTGAACAGAGCCTGCGTTTGGACCTGGCCAGCCTCGACAACAGCGGCCAGGGCACCCTCACCAGCCGCGGCACCCTGCACGCCAGCCTCGCCGGCAAGCTGGACAACAGCGCCGACGGCCTCATCCACAGTGCCGGCAGGCTCACGCTGGCGGCGCAGGGCATCGACGCCAGCCGGGGCGAAATCTCCACCCAGGGCGACGCCGACATCCATACCCGGCAACTGACCCTGCACGGCGGGCGCCTGCAGGGCAAGGGCGCGCTTGGCCTCGACCTGCAGGGCGGCGACCTGGACAACAGCCAGGGCGGGCTGCTCAGCGCCGGCACCCTGAGCTTCAGCCGCCTGGGGGCAGTGGATAACCGCGGCGGCGAAATCTCCAGCCAGCAGAGCTTTGCCCTTGGCGCCCGGCTGCTGGACAACCGCGACGGCGGCCGCATCATCAGCGCCGGCCGGCTCGACCTGCAGGCCGACCGGCTGCTCAACGCCGGCCTGGGCCTGCTCTCCGGCTGGCAGGGGCTGACCGTCGGCGGCGGCAGCCTGGACAACAGCCAGGGTGGCACTCTTTCCAGCAAGGCCGGCGCGCTCGACGTCAGCCTCGGCGGCGAGCTGAACAACGCCAGCCAGGGCGCCCTGGTCAGCCACGGGGACCAGCGGATCAGCGCGGCCAGCCTGGACAACCGCGGCGGCATCGTCTCCGCCGAGGGCAACGTCGAACTCGCCATCGCCGATACCCTGGACAACCGCGACGGCGGCCTGATCGATGCCCAGCGCCGGCTCGATTTCAGCCACGCCGCCACCCGGCTGCACAACCAGGGTGGACAGATCAGCGCCGGCAGCCTGCTGCTCCAGGCCGCCAGCCTGGACAACCGGGGCGGCCAACTGGCCAGCCAGTCCACCCTCGACCTGACCCTCACCCAGGGCGACCTGGACAACCGCGACCAGGGCACCCTGGCCAGCCGGGGCGCGTTGAGCATCGAGGCGCTCGGCGGCCGCCTGCTCAATGGCGACGATGGCTTCGTCCGCAGCGGCGACAACCTCAGCCTGCGGGCCGCCGGCCTCGACAACCGGCAGGGGCAGGTGTCCAGCCAGGGCGACGCCACCCTCGTCCTGAGTGGCGCGCTGAACAATGCCCAGGGCCGCATCCAGAGCGATGATGGCAAGCTCGACCTGCATGCCGCGAGCACCGACAACAGCGGCGGCATCCTCGATGCCGCCCTGGGCCTGCTCAGGATCGTCACCGGCTACTTCGACAACGGCGCCGGCGTGGCCCAGGGCCTGGACCTGGAGGTCCAGGCCAGCGGCGGCATCGGCAACCAGCAGGGCCACCTGGCCGCCACCCGCGGCAAGGCCGAAGTCGAAACCGGCAGCGCGACTGTGGATAACCGCAATGGCGGCCTGTACGCCGGCGACCAACTGACCGTCGTTGCCGGCGACTTCCTCAATGGTGGCGGCAAGGTCGGTGCGAAAGGCATCGACTTCAGCCTCGAGGGCGCCCTGGACAACGACGGCGGCCTGATCGAAGCCGGCGACTGGCTGAGCCTTGGCGCCGCCAGCCTGAGCAACGCCCAGGGCCGCCTGCGCGCCCTCGGCCAGAGCGGCACCACCCGGATCGCTACCCGCGGCCTGCTCGACAATCGCCAGGGCACCCTGGAAACCGCCGCCGACACCCTGCAACTGAGCGGCGGCACGCTGCAGAACGCCGGCGGTACCGTGCTGCACGCCGGCAACGGCGGGTTTCTCGTCGATCTGGGGCAACTCGGCCAGGCCGGTGGCCACTTCATCACCCAGGCCGCGCTGGACATAAACGCGCCCGACTGGACCCTGAACAGCAGCCTGCAGGCCCGCCAGCTCACCCTGAACGTCGACCGGCTGCAGCTCGGCAGCGGCGGCCAGCTGCTGGCCGCGCAGGGCCTGGATGGCAGCGGCGGCCACTGGACCAATGACGGGCTGATCGCCAGCGATGCCGGCCTGAGCCTGGACCTGAGCGGCAGCTACACCGGCAACGGCCGCCTCACCAGCCTGGACGCCCTGAGCCTGGGCGCGAAGCGGATCGAACTCGGCGCACCCGCCAGCATCGCCGGCGGCAGCGCGGCCAGTGTCAACGCCAACGGCCTGAGCAACCATGGCCGCATCAGCTCCGCCGGCGATCTTGGCGTTAGCGTCGCCAGCCTCGACAACTTCGGCAGCCTCGGCAGCGCCACCGGGTTGCGCGTGGAGGCCGGCCACCTGCTCAACCAGGGCGGCCTGCTGTTCAGCGGCGGCGACATGGCGCTGCGGGTGGGCACCCTCGGCAACCATGCCGGCGACCTCTACAGCCTCGGCGACCTGCACATCGCCGGCAACGACCAGGGTGGCTGGGCGGCCAGGGTCGAGAACGTCTCCGGCAGCATCGAAAGCGCCGGCGCCCTGACCCTGCTGGCGCAGGACTTCGACAACCGCCGTGGCGATGACTTCCGCATCGGCCAGCGCATCGTCGCCGGCAACATCCGCATGTACGCCGACGATGTGTGCGACGGCAAGGGCTGCGAATTCAGGTTCCAGTCCTGGGAGCGCTACGAGGACGTCATCACCCAGGACTCGCCCCAGGCGACGATCACTGCCGGCGGCGACTTCGTCTTCCGCGGCGGCGCTTTCGCCAACCTCTACAGCAGCATCGCCTCGGGCGGCGACATCGACATCCAGGCCGCCACCTTCCGCAACCAGGGCGCGGCCGGCGGCGTGGAGCGGCACCTGGACGGGGCCTTCTACACCCGCACCGACGCCTACTACTGGACGTTCCGCAGCAACCAGGAACTCTACAACCGCTACAACGACCCCAACTCGCCGGACTACGACCCCGGCGCCCTGAGCCGCCAGCAGGTCCTCGAGTCCGGCGGCTACCCGGAGCACAACTTCCACAACCTCAAGACCTCCGAGGTGCTGGTGTCCGGCTCCCCGGCGGCCAGCGCAGTGATCCAGGCCGCGGGCAACGTCAGCATCGTCGCCAGCGAGCAGTTCGACAACAGCGTGGTGCGCCGCGACGCCGGCGCCCAGGGCATCGACCCGCGCGACGTGGGGACGGCCACCGCTGCCGCCACCGGCCAGTTCGCCGTCACCTCGCAGCTGCCGCCGGACCTGGCGCAATGGCAGGTCGACCCGCTGGAAATCCCCGGCTTCGCCCTGCCCAGCGGCAGCAACGGCCTGTTCCGCCTCAGCGGCGAGGGCGGCAGCGCCGATGCGAGCGCACCCGACCTCGCCGGCCTCGGCCAGGGCATTTCCCGCGTCCAGGGCGTGCCGGGCAACGCCGCACCCGGCAACAGCCACAAGTACCTGGTCGAGACCAACCCGGAGCTGACCAGCCTGAAGAGCTTCCTCAGCTCCGACTACCTGCTCGGTTTGCTCGGCTACGACCCGGACCAGGCGCAGAAGCGTCTGGGCGATGGCCTCTACGAGCAGCGGCTGATCCAGCAGGCGGTGGTGGCCCGCACCGGCCAGCGCTTCATCGACGGCATGGCCAGCGGCGAGGCGCTGTTCAAGTACCTGATGGACAACGCCATCGCCTACAAGGACAGCCTCCACCTGACGGTGGGCGTGGCCCTGACCGCCGAGCAGGTGGCGGCGCTGACCCACGACATCGTCTGGCTGGAAGAGGCCGTGGTGAACGGCGAGAAGGTCCTGGTGCCGGTGCTCTACCTGGCCCAGGCCGAGAACCGCCTGGCGCCCAACGGCGCGCTGATCCAGGGCCGCGACGTCAGCCTGATCAGCGGCGGCGAACTGAACAACCATGGCACCCTGCGCGCCAGCGGCGACCTCGGCGCCACCGCCGCCAACATCGGTAACGCCGGCCTGATCGAAGCCGGCAACCGCCTCGACCTGCTCGCCACCGGCAGCATCCGCAACACCGCCGGCGGCATCATCGCCGGGCGTGACGTCAGCCTCACCGCGCTGGCCGGCGACGTCATCAACGAACGCAGCATCACCGCCCTCGACCTGAGCGCCGGCAACGACCGCATCCACAAGGAAATCGCCAACAACGCCGCCCGCATCGAGGCGCGCGGCGACCTGGCGATCAACGCCGGGCGCGACCTGCTCAACACCGGCAGCGCGATCCAGGCCGGCGGCGACGCCTACCTGCAGGCCGGCCGCGACCTGCGCCTGGAAGCCACCCAGGAAACCGACAGCGCCGATTTCCAGAGCCGGCGCATGCAGGGCAGCATCGGCAGCACCACCCAGCACGCCAGCGAAGTCAGTGTTGGCGGCAGCCTCGATGCCAGCGCCGGCCGCGACCTCGCGGTGGTGGCCAGCCAGATCGACGCCCAAGGCGACATCGCCCTGGGCGCCGGCCGTGATGTCACCCTCGCCTCGGCGGCGAACGAAGACTACAGCGAAACGAAGTACAAGGGCGGCGGCAAGAAGGTCGAGCAGCAGGCCGACCAGGTGCGGCAGCAGGGCGCCAGCCTGGATGCCGGTGGGGATGTGGTCGTCAGCGCGGGGCAGAACCTCTCCCTGGTGGCCAGCAAGATCAGCGCCGGCAACGAAGCCTACCTGGTGGCCGGCGACAAGCTGGAACTGCTGGCGGACTACGACAGCGACCACTCGCTGTACAGCGAGGAGAAAAAAGGCAGCTTCGGCAGCAAGAAGACCCAGCGCGACGAAGTCACCGACATCAAGGCCATCGGCAGCCAGATCAGCGCCGGCTCCGACATCACCCTGCTCAGCGGCGGCGACCAGAAATACCAGGGCGCGAAGCTCGAAAGCGGCAACGACATCGCCATCCTCAGCGGCGGCGCGGTGACCTTCGAAGCGGTCAAGGACCTGCACCAGGAAAGCCACGAGAAGAGCAAGGGCAACCTGGCCTGGCAGTCCGCCAAGGGCAAGGGCCAGACCGACGAGACGCTGCGCCAGAGCCAGCTGATCGCCCAGGGTGAACTGGCGATCAAGGCCGTGGATGGGCTGAAGATCGACCTCAAGCACATCGACCAGAAGAGCGTCGGGCAGACCATCGACGCCATGGTGCAGGCCGATCC
The DNA here is from genome assembly GCF_003176655.1 of Pseudomonas sp. RW407. Classification (NCBI taxonomy): domain Bacteria; kingdom Pseudomonadati; phylum Pseudomonadota; class Gammaproteobacteria; order Pseudomonadales; family Pseudomonadaceae; genus Pseudomonas; species Pseudomonas sp. RW407. The sequence continues at coordinate 158,637 of NZ_QGSL01000088.1, read as the reverse complement.
CAACCTGGCCTGGCTGAAGGAGGCCGAGGCGCGGGGGGATGTGGATTGGCGGCGGGTGAAGGAAATCCACGACAGCTGGAGCTACAGCAACTCGGGGCTGGGGGTAGGGGCACAACTGGCCATCGCCATCATGATGGCGGCCTACGTTGGCCCGGTCGCCCTGAATGCCATGGGCGGCGGCGCCGTTGCTGCCGGTGGAGCGGCTGTCGCCACAGGGGCGGCGAGCAACGCCAGCATCAGCTTCATAAACAACCGCGGCGATCTCGGGGCGGTGTGGCAGGACACCACCTCCAGCGACGCCCTCAAGGGTTATGCCATTTCTGGCATCACCGCCGGCCTGACCCAGGGCTATTTCAACGACTGGACCGGCACCACCAGCGACCTCACCGGCAAGATCACCATCGACCTGGGCTCCCTCAAGGGCATCGGCCAATTCGCCGCCAGCCAAGGGCTGCAGAACGGCACGGCATTGGCGCTGGGGCGGATCATGGGGCAGGGCGGCGACCTGGGCGATGCCCTGCAAAGCACCCTGCTAAACACCCTGGCCGCCGTCAGCTTCAACGCCGTAGGCGACTACACCAAGGGCGTCTACGCCGACGGCAGCATCCAGAAGGTGATGATCCACGCCATGGTCGGCGGCCTGCTGGCCGAAGCCAGCGGCGGCGACTTCAAGGCCGGCGCCCTGGCCGCTGGTGCCAATGAAGCCCTGGTGGACCAGCTCGACACCTGGGTAGGCGGCGACAAGTTCCTGCTCGACATGACCTCGCAGTTGGTGGGCCTGCTGGCGGCCTCGACCCTGGACGACGCCGATGCGCAAAGCCTGCAGACCGGGGCCTGGGTGGCGCAGAACGCTACGCAGTACAACTACACGCTGCACGAAGAGAAAGCCCAGGCAGCTATCGAAGAGGCCCAGCAACGCTGCGAGGTCGATCCTGCTTGTCCGAGCCAGGGTAAGAGCGTCGATCAACAGCAAGCGCTCGACGCGCTGCGGGCATTGGCGGCCAAGGATGAAAAGGCGGTCCAGAGCCTGGATAAGGACACCCTGGCCTTTGCGTACTACACGCTGCGCCGAGACCCGAACGTCCGATCCGAGATATTCCTCCCCGACACACCCCTGGAGCACGGACTTGACTGGGGGCAGGTCGTCATAGACCTGGGATACCCCACACCGACTGGCAAGGTGGGTGGTGCCGTCAAGGTGACGGAGAAGGTCAGTGCCGAGGTTATTGAGGCGCTGGGGAAGAAGTTTGGGGATGATTTAACTAATATTGCAAAAGAGGCTGGGAGTGCGTCTTTTGGTGAAATTAAGACTGTCCTTGAGTCTGCTCAAGCTCCTTACAAGGGCAGTACTATAGTCGGCCATGCACTGTCTAAGCATGCCGGTAGAAACCCAGATATCTGGGGTAAGACTACAGGAGCAATGAGTACGTGGAACGATCAGGCAATGAAACATTTGCGTGAAATCACACGGGCCCCAGGAGATTTCAAAAAAGTTACGACAGATAAAGGACTTGCCTTCATGGAAAAACGACTACCTGATGGCCGTGGTGTTCGATTGAACATGGATGGAACTTTCAAGGGTTTTATTGACTAATAGCTTATGACTGAGTCTTATGAAGTTGTTTTTCAGCAAGTTGCGGTAGGTGATTTGCTTGAGCTTTTGAATGCTCTAGAGGTGAGTTCTGAGGTGCTTTCTGATCTGGGTGTCTCGGAGAGCCTTGGGGATATTCTATTGGCTGAGATCGACAAGAAATTGATTGATGGAATTGTTTCTTATGAAGGAGATATATGTCTGACTGGGCGGCTTTATAAGTTTAATGTATCTAATGAAATATGTCTGCCCTTTGTTTTTTTAAGAGTGATCAAATATGCGAATGGCATAGATGTTGAATTGTCTTTTGACGATACTCGGCTTTTTGATATTGGAGGTCTGATGCGTATTATGCAGATATACGCGGATGGGCTCTCGAAAAAAATTAATATGGTAGGTTTTTATGGTGGTTTAGAACCGGCCATAGACATTGATACTCGGTACTTTACTGGTGATGTTTTGGGGCCTTTGGGCTAGTTGGTTTCTATGTCGGGTTGGAGTAATGCCCAAAAGAGGGCAGATTTATTTCTCCTGCTCTAAAGTTGGTTGGCTGGGAAGGATTGGAGTACGGGAAATAAATCTTTCCCATTTTTATGGGTCAATTAAATATCTGATTAAGTAGAGATGGGTATGCTTGACAAGCAGGTTTATGAGTTGACTATTAATGATCTTGCTTGTTGTGGGGTTTGGTTCTTTCCTATGGATGAATCTGTAGAGGATGAACTTACTGTGCGGCCTCTTTTGGATATGGAATGCTGCACTGACTTTCAGTTGATTGTTCGGGCCAGTTTTGAGGGGGGGAATGGATATAGGTATTCTGGATATTTATATTGGGATGGTAGTGGGAAGGTAGAGTATTTGAAGCCCGTAGTGCTTCTTGAGGATGATACTGCTGTTTCGTTTTCGAAATGGGGACTGATTTATTTTTCCTGCTCTAAAGCTGACTAATAGGGCAGGATTAGGGGGTGAGAAATAAATCTGTCCCCATTTCACGTATGATTCGGCTGCATTGTCTAAGGTTTGGCAGCAGCAAGCTGCCGAAAAATATGCTAAGGGTGAGTTTAAGCTTGGGAAGGCTGATCAATATGGCCAGCGAATTGATATTGAAATCGCTTTGCCTGGAAAGGGCCTTGAGGCAGGAAAGGTCAGCTATCTACGTTCAGGATGGATGATTCAGGCTGATGGATCGCTCAAGCTGAATACGCCATTTTCTGGCTTTACTAGGAGCCAAAAATGAAGCTGGCTCTCTACTCTAGGATAAGATATATCGGGCCAAGTGGTCTCTATGATGGTGTTAAAGTGAATGATGTCGGCTACATCATAGAAGATTATGATGATGGAAATTATGAGGTTGAGTTCTCTGATGCTGATGGTTCGACTAGGGCTCAGTCCGTAATTCCAGAGGATTTTTTGCAGTTGGCTGAAATTTAGTTGGTGCAAAAGCGACAACAGGATCAGTTGAGCTTAAATTCGATAAGGCTTCTCGTACCTGGACAAGCCCGGCAGGGTTTGATTATGGACAGGGCTCTGTTCACGGAAATCGAGTGAAGCATGTTTTAGACCACGCGGTACCGAATCCAAATAAAACAACGCACAGTGTCTTTAATTTGGATCGGAAAGAGGTTTTAGGCTTGGTCGATCAAGCGTGGCTTAAGAAAGGGAGTCCGGTGTCAGGAGACCCAGGTGCTTATATTGTTCCAATGGGGCGTGTTATCGGAACCGCCGGCGAAAGCAGTATAAAGATCATTGTTCGGCCAGGAGCGAACAAAATAATTACTGCATACCCAGTCAAGTAGAGGTTTGAAATGCTTTGTCCAAGATGTGCTCAGGGCGATATCTGCAAAGTCAGGATTAAGTCGAGTGAAAAGATATTGTATATTTGTCAAGAATGTGAGGCGACATGGTTCTCGGATGAGGCCATTGGAGTTGAAACGTTCGTAGACTTTGGGACTTACATGGAGGAGCTTGGTCTCCAGCCACTGTGGAGTTCTTTGGTTGTTCTACCTGATTAGATGTGAGGAAATGAGGACGGATTTATTTTTCCTGCTCTAAAGCTGACTAATCGGGCAGGATTAGGGGGTGAGAAATAAATCTGTCCCCATTTCACGCATTTCACGTCGAAGGCTAGCAGGGCCTTGAAGAAGATCCTCTCGCTACGCTGACTGCTGGCGCCAAGAAGAGTCCAGAAAGTAAATCTCCTTTCTAGCCTGCCTGCGGAGCGAAGCGTCATCCGGCAGCGGCGGATAACGCTTCGCGTTATGCGCCCTACGGCGGGGGCGTTCCTCTGCGATGGCATGCAGCCTCTTGGCATCGGTTGTCAGGTATTCCGGCGCGCTCCGGAAATGCGGGCGTCGCCGATCACCGCTGGCCCTGCCGATCCTCCCGAGCCTGTACCTCATGCCCTGCCGCTACGCCGGAAGCCGGCGCCTGCCGTTCCGCGGGGGCGCTGGCGGCTGGCGGGGGTTGGGCCAGGCGCCTGGCCAGTGGCAGCGCCTGTTCGCCGAGCAGCATGCCCAGCAGGCCGAGCAGCGCTATGGCCGGTGGCGCCGGCGAGCGGACGCCGCTCAGGGAATAGATGACGCCCACCAGCAGGCCGACGCCCAGGGACAGCAGATAGGCTTTCATGGCGTGCTTCCCGATGGGGCGGCGGGTGGCCCGCCGCCGGGTGTGCCGGGCTCAGCCCTGGTGGCCGCCGAGCATGCTTTTGGCGTACTGGATGCCGATGCCGAAGGCGCCGCCGAACTCGATCGAGATGCCGGTGGTGAGGTCGTAGGTCTCCACCCGCGCCCAGTCGCGCTGCAGTTCCAGCAGGTAGGTGAGGGCGGTGATCGGCCGGGCGCCGGCCTGGAGCATGCGCTGCACCGCGCGCTCGTGGGCCTCGGCGGTGCAGTCGCCGCAGGCGTCGGTCACCACGTAGACCTCGAAGCCCTGTTCCAGCGCCGAGAGCACCGGGCCGTTGCAGCACACCGAGGTCCACAGGCCGCACATCACCAGGCGTTCCTTGCCGGTGGCGTTGATGGCGGCGATGAAGGGCTCGTCTTCCCAGGCGTTGGAAGTGGTGCGGTCGATGACCTCGGCGTCGGGGAAGGCTTGGCTGACTTCGGGGAACAGCGGGCCGGCGAAGCTTTCCCGGGAGATGGTCGAGATGACGGTGGGTACGCCGAAGCCCTTGGCGGCGTTGGCGAGGATGGCGGTGTTGGCGCGCAGGCTGGTGATGTCGATGGACTTGGTGTTGAAGGCCATCTGCGACTGGTGGTCGATCAGTACCAGGGCGTGGTCGTGGGGGCTGAGCAGGGAACGGGCGGGCTTGGCGGACGCTTTGACGCTCATGGGGGAGTCCTCCTCTGGTGGGATGCCGGCGGCCGTGGCTGCCGATCTCCGCCGAGTCTATGGACCTGGCACGGCGTGCGGGTGTGCGTTTGCGCGGAGTCGAATCCGCAGGATTGCGGACGGCCTCGGCGCTAGCGGTCGGGCAGGGCGAGGGAGGCGGGGCGCGGTTCGCGGCCTTCGATGAAGTCGCGCTGGCGGACGATGGCCTCGGCGCAGTGCGTGAGGAAGGCGTATACCCGGCCGGATTTGCGGATGTCCGGGTGGGTGAGCACCCAGAGTTCGTCGTGGACCTCCGGCTGCACCGGGCTGATGCGCACCAGGCCGGGCACCAGGTCGCCGTGCATGCAGGGCAGGAAGCCGATGCCCATGCCGGCGGCGATGGCCGCGGCGACGCCGGCCACCGAGTCGCTGCGGTAGCCGATCCGCTGCGGCGCGACGCGCTGCTCGACGAAGCCGTAGGCGCGCAGGCCGGCCAGGCCGCGGCCGTAGGACACCCATTGGCGCTGCCAGAGTTCGTCGAGGGCGGGGGAGTGGCCGACGTAGTCGACGCGGCGCCCGTAGATGGCCCAGGCCACGGTGGCCACCTTGCGCCCGAACAGGTTCTCCGGGGGCACCAGGGTGGCGCGGAAGGCGACGTCCGAGTCGCCGCGGGCCAGGTTCAGCGGCTGGTTGCTCACCAGCACCTCGATGTGGATTTCCGGGTTGGCCGCCTGGAAGCCGGCGATGATGGGGGTGAGGAAGTCCAGCAGCAGGGCATCGCTGGTGGTGACGCGCAGGTCGCCCTTGTAGCCCTGGGCAGGGCTCGACACCCGCCGCGCCACGCTGAAGATGTCCTGCTCCAGGCGCGCGCCCAGCTCGACCAGCTCGGCGCCGGCGGCGGTCGGGGCGTAGCCGCTGCGGCGGCGGTCGAAGAGGGCCACGCCGAGGGTGCCTTCCAGGGCCGCCAGGCGCCGCGAGACGGTCGAGTGGTTCAGCCCCAGGGCGGCGGCCGCGGCGACCAGGCTGCCGCCTTCGCCGATGGCCTTGACGATGCGCAGGTCGTCCCAGGAAAGCTTGTGCAGGGGATCGGTCATGGGGCTCCTCGTAGGGCTCTGCGGGCTACGGACCTGGAAAGGTAGCAGCAAAAAGCCCCCGGCGATCGCCTGCCTGCCCCGGCGCAAGCCTGGGTTCAGGGGCTCATCAGCCCGCGGATCCGTTTGGTGAGGCTGTCCAGCTGGCGGAGGGTGCCCACATCGTGGGCGCGTTCGTCCTCAGCCTGCGACAGGCCCAGGGCGACGTTGGCCAGGGCGTGGACCCGCGCCGGCTCCACGCCCAGCATGTGGGCGACGCGCTTGGCGGTGGCGGTGTCGTTGAGGGCTTCCTGGGCGGCGTCGAGCAGTTCCTTCAGCAGCCGCTCGTCCAGCAGGTTCAGTGTGTGCTTGATAGACATGGTCTTGTCCTTGCGGTGGAGGTTTCCGGCGTCCGTGAGCGGGGGCGGACTCCAGCGCATGATCTTGGACCTGCGGGCCCTTGGGAGGAGCCCGAAGGCCTGTGCAACTCCTCCGAGTCGGACGGGGGAGATTTCCCCGCATGGCGCGAAGCTGTCGGCAAATCCTCAAGCGGCTAGGGGTTGCTCACCAATTCCAGCCAGTCCTGGAAGCGCTGCACCTTGGACAGGCCGCGCTTGTCCGTGGAGATGTCCAGCCAGTAGCCGTAGGGGCCGATCACTTCCACCGGGGTGATCGGCAGCAGGCTGCCGGCGGCCAGTTCGCGCTCGATCATCTGCCGGTCGATCACCGCCAGGCCACCGCCGGCCAGGGCGGTGTGGATGACCTGGTCGAGGGTGCTGAACTCGATGCCGCTGCCGGCGTCGACGTCGTTGCGGCCCACGGCTTCCAGCCAGTTCTCCCAGACCTTCAGGCGCTTGCCCTCGTGGAGGATGTGCAGCAGCGGGTGGGCGTCCAGCTCCGGCGCCCGCTCGCCGTCGAACAGCTCCGGGCTGGCCACGGCGATGTGCCGTTCCATCACCAGCAGGCGGCTGTGGCAGTGGGGGGCGGCTTGCAGGCCGAAGCGGATGCGGCAGTCCAGTTCGCCGGGGTTGTCCGGGTCCTGGGCGTTGGTCACGCTCAGGCTGATGTCCGGGTAGCGCTGCAGGAAGCTGCGCAGGCGCGGCGACAGCCAGCGCGTGCCCCAGGTGGGCGGGGCGAGGATGCGCAGGCGCTGGCGCAGGTTGGGCACGCGCACCGCCTGCAGGGCGCGCTCGATGCGGTCGAAGGCCTCGCCCAGGTGCGGCGCCAGGGCGCTGCCGGCCTCGGTGAGGCTCAGGCCGCGGGGCGTGCGCACGAACAGGCTGACGCCCAGGTAGTCCTCCAGTTGCTTGATCTGCCGGCTCACCGCGCCCTGGGTGACGTTGAGCGCCTCGGCGGCGCGGTTGAAGCTGCGGTGGTGGGCGACTTCCTCGAAGACCCGGAGCATGTTCAGGGGCGGCAGGCTGCGCATGGGGCGGCTTCCCAAAGGGCGCGCGGGGGCGCGCGGGCTTGTCATCGTGCGCCGATTCTAGCGCCGGGGCAGTCCTACAAACATGCGCTTTTCTCGGGTTGGGGCGGCGATTTAGTCGTTTGTGCGCGGCTCGCGCCAGCGGCTAGTTTCGGCCGCGCACAAGGTGTGGGGGGAGTGTCCGCGCCAGGTGCGCCGAATAACGACAAGAACTTCGCCGAGGCTTTCCATTGTGGCCATATTGCTCCTGCCGCGCCGCTGTGCGCACCTGCTGTTTCCCGCCCTGCTGACCTGCAGCGCCGCCGCCCTGGCGGTGCCGGTGACGGACGAACTCGACGTCGGCGGCGCCCTTCGCGCGCGCTTCGACCACGACCCGGACCGCGACATCGACAAGGCCGGCTTCGACACCCTGATGCTGCGCGCCACCTACACCTCCGACAGCTGGATAGGCGCGGCGCGCTACCGTTTCTATGGCAAGCAGTACCCCTACCAGTACACCGACCACATCGGCGATGTTGCCTTCGCCGAGTACGCCTGGGTCGGCTACCGCTTCGACGCCGAGCGCCAGGTGCAGGTCGGCCTCAACCAGGTCCCCTTCGGCCTGCAGCCATACTTCGGCAGCACCTTCTACGAGACCCTCGGCAACGTGGTGGGCCTGGAGGACGTGGCCGCGGTGGGCGCCAAGTACATCCAGCAGCAGGGCGACTGGAACCTGCAGGCGGGCCTGTACGGCCGCCCGGCCTGGCCGGGGCGCGGCACCAGCAACGGCAGCACCTACTCGACGGTGGTGACCTCCGCCGACGACTACGTGCCCGAGGGCACCCGCAACCAGGAGCGGCAGATCGTGGTGGCCCGCCTGGCGCGCTCGCTGCAGCTGGGCGAGTGGAAATCCGAGGTCGGGGTTTCCGCGCTGACCTCGCGCCTGGAGAACAAGGACACCCACGACGCCGGTCGGCGCAACGCCTACGCCCTGCACTACCTGGGACAGAACGGCCCCTGGGGCGTGCAGCTGCAGGCCGGCCGCCAGCAGATGTCGCCGCGCAACCCGGGCAGCGACGAGGTGGTCAGCTTCGGCGGCTACGACGGCACCTTCAACGTCGCCAGCCGTGGCAACCTCTACGTCGGCGACCTCAGCTACAGCTTCCCCGGCACCTTCGTCGGCGGTTGGGTGAGCGGCATGAAGGTCTACGGCAACTACAGCCGCTTCGACAAGTCGGCCAGCGGCTTCGACGCCTCCGAGCGCTTCATCCTCGGCACCTCCTTCTCGGTGCACTCCTTCTACATCGCCGTGGAGTGGCTCAACGGCCGCAACGACCCCTACATCGGCGGCAGCAGCTACACCGACAGCCTGGCCCAGGGCGGCACCGACCACTGGGAGAACCAGCTGTACGCCAACGTCGGTTATTACTTCTGAGTGAGCCTCGGCAGCGGTCCCGGTGACTCCGGGGCCGCTGCCATACTCCAATGCGCATGCCGCGTCCAACGGGGCGCGAGGGGAGGGCCAGCGATGAAGCGCAAGATCCCGGCGCTCAATGCACTCAAGGCGTTCGAGGTGGCCGGCAGCACCGGCAGCTTCACCCGCGCTGCCGAACTGCTCAACGTCACCCAGAGCGCGGTCAGCCGCCAGGTGCGCCAGCTCGAGGCGCAACTCGGCGAGCCGCTGCTGCAGCGCCGCCACCATCACCTGCAGCTGACCGATGCCGGGCGTATGCTGCTGCGCGCGCTGCAGCAGTCGTTCGACCGCATCGAGCTGACGGTGCGTGGCATCCAGCAGCGCCAGCACCTCAACCGCCTGCGCCTGAACGCCCCGCCGACCTTCGCCAGCCGCTGGCTGCTGCCGCGCCTGGGGCGCCTGCGCGAGGCCCACCCGGGGCTGGAGGTGACCCTCACCACGCACCTGCAGGACAGCCTGGCCGAGACTGGCACCCTGGATTGCGCCATCCGCTTCGGCAACGGCGAGTGGGAGGGCCTGGACAGCTCGCTGCTGATGCACGAGAAGCACATCGCCGTGTGCGCGCCGGGCCTGCTGGCGCAGCGCGAGGAGCAGGGCCTGGACCTGAACGACATGACCCTGCTGCACGTGCTGGCCCGCGACGACCAGCGCTACCTGACTTGGAGCCACTGGCTGGCGGCGGCGAAGATCCAGGGCGTCGACCTGCAGGGCGGCTACGAGTTCGACCTGCTGGACATGGCCATCCGCGCCGCCATCGACGGCCTGGGCGTGACCATGGCCGACCGCCAGATGGTGGCCCGCGAACTGGTGGCCGGGCAACTGGTGCAACTGCTCGACGTGCAGGTGGACGGCCACCAGTCCTACTGGTGGGTGAGCCGCCCCGGGCAGGAGCTACCGGAGCACGTGGAGCGCTTCCGCGACTGGCTGCTGGAGGAGGTGCGCCTGGCCGAGCGCAGCCTGGACAACGCCGCGCACATCGTCAGCCCGCGCTGAAGCGCCGCCGGGTAACATGCGAAAAATGCAGGTTACCCGGCGTTATTAATCGTTTGTCCGGCCTGCCGCGCCTGTCGAAACTTGGCCCATCCAAGAACGACAAGAGTGTTTCCCATGCCTGCCCGCACCCGCCTGCCGGCGCGGCTTCGCGCCCGCCCCGCGCTCCGCCTGTCGTTCCTCCGCCACCGCGCTGCTTGAACCACAGGAATGCCCATGCGTACTGACCAGAACTTCATCGACGGCCGTTTCCACGACTCCGGCGTGGCCGCGCGCATCGCCGTGTTCGACCCGGCCACCGAGGCCTGCATCGCCGAAGTGCCGGCGGCCACCGAGGCCGAGGTGCTGAGCGCGGTCGAAGCCGCGCAACGCGCCCAGCGCGAGTGGGCCAGGCTGCCGGCCATCGAGCGCGGCGAGTACCTGCGGCGCTTCGCCGAGGCCATCGAGCGCAACGCTGCAGGTATCGGCGCGGCGCTGGCCCGCGAGTCCGGCAAGAGCGTGCAGGACGCCACCAGCGAAGCGTTCTACGCCGCGCAGATCACCCGCTACCACGCCGAGTGGGCGCGGCGCATCGAAGGCGAGGTGATCCCCAGCGACTCGCGCGACGAGACCATCCTGCTGCAGCGCGAGCCGATCGGCGTGGTGGCCTGCCTGATCCCCTTCAACTACCCGGTCTACACCCTGCTGCGCAAGGTCGCCCCGGCGCTGATCGCCGGCAATACCGTGGTGGTGCGGCCGAGCAACAACACCCCGACCTCGGCCTTCGAGATCGCCCGCGCCGCCGCCGAGGCCGAGCTGCCGGCCGGCGTGTTCAACGTGCTGACCATGGTCCACGAGGTGGCCGCCAGCCTCTGCCAGCACCCGGCGGTGGGCATGATCACCCTGACCGGCAGCGTCGGCGCCGGGCGCACCGTGCTCGACTACTGCAAGGCCAACATCGCCAAGCCGTCCCTGGAGCTGGGCGGCAAGACCCCGGCGATCATCGAGGCCGACGCCGACCTGGAGCAGGCCGCCAGCGCCATCGCCGCGTCCAAGACCACCCACTGCGGCCAGTTGTGCACCGCCATCGAGCGCGTGTACGTGCAGGCCAGCGTGCACGACCGCTTCCTCGACCTGCTGCGCGAGAAGCTCGCCGCCGTGCGCATCGGCGACCGCGCCGAGGATGCTTCGCGCATGGGCCCGCTGGTCAACGCCCGCGCGCGCCAGGACGTCCACGCCAAGGTGCGGCGCGCCCTGGCCGAAGGCGCGCGCCTGGAATGCGGCGGCGTGCTGCCGGAAGGGCCGGGGCACTTCTACCCGGCCACCCTGCTGAGCGAGTGTCGCCAGGACATGGAGATCGTCCAGGAGGAAATCTTCGGCCCGGTGCTGCCGGTGCTGCGCTACGAGACCCTCGACGACGCCCTGGCCATGGCCAACGACCACCAGTTCGGCCTGGCCTCGGTGCTCTACAGCGAGAACTACCGCACGGCGATGAAGGTGGCCAACGCCATCGAGGCCGGCGAGCTGTACGTCAACCGTACCCCCGCCGATCCCTACCAGGGCTACCACGCCGGCTGGAAGCGCTCGGGCCTGGGCGGCGACGACGGCAAGCACGGGATGCTGGAGTTCACCCAGACCCGCCTGGTGGTCCTGAAGTACTGACGAGCCGCGCGGGGCGCCTGCCTGCGCCCCGCGTCGCCGCGCTTTTCCGACAACCCGCCGGTGCCGCCACCGGCCACGAGACGCATGATGAAAAAAACAATAAGTGCAGAGGCCATGCCCATGGCCGTTCCGTCCAGCGCCAACCTGACCCGCTACCTGCAGCTGGCCCTGCTGGTGCTCGCCGCCGGCGCCATCTACCCCATGCTCTACCTGCGTCAGGTGTACCAGAGCACCATGCTCGAGGCCCTGGCCATCAGCAACAGCGAGCTGGGCTACCTGTATTCCATCCTCGGCACCGCCTTCCTGGTCAGCTACCTGCCCAGCGGCTGGCTGGCCGACCGCATCTCGCCGCGCTTCCTGATCAGCTTCTCGCTGCTGGGTACCGGCGCGCTGGGCCTGTGGTACGCCCAGTTGCCAGGCTTCCGCACCCTGCTGGCGATCTTCTGCGGCTTCGGCATCACCACCGGGCTGACCTTCTGGGCCTCGCTGATCAAGCGGGTGAAGATGCTCGCCGGCGACGACGAGCAGGGCCGCTTCTTCGGCGTGCTCGACGGCGGCCGCGGGCTGGTGGAGGCGCTGCTGGCCACCGTGGCCATCGCGCTGTTCGCCTACGTCACCGAAACCCGTGGCGAGCGCAACGCCGAGGGCCTGCAACTGGTCATCCACTTCTACGCCGCCTGCTGCATCGCCCTCGGCGCCGCGCTGATGCTGCTGCGCGACCCCCGGGGCGCGCGCAGCGAAGCGGCCATCGAGAAGGGCAACCTGTGGCAGGACCTGCGCACCCTGGCGGGCATCCCGGAGCTGTGGCTGGTGACCGCCATCGTCTTCTGCGGCTACCACTTCTTCTGGGCCACCTACAGCTTCTCGGCCTACCTGCAGGAAGGCGGCTTCGGCCTCAGCGCCACCATGGCCGGGCTGATCACCACCATCAAGCTGTGGATGCGCCCGGTCGGCGGCATCGGCGGCGGCTGGCTGGGCGACCGCTTCTCCCGGACCGGCGTGCTGACCTGGGCCATGCTGCTCTCGGCCCTGGGCATGCTCGGCCTGGTGCTGCTGCCGAGCCTGCACGTGCTGGGCGTGCTGGTGTTCCTAGTGATCTTCATCGGCCTGATGACCTACGCCATCCGCGGCCTGTACTGGGCCATCCTCGACGACTGCCACATCCCCCTGCGGGTCACCGGCCTGGCCATCGGCATTATCTCCCTGGTCGGCTACTCGCCGGACGTCTTCCTGCCGCTGCTCAACGGCTGGATCACCGACCGCTTCCCCGGCTTCGTCGGCTACCAGATCTACTTCTCCTACGTCGTGGCGGTGGGCCTGCTGGGCGTGGTCGCCACCCTGATCCTGAAGAAACGCATCGACAAGAGAGCGCGCCAAGCATGAAAGTCGTCTCCCTGCAGACCCACGTGGTCGCCGTCCCGCCGCCGCACGTCGGCGGCATGTACTGGCTGTTCGTAAGCCTCAAGACCGACTGCGGCATCGAGGGCGTCGGCGAGATCTACGCCGCCACCTTCCACCCCAGGGCGATGGTCCCGGTGATCGAGGACGTGTTCCAGCGCTACCTGCTGGACCAGGACCCGCACCACATCGAGCGCTTCTTCCGCCGCGCCTACTCCAGTGGCTTCACCCAGCGCCCGGACCTGACCATGATGGGCGTGGTCAGCGGCCTGGAGATGGCCTGCTGGGACATCGTCGGCAAGGCGGCCAACAAGCCGGTGTACGAGCTGCTCGGCGGCAAGGTCCACGAGCGCCTGCGCTCCTACACCTACCTGTACCCGAAGAACGCCCGGGGCGAGTACGACTACTCCGACCCGGACCTGGCCGCCGAATGCGCGGTGCAGAACATGAACCTCGGCTTCACCGCACTGAAGTTCGATCCGGCCGGCCCCTACACCGCCTTCTCCGGGCACCAGCTGTCGCTGGAAGTGCTGGAGCGCTGCGAGACCTTCTGCCGCAAGATCCGCGAAGCGGTGGGCAACAAGTGCGACCTGCTGTTCGGCACCCACGGGCAGATGGTGCCGTCCTCGGCCATCCGCCTCGCCAGGCGCCTGGAGAAGTACGACCCGCTGTGGTTCGAGGAGCCGATTCCGCCGGGCCAGGAAGAGGCCATGGGCCAGGTCGCGGCCAAGACCAGCATCCCCATCGCCACCGGCGAGCGGCTGACCACCAAGTACGAATTCTTCCGCCTGCTGCAGGCCGGCGGCGCATCCATCCTGCAGATGAACGTGGGGCGCTGCGGCGGCCTGCTCGAAGGCAAGAAGATCGCGTCCATGGCCGAGGCCTTCTACGCGCAGATCGCCCCGCACCTGTACAACGGCCCCATCGGCGCGGCGGCCAGCTTCCAGCTGGCGGCCTGCACGCCGAACTTCCTGATCCAGGAAAGCATCGGCACCTGGGACGGTTTCCACGCGGAAATCCTCAAGAAGCCGCTGTACTGGGAAGACGGCTACATCATCCCCTCCAGCGAGCCCGGCCTGGGCGTCGAGCTGGACATGGACGTGGTGCGCCGGCATTCCCCCTACACCGGCGAGCGGCTGCACCTGCAGATGGGCCCGGATCCGGTCGATGTCAAGGACACCGCCCCGGCCAAAGGCTGACCCCGCGCCCGCGCCGGCCGGCGCGGGCCCCCTCACTTGCGGTACGAGATTCATGAAATACGACTACATCATCGTCGGCGCCGGCTCGGCCGGCTGCATCCTCGCCAGCCGCCTGAGCGAATCCGGCGAGCACAGCGTCCTGCTGCTGGAAGCCGGCGGCAAGGACGCCTCGCCCTGGTTCAAGGTCCCGGTGGGCTTCGCCAAGCTCTACTACAACCCGGCGTACAACTGGATGTACTACAGCCAGCCGCAGGCGCAACTCGCCGGCCGCCAGCTGTACGCACCGCGCGGGAAAGTGCAGGGCGGCTCCGGCTCGATCAACGCGATGATCTACGTGCGCGGCCAGGCCCACGACTTCGACGACTGGGCGGCGAACGGCAACGACGGCTGGTCGTTCAAGGACGTGCTGCCGTACTTCCGCAAGCTGGAGTCCCACCCGCTGGGCGACAGCGAGTACCACGGCGCCAGCGGGCCGATCCGCATCAGCCCGATGAAGGGCCACACCCACCCGATCTGCGATGCCTTCCTCAAGGGCTGCGGGGAGCTGGGCTACCCGCGCAGCGAGGACTTCAACGGCGAGCACTTCGAAGGCGCCGGCATCTACGACGTCAACACCCGCGATGGCCAGCGCTGCTCCAGCAGCTTCGCCTACCTGCACCCGGCGCTGGGCCGGCCGAACCTGCACATCGAGCACCACGCTCTGGCCGAGCGCATCCTGTTCGACGAGCACAAGCGCGCCATCGGCGTCAGCATCAGCCAGCACGGCGTGCAGCGCGAATTCCATGCCCGCCGCGAAGTCATCCTGGCGGCCGGCGCGGTGGATTCGCCGAAGCTGCTGCAACTCTCCGGCGTGGCCGACCGCGAACTGCTGCAGGAGCACCGCATCCCCGAGGTGCTGCACCTGCCGGCAGTGGGCAAGAACCTGCAGGATCACCTGTGCGTCAGCTACTACTACAAGGCCAGCATCAAGACCCTCAACGACGAGTTCGGCTCGCTGTTCGGCCAGCTGAAGCTGGGCCTGGAATACCTGCTGACGCGCAAGGGCCCGCTGTCGATGAGCGTCAACCAGAGCGGCGGCTTCTTCCGCAGCGACGACAGCCAGGCGCACCCGAACCTGCAACTGTACTTCAACCCGCTGTCCTACCAGATTCCCAAGAGCAACAAGGCCAGCCTCAAGCCGGAGCCGTACTCGGGCTTCCTGCTGTGCTTCAACCCGTGCCGCCCGACTAGCCGCGGCGAGGTGCGCATCGCCTCGAAGAACCCGGCCGACGCGGCGCTGATCGACCCCAACTACCTGAGCACGCAGAAGGACATCGACGAAGCCATCCAGGGTAGCCGGCTGATCCGCAGGATCATGAATGCCCCGGCGCTCAGGGCGGTGACCGTGGAGGAAGTGCTGCCAGGTGCGGCGGTGCAGTCCGACGAGGCCATGCTGCGCTATTTCCGCGAGAACTGCGGCTCCATCTACCACCTGTGCGGCAGCTGCGCGATGGGCGCCGACCCGCAGACCTCGGTGGTCGACAAGCGCCTGCGGGTGCATGGCATCGAGGGCCTGCGGGTGGTGGATGCGTCGATCTTCCCCAACGTCACCTCCGGCAACACCAACGCGGCGGTGATGATGGTGGCGGAGAAGGGCGCCGAGCTGATCCTGGAGGATGCCCGCCAGGTCCGGGCCGAAGTGGCGCAGCGCCTGGCGGTGTAGTAGCGGCCTATTACCCGCCGCGGCGGGGAGTGGCTAACCTGTCTGGCATGCCCGGCCGCCCATGGCCGGGCCCTGCCTGGAGGAATGCCGCGATGGCCGCGAAGAAAATCCTGATGCTGGTCGGCGACTACGCCGAGGACTACGAAACCATGGTGCCGTTCCAGGCGCTGCAGATGGTCGGCCACGTGGTCCACGCGGTGTGCCCGGACAAGAAGGCCGGGCAGAGCGTGCGCACCGCCATCCACGACTTCGAGGGCGACCAGACCTACAGCGAGAAGCCGGGGCACAACTTCGCCCTCAACGCCGACTTCGCCGGCGTGCGCGCCGAGGACTACGACGCCCTGCTGATCCCCGGCGGCCGCGCCCCGGAGTACCTGCGCCTCAACGCGAAGGTGATCGAGCTGGTGCAGGCCTTCGACGCCGCGAAGAAACCCATCGCCGCGGTCTGCCACGGCGCCCAGCTGCTGGCCGCCGCCGGCGTGCTGAAAGGCCGCGCCTGCAGCGCCTACCCGGCCTGCGGCCCGGAAGTGAAGCTGGCCGGCGGCGAGTACGTGGACATCGCGGTGGACGCCGCCCACGTCGACGGCAACCTGGTCAGCGCCCCGGCCTGGCCGGCGCACCCGGCGTGGCTGGCTAAGTTCCTCGAAGTGCTCGGCACGAAGATCAGCCTGTAGACTGGCATTCGCATCGACAAAGGAGGCGGAGCATGTGCGAGCTCTACGTGAAGGCCGATCCCATCCTCTACGAGTCCCGCTCGCGCTCCCTGCGCATTCGCGGCGTGGTCACCACCCTGCGCCTGGAGAACCAGTTCTGGGACATCCTGCGGGAGATCGCCGAGGTCGACGGCATGACCACCAACCAGCTCATCGCCAAGCTCTACGACGAGGTGATGGACTACCGCGGCGAAGTGGTCAACTTCGCCTCCTTCCTGCGGGTGAGCTGCACCCGCTACCTGGCCCAGCGCCGCGACAACATCGTGGAGCTGAGCCGGGTGCCGCGCAGCGCCTGAGCCCTGACCCTGTAGGAGCGGGCCCTGCCCGCGATTTCGCGCGCAGGGCGCGCTCCTACATGGGAATGCCGCAGGTGGGGCCAGCTCACGTATAATGGAATTTCAGCCCCTGAAGCGAGGCATCGACTGGTGAAAACCCCCAGCCTGGAAGCCAAGAAAGCCTACTGCGCCAAGACCCGTCGTTCCAACTACGCGGCCAGCCTGCGTCTGGAAGGCTACGAAGTTACTGAGAGCGACGCCGCCCGCGAATTGCCCAGCCGCGAAGCGGTCCTGCGCGCGTACCGCAAGCAGGCCTGAGCCTGGACAAGTACGGCGCCGGCCAGGACCCGTACTGCTATCCGGGTACGAGCGTCCTGCGCAATCGCCTCGATCTTCACAGCGATGACCTGCTGTCCCGCGCCGAGCGCGACCTTTCCGAAATCGCCGCCAGCCATCTCGACTTCGAACCGCCGCCTTACGACTTGGCGTACCTGAAACGCATCCACCATGCCCTGTTCCAGGACCTCTACGACTGGGCCGGGCAGATTCGCAGCGTGGATATCTCCAAGCGCGACACCCATTTCTGCAACGTCAATCGCATCGAACCGGAAGCCGACAAGATTTTCCGCACCATGGCGCGAGCCAACTGGTTCGAGGGCTACGAGCGTGAGCGACTGATAGTGGCCGTGGCCGAGCATTACGGCGACCTCAACATGATCCACCCGTTTCGCGAGGGCAATGGCCGGGCCCAGCGCATTCTGTTCGAGCACCTGATCGTCAACGTCGGATTCGAGGTCAACTGGTGGGCGGTGGAAGAGAACGAGTGGATCGGCGGCAACATAGACGCAGTGCTCTGTGATTACAGAGCGCTGGAACGCATCTTCGCGCACTGCATCGGCCAACCCATCGGATCGTAGGGCGGATAACCGTTCGCGGTTATCCGCCGGTGGCGTTGGCGTCGAGGCCTGTAGGAGCGAGGGAGCCGCCTGGTTCTTGTTCGCGAACGAACTCCGCGGCGGGACATCAGGTTCGCGAGCAAGCTCGCTCCTACGAAGATCTGTCGCGCGGGCATGAAAAAGCCCGGCACATGGCCGGGCTTTTTCCTGGCGCGAAAGCGAAGGCTTACTTCACTTCCACCGCCAGGCTGTGGGCGATCTTGTCTTTCCAGATCGCAGGGCCCGTGATGTGCACCGACTCGCCGTTGGTGTCGACCGCCACGGTCACCGGCATGTCCTTCACGTCGAACTCGTAGATGGCTTCCATCCCCAGTTCGGCGAAGGCCAGGACCCTGGACTTCTTGATCGCCTGGGCCACCAGGTAGGCGGCGCCGCCGACGGCCATCAGGTACACGGCCTTGTTGTCCTTGATCGCCTCGATGGCGATGGGGCCGCGCTCGGACTTGCCGATCATGCCCAGCAGGCCTGTGCTCTCCAGGATCTGGCGGGTGAACTTGTCCATGCGGGTGGCGGTGGTCGGGCCGGCCGGGCCGACCACTTCGTCGCCTACCGGGTCGACCGGGCCTACGTAGTAGATGAAGCGGCCTTTCAGGTCCACCGGCAGTTCTTCGCCCTTGTTCAGCATGTCGACCATGCGCTTGTGCGCGGCGTCGCGGCCGGTGAGCATCTTGCCGTTGAGCAGCAGGGTCTCGCCCGGCTTCCAGCTCTGCACTTCTTCCGGGGTGATCTTGTCCAGGTCGACGCGGCGCGCGGAGGGGCCGGCTTCCCAGACGATTTCCGGGTAGGCGTCCAGCGGCGGCGCTTCCAGTTCGGCAGGTCCCGAGCCGTCGAGCACGAAGTGGGCGTGGCGGGTGGCGGCGCAGTTGGGGATCATGCACACCGGCAGCGAGGCGGCGTGGGTCGGGTAGTCCATGATCTTCACGTCGAGCACGGTGGTCAGGCCGCCCAGGCCCTGGGCGCCGATGCCCAGCTGGTTGACCTTGTCGAACAGCTCCAGGCGCAGTTCCTCGATGCGGTTCTGCGCACCGCGGGCCTTCAGCTCGTGGATGTCGATCGGGTCCATCAGGACTTCCTTCGCCATCACCGCGGCTTTCTCGGCGGTACCGCCGATGCCGATACCGAGCATGCCCGGCGGGCACCAGCCGGCGCCCATGGTCGGGACGGTCTTGAGCACCCAGTCGACGATGGAGTCGGACGGGTTGAGCATGGCCATCTTCGACTTGTTCTCGGAGCCGCCGCCCTTGGCCGCGACGTCCACTTCCACGGTGTTGCCGGGGACGATGGAGTAGTGGATCACCGCCGGGGTGTTGTCCTTGGTGTTCTTACGCGCACCCGCCGGGTCGGCCAGGATGGAGGCGCGCAGGACGTTCTCCGGCAGGTTGTAGGCGCGGCGCACGCCTTCGTTGATCATGTCGTCGACGCTCATGGTGGCGCCTTCCCAGCTCACGTCCATGCCGACGCGGACGAACACGGTGACGATGCCGGTGTCCTGGCAGATCGGACGGTGGCCGGTGGCGCACATGCGCGAGTTGATGAGGATCTGCGCCATGGAATCGCGGGCGGCCGGCGATTCTTCGCGCAGGTACGCCTCATGCATGGCCTGGATGAAATCGACCGGGTGGTAGTAGGAGATGAACTGCAGGGCATCGGCGACGCTCTGGATGAGGTCGTCTTGCTTGATCACGGCCATGGAGCACGGTCCTCTTCAGGCGGGAATGTCAGGCGGGTATTTCAGGCGGCTAAGCCACGTACACCGAACGCGTCCGGTCAGGCACCGGCGCAAAAAGGGCGCCGTAGTATAGCGCCGTGCCAGGGCCGGGCGCACGCGCCGGCGATCCGACCTTGGTCGGCAGGGGCGGCAAGCGCCCACTTTCCGGTCGGCTAGGCATGCTGTGGCTTTGATAGTAGAGTGAGGGCCAAGTGCCATTACGGGATGGAGCCCCCATGAGCACACCGAGTTCCCCGCTGAAGCAGCGCGCCCTCCAAAAGCTCTTGATCAGGCGGTTCGGCATGGCCCTCGGCACCTACGCGATGGCCCTGCTGCTGCTCTGGCTGACCGTGATCGGCGACTTCTACCATGGCTCCCTGGCGTTGGCGGTTTCCGCCAGCCTGTGCGCCGTGGCCAGCCAGGCGGTGTTCCTCTGGCTGTTCGTCAGCGGCCGCAACCAGCGCTTCGTCGACGCCAGCCTGACCGAGCCGCAGGTGCTGGTGGCGCTGGTCTGGACCACCTTCTTCCTGGCCCACGTCGACAGCGTGCGCGGCACCCTGATGGTGCTCTACGTGCTGATCCTGCTGTTCGGCGTGTTCCAGCTGCAGCCGCGGGTGTTCGCCCGCTGCGCGGGGCTGGCCTTCATCGCCTTCGCCGGCCTCAACCTCTGGGAGGCCTTCCGCCAGCGCCTGGAGCTGCCCGGGCAGGCCGTGCTGCAGTTGCTGGTGCTGTTCAGCGTGCTGGTCTGGCTGACGCTGTTCGCCGGCTACGTGCAGGCCCTGCGCCAGCGCATGCGCCAGCGCCGCTACGCGCTGCAGGCGCACCAGGATACCCTGCGCGGGATGATGCGCCAGCTGGAAGACCTGGTGGCCACCGACGAACTCACCGGGCTGTTCAACCGCCGCCACTTCCTGCGCCTGGCCGGGCGTGCCCTGGACGACATGCAGGCGGACCAGCGCCACGGCCTGGCGCTGATCGACCTCGACCACTTCAAGCGCATCAACGACATCCACGGCCACTCCGCCGGCGACCGCGTGCTGCAGACCTTCGCCGCGGTGGCGCGGGCCTGCCTGCGCCAGGGCGACGTGCTGGCGCGCTACGGCGGGGAGGAGTTCGTGCTGCTGCTGCCCGACGCCGACAGCGACCGCCTCGCCGCCTGCTGCGAACGCCTGCGCCTGGCCTATGCGGCGGCCGAGCCGATGGGCGTGGAAGTGCCGGTGCTGAGCCTTTCCGCCGGCATGACCCTGCTGCAATGCGGCGACGACCTCGACGAGGCCTTGCAGCGGGCCGACCAGGCGCTCTACCGTGCCAAACGCAGCGGACGCAATCGCTGCGAGGCGGCATGGGAGGAGAGCGATGCCTGAACTGCGTGCCGGCGGCCGGCACTGGGAAGTGGCCGCCGGGAGCAACCTGCTGGACGCCCTGCGTGCCGAGGGGATCGCCATTCCCTACAGCTGCCGCGCGGGCAGTTGCCATGCCTGCCTGGTGCGTTGCAGTGGCGGCGAGCTGCTCGACGAGCGCCCCGAGGCGCTGGACGCCGCGCGCCGCGCCGAGGGCTGGCGCCTGGCCTGCCAGTGCCGGGTGGTGGACGACTGCGCCATCGAGGTTTTCGACCCCGAGCGCGACGGCCTGCCGGCGACGGTCGCCGAGCTGCACTGGCCGGCGGCGGACGTCCTGCGCCTGCGCCTGCAACCCCGGCGGCCCCTGCGCTACCGCGCCGGCCAGCACCTGGTGCTGTGGCTGGGCGAGGTGGCGCGGCCCTATTCCCTGGCCAGCCTGCCGGACGAGCCCTGGCTGGAATTCCACATCGCCTGCCAGGCCCCCGGCGCCTTCTGCGACGCGGCGCGCAACCTGCGGGTGGGCGATGAACTGCGCCTGGGCGAGCTGCGCGGCGGCGCGCTGCACTACGACCCCGAATGGCAGGAGCGCCCCCTGCTGCTGCTGGCCAGCGGCACCGGCCTGGCGCCGCTGTGGGGCATCCTGCGCCAGGCCCTGGCGGCGGACCACCAGGGGCCGATCCGCCTGCTGCACCTGGCGCGCACGCCGGCCGAGCACTACCTGGCGGCGGAGCTGGCGGCCCTGGCCGCGGCCCATCCCGACCTGCAGGCGAGCCTGGCGCTGCCGGCCGATCTGGACGCGCATCTGGCGCAATTCCGCCTTGTCTCGCGGCGAAGCATCGCCTTACTCTGCGGCCAGCCCGCCAGCGTCGAGCGCTTCGCCCGCCACCTGTACCTGGCCGGGCTGCCGCGCGGCCAGACCCTGGCCGACCTGTTCCTCTCCCACGCCTGAGCCGGGCCCGCGAACCCGGCCGCCACAGCCTGCTGCCAAGGAGTTGCCATGAGCCAACAGATTCTCGTCGAGCGCGAACAGGGCCTGCTGACCCTGCGCCTGAACCGCGCGGACAAGATGAACGCGCTGACCCGGGAGATGTACGCCGCCCTGGCCGACGCCCTGGAGGCCGCCGAGCACGACCGCGGCGTGCGCGTGGTGCTGATCGCCGGCAACGCCGAGTGCTTCACCGCCGGCAACGACATCCACGATTTCCTCCAGTACCCGCCCAGCGGCCAGGACAGCCCGGTGTTCCGCTTCATGCGCGCGCTCATGGAGTTCAGCAAGCCGGTGCTGGCGGCGGTGGCCGGCCCGGCGGTGGGCATCGGCACCACCCTGCTGCTGCACTGCGACCAGGTCTTCGTCGCCCGCGGCGCCAAGCTGAAGATGCCTTTCGTCAACCTCGGCCTGTGCCCTGAATTCGGCTCCAGCTTCCTGGTGCCGCGCCTGCTCGGCCACGTCCGCGCCGCCAGCCTGCTGATGCGCGGCGACGGCTTCAGCGGCGAGCAGGCGGTGGCCTACGGCATCGCCAACGAGGCCCTGGCCGACGGCGCCGCCGCCCTCGAACGCGCCCGCGAGGCGGCCCGGGCCCTGCAGGCGCTGCCGCCGGCGGCCCTGGCGCTGAGCAAGCGCCTGCTCAAGGCGCCATACATCGAGGAGCTGCGCAAGGTAGTGGCCCAGGAGGGCGAGCTGTTCGTCCAGCGCCTGAGCTCGCCGGAAGCCCTCGAGGCCCTGGGCGCCTTCACCCAGCGCCGCCAGCCGGACTTCTCGCGCTTCGCCTGAGCTGGCCAGCTGCCCACAGAAACTGTGGGCAGAGCTGTGCATAACCTTGGGGCCAACTGCCCGGGCGCCCGCTGCGCCTGGGTTGCGCGGCGTTGTGCGGTATTTGATCCATCGCCCGTTGCGCCGTCCTCCCGGTTCGTCGCAAGTGCCTGATTTCGTGGGATTGTCCGACAGCCGGGCAGCAGGCCGGGCTGTGCGATCAGCGCACGGTGCTTGCCCACAGTAACTGTGGGAAGGGCTGTGGATAAGCTTGGGGCGGAAGCGTTGGAGGCGCGTGGTTGCTGGGTTGCGCGGAGCTGTCCGGGTTTTGACCAGCGTGTGGGAGCCGTTGTCTTATAGGCTGCGCCGAGGTGCTCTTCGTAGGAGCGAGCTTGCTCGCGAATGAGCCTCGCAGTGAAGCCTGTTCGCGAGCAAGCTCGCTCCTACGAAAAGCCGTGCCCCCTGCAACGTAGGAAGCGGACGGTCTTGCCGACTGCGCCGAGGTGCTTTCGTAGGATGGGTTGAGTTTGCGAAACCCATGCGGTCGTGGCGGTGGAGGCGTGTGCCGGTTGGTCTTGGCGTGTGGCTTGGCCGCTGCCCTCTCCCTAACCCTCTCCCTGAAGGGAGAGGGGACCGTTGGGCAGACGCTGGTGCTCCTGAGTCAGCCGGCGACGCCGAAGGTTTCCGGCTGAAACCATTCCTTCTCTCGGCACGGACAAGCCCCCTCTCCCTTCAGGGCGGGGCGCGCAGCCGAGGGCTGGGGAGAGGGAGCGGAGTTGGGCGAAAGTAATGAACTACAGGTGACTTCCCCCAAAAACAAAGGCCGCCCAAAGGGCGGCCTCCGTCACTCACCATCCCACTCAGACCAACAGGTCCCCCACATGCAGCACCTTCATGGTGTTGGTGCCGCCCTGGGTGGTGTAGCTGTCGCCCTTGGTCAGGATCACCCAGTCGCCCTTGGTCACCACGCCGCGTTGCAGCAGCGCGTCCACGGCTTCCTGGCTGACGCGCTCCGGCGGCAGCGCGGCGGGGTCGAAGGGGATGGTCTCGACGCCGCGGAACAGCGCCACGCGGGCCTGGGTCTCGCGGTGCGGGGAGTAGGCGAAGATCGGCACCGAGGAGCGGATGCGCGACATGATCAGCGGGGTGTAGCCGCTCTCGGTGAGGCAGATGATCGCCTTGATGCCCGGGAAGTGGTTGGCGGTGTACATGGCCGCCAGGGCGATGCTCTCGTCGCAGCGCTCGAAGGTCTGGCCCAGGCGGTGGCTGGATTTCTTGGTGGTCGGGTGCTTTTCCGCGCCCTGGCAGATGCGCGCCATGGCCTGGACCGCTTCCACCGGGTATTCGCCGGCGGCGCTCTCGGCCGAGAGCATCACGGCGTCGGTGTAGTCGAGCACGGCGTTGGCCACGTCCGAGACTTCCGCGCGGGTCGGCATGGGGTTGTGGATCATCGACTCCATCATCTGCGTCGCGGTGATCACCGCCTTGTTGTAGCGGCGGGCGTGCAGGATGATTTTCTTCTGGATGCCGACCAGCTCGGCGTCGCCGATTTCCACGCCGAGGTCGCCGCGGGCCACCATCACCGCGTCGCTGGCGCGGATCAGGCCGTCCAGCGCCTCGTCGTCGGCCACCGCCTCGGCGCGTTCGATCTTGGCCACCAGCCAGGCCTTGCCGCCGGCCTCGAGGAGCAGGCTGCGGGCGTATTCCATGTCCTTGGCGTCACGCGGGAAGGACACGGCGACGTAGTCCAGGTCCATGCTCGCGGCCAGCTTGATGTCGGCCTTGTCCTTCTCGGTCAGGGCCGGCGCGGTCAGGCCGCCGCCGCGGCGGTTGATGCCCTTGTGGTCGGACAGCGGGCCGCCGATCAGCACTTCGCAGACCAGCTCGTCGGCCTTCACCTGCTTCACCACCATGACCACGCGGCCGTCGTCCAGCAGCAGCTCGTCGCCCACGCCGCAGTCCTTGACCAGGTCCGGGTAGTCGATGCCCACGACTTCCTGGGTACCGGCGTCGCGCGGGTGGCTGGTGGAGAAGCGGAAGCTGTCGCCCACGGCCAGTTCGATACGCTTGTTGGCGAACTTGGCGATGCGGATCTTCGGCCCCTGCAGGTCGCCGAGCAGGGCGACGAAGCGGCCATGCTTGGCGGCTAGGTCGCGCACCAGCTGGGCGCGGGCACGGTGCTCGTCGGGGGTGCCGTGGGAGAAGTTCAGGCGGGCGACGTCGATCCCGGCGAGGATCAGCTGCTCGAGGACTTCGGGGGACTGGCTGGCTGGGCCGAGGGTGGCGACTATCTTGGTGCGGCGGACGGACATGCGGGACTCCTTGGAAGACGAGCGTGCGGGCCGGCGGCGTGAGCCGGGCCGGCCCGGCGGCCATCTTACCCCTTTTCCGATGACGGTTCGCCTGCCGGCTTGAGCACCAGCAGGTCGCACTCGATTTCTTCCAGCACGCGCTCTGCGGTGTGGCCGATCAATGCGCTCTCCAGCTGGCCACGGGCCACCGCGCCCATCAGCAGCAGGTCGATGCCCTGGTTGCGGACGAACTCGGGGATCACCTCCTCGGGGAAGCCCTGCAGCAGGTGGGTGTCGCCGGCGGCCATGGCCGGGTGGGCGGCCATCAGCATGTGCAGGGCCTGGCGGTGGTGCGCCTCGGTGGCCTTCAGGTGCTCGTCGTAGCTGCCCAGCAACTGGGCGTCGAAGGCCAGGGTCTGCGGCAGCGCCACGTAGGCGTGCAGGTAGCTGGCGTGCAGGCCCAGGCGGCGGTTCAGCTCCAGCGCCGTGGCGATCAGTCGGCGGTCCAGCGCCGCCGGCTTGTCGCCCTCGTGCAGCGGGTCTAGGGCGGCGCACAGCTTGCGCCCCTCCCAGGCGCCGTGGTGGACCAGCCACAGCGGCGTCTCGCAGTGGCGGATCAGCTGCCAGTCGGTGTTGGTCAGGAACAGGCGCTTGAGCAGGCCGTGGCGGCTGCTGGACTTGAGCACCAGGTCGGGTTGGTGCTCGGCCACGGCGGCGAGTATCTCGCGGTACAACGGCTTGCCCCAGCGGGTGTGGCAGCGCGCGTCGATGCCGGCCTGGCGCAGCGGCGCGGCCAGCTTGTCGAGCCAGTCCAGGCGCTCGGTCTGCTGCAGGATGCGCACCCGCTCCAGCTCGTGCTGCGGGATCAGCAGGCCGTTGTCCAGCGCCGGGTTGTAGTCGCACACCAGCAGGGTCACGCTGGCGCCGCTGCGCTCGGCGATCCACTGGGCGCGGGTGAGGGCGGGCTGGTCGTCGCGGGTGGGGTCGATGACCACCAGCAGGTGCTGCAGTTTCATGGTCGGCTCCTCGCTTGGCTGCTGCCATTGCAGTGCAAGCGTAGCCGGCCCGGCTTGACCTGCGTCAGTCGCCGCCCTGGTTCAGCGCCTGGTCCAGGTGGCGCGCGGCCTTGTTCGCCAGCTCGCCGTCGGGGTAGTCCACCAGCAGGTGGCGCAGGTAGCCGATGGCCTTGGCGCGGCTGGGGTGCGGGTTGTCGGGGGCCATGTACATCAGGCCCAGCTGGTACAGCGCCTTCTGCTTGATGTCGGCGGGGATGGCCGGGTCGTTGACCGCCAGCAGGTACAGCTGCTCGGCCTCGGCGACGCGGTCCTTGAGCACGGCGCGGCGCGACAGCAGGGTCATGTCCGGGTCCAGGCTGGTCTTGTTCAGGTCCAGGTTCTGCTGCGGCTTCCAGGTGGCCAGCAGCTCGCGGGCGTTCTTCTGCACCGGTTCCCTGGCGCGCTGGCGGATCATCAGGATGCGCGCGTCGGCATGGCTGGCCGCGGCGGTGCCGGGGAACTCGCGGTCGATGCGCTGGAAGTAGTCCAGGGCCTTGGCGTCGTCGCGCTGGTCGTTGTAGCGGCTCATGTAGATCAGGCCGATCTGGTACAGGGCGATGGCGCGCACGTCGGGGCTGTAGCGGGTATTGTCGTAGCCGGTGAGGTAGAGCTTCTCGGCCTCGGCGCTCTTGCCGTCGCGGATGGCCTGGGCGCTGTAGGTGAGCAGGTCGCCTTCCTCTTCCACCGCGGCGGTCATGCGGTCGCTCTTGAGCTTCTTGTACTCGGCGACTTCGCCGGTGGTGACCTGGGCGACGAACAGCGGCGTGGTCGGCGAGCAGGCCGCCAGCAGGCCCAACAGGGCGACCAGGGGCAGGGCGGGGTGCAAGCGCATGGCATCTCCTTGGCGCCGGGGCGGGTTCCCTGCGCAGTCTAGTGATGCCCTTCAGCGCGGCCAAGGCGCGCCGATACAGTTCCCAACGGAGGATATGCCCCATGCGAATACTGTGCGTCCTGGCCCTGGCGGCGAGTGTTACCGGCTGCAACAGCTGGTCGACCAACAAGAACCTGGACAGCGCCTACCGCGCCTACGATCGCGGCGACTGCGAGCAGGTGATGCTCGACCTGTCGCGCACCGAGCGCAAGAGCCGCGCGCGGCCCTGGCTGCAGCCGGAGATCTCGATGCTCCGCGGCCTGTGCCTGGAGCGCCAGAAGTACTATGTCGACGCGGCGCAGACCTACGACTTCATCATCGCCCGCTACCCGAGCAGCGAATATGCCTACCGCGCCAAGGCGCGCCTGGAGACCCTGCGCCTCAACGGGCGGCTTGGCAGCGGGGCGGCACAACCGTTGCCGGCGCGTCCGTGACCGTCGGTCGTTGCCGGCTTGAGCGGGATGGGCCGCTCGCTAAGCTCAGGTAGCTGGCTTCAAGGAGGAGGTTGCGATGCGTTCGTTGCTGTGCCTGTGTATGGCCCTGGCCCCCTTGCTGGCAGCGGCCGACATCTATCGCTGGACCGATGCCCAGGGCAAGGTGCATTTCAGCGAAACCCCGCCGCCGGGGGCGCAGCGCGTCGAGGTCAGGCCGCAGGTGGTCGAGCGCGATGCCGCCACGCGCGAGCGCGAGGAGCGTACCCGCCAGTTCTACCAGGCGCGCAGCGAGGAACAGGCCGCCGCGCGCAGCCGCGCCGCCGAGCAGCAGGCCAAGGCGGGCGCCGAGTGCGATCGCCTGCGCGACCAGTTGGCGACATTGCAGCGCGGAGGTCGCTACTACTCCACAGATACCCGGGGCGAACGCCTCTACTATAGCGACGAGCAGATCGATGCCGCTCGTCGCTCGCTGGCCGCGCGGGTAGCCGAAGGCTGCCGTTAGTGCTGGCCGTGGCGGGGTTGCATCGTCATACTGGGTAAAAATCATAGCGAATAGCCATTATGCGTCATCAACGACACATAGAGCGCCATCAGCTGCCGTACTACCTGAAGGTGTTCAATAGCATCACCGACAAGCCCATGGGCTACCTGGGCAACGTATCGCTGGACGGCATGCTGCTGATCAGCCAGCTGCCGATGCTGGTGGGCGGGCGATTCGACATGCGCCTGAAGATCCCCGGGCAGGACGGCAAGGTCCAGCACATCGACTTCAGCGGCACCTGCCAGTGGTGCCACGAAGACGTCACCCCGGGCAGCTTCGATTCCGGCTTCAGCCTGGTGGCGCCGCCGCCGGAGTATGCCGAGCTGGTCGAAGCGCTGCGCCGTTATTTCAGTTTTCGCCGCCAGGTGGAGTCGGTCTGAGCAGCGGGATGCGCTGAACCGACCTGGGCGGTGGTGAAGGACAGGGAAACATCGGCGGTATGCGAATGATACGTGTAGGAGCGGGCCCTGCCCGCGATTCGCGCGCAGGGCGCGCTCCTACATGGGCGTGGCTTGTGGGGCGACCCGTAGGAGCGGATCTCATCCGCGAATCGCGCCGATACGCCAGGCTATCGCGGACAAGGTCCTACATCGATGCTTCCCTGGAACCTACGGGGTTTCCATCCACAATCGGTGCCCGTCACAGTGCTCCGGCGCGTTTCCAGCCCAGGTAGCGGCTGACCAGTTCCGGGCCCAGCTGGCTGGGGCGGGCGTCCAGCACCGGCACGCCGTTGGCCAGCAGCTTTTCGTGCAGGCCGGCGCGGGCGTTCAGGTAGTCCAGGGCGCCGCAATAGGTCAGGGCCTCGTCGTAGCCCTGCACCGGCGCCTGCCGCAACTGGTCGAGCACTTCCTCGCGCAGGCTGGCGACCAGCACGCGGTGCTGGCGGCCGAGGCGGCGCACCGCGCCCAGCAGTTCCTCGTCGTCCTCGTCGCGCAGGTTGGTCACCAGCACCACCAGGGCGCGGCGGCGCTGGCGCGTGAGCAGGGCCTGCACGGCGGCGGCGTAGTCCGCCGGGCGCTGGCTGCTGTCCAGGTCGTACACGGCGTTGAGCAGGGCGCCCAGCTGGGCGTTGCCCTTGGCCGGTGGCAGGTGCCGCGGGCGTTCGCCGGCGAAGGTCTGCAGGCCTACCGCGTCGCCCTGGCGCAGGGCCACGTAGGCCAGCAGCAGGCTGGCGTTGAGGGCGTGGTCGAAGTGCGAGAGGTCGCCGTCCTTGCTGCGCATGTGGCGGCCGCAGTCGAGCAGGAAGAGGATCTGCTGGTCGCGTTCGTCCTGGTATTCGCGGGCGATGGGCGTGCGCTTGCGCGCGGTGGCCTTCCAGTCGATCTGGCGCAGGGTGTCGCCGTCGCGGAACTCGCGCAACTGGTGGAATTCCAGGCCCAGGCCGCGGCGCTGCCCAGGGCGCACGCCGATGCGGCTGAGCCAGTGGTCCACGGCCATCAGCTCGGCGCCGTAGATGCGCGCGAAGTCGGGGTAGACGCGGGTTTCGTCGCGCACCTCGAGGAAGCGCCGGCCGCGCCACAGGTGCAGTGGGCTGGGCAGTTCCAGCTCGCAGCGGGGGAAGACGAAGTGGCCGCGCTGCAGCGGCCGCACGCGGTAGCCGACCTGGGTGGTCTCGCCCGGGTGCAGTTCCACGGCCAGGGGCAGGTGCTCGAAGTCCATGCCCGCGGGCAGGTGGTCGAACAGCGTCACCCGCAGGCGCTGGCGGAAGCCGTGCTGCAGTTGTAGGCGCACCTCGCTCCAGCGCCCCAGCGGCAGGTTGCCGGCCAGCTGGCGTTGCAGGCGCGGGCTGGGCAGGCGGCGCAGCCACAGGGCATCGCCCAGGGCCAGGCCGAGCAGGGCCAGCAGCAGGCCCCACCACAGCTCCTGCAGCCAGGCCGGCGCCGGGCTGCCCAGGGCCGTGGCGCTGCCCAGGCCGATGGCGGCCAGGGCCAGCGCGGCGAGCAGCGCGAGCAGGACGCGCGAGGGCTTCATAGGCGCGGCGCCGGTACCTGGTCGAGCAGCTGTTGCAGCACCTGGTCCACCGACAGGCCCTCGATGTCCAGCTCCGGCGACAGCCGCACGCGGTGGCGCAGCACCGCCAGGGCGCAGGCCTTGACGTCGTCGGGGAGGACGAAGTCGCCGCCGCGAAGCAGCGCGCGGGCGCGGGCGCAGCGCACCAGGGCGATGGAGGCGCGGGGGCCCGCGCCCAGGGCCAGGCCCGGCCAGCTGCGGGTGGTGCGGGCGATGCGCACGGCGTAGTCGAGCACCTGGTCGTCGATGGCCAGGTCGGCGGCGATCTTCTGCAGCGCCAGCACGTCCTTGTCCTTGAGCAGCGGGCGCAGCGGCGCCACCTCGAGCATGTCGCTGCGCGCCGAGCGCGTCACCTGGCGCACCAGGGTCTGTTCCTCGGCTTCCTGCGGGTAGTCCATGCGCAGCTTGAGCATGAAGCGGTCCAGCTCGGCCTCGGGCAGCGGGTAGGTGCCTTCCTGCTCGATGGGGTTCTGCGTGGCCAGCACCATGAACGGCTGCGGCACCGGCAGGGCGCGGCCCTCCAGGGTGACCTGGCGTTCCTGCATGACTTCCAGCAGCGCCGCCTGGGTCTTGGCCGGGGCGCGGTTGATCTCGTCGGCCAGCAGCAGGTTGGTGAAGGCCGGGCCCTTGCGCAGCTTGAACTGCTCGCTGGCCAGGTCGTACACGGCGTGGCCGGTGACGTCGCTGGGCATCAGGTCGGGGGTGAACTGGATGCGTGCGAAGGCGCCGTCGAAGCAACGGGCCAGGGCGCGCACCAGGAGGGTCTTGCCCAGCCCCGGCACGCCCTCGACCAGGATGTGGCCGCCGGCGAGCAGGGCGGTGAGCACGTCGTCGATCACCCCGGCCTGGCCGATCAGGGCCTTCTGCAGTTCGTGGCGCAGGGCCTGGGCCAGCTGGCTGGCGCGCTGGCGCTGGGCCGCCGGGTTGGCGGTCGGGGTGGCGCTGGGTTCGGGCGTCTGTTCGCTCATAGGGCATTCCTGAGGCTTTGCAGGTGGGCGACCTGGCGGGTGAATTCGGCGGCGCTCATGCGGGGCGCCGGGTAGGGCCGCATGGCCTGGCTGATGGCGCTGACCGGCAGGCGCGTCATGCGCCCGAGCAGTTGCCACTGTTCGGCGATCGGCAGGCGTTCGAAGCCCGGCTGGCGTTGCCGGGCGCGGCGCAGCACGTCGCGCTGCAGGCCTTGCACCAGGGCCACGTGGCCGCGCTGGCGGAGCAGGAAGTCGGCGCCGGCGCGCAGGTGCTCCACCAGTTGCCGGCGGGCGCGGCTGGGCACCGGTTGCAGCGGGCCCTGGCGCAGGCCGGCGCGCCACAGCAGCAGCGCCAGCAGCAGGGCGAGGGCCAGCAGCGCCTGGGGGTAGTTGCGCAGCAGCAGGTTCAGCAGGCTGTCGCCGTCGGCGCGGTAGACCAGGGTGACGGCGCTGTCCTGGGTCAGGTACCAGAGCAGCCAGGCGTTGTCGTAGGCGTCGAGGTTGGCGGTCTGCCAGATCCAGTTGTCGGTCAGCACCGTGACCAGGCCGTCGCCCAGCTGCAGTTGCAGCAGGTGGGTGGCGTCGTGGCTGTTGGCCCAGGCGTAGGCCAGGTTCTTCGAGTCGTAGAGGTGGTATTCGGTGTCGAAGCCGATGTAGGCCGGGGCCTGCTCGTTCTCCAGGTAGAGCTTGGTCAGGTCCGGGTAGGCGTCGGCGTCCTCTTCTTCCTCGGCCTTGGCCGGGTCCCCCGCGGGGGCAGCGGGCTGCTCGGCGCCCTTGGGCGGCGGCACCTTGCCCGGCGGCGCGGCCTCGCCGTCGGCTTCGGGCTTGTCGGCGCTGGCGCCCTTGTCCAGGTCCTCGGTCAGGTACTGCTGGATGCCCAGCGGGTCGAGCAGCAGGTCGCCGCTCTTGCCGTCCTTCTCGTCCCACAGGCGCTCGGCGGTGACGATCAGGTGGCCGCCGCGGCGCGTCCAGTCGAGCAGGGCGCGGTTCTGCGCGGGGGTGACGTTCTCGCGGCTGCCCAGCAGGACCAGGGTGCGGCCCCGGCTGGGCAGGCCGTCGAGCACTTCCAGGCCCTTGGCGCTGTCGACCTGCAGGCCGCGGCCGCGGAGGAAGCGTTCGGCGGCCAGGTAGGGGTTGGCGCGGGCCTCGGGGGAGGCGCCGTGCTCGATCTTCTCCGGGTAGGGCCGCAGGTGCTGGTACAGGTACCAGGCCACGGCGGCGCCGACCAGCAGCACCAGCACGCCGAGCAGCCAGCGGGTGGAGCGGCTCATGCCGGCGCTCCCGGGCCGAACAGCCGGCGCCAGCCGTCGCACAGCGCCTGGCGCAGCTCGCCGGGCGGCGGGCGGTGGCCATAGGCGAGGGCCTGCCAGTGCAGGGTCAGTTCCCGTGCGTAGCGGTCCAGCTCGGGCTGCTGCAGGCCTTCCACCTGGCCCAGCACCTCGCCTTCGGTGCTGGAGTCGCGCAGCGGCACCCGGTAGTCGTGCAGCAGGCGGCTGAGCAGGGCGCGGTAGAGCAGGCCCAGGGCCAGCCGGGGCTGTTCGTCCCAGAGCCGCTCGGCGGCGCTGGCGACGTCCTCGGGCAGGCTTTCGGGGGCCAGTTCCAGGCC
Organism: Pseudomonas sp. RW407; assembly: GCF_003176655.1. Lineage (NCBI taxonomy): Bacteria > Pseudomonadati > Pseudomonadota > Gammaproteobacteria > Pseudomonadales > Pseudomonadaceae > Pseudomonas > Pseudomonas sp. RW407. The sequence continues at coordinate 126,340 of NZ_QGSL01000088.1, read as the reverse complement.
GAACAGCACCGCCGGCGTCTCGCGCCGGGCCTTCTGCGGCAGGCCCAGGCGGGTGGCGAACAGGCGCAGCCATTCGCGGTAGCGCCACAGCAGCAGGACCACGGCGGCGACCAGCGCGGCCCACAGCAGCGTCTGCAGCGACTGCAGGACCAGGCCCAGCGGCCGCCAGTGGGCCAGGGCGTCGAAGAAGGCCTTGAGGTCGTCCTCGTTGCCCTTGCCGGCCTTCTCCTTGGGCGGCTCGCCCAGGCGCCAGCGGGTGACCGTCTCGCTGTTGCGGAAGGGCGGGGCGTCGAGCAGGGCGTCGACGGCCTGGCGCGACTGCTCGCTGGTCAGCTTCTGGTGCAGCAGGCGCGCGGCCTCGGGGCCGTTCGGGTCCTGGTTGGGGAGGGGGCAGCTGGTGGCGCTTTCCGCGGCCCAGGGCGCGCTGCCGGGCAGCAGGGCCAGGGCGCCGGCGCACACCAGCAGCAGGGCGTAGGCGCTGCCGACCAGGCGCTGGCGCAGGCGGCGGAACACCAGTTCGATGTCCCAGGCCTCCAGCTCGGTGCGGCGGTTGAGGTAGAGGGTGAAGCCGCAGGCCACGTAGACCGGTTCCCAGACCACCAGGACCAGGGCGTAGAGCAGGTTGGACAGGTGCTCCAGCCATTGCCAGTCGCCCTGCAGGGCATCCAGCAGGGCCTGCCATTTCCAGTCCGACAGCCACTGCTGCGGCAGCATCAGGTAGAGCAGCGCCATCAGCCCCAGGTACAGGGCCAGCTCGAAGTGCATGCCGACCACCGTCAGCCAGGTGGCGCCGCCGGCGTTGCGCTGGCCCAGCACCACCAGGCGCTGGCTGCGCGCCTGGCCGGCGAGGCCTTCGAGCTGCAGCACCGGCAGGTCGAAGCTGCGCGTCGGGCTGAAGCGCCGCCACAGCAGGCTGGGCAGCAGCTGGCGCCGGAGCAGGCCGGGGAAGGCGCGCAGGGCTTCGCGCAGCGTCGGGGTATCGGCGAACAGGGCGCGGGAGAGGATGTACAGCGGCAGGCGCTCGAAGGCCGGCTTCAGCCACCAGAAGACCAGGATGGCCAGGCTGGAGTAGTCCCAGAGCAGCAGGCTGAGCACGGCGAACACTGGCAGCGTGACCAGCGCCCAGCTGACCATCAGCAGCCCGGCGTGGCGCCGCGCCAGGAGCACGCCGAGGTCCAGCGCTTCCCAGGCGCTGCGCGGGCGGATCGCCACGCTGGCGTCAGTCAGGCGCATGGCGCTGGCGTCCGGCGAACAGGAAGTAGCTGCCCACCAGCAGCCAGAGCGCGGCGCCGACGCCGTACTTGACCGTGGCCGGGAAGCGCGTGAGCGAGGACCAGTAGCCCTCGACGAAGGCGGCGGCGAGCAGCAGCAGTATCACCCCGGCGACCAGCTGGATGGCCTTGGCCGCCGCCTGCCGCAGCGCCTCGCCGCGGCTCAGGCGCCCGGGGGCGAGCAGCGCCCAGCCGAGCTTGAGCCCGGCGGCGCCGGCGAAGGTGATGGCGGTCAGCTCGAAGGCGCCGTGGCCGATGACGAAGGACCAGAAGGTCTGCACGTAGCCGATCTGCGTCAGGTGGCCGGCCACCGCGCCTATCATCAGGCCGTTGAAGAACAGGAAGAACAGGCTGCCCAGGCCGAACAGCAGGCCGCTGGCGAAGGTCTGGAAGGCGATGCCGATGTTGTTCATCACGTAGAAGGCGAACATCTGCCAGTTGTCCCCGGCGCCGCGCTCGCCCAGCGGGCCCAGGCGCGCGGCGTCGGGGGCGTACATGCTTTCCATCTCCGCCACCCGCTCGGCGCTGAGCACGCTGTAGACCAGGTCGGGGAAGCAGTACACCAGCAGGCCCATGACCAGCAGGCTGCCGTAGAACAGCAGGCTGGCGACGGCGATGGCGCGCCACTGCTCGCGCACCAGGCGCGGGAAGCCGGCCAGCAGGAAGCCGATCAGCCGCGCGCCCAGGTGGCTGCGGTGGCGGTAGAACTGCTGGTGGCCGCGCATGGCCAGTTGCTGCAGGTGGTCGATCAGGTGGCTGCTGTAGCCGCGGTCCTGGGCCAGGGCCAGTTGCTGGCAGAGGCTGCGGTAGTCGCTGGCGAAGTCGCCGTCGCGGGTGGATTCCTCGCGCTTGCCGCCCTCCAGCTGTTCCAGGCGCTTGGCGAAGCGCTTCCAGTCGTTGCGGTGGCGTTGCTCGAACAGGCTCTGCTTCATGGCGCCAGGCCTCCGCCGAGCAGGCCGCTGGCGATGCCGGCCAGGCGCGCCTCGGCCTGTTCCGCGGGCACGCCCAGGGGCTCGGCGAGAATCCCCGCCAGTTCCTCGCGGCGCGCCGCCGACAGGCCCGCGGCGCGCTCGCTGAAACCGGTGACGGCGCGCTGCTCGGCCAGGCTCAGCGGGCACGGCGGCAGCAGCGGCGGCACCTGCGGGACCTGCGGCCGGCTTGGCGGCGGGTCGCGGTAGATCACCAGGGTGCCGGCGGCCAGGTCGCCCAGGCGCTTGAACGCCGGGTTGGACAGGCAGGCCAGCAGGCCCAGGGTGTAGCCGAAGGGCAGGATGTCGGCGAAGCGCAGCAGGTTGCGCAGCAGCGAGGCGGACCAGCCGACCGGCGTGCCGTCGTCGTGGACCACGCGTAGGCCCATGACCTGCTTGCCGGGCGAACGCCCCTGGTTGAGCACTTCGAACAGGACCATGTACCACCAGGTGACGAGGAAGGTGAGCAGCAGGCCGAGGCCGGTGCCGAGCTGGCCGAGGAAGGCCAGCAGGATGTACATCACCAGCATCAGCAGCACGCGGATGCCCAGGTCGATCAGGTAGGCCAGGGCGCGGGCCACCGGCCCGGCCGGGCGCAGCAAAAGGTCGATGCCTTCCGGGGTTTCCACCTGGTAGCGGGTGTCCAGCGGCGGGCTGGCGGGGCGTGGTGGCGCGGCGGCGATCAAGGGCGTTGGCAGTCGCTGAAGGGAAATCCAGATGCTAGGGGCTGTTGGCGTTCCTGCGCAACCCGCTGCGTGTCGAAACGCCAAGCGCTCCGAAAAGCGCCGCGCCGGCGAGGTCGCCGGGGCGGCGCGGGGCTCAGTTGGCCGGCGGCAGCACGCCGAAGATGGTGCGGTAGAGCACGCCGATGGCGATGAAGGCCAGCGGCAGCGTCCACACCAGGCCGATCAGCAGCGGGATGGCGCTGAGCATCATGATCAGGCCGAGCGCCAGGAACAGGCCGAAGACCTTGAACCAGTGCTGGCCGACGGCCTTGCGCGAGGCCTCCATGGCCTGCCAGGGCGACAGCCCGCGTTCCACCACCAGCGGGATGGCCAGGGCATAGGAGACGCCCAGGTAGATGCCCGGCAGCACCAGCAGGATCAGGCCCAGGTAGGTCAGCACGGTGATCGCAAGGCCGGTGACTAGCAGCGGGACGAACAGGCCGAAGTAGGCGAACAGCTCGTTGATGGTCGCCGGCTGGTCGGCGGCGCGGCGGATGCCGATCATGTTCAGCCCGGCCAGCAGCGGGTAGCAGAGCGCGCCGGCGAGGACGCTGACGATGATTTGCAGCGCGCCGGGTTCGGAGTCGTGGATCAGGCCCAGCAGGCCGAGGACGAAGGCGATGACGAAGCTCAGCAGGTTGACCGCCACGGCGTAGATGATGGCCGCGACCACCAGCGTGCCCTTCATGCCCTTGACCTTGCGCCAGGCTTCGCCCAGCACGTCGCCGATGCGGAAGTCATAGCCGCGGGCGAGGGCTTCCTCGATGCTGGGCGCGCCCGCGCCCGTGGGGTTCTGTTGCAGCTGGCTGGCCGGCGTGGCGTAGGGGTTCTGTTCGAATTCCTGGTTCATATGAGCCAATCCTTGGTGATGGTGAAAGAAACCGCGCCTACACCATAACCGATAGCGAGCTTCCGGGCAGCCCTTGGCGGGGTGGTAGACTGCCCGGCCAGGCCAAGGGAGAGCGCCATGACCGCCAGCATCTTCTGGTACGACTACGAGACCACCGGCATCGATCCACGCCGCGACCGCCCGTTGCAGGTCGCCGGCATCCGCACCGACGAGGCGCTCAACGAGATCGAGGCGCCGCTGAACTTCTACTGCCGCCCCAGCGACGACATTCTGCCGCACCCGGCGGCCTGCCTGATCACCGGCATCACCCCGCAGCGCCTGGAAGAGCAGGGCCTGGGCGAGGCCGAGTTCATGACCCGCCTGCACGCCGAGCTGTCGCGCCCGGGCACCTGCGTGGCCGGCTACAACACCCTGCGCTTCGACGACGAGGTCACCCGCTACAGCCTCTACCGCAACTTCTTCGACCCCTACGCCCGCGAATGGCAGGGCGGCAACAGCCGCTGGGACCTGATCGACCTGGTGCGCACCGCCTACGCGCTGCGCCCGGAAGGCATCCAGTGGCCGCTGAACGAGGAAGGGATGGTCACCCTGAAGCTGGAGCGCCTCACCGAGGCCAACGGCCTGGAGCACGGCCAGGCCCACGACGCCCTGTCCGACGTGCGCGCGACCATCGCCATGGCCCGGCTGGTCCGCCAGCGCCAGCCCAAGCTCTACGACTTCCTCTACCGCCTGCGCGGCAAGCACGCGGTGCTCGACCAGGTGCAACTGCTCAAGCCGCTGGTGCATGTGTCCGGGCGTTTCTCGGCGGCGCGCAGCTTCCTGTCGCTGGTGCTGCCCCTGGCCTGGCACCCGCGCAACCGCAATGCCCTGATCGTCTGCGACCTGGGGCTGGACCCGGCGCCGCTGCTGGAGCTGGATGCAGAGGCCCTGCGCCAGCGCCTGTACACCCGTCGCGAGGAACTGGGCGAGGGCGAGCTGCCGGTGCCGCTGAAGCTGGTGCACGTCAACCGCTGCCCGGTGCTGGCGCCGCTGGCGGTGCTGCGCGAGCAGGACCAGGCGCGCCTGGGCATCGACCTGGCGGCCTGGCGCGAACGCGAACGGCTGCTGGTCGAAGGTAAACCGCTGTGGCAGGACAAGCTGGCCGCGATATATGCGCAGGAGAACTTCGCCGGCAGCGAGGATCCGGAACAGCAGCTATATGACGGTTTTATCGGCGACCGTGACCGGCGGCTCTGCGAACAGGTACGCCAGGCGGACCCGGTGCGCCTCGGGCGAGAACAATGGCCATTCGACGATCCGCGCCTGGTGGAACTTCTGTTCCGTTATCGCGCGCGGAATTTTCCGGAAACTTTGTCTGCGGCCGAGCAGGAACAATGGCGGGAGTTCTGTCGTTGCCGACTGATGCTCGACGAGTACGGCGCGCCCAATACCCTCGCGAACTTCGAAGTGGCTTTGGCTGAACAGCTCGAAAATACTGGGCTGCAGGGCAGGGCATTGCTGCAGGAGTGGCAGGCATATGCCGCTGTCTTGCGTCAGCGTTATTGCCTTTAGTGTTCCGCGAGTTGTTCGCGGGCAATAAAAAACGCCAGCCGAAGCTGGCGTTTTCGCCTGGCGCGGGGTTCAGCCCAGCAGGGTGGCCCAGCTCTCGACGGTGTCGGCGCCCCACTTGGCCTTCCATTCCTTGAGCGTCTTGTGGTTGCCGCCCTTGGTTTCGATGACTTCGCCGTTGTGCGGGTTCTTGTATTGCTTGACCTTGCGCGCGCGCTTGCTGCCGGTGGCCTTGGCGGCACGCGGGGCCTTGCTCAGTTTGGCGTCCGGATCGAGCAGCGCGAGGATGTCACGCAGGGACTTGCCATAGCCACCCATGAGCGTGCGGAGTTTCTCTTCGAACTCCAGTTCCTTCTTCAGCTTGTCGTCCTTCTCCAGGGACTTGAGGCGCTCTTGAAGTTCCTTGATGGCTTCTTCGGTGGCGCGGTACTCATTGATCAGTGACATGTCGGGGTACCTTGTCTTGAGGTCAAGCGTGGCTGGAATATTAGTATTCCCAATAATAGTCAGGCGATTTGTTTGAGTAAACCATCAAGTAAAGTTTTCTCACTACTTAACGTAATATTTAAGTTGCCCGGATAGACGCATTGTCCCCGCAGTTAAATCCGGACGCGTCCGAATGTCCCCCGCCGGCGGTCGCGGTTTTCCCGGGCAGCCGCTAGAATGGCGGCCTTCGCGAAGTATCTGGAGCTACACCCATGCGCACTTTCCGACTGGTGATCGCCTGCCCCGACGGGGTCGGCATCGTCGCCAAGGTGAGTAATTTCCTGGCCACTTACAACGGCTGGATCACCGAGGCCAGTCATCACTCCGACAACGACAACGGCTGGTTCTTCATGCGTCACGAGATTCGTGCCGACTCCCTGCCGTTCGACCTCGACGGGTTCCGCCAGGCCTTCGCCCCCATCGCCCGCGAGTTCAACATGGCCTGGCGCATCACCGACTCGGCGGTGAAGAAGCGCGTGGTGCTGATGGCCAGCCGCGAGTCGCACTGCCTGGCCGACCTGCTGCACCGCTGGCACAGCGGCGAGCTGGACTGCGAGATCCCCTGCGTGATCGCCAACCACGACGACCTGCGCAGCATGGTCGAGTGGCACGGCATCCCGTACTTCCACGTGCCGGTGGACCCGAAGAACAAGCAGCCGGCCTTCGACGAGGTGTCGCGGCTGATCGACGAGCACCAGGCCGACAACGTGGTGCTGGCGCGCTACATGCAGATCCTGCCGCCGGACCTGTGCCAGAAATACCGCCACCAGGTGATCAACATCCACCACAGCTTCCTGCCCTCGTTCATCGGCGCCAAGCCCTACCACCAGGCCTCGCTGCGCGGCGTGAAGCTGATCGGCGCGACCTGCCACTACGTCACCGAGGAACTGGACGCCGGCCCGATCATCGAGCAGGACGTGGTGCGCGTCAGCCACCGCGACAACGTCGAGGAGATGGTGCGCCTGGGCAAGGACGTGGAAAAGATGGTGCTGGCGCGCGGTTTGCGCTATCACCTGGAAGACCGCGTGCTGGTGCACGACAACAAGACCGTGGTGTTCGACTGAGCCACGCTGGCCGGGCGAGCCTGCGATAGGAGAGCCCGGCCATGGCCGACGAAAAAGCCCCCGGTACCGCCACCCCGCCGCCCACCCTGGGCGAGGGCTGTACCAGCCGTTACGACCTCGACGCCCTGAGCGAGGAGGACGGCACCGAGTTCCCCGGTGCCGCCGAGCTCTGGCGCGAGCTGCAGGACGACCGGCCGCGCCCCGAGGCGCCGCCGAAGAAACCCTGATCGACTAGCCGTATGCGGAGGTGAGCCATGCGCGCCATGTTGCTCGAACAGGTGGGCCAGCCGCTGCGACTGCGCGAGCTGCCCGTGCCGCAACCCGGCCCCGGCGAGCTGCGCGTGCGCGTGGCGGCCTGCGGAGTGTGCCGCACCGACCTGCACGTGGTCGACGGCGAGCTGCCGGCGGTGCCCCTGCCGGTGATCCCCGGGCACGAGATCGTCGGCTACGTCGATGCCCTGGGCGAAGGCGTCGAGGGTTTCGCCCCGGGCCAGCGGGTCGGCGTGCCCTGGCTGGGGCATACCTGCGGCCACTGCCCGCCCTGCACCCATGACAGGGAAAACCTCTGCGACGCGCCGCAATTCACCGGCTACACCCGGCCGGGCGGCTATGCCGAATACGTGGTGGCCGACGCGCGCTTCACCTTCGCCCTGGGCGAGGCGGGCGACGACGCCGAGCTGGCGCCACTGCTGTGCGCCGGGCTGATCGGCTGGCGCTCGCTGGTCAAGGCCGGCGACGGCCGGCGCCTGGGCCTCTATGGCTTCGGCGCGGCGGCGCACATCGTGCTGCAGGTGGCGCGCTGGCAGGGGCGCGAGGTCTACGCCTTCAGCCGGCCCGGCGACCACGCCGCCGAGGCCTTCGCCCGTTCCCTGGGCGCCGCCTGGGCCGGCCCGTCCGACCAGGCGCCGCCGCAGATGCTGGACGCGGCGATCATCTACGCCCCGGCCGGCGAACTGGTGCCCGCCGCGCTGCGCGCCGTGCGCAAGGGCGGCCGGGTGGTCTGCGCCGGCATCCACATGAGCGACATCCCCAGCTTCCCCTATTCGATCCTGTGGGGCGAGCGCGAGCTGGTCTCGGTGGCCAACCTGACCCGCCGCGACGGCCTGGAGTTCTTCCCCGTGGCCGTCCGCGCCGGGGTGCGCACCGAGGTGCAGCGCTACCCGCTGGAGCAGGCCAACCAGGCCCTGGACGACCTGCGCCACGGGCGCTTCCAGGGCGCGGCGGTGCTGGTGCCGTAAGAGTAGCGGCATGGTGTGGATGCCTGGCCATCGCGGACGGCACCACCGCTGCCCCACCTGTAGGAGCGCGCCCTGCGCGCGAAATCGCGGGCAGGGCCCTACGACCATGCTCGACCGTAGGGCGAATAACCGCTCGCGGTTATCCGCCGCCGGCCGGAACGCCGGTGCCCGACGGCGGCGGATAACGCCGTAGGCGTTATGCGCCCTACGGGTTGCAAGGGGGCGGCATAGGAGGGGTTGGGCTTGCAATACCCAACTGCCCCACCCGCGCCATTCCCCTGTAGGAGCGCGCCCTGCGCGCGAAATCGCGGGCAGGGCCCTACGACCATGCTCGACCGTAGGGCGAATAACCGTTCGCGGTTATCCGCCGCCGGCCGGAACGCCGGTGCCCGACGGCGGCGGCGGATAACGCCTTAGGCGTTATGCGCCCTACGGGTTGCAAGGGGGCGGCATAGGAGGGGTTGAGCTTGCGATACCCAGCTGCCCCACCCGCGCCATTCCCCTGTAGGAGCGCGCCCTGCGCGCGAAATCGCGGGCAGGGCCCGCTCCTACGGTTGTCGTGAGGCATTGAGTTTCCTCGCAGGAGGACTCCGTCCGCGATACCGCCGGCAGGGCCGGCGCCTAAGCGTCGCGGTTGCGCAGGCCGACCAGGCGGCGCAGCAGCGGGCGGCCGGCCATGATGGCGAACACCGGCGCGCCCGCCACCAGGTAGAAGTAGTAGGTCACCACCCGCCAGACCAGGATGGCCGCGGCCGCGGTCGGCTTGCCCACCAGCGGGCTGAGCAGCGCCAGCGAGGTCAGCTCGGTGCCGCCGGCGCCGCCCGGCAGCAGGGTGGCCAGGCCGGCGGCCAGGGACAGCAGCTGGATCAGGAAGGTCCAGGCCCAGTGCAGTTCCACGCCCATGGCCTGGAGGATCAGGTAGAGCACCGAGAAGCGCAGCAGCCAGTGGCAGCTGGTGAGCAGGAACACCAGGGCCAGGCGCCGGCGTGGCTGCTTGAGGCTGGTGACGATGCTGTCGCGGAAGTGCAGCAGCTTGCGCGCCAGGTGCAGGCGCCGTCGCGGCCCGACGTGCAGGCGCGCCAGCAGGCGGCCGTTGGCGCGGATCACCCGGCGCTGGAAGCGCGCCAGCAGCACCACGCCGGCGAGGATGCCGCCCAGCAGCACGGCGCTGACCAGCAGCGAGGATTCCAGGTTCGGGCTCAGGCTGTGGGACAGCGTGTAGCACAGCACCACCAGCAGGGCGCTGAGGAAGAACAGCAGGTCGCTGAGCTGGTCGACGGCGAAGATCGCGCTGCTCTGTGCCGGGCGCAGGCCTCGGCGGGCCAGCAGGGCCATCAGCGTCAGCGGCGCGCCGCTGCCGCCGGGGGTGGCGTAGAAGGCGAACTCCGAGGCCATGATGATGCCGATCGACTGCCGCTGGCTCAGCGGCCCGGCGCGGCCGGCCAGCAGCACGCGCAGCTTCTGGGCATTGATCAGCCAGCACAGCAGGATCATGCCGAGCAACAGCAGCAGGCTGTCCAGCGGGAAGCGCGCCAGTTGCTCGAGCATCGGCCGGCCGCCCAGCACCAGCGGCACCAGCGAGGCGCCGAGCAGGGCGATCAGCAGCCACCAGGCACGGCTCATGGCCGGGCCTGCGGGCGGGTGGGGCGCGCTCCGTTCAGGGCGGGGCGCAGGGCGTTACGGCAGACGGAAATGACATTTACCTCCGGGACTGTGCGCTTCCCTCTTCTGTGGACTACCAGCTCTGGCAGGCGTTCGCAGTCGCCGAGGGGAGTCTACGGCAGCCTCGGCAGCGGCGCCCCGGTCCTTTCGTCGGTCCGGGGCGCCCGGGGCTCACGGGTGTTCGCTCTCTTTGGCGCCTTCCTCCAGCGCCTTGTTCTGCCAGCCTTCCTCGCCGGGCAGGATCAGGTTCAGGAGGATGGCGACGATGGCGCACAGGGCGATGCCCTTCAGGCCGAAGTCGTCCGGGCCCGTGCCCGAGCCGATCAGCACGCCGCCGATGCCGAACACCAGGGTCACCGAGACGATGCACAGGTTGCGCGCCTGGGACAGGTCGACCTTGTGGCGGATCAGGGTGTTCATGCCCACCGAGGCGATGGTGCCGAACAGCAGGCAGAGGATGCCGCCCATCACCGGCACCGGGATGCTCTGCAGGATGGCGCCGAACTTGCCGACGAAGGCCAGGCCGATGGCGAACGCCGCCGCCCAGGTCATGATCTTCGGGTTGTAGTTCTTGGTCAGCATCACCGCGCCGGTGACCTCGGCGTAGGTGGTGTTCGGCGGGCCGCCGAACAGGCCGGCGGCGGAGGTGGCGATGCCGTCGCCCAGCAGGGTGCGGTGCAGGCCCGGGGTCTTCAGGTAGTTCTTGCCGGTCACCCCGCCCACGGCGATCACCCCGCCGATGTGCTCGATGGCCGGGGCCAGGGCCACCGGGACGATGAACAGGATGGCCTGCCAGTTGAATTCCGGCGCGGTGAACTTCGGCAGTTCCAGCCAGGGCGCGGCAACGATCTTGGCCACGTCGACCACGCCGAACACGAAGGACAGCGCGTAGCCCACCAGCACGCCGCTGATGATCGGCACCAGGCGCAGCATGCCCTTGCCGAACACGGCGACGATCAGGGTGGTGACCAGCGCCGGCATGGAAATCAGCATGGCGGTGCGGTAGGGGATCAGCTCGGTGCCGTCGCCGGCCTTGCCCATGGCCATGTTGGCGGCGATCGGCGCCATGGCCAGGCCGATGGAGATGATCACCGGGCCGATCACCACCGGCGGCAGCAGGCGGTCGATGAAGCCGGTGCCCTTGATCTTCACCGCCAGGCCCAGGAAGGTGTAGACGAAACCGGCGGCGACCACCCCGCCCATGGTCGCGGCCAGGCCGAACTGGCCCTTGGCGAGGATGATCGGAGTGATGAAGGCGAAGCTGGAGGCCAGGAACACCGGCACCTGGCGCCCGGTCACCAACTGGAACATGAGGGTGCCGAAGCCGGCGGTGAACAGCGCCACGTTCGGGTCCAGGCCGGTGATCAGCGGCATCAGCACCAGGGCGCCGAAGGCCACGAAGAGCATCTGCGCGCCGGAAATGACCTGGCGCCACAGCGGGTCATTGAATTCGTCGGCCATGGATCAGGTGTCCTTCTGCTTGGTGCCGAAGATCTTGTCGCCGGCATCGCCCAGGCCGGGGATGATGTAGCCGTTCTCGTTCAGCCCCTGGTCGATCGAGGCGGTATAGATGATGACGTCCGGGTGCGCGTCGGCCACCGCCTTGATGCCCTCGGGCGCGGCCACCAGCACCATGGCGCGGATTTCCTTGCAGCCGGCCTTCTTCAGCAGGTCGATGGTGGCGACCATGGAGCCGCCGGTGGCCAGCATCGGGTCGATGATCAGCGCGCGGCGCTCGGCGATGTCCGGCGCCAGCTTCTCCAGGTAGGTGTGCGCCTGCAGGGTCTGTTCGTTGCGCGCCACGCCCACGGCGCTGACCTTGGCCCCGGGGATCAGGCTGAGCACGCCGTCGAGCATGCCGATGCCGGCGCGCAGGATGGGCACCACGGTGATCTTCTTGCCGGCGATCTTCTCCACCTGCACCGAGCCGGCCCAGCCGGGGATCTCGTAGTTCTCCAGCGGCAGGTCGGCGGTCGCTTCGTAGGTCAGCAGGGCGCCCACTTCCTGGGCCAGCTCGCGGAAATTCTTGGTGCTGATATCGTGGCGGCGCATCAGTCCGATCTTGTGGCGGATCAGGGGATGGCGAATCTCGTGCACGGGCATGGACGGGTCTCCGGGAGGGGGCTGGCAAAAAATTGCGGTAGCGTAAAGCATCTTAGGGGCAGTTGGCAGTCGGTGCGCGACAAATAGCCGCCGGCTACCGGCTGCGGGAACCCGCCTGGCCTGGCGCGGGATTGTCGGCGACTTTCGTCCGCCGGTACTTGCTCCAGGGCAGAGGGATGGGTACCTTTGCGCACTTTTTCCGGGAGAGCCCGCCAATGTCCGTCGATCTCGCGCACATCCGCCAAGTCATGGCCGAAGCCGATTGCCTGTACAACGACGCCGAAGTGGACGCCGCCATCGGCCGCGTCGCCCAGGCGATCAACGCGGACCTGGCCGAGCGCAACCCGGTGGTGTTCTGCGTGATGAACGGCGGGCTGATCTTCTCCGGCAAGCTGCTGCCGAAGCTGGACTTCCCCCTGGAGCTGTCCTACCTGCACGCCACCCGCTACCGCAACGAGACCACCGGCGGCGAGCTGTTCTGGAAGGCCAAGCCGGAAATCTCCTTCATCGACCGCGACGTGCTGATCGTCGACGACATCCTCGACGAAGGGCACACCCTCTCGGCGATCATCGACTTCTGCCGCCACGCCGGCGCCCGCGAGGTGCACACCGCGGTGCTGATCGACAAGGACCACGACCGCAAGGCGCGCCCGGACCTGAAGGCCAACTACGTCGGCCTGTCCTGCGTGGACCGCTACATCTTCGGCTACGGCATGGACTACAAGGGCTACTGGCGCAACGCCCCGGGCATCTTCGCCGTCAAGGGCCTCTGAGCCGTGGCCGGGCCGCGTTTCCTCGACCAGGCCCTGTTCGCCGAATTGGCCGGGCAGGCGGCCGCCAACCCGCGCCGCCGCCAGCACCACAACCTGCACGCGATGGACGAGCCCTGCCACCGGCTGCTCAATGCGCTGCAGCCGGACACCTACGTGCAGCCGCACTGCCACCGCAGCCCCGACAAGGCCGAGAGCATCATCGTGCTCAGGGGGCGCCTGGGCCTGCTGGTCTTCTCCGAGGCCGGCGAGCTGCTCGCCACCCGCGAGCTGTCGCCCGAGGGCGACTGCCCCGGCGTGGACCTGCCGCCGGGCACCTTCCATGCCCTGGTGGCGCTGGCGCCGGACAGCCTGATCTTCGAATGCAAGGCCGGCCCCTACCAGGCCCTGGCCGACGACGAGCGCGGCGCCTGGGCCCCGCGCGAGGGCGAGCCCGGCGCGGCCGGGTACCTGGCCTGGATGCGGGCGCAGTTTTCGGCCTGACACCCGCGTCATGCGGGTAATGCTGTTCACTTAAGCGGAGCAGCATTGCGGTTCACCGGATAGCGGGTCTTCGAAATCTTCACCGCCCTTGGTCTTGCCGGCCTTGGGCGGCGATCCAGGAATAGCCCGCCGATCCCGGCCCGCAACTCCGCCAGGCGCCTTCCAGTGGCGGAAATCGGATTGGCTGCTGCCATCACGATCAGTTGAACGGCGATGTAATGAGCCACCGGCTTGAAGCGTATCTCGGATGCGGAACGGCCGAACGCTACCGCCGCCTGGCTCGCCTCACGGCGAATGACGTTGTAGCTCAGCAGCAACCCCCAGACTTCCTGATAGATCAGCTCAACCTTCTTGCTGCGCAGGGTGACCGCGTTCTGTTGCAGGGAACTCTTGATATCTCGGAAGCCCAGTTCGATCTCCCAGCGCTCCTGGTACAGATCGGCAACGGCCTTGGCGCTGTAGCGCTCGGCTGGCAGAGAGGTCAGCACGGTTTTCAGCTTGCCCTGACGTTCGTAGCTGACTTCACGTACCTCCCAGTAGGCCGGCAGCGCCGGGTTACGCTTTCGAGCCTGTGCCGACACCTTCATGCGCAGCAGGCGATCACGCTTGCCGTAACGGACCAGTTCTTCACCGACCAGGCCCTTGCGAGCCGGGATCAACCAGTGGCGGTTCGCCCCCGTCGTGGCGACGCCCAACAGCAAATCGGCACTCCAGAAGCCCTTGTCGAACAGGGTTACCGAGTGATCGGGGATTTGCTGAAGAAACTCGTCGGCCAAACGCATTTCACTGCGCCGGTAGGGGCTCAACTGGGCATCCAGGATCACGTGCGAGCGTACGTTCATCAACGCAACCAGGCGCATCATGGGAAACGGCGTCTGGCGGTCGGTGGCGGTGTTGCCGGAACCGAAATGCTTGCGCAGTTCAGTGCTGTCCGGGGTGCGCAGGAGTGCGCCATCCACCGCCAGGACCCGCAGATCCTGCCAGTTGTCTCCGTCATAGCGTTCGCACCCCCACTGCTTGCCGGTTTTGCGGAACAACCACTCGACCGGATCGGCGCCGAGCCGCTTACGGGCTTGGCTGATACCACTTCTCGCCAGCAGGTGGTCGGAAGCCAGGCCCTGAGCGCAGATATTCAGGCGCCTGGCCACTTCATGGACGGGCTCATCGCGGAACAACGCCATGCCCAGTACCAGCCAGAGCACCTGATCGGTAGGCAGACGCCGCCGCCGAATGCTGGCCTGTGAGGAAAGATGCAGTGCCGACTCCACCCACTCGATTGGAATGTTCTGGGTGAAGGTGCTCAGGTCGGAGAAGTTGAACAGGTCGCCCAGATCGAGCAGGTGCTGTTGGAAAGACATAAAAAATCCGATGCCAGAAGTCTGGCACCGGATTCTTGGGGAACACCTGCCGTGGCTCAAATGCTTAAGTGAACAGCATTACCGCGGGCGCGGGCTTTTTTGTGGGAGGCCGGGGGCCGGCGTCAGACGAAGGCCAGGCTCAGGGATTCGGCGATGTAGGCCGGCTTGGGCAGGCCCTCGATCTCCAGGGTGCAGCGCGCCTTGATCAGCCACTGCCCGGGGTTCTTCTCGTTGACGTCGAGGATGGTCACCTGCAGGCGCACCCGCGAGTCCACCGGCACCGGCTGGATGAAGCGCACGCTGTCCAGGCCGTAGTTGACCACCATCTTCGGGTTTTCCGGGAGCACCAGCAGGCCTTCGCAGAGCTTGGGAATCAGCGACAGGGAGAGGAAGCCGTGGGCGATGGTGCCGCCGAACGGGGTCTTCTTCGCCTTCTCCGGGTCCACGTGGATGAACTGGTGGTCCTCGGTGCATTCGGCGAACTGGTTGATGCGGTTCTGGTCGACGGTGAGCCAGTCGGAATGGCCCAGGTCCTTGCCAATGTAGTCCTTGAGGGTGCTGACGGGAACGAAAGGCATGTTTTCCTCCGCGAACGCGTGTTGTTGTTTTGGGCGTGCGATGCAGCATGGCACAGGTCGATGACGGCTGCGCACCTATGCTTGAAGCGAATGCCGTGCCATAGGCCGGGCGTACTTGGGCATAATGTCGGGCTTTTTCACAGGAGGTTGCCATGCTGCTTCGCGGCCTGACCTGGCTGGTGCTGTTCCAACTGCTGGGCACCGGCCTGAATGTTCTCATCCTGCCGATGATCCCCGGCCCCATCATTGGGCTGGTGCTGCTGCTGGCGTTCCTGCTGGTGCGTGGCGAGGTGGGCGAGCCGATCACCGAGGCGGCGTCCTCGCTGCTGCGCTACCTGCCGCTGCTGCTGGTGCCGCCGGCGGTGGGGGTGATGGTCTACGGCCGCCAGCTGCTGGCGGACTTCTGGCCGCTGGCCGGGGCCCTGGCGCTGTCGCTGCTGGGCTCGTTCCTGTTCGCCGGCTGGCTGATGCAGAAGCTGATCGACCGCCAGCGCGGCCACAAGGAGGCCCGCGATGCTTGACTGGCAAGGCGCCTGGCAGGCGGTCATCCACCACCCGCTGTTCTGCATCGGCATCACCCTGGCGGCCTACCAGCTGGCGCTGGCCGGCTACGAGCGCACGCGCTGGGTGTTCCTGCAGCCGGTGCTGGTGTCCATGGCGATGGTGATCCTGGTGCTGCTGGGCACCGGCATCGACTACCAGACCTACAGCGCCGGGGTCAGCGTGCTGACCGTGCTGCTCGGCCCGGCCACCGTGGCCCTGGCGGTGCCGTTGTTCCTCAACCTCAGGCGCATCCGCCAGCTGTTCTGGCCGACCCTGGCGACCCTGCTGGTGGCCGGCCTGCTGGCCACCGTGGCCGGCATCGGCCTGGGCTGGCTGTTCGGCCTGCGCGGCGAGCTGCTGATGAGCCTGGCGCCGAAGTCGGTGACCTCGCCCATCGCCATGCTGGTGGCCAACCAGATCGGCGGCGTGGCGGCGCTGGCGGCGGTGTTCGTGCTGATCACCGGGGTGCTCGGCGCCATCCTCGGCCCGGAGCTGCTGCGCCGCATCGGCGTGCGCCACCCGGCCGCCCAGGGCATGGCGCTGGGCATGACCGCCCATGCCGTGGGCACTTCCCGGGCCCTGCAGGAGGGCGAGGAATGTGGCGCCTTCGCCGCCCTGGCGATGAGCCTGATGGGCGTGGCCACCGCAGTGCTGCTACCGTTGGCGGTAGCCTTGATCGCCTGAAGCAGGAAGATTCACATCATGAAGTTGCCGCTCTTCCCCCTCAACACCGTGCTGTTCCCCGGCTGCCGCCTGGACCTGCAGATCTTCGAGGCGCGCTACCTGGACATGATCGGCCGCTGCATGAAGCAGGGCGGCGGCTTCGGCGTGGTGTCCATCGTCGAAGGCCGCGAGGTGGGCGAGGCCCCCGAGGCGTTCGGCAAGGTCGGCTGCGAGGCGCTGATCCGCGACTGGCAGCAGCTGCCCAACGGCCTGCTGGGCATCCGCGTCGAGGGTGGCCGGCGCTTCCGCGTGCTGGATACGCAGGTGCAGCCGGACCAGCTGCTGGTAGCCGACGTGGCCTGGCTGGAGGAGCTGCCCGACCAGCCGCTGACCGAGGAGCACGACGACCTGGCGGCGCTGCTCGGCGCCTTGTCGCTGCACCCGATGGTCGCCACCCTGGAGATGGGCGGCGAGGTCAGTGGCCAGCAGGAGCTGGCCTGCCAACTGGCCTACCTGCTGCCCTTCGAGCCGGAGCAGAAGCAGGTGCTGCTGGAGATGGACGACCCCACGGTGCGCCTGGCGCGCATCCAGGTGCTGCTGGAGCAGTTGCAGGGGGATCTGCTGGCCTGAGCGTTGTGGCCGCCCTGTAGGAGCGGATCTCATCCGCGAATCGCGCCGTTGGTTCCGGCTATCGCGGACAAGGTCCTACGGGGAGAGAATGCCATGCCTCACGGCAACCTGTAGGAGCGGGCCCTGCCCGCGATTCGCGCGCAGGGCGCGCTCCTACAAGAGCGCTTCAGATCACCAGCAAGTCCATGAACCTATGCACCGGCGTGGCCTCCAGCTGCGCCGGGTCGTTGCACAGCGCGGCTATCCGCGCGCAGCGCTGCGGGGCGAAGCGGGTGGCCAGGGCGTTGCGGAACTTGGCTTCCAGCAGCGGAATGCCTTCGGCGCGCCGGCGGCGGTGGCCCACCGGGTATTCCACCTCGATCTTCGGCGTGCTGCTGCCGTCGCTGAAGAACACCTGCACGGCGTTGGCGATGCTGCGCTTGTCCGCCTCCAGGTACTCGCGGGTGTAGCGCGCATCCTCCACCACTTCCATCTTCTCGCGCAGGCGGTCGATCAGCGGGTGCGCGGCGTGGAAGGCGTCCTCGTAGTGTTCCGCTTCCAGGGTGCCGTAGATCAGCGGCACGGCGACCATGTACTGGATGCAGTGGTCGCGGTCGGCGGCGTTGGCCAGCGGGCCGGTCTTGGAGATGATGCGGATCGCCGATTCCTGGGTGGCGATGACGATGCGGGTGATCTCGCTGATGCGGTTGCGCACCAGCGGGTGCAACTGCACCGCGGCTTCCACGGCGGTCTGCGCGTGGAACTCGGCGGGGAAGCTGATCTTGAATAGCACGTTCTCCATCACGTAGCTGGCGAAGGGCTGCGGCAGGCGGAACCGGCGCTGGTCGTCGGGCTTGAGCGCCAGGTCCTTGTTGGTATGGCTGAACAGCACGTCGTAGAAGCCCCATTGCGGCGCGCTGAGCACGCCGGGGATGCCCATCTCGCCGCGCAGGGCGATGTCCGCCAGGCGCAGGCCGCGGCTGCTGGCGTCGCCGGCGGCCCAGGACTTGCGCGAACCGGCGTTGGGCGCGTGGCGGTAGGTGCGCAACGCCTGGCCGTCGACGCAGGCGTGGGAGAGGGCGGAAAGCAGCTGCTCGCGGTCGGCGCCGAGCAATCGTGCGCTCACGGCCGTGGAGGCGAGCTTGACCAGGAACACGTGGTCCAGGCCGACGCGGTTGAAGGCGTTCTCCAGGGCGAACACGCCCTGGATCTCGTGGGCCAGGACCATGGACTCCAGCACGTCGCCCATGCTCGGCGGCGGCTCGCCCCTGGCCTGGGCCAGCTGCGCCAGGTGGTCGGCGATGGCGAGGATGGCGCCGAGGTTGTCCGACGGGTGGCCCCATTCGGCGGCCAGCCAGGTGTCGTTGTAGTCCAGCCAGCGCACCAGCGCGCCTATGTCCCAGGCTGCCTTGACCGGGTCCAGGCAGAAGCGCGTGCCCGGCACCCGGGAGCCGTGGGGCACCACAGTGCCGTCCACCTGGGGGCCGAGCAGCTTGGTGCATTCGGGGAAGCGTAGCGCCAGCAGGGCGCAGGCCAGGCTGTCCATCAGGCACAGCCGCGCGGTGTCACGGGCCTCGGCGGAGTCGACGCGGTAGGTCAGGACGTAGTCGGCGATCTGCTGCAGGACGACGTCGTAGTCGGGGCGGGTGTTCGGATCGGCGTTGGTGCTCATGGCGTGCTCCTTCGCGGTAATCCGGGAGAGTCTAGACGCTGGAGGCGGATACCCTTGGCAACGGAGCCATCACGGACGTAGGGCGTATAACCGTTCGCGGTTATACGCCGCTACACCGACCTCGTGCCCGGCTCCTCGGCCGAGCCCGGAGTGCCTTGAAACAGGCGCTCCGTGGCCAAACCCGGTACGCGCCTGAAACCAAGGTCAAACGGCGGATAACGTGGAACGTTATCCGCCCTACGCTCAGAAGGCGTCGCCCGGCACCCGCACCCAGCCTTCCATGAGGATGCGCGCGCTGCGGCTCATGATGGCCTTGGTCACCGTCCATTCGCCGTCCACCCGTTTGGCCTCGGCGCCCACGCGCAGGGTGCCGGAGGGGTGGCCGAAGCGTACGGCGGTGCGCTCGCCGCCACCGGCGGCCAGGTTCACCAGGGTGCCCGGCACGGCGGCGGCGGTGCCGATGGCCACGGCGGCGGTGCCCATCATGGCGTGGTGCAGCTTGCCCATGGACAGCGCGCGCACCAGCAGGTCGACGTCGCCGGCCTGCACCTGCTTGCCGCTGGAGGTGCGGTAGTCCTTGGGCGGGGAGACGAAGGCGATCTTCGGCGTGTGCTGGCGGGTGGCCGCTTCTTCCGGGGTCTTGATCAGGCCCATGCGCAGGGCGCCGGCGATGCGGATCTTTTCGAAGCGCGCCAGTTGCTCGGGATCGGAGTTGATGTCCTCGCGCAGCTCGGTGCCCTTGTAGCCGATGTCCTCGGCGTTGACGAACACGGTGGGGATGCCGGCGCTGATCATGGTCGCCTTGAAGGTGCCGACGCCGGGCACTTCCAGGTCGTCCACCAGGTTGCCGGTGGGGAACATGGAGCCGCCTTCCTCGCCGTCGTCGGACGGGTCGAGGAACTCCAGCACGATCTCGGCGGCGGGGAAGGTCACCCCGTCCAGCTCGAAGTCGCCGGTCTCCTGGACCTGGCCGTTGGTCACCGGCACGTGGGCGATGATGGTCTTGTTGATGTTGGCCTGCCAGATGCGCACCACGCAGGTGCCGTTGTCCGGGATGCGCGCCGGGTCGACCAGGCCGGCGTGGATGGCGAAGGCGCCGGCGGCGGTGGAGAGGTTGCCGCAGTTGCCGCTCCAGTCGACGAAGGCCTTGTCGATGGAAATCTGCCCGTAGAGGTAGTCGACGTCGTGGTCGGGCTGGCTGCTCTTGGACAGGATCACGCACTTGCTGGTGCTGGAGGTGGCGCCGCCCATGCCGTCGATGTGCGCCGAGTACGGGTCGGGGCTGCCGATCACGCGCATGAACAGCTTGTCGCGCGCCGCGCCCGGCACCTGGCAACGCTCGGGCAGGTCCTGCAGGCGGAAGAACACGCCCTTGCTGGTGCCGCCGCGGATGTAGGTGGCGGGGATTTTCACTTGGGGTACGTGGGGCATGGGGTCGCTACCTGAAAGTTCGAGGGGGGCAACCCTCTTCCCCCGCCCTCTCCCTGAAGGGAGAGGGAGCCGTCCGTGCCGGCTGACGCATTGGTTTCATCCTGCGCCGAACGGTCCCCTCTCCCTTCAGGGAGAGGGTCAGGGAGAGGGGCTCTTGTTACATCACGCCGCGGACGACTCGAGGAAGTCCTTGGCGAAGCGCTGCAGCACGCCGCCGGCCTTGTACACGCTGACGTCGGCGGCGGTGTCCAGGCGGCAGGTCACCGGTACCCGGACCACTTCACCGTTGCGCCGGTTGACCACCAGGGTCAGGTCGCAGCGCGGCGACAGTTCGCCCTCGATGTCGTAGGTCTCGGTGCCGTCCAGGCCCAGTGTCAGGCGCGTGGTGCCCGGCTTGAACTCCACCGGCAGCACGCCCATGCCCACCAGGTTGGTGCGGTGGATGCGCTCGAAGCCCTCGGCCACGATCACCTCGACGCCTGCCAGGCGCACGCCCTTGGCCGCCCAGTCGCGGGACGAGCCCTGGCCGTAGTCGGCGCCGGCGACGATGATCAGGTTCTGCTTGCGGTTCATGTAGGTTTCGATGGCTTCCCACATGCGCATCACCTTGCCTTCCGGCTCCACGCGGGCCAGCGAACCCTTCTTCACCGCGCCATCCACGACCGCCATCTCGTTGACCAGCTGCGGGTTGGCGAAGGTGGCGCGCTGCGCGGTCAGGTGGTCGCCGCGGTGGGTGGCGTAGGAGTTGAAGTCCTCCTCCGGCAGGCCCATCTTGTGCAGGTACTCACCAGCGGCCGAGTTCATCAGGATGGCGTTGGACGGCGACAGGTGATCGGTGGTGATGTTGTCCGGCAGGATCGCCAGCGGCAGCATGCCCTTGAGCGTGCGCTCGCCGGCCAGCGCGCCTTCCCAGTACGGCGGGCGGCGGATGTAGGTGGACATCGGGCGCCAGTCGTACAGCGGGCTGTCGGCTTCCTTCACGCTGCCCAGGTCGAACATCGGGATGTACACCTGGCGGAACTGTTCCGGCTTCACGCTGCTGGCGACGATGGCATCGATCTCTTCGTCGGACGGCCACAGGTCCTTCAGGGTGATGGGGTTGCCGTTGGCGTCGGTGCCCAGCGGGTCCTGCTCGATGTCGAAGCGCACGGTGCCGGCGATGGCGTAGGCCACCACCAGCGGCGGCGAGGCGAGGAAAGCCTGCTTGGCGTAGGGGTGGATGCGCCCGTCGAAGTTGCGGTTGCCCGAGAGCACGGCGGTGGCATACAGGTCGCGGTCGATGATTTCCTGCTGGATCTTCGGCTCCAGCGCCCCGGACATGCCGTTGCAGGTGGTGCAGGCGTAGGCGACGATGCCGAAGCCGAGTTTCTCCAGCTCGGTCAGCAGGCCGGCCTCTTCCAGGTACAGCCTGGCGACTTTCGAGCCTGGGGCAAAGGAAGTCTTCACCCAGGGCTTGCGCACCAGGCCCAGCGCGTTGGCCTTCTTCGCCAGCAGGCCGGCGGCCACCACGTTGCGCGGGTTGGAGGTATTGGTGCAACTGGTGATGGCGGCGATGATCACCGCGCCGTCGGGCATCAGGCCGTGGGCCTCTTCGTCGCGGCCGGATTCCAGCTTGGCCTCGTCGGCGATGCCGCGCTCGGCCAGCGCCGAGGTCGGCAGGCGGCGGTGCGGGTTGGACGGGCCTGCCATGTTGCGCACCACGCTGCCCAGGTCGAAGGTCAGCACGCGCTCGTACTCGGCGGTCTTCAGGGCGTCGCCCCACAGGCCGAGGGTCTTCGCGTAGTTCTCCACCAGCGCTACCTGCTCGGGCTCGCGGCCGGTGAGCTTGAGGTAGTCGATGGTCTGCTGGTCGATGTAGAACATCGAGGCGGTGGCGCCGTATTCCGGGCACATGTTGGAGATGGTCGCGCGGTCGCCGACCGACAGGCTGTCGGCCCCTTCGCCGAAGAACTCGACGTAGGCACCGACCACGCGTTCCTTGCGCAGGAACTCGGTCAGCGCCAGGACGATGTCGGTGGCGGTGATGCCCGGCTGGCGCTTGCCGGTCAGCTCGACGCCGACGATGTCGGGCAGGCGCATCATCGACGGGTGGCCGAGCATCACGGTTTCCGCTTCCAGGCCGCCGACGCCGATGGCGATCACGCCCAGGGCGTCCACGTGCGGGGTGTGCGAGTCGGTGCCGACGCAGGTGTCGGGGAAGGCCACGCCGCCGCGCGCCTGGATCACCGGGCTCATCTTCTCCAGGTTGATCTGGTGCATGATGCCGTTGCCGGCGGGGATCACGTCGACGTTCTTGAACGCGGTCTTGGTCCACTCGATGAAGTGGAAGCGGTCCTCGTTGCGACGGTCCTCGATGGCGCGGTTCTTCTCGAAGGCCTCGGGGTCGAAGCCGGGGGCTTCCACGGCCAGGGAATGGTCGACGATCAGTTGCGTCGGCACCACCGGGTTGACCTTGGACGGGTCGCCGCCCTGGTCGGCGATGGCGTCGCGCAGGCCGGCCAGGTCGACCAGCGCGGTCTGCCCGAGGATGTCGTGGCAGACCACGCGCGCCGGGTACCAGGGGAAGTCGAGGTCGCGCTTGCGGTAGATCAGTTGTTCCAGCGCGGCAGTCAGCAGTTCCGGCTCGCAGCGGCGCACCAGCTGCTCGGCCAGCACGCGCGAGGTGTACGGGAGTTTGTCCCAGGCACCAGCCTGGATCTCTTCGACGGCCGCACGGGCGTCGAAGTAGTCCAGTTGTGTGCCGGGCAGGCTTTTACGGTATTTGCTGTTCATCAGGCTATTCACCATTGTTCAGGGGCGGTCCTTGAGCGGAACGAACTTCAGGTCCTCGGGACCGGTGTAGTTGGCGCTCGGGCGGATGATCTTGCCGTCGATGCGCTGCTCGATGACGTGGGCGGACCAGCCGGCGGTACGGGCGATCACGAACAGCGGGGTGAACATGGCGGTGGGCACGCCCATCATGTGGTAGCTGACGGCGCTGAACCAGTCGAGGTTGGGGAACATCTTCTTGATTTCCCACATCACGCTTTCCAGGCGCTCGGCGATGTCGTACATCTTGCTGTTGCCCTGCTCGGCGGACAGCTCGCGGGCGACTTCCTTGATCACCTTGTTGCGCGGGTCGGACACGGTGTAGACCGGGTGGCCGAAGCCGATCACCACTTCCTTCTTCTCGACGCGGGCGCGGATGTCGGCTTCCGCCTCGTCCGGGTTGTCGTAGCGCTTCTGGATCTCGAAGGCCACCTCGTTGGCGCCGCCGTGTTTCGGGCCGCGCAGGGCGCCGATGGCGCCGGCGATGCAGGAGTACATGTCGGAGCCGGTGCCGGCGATGACGCGCGAGGTGAAGGTGGAGGCGTTGAACTCGTGCTCGGCGTACAGGTTCAGCGAGGTGTGCATGGCGCGCACCCAGGACTCGCGCGGCTTCTCGCCGTGCAGCAGGTGCAGGAAGTGGCCGCCGATGGAGTCGTCGTCGGTCTCCACGTCGATGCGCTTGCCGTTGTGGCTGTAGTGGTACCAGTACAGCAGGGCGGAGCCGAGGGAGGCCATCAGCTTGTCGGCGATGTCGCGGGCGCCGGGGTGGTTGTGGTCGTCCTTCTCGGGCGACAGGCAGCCGAGCACGGACACGGCGGTGCGCATCACGTCCATCGGGTGGGCCGACGGCGGCAGGGTTTCCAGGGCGGCCTTGACGCCCGCCGGCAGGCCGCGCAGGGCCTTCAGCTTGGCCTTGTAGCCGGCCAGTTCGGCGGCGTTGGGCAGCTTGCCGTGGACCAGCAGGTGGGCGATTTCCTCGAATTCGCAGCGGTTGGCGAAATCGAGCACGTCATAGCCACGGTAGTGCAGGTCGTTGCCGGTGCGGCCGACGGTGCACAGGGCGGTGTTGCCGGCGGCGGTGCCGCTCAGGGCCACGGATTTCTTCGGCTTGAAGCCGGTGGTGGTTTCGGCGGTAGCGCTCATCGCGTCTCTCCTCATCAAATCCGGTTGCTTGTTCTTGTTGCGCCAGTGTGGGCCGGGCGCTCGGTTCGAGTCTGGTCGGCGGATAATGCCTGTGGCGTTATGCGCCCTACGGTCTTTCAGGTTTGGGCGTAGGGCGAATAACGCGCAGCGTTATCCGCCGTTGTCGCCCGGGTTACTTCTTGCCGGCAGCGAACAGCGCGTCGAGCTTCTGCTCGAAGGCGTGGTAGCCGATGCGGTCGTACAGCTCCGCACGAGTCTGCATCAGGTCGATGACGTCTTTCTGATGGCCCTGCTGGCGGATCGCGGTGTACACCGCCTCGGCGGCCTTGTTGGCGGCACGGAAGGCCGACAGCGGGTAGAGCTGGATGGCCACGCCGACCGAGGCCAGCTCGTCGCGGGTGAACAGCGGGGTGGCGCCGAACTCGGTGATGTTGGCCAGCACCGGCACGCCCAGGGCCTCGACGAAGCGCTGGTAGGTCGGCAGGTCGTAGGCGGCCTCGGCGAAGATGCCGTCGGCACCGGCTTCCACGTAGCGCAGGCAGCGCTCGATGGCGGCGTCCACACCCTCGGCCTGGATGGCGTCGGTACGGGCGATGAGGAAGAAGTTCGGATCGGTCCTGGCGTCGGCGGCGGCCTTCACGCGGTCGGCCATTTCCTCGGTGGAGACGATTTCCTTGCCCGGACGGTGGCCGCAGCGCTTGGCGCCGACCTGGTCCTCGATGTGCGCGGCGGCGGCGCCGGCCTTGATCAGGCTCTTGACCGTGCGCTCGATGTTGAAGGCGCTGGGGCCGAAGCCGGTGTCGATGTCCACCAGCAGCGGCAGGTCGCAGACGTCGGTGATGCGGCGCACGTCGGTGAGCACGTCGTCCAGGGTGTTGATGCCCAGGTCCGGCAGGCCCAGGGAGCCGGCGGCGACACCGCCGCCGGAGAGGTAGATGGCCTTGAAGCCGGCGCGCTTGGCGAGCAGGGCGTGGTTGGCGTTGATCGCACCGATCACCTGCAGCGGTTTCTCTTCGGCAAGGGCGGTACGGAAACGCTGGCCGGGGGAAAGCAGACTCATGACTCACCTCGTTCGTTGGCTGTCTTGGCTTGGGCGTCCAGGTAGTGACGCTCGATGTTGCGCTTGGAAGCGCCGATGTGACGGCGCATCAGCAGTTCGGCCAGTTCGCCGTCACGGTCGGCGATGGCATCGAGAATGCGGTGGTGCTCGGCGAAGGCCTGGCGCGGCCGGTTCGGCGTGGCGGAGAACTGCAGCCGGTACATGCGTACCAGCTGGTACAGCTCGCCGCAGAGCATGCGGGTGAGGGTGCGGTTGCCGCTGCCCTGGATTATCCGGTAGTGGAAGTCGTAGTCGCCTTCCTGCTGGTAGTAGCCGCGCCCGGCCTGGAAGGCCTCGTCGCGCTCGTGGGTGTCGAGCACCCGGCGCAGTTCGTCGATCTCGGCCTGGCTCATGCGTTCGGCGGCCAGGCGGCAGGCCATGCCTTCCAGGGATTCGCGGATCTCGTACAGCTCGATCAGCTCGGCATGGCTCAGCGACACCACCCGCGCGCCGACGTGGGGCACGCGCACCAGCAGCTTCTGCCCTTCCAGGCGGTGGATCGCCTCGCGCAGCGGGCCGCGGCTGATGCCGTAGGTGCGCGCCAGCTCCGGCTCGGAGATCTTGCTGCCCGGGGCGATATCGCCCTTGACGATGGCCGACTGGATCTTGCGGAACACGTGTTCCGACAGGGTCTCGCCGTCGCCTTCGACGTCGCTGGGCAGGAGCAGGGATTCGTTCATGGTGTCGACAATCCACATCAGGTGCGGCGGAAATTAACCTCGAATATTTGTCCGGTCAAGTGGATTGTCGACAATCGTCTAATAGGCGGCCGGGTTATGCGCAAAGCGTCCAGGGAATCCTGCGGATGGCCGAAAAGCCCCGCGCGGCGCGACCTGCACTGCGCTAGGCTGGGCGAAACCGCAAGGGGGGAAGACGATGGGCGTCTACGACCGCTACCTGCTGCCATGGCTGATCGACTGCGCCTGCGGCATGGGCCAGGTGATGAAGCAGCGCTCGCTGCTGGTGCCGCGGGCCCGCGGCCGGGTGCTGGAGATCGGCATCGGCACCGGGCTGAACCTGGGTTTCTACGATGCGGGGAAAGTGTCGACAATCGTCGGCGTCGACCCGGCGGCGCAGATGCAGGGCCTGGCGCGCAAGCGCGCGGCGGGCATCGGCATCCCGGTGGAGATGGTGGCGCTGGAACTGGGGCAGATTCGCGCCGATGCCGGCAGCTTCGACTCCGTCGTCTGCACCTTCACCCTCTGCACCATCCCGGACGTGCTGGCGGCGCTGCGGGAGATGCGCCGGGTGCTCAAGCCGGGCGGCGAGTTCCTCTTCTGCGAGCACGGCCTGGCGCCGGACGCCGGCGTGCGCGCCTGGCAGCACCGCCTGACGCCGATCTGGAAGCCCCTGGCCGGCGGCTGCCACCTGGACCGCGACATCCCGGCGCTGATCGCGGCCGGCGGCTTCCAGGTGCGCGAGCTGAGCCGCGAGTACCTGCCGGGGCCGCGGCCGATGACCTATGTCTACAAGGGGATGGCCGACTGAGGTGGCCTCAGGCCGGCACCGGGCCCAGGGCCATGACCCGCAGGATGTGCACGCTGCGGATGAACAGGTCGGCCACCGGGCCGCGGCGGTCGGCGCGGCAGTCGTCCAGGCGCACCAGGCTGGGGGCGCAGCCGGCCAGCAGGTCGAAGTAGTCGCGCAGTTGCATGCGCCCGCGCAGGCGGTGCGGGCGCTGGGCGTTGTCCAGGGTTTCCAGTTCGACCCAGAGGGTGTCTTGATCCGGTTGCATGGTGGGCTCTCGCACGGCGCTGCTGCCGAAGGCTGCGTAGGAAGTTGCCGAAGATTCCTCTGTGACTGACGCCATGGCGCCCGGTTCCCCGGGCGCTTGTGAATCGTGGCGATATTCAGCTTCGGTTCAGCCAGGCCCGCGCCCGGGCACGTTTCGGCGCGGCGCCCAGGCGGCTGCGTCGCTGTCGTCGGTGCGGACCACCCAGCGGATGTTCACCCCGCGGATGAACAGGTCGCTCTGGCCATGCAGGTCTGTCAGGCGGACCAAGGCGGGCGTGTCGCCCAGCAGCAGGTCGTGGTAGTCGTTCAGGCTGATGCGCCCGCGCAGGATGCGCGGGGCGTGGTTGGGCAGGTGGGTTTCGAGTTCCACCGGCAGGCTGTCGTGATCGTGAGGCATGGCGGGCGCCGCTGGGTGCAATGAGCCCGCAACTGTAGGTTCGGCCCGGCGCCCGGCCTAGTGGAGATTCACCGCTGCTTCTGTAGGAAAAAGCCTGGGTTGCTTGTCGGCTCAGAGACCTTCGTCATCACGCACCAGCACGCAATGGCAGCCATCTTCCTCTTCGTGCCAGTCGTGCAGGAAGTACATCTGTACCTTGTCCGGGCTCGGCATCACGGCGACGAAATCACCGATCTCCGGGACGAAGAAGGCCTTGCTGCCGGGCTCGGCCTCGCATTCCACCAGGGCGCTGAAGAAGGCCGCCGGGTCGGCATCCTCGAAGAACGCCTCGCGCTCGGCGGCGTCCCAGTCGGCGGGCGCCTCGAAGGGGCCGAGAATGAGCACCCTGGCGTCGCCCAGGTCCAGTTCCTCGGCGTCCGGGTCGTTGTCGTCGGGGCGGTAGAAGCAGGCATCCACCGCCTTCGCATTGGCCAGCACGGCCTGGCGCGCGGCCAGGCGCCGCTGCGGATCGACGCCGGCGTCGGCGCAGAGCTGGTTCCAGAAGGCTTCGGATTTGGCGGACATGGGGTGGCTCCGGCGGGGCGGCGATGGGGAAGGCGGCTAGTGTCCCGGAGCTTGCGTGGGAGTGCAATGCGGCAGGCTGGAATTAACCAAGTTGCTAAATGGCCAGGGTTTGTCTAGCCTTGCTCGATGGAGAAATCGACGCCTCATTGCCGTCTCGACCGAGTCAAGTCGCTGCTTGCCCAGGGCAGGGTTCGCGCGACCTATTCCGCGCTCTCCGGCGGCGCGGCGCTTCGCCGACATGCTGGCGGTCATCGAGGCCCTGGCGCCCCGTGATTTCCACAAGAGCATGACGACTCACGCCGATCATCGTGTCTGGCAGGACGTCTACCGACCTTCGACCGCCGTGGGTCGGATCTATCTGAAGTTGACCGTCATAGACGATGTGCTTGTCGTGTCCTTCAAGGAGCTATGAGCATGAAATGTCCCCTCTGCGGTGGAGCCGAACTGCTCCACGAGACCCGCGACCTTCCCTATGCCTACAAGGGGGAGAGCACCCTGATAACGGCTGTGCGCGGTGAGTTCTGCCCGGCCTGTGGCGAGGCGGTGCTGGACGCCGACGAGTCGGCGCGGGTGAGTGCCCAGATGCTGGCCTTCAACAAGCAGGTGAACGCTTCGATGGTCGATCCGGGGTTCATTGCCGCCGTGCGCAAGAAGCTGGCGCTGGACCAGCGCGAGGCCGCGGAGATCTTCGGTGGCGGCGTGAACGCGTTCTCCCGCTACGAGAATGGCAAGACGCGCCCGCCGTTGGCGCTGGTCAAGCTGTTCAAGGTGCTCGACCGCCATCCCGAATTGCTGGAAGAGGTGCGCTCGGGGTAAGGGGCCTCTCCTACACCTTCCGGCAAATATGACACCCCGTAGGATGGGTTGTGCCGATGGGCGGTTCGGTGCGATGGGGCGGGCAATCGCGGACAGAGTCCGCTCCTACGTTGCAGGCGAGCATGGCTTCTCGTAGGAGCGAGCTTGCTCGCGAACAAAGACGGTGCCATGCGGTTCGCGAGCAAGCTCGCTCCTACAAAGAGCATCTCGGCGCGGGCCACAAGACAGTTGCTCCTACGTCCGTGCTCGACCGTAGGGCGAATAACCGTTCGCGGTTATCCGCCGCCGGCCGGAACGCCGGTGCCCGACGGCCGCGGCGGATAACGCCGTAGGCGTTATGCGCCCTACGGGTTGGAAAGAGGCGGCGCAGCCTGCAAGACAGTTGCTCCTACAAGGGGCTCCGGGGTCAGTCCGCGGCATCCGGGGCGTGCAGCGGCAGGTCCAGTTGCACGCGACGGCGCAGCCAGGGGCTGGGGCGGTAGCGCGGTTCGCCGTAGCAGGCCTGCAGGCCCTGGAGGATGGTGAGGATGCGCGCGGCGCCGTAGTGCTCGCCGAAGGCCAGCGGGCCGAAGGGGTAGCCCAGGGCCAGTTGCACCGCGCGGTCGAGTGTCACCGGGGTGGCGATGCCGCGCTGGGCGATCTCGCAGCCCAGGTTGACGACGCTGGCGATCACCCGCTGGGTGACGAAGCCGGCGGAGTCGTTGATCACCTCCACCGGCACGCCGTCGGCGCCCAGGGCCTGGCGCGCCTGGGCCTCCAGCTGCGGGTCGAGGGCCGGCTGGCGCATCAGCACGCGGCGCTTGTCGAGGTCGCCGAAGCTTTCCAGGGCCAGGCTGCGCTCCGGCGGCAGGCCGAGGGCATCGATGCGGGTGCTGGCATCCTCGCCCAGCGGGGTGACCAGGCAGATGGCCCGGGCCGAGGGCGCCTCGGCGCTCTCCAGCACAAGGCCGGCCTGGATCAGCAGCTGGCCGACGTGGTGGCGCAGTTCCGGGTCCTGGCTGTCGAGCCAGAACGGGCGGTCCAGCAGCACCGGTTCGGCTTGCGGCTCGGCCTCGCGGATCGGCTGGCCATCCTGGTAGCGGTAGAAGCCCTCGCCGCTCTTGCGCCCCAGCAGGCCGGCGGCCACCCGCTGCGCCGCCAGGGGCGAGGGCAGGTAGCGCGGGTCCTGGTAGAACTGCTGGTACAGCGATTCCATCACCGCCTGGGAAACGTCCAGCCCGGTCAGGTCGAACAGCTCGAAGGGGCCCATGCGGAAGCCCGCGCCGTCGCGCAGGATGCGGTCGATCTGCGCGGCGCTGGCGATGCCCTCGCCGAGGATGCGCAGGGCCTCGGTGCTGTAGGCGCGGCCGGCGTGGTTGACGATGAAGCCGGGGCTGTCCGGGCTCACCGCCGGGAAGTGCCCGGCCTGCTCGGCGAGGCGTGAGAGGCGCGTCACCACCGCCTCGGCGGTGCGCTGGCCGCGCACCACCTCGACGATGCGCATCAGCGGCGCCGGGTTGAAGAAGTGGAAGCCGGCGACCCGCTCGGGGTGGCGGCAGCGCGCGGCGATGCGGGTGATCGACAGCGACGAGGTGTTGCTGGCCAGCACCGCGTCCTCGGCCACCCGCGCCTCCAGTTCGGCGAACAGCGCCTGCTTGGCGCCCAGGTCCTCGACTATGGCCTCGATCAGCAGGTCGCAGCCGGCCAGCTCGTCCAGGCCGTGGGCCGGGCGCAGGCGCTGCAGGGTGGCGGCCAGGGCATCGGCGTCGAGCCTGCCCTTGGCGGCGGCGCGTTCGAGCAGCTCGCGGTTGAACGCCAGGGCCTGCTGGATGCTCTCGGCGCGGCTGTCGTAGAGCTGCACCGGCACCCCGGCGCTGGCGAACAGCTGGGCGATGCCGCGGCCCATGGCGCCGGCGCCGATCACGCCGATGCGCCGGAACGCGGGAAGGTTGCTCTCTGGCATGGGCTGGTGGCCCCCGTCTGACTGGCTTGTCTTCACCTTAGTCGCTGGGGTCACGCCGTGGGGTTCCGTTGTTTTTCCAGGTCGCGCAGCTGGCGGCGGAGCATCTTGCCCACCGAGGTCTTGGGCAGCTCGTCGAGAATCTCGACGAAGCTCGGCACCTTGTAGCCGGTGAGGTGCTCGCGGCAGTGGGCGATGATGGCGGCGGCGTCCAGGGCCGGGTCGCGCAGGCTGACGAACAGCTTCACCGACTCGCCCTTGCGCAGGTCCGGCACGCCGATGGCGATGCACTCGCGCACGCCGGGGTGGCGCATCACCGCGTCCTCCACCTCGTTGGGGAAGACGTTGAAGCCCGACACCAGGATCATGTCCTTCTTGCGGTCGACGATCTTCAGCAGGCCGTTGGCGTCCTGCAGGGCGATGTCGCCGGTGCGCAGCCAGCCGTCGGCGTCCAGCACCTGGGCGGTCTCCTCCGGGCGCTGCCAGTAGCCGAGCATCACCTGCGGGCCGCGCAGGCACAGTTCGCCGGGCACCTCGGGCGGGCAGTCGTTGCCTTCCTCGTCGAGGATGCGCACCTGGGTATCGATCAGCGGCTGGCCGACGAAGCCTTCGCGGTAGGGCGTCAGCCGGGTGTTGGTGCACACCACGGGCGATGCCTCGGTCAGGCCGAAACCCTCCAGCACCGGGGCGCCGGTGAGCGCCTGCCAGCGCCGGCCGACTTCCAGGTTCAGCGGCGCGCCGCCGCTGGTCACCCACTTCAGGTGGCTGAAGTCGAGGCTTTCGAAGGCCGGGTGGTTCATCAGCCCGACGAACAGGCTGTTCAGCCCGCTGAGCAGGCTGAAGGGGTAGCGGCGCATGGCCTCGATGATCTCGTCGAGGTTGCGGCCGTCGCGGATCACCACGGTGTGCAGGCCCATGGCCACGGAGCTCAGGCAGTTCGTGGAGAAGGCCATGATGTGGTACAGCGGCAGCGGCGCGATGCGCACGTCGGTGGCCGGGTCGAGCAGGCCCGGGCGCATGAACAGCTCCAGGGTCTGGATGACGTTGGCCAGCAGGTTGTAGTGGGTCAGCATGGCGCCCTTGGAGAGGCCGGTGGTGCCGCCGGTGTACTGCAGCAGGGCCAGGCGCTCCAGGCCCGGCTCGGCGTCCAGCGGCGGGGCCTCGGCGCCCAGGCGCAGGGCCTGCATGAAGCGGCTGGCGTCGGGTTCGTCGCAGGCGTACTGCGGGGCTTCCAGGTCCTCCACCGAGGTCAGCAGCACCTGGCGCACCGCGCTTTCGCCCTGGACCTTGCGCAGCAGCGGCAGCAGGCGGTCGAGCAGCAGGATGGCCACGGCGCCCGAGTCGCGCAGCTGGTGGCTCAGCTCGCCGGCGGTGTACTGCGGGTTGGTGTTGACCAGCACCAGCCCGGCCTTGAGCGCGCCGAAGGCGGCGATGGGGTATTGCAGGGAATTGGGCAGCATCAGCGCCAGGCGCTCGCCGGGCTGCAGGCCGGCGCAGTGGCGCAGGTAGCGGGCGAAGGCGTCGGCCTGGCGTTCCAGCCCGGCGAAGTCCAGGCTGCCGCCGGCGCAGGAGAAGGCCGGGCGCCCGGGGTGTTCGCGGCTGGCGTCGCGCAGCAGGTCGTGGACGTTGCGGTAACCGCGCGCGGCGAATTGCGCGGCGACATGACTTTCGGCAGTGACGGGCATCGGCGCCCTCCATCAGTGAATTGTTGTTCTGCTCTGCGAAACATGATGTCGAAATCGATGGTATGCGATAGCCTTTGGGCATGCAATGGCGTGTCGCCCCTGCTGTCCGCGGCATGCCGATCTGCTATCGTTCGCCCGCGCCGGACGCCGCTCCGGCCCCCATTTCCCGATGCCGAGGCAGCATGAGCGACGATTTCGAAGACTCCAGCGCACCCAAGGACCGCAAGTTCGTCGAGGCCCTGGCCCGCGGCCTGGACGTGCTGCGCGCCTTCACCCACGGCTCGGTGGTGCTGGGCAACCAGGAGATCGCGCGGATCACCGGGCTGCCCAAGCCGACCGTGTCGCGCATGACGTACACGCTGACCAGGCTCGGCTACCTCAGCTACTCGCAGCAGCACGAGAAGTACCAGCTGGATTCCGGCGTGCTCGCCCTGGGCTACGCCTACGTGTCGAACCTGCGCGTGCGCCAGCTGGCCAAGCCGTACATGGAGGCCTTCGCCCGCCGCACCAACACCACCGTGGGCCTGACCTGCCGCGACTGGCTGTCGATGATCTACGTGGAGAACTGCCGCCCGCCGGAAGCCACCTCCCTGCGCATGGACGCCGGCGTGCGCCTGCCGCTGGCCACCACCGCCGCCGGCCGCGCCTACCTGGCGGCGACCCCGGAGCAGGAGCGCGAGCACTTGCTGCAGGCCCTGGAGGCCCGCCACGAGGGCGACTGGGCGACGCTGCGCACGTCGCTGGAGCACTCCTTCGAGGAATACCGCGAGCACGGCTTCTGCCTCTCCCTCGGCGACTGGGACCGCAACGTGCGCGCCGCCGGCGTGCCGTTGCGCCTGGCCGACGGCGGGCTGATGGCGCTGACCTGCGGCGCGCCCTCGTTCCAGCTCAGCGAGGAGACGCTCAAGGGCACCCTGGCCCACGAGCTGGAGATGCTGGCGCGGGATATCGAGAGCCTCGGCGCCTGATTCGCTTCGTGAGCATGTCGTAGGGCGTATAACGCGGAGCGTTATACGCCGCCTGGCCAGGGTTTCAGGGCGTTGCGAGTTCGACCTCGGCGTCGGCCTTCAGGCGCGGTGTAGCGGCGTATAACCGCGAACGGTTATACGCCCTACGTCACTTCGTGAGCACGCCGCTTCCCCCACCCCAACCCTCTCCTGGAGGGTTGGGGTGGGGGGCCGTAGGCCTACCTCAGGCCACCTCCATCAACCCCGCATAGGCCTTCAGGTGATGGTCGTCGTCGCCCAGCTGGTGGCCGAGCATCACCAGGCGCTTGGCGTGGTGCGCCAGCACGTATTCCCAGGTCATGCCGATGCCGCCGTGCAGCTGGATCGCCTGTTCGGCGATGTAGCGCCCGGCGCGGGTGACGATGAACTTGGCCGCCGCCAGGGTGCGGCTGCGCTCGGCGCCGTCTTCCTGGTCGGCCACGCAGGCGGCGAGGATGGCCATGGACGTGGCCTGTTCCAGCTCGCTGCGCATGTCCACCATGCGGTGCTGCAGCACCTGGAACTTGCCGATGGGCACGCCGAACTGCTTGCGCGTCTTCAGGTAGTCGAGGGTCAGGGCGCAGGCTTCCTGCATGCTGCCCAGGGCCTCGGCGCACTGCGCGGCGATGGCGCGGCCCTGCTGGTAGCGCAGCGCCGGCAAGGCTTCGCCGGGCGTGCCGACGGCTTCGGCGACGGCGCCGTCGAGGAACAGCTCGCAGGCCTTCTGCCCGTCGAGTGTCGGGTAGGCGCGGCGCTGCACGCCGCTCTGCTGCGGGTCGAGCAGGAACAGGCCGATGCCCGCCTCGTCCCGCGCGTTGCCCGAGACCCGCGCCGAGACCAGCAGCGCCGTGGCGCTCTGCCCGCCGATCACCACGGCCTTGCGGCCGCCGAGCTTCCAGCCGTCGCCGGCCTTTTCCGCGCGGGTCTGCACGTCGTGCAGCTGGTAGTGGCTCTGCGGCTCTTCCAGGGCCACGGCCAACTGCGCCTCGGCGCTGGCGATGCGCGGCAGCCAGCTTGCCTTCTGCGCCTCGCTGCCCAGCTGGGCGAGCAGCCCGCCGGCGTGCACCACCGATTGCAGGTAGGGCTCCAGGCACAGGCCGCGGCCCAGTTCGGTGAGCACCAGCATGCTGTCCACGCCGCCGCCGAAGCCGCCGTAGGCCTCGGGCAGCGACACCGAGGTCAGCCCCAGTTCGCCCAGCTGGCGCCAGAACCCGGCGCTGTAGCC
Source organism: Pseudomonas sp. RW407 (assembly GCF_003176655.1). Lineage (NCBI taxonomy): Bacteria > Pseudomonadati > Pseudomonadota > Gammaproteobacteria > Pseudomonadales > Pseudomonadaceae > Pseudomonas > Pseudomonas sp. RW407. The sequence goes on along the minus strand of NZ_QGSL01000088.1, from coordinate 91,922 downwards.
CGGCTCGCTGGCGGCGAAGCCCTCGCGCTTGTCGAAGGCGTATTCGTCGCGCACCAGGCGCGCCGCGGTGTCCTGCAGCATCTGCTGCTCTTCGCTGAGTTTGAAGTCCATGCTCACGCCCTCACAGCTCGAGAATCATCTTCGAGACGATGTTCTTCTGGATTTCGTTGGAGCCGCCGAAGATCGACAGCTTGCGCAGGTTGAAGTACTGGCTGGCCGGCGCCGCCGCGTAGTCGGCGTGCAGCGGCTCGGCGCCCAGCTCGAACTCTTCCTCGATGAAGGGCAGCGCGTAGGGGCCGATGACCTTGCGCAGCAGGTGGCTGATGGCCTGGCGGATCTCGGTGCCCTTGACCTTGAGGATCGAGCTTTCCGCCCCCGGCACGCCGCCTTCGCGGGCCGCGGCGAGGATGCGCAGGGTGCTCATCTCGATGGCCATCAGCTGCATCTCCACCTCGGCCACCTGGGCGCGGAACAGCGGGTCTTCCAGCATCGGCTTGCCGTCGCATAGCTCGCGGCTGGCCACGCGTTTCAGGTGTGCCAGCACCGCCTTGGATGCGCCTATGCCGGCCAGGCCGGTGCGCTCGTAGGTGAGCAGGTACTTGGCGCAGGTCCAGCCTTCGTTCTCGCGGCCCACCAGGTTCTGCACCGGCACTTTCACGTTGTCGAAGAAGACTTCGTTGACCTCGTGCTCGCCGTCCAGGGTGATGATCGGCCGCACGGTGATGCCCGGCGACTGCATGTCGATCAGCAGGAAGCTGATGCCGCGCTGCTGCTGGGCCTCGGGGTCGGTGCGGACCAGGCAGAAGATCCAGTCGGCGTGCTGGCCGAGGGTGGTCCAGGTCTTCTGGCCGTTGACGATGTAGTGGTCGCCCTCGCGCACCGCGCGGGTCTTGAGGCTGGCCAGGTCGGAGCCGGCGCCCGGCTCGGAATAGCCCTGGCACCACCAGTCGCTGCCGTCGAGGATGCGCGGCAGGTAGTGGGCCTGCTGCTCGGGCGTGCCGAATTTGATGATCACCGGGGCCACCATGTTCACGCCGAAGGGGATGGTGCGCGGCGCGCCGAAGGCGGCGCATTCCTCCTCGAAGATGTGCTTCTGCACGGCATTCCAGCCGGTGCCGCCGAACTCCACCGGCCAGTGGGTGGCGTACCAGCCCTGTTCGCTGAGCAGGCGCTGCCAGCGCTGGTGGTCCTGCTTGGTCAGGTGCTTGCCCAGGCGCACCTTGCTGGCGATGTCCGCGGGCAGCCTGGCGCGCAGGAAGGCGCGCACCTCGTCGCGGAAGGCCAGTTCGTCGGGGGTGAAGTGGATGTCCATGGCGGGTCCTCAGAGGTCGGCGAAGCGGCGGCCTTCGGCCACCAGGCGTTCGAGCAGGGGGGCCGGCTCCCACCAGGCGCCGAAGCGCTGGTGGAACTCGCGGATGCGTTGCAGTACCTGGTCCAGCCCCAGGCTGTCGGCGTGGAACAGCGGGCCGCCGCGCCAGGCCGGGAAGCCGTAGCCGTTGAGGAAGATCAGGTCGATGTCGCTGGCGCGCTGGGCGATGCCCTCGTCGAGGATGCGCGCGGCCTCGTTGACCAGGGCGAAGATGCAGCGCTCGACGATGTGTTCGGCGCTCACCGGCTGGCGGGCGATGCCGCGCGCGGCGGCGGCCTGCTCCAGCATGGCCGGCAGCGCCGGGTTGTCCTGCGGGGTGCGCGAGCCTTGCGGGTAGAGGTAGAAGCCGGCGCCGCTCTTCTGCCCGAGCATGCCGGCGGCGTACAGGTGGTCGAGCACCGTGGGCAGGGTCTGCCCGGGCTTCAGGCCGGGGCGCTGGCGCTCGCGGATGGCGTGGCTGATGTCCAGCCCGGAGAGGTCGCGCACCGCCAGCGGGCCCATGGCCATGCCGAAGTCGCGCAGGGCACTGTCCACCTGCGCCGGGCTGGCGCCCTCTTCCAGCAGGAACTCGGCCTGGCGGCCGTACTGGAAGATCATGCGGTTGCCGACGAAACCGTCGCACACGCCCACCGCCACTGCGACCTTCTTCAGCCGCTTGCCCAGCTGCATGGCGCTGGCCAGCACCGCGGCGCTGGTCTCGCGGCCGCGCACCACTTCCAGCAGGCGCATGACGTTGGCCGGGCTGAAGAAATGCAGGCCGACCACGTCCTGCGGGCGCCGGGTGAAGGCGGCGATGGCATCGAGGTCCAGCGACGAGGTGTTGCTGGCGAGGATGGCGCCGGGCTTGCACACGGCGTCCAGGCGTTCGAACACCTGGCGTTTCACGTCCAGGCTTTCGAATACCGCCTCGATCACCAGGTCCACTTCGGCGAGCGCGGCGTAGTCGAGCACGCCCTGGATCAGGCCGAGGCGCTTCTCCATGGCTTCGACGGTGAGACTACCGCGCTCGACGCTGGCCTGGCAGGTGGCGCGGGCGCGCTGCAGGGCGCGGTCGAGGGCGGCGCCGTCGACTTCCAGCAGCTTCACCGGGATGCCGACGTTGGCGAAGCACAGGGCGATACCCACGCCCATGGTGCCGCCGCCGATCACCGCCGCCATGCGCACTTCGCGCACCGGGGTGTCGGTGGGCAGGCCGGCGATCTTCGCCGCTTCGCGCTCGGCGAAGAAGGCATGGATGAGGGCGGCGCGCTGGGGCGACGCCAGGCATTCCTGGAACAGCTCGCGCTCGCGCTTCAGGCCCTCGGCCAGGGGCAGGCGGGTGGCGGCCTCCACCGCGGCGACGCAGCGCAGCGGGGAGAACAGGCCGGGCGTGCGCTTCTGTACCTCGGCGTGCCTGGCGGCGATCAGCGCGGCGTCGCCTTCCACCTGGCGCTCGCCGGTGCGGCGCGGGCCTCGGCCTTCGTCGAGCAGGCGGCGGGCATAGGCCAGGCCGGCCTCGGCCAGGTCGCCTTCGACGATCGCATCGAGGATGCCGTATTCCAGGGCCTGCGGGGCCTTGACCGGGTTGCCGGAGACGATCATGTCCAGCGCCCGCCCCACGCCGACCAGGCGCGGCAGGCGCTGGGTGCCGCCGGCGCCGGGAAGCAGGCCGATCTTCACTTCCGGCAGGCCGACCTGGGCGTCGGCCCTGGCGATGCGGTAGTGGCAGGCCAGCGCCACTTCCAGGCCACCGCCCAAAGCCGTGCCGTGGATCACCGCCACGCTGGGCTTGGCGGACGCCTCGATGGCCTCGACCACCTCGGGCAGCGAGGGCGCCTGCGGCGGCTTGCCGAACTCCTTGATGTCGGCCCCGGCCATGAAGGTGCGCCCTGCGCAGACCAGCACCACCGCCCGCACCGCGGCATCCGCCTCGGCCTCGTGCAAGGCCCGCAGCAACCCGGCGCGCACGGCCAGGCCCAGGGCGTTGACCGGGGGATTGTCGACCTTGATCAGGGCCACGTCGCCATGACGTTCGACCTGCACTACCTCGGACATGCTCAGCGTCTCCGTTGTAATTGTGGTTTTTAACGGAATTATGTTTCGCTGTGCAGAATATAAAGATCACTGGGGGTTGTCGAGGGGGCTTTTGTGGGGGCGAGCTTGCTCGCGAACGGTGCCTCCCGGCTGCTTCGGCGCCATGGCTTGACTCCGTTCCCTCTCCCTAACCCTCTCCCTGAAGGGAGAGGGGACCGTTCGGTGTGCGCTGATGTTTCGGCGTTAGCCGGCTTGTACCGAGCACCCGGCTAACACCAAATTCTTTCTCGGCACGGACAAGCCCCCTCTCCCTTCAGGGAGAGGGCTGGGGAGAGGGCGCTCTTCGGACAAACACCATAGGCCCGCCTGGAAATCCGTTCGCGAGCAAGCTCGCTCCCACGAAAGCGGCGGGCGAAGCGCAGGCAAAAAAAGACCGCTCTCCCCTGCCTGAATCTGGAAAAGCGGTCTGTTAAGCGAAAAAGAAGTCGTGGAAAGGTCGTTATAGGCCCCCGCCGTTGCAGCTTGTTTACAGGCAAGAAAAAAGCCGCGCCCTTGCGGGGCGCGGCTTCTTCAAAGGTGCAGTCGGCTATCAGAAGGCCGGGACCACGGCGCCCTTGTACTTCTCCAGGATGAACTGCTTCACCTCGGGGCTGTGCAGGGCGGCGGCCAGTTTCTTCATGGCGTCGCTGTCCTTATTGTCCGGGCGGGCGACCAGGATGTTCACGTAGGGCGAGTCGGAACCCTCGATGGCCAGGGCGTCCTTGGTCGGGTTCAGCTTGGCTTCCAGGGCGTAGTTGGTGTTGATCAGGGCCAGGTCGACCTGGTTCAGCACGCGCGGCAGGGTCGCGGCTTCCAGTTCACGCACCTTGATGTTCTTCGGGTTGTCGGTGATGTCCTTCGGGGTGGCGGTGATGCTCTTCTCGTCCTTGAGCTTGATCAGGCCGGTCTTGGCCAGCAGCAGCAGGGCGCGGCCGCCGTTGGTGGCGTCGTTGGGGATCACCACGGTGGCGCCGGAGGGCAGCTCGTCGAGCTTCTTGTACTTGCTGGAGTAGGCGCCCAGCGGTTCGATGTGGACGCCGGTGACGGCCACCAGGCTGGTGCCCTTGGACTTGTTGAACTCGTCCAGGTACGGCTGGTGCTGGAAGAAGTTGGCGTCCAGGCGCTTCTCGGCGACCTGGGTGTTGGGCTGCACGTAGTCGGTGAATTCCTTGACCTTCAGCTCCACCCCTTCCTTGGCCAGGATGGGTTTGACGAAGTTGAGGATTTCCGCGTGCGGCACCGGGGTGGCGGCCACGCTGAGGGTTTCGGCCGCGTGGGCGCCAGTGATCGACAGCGCCGCGGTGGCGGCGAAGGCGGCAAGCAGTTTCTTCATGGATCGCTCCTTTTGGGATTTTCCTGTGGCCCGCGGGCCTTGTGGTTATTTGCGCGAGAAGTGGACCACCAGCTTGTCGCCGACGGTCTGCAGGATCTGCACCAGCACCAGCAGCATGATCACGGTGACCACCATGACGTCGGTCTGGAAGCGCTGGTAGCCGAAGCGGATGGCCAGGTCGCCGAGGCCGCCGGCGCCGACCACGCCGGCCATGGCGGTGTAGGACACCAGGGTGATGGCGGTGACCGTGACGGCGGCGATGATGCCCGGGCGGGCTTCGGGCAGCAGGGCGTTCCAGATGATCTGCCGGGTGCTGGCGCCCATGGCCTGGGTGGCCTCGATGATGCCCTTGTCCACCTCGCGCAGGGCGGTTTCCACCAGGCGCGCGAAGAACGGCGTGGCGCCCACCACCAGCGGCGGGATGGCCCCGGCGACGCCCAGCGAGGTGCCGGTGACCAGCACGGTGAAGGGGATCATCACGATCAGCAGGATGATGAACGGCAGCGAGCGCAGCACGTTGACCACGAAGGACAGCAGGGCGTAGACCGCGCGGTTCTGGAACATCTGCCGGGGCCCGGTGAGGAACAGCAGCACGCCCAGGGGCAGGCCGAGGATGACGGTGAACAGCAGCGAGCCGCCGAGCATCCAGAAGGTGTCGATGCTGGCCTGGAGGATCTCCGACCAGTCAATGTTTACAAAGAAGTCGCTCATGCGCGCAGCACCTCCACATGCACCTCGGCGGCGTTCAGCTGGGCCATCGCCGCCTCCATGTCACCGCCCACCAGGGCCAGGGTCAGCTGGCCGTAGGGCTGGTCCTTGATGCGGTCGATGCGCCCGGCGAGGATGCTGTAGTCCACCCCGGTCTGCCGCGCCACGGTGCCCAGCAGCGGGGCGTAGGTGGCCTCGCCGCGGAAGGTCAGGCGCAGGATGCGCCCCGGCACGTGGGCGAAGTCGTCGTGCCGCTCGCCCTCGTCCACGCGCTCGGCCTCGAAGACGAAGCGGCGGGTGGTCTCGTGCTGCGGGTGGAGGAAGACGTCGGCCACCTCGCCCTGCTCGACGATGCGCCCGGCGTCCATCACCGCCACTCGGTCGCAGACGCGGCGGATCACGTCCATCTCGTGGGTGATCAGCACGATGGTCAGGTTCAGCTCGCGGTTGATTTCCGCCAGCAGCTGCAGGACCTGGCCGGTGGTCTGCGGGTCGAGGGCGCTGGTGGCCTCGTCGCACAGCAGCAGCTTGGGCCCGCAGGCCAGGGCGCGGGCGATGCCGACGCGCTGCTTCTGGCCGCCGGAAAGCTGCGCCGGGTACTTGCGGGCGTGGTCCTGCAGGCCCACGCGCTTGAGCAGTTCGTCCACCCGCGCGGCGATCTGCGCGGCGCTGAAGCTACCGGCCAGCTTCATCGGCATGGCGATGTTCTCGGCCACAGTCCTGGAGGCCAGCAGGTTGAAGTGCTGGAAGATCATCCCGACGCGCTGGCGGAAGCGCCGCAGGCCGTCGGCGTCGAGGGCGGTGACGTCCTCGCCGTCGATGACGATGCGCCCGCCGCTGGGCTCTTCCAGGCGGTTGATCAGGCGCAGCAGGGTGCTCTTGCCGGCCCCGGAGTGGCCGATCAGGCCGAACACCTGGCCGGCGCCGATGCTCAGGCGCGTCGGCTGCAGGGCCGGGATGTCGCGGCCGGCGACGCGGTAGGTCTTGTGGACGTCGTGGAATTCGATCACGTGGCGAACCTTGTGGGTACGGCGAAGTGTGGGAATGGCACGCTCTGCCGGGGTGTCCTGGCAAACGAGCGTAGGCGCTCGGCAAAAACCGCGCATTTTACCCTGCTTTCCTATAGCCGATTAATCCTTGTTCGGATAAGGGCCAAGCGAAAGGGAATAAGACGGGCGGACGCGGTTTTCAGGGCTCGCACTTGACCGGGGCGGCGGCCTTGGGCTGGCCGATGTCCTTGACGTCGGCGGCCAGCGCCGGGGCGCGCGGCATCAGCGAGCGGGCGCGGGCCAGGGCGTTGCTGGCGCCGTTGACGTCGCCGGCCTGCAGGGCTTCGCGGCTGCGTTGCAGGTAGGCGTCGGCCAGGCGCTGGCGGCGTTCGGCCAGTTGCGCGCTGTCCTCGTGCTCCTGGCCCAGCTGCAGCTGCGCGGCTTCCAACTGGCCGGCGGCCAGGCGGGCCTCGAAGCCGGAACCGCCCGGCGCCTGGCCGGGCAGGCTCTGGCAGGCGCCCAGCAGCAGGGCGAGGGAGAGGACGGAAAGCAGACGGAGGGCAAGGGACTTCATGCCAGTCATTCTCGATTGATCAAAAAATCGACAAATTCTACACCGTCCGCCGCGGCAGGACAAAACTCAGCAGGAACAGCGCCGCCGCGCTGACCACGATGGACGGCCCGGCCGGGGTGTCCTTGAACCAGGACAGCGCAAGCCCCGCGCACACCGCCACCAGGCCCACCAGGGTGGCGCCGGCGGCCATCTGCTCGGGGCTGCGGGCGTGGCGCTGGGCCGCGGCGGCGGGGATGATCAGCAGCGAGGTGATCAGCAGCACGCCGACGATCTTCATGGCCACGGCGATGACGATGGCGATCAGCAGCATCAGCGCCAGGCGGATGGCGGTGACCGGCAGGCCCTCGACCCGCGCCAGCTCCTCGTGCACGGTGATCGCCAGCAGCGGCCGCCACAGCCAGCAGATCAGCCCCAGCACCAGGGCGCTGCCGGTGACTATCCACAGCAGGTCGGTCTGGCTCACCGCCAGCAGGTCGCCGAACAGGTAGGCCATCAGGTCCACCCGCACTTCCTTCATGAAGCTCAGGGTCACCAGGCCCAGGGACAGGGTGCTGTGCGCGAGTATGCCCAGCAGGGTGTCGGCGGCCAGCGGCTGGCGCTGCTGCAGGGTCACCAGCAGCACGGCCAGCAGCACGCAGCCGACGGTCACCGCGAGGGTCGGGCTGACGTCCAGCAGGAAGCCCAGGGCCACGCCGAGCAGCGCGGCGTGGGACAGGGTGTCGCCGAAATAGGCCATGCGCCGCCAGACCACGAAGGAGCCCAGGGGGCCGGCGACCAGCGCCAGGGACAGCCCGGCCAGCAGCGCGTAGAGAAGGAAATCAGCCATGGTTGCAGTCGGGGCCGTGCTTGTGGACCTGCCCTTGTAGAGGGCGCAGCTTGCCCTGGATGGCCAGGCCGGTGCGCTGCGGCACCACCTCGCCATGCAGGTCGTGGGAATGGTCGTGGTGGTGGTGGTAGACCGCCAGGCTGCGGGCGTCCTGGCCGAACAGCTCGACGAAGGCCGGGTCGCCGCTGACCTGCTCGGGGTGGCCGTGGCAGCACACGTGGCGGTTCAGGCAGACCACCTGGTCGGTGGTGCTCATCACCAGGTGCAGGTCGTGGGAGACCATCAGCACGCCGCAACCCAGGCGGTCGCGCAGGCGGGTGATCAGCCGGTACAGCTCGGCCTGGCCGGCCACGTCGACGCCCTGCACGGGTTCGTCCAGCACCAGCAGTTGCGGCTTGCGCAGCAGCGCCCGGGCCAGCAGCACGCGCTGCAGTTCGCCGCCGGAGACGGTTTGCAGCGGGCTTTCCAGCACGTGCGCGGCGCCCACTTCCTTGAGCGCAGCCAGGGCCTGCTCGCGGCCCACGCCCGGCACCAGGCGCAGGAAGCGCAGCACCGAGAGCGGCAGGGTGGGGTCGACGTGGAGCTTCTGCGGCATGTAGCCGATGGTCAGCTTCGGCTGGCGCCACACCGTGCCTCTGTCGGGCCTGAGCAGGCCCAGCACGCTGCGCACCAGGGTGGTCTTGCCGGCGCCGTTGGGGCCGATCAGGGTGACGATCTCGCCGGCAGCGATGCTCAGGCTGACGTTCTGCAGCACCGCCTGGCCGGCATAGCGCACGCCCACCCCTTCGAGGCGGACCAGGGGCTGGCTCATCAGGCCTCCCGCTGCTTCGGCGCGCAGGCGGCGCAGAGCCCGACCACTTCGACGGTCTGCGTCTCCACCACGAAGCCGACGCCCTCGGCGCCGGCGACTATCGCCTGGCTGATGGCCGGCTGCTCCAGCTCGATGGCGGTGTGGCAGGCGCGGCAGATGAGGAACTGGCCCTCGTGGGCGTGCTCGGGGTTGTTGCAGCCGACGAAGGCGTTGAGCGAGGCGATGCGGTGCACCAGGCCGTTTTCCAGGAGGAAGTCCAGCGCCCGGTAGACGGTGGGCGGCGCGGCGCGGCGGCCATCCGCCTCGCTGAGCACGGCGAGGATGTCGTAGGCGCCCAGCGGCTTGTGGCTCTGCCAGACCAGCTCCAGCACGCGCCGGCGCAGCTCGGTCAGGCGCACGCCCTGGCGCGCGCAGAGCGCGTCGGCCTCGGCCAGGGCGCCGGCCACGCAGTTGGCGTGGTCATGCGGGCGGCAGGCTAGCGGGGTGGTGGGCATCAACTTGTACATGCGGCGACGACGCTCGGGTACGGAGACGTTATTATATTACCCTTTACCTCCCTTCCCGTGTGAGTCCGCCGTGTCCCTGCGCCCTTCCGCCCTGCTCCTCGCCTGCTGCACCCTGCTCCTCAGCCTCGGCGCCAGCGCCGAGGTCAAGGTGCTGACCAGCATCAAGCCGCTGCAACTGATCGCCGCCGCCGTCCAGGACGGCGAAGGCAGCCCCGACGTGCTGCTGCCGCCCGGCGCCTCGCCGCACAGCTACGCCCTGCGCCCCTCGGACGTGCGCCGCCTGCGCGAGGCCCAGCTGTTCTACTGGATAGGCCCGGACATGGAGGTGTTCCTCGACAAGCCGCTGCAGGCCCGCCAGGCGCCCAGCGTGGCGGTGCAGGAGCTGCCGGGCATGCACCTGCGCAAGTTCGTCAACTTCGAGAACATGGGCCACGCCGACTACGAGGACCACGATCACGACCACCGCCCCGGCACCGTGGACGCGCACCTCTGGCTGCTGCCGGCCAACGCCCAGGCCATCGCCGCGCGCATGGCCGAGGACCTGGCCATCGCCGACCCGCTCAACGCCGGGCGCTACCAGGCCAACCTCAAGGCCTTCGACGAGCGCATGGAGCAGCTCGACGCGCGCCTGAAGCAGCGCCTGGCGCCGCTGGTGGGCAAGCCCTACTTCGTCTTCCACGAGGCCTTCGACTACTTCGAGGAAGCCTACGGCCTGCGCCACACCGGGGTCTTCGCCCTGTCCGCGGACGTGCAGCCGGGCGCTCGCCACGTCGCCGCCATGCGCGCGCAACTGCAGAAGGCCGGCCCGTCGTGCATCTTCAGCGAACCGCCGATCCGCCC
>NZ_QGSL01000088.1:77058-81904 GCF_003176655.1 Pseudomonas sp. RW407 | reverse complement strand
TTCCTGGCAAGGCCTTGGAAACCGCATATTGTGCCAGAGCGCGAACAGCATCGCGGACGGAGTCCGCTCCTACGGTTCCAGGAAGCACGGTCGTAGGAGCGGAACTTTTCCGCGATAACCGGAGGTTCCGACGCGATTCGCGGATGAGATCCGCTCCTACGCCGCCCCACCCGCGCCATTCCCCTTGTAGGAGCGCGCCCTGCGCGCGAATCGCGGGCAGGGCCCGCTCCTACAGGATGACCGCGCCTCAGGCGTAGATATCCCCCCGGCTCCACGGCACCTCGTGGCTGCCGTCCGCGTGGGGCTTGCTGGCGAGGATCTGGTGCAGGTTGATCCAGCCCTTCTTGAAGCCGTAGGCGCAGCCGGCCAGGTACAGGCGCCAGATGCGCAGGGCCTGTTCGGGGACCAGCCTGGCCGCCTCCGCCAGCTTCGCTTCCAGGTTGGCGCTCCAGAAGTCCAGGGTGCGCGCGTAGTGCAGGCGCAGGCCCTCGACGTCGACCACTTCCAGGCCCGCCTCGCTCATGCGCGCCACCGCCAGGGACAGGTGCGGCAGTTCGCCGTGGGGGAACACGTAGCGGTCGATGAAGTCGCCGGCGCCGCGGCCCACCGGGCGGCCGTCGGTGTGCTTGGCGGTGATGCCGTGGTTCATCACCAGGCCGCCGGGGCGCACCGCGTCGTACAACTGCTGGAAGTAGATGCCCAGGTTGGCGTGGCCGACGTGCTCGAACATGCCCACGCTGACCACCTTGTCGAAGCGGCCGTCGCGCGGCAGGTCGCGGTAGTCCAGCAGCTCCAGCGTCACCTTGCCTTCCAGGCCCTCGGCCTTGACCCGCTCGCGGCCGAGCTTGAGCTGCTCTTCGCTGAGGGTGATGCCGTGTACCTGGGCGCCGAACTCCCGCGCCGCCAGGCGGGCCAGGCCGCTCCAGCCACAGCCGACGTCGAGCAGGCGCTCGCCGGGCTTCAGGCGCAGCTTGCGGCACAGGTGGCGCAGCTTGGCCAGCTGGGCCGTGGCCAGGTCCTCGCTGCCGGTCTCGTAGTAGGCGCAGGAGTAGACCATTTCCGGATCCAGCCACAGCCGGTAGAAATCGTTGGAAAGGTCGTAGTGGTAGTGGATGGCCTCGGCGTCGGTGCGCTTGTCGTGGCTCTCGCGGATGAAGTCGGTGGGGCCGTCGTCGGCGCCCAGGGCCTCGCTCAGGGCGTCGCCCATGGCGATCACGTCGCCGATCGGCCCCTCGATGTCCATGCGCTTCTCGACGTAGGCGCGGCCAAGGGCGTCCAGGCTGGGGTGGGTGATCTCGGTCAGCAGCGTGGGATCGCGGACGATCAGCGTCACCTGCGGGTCCGGGCCGAGGTCGAAGGCCTGGGCCTCGCCGACGCGGATGCGCAACGGCAACTGCAGGGACAACAACTCAGAGGGCAGGTTGGCTTTCATGCATTCCTCCTGGTCACGAACAGAAAAACTATAGAACAGGACTCCCATAGCCTTCCCCTATGAGGGTTCCCGCCCTTCGTCTATCGATGGATTCGGCGGCAGGTGCGAACGAAGCGCTGCCAAAGCGTAGCAGGAGATTTCTGACAGTCAGCTTGTCCATATCGAGATAGAGCCTTTCCCGGATTGCAAAAGTGCGACAGCGCGCCACAGGTGCAATCCGTTAGACTGCTAAGCATCCAACCCGTCCCAACGAATTTTCCTTACGCCCAAGGGGGGTTCTTGAATACCTTCAGCCAGCCGCGTCCGCCGGTGCGCACCATCCTCATCGGGCTGATGCTGGCGATCTTCCTCGGCGCGCTCGACCAGACCATAGTCGCCGTCTCGCTGCCCGCCATCTCCGCCGGTTTCGCCAACTTCGACCTGCTGGCCTGGGTGATCTCCGGCTACATGGTCGCCATGACCATTTCCATGCCCATCTACGGCAAGCTCGGCGACCTCTACGGGCGCCGCCGGCTGATGCTCTTCGCCACCGCGCTGTTCACCTTCGCCTCGCTGCTCTGCGGCCTGGCGCAAAGCATGGAGCAGCTGGTGCTGGCGCGGGTGCTGCAGGGCGTGGGCGCCGGCGGGCTGATGTCGGTGAGCCAGGCGATCATCGGCGACATAGTCCCGCCGCGCGAACGCGGCCGCTACCAGGGCTACTTCAGCAGCATGTACGCGGTGGCCAGCATCGCCGGCCCGGTGCTGGGCGGCCTGCTCACCGAGTACCTATCCTGGCGCTGGGTGTTCCTGATCAACCTGCCGGTGGGCCTGGTGGCCTTCGCGGTGTCGCGGCGCACCCTGGTAGGCCTGCCGGTGCCGGGCCGGCGGCCGCGCATCGACTACCTGGGCACCGCGCTGATGATCGCGGGCCTGGGCAGCCTGCTGCTGGCCATCACCGACGTCGGCCAGGGCGCCGACTGGCGCGATGCCAGGCTGCTCGGCCTGTTCGCCGCGGCCCTGGCGCTGCTGGTGCTGTTCGTCCTGCAGGAGCGCCACGCCGCCGAGCCGCTGGTGCCCATGCAGCTGTTCGCCATCCGCGCGGCGACGCTGAGCTGGATGGTCGGCTTCTTCGCCAGCTTCCAGATCATCTCGCTGTCGGTGCTGGTGCCGCTGCGCTTCCAGTCGGTGACCGGCGCCGGCGCCGACAGCGCCGCGCTGCACATGCTGCCGCTGGCCATGGGCGTGCCCATCGGCGCCTACTGCTGCGGCCGCCTGACCACCGTGCTGGGCCGCTACAAGCCGCAGATAGTCGCCGGCGCGTTGCTGCTGCCCTGCGCGGTGGCCGGCCTGGCCCTGACCACACCCTCCAGCTTCTGGCTGTCGGGGCTGTTCATGCTGCTGTGCGGCACCGCCGCCGGCACCCAGTTCCCCACCAGCCTGGTGGCCGCGCAGAGCGCCGTGGAGCATCGCCACCTGGGGGTCGCCACCAGCAACACCACGCTGTTCCGCTCCCTGGGCGGCGCGGTGGGCGTCGCCCTGATGTCGGCGATCCTCCTGGCCATGCTGCAGCCGCTGGCGGCCGGGGAGGGCTTCGGCCACGGCATCTCCGCCAACGAACTGCTCGCCAGCCTCGCCGGCCCCGGCCACGAGGACCGCCGCCTGCTGCTGGACGAGGTGTTCCGCCGGCTGTTCCTGGTCAATGCCGGCGTCGGCGTGCTGGCGCTGCTGATCGCCCTGGCGCTGCCCAACAGCCGCCTGCGCGGCAAGGTGGAGGACTGAGCCTCCACCGGCCGGGGGCGGTCAGTCCTCGTCGTTGAGGTAGCTGACCTTGCGTAGGTCCGGCAGCAGCAGGCAGACCACCAGCGCCACGCCGCACATCACCGAGACGTAGATGTAGAAGTACGATTCCACGCCCAGGTTCTTCAGGCCCAGGGCCACGTACTCCGCCGAGCCGCCGAAGATGGCGTTGCCCACCGCGTAGGACAGGCCCACGCCCAGGGCGCGGATTTCCGGCGGGAACATCTCCGCCTTGATAAGCCCGCTGATGGAGGTGTACAGGCTGACGATGGCCATGGCCACGATGATCAGCACGAAGGCCAGGTAGGGGCTGGTGGTGGTCTTGAGCGCGGAGAGGATCGGCCAGGTGCAGAGCATGCCCAGCACGCCGAACCAGAGCATCGAGGTCTTGCGCCCGATGCGGTCGGAGAGGGCGCCGAACAGCGGCTGCATGCACATGTAGAGGAACAGCGCGAAGGTCATCACGCCGCTGGCCACCTTGGCGTCCATGCCCACGGTGTTGACCAGGTATTTCTGCATGTAGGTGGTGAAGGTGTAGAAGATCAGCGAGCCGCCGGCGGTGAAGCCGAGCACCGTGAAGAAGGCGCGCTTGTGGTGGGCGAACAGCTCGGTGAGGGTGCCGGACTCCTTGCGGTGCAGGTTCTCGTCCTTGGCCGTCTCGCTGAGCGAGCGGCGCAGGTAGAAGGCGATCACCGCGGTGATGGCGCCGACCACGAAGGGAATCCGCCAGCCCCAGGCGCGCAGCTCGTCGTTGCTCAGCAGCTGCTGCAGGATCACCACCACCAGCACCGCCAGCAGCTGGCCGCCGATCAGGGTGACGTACTGGAAGGAGGCGAAGAAGCCGCGCTGGCCCTTGAGCGCCACCTCGCTCATGTAGGTGGCGCTGGTGCCGTACTCGCCGCCCACCGACAGGCCCTGGAACAGCCGCGCCAGCAGCAGGCCGGCCGGCGCCAGCACGCCGACGGTCTCGTAGGTGGGCATCGCCGCGATGGCCAGGGAGCCGCCGCACATCATCAGCACCGAGATCATCATCGCCGTCTTGCGCCCCTTCTTGTCGGCGATGCGGCCGAACATCCAGCCGCCGATCGGGCGCATCAGGAAGCCGGCGGCGAACACCCCGGCGCTGTTGAGCAGCTGCACGGTGGGGTTGTCCGAGGGGAAGAAGGCATGGGCGAAGTAGATGGCGGTGAAGGCGTAGACGTAGAAGTCGAACCACTCCACCAGGTTGCCGGAGGAGGCGCCGACGATGGCGAAGATGCGTCGGGTACGTTCTTCGGCAGAGTAATGCGGTATGGGTGCGTTCATGCGGGCTCTCTCGTCGATGAAGCTGTTATTGGCGTTGTACGGCGGGCCTCCCTGTCCGCCGGACGAGGTGTGGCGGGCCGCAGCCTGCCGACACAATCTGTTACAGGAGTATAGCCCCCTGCCGATAGCCAGCTAACGATGAATCCCGTCCATGGCCGGCGGCCCGGCCATTGAAAGGGCGAATATCGAACGCCCGTTCGGCATTTCCGATTGACCGGCACAAGGCCAGCTTCTATCGTTTCGCCACCCACGCGTGCCTGCCGGGACTACTTGTCAGGTACCCCTCGGTGGGCCGCAGGGTCCGACCTTGTCCACAAGACAAGGTCGATTACC
>NZ_QGSL01000088.1:0-77048 GCF_003176655.1 Pseudomonas sp. RW407 | reverse complement strand
AGCCGCGCTACGCGTCGCTGCCGAACATCATGAAAGCGAAGAAGAAGCCGCTGGACGTGGTGACCCCGGACGCCCTCGGCGTTTCCACCGCTTCCACCGTGAAGACCCTGAAAGTGGAAGCTCCGGCTGCCCGCAGCGCCGGCATCAAGGTCAAGTCCGTGGCTGAACTGGTCGAGAAACTGAAGAACGAGGCGAAAGTAATCTGATGGCTATCCTGGTAATCGCTGAGCACAACAACGGCGTCCTGGGCGCTGCCACCCTGAACACCGTCGCTGCCGCACAGAAGATCGGTGGCGATGTCGCCGTCCTGGTCGCCGGCCAGAACGTCGGTGCCGTGGCCGAAGCCGCCGCCAAGATCGCAGGCGTTGCCAAGGTGCTGGTCGCCGACAACGCCGCCTACGCCCACCAACTACCGGAGAACGTCGCTCCGCTGGTGGCCGAACTGGGCAAGGGCTACAGCCACATCCTGGCCGCCGCCACCACCAACGGCAAGAACTACCTGCCGCGCGTCGCCGCGCTGCTGGACGTCGACCAGATCTCCGAGATCATCGACGTGGTCAGCGCCGACACCTTCAAGCGCCCGATCTATGCCGGCAACGCCATCGCCACCGTGCAGTCCTCGGCTCCGGTCAAGGTCATCACCGTGCGCACCACCGGCTTCGACGCCGTCGCCGCCGAAGGCGGTTCGGCTGCCGTCGAGCAGGTTTCCGGCCCGGCCGATGCCGGCAAGTCCGCCTTCGTCGGCGAAGAGCTGGCCAAGTCCGACCGTCCGGAACTGACCGCCGCCAAGATCGTGGTCTCCGGTGGCCGCGGCATGGGCAACGGCGACAACTTCAAGATCCTCTACGCCCTGGCCGACAAGCTGGGCGCCGCCGTCGGTGCTTCCCGCGCCGCCGTCGACGCCGGCTTCGTGCCGAACGACATGCAGGTCGGCCAGACCGGCAAGATCGTCGCGCCGCAGCTGTACATCGCCGTGGGCATCTCCGGTGCCATCCAGCACCTGGCGGGCATGAAGGACTCGAAGGTCATCGTGGCCATCAACAAGGACGAAGAGGCGCCGATCTTCCAGGTCGCCGACTACGGCCTGGTTGGCGATCTGTTCGAGCTCGTGCCGGAGCTGGAAAAGGCCGTCTGAGCCTGACCCGCTGACGAAGGAACCCGCTCCCAGGAGCGGGTTCTTTCATTTCGGGCCCCTGGTTTCCCATGTTCGCCGCAGGGGACGACCCATTGGTCACGAATCTTCTCCCGGTTGCGCCCAAGAGAAGGTGTCTCATCTACAATGCGCGACGTCTTCAGTACCTGAACCTGTTCTAACGGCACCTGGCAAACGAGGTTTTCATGATCATCAAACCGCGCGTGCGTGGCTTCATCTGCGTCACTACCCATCCGACCGGCTGCGAAGCCAACGTCAAGGAACAGATCGAGTACGTCGAGGCGCATGGCCCCATCGCCAACGGTCCGAAGAAGGTCCTGGTGATCGGCTCGTCCACCGGCTACGGCCTGGCCGCGCGCATCAGCGCCGCCTTCGGCGCCGGCGCCGCCACCCTGGGCGTGTTCTTCGAGCGCCCGGGCAGCGAGACCAAGGCCGGCACCGCCGGCTGGTACAACTCGGCGGCCTTCGAGAAATTCGCCAAGGCCAAGGGCCTGTACGCCCGCAGCATCAACGGCGACGCCTTCTCCGACGAGGTGAAGAAAGTCACCATCGAGACCATCAAGCAGGACCTGGGCAAGGTCGACCTGGTGGTCTACAGCCTGGCCGCCCCGCGCCGTACCCATCCGAAGACCGGCGAAGTCTTCAACTCGGTGCTCAAGCCGGTGGGCAAGGCCGTCAACTTCCGCGGCCTGGACACCGACAAGGAAGTGATCAAGGAAAGCGTGATGGAGCCGGCGACCGCCGAGGAGATCGCCAACACCGTCGCGGTGATGGGCGGCGAAGACTGGCAGATGTGGATGGACGCGTTGCAGGAAGCCGGGGTGCTGGCCGACGGCGTGAAGACCACCGCCTTCACCTACCTGGGCGAAGAGATCACCCACGACCTGTACTGGAACGGCTCCATCGGCGCCGCCAAGAAGGACCTGGACCAGAAGGTCCTGGGCATTCGCGAGAAGCTGGCCGCCAACGGCGGTGACGCCCGCGTGTCGGTGCTCAAGGCGGTGGTCACCCAGGCCAGCTCGGCCATCCCGATGATGCCGCTGTACCTGTCGCTGCTGTTCAAGGTGATGAAGGAGAAGGGCACCCACGAGGGCTGCATCGAGCAGGTCGACGGCCTGTTCCGCGACAGCCTCTACGGCAGCCAGCCGCACCTGGACGCCGACGGCCGCCTGCGCGCCGACTACAAGGAGCTGCAGCCGGACGTGCAGGACAAGGTGAAGGAACTGTGGAACCAGGTGACCAACGAGAACCTGTACCAGCTGACCGACTTCACCGGCTACAAGACCGAGTTCCTGCGCCTGTTCGGCTTCGAGATCGCCGGGGTGGACTACGAGCAGGACGTCAATCCGGACGTGCAGATTCCCGGTCTGATCCAGCTGTAAAAGCTGATCTTCGCTCCAGCAGAACCGGCGCCCAGGCGCCGGTTCTGCATTCCGGCCTCAGCGAGCCGCGGTGCGCTGCGCTTTGGCCTGTTCGAGGAAGTCCAGGTAGTGGCCGGCGGTCTCTTCCGGGCGCTCGATCATCGGCACGTGGCCGCAGTCGCGCAGGATGGCCACGCTGGGATGCTTGAGCAGCGGCTTCATCACCTCGACGCTGGACACGTCCAGCACCCGGTCGCGGTCGCCCCACAGCAGCAGGGTGGGCGCGGTGATCTTCGGCAGCTCCGGCTCCAGCGGGATGTAGCGCTCGCGCAGCTGGCCGAAGATGTAGGCGTTGAGCTGGCTGCGCTGCACGCCGCGTTCGCCCAGGTACAGTTGCAGGCGTTCGGGCATCGGCGGGCGCTGGTAGAAGACGAAGTCCATCAGCCCGGAGAAGTCCTCGGGGCGGCCCAGCACCAGCGGGTTGGGCTGGCCGCCCTGCAGGCGCCGGAACAGTTCGCTCTGCTGCGGCGCGTCGATCCCGGCGTTGTCGAACAGGCCCACGGAGAAGGCCATGTCCGGGTGCCGCGCGGCCATCAGCGCGACTATCTGCCCGCCCATGGAGTTGCCCACCAGGTGCAGGCGGCCGATGCCCAGGGCCTTGGCGAAGTCCACCAGGCGCTCGGCCTGGGTGCCGACGTCGTAGCTGATGGCCCGGGGCTGGCTGCTTTCGCCGAAGCCGGGCAGGTCGGGGATGAGCACGTGGTAGCGGTCGGTCAGGAAGCGGGCGAAGCGCGGCCAGTTGTCCTTGTCGGCGCCGAAGCCGTGGACCAGCAGGACGGTCTCCGCCTCGCGCGGGCCACCCTCGTAGTAGCGGATGTCCAGGCCGTCGACGCGCACGCTCTGCTCGCTCAGGCCGGCGCGGGTGCGTTCGACGAACTGGGCGCTGGCCAGCAGGGTGGAGGGGAGGGCGTAGAGCACGCCGGCGCCGGCGGCCAGCAGCAGGACGAGGGCGAGCAGGACTTTCTTCATCGGTGATCCTTGTGACCGGGGTAGCGGAAATCGAGGGTCGGGAAGGGAACGCGGCGGTTCTCGGCTTGGCGTATCCACCCGAACAGTGACATGCTGCACTGGCGTCCGAATTCGCCTAGTCTGACCCTTTGTTCAGAACTTTTTCTTACAGAAGCTAGCATGCCGTCGTCATACGCACCGCCCTCCCTTTCGCCGGTTCGCGAGGACCGCGCATGATCGGGCGCAGCCGCGCCCTGCTGGCCATGGTCGGCCTGCTGGCGCTGCACGCCCACGCCCAGAGCAGCCAGTGCTCGGTGCTGGTGGCCAGCGGCAACCCGGAGTACCCGCCGTTCCTCTGGCGCGACCCGGCCCAGCCGGAGCGCCTGGTCGGGGCCAGCGCCGAGCTGCTGGAGCAACTGGGCAAGGCCATGGGCGTGAGCATCCGCGTGCGCTACACCGGCTCCTGGGCCCGCGCCCAGGAAGAGGCGCGCCTGGGCCGTGTCGACCTGCTCGCCGGCGCCTTCCTGACGCCCGAGCGCGAGGAGGTGATGGACTACATCCGCCCGGCCTTCCTCAGCACCGACAACGTTGTCTGGGTGCACAAGGGCGAGGGCTTCCCCTACGCCCGCTGGGAAGACCTGCGCGGCCACAAGGGCGGCACCCTGGTGAACAACAGCTTCGGCGCCGCCTTCGACGACTTCGCCGAGGCGCAGCTGACCCTGGAGGAGGTGCCGAGCGTGGCCCAGGCCTTCCAGAAGCTGGCCCTGGGGCGCACCGACTACGTGCTCTACGAGCGCTTCCCCGGCCTGGCCACGGCGGCCCGGCTGGGCCTGCAGCAGCGCCTGCAGCCGCTGGAGCCGCCGATCTCCAGCGAAGGGCTGTACCTGACCCTGGCCCACGCTTCGCCCTGCTACGGCCCGGAACTGCGCGGACAACTGCAGGAAAAAATGACAGAATTGGTCGCCGCCGGCGTACCGCAGCGCCTGTTGCAGCGCAACCTGCAGCGCTGGCAGGCCGAGCAAGCGCGGTCCGCCGCTTCTTCCACGCAGTAGAGAAGATTTCGTGAGCAAGCCAAGCATGACCCTCACGGGCCTGTTGCTGTGCGCCCTGGCGGGATGCGCCAACGACCCGCTTCCCAACGAGCAGATGCGCCTGACCGAGCAGGCCCTGGACCAGGCCCGGGCGGTCGGCGCCACGGACGAGGTGGCCGAGTTCAAGCTGGCCGAGGACAAGTACCAGGCCGCCCGCGAGGCCATGGCCGGCGCCGCCAACAAGCGCGCCCGGCAGCTCGCCGAGCAGGCCGAGCTGGATGCGCGCCTGGCCGAGGCCAAGGTGCTGACCGGCAAGAGCGCCGCGCAACTGGCCGAGCAGGGCAAGAGCATCCAGCGCCTGCGCCGCCAGCTGGGGGAGGTGAAATGAGCCTGCGCCCACTGCTGCCGCTCGGCCTGGTGGCCGCCGCCCTGGCCCTGGCGGGCTGCTCCCACGGCCAGCTCGCCGAACAGTCCCTGGAGCGCGCGCGCAGCGAGTTCCAGGCGGTCAGGGACGATACCGGCGTGCTGCACAGCGCGCCGCGCGACGTCATCCGCGCCGGCGAGTCCCTGGCCCGCGCCGAGCGCCTGTCCAGCTACTGGGGCAGCAACGACGACGTGCTGCAATACGCCTACCTCAGCCAGCGCTACAGCGAGATCGCCCGCGAGCGCAGCAACCTGACGCTGAACCAGGAGCGCCTGGCCCGCCAGCAGCTCGACCGCGAGCGCCTGCAGCTGGCCCTGCGCGAGGCCAAGCTGGCCAGCGTGCAGGAGCAGAGCAAGTGGCTGGAGGAGCAGATGGTCAGCCTGGCCACCGACCAGACCGAGCGCGGCCTGGTGCTGACCCTGGGCGACGTGCTGTTCGACAGCGGCGAGTCCGACCTCAAGCCGGCCGCCAACCGCACCGTGCTCAAGCTGGTGCAGTTCCTCCAGCTCAACCCGCGGCGGGTGATCCGCATCGAAGGCTACACCGACAACCAGGGCGACGAGCAGGAGAACCAGCAACTGTCCCGGGACCGCGCCCAGGCGGTGGCCGACGTGCTCACCGACCTCGGTGTCGACGCCAGGCGCATCCAGGTGCAGGGCTTCGGCGAGGCCTACCCGGTGGCGGACAACGCCTCCTCCCTGGGCCGTGCGCAGAACCGCCGCGTGGAAATCGTCTTCTCCGACGACAAGGGCCAGCTCGGCGCCCAGCGCTGAGCCCCCGGCGCCGGGCGGACAGGCCCGGCGCTGCTAACCTGCTGGCAGGCCATCCCGAAAATTTTCGAGGCCGACCTTGGCGAAAATAGGGCCATGGGACCACCCCGCACCGGGGCGTCCGCCAGCAGGAACCGCACATGCCATTGAAACAGGAAACCCTCAAGGTCCTGGTCGCCGATGCCCAGCCGCTGACCGGCTGGGGGCTGCAGCACTACCTGGCCGAGCACTGCCGGGCCGAGGTGCTGGACTGGGTGAACGACACCGACTCGCTGCTGCAGCGGCTCGAACAGCACCCCGAGACCGACCTGCTGATCCTCGAGATGGCGCTGCCCGGCTCCCGTGGCCGCGATGGCGTGCACATGATCGAGTGGCTGCAGCGCAACCACCCGCGGCTGAAGGTGCTGGTCTACTCGGTGATGGGCGCGCCGCTGATGGCCCGGGCCACGATCAAGTGCGGGGCCAGCGCCTACATCTGCAAGCGCAGCCCGCTGGGCGCCCTGGACGAGGCCCTGGAGCGCATCCGCCAGGGGCAGACCTACATCGACCCCAACCTGCGCCCGCAGCGCCACACCGGGCGGCCGCTGAGCCCCACGGAGATCGACATCCTGCGCCGGCTGTCCCATGGCGCCACCGTCGGCGAGATCGCCGAGCGCACCAACCGCAGCGTCTCCACCATCAGCACCCACAAGCGCAACGCCATGCAGAAGCTGGGCGTGACCAACGACGCGCAACTGGTGATCGCCGGCATGCTGGACTGGCTCGGCGAACTCTGAGGCGCTCTGGCGCGCGGGCTGCGCCGATCATCGGCGGCGGGCTGTATCGGCATGTTTCCCTGCTACTGTTCTGGAACAGTTTCGAGTTTTTGGCTACTGTTTCGGTCCAATGCCCGAGGGATCGCCGCCATGAGCAATCTGCTTCTGTACCAACGTATCGCCCAGCAACTCGCCGAGGACATCCGCCGCGGCGTCTACCAGCCGGGCGAGCGCGTGCCCTCGGTGCGCAAGCTGAGCACCCAGCTCAACGTCAGCCACGCCACCGTGCTGCAGGCCTACGCCACCCTGGAGGACCAGGGGTTGATCCGCGCGCGCCCGCAGTCCGGCTTCTACGTGCACCACACCCCGGCGCTGACCGCCTCGACCCCGGACATCGCGCGGGTCGAGCGCCCCGGCCTGGTCACCCGCAGCAGCATCATCAACCAGGTGCTCGCCGAGGCCCGCCGCGAGGGCGTGTTCCCCCTGGGCGCGGCGGTGCCGCACGTGGACTATCTGCCGGTGCGCGCTCTGCACCAGCAATTGGCCAAGGTCACCCGCTTCTCCAGCCCGCGGGCCTTCAGCTACATGTTCAGCCCCGGCTACGAGCCGCTGCGCCGCCAGGTGGCGATCCGCATGCGCGACGCCGGCGTGGTGGTCGACCCCAGCCAGGTGACCATCACCCACGGCTGCGTGGACGCCATCCACATGGCGCTGCGGGTGATGACCCGCCCCGGCGACCTGATCGCCACCGAATCGCCGAGCTACTACGGCCTGCTGCAACTGGCCGACATCCTCGGCCTGAAAGTCATCGAGATCCCCAGCGACCCGCTCACCGGCATCAGCCTGGAGGCCCTGCAGCTGGCCGCCAACCAATGGCCGATCAAGGCCCTGGTGCTGACCGCGCGGCTGTCCAACCCGCTGGGCGGGACCATCCCCGAGGAGCGCCAGAAGCAACTGCTCAAGCTCACCGCCGAGCACAACATCGGGGTGATCGAGGACGACATCTACGGCGAGCTGATGTTCGACGAGGGCCAGACCAAGTCACTCAAGGCCCACGACCGCGAGGGCCGGGTGGTGTACTGCTCGAGCTTCTCCAAGACCATCTCGCCGGGGGTGCGCATCGGCTGGATCATCGCCGAGCGCTACCAGGAGGAAATCCGCCGCCTGCAGACCTTCACCACGCACTCGGCGTGCACGGTGACGCAGATGGGCGTGGCCGCGTACCTGGAGAACGGCGGCTACGACCGCCACCTGCGCTACATCCGCCAGGAGTACCGCAAGAACATGACCGCCTACCAACTGGCGGTGCAGCAGTACTTCCCCGAAGGCACGCAGATGACCCGGCCCAAGGGCGGCTTCATCCTCTGGGTCAGCCTGCCGGCCAAGGTGAACACCAAGGAACTGCACGTGCGGGCGCTGGAGCAGGGCATCAGCATCGCCCCGGGGCTGATCTTCAGCAACACCGAGCAGTTCAACAACTGCCTGCGCCTGACCTGCGGCATCCCGTGGAACCGCGAGGCGGAGCGGGCGATCATGACCCTCGGCATGCTGGCCTGCCAGCTGTGCCAGGAGGAGCAGATCGCTGCCTGACGCGTTTCCGCCGGGGAGCACCCCTGTAGGAGCGGACTTCGTCCGCGATTCCGCCCGCGGCGCCGGGCCATCGCGGACGGAGTCCGCTCCTACGCGGCCCCACCTCCGCCACTCCCCTGTAGGAGCGCGCCCTGCGCGCGAATCGCGGGCAGGGCCCGCTCCTACAAAAAGCGGTTTAACCCGTTTTGGCTGACGGCCTCGTCTGAAGGTTTGACTCCTTCATCGAGGCCGCCGCCATGTCCCTTCCCGCTTCCGCCTTCCGTCCCGTCGCCATCTGCCTGCTGCTGGCCGTGGGCGGTTGTGGCCAGTCCACCCCGCAACAGGCCGCCCAGCCTTCGATGACGAAACAGGCGCCGCTCGCCGACCTGGCCACCAAGAGCGAGACCCGCCGCGCCATGCCGGCTGCCGCGCCCATGCTGGAAAGCTACGCGCTGCCGGTGGCGCCCGAGCCGCTGCCGGCGGGCTACCGCGACCAGGATCGCGAGCAGTACCAGAAGCTGGCGCAGAACCCGGTGCACAGCGTCGCCGAGGCTCCGGTCTCGACCTTCAGCATCGACGTGGACACCGGCAGCTACGCCAACGTCCGCCGCCTGCTCAACGAGGGCCGCCTGCTGCCCCAGGGCGCGGTGCGCCTGGAAGAGATGCTCAACTACTTCCCCTACGCCTATGCGCCGCCGGCCGACGACAGCCCCTTCGGCATCACCACCGAGCTGGCGCCTTCGCCGTGGAACCCGCACACCCGCCTGCTGCGCATCGGCATCAAGGCCGCCGAGCGTGGCGTGGCGCAACTGCCGCCGGCCAACCTGGTGTTCCTGGTGGACGTCTCCGGCTCCATGGACCGCCGCGAGGGCCTACCGCTGGTGAAGGGCACCCTCAAGCTGCTGGTGGACCAGCTGCGGCCGCAGGACAAGGTGTCGCTGGTGGTCTACGCCGGCGATTCGCGGGTGGTGCTGGAGCCCACCCCGGGCAAGGACAAGGCGAAGATCCGCGCCGCCATCGACCAGCTCCAGGCCGGGGGCTCCACCGCCGGTGCTGCGGGCATCGAGCTGGCCTACCGCATGGCGCAGCAAGGTTTCATCGACAAGGGCATCAACCGCATCCTGCTGGCCACCGATGGCGACTTCAACGTCGGCGTCAGCGACTTCGACACGCTCAAGGCCATGGCCGCCGAGAAGCGCCGCAGCGGGGTGTCGCTGACCACCCTGGGCTTCGGCGTGGACAACTACAACGAGCGGCTGATGGAACAGCTGGCCGACGCCGGCGACGGCAACTACGCCTACATCGACAACCTGCGCGAGGCGCGCAAGGTGCTGGTCGAACAGCTCAGCTCGACCCTCGCGATACTGGCGAAGAACGTCAAGCTCCAGCTCGAGTTCAACCCCGCGCAGGTCAGCGAGTACCGACTGCTGGGCTACGAGAACCGCGCGCTGAAGCGCGAGGACTTCAACAACGACCAGGTCGACGCCGGTGAGATCGGCGCCGGGCATACCGTCACCGCGCTCTACGAGATCGTCCCGAAAGGGCAGAAGGGCTGGCTCGAGCCGCTGCGCTACCAGGCCGAGGCCAGGCCCGCCGGCAAGGGCGACGAACTGGCCTGGCTGCGGGTGCGCTGGCAGGCCCCGGAGGGCGGCCCCAGCCGCCTGGTCGAGCGCCCCATCGCCAGCAGCGGCGCCGGCGACCTGGCCCATGCCAGCGATGACCTGCGCTTCGCCGCGGCGGTGGCGGCCTTCGCCCAGCAGCTCGACGGCGCGCGCTACACCGGCGGCTTCGACATGAGCGATACTCTGGCCCTGGCCAGGAGCGCGCGCGGCGAGGACCCGTTCGGCCTGCGCGGCGAGTTCCTCCAGCTCGTCGAACTGGCGCGCAGCCTGCAAACCCCTTTGGCACGGAACCCCTGACTTGACCACGGACGAAGACGACGCCGCGCTGCTGCGGCGTTACCGCAAGGGCGATGCCGAGGCCTTCGCCACGCTCTACGCGCGCCACCGCCTGGGCCTCTACCGCTTCCTCTGCGGCCTGGGCGGCGACGCCGCGCAGGCCGAGGAAGCGTTCCAGGAAACCTGGCTGAGCCTGATCCGCAGCGACAGCGAGCCCCAGGGCCGGGCCAGCTTCCGCACCTGGCTGTACCAGATCGCCCGCAACCGGCTGATCGATCACTGGCGGCGCAACGGCCGGCGCCAGGCGCAGCACGAGGCCTTCGACGAGCAACTGCACGGCGAGGCGCTGCCCGGCGAGGCCGAGGACCCGCTGCGGCAACTGAGCCTGAGCCGCGACCGCGAGCGCCTGCAGCAGGCCCTGCAGGCGCTGCCGGGCGAGCAGCGCGAGGTGTTCCTGCTGCGCGCCCATGGCGATCTGGAACTGCAGGAGATCGCCGAACTGACCCGCACGCCCGCCGAGACGGTGAAGAGCCGCCTGCGGTATGCGTTGCAGAAACTGCGCCGGTTGCTCGCCGACCCGGCGGCGACCCAGGAGGTGTCCCCATGAATCGCCACCCGCAGCGGCCGGACGCCGAAGAGGCCGAATTGCTCGAGCATTTCCGCCGGCACGGCGGCGAGCAGCCGTCGGCGCAACTGGACGCCCGCATCCTGGCCGCGGCCCGCGCCGCCGTGCAGCCGCGCGCGAATGCCTGGCAGCGCCTGGGCCGCTGGCTGTTCGGCCGGCCGCAGCGCTGGTCGGTGGCCCTGGCCGGGGTGGCGACCCTCGGCATCGGCGTCAGCCTGGCCTTGCGCACCTTCGAGGAGGCGCCTCGCTTCGATGCCGCCGCGCCGGCCGTGGCCCCGGCGCCCAAGGCCGAATCCATGGCCCGCTCCGCCCGGCAGGCCGCCCCGGCGCTGTACTCGGCGCCTGCCGTCCCCGCCGCGGCGCCGGCTCCGCAGCTGGAGCAGCGCAAGCAGATGGCGGAAAGCGCGGTGGCCGCCGACGAAGCCGCGCCCATGGCCAAGCGCAGCGCCGAGCCGGCCGCGCTGGAGCCGGAGGCCAGCCTGCGGCAACTGGTCGAGCTGCGCCGACAGGGCGACCAGGCGGCCGCGACGGCCCTGCGCGAGGACCTGCAGCGGCGCTACCCGCGGCTGGACATCGACGCCGAACTGCGGCGCCTGGAGGCCCGGCCTTGAGCGCCTGAGCGCGTTTGTCGGAATTTTTTTCGGCTTTGTCCGAGGCTCTTGTCTTACAGATCAACTAAGGCGAGGATGGCGCGCCCCTGGCCATTTGCCCGCTCCGTGATGTTGCAACGCATCCTTCTGCTGACCCTCCTGCCGCTGTTGCTGACCGCCTGCGGCGATGCCGACAAGGCGCCGCCGGCCAAGGCCCAGGCACCCACGGCGGCGCCTGCCGCCACGGCGCAGAAGGCCCCGGCGCCCGAACCCGCGCTGGCGCCCGCCGCCAGCGTCGTGAAGGCGCCGGCCAAGCCGGCCACGCCCAAGGCGGAACTGGGCAAGCCCATGGCCCCCGAGCGCCTGCCGGTGGCCGATGCGAAGCCGAAGAAGGCCCCCGAACCCAGCGTGAACAAGCCGCTGCCGCCCACCAAGCTCGACCTGCGCCTGCCCAGGGACGTGCTGCACGGCATGGAGCCGGGCAACGCCCTGCGCGAGAACCTGGACAAGCCGCTGCTGCCACCGCTGTTCGAGGAGAAGGAGAGCCCGTTCCAGGTCGGCGGCCGGCTGATCCAGCGCGAACGCGGCGAGCGCACCGATCCCGGCGACGACAGCTGGCATTCGGATATTCGCGGGGCGGAGTTGCAGTTTCAGTTTCGGAATTGAGTTGGGGGCTTTCGTAGGCGCGAGCTATCCGGTGATTCCTCTGCCAGGTCCACCTCTGTTCCCTCTCCCTAACCCTCTCCCTGAAGGGAGAGGGGACCGTTGGGCAGAGGCTGATAGTTCGGCGTTAGCCGGCTAGCACAGTGATTACCGGCTGAAACCATTTCCCCTCTCGGCACGGACAGACTCCCTCTCCCTTCAGGGAGAGGGCTGGGGAGAGGGGACGGCCTCAACCGATGTGCCGAAGCCGCCGGGTAGCGCCATTCGCGAGCAAGCTCGCTCCTACGAAAAACCTGTCAGAACCGATGCTCCCCCCGCTGGATGGCCTCGAACAGCGCCATATCCAGCGGCCGGTAATCCACCTCGCCCGGCAACCGCACGAACAGCGCCTCGCCGACCTGCCGCGGATCGAAGGCGGCGTTCTTCAGGTCGGCCTTCTTGTACTTGAAGGTGCCCGTGGTCTCCACCTGCTGCAGCAGGCGCAGGAACAGCGGCACGGCGTAGGCCGGCAGTTCGCGGTCGAGGTGTTCGGCCAGGGCCTTGCCGTCCACTGCCTGGCCGGGCGCCAGGCGCAGCGCGGCCATGCCGCAGCGGCCGTCGGTGCCGGGGATCTCCACGCCGTAGACCACCGCATCCTCCACGCCGGGGAAGGCGCCGAGGACGTTCTCCACCTCGGTGGTGGAGACGTTCTCGCCCTTCCAGCGGAAGGTGTCGCCCAGGCGGTCGACGAACTGGGTGTGCTTGAAGCCCAGGTCGCGCATCAGGTCGCCGGTGTTGAACCAGGCGTCGCCCTTCTTGAACACGTCGCGGTAGATCACCGCCTGGGTCTTGGCCGGGTCGGTGTAGCCGTCGAACGGCCACTTGTCGCTGATCTCGCTGATCAGCAGGCCCGACTCGCCCTTGCCGACCTTCTCCATGAAGCCCTTGGCGTCGCGCAGCGGGCGGTCGTTCTCCAGGTCGTAGCGGACGATGGCGTAGGTGGCCGGGGAGAAGCCCACCGTATTGTCGAAGTTGAACACGTTGGTGAAGCCGATGTTGCCTTCGCTGGCGGCGTAGAACTCGGTGATCCGCTCGATGCCGAAGCGCGCCTTGAACTCGCCCCAGATCGACGGGCGCAGGCCGTTGCCGATCATGCAGGTCAGGCTGTTGTCGCGTTCTTCCTCGCACGCCGGCTGGTTGAGCAGGTAGCGGCACAGTTCGCCGATGTAGCCGAAACAGGTGGCATTGTAATGGCGCACGTCCTTCCAGAACGCCTTGGCCGAGAACCTGCGGCGCAGGGCGATGGCCGCGCCGCCGGCCAGCACCGCGCTCCAGCACACGGTGACGGCGTTGTTGTGGTAGCAGGGCAGGGTCAGGTAGAGCACGTCGTCGCGGGACAGGCCCAGGCCGGAGTGG
Organism: Pseudomonas sp. RW407; assembly: GCF_003176655.1. Taxonomy (NCBI): domain Bacteria; kingdom Pseudomonadati; phylum Pseudomonadota; class Gammaproteobacteria; order Pseudomonadales; family Pseudomonadaceae; genus Pseudomonas; species Pseudomonas sp. RW407. The sequence goes on along the minus strand of NZ_QGSL01000088.1, from coordinate 63,806 downwards.
CCGAAGCCGCCATAGGCCTTGATCCAGCGCCCGTGGCTCATGATCGAGGCCTTGGGCAGGCCGGTGGTGCCGGAGGTGTAGATGAAGAAGCAGGCGTCCTTCAGGCGGACCTGGGCGGTTTCCGCCAGGTTGTCGGAGCCCTGGGCCTGGGCCAGGCGCATCAGGTTGGCCCAGCCGCCGGGGGCCTGGCCGGGGTCGCGCAGGGTGTCGTCGTCGGCCACCCAGTACAGGCGCTCGGCGCCGCCCTGCAGGCTGGCACGTACTTCGTCGAAGGCTTCGCGCAGTTCCTCGCCGACCACGAAGTGGCCGGGGCTGACCAGGTTCAGGCTGTGGGCCAGCACCTGGCCGCGCTGGGTGGTGTTGATCAGCGCGCCCACGGCGCCGAGCTTGGCCAGGGCGGCGAGGATGACCAGCAGTTCGGCGCGGTTCTCCAGCATCACCGCGACCACGCTGCCGTGCTTCACGCCCTCGGCCTGGAAGCTGCGCGCCAGGCGGTTGGCCCAGCCGTTGAACAGCGCGTAGGACAGGCGCCGCTGGCCTTCCAGCAGCGCCGGGGCGTCCGGGTACAGGCGCGCCGCGCGCTCCAGGGCCCAGCCCAGGGACAGGTTCTTCTCGCGGTTGCGGATGCCGGTGTAGTAGAGCCCGCGCAGCATGCGCGGCACGCGCCCGAGGGTGGCGGGCAGGTGGGCGATGAAGCGGGTGGGGGTGATCAGATCGGCATGGCTCATTGACGCTGCCCTTGTTGTCGTTGTTGTCCGTGGCGTGTGCACGCCCGCCCGACTCTAGGCCGCCAGCGGCCCGCGGGCTATGACTCTGGCGCGCGCGGCGCCGGGCAGTTGGGCAAATGGGCGGCAGGCTGCAGACGGCAGGCTACAGGCCAGAACCGCTCGCTCTTGGCTTTTGCCTGCAGCCTGCCGCCTGAAGCCTGCCGCCTCAATCCAGAAACAGATCGGGCACCAGCGGCCCGCCCTGGGGGTCGTAGCGGTACGGTTCGAAGTCGCTCACGCCCTGTTCGCGCAGGATGTCTTCGTCTATCAGCAGGCGACCGCTGATGCTGCGGCCGCCGCTGGCGAGGATGGCGTGGGCGGCGTCGGCCATGATCGCCGGGGTGCGGGCGCGCTTGAAGGCGTCGCGGCTGCCCAGTTCGAATTCGATGGCGGCGGTGGCGATCATGGTCTTCGGCCACAGGGCGTTGACGCTGATGCCGTACTTTTTGAACTCCTCGTGCATGCCGAGGGTGAGCATGCTCATGCCGTACTTGGTGACGGTGTAGGGGCCGTGCTGGGCGAACCATTTCCCGGCCAGGTTCAGCGGCGGCGACAGGCTGAGGATGTGGCCCTGGCTCTGCTTCAGGTAGGGCAGGGCGGCCTGGCTGCAGACCATCACCGCGCGGGTGTTGATCTGGTACATCAGGTCGAAGCGCTTGGGTTCCAGGCGTTCCACGCCCACCAGCTTGATGGCGCCGGCGTTGTTGACCAGCGCATCGATGCCGCCGAAGTGCTCGGCGGCGCGGGCCATGGCCTCGCGCACGGCGTTCTCGTCGCGCACGTCCAGCTGCAGGGCCAGGGCCTTGCCGCCGGCGGCCTCGACTTCCGCGGCGACGCTGAAGATGGTGCCGGCCAGTTTCGGATGGGGTTCGGCGCTCTTGGCGGCGATCACGACGTTGGCGCCGTCGCGCGCGGCGCGCAGGGCGATCTCGCGGCCGATGCCGCGGCTGGCGCCGGTGATGAAGAGGGTCTTGGCGTTCAGGGACATGCTTGGCTCCGTGTTCTTGTTGTGTTCGGACTACAGCTGTAGGAGCGAGCTTGCTCGCGAATGGGGTTTCCCGGCGGTTCTGGTGCTGGGCCTGAAGAGCGCCCTCTCCCTAACCCTCTCCCTGAAGTGAGAGGGGACCGTTGGGCAGATGCTGATAGTTCGGCGTTAGCCGGCTAGCGCAGTGATTACCGACTGAAACCATACCTTCTCTCGGCACGGACAAGCTCCCTCTCCCTTCAGGGCGGGGCGCGCAGCCGAGGGCTGGGGAGAGGGTACGGAGTCCATCGAAAACACTGTAGCTACCGGGAAGCTCCATTCGCGAGCAAGCTCGCTCCTACGAAGAGCGTTTCAGGCCTCCTCGGCCTCGATCTCCACCAGCAACTGGCGGCTCTTGACCTGTTCGCCCTTGCTCACCTGGATGCGGCGGATAATGCCGTCGACCCCGGCCTTGAGCGGATGTTCCATCTTCATCGCCTCCAGCACGAGCAGCAGCTGGCCCTTGCTGACCCGCGCGCCCTCGCTGACCAGCACGTCGACGATGGCGCCGTCCATCGGCGCCTTGACCGTGCCGGAGGCCGCGCCGCCCTGGGCGCCGGCGGGCTCGTGGGTGACGTCGCGCAGCTCCAGGTTGCCGCCCGTGCCATACAGCCAGACGCGTTCGCCCTGGCGGTGGTGGGCGATGCGCCGGCGGATGCCGTTGATCTCCGCCACCACCCAGCGCGCGTCCATGGCGATCAGCCACAGCGCCACCACCGAGTCGCCGATGCAGGCCAGCAGCCTGGGCTGCGTACCGGGCTCCAGCACCTCCAGCTCCACCCCGTGCTTCTGCTCGCCGTCGTGCAGCTGGTAGCGCCAGGGCTCGTTGCCGGCGTTGCGCCAGCCGGCCAGGCCGCCCTGGTGCGCGCGGGCGCTGGCCGAGGCCTGGTAGAGCAGGGCGGCGGCCAGGGCCAGTTCGCCGGGTTGCGGCGCTTGCGGGCGCAGGCTCGGGTCGTTGGCGAAGTGCTCGCCGATGAACGCGGTGGTGGCGTTGCCGGCGGCGAACTCCGGGTGTTTGAGCAGGTTGGCGAGGAAGCGCTGGTTGGCCTTCACGCCCAGCAGCACGCAGTCCTCCACGGCGCGCACCAGCTTGCGCCGGGCCTCGTCGCGGGTGGCGCCGTAGGCGATCACCTTGGCCAGCATGGGGTCGTAGAAGGGCGTCACCGCCCGGCCTTCCACCAGACCGTGGTCGATGCGGATGCCGTCCTGCACCTGCGGCTCCCAGCGCAGCACCTCGCCGGTTTGCGGCAGGAAGCCGTTGCCGGCGTCCTCGGCGTACAGGCGCACCTCGATGGCGTGGCCGCGCAGCGCGATGTCCTCCTGCTTCAGCGGCAGCGGCTGGCCTTCGGCCACGCGGATCTGCCAGGCCACCAGGTCCTGGCCGGTGACCAGTTCGGTGACCGGGTGCTCGACCTGCAGGCGGGTGTTCATTTCCAGGAAGTAGAAAGCGCCGCTGGTGTCCAGCAGGAACTCCACGGTGCCGGCGCCGACGTAGTTCACCCGCGCCGCCGCCTTCACCGCCGCCTCGCCCATGGCCTGGCGCAGCTCCGGGGTGAGCACCGGGCAGGGCGCTTCCTCGATGACCTTCTGGTGGCGGCGCTGCACCGAGCAGTCGCGCTCGCCGAGGTGGACCAGGTTGCCGTGGTGGTCGCCGAACACCTGGATTTCCACGTGGCGCGGGCGGATCACCGCCTTCTCCAGGATCAGTTCGTCGCTGCCGAAGGCGTTCAGCGCTTCCGAGCGCGCGGTGCGCAGTTGCGCGGCCAGCTCGTCGGCCGCCTGCACCAGGCGCATGCCGCGGCCGCCGCCGCCGGCGCTGGCCTTGATCATCAGCGGGTAGCCGATGCGCCCGGCCTCGCGGGCCAGGCTCGCGTCGTCCTGCTCGGCGCCCTCGTAGCCGGGGATGCAGGGCACGCCGGCTTCGAGCATGGCCAGCTTGGACAGGCGCTTGCTGCCCATCAGGTGGATGGCCTCGACGCTCGGGCCGATGAAGACGATGCCGGCGGCCTCGCAGGCGCGGGCGAACTCGGCGTTCTCCGAGAGGAAGCCGTAGCCGGGGTGCACCGCGTCGGCGCCGGTGCGCCGCGCGGCATCGAGGATGGCCGCGGCCTTCAGGTAGGACTGGCCGACCGGCGCCGGACCGATGCACAGGGCCTCGTCGGCCAGTTGCACGTGGCGCGCCTCGGCGTCGGCCTCGCTGTACACCGCCACCGTGCGGTAGCCCAGGGCCTGGGCGGTGCGGATCACCCGGCAGGCGATCTCGCCACGGTTGGCGATGAGGATCTTGTCGAAGCTGGGCATGCTGGTTTCCCTCTCCCCAACCCTCTCCCTGAAGGGAGAGGGGGCTGTCTGCTGCGGCCGGCGGCTACTGCGCCCACTGCGGTTTGCGTTTCTGCACGAAGGCCATGGTGCCTTCGGCGCCTTCCGCGCCGGTCACGGCGGCGGCGAACTGTCTTGCGGCGTCGTCCAGCAGCGGGCCCAGGGCCTGGGTCTCGGTGGCCAGCAGCAGCGCCTTGGTCTGCGCGTTGGCGCCGGGGGCGCAGCGGCGCACCTGTTCCAGGCATTGCGCCAGGCGCTGGCCGAGGGCGTCGGCATCGGCCTCGCTGAAGTGCACCAGGCCCAGGCGCAGCGCCTCGCGGCCGTCGAAGCGGGCGGCGGTGAGCGCCAGGCGGCGGGCCTGGGTCAGGCCGATGCGCTTGACCACGAAGGGCGCGATCTGCGCCGGCAGCACGCCGAGGCTGGTTTCCGGCAGGCCGAACTGGGCGCCGTCGGCGGCGAGGGCGATGTCCGACACGCAGGCCAGGCCGAAGCCGCCGCCGAGCACCGCGCCTTCCAGCACCGCCACCAGCACCTGCGGCTGTGCCTGGGCTTCCTCCAGCAGGGCGCCGAAGGCGCGGTTCAGCGCAGCGTAGGCATCGGGCCCGGCGGCGCGGGCGCCGGCCATGTCCTTGATGTCGCCGCCGGCGCAGAAGTGCCCGCCGGCGCCGCGCAGGACGATGGCGCGCACCTCGCGGTCATCGCGCACGGCGGCCAGCACCGCGCGCAGTTCCCCGACCATGGCCAGGCTCATGGCGTTGCGACTGTCCGGGCGGTCGAGGGTGACGTGCAGCACGCCGCCATCGCGCTCCAGCAGCAGGGTTTCGCAGTTCGGCAATTCGCTCATGCCGGATTCCTCATAGACGATGCTTCAGGCGACAGGCTTCAGGCTTCAGGCCAGAGCGACACATCGCCTGCCGCCTGTAGCCTGCCGCCTGCAGCCGCTCCTAACCCTTCTTCTTGCCCGGCAGAGTACCCATCAACTTGCAGATGATGCCGAGCATGATCTCGTCGGCACCGCCGCCGATGGACACCAGGCGGGTGTCGCGGTAGGCGCGGGAGACCGGGTTCTCCCACATGAAGCCCTGGCCGCCCCAGTACTGCAGGCAGGCGTCGGTGACCTCGCGGGCCAGGCGGCCGACCTTGAGCTTGGCCATGGAGGCCAGGCGGGTGACGTCCTTGCCGCGGATGTACTGCTCGGTGGCCTGGTAGGTGAGGGCGCGCAGGCACTCGATCTCGGTCATCAGCTCGGCCATGCGGAAGTGGATGACCTGGTTGTCGATCAGCGCCTGGCCGAAGGTCTTGCGCTGCTTGCAGTAGTCGATGGTGGCGTTGACGCAGTACTCCAGGCCCTTGATCCCGCTGGCGGCGCCGAACAGGCGTTCTTCCTGGAACTGCAGCATCTGCATCATGAAGCCCGCGCCCTCGGCGCCGATGCGGTAGCGCTGCGGCACGCGCACGTCGTCGAAGAACACCTGGGCGGTCTCCGAGCTGCGCATGCCGAGCTTGTCCAGGTGCGGGCTGACGCTGATGCCCTTGCTCTTCATCGGCACCATGATCAGCGACTTGTTGACGTGGGGCTTGTCGTCGGAGGTGTTGGCCAGCAGGCAGATGAAGTCGGCCGAGGGCGAGTTGGTGATCCACATCTTGCTGCCGTTGATCACGTAGTCGTCGCCGTCCTTGCGCGCGGTGGTCTTCAGGCCCGCCACGTCGGAACCGGCGCCGACCTCGGAGACGCCGATGCAGCCGACCATCTCGCCGGCGATGGCCGGGCGCAGGAATTCCTCGCGCAGCTCGTCGGAGCCGAAGCGCGCCAGGGCCGGGGTGCACATGTCGGTCTGCACGCCGATGGACATGGGCACGCCGCCGCAGTGGATGGTGCCGAACTCCTCGGCGGCGACCACCGAGTAGCTGTAGTCCAGGCCCATGCCGCCGAACTTCTCCGGCTTGGAGATGCCCAGCAGGCCGAGGGCGCCGGCCTTCCTGAACACTTCGTGGATGGGGAAGCGGCCGTCCTTCTCCCACTGGTCGACGTAGGGGTTGATCTCCCTGTCGACGAAGTTGCGGACGGTGCGGCGGAGTTCTTCGTGTTCCTGGGTGAAGAGCATTTGTTGTTTTCCTCCTGAGCCTTGGGTGTTCACTTCCCCTTTCCCTCTCCCCAACCCTCTCCCTGAAGGGAGAGGGGGCTGTTCGGAGCGGGCGGGAAGTTCGCTTTACGCCGGATCGCTTTGGCTCCCTCTCCCGCAAGCGGGAGAGGGAGCCCCTATCAGGTCAGAACCTCGCTACCCCGAAACTGTTGCCCTTGAGCGGCCGTACCGCCGCCTCCGCGCAGATGTCCAGCAGGTAGCCCAGCAGCCGGCGGCTGTCGCGCGGGTCGATCAACCCGTCGTCCCACAGGCTGGCGGTGCCGTAGAGCGCGGTGGACTGGGCGTCGAGCTTCTGCGCGGTCATCTGTTCGAGCATGTCGAGCATCTTCGCGTCGGCCTGCTTGCCCTCCTTGGCGTGCTTTTCCTCGGTGACGATGCGCAGCACCTTGCCGGCCTGGGCGCCGCCCATGACCGCGGTGCGGCTGTTGGGCCAGGCGAAGATGAAGCGCGGGTCCAGGCCGCGGCCGCACATGGCGTAGTTGCCGGCGCCGTAGGAGCCGCCGACCACCAGGGTGAGCTTGGGCACGGTGGCGTTGGCCACCGCCTGGATCATCTTCGAGCCGTGCTTGATCACGCCCAGGCGCTCGGACTCGGTGCCGACCATGAAGCCGGTGGTGTTGTGCAGGAACAGGATGGGCGTGTTGCTCTGCTCGCACAGCTGGATGAACTGCGCCGCCTTGGCCGCGCCCTGCGGGGTGATGGGGCCGTTGTTGCCGATCAGGCCGCAGGCGTGGCCCTCGATGTGCAGGTGGCCGCACACCGTCTGGGCGTCGTATTCGTTCTTGAAGTCGAGGAAGCGCGAACCGTCGGCGATGCGCGCGACGATCTCGCGCACGTCGTAGGGCTTCCTGGCATCGGCCGGGACCACGCCCAGCAGTTCCTCGGCCGGGTACAGCGGCTCGTCCCAGTGCCGCGCCGCGCGGGCCGGCAGCTGGGCGTTCCACGGCAGCGCAGCGAGGATCTCGCGGGCCAGGCGCACGCCGTCGGCGTCGTTCTCCGCCAGGTACTCGGCGGTGCCGGCGACCTGGGCGTGCAGTTCGGCGCCGCCCAGTTCCTCGTCGGTGGCTATTTCGCCGGTGGCGGCCTTGAGCAGCGGCGGGCCGGCGAGGAACATCTTGGCCTTGCCGCGCACCACCACCACGTAGTCCGACAACCCCGGCTGGTAGGCGCCGCCGGCGGTGCTGGAGCCGTGCACGACCGTGACCTGCGGGATGCCGGCGGCCGACAGCCGCGCCTGGTTGGCGAAGCCGCGGGCGCCCTCGACGAAGATGTCCGCCGCGTAGTTGAGGTTGGCGCCGCCGCTCTCGGTCAGGGCGATGAGCGGTAGCTTGTTCTCCAGCGCCACCTGCTGCAGGCGCAGGGTCTTCTTCAGCCCGGTGGGGGAGATGGTGCCGCCCTTGATCGCGCTGTTGCTGGCGCTGACCAGGCAGCGCACCCCGGCGACGTAGCCGATGCCGGAGATGATGCCGCCGCCGGCCTGGGTGCCGTCCTTGTCGTCGTGCAGCTTGTAGCCGGCCAGGGAGCAGAGTTCGAGGAAGGGCGCGCCGGGGTCGAGCAGCAGGTTCAGGCGCTCGCGCGGCAGCAGCTGGCCGCGCTTGTCGAACTTGGGCCTGGCCTCGGCGGCCTTGTCCAGCACCTGCTGCTCCAGGTCGCGGAAGCTGGCCACGGCGGCCAGCATGGCCTGGCGGTTGCGGGCGAAGTCCTCGCCCTGGGTGTCGATTTCCGACTGGATCACCGGCATGGCTTACTCCTGGTCCTTCAGCACGTCGGGCAGGTAGGCGCGGTGGAAGCCGTTGTAGGAACGGCTCTGCCCCGGCTTGCCCTTGGCCAGCGGGAAGGCGCGGCTGCCCTGGCTGGCGGCGCCGTCGATGCGGATGGTGTTGCCGCTGATGAAGGCGGCGCCGGGGGAGAGCAGGAAGACGATGGCCGAGGCCACTTCCGATTCGGTGCCGATGCGCTTGAGCGGCACGTGTTCGCGCAGGGTCGGGATCACCGCCTTGAAGGCGCCCTCGTAGGTGTCCATGCCGCTGGAGGCGATCCAGCCCGGCGCCACGGCGTTGACCCGCACCCCGGCGTGACCCCACTCCACGGCGGCGGTCTTGGTGAAGTTCTCCATGCCCGCGCGGGCGGCGCCGGAGTGGCCCATGCCGGGCATGCCGCCCCACATGTCGGCGAGCATGTTGACGATGCCGCCGCCGGTCTTGCTCATGCTCTGGTTGAACACCTCGCGGGCCATGAGGAAGCCGCCCACCAGGTTGGTGCGCACCACCGCCTCGAAGCCCTTGAGGTTGATCGAGGCGAGCGGCGCGGGGTACTGGCCGCCGGCGTTGTTGACCAGGTGGTGGATCGGCCCGCGCTCGGCGAGCACCTGCGCCACCAGCGCCTTCACCGCCTCCTCGTCGCGGATGTCGCAGCTGTGCCAGCTGGCGCTGCCGCCGTCCTCGGCGATCTCGCCGGCGGTCTTCTCCAGCTTCTCGGCCTTGCGCCCGACCAGCACCACGTGGGCGCCCAGGGCCGCCAGTTCATGGGCGGTGCAACGGCCGATGCCGCTGCCGCCACCGGTGACGATTGCAGTCTGGCCGGCGAACAGGCCGGGCTTGAAGATCGAGTCGTATGCCATTGTTTTTGTCGTCCTGCTCAAGCGTTCGCTCTTTTCATAGAAGAGCTGAGTTCATCGGCGATGTGCTGCGGCACCGCCACCGGGAATTCCAGCAGTTGCTGGGCGAAGGCCTTGCCCTGCGGGTCGATGCGCAGGCTGGCCACGCCGCCGCCGCCCAGGGCGTGCTCCAGCAGGAAGTTCAGGCTGTGCGTGCCGGGCAGGTACCAGCGGCTGGCGCGGCCCAGCTGCGGGTCCAGCACGTGCTGCATCCACTCGGCCACCGCGCCTTCGCTCAGGGCCTCGGCGATCCACGGCAGGTATTCGGGCTGGCGCGCCATCACGCCGATGTTGCTGTGGTCGCCCTTGTCGCCGGAGCGCGCCACCGCCAGCTTCACCAGCGCCACGCTGGCCGTGGCCTGGCCGCTGGCGGCGGGGGCCTGCGCGGCTTCGGCCAGGTTCGCCGGGTCGAAGTGTTCCAGTTGCGGCAGGGCCACGGCGTGGCTGGCCTCGCCAATGTGCACCGCCAGTTGGCAGCGGGCCTTGTCTACCAGGAAGGAGAACAGGCGGATCACCGGGTACACCGTGGGCCGCCCGCCGACGATGCCGGTCAGGCCCGGGGCCATGCCGGTGGCGGCCTGGGCGATCTCGCGGGAGAACAGCGCCAGCGCCTCCTTGCGGGCGTGGCGCACGGCGAGCTTCACGACGATCTCGCGGCTGTCCTGGCGCCGGCCGTGGGGGCCGTAGGTGGCCTCGCTGCCCAGCAGCTCGATGCTGGTTTCGCGGTAGGGGCCCCAGCCGCGTTCGGCGAACATCTCCTCGGTCCTGGCGATGATCGCCCGGCTCACCCGCTCGGCCTTCTTCACCGCGTCGATGCCGGCGATCAGGCAACTGGCGGTGCAGCGGAAGCCGTCGGGGTAGGTGGCGCTGACCTTGTACTGGCCGGTGGGCGGCAGGCCGCGGGCGCCGCTGACGGCGACGCGGTCGGGGCCGGCCTGTTGCAGGCGCACCCGGGTGAAGTCGCAGACCACGTCCGGCAGCAGGTAGGCGCGCGGGTCGCCGATCTCGTAGAGCACCTGCTCGCCGACGCTGAGCGGCGTGACCAGGCCGCCCGTGCCCTGCGGCTTGGTGACGACGAAGTCGCCGCTGGCCTGCACTTCGACGATGGGGAAGCCGATGTGCTCGTAGTCCGGCACGCTTTCCCAGTCGGTGAAGTTGCCGCCAGTGCACTGCGCGCCGCATTCGATGATGTGCCCGGCCAGGGCGGCCTGGGCCAGCCTGTCGAAGTCGTTCCAGGCCCAGCCGAACTCGTGCACCAGGGCGGCGCTGACCACCGCGCTGTCCACCACGCGGCCGGTGATCACGATGTCCGCGCCCCGGGCCAGCGCCTCGACTATGCCGGGCGCGCCCAGGTAGGCGTTCATCGACACGCACAGCGGCGGCAGCGGGGCGCCGCTGAACATTTCCACGGCGCCGGCCTTGGCCAGTTCGCTGGCCTGGGGCAGCAGGTTGTCGCCTTCCAGCACGGCGATCTTCAGGTTCACCCCGGCTTTCTCGCAGGCGGCCTGCAACGCCCTGGCACAGGCCTGCGGGTTGACCCCGCCGGCATTGCTGATGACGCGGATGCGCTTGCCGGCGATCTCCCCCAGCAGCGGCGCCAGCACCTCGACGAAGTCGGTGGCGTAGCCCGCCTCGGGGTTCTTCAGGCGCGCCCCGGCCATGATCGACAGGGTGATTTCAGCCAGGTAGTCGAACACCAGGTAGTCCAGCTCCGCGCCCTTCACCAACTGGGCGGCGGCGCTGCAGGTGTCGCCCCAGAAAGCCGAGGCGCAGCCGATGCGTACGGTCTTGGTCATTGTTCTGCCCGTAACGGTCGAGAGGTGTTCCGACATTACCAAGCAAGCGCTTGGTTGAAAAGAGGGCGTAACCGCCAGACAACCCAACCAAGTGATGGCCAAGCGCTTGCTTGGTTGCCCTCGCAGGCATACATTTCACCTGTATGCACAAGTACTTGCGTGGCGATCATGAAATCGCCCTGAACAGCGGTGGCCGGATGGCGGACGAGGGGAGAGCAGAGCGTGGATGACCAGAAAGCGCGCGAAGTGATGCTGGAGCTGGTGGCGAACGGGCAGGTGACGGACCCGGAGAGCGCCCGCGGCAAGCTGCTGCAGACCGCCGCCCACCTGTTCCGCGCCAAGGGCTACGAGCGCACCACGGTGCGCGACCTGGCCGGCGCCGTGGGCATCCAGTCCGGCAGCATCTTCCACCACTTCAAGAGCAAGGACGAGATCCTGCGCTCGGTGATGGAGGAGACCATCCTCTACAACACCGCGCTGATGCGCGCCGCCCTGGCCGATGCCGAGGACCTGCGCGAGCGCCTGCTGGCGCTGATCCGCTGCGAGCTGCAATCGATCATGGGCGGCACCGGCGAAGCCATGGCGGTGCTGGTCTACGAATGGCGCTCGCTGTCGCCGGAGGGCCAGGCCTACATCCTCGGCCTGCGCGACATCTACGAGCAGATGTGGCTGGACGTGCTCGGCGAGGCGCGCGCCGCCGGCTACTGCGAGGGCGACCCGTTCATCCTGCGGCGTTTCCTCACCGGCGCGCTGTCCTGGACCATGACCTGGTTCCGCCAGGACGGCAGCATGACCCTCGACGACCTGGCCGAGCAGGCCCTGCTGCTGGTCTACAAGGCCGCCTGATCAGCCCAGGCCCAGGTGCAGCGGGTAGCTCAGCAGCAACAGGTGCACGCTGTTGACCACCCCGTGCAGCAGGATGGGCACCAGCATGCGCCCGCTGAAGTGCAGCGCCAGGCCGTAGCCGAGCCCGGCGACGCCGGCCACCACGGCGAACTGGCCGCTGAAGGGCAGGTGCGCCAGGCCGAACAGCAGGCTGGCGAGGATGATCCCGGCGGGCGCGCCCAGGCGCTCCACCAGCGAGGTCTGCAGCAGGCCGCGGAAGATCAGTTCCTCGGTCAGGGCGATCACCGCGAAATTCACCAGCAGCCAGATCCACAGGCCGTCCGGCCATTTCGGCCGCCACACCACCAGGCCCGAGGCGGTCGCCAGCAGCGGCACGGCGAACAGGGTGGCGACCACGGCGATGCCGGCGTAGTCCGGCGAAGCGCCCGCCAGGGGCGGGCGGCGCAGCCACCAGGCCAGCAGGGTGACGCCCACCAGCGCCTTGTCCCAGGACAGGCGCAGCGCGTAGGCCGGTGCATCGGCGGAAAGTTGCCGCGGCGGCCACAGCGTCCACGACTGGGTGCCGGGCAGCAGGTGCGCGGCGAGGGCGAAGCTCGCCAGCAGGCACAGCGGCCACCAGAGCAGCCAGGGCAGGCGCTGTTCGCCATAGAGTGTCCAGGCGACGAAGACCGCGCCTATCAATAGCCCCAGGGGTTGGACGAATCCGAGGGCGAAACCGCCGAGCAGGAGCAACCCTGGCAGCAGCGGGAGTAGCTTCCTGAGCATCGTGTCCTCCATCCACCGGCCGCAGTCTAGGCAATTCGCCCAGCCTGATCCATGCCCGCGGCGGGGAATGGCGGAAATGCCCCCGGGCGCGGGGGCTGTCGGCAACGGCTACCGGCGCTCAGCGCTTGTCGTCGCGGGCGTCCTGGGCGTCCATCTCGGCATTGCGCTGGTGGATGCGCTTGAGCTGTTCCTCGGTCAGCGGCAGCTTGCGGGCGCTGTCGCGCAGCAGCAACAGGCCGCCGAGGATGGAGCCCAGGGCGAGGACGATGATCAACCAGGCGTACCAGGGCATGGTGTTCTCCTTGGGGATGCAGGCTTCCACCATAACCCCGCGCGGTCGGCTTGTCAGTGAGCGTGCTTGTTGCCGGCGTATGACGCCGAGGTGAAGGATGCGTGGCGCGCGACCGCTGTCACATGATGGCAATCTGGACCTGATTGACTGGCGTGCATTTCAGCCAGCGGAGTCCGCCGATGACCACCAGCGCCCTGCACGAACTGCTGCGAGCCGTGGAGCCGCTGCAGGCGCAGATGAGCTTAAGCGACGTCGCCGACCGCCTGCTCACCGCCGAGCACCGCGCCTTCCTCTCGCTGCCGGTGGTGGACGGGCAGGGCCGCCCGCTGGGGCTGATCAGCCGCTACACGCTGCAGGACATCTTCATGCAGCGCTTCGGCCGCGACCTCTGGGGCCGCCGCCCGGTCAGCGAGATGATGAACGCCAGCCCGCTGCGGGTGGACATCGAGTGGAGCCTGGAGCAGGCGGCGCAGCAGGTCACCGCCCAGCTCAGGTACCCCATCACCGAGGACTTCATCCTGGTCGACGGCGCGGGCGCCTACCTGGGCCTGGGCACCGTGCTCGACCTGCTCAAGGCCATGGAGGCGCGTATCGCCCAGCGCAACCGCGTGCTGCACAAGGCCCTGGTCGATCTCAGGGAGTCCCAGGCGCAACTGGTGCAGTCGGAGAAGATGGCCTCCCTGGGCCAGATGGTCGCCGGTGTCGCCCACGAGCTGAACACCCCGCTGGGCTACGTGCGCAACAACCTCGAGCTGATCCGCGAGCAACTCCTGCCGCTGCTGCAGCTGGCCGAGAGCCAGGCCGAGCTGGTGGACTGCCTGGGCGATGCGGCCTGCGACGAGGCGCGTCTGGCCCGGGCCCTGCAGGCCGCCGGGCGGGTGCGCGGGGAAGCCGCCCTGGAGCCGTTGCTGGGGGACCTCGACCAGTTGTTCGGCGACACCACCTACGGCCTGGCGCAGATCGGCGAGCTGGTCGGCGGGCTCAAGGACTTCGCCCGCCTGGACCGCGCCATGAGCGAGGAGGTGGACCTTAACGAGTGCGTGAAGAGCGCGCTGCTGATCGCCCGCAACAGCATCAAGGACAAGGCCGAGATCATCCGCCAGCTCGGCGAGCTGCCGCGCATCGCCTGCGCGCCCTCGCAGATCAACCAGGTGCTGCTCAACCTGTTCACCAACGCCGCCCAGGCCATGGACGGCCACGGCCACATCCATGTCAGGACCTGGGCCGACGAGGCGGCGGTGTACGTCTCGGTGCAGGACAACGGCAAGGGCATGCCCGCCGAGGTGATGGCGCGCATCTTCGACCCCTTCTTCACCACCAAGCCGCCGGGCCAGGGCACCGGCCTGGGCCTGTCGATCAGCTACAAGATCGTCCAGGACCACGGCGGCAACATCCGCGTCGCCTCCGAGCCGGGGCGCGGCACACGATTCCTCATCCGCCTGCCACGCGCGCAGGCCAGCGACCTGAAACGGAGTGCCTGACATGACCCAGCCGCTCAAGGCCCTGCCGCAGTCCGGCCAGGCCCGGCCCACCGGCCTGACCCGCATCCTCTTCGTCGACGACGAGGAACGCATCCTGCGCAGCCTGGCCATGCAGTTCCGCCGGCACTACGAGGTGCTCACCGAGAGCGACCCGCGGCGCGCCCTGGAGCGCCTGCGCAGCGAGCCGGTGCAGATCCTCGTCAGCGACCAGCGCATGCCGCAGATGAGCGGCGCCGAGCTGCTGGCCCGGGCCCGCGAGATCGCCCCGGACTGCCTGCGCATCCTGCTCACCGGCTACTCCGACCTGGACGCTGCGGTGGAGGCGCTGAACGACGGCGGCATCTTCCGCTACCTGACCAAGCCCTGGGACCCGCAGGAAATGGCCTTCACCCTGCGCCAGGCGGCGGAGATCGCCGGGCGCCAGGCGGGCGCCGCGCCCGACCTGCAGGCCATCAGCCGGCTGGCCGCGCCGCTCAACGTGCTGCTGCTGGACGACGACGCCGACGCCCTGGCCTGCGTCGGCGACTTCTGCGCCGCCGGCAACCACCAGTTGCACCGCGCGCGCAACCTGGCCGAGGCGCTGCTGCGGCTCAACGCCGAGCCCATCGACATCCTGGTCAGCGACCTGAAGCTCGCCGGCGAGGACACCGCGCCGCTGCTCAAGTCCCTGGCCCAGGCCCACCCGCGCCTGCTCAGCCTGGTGGTCACGCCGTTCCGCGACACCCAGGACCTGCTGGCGCTGATCAACCAGGCGCAGATCTTCCGCTACCTGCCCAAGCCGATCCGCCGCGGCCTGTTCGAGAAGGGCCTGAAGGCCGCCGCCGAGCAGGCCCAGCTGTGGCGCAGCCAACCGCAACTGGCGGTGCCGCGCCAGGCCGAGGCGCCGCGCGAGGAACGCGAGCGGGAGAAGGTCGGCAGCCTGCTGGGCATGCTCGGCCGCCTGCGCGAGCGCCTGAGCGTGTGAGGCGGGCAGCGCGTCGCCGGAGGCTGCCGGCGGCGGCGCTTTCTGCGACAATGCGCGGCGTTTTTCAGATTCCCCCCGCGAGAGAGCCCATGTCCGTCTGCCAGACCCCGATCATCGTCGCCCTGGATTTCCCCACCCGCGAGGCCGCCCTGGCGCTGGCCGACCAGCTCGACCCGAAACTGTGCCGGGTGAAGGTGGGCAAGGAACTCTTCACCAGCTGCGCCGCGGGCATCGTCGAGACCTTGAACGGCCGCGGCTTCGAGGTGTTCCTCGACCTCAAGTTCCACGACATCCCCAACACCACCGCGATGGCCGTGCGCGCCGCCGCCGAGATGGGCGTGTGGATGGTCAACGTGCACTGCTCCGGCGGCCTGCGCATGATGGCGGCCTGCCGCGAGACCCTCGACGCCTTCAACGGCCCGAAGCCGCTGCTGATCGGCGTGACCGTGCTGACCAGCATGGAGCGCGAGGACCTGGCCGGCATCGGCCTGGACGTCGAGCCCCAGGAGCAGGTCCTGCGCCTGGCCGCCCTGGCCGAGAAGGCCGGCCTGGACGGCCTGGTCTGCTCGGCCCAGGAAGCCCCGGCGCTGAAGGCCGCGCACCCGGCCCTGCAACTGGTCACCCCGGGCATCCGCCCGGCCGGCAGCGCCCAGGACGACCAGCGCCGCATCCTCACCCCGCGCCAGGCCCTGGACGCCGGCGCCGACTACCTGGTGATCGGCCGCCCGATCAGCCAGGCCGCCGACCCGGCCGCGGCCCTGGCCTCGATAGTCGCCTCCCTGGCCTGAACGGCAGGGGCATGAAAAAGGCGGAGCAGGGTGACCTGCTCCGCCTTTTTCATTCGTAGGGCGGATAACGCCCAAGGCGTTATCCGCCAATGTCCTCGGGCACCAGCGTTCCGGCCAACGGCGGATAACCGCGAACGGTTATTCGCCCTACGCAACGCTCCGGCAGGCTGCATGGAGTGTTCTTCGTAGGAGCGAGCTTGCTCGCGAAAGGTGTTCCGACCGGATGTGGTGCCGTGTGGTTCGCGAGCAAGCTCGCTCCTACAAGCCCCCGCCTAACGCGCCAGCACCTCCCGCGGCCGCTCCACCCAGCGCTCGCGCAGCGCGTCGTACACCCAGTTGAAGGCGATGGTGTAGGGCAGGAAGAACAGGATCAGGCCGATATCCAGGACGAACGCCTCCACCAGGCCGATGCCCAGCCACCAGGCCGCCAGCGGCACCAGCATGAAGATCAGGCCCAGCTCGAACAGCGAGGCGTGCAGCACGCGCACCGGCAGGGTGCGGGCGAATTGCAGGCGCCGCTGGGCGCGGTCGAACAGGGCGTTGTAGACCATGTTCCACAGTGTGGCGATCAACGAGAACATCAGCGTCAGGGCGCCCATGTGGCCCAGCGGCTGGTCCATCAGCCAGGCCAGGGTCGGGGCGCAGATGGCCAGGGCGATGAATTCGAAGAGCAGGGCGTGGAACAGCCTTTCCTTCAGCGTCTTTTGCATGCTCATGGGTGTTTCTCCAGGGTGAAAACGGGCCTCTCGGGGCCGAGTTGCAGCTATTCTCATCGGTTGAAGGGTTGTTTCGAAGTTGGCTAGCATCGGGAAAACCGATGGACGAGGCGCCATGCAATACTCACCCGAATCCCTCCAGGCCTTTGCCGAGGCCGCCTGCCTGGGCTCCTTCAGCGCCGCCGCGCGCAAGCTGGGCAAGAGCCAGTCCACCGTCAGCGAGGCCATCGCGCGGCTGGAGATCGACCTGGGCCTGGAGCTGTTCGACCGCAGCGCGCGCCAGCCGAAGCTGACCGAGGCCGGCAAGGCCCTGCTCGGGCGCGTGGAGGAGGTGCTGATGGCCAACGACCGCCTCGGCCAGCTGGCCGGGCAGCTCTCGGCGGGGATGGAGCCGCGGCTGACCCTGGCGATGTCCGACACCTACCAGTCCGAACCCTTCGAGAAGCGCCTGGCGGAAATCGACCGGCACTTCCCCGACCTCGAGTTCGAATGGCTGATCGCCGAGCACGGCGACGTCATCGACCTGGTCGGCCAGGGCCGCGCCTCCCTCGGCCTGCTCGCCGCGCAGCCGAACTACCCGCCGGACATCGGCTCGGCCACCCTGGGCGAATGCGCCGAGTTCGGCCTGTTCGTCAGCCGCGAGCACCCCCTGGCGCAACTGGAGAAGGTGGAACGCAGCGACCTGCTGGCCCACCGCAACCTGCGCCTGAACACCTTCATCGACGACGCCGAGCCACCCCTGGGCGGGCGCTGCTGGTCGGCACCGACCTACCTGTTGCTGCTGGACATGGCGGTGCTCGGCTTCGGCTGGGTGGAGCTGCCCACCTGGATGAACCAGCGCTTCGCCAACGGCCGCCTGCACCCGCTGCAGGTGCCCGGCTGGCCGCGCAGCGTGGCGGTCGACGTGGTCTGGTCGCGGCAGCGCAGCCTGGGCCCGGCGGCGCGCTGGCTGGTGGAACGCCTGCTGGCCAGTTGAGCCGGCCCCGTCACAGTTTGTGGCGAAGTGACCTGTTCGCTGTGGCGGTGGGCCAGTAGGATCGGATTCTTTCGATGGCACGGCACGAGGTGAGGATGCGCGGCAAGCTGGAGCAATGCCTGGAAGCGGTGGACCGGATCCTGCTGGGCAAGCAAGTCCAGGTGCGCCTGGCCATGACCTGCCTGCTGGCCCGCGGGCACCTGCTGATCGAAGACCTCCCGGGGATGGGCAAGACCACCCTCAGCCACGCCCTGGCGCGGGTGCTGGGGCTGAGCTTCCAGCGCATCCAGTTCACCTCCGACCTGCTGCCCGGCGACGTGCTCGGCACCTCGGTGTTCGACAAGGAGACCGGGCAGTTCGTCTTCCACCCCGGGCCGATCTTCGCCGAGCTGGTGCTGGCCGACGAGATCAACCGCGCCACGCCCAAGGCGCAGAGCGCATTGCTGGAGGCCATGGAGGAGGGCCAGGTGACCATCGAGGGCGCCACCCGGCCGCTGCCCGAGCCCTTCTTCGTCATCGCCACGCAGAACCCGGTGACCCAGGGCGGCACCTTCGCCCTGCCGGAGTCCCAGCTCGACCGCTTCCTCATGCGCCTGTCCCTGGGCTACCCCGGGCGCGCCGCGGAGAAGGCCCTGCTGCTGGGCGAGGCGCGCCGCGACCTGCTGCCGCGCCTGGAGCCGATCCTCACCCCCGCCGAGCTGGCGGCGCTGCAGGCGGAGGTGCCGAAAGTCCACGTCAGCGACGCTCTGGTCGACTACGTGCTGCGCCTGGCCGAGGCCACCCGCAGCCAGCCGGCCTTCGCCCTCGGCCTGTCGCCGCGCGGCAGCCTGGCGCTGCTGGCCGCGGCGCGGGCCTGGGCGCTGCTCGCCGGGCGCGACTACGCCATCCCCGAGGACGTCCAGGCGGTGCTGCCTTCGGTGGCCGGGCACCGCCTGCGCGACCAGGCCGACCCCTCCGGCCACGGCGGCGGCGCCCTGGTGCAGTGGCTGCAGCGCGAAGTCCCGGCGCTGTGAGCGGGGCCCGGCCATGCTGGTGAAGGTCCGCCCGCTGTGGCAGAGCTGGATCGCCCGGCGCATCCCGCCCTCGCCGTCGCTGCAGCTGAACCAGCGGCGCATCTTCATCATCCCCTCGGGGCAGGGCGTGGCCTTCGGCGTCGCCGTGGTCCTGCTGCTGCTCACCGCCATCAACTACCAGAACAGCCTGGCCTACGGCCTGACCTTCCTGCTGCTGTCGCTGTTCATCGTCGCCATCCTGCATACCTACCGTAACCTCGGCGGCCTGCGCCTGACCGCGCTGGGCGCGCTGCCGGTGTTCGTCGGCGAGCAGGTCTGCTTCCGCGTGCGCCTGGAAGGCGAGGGCCGCGAACGGCGGGCCATCGGCCTGGGCTGGTCGGAGCAGGAGCTGCTGCACGCCGACGTGCGCGCCAGCGGCGCCGAGGAACTGCTGCTGACGCTGCCGGCGCAGCGCCGCGGCTGGCTGCGCCCGGGCCGCCTGCGGGTGGAGAGCCGCTTCCCCCTGGGCCTGCTGGTGGCCTGGAGCTGGCTCGACCTGGACCAGGCCGCCCTGGTCTACCCGCGCCCGCTGCCCGCCGACCTGCCCCTGGAGGGCGGCCGCGCCGACGAGCACGACGAGGGCCTGCGCGCCAGCGGCAGCGGCGCCGACGACTTCCAGGGCCTGCGCCCCTACCAGAGCGGCGACTCGCGCCGGCGCCTGCACTGGAAGGCCTACTCCCGCGGCCAGGGCCTGCTGGTGAAAGACTTCGCCGCGCTCAGCGGGCGCGACCTCTGGCTGGACTTCGCGCTGCTCGGCGGCGACGTCGAGACGCGGCTGTCCTGCCTCTGCCACTGGGTGCTGCAACTGTCCCTGCGTGGCCAGAGCTTCGGCCTGCGCCTGCCCGGCGTGCAGTTGCCGCTGGCGAGCGGCGACGCCCACCGCGCCGCCTGCCTGCGCGAACTGGCGCTGTTCGGGGCGCGGCCGTGAGCCAGCAGCCGATCCCGCGGATCGCCCTGACCTGGCTGCTGGTGGCCCAGGCCCTGGTGATACTGCCGCACCTGGAGCACCTGCCGTTCTGGGTGGTGGGCTTCTGGCTCGGCTGCGCGGCCTGGCGCGTGCAGGTCTACCGCATGCGTGCGCGCTACCCCAACGGCCTGGCCAAGCTGGCCCTGGTGGTCGCCGCCGGCATCGGCGTGTGGCTGTCGCGTGGCTCGCTGATCGGCCTGGACGCCGGCGTGGTGCTGCTGATCGCCGCCTTCGTCATCAAGCTGGTGGAACTGAAGACGCGCCGCGACGCCCTGGTGCTGATCCTGCTCGGCTTCTTCGCCGTGGCCACCAGCTACCTGTTCGACGCCAGCCTGCTGGCCGCGGCCTTCAGCCTGCTGCCGGTCACCGCCCTGCTGGCGGCGCTGATCGGCCTGCAGCAGAGCAGCTTCGCCGAGGGCCCCTGGCGCACCCTGCGCCTGGCCGGCGGCCTGCTGCTGCAGGCGCTGCCTCTGATGCTGCTGCTGTTCCTGCTGTTCCCGCGGCTGGGCCCGCTGTGGTCGCTGCCGTTGCCCGGCGGCCAGGCCACCACCGGCCTCAGCGACTCGATGATGCCCGGCGACTTCGTCGAGCTGAGCCAGTCCACCGAACTGGCCTTCCGTGTCAAATTCGACGGCGCCGCGCCACCCCAGGAACAGCTCTACTGGCGCGCCCTGACCCTGGAGAACTTCGACGGCCAGCGCTGGACGCAGTCCTGGCAGGGCCGTGGCGGACCGGCGCCGGACTGGCGCAAGCGGGGGCCGGCGCTGGACTACCAGGTGATCATGCAGCCCAGCGCGCGGCCCTGGCTGTTCACCCTCGACGTGGCCGAGGGCGGCCCGGACGATGCGCGCCTGATGAGCGACTTCCGCCTGGAGCGGCGGCGCCCGGTGCAGGACGTGCTGATGTACCGCGCCACCTCCTGGCCCCAGGCCCTGCGCGAGCCGGACAGCAGCGCCACGACGTTGCGCCGCGACCTGCAGCTGCCGGCCCGTGGCAACCCGCGTACGCGGGCCTGGGCGGCGCAGTTGCGCGAGCATCACCCGCAACCCGAGGCGCTGGTGCAGGCGGTGCTGCGCCACTTCCACGACCAGCCCTACGCCTACACCCTGCGCCCGCCGGCCACCGGCGACGAGCGCATCGACGGTTTCCTGTTCGACACACGGCGCGGCTTCTGCGAGCACTACGCCGGGGCCATGACCTTCGTCCTGCGCGCGGCCGGCATCCCGGCGCGGGTGGTCACCGGCTACCAGGGCGGCGAGCTGAACCCGGCCGGCGACTACCTGCTGGTGCACCAGTTCGACGCCCACGCCTGGGTCGAGTACTGGTCGCCGGGCGCGGGCTGGCGCAGCGTCGACCCGACCTTCCAGGTGGCCCCCTCGCGCATCGAGCGCGGCCTGCAGGCGGCGCTGGCGGAGGAGGGCAGCTTCCTCGCCGATTCGCCCTTCGCGCGCCTGCGCTACGGTGGCCTGGGCATGCTCAGCCAACTGCGCCTGAGCTGGGACAACCTCAACTACGACTGGCAGCGCTGGGTGCTGGGCTACCAGGGCGAGCAGCAGGCGGGGCTGTTCCAGGCCTGGTTCGGCGACCGCGACAGCCTGTGGGTCGGCGTGCTGCTGGTGGGCGGTGGCGCCCTGTCGCTGGGCCTGCTGGCGCTGCTGCTGTTCAAGCCCTGGCGGCGGACGCGGGATGCGCAGCTGCGCAGCTTCGAACGCTTCGAGCAACTGCTGGCCGGCCAGGGCCTGCGGCGCCACGCCGGCGAAGGGCCGCGAGCCTTCGCCGAGCGGGCGATGGCCGCGCTGCCGGCCCAGGCCGCGGGCATCCAGGCCTACCTGGCGGCGTTCGAGCGCCAGCGCTACGCCGGCGCCGGCGTAGCCCCGCAGGAGTTGCGCGCGAACCTGGCGCGGCTGCGCCGGCAACTGCCCTGGCGGCTGCCCCGGCGTGGCCGCTGAAACGCCTTGCGACCATCGGCCACGGGTGGCAGCTTGCCGCCGTTGCGCTGCCAGCTAACCTCATAAGTTCCAGGCCCAGACGGACGGAGTTCGCCGTGTCATCCTTCAGCGACTATCTGGTTTCCCACGTGATCGAGCAGGAAGTGGCCCTGTTCGCCGCCTCCGAACGCCTGCGCGCGCGCTCCGACAGCGAGGCCCTGCACGACCTGCGCATCGCCGTGCGGCGCCTGCGCAGCCTGTTGCACCCGGCCCAGGGCATGCCCGGTATCGACGAGATCGAGGCGGCGCTGGGCGAGCTGGGCCGCCTGAGCGGGCCGCTGCGCGACCTCGAAGTGCTGCTGCCGGTGCTGGAGGCCGAAGGCCTGGAGAAGGCTGCCGCGCTGCGCCGGCCGGCACTGACCTCGGGCTACGTGGCGCTGCTGGCCAGCCCGCAGTGGGACCGGCTGATGCGCCTGCTCGACGGCTGGCCGATGCTCTGGCGCACCGCCGAACGCCACGGCGTGCTCGAAGGCCTGCATGCCCAGGTGCGCAAGCGCCTGGCCAAGCAGTGGCACAAGCTGCGCATCGCCCTGAAGGACCCGGCCCACGACCGCCATCGCCTGCGCCTGCTGATCAAGCGCATGCGCTATTCCCTGGAGGCCTACCCGAAGGATTCGCCCTTGCCGCAGAAGCTGCTGGTGCCGTTGAAGGAAGCCCAGTCCACCCTGGGCACCTGGCACGACTACGAGCAGTGGCTGATCCGCAGCGAGCGCGAACTCGACCTGATGCCCCTGCAGCCGCACTGGAACGCCCTGCACGACCTGGCCGAACGGGATGCCGACGAGAGCCTGGAGCGGTTGCTCAAGGCATTGGGGTGAGCGCCATCCGCCGTTTTCAGCGACGGATAATACGGTTCAGGGAAGCACGATCGTAGGAGCGGACTCCGTCCGCGATTGGTTCATCAACCACGCCGGACGCCCCGGTGGCACGGCCGACGGCGTATAACCGCGAACGGTTATGCGCCCTACGCCAGGCCTGACTTTGGCGTAGGGCGGATAACGCCTACGGCGTTATCCGCCGTTTGACCATGGCATCCGGCCGCGCCGGGTTCAGCCTTGGCGCGGCTCGTGGCGTGGGTGCATCGGTGGATAACCGCGAACGGTTATGCCTCACTCCCATCTATGAACAGACATTCGCCCCTTGAGTGGACCCGCGTTCATCCCTAAGGATGGTTGCCAGCCCCGCCGCCTTTGCCCCTAAGATGCCGCCTGAACCAGTCAGCAGGAGGCGACGATGACCTTTCCCGAACTCATCCAGGCGGTGCGCAATGCGCCCGGAAACGTAGTGATCCCGGCGCAGTGGGGGCAGGGGCGCGCCAGTTTCGGCGGCCTGGTGGCGGCCATGGCCTACGAGGCGATGGCGGCCGTCGCCGAAGCCGGGCGGCCGTTGCGCTCGCTGGCGGTGACCTTCGTCGGCCCGGTGGAGCCGGAGGTGCCGGTGAGTTTCGAGGCCGAGGTGCTGCGCGAGGGCAAGGCGGTCAGCCAGGTGTTCTGCCGGGCGCTGCAGAACGGCCAGGTGCTGACCCTGGCCCAGGCCAGCTTCGGCCTGCCGCGCGAGTCGGTGGTACAGGTCGAGGGCCTGCCGGCGCCGGCTTTCAAGGCGGCCGACGCGTGCCAGGAACTGCCTTTCATCCGCAAGCTGATGCCCGAGTTCACCCGGCATATCGCCATGCGCTGGGCCGTGGGCGGCATGCCCTTTTCGTCGAGCGCTTCACGGGATATGGGCGGCTGGATGCGTTTCCGCGGTGACGGGGTGGGCGAGGAGCCCATGGAGGTCAGCCACCTGCTGGCGCTGATCGACGCCTGGCCGCCGGCCACCCTGCCGATGCTCAAGGCGCCGGCGCCGTCCAGCTCGCTGACCTGGACCATCGAGTTCGTCCAGCCGCAGCCGGCCCTGCCGGCCAATGGCTGGTGCCAGTACCTGGCGACCATCGAGCACGCCCGTGACGGCTACGGGCACATCGCCGCCCAGTGCTGGACGGCGGACGGCCAGCTGCTGGCGATCTCGCGGCAGACCGCGACCATCTTCGGCTAGGGCTCAGCGCCGGCGGTTGCGCCAGGCGCGCCACCAGGCGCCGCTGAGGACGAAGCGCGGGAAGGTGATGAACTGCTCGGCGAGCAGGCGGCCCACGGCGTCCTTGCGGTCGCTGAAGGGCTCGGGGGCCTGTTCCTCCAGCTTGTGCCCGCGGCCCTGGATGGCCAGCGCCGCGACCATGCCGATGATGCCCAGCAGGATGCTGCCCAGGCTCAGCTTGAACAACCCGCCCAGCAGCACCAGGGCGGCAACGATGAACAGCGGTACCGCGACCAGGTGCAGGGCCAGGTTGGTCGGGTTGCGGTGGTTGGCGGCGTAGCCCTGCCATTGCCAGGCGAACAGGTTGGGATGACGCTTGCCCATATGCGGACTCCTTTTCCGGTCTTGCCCGTTTTCACGGGCCTTTGCACGCAGTCTAGGTCCGCAGCGGGTGGGCGGCGAATGACTATCGCCTATGGTTTCGATAGCCTGAAACGACGCGGCCCGGGCAATGCCGGGCCGCGTGGGGATGGATGCTTCACAGGCGCAGTTGGCGGATTGCCCGGCTCAGCTCGCCAGCCAGATCGGCCAGCTCGTGGCTGGTGCCGGCCGAATCCACCGTCTGCTGCACGGTCAGCTCGGTGACGTCGCGGATGCCTACCACCGAGCGCGTCATTTCCTCGGCCACCTGGCTCTGCTGCTCGGCGGCCACGGCTATCTGCGTGTTGCTCTCGCGCATCAGCGCCACCGCCCCGGCGATGGCCGCCAGCGCCTCGCCGGCCTCCTGGGCCTGCTCGACGCAGCCGTCGGCCTTGATCGAGCTTTCCTGCATGAATTCCACGGCGTCGCGGGTGCCGGACTGCAGCGCGTTGATCATCTGGGTGATCTCGTCGGTGGAGTCCTGCACGCGCTTGGCCAGGTTGCGCACCTCGTCGGCCACCACGGCGAAGCCACGGCCCATCTCGCCGGCACGGGCGGCCTCGATGGCGGCGTTGAGGGCGAGCAGGTTGGTCTGCTCGGCGATGCCGTGGATGACGCTGACCACGCTGCTGATCTTCTGGCTGTCCTCGGCCAGTTGCTGGATCATCTGCGCGGTTTGCTGCACGCCCTGGGACAGCCCTGCGATGGACTGGCCGACGCGGCCGACCACCTGCTGGCCGGCGCCGGCCAGGCGGTCGGCTTCCTGCGACTGGTCGCGGGTGTCGGCGGCGTGCTGGGCGATGTGGTGCACGGTGGTGGACATTTCGTTGATCGCGGTGGCGGCCTGGTCGGTCTCGCTCTGCTGGCCGAGCATGCCCTGGCGCACCTGGCCCATGCTCTGGGCGAGGCTGCGCGCGCCTTCGTCGAGGCGCCCGGCGGCTTGCGCCACGGTACCGACCACGCGCTGGTAGCCGGCCTGCATGGCGTTGAAGGCGGTGGCCATCTGGCCCACCTCGTCGTGGCTGTCCAACTGCACGCGGGCCGAGAGGTCGCCGCTGCGCTCGACGTGGAGCATCACGTCGCGCAGCTTCAGCAGGTGGGTGAGGATGAAGCGGATCAGCAACTGCGAGGCGGCCAGCAGGGCCAGCATCAGCGCCAGTACCGCGCCGGCGTAGGCCAGGGCGCGCTCGCTGAACACCTTCCAGAGGTCGGCCCCGGGGGCCAGCACCGCGATGCGCTGGCCGTCGCCTGCGTCCTGCACCCAGGCGCCGGCCAGCAGGCCGAGGCGGCCGGAAACGCCGTTCAGCTCGACCCAGCCGTTGCCGCGGGCCAGGGCCTGGGTATCGACGCCGGGCAACTGCGGGGCGCTGCCGCTGGCGAAGCTCAGCAGGTTGTCGGCCGCGGGTAGCGCCGTGCCGGCCGGCCAGCCCTGCAGCAGCCGGGCCTGGGCCTCGGCGCCCTGTCGGGCGGCCTGGTTGTGCGCGTCCACTTCCTGGTGCATGGCGAACAGCACGAGCAGCAAGGTGGTGAAGAAGGCGACCGCGTTCACGGCCCAGAACTTGTACTTCAGTGAGATATCGCGGATCCAGGCGCCCATGGGATGCTTCTTGTAGTGGGAGTGATGGCTTTTGGCCTTCATTCTCGTTGAAGAGAAGAAGTCTGCCTTGATGGGGGTCAAGACAGCTTCGCCTCCCAGGTTAGCGTCGCTTCCCGGACATTCTTGAGGGGTATTCGTCAGCCTTGTTCGACAATTTCCGGCAGGCCGAAGAAACGCCGGGCGCAGGCCGTGGTATGGGCGGCCAGGTCGTCTTCCGTCTCGCCGCGATGCAGGGCGGTGACGCGCAGCACCTCGGGAAGGAAGGCCGGCTCGTTCTGCCCGTGCCTGGGCTTCGGCCGCAGGCTGCGCGGCAGCAGGTAGGGCGCGTCGCTCTCCAGCATCAGGCGGCCGCGGGGGATTTCCCGCACCAGCTCCTGCAGGTGGGTGCCGCGGCGCTCGTCGCAGATCCAGCCGGTGATGCCGATGTGCAGGTCGAGATCGAGATAGTTGTAGAGCGTGCGCCGCTCGCCGGTGAAACAATGCACCACGGCGGCCGGCAACGGGTCGCGGAATCCCTTGAGGATGGCCAGCAGGCGCTCGCCGGCGTCGCGCTCGTGGATGAACACCGGGCGCTGCAACTCTACGGCCAGGGCCAACTGTTCCTCGAAGGCCTTTTCCTGTTGCGGCCGCGGCGAGAAATCCCGATTGAAGTCAAGGCCGCATTCGCCCACCGCGCGTACCCTGTCCTCCGCCAGCAGGCCGCGCAGGACGGCGGCGCTGGCGCTGTTCCAGTGGCTGGCGTCGTGGGGGTGGACGCCGGCGGTGCAGAACAGCCGCTGGCCGCTTTCGTCGCGTTCGCGGCACAGGCGCAGGGCGGCTTCGCTTTCGTCGAGGCTGGTGCCGGTCAGCACCATCTGCGTCACGCCGGCGTCGATGGCCTGCTCGATGACCGCCGGCAACCGGTTGGCGAAAGTCGGGTGAGTGAGGTTGACGCCAATGTCGATCAGTTGCATGGTTCACCGGGGTCTGAAGATGTTTGATCACGAACCGCGTTGCTGCGTCAAATGGCGCCAGGTTAGGCGCGGGACGCCGGGAATGGTGCCCCCTTGCCAAGTCCCGCAACGACGCATGGCGCCATTTGCCGCGCAACCCGAAGGGACGGGCCTGTTTTTGTGCGGTACGTCGTTACTCGTCGTTTATTTGGAATGACCAAACCGCTCTCCTCGCGCCTAGTCCCGCACAAAAACAGGCTCCGTCGCGGTCGTGATCAAACATCTTCAGACCCCTGTGGATTCGGGCGGGCAGCATAGCAGAATCCCCTGTTTTCTTAAGAAAGTCTTAAAAAACAGCCTGTTGAATGCACTTGTGAAAGTGCTTCGGGAATTTTGGATTGGCATCGATCTCCACCTGTGAGACGCTCGCGCCCCTTTTTCGAGGCCGGGAACTTGTGGAGGACGCCGGTTTCTCAGGACCGCCGGCGAATGACCACTCCTTGGAGACCTGGATGACGCGACTGTTGCTGCTCACTCTCTGCTTGCTGGCATGGCTGCCGCAGCCGGCCGCCGCGCGCCTGACCAGCCAGCCGGACAATTGGCAGCACGAGAGCGCCGGTACCCGCGACCTGGCCACCATCCGCAGCAGCGGCGTGCTGCGCGTGCTGGTCAACCAGAGCCGCAACAGCTCCGGCGAGATCAAGGGCGAGCCCATCGGCGTCGAATACAACCGCCTGCGCGCCTTCGAGCAATACCTCAACGACAACGCCCCCGGGCGCAAGCCGCTCACCCTGAAGTTCATTCCCAAGGCCAAGGACCAGTTGCTGGCCGCGCTGCTGCGTGGCGAGGGCGACCTGGTCGCGCCCGGCGAGGTGCTGGTCGCCCGCGACGGCCAGGACGTCGCCGCCAGCCTGCCGTGGCGCCAGGAAGTGCCGCTGGTGCTGGTCTCGCGCCAGGGCAACAGGCGCTACGCGCGCCTGGAGCAACTGGCCGGCAAGCGCATCGCCCTGGCCCCCGGCAGCGCCGCCGGCGAGGCCATCGGGCAGGTCAACGAACGCCTCGCGCAACGCCGCCTGGCGCCCATCGGCATCGACTGGGTGGACCCGTCCCTGGCGGTGGAAGACGTGCTGGAGATGGTCCAGGCCGGCATCTACCCCTGCACCGTGGTGGAGCAGCCGATCGCCGAGCGCTGGGCCAAGGTGTTCAAGAAGCTCCGCATCGACCGCCACCTGGTGCTGGACAACCGCCAGAACATGACTTGGTACGTGCGCCGCGACGCCTCCATGCTGCACGCCAGCGTCGACCGCTTCCTCAAGGACTACCGCGCCCCGGCGGAGCAGGACGGCAACTTCCAGCGCCTCTACCGCCATGCCTACCAGGTGCGCAACCCGCTGGAGAAGGGCGACCGCAAGAAGCTGGAGGCGGTGCGCCCGACCCTGCAGCGCTTCGCCGAGCAGTACCGCCTCGACTGGCTGGCCCTGGCCGCGGTGGCCTACAAGGAATCCAACCTCACCCCGGGCGCCCGTGGCGCGTCCGGCGCCACCGGGCTGATGCAGGTCACCCCGGCGGCGGCGCGCAGCGTCGGCCTCAGCTCGGTGGAGGGCAAGGAGAACAACGTGCAGGCCGCCAGCAAGTACCTGGCCATGCTGCGTCGCGACTACTTCAACAGCCCGCGCATGGACGAGCACGAGCGCCTGGGCTTCATCCTCGCCGCCTACAACGTCGGCGCCGAGCGCGTCCAGGGCCTGCGCGCCCAGGCGCGCCGCCAGGGCCTGAACCCGGACCGCTGGTTCTTCCAGGTGGAGCGGGTGGCGGCCGAGGAAGTGG
Organism: Pseudomonas sp. RW407; assembly: GCF_003176655.1. Lineage (NCBI taxonomy): Bacteria > Pseudomonadati > Pseudomonadota > Gammaproteobacteria > Pseudomonadales > Pseudomonadaceae > Pseudomonas > Pseudomonas sp. RW407. The sequence goes on along the minus strand of NZ_QGSL01000088.1, from coordinate 35,476 downwards.
GGATGGGCGTGGTGAACTACGTCAGCAGCGTCAACAAGTACTATCTTGCCTATCAGCGGGAGCGCGATGGGTTGGAATCCCGGCAGCGGGTAGCTTCCGTCCAGAAGTGATTTGATCGATCAGGTCGATATGTTTAAGCGTGTTTTTGCGCTTTTTATATCGAATTGATGATTTATATTGCGCCTCAAGCAACGACGGTTGCCCCTACCCACTCCCTCTGCACAAGGATGCCCCATGAACGCTCTCGTCAAATCCGTCCTGTCCACCAACGCCGGCGCCGGCCTGGCCGTGCTGCGCATCACCACCGGCCTGACCTTCATGGCCCACGGTTCGCAGAAGCTCTTCGGCCTGTTCGGCGGCCCGGGCCTGTCGGGCATGGCCCAGTGGCTCGAGTCCCTCGGCGTGACCCCCGGCTACCTGATGGCCACCCTGGCGGGCAGCGCGGAGTTCTTCGGCGGCCTGTTCCTGGTGCTCGGCCTGCTGGTGCGCCTGGCCAGCATCCCGCTGATCGTCGCCATGCTGGTGGCCGTGTTCAGCGTGCACATCGCCAACGGCTTCTTCATCACCAACAACGGCTTCGAGTACGCCTTCACCCTGATCATGATCAGCGTGGCCCTGCTCATCAGCGGCGCCGGTCCCTTCTCCCTGGACCGCAAGCTCTCCAGCTGAGCGACCCGGCAGCCATGAAAAAGGCGGATGCCCACCGGCATCCGCCTTTTTCTTTGCGCTTCAGCCCAGCAGGTGCTGCACGCCGCTGTTGATCAGGCCGCCGCCGACCAGCAGGAATACGAACAGACCGGCGCCCAGCAGCAGCGGTTTGGGACCTTCGCGGCGCAGGTCGCCGAGGCGGGTGGCCAGGCCGAGGGCGGCCATGGCCATGCCCAGCATGACGTCATCCAGTTGCTGCAGCGGCGCCAGCCAGGCATGCGGCACCAGGCCCAGCGAACGCAGGCCGGTGACCAGCAGGAAGGCCACGGCGAAGCCGGGGATGTGCAGGCGGCGCCTGCCTTCGCCGGCCTCGTCGCTGGCGGCGAAGCGCCCCAGGCAGAGCAGGGCCGGGGCCAGCAACAGCACGCGGAGCATCTTGCTGATCAGCGCGGCGTCGGCGGCGGCCGGGTCCATGGCGCGCCCGGCGGCGACCACCTGGGCCACCTCGTGGATGGTCGAGCCGCTGAAGATGCCGAAGGCCTTGGCGCTGCCGAACAGGTTCGGCAGGTGGGCGAACAGCAGTGGGTGCAGGAGCATGGCCAGGGTGCCGAACAGCACCACGGTGGCCACCGCCACGGCGGTGTGCTCGGCGCGGGCGCGCAGCACCGGGCTGCTCGCCATGACCGCGGCGGCGCCGCAGATGGCGCTGCCGGCGCCGATCAGCAGGGCGCTTTCGCGCGGCAGCTTGAGCCAGCGCACGCCGACCCAGGCGGCCACCAGCAGGGTGCTGGCGACCATCAGTACGTCGATCACCAGGGCCGCCGGGCCGAGCGCGGCGATGTCCTGGAAGGTCAGGCGCAGGCCGTAGAGCACCACGCCCAGGCGCAGCAGTTGCTGGCGCGACAGGTCGACGCCGGGACGCAGGCCGCCGAAGCGGGCCAGGCCGAGGTTGCCCAGCAGCAGGCCGAGGAGGATGGCCAGGGTCAGGCTGCCGAGGCCGAGGTGCTGGATCGCGGGGATGCGCACCAGCAGGTTGGCGGCGCCGGCGATCAGCAGGCAGAGCAGGGCGCCGGGGACCAGGTAGGGCGTGCGGCGCAGCAGGGTAGGCATGGCGGGCTCCTTGTGTAAGGTGCTGCCATGGTGCGCGGCGGGCGCTTAGTGTAAAAACGGATTGTTCTTATTGGATCAAACGGTTTTATCGATATGGGCCCGCGAATCACCCTGCGCCAGCTCGCCACCTTCACCGCCATCGCCGAACACGGCAACGTCACCCAGGCGGCCGCCGCCATCGCCCTCTCGCAGTCGGCGGCCAGCCAGGCCCTGCAGGAGCTGGAGCGCACCCTGCAGACGCGCCTGTTCGACCGCAGCGGCAAGCGCCTGGCGCTCAACGACAACGGCCGCGCCCTGTACCCCCGGGCCTGCGCGCTGCTGGCCCAGGGCGCCGAACTGGAGACGCTGTTCCAGCATGCGCCGGTGCAACTGGCCCTGGGCGCCAGCCGCAGCATCGGCGGCTACCTGCTGCCGCAGGTGATGGCGGGATTCCTCGCCGAGCTGCCGGACAGCCGCCTGCAGCTGCAGGTGGCCAACAGCCGCGAGATTCTCGCCGCGCTCTGCGAGTTCCGCCTGGACGTGGCCTACATCGAGGCGCCCATCCAGCATCCCCAGGTGCAGTTGCTGCCCTGGGTCGAGGACGAGCTGTTGCTGGTCGCCGCGCCCGACCACCCCCTGGCGCACCTGGCGCAGGTGAGCCCCGGGCAACTGGCGGCGACACGCTGGATTCTCCGCGAGGCCGGCTCCGGCACCCGGGTGACCTTCGAGCAGCAGGTGCTGCCGCGCCTGGGCAGCCTGGCGGCGCCGCTGGAGGTGAGCAATGCCGAGGCGATCAAGCACCTGGTGGCCAGCGGCGCGGGCATCAGCTGCCTGTCGCGGCGGGTGGTGGCGGACGAGCTGGCGCGTGGCGAGCTGGTGGCCCTGGACAACCCCCTGGGGCCGCTGCGGCGCACCTTCTTCCGCGCCCTGCACGTGGACAAGTACCCCACTGCGGGCCTGCGCCGCTTCCTCGATTTCGCCGAAGGCTGGGCCGCGCTCAATCGTTCCTGAGCGGCTCGCCGTCCAGCGGCCAGCGCCCGATGGCCCGGTAGTGCACGCCGTGGGGGCTGTTCTCCGAGCTGTACAGCACCAGCTCGCGGGCCGGCCAGGCGAACCGCGCCGTGGCCTCGGGCGTCCGGCGGCAGTGGCGGGCGAGGGTCAGGTGCGGGCGGAAGGGCCGGCGTTCGGTCTCGAAGCCGCCGACCTGCAGGACGTCCTGCAGGGCCTGGACCAGGCTGGGCAGCGCAGGCGGAATGTTCGTCGGCGCCAGGTGCAGGATGCCGTTGCGCCAGCGTTCCAGGCGGTCCAGGAACAGTTCGAAGGGCGTGCGCGGCAGGCTCGCGCCCAGGGCCAGCAGCTCGGCCTTGCGGGCCCGCGGCACCGCGCCTAGGAAGGCCAGGGTGAGATGCAGGTTGGCCGCCGTCACCGGCTGGCCGTCGATGGCCAGGCCGTCGCGCCAGGCGGCCAGGGGCGCACGGATTTCTTCCGGGCAGGGCAGGGCGAAGAACAGGCGCAGGGGTGGGGTGCTCATCGGGGCTCTCTCGTTGGCCGGAAGTCGCCTTGACAGTATCGCCGGGGCTTCTCTAGGATGCCGCACAGCGCCGATTTAAGTAGCAACTTGCGGGGCGCTGATGCCCCTGGGGCATCGAAATACCGCTAAAGCGCTGGTTCGGTGTGCCTCTCGCCGCGTCCAGCAGGACCCCAGAGGCGGAGACATGACACCATGACCTGTCCCAATCCCCAGGTGCGCCTGGCCCCCATCACCACCGGCCTGCTGCGGCGCAACCCGCGCATCCTCCTGTGCGGCCACCACCAGCCCACCCTGGTCCGCTACCTGGAAGGCTGGCCGAAGCGCTGGCAGGGCTCGCGCACCTTCCTCATCCAGTTCGCCGGCGACCTCGCTGAAATCGCCCGTTTCCCCCGCGATCATTTCGACTTCGCCGTGGTCCAGTCGCCGCGCGCCGAGGAACTGCAGCCGCTGGTCCACGAGCTGACCCGCGTCGCCCGCCAGGGGCTGATCACCCGCCGGCCGCCGGCGTTCTGAGGCCGCGATAGCCGGAACCACCGGCGCGGTTCGCGGATGAGATCCGCTCCTACGCTGCCCCGCCCACGCCATTCCCCTGTAGGAGCGCGCCCTGCGCGCGATTCGCGGGCAGGGCCCGCTCCTACAGTCTGCCGGGAGGTACGGCATTTCCCTGTAGGAGCGGACCTTGTCCGCGATTGCGCCGGCAGGCGCTGCGCGGGGCCTCGCTCAGGGATAGTCGATCTCGACCACGAACCAGAGCTTCTCGCCCGCCGGCGTGCGCACCAGCACCTCGGCGTCCAGCTCCTTGCCCACCAGGGCGCGGGCCAGGGGCGAGTCGATGCTGATCTGGTTGCTGCGCAGGTCCAGCTCGTCCGGCCCGACGATGCGGTAGCGGGCCTGTTCGCCGTCCTCGTCCTCCAGTGTCACCCAGGCGCCGAAGTAGACCTTGTTCGGGTCGCCCGGGCGGTCGCGCACCACCTTGAGGTTCTCCAGGCGCTTGCGCAGGAAGCGCACGCGGCTGTCGATCTCGCGCAGCATCTTCTTGCCGTAGATGTACTCGGCGTTCTCCGAGCGGTCGCCGAGCGCGGCCGCCTCGCTCACCGCCTGGGTCACCTGGGGGCGGCGCACGTTCCACAGTTCGTGCAGTTCGGCGCGCAGGCGCGCCTCGCCTTCGGGGGTGATCAACGGAGTTCCGGCGGTGCGCGGCGGGCGATAACGGCTCATGGGGTTCCGGCTGTGGCTGGGCAGGCCAGGGAGTCTATCAGCCTTCGCGCAGCAGGCGCAGCGGGCTCAGGGTCAGCGCCCGGCGCGTGCCGAACAACCCGGCGCCGCCCACCAGCAACGCGCCCAGCAGCGGCAGGCCGAGCAACCAGGGGTGCGGTCGCCAGGGCAACTGGAACACCAGGCTGTAGAGCAGGTAGCTGATCAGTTCGCAGCCCAGGGCCGCCAGCACGCCGCTCACCGCGCCGAGCAGGGCGAACTCGCTGCGCCGGGTGCGCTGCAGCAGCTCGCGCTCGGCGCCCAGGGCGCGCAGCAGGGCGCCCTGGCGCAGGCGCTCGTCGAGGGTGGCCTGCAGGCCGGCGAAGAGCACCACGAAGCCGGCGGCGAGGACGAACACCAGCACGTATTCCACCGCCAGGGTGACCTGGTCGAGGATGCTGCGCAGCTGGCTCAGCAGCACGTCCACCGGCAGCAGGGTGACGGTGGGGAAGGCGCGGGCCAGTTCGATGGCGCTGCGCTGGTCGCTGGCGGGCAGGTAGAAGCTGGTCAGGTAGGTCACCGGCAGGTCGGCGAGGGTGCCGGGCTGGAAGACCATGAAGAAGTTCGGCTGGAAGTTGTCCCACTTCACCGAGCGCAGGCTTTGCACCTGCACCTCGCGGGTCTGCCCGGCGACGCTGAAGCTCAGGCGGTCGCCCAGCTTGATGCCGAGGTTGCCGGCGAGCTTCTCCTCCACCGAGACGCCGGGCAGTCCGCCCGCCGCGGCGTCGCCCCACCAGCGCCCGGCCACCAGCTGGTTGCCGGCGGGCAGTTGCTGCGACCAGGTCAGGCCGAGGTCGCGCTGCAGGGCGCGCTCGCTGCGCACGTCCTCGCTGAGCGCCTGCACCGGCTGGCCGTTCACCGCCACCAGGCGGCCGGGGACCATGGGGAAGAGCCCTTCGGCGTTGGGCGAGACCTTGCGCACGCGGGCCTCGAAGGCGTCCTTCTCGGCCGGCAGGATGTTCAGGGCGAAGTAGTTGGGCGCGTTGGCCGGCAACTGGGCGTGCCAGGTGTCCAGCAGCTCGCCGCGCAGCAGGGCGATCAGCGCCATGGCCAGCAGGATCAGGCCGAAGGCCAGGCTCTGCCCGGCGGCGGCCAGCGGGTGGCGCAGCAGCTGGCCCAGGCCCAGGCGCCAGGGCAGGCTGGCGCGCGCGAGCAGGCGGCGCAGGCTGTTCAGGGCGAACAGCAGCAGGCCGCCGAGCAGGGCCGCGGCGACCACCCCGCCGCCCAGCAGGGCCAGGGTCAGGCGCAGGTCCAGGCTCAGCCGCCACATGATCAGGCCCAGCGCCAGCAGCGCGCAGCCGTAGGCCAGCCAGCTGCGCATGGGCACCGGCAGCAGGTCGCTGCGCAGTACCCGCAGCGGCGGCACCCGGCCCAGGGCCGCCAGAGGCGGCAGGGCGAAGCCGGCGAGGGCGACCAGGCCGGTGGCGACGCCGGCCAGCGCCGGTACCGGCCCGGCCGGCGGAATCTGCGGCGGCAGCAGGTCGCCCAGCAGTGCCACCAGGCCGAGCTGCGCCAGGTAGCCGAGCAGTGCGCCCAGCAGGCTGGCGGCCAGGCCCAGGCTGAACAGTTGCAGCCCATAGAGCAGCAGGGCTTCGCGACGGCTCAGGCCCAGGCAGCGGAGCAGGGCGCTGGCGTCGAAGCGGCGGGCGGCGAAGCGGTTGGCCGAGAGCGCCACCGCCACGCCGGCGAGGAGGATGGCCGCCAGGCTGGCGAGGTTCAGGTAGCGCTCGGCGCGTTCCAGGGCGTCGCCGATCTGGCGGTTGCCGTGGTGCGCGTCGAGCAACTGCTGGTTCGCCGCCAGCCCCGGTTCCATCGCGCGGCGGTAGGCCTGCAGGGCTTCGCCGTCGCCTTCCCAGAGGTCGCGGTAGCGCACCCGGCTGCCGGGCTGGACCACGCCGGTGGCGTCCAGGTCGCGCAGGTTCATCAGCACCCGCGGGGTAAGGCTGTAGAAGTCGCCGGCGCGGTCCGGCTCGTAGGTCAGCACGCGGGCGATGCGCAGGCCCTGGCGGCCGATCTCGATGCTGTCGCCGACCTTCAGGTCGAGGCTGGTGAGCAGGCGTGCCTCCACCCACACCTCGCCGGGCTGCGGGCGACCGCCGGCCTGCTCCGGCTCCAGGGGCGCCGCCGCGCTCTTCAGCTCGCCGCGCAACGGGTAGCTGTCATCCACTGCCTTGACGCTGCTCAGCTGGATGCCCTGGTCGGTGGCGATGACGCTGGAGAACTCGACGCTGTAGGCGTGCTTCAGGCCCAGGCGGTTGCCGCTGTCGACCTGCTGCTGCGCGGCCGGCTGGGTGCCGCTCAGGACCAGATCGGCGCCGAGGAATTCCGAGGCGCGCACCAGCATGGCGCCGTTCAGCCGCGCGCTGAAGTAGCCGATGGCGGAGCTGGCGGCCACTGCCACCAGCAAGGCGAAGAAGAGCACGCGCAGTTCGCCGCTGCTCCACTCGCGCAGCAGTTGGCGCAGGGCCAGGCCGAACAGGCGCGACAGCGGCAGCGATTTCATCGGCTCAGGGCTCCGCGTGGTCGATCAGGTGGCCGCTTTCCAGGCGGATCTGCCGTTGGCAGCGGTGCGCCAGGCGTTCGTCGTGGGTGACCAGGACCAGGGTGGTGCGGCGCTCGCGGTTGAGCTCGAAGAGCAGGTCGCTGATGCGCTCGCCGGTGGCGCTGTCGAGGTTGCCGGTGGGCTCGTCGGCGAACAGCACGTCGGGCTCGGCGGCGAAGGCGCGGGCGATGGCGACGCGCTGCTGCTCGCCGCCGGAGAGCTGGCGCGGGTAGTGGGTCAGGCGCTGGCCCAGGCCGACGCGCTCGAGCAGGACACGGGCGCGCTCGCGGGCGTCGCCGCGGCCTTCCAGCTCCAGGGGCAGCATCACGTTCTCCAGCGCGTCGAGGCTGTCGAGCAGCTGGAACGACTGGAAGACGAAGCCGACATGGGCGGCGCGCACCCGCGCGCGCTGGTCCTCGTCCAGTTCCGCCAGGCGGTGCCCGGCCAGTTCGACGCTGCCGCCGCTGGGCTGGTCCAGCCCGGCCAGCAGGCCGAGCAGGGTGGACTTGCCGGAGCCGGAACTGCCGACGATGGCCAGGCTGTCGCCGCGCTGCAGGGCCAGGGAGAGGTCGTGGAGGATGGTCAGCTCACCTTCCGCGCTGGGGACGACCTTGCTAAGGTTGCGCGCGGTGAGAATGCTTTCGCTCATGGAGGGTCCGATGCGTGCATGGCTATCGAGCGTCTGCCTGGCGTTGCTGCTGGTCGCCCAGCAAGCCGCGGCGCAGACGCTGCTGGTCGTCGGCGATAGTATCAGCGCCGGTTTGGGGGTGGATACCGGCCGCGGCTGGGTCAGCCTGCTGGAGCAGCGGCTGAAGGACGAGGGTTTCGACTACCGGGTGGTCAACGCCTCGGTCAGCGGCGACACCAGCGCCGGCGGCCTGGCGCGCCTGCCGGCGCTGCTTTCCGGGGAGAAGCCGAGCGTCGTGGTGATCGAGCTGGGCGGCAACGACGGCCTGCGCGGGCAGGCGCCGCAACAATTGCAACAGAATCTTGCTTCGATGGTCGCGGCCTCGCGCCAGGCCGGGGCCAAGGTGCTGCTGCTGGGCATGCGCCTGCCGCCCAACTATGGCGAACGCTATACCCAGGCTTTCGCCCGGGTGTTCCAGCAGGTCGCCGAGCAGGGCAAGGTGCCGCTGGTGCCGTTCTTCCTCGACGGCGTGGGCGGGGTGCCGCAGATGATGCAGGCGGACGGCATCCACCCGGCCGTGGTGGCGCAACCGCGCCTGCTGGATAACGTCTGGCCGCAGCTCAAGCCGTTGCTCTGATCGCCGGGTCGTCGGAAGGCTTCCCCGCGCGGGGGCTTTCCGCTATGTTTGCGCACCCTTCAGGAGCCGCCATGTCCCGCCCCGCCTGGACCCTCTTCGCCTACCAGCTGATCGAACCCGATTCCCAGCTCGATCTGTTCGCCTGCCGCGAGGTGCGCGTGCATCTCGTCGCCCGGCAGCTGGAGCTGGGCTCCCCAGCGGACCGCACCCTGTGCGGTGGCCTGTTGCCGGCGCAACCGCTCTGGCGCGAGGCTCAGCGGCCGCAGCTGCGCGACCGGCGGCTGTGCCCGGAGTGCCTGAAACGCCTGGAACAGGAAAAGCGCGGGCAACGATTTTCCTGGCTATTGTGAACTCTCCCGGAAAACAGGGTCTGAGTGGTACACTAACGCCCCCTCTGTCAACTGTGCTCTCGCCAAGGATCTCCGGATGTTGTCGCGTGTTATCGCCGCCTGCTCGCTGTCTTTTGCCGCGCTGCTCTCGGCCGGCCCCGTTTCCGCCCTCGAGCTGCCGTTGCCGGCGCCCGGCGAGGATATCGTCGGCCAGGTGCAGGTCATCAAGGCCAAGTACGAAGACACCTTCGCCGACCTCGGCCAGACCTATGACCTGGGCTACCAGGAGATGCTCGCCGCCAACCCGGGCGTCGACGCCTGGCTGCCCGGCGTGGGCACCGAGGTCATCATCCCGACCCGCTTCATCCTGCCGCCGGGCCCGCGCGAAGGCATCGTGATCAACATCGCCGAGTACCGCCTGTACTACTTCCCGAAAGGCAAGAACGTGGTCTACACCTACCCGCTGGGTATCGGCCGCGAGGGCTGGGGCTCGCCCATCGCCCACACCAACATCGTCGCCAAGACCAAGGACCCGGCCTGGTACCCGCCGGCGTCGATCCGCGCCGAGCACGCCGCCGACGGCGACCCGCTGCCGACCGTGGTGCCGCCGGGCCCGGACAACCCGCTGGGCCCGTACAAGATGTCGCTGGGCGTTCCCGGCTACCTGATCCACGGTTCGAACAAGAAGTTCGGCATTGGCACCCGCACCAGCCACGGTTGCTTCCGCATGTACAACGGCGACGTGACCGAGCTCTTCCCCATGGTGCCGGTGGGCACTTCGGTGCGCATCATCAACGAGCCGTACAAGTTCGGCCGCAGCGAAGGCAAGATCTACCTGGAGGCGCACACGCCGATCGACGACCATGGCAACCCTTCGGTCGTGGACAAGCACACCGCGGTGATCAACGCGCTGCTCAAGCGTGAAGACATCGCCAACCAGATGCAGATGGACTGGAACGTGGTGCGCGAAGTGGTGGCGGCCGAAGACGGCCTGCCGGTGGCCATCGCCCAGCCGCAGCAGCCCGGTACCTCGGTGGCCGCCAGCGAGAACACGACGGTGCAGATGCCCTGACGCCCGGGGCCTGCCGCAGGAGCCCGCCGACCGCAAGGTCCGCGGGCTTTTTGCTGCCCGTGGAAAACGCCGGGCAATAAAAAAGCCGACCTCGAGAGGTCGGCTTTTCGAACAGATCCGAGGATCTATTACTTGCGGCTGGCTTTGTCCAGCATACGCAGGGCGCGCTCGTTAGCCTCGTCAGCGGTCTGCTGGGCTTTCTGAGCAGCGGCCAGAGCTTCGTCAGCGTGACGGTAGGCTTCGTCAGCGCGGGCTTGGGCACGGGCAGCGGCGTCTTCAGTAGCGGTCAGACGGGCTTCGGTTTCTTTCGAGTGGCTGCTGCAACCGGTGGCCAGAACAGCAGCCAGAGCCAGAGCAGAGAATTTCAGAACGTTGTTCATCGTGTTCCCCTTAAGGTGGACATTTCCATTAAAGCAATTCCCCATGGGACTGGGAAATTAGCCGGACTACATAGTACTCATTACTTGTAGTAAGTAAACTGACTGAACGCAAGTAGGGCACTTTTTTTTCATGCTACGCGGGGTTGAACTCTTATTACCCCGGCATGTTGTGCAAAAAATGTGCAGATACGCCCGGCTGCCCTACAGTGGGGCTGTTGCAATGTCGTGAAGCACGGGCCAAGTGTTCGAGTATAGCGCCCCGAACTAATGCTAATTCGCGATAGGACGAAAGTCTGGTGGGAACTAACGGCGAGTAACTGTGGTCGCCAATTGCCGGTGCATTGGATGCAACCGGCTGGAATGAAAAAGCCCGGCTAACTTCATCAGTCAGCCGGGCTTTTGATCTGGCGGTGAGGGAGGGATTCGAACCCTCGATACGGTTTCCCGTATACACACTTTCCAGGCGTGCTCCTTCAACCGCTCGGACACCTCACCAGGGTTTCGACAGCGCGTTGTCTGTCGAGGCGCGCACTTTACTCAAAGGTTTTCCCAAACGCAAATGTTTTTTCAACGGATTCATCGGCTTAAGGTGATCAAGGGGAAACCGCGGCGGCCCGCCTTGTTAAACTGGCGGCTTCCTTGTAAAGGCGAGTGCGATGGCGAGCTGGGATCTCTTCTGCTGCGTGGTGGACAACTACGGCGACATCGGCGTGACCTGGCGCCTGGCCCGCCAGCTCGCCGGCGAGCATGGCCAGGCGGTGCGCCTGTGGGTGGACGACCTCAAGGCGTTCGCGCGGCTGTGCCCCGGGGCCGATCCGGCGCTGCCCGGCCAGCGCCTGGCGGGCGTCGAGGTCCGCCACTGGCCGGCGCTGTGGGAGGACACGCCGGCCGCCGACGTGGTCATCGAGGCGTTCGCCTGCCCGCTGCCGCCGGCCTACGTGGAGGCCATGCGCGGGCGCGCCGTGCCGCCGCTGTGGCTGAACCTGGAATACCTGAGCGCCGAGGACTGGGTGGCTTCCTGTCATGGGCTGCCTTCGCTGCAGGCCAGCGGCCTGCAGAAGTATTTCTATTTTCCCGGCTTCCAGGCTGGCGTCGGTGGTCTGCTGCGCGAGGCGGGGTTGCTGGAGCGGCGCCGGGCGTTCCAGGCGGATGACGCCTGCCGACGGAGGTTCCTGGCCAGCCTCGACGTGGAGGTGCAGGGTGAGGAATGCCTGATTTCCCTGTTCGCCTACGAGAACCCGGCGCTGGCGTCCTGGCTGGATGCGCTGGCGCAGGGATCGCGACCCACGCTGTTGCTGGTGCCGGAAGGGCGCGTGCTGGGCGATGTCGCCGCCTGGCTGGGCCTGCCCGGGCTGGCGCCGGGCGACCGCCACCGGCGCGCTGGCCTGCGGGTGCAGGTACTGCCGTTCGTCCGCCAGGAGGACTACGACCTGCTGCTGTGGAGCTGCGATGTCAACGCGGTGCGCGGCGAGGATTCCTTCGTCCGCGCGCTCTGGGCGGGGCGGCCGTTCGTCTGGCACATCTATGAGCAGGAGGAGGGCGTGCACCTGGAGAAGCTGGACGCCTTCCTCTCTCTATACAGCGAAGGCATGGAGCCTGGGCTCGAGGCTGCCCTGTTGGCCTACTGGCACGCCTGGAACGGCCTCGGCGACGCGGCGACGGCCTGGATGGCGCTGCAGCAGCGGGCCGGAGACTGGCGGGAATGGGCGCTGCGCTGGAGCGAAAAGCATGCCGCACAGCCGGATCTCGCCGCGGGGCTGGTGCGTTTTTATACAAATTGGCTATGATACGTCCCCTGTTTTTTGTCTCCAATCCAAATCGGATATTCGTATGAAAACCGCTCAAGAGTTCCGCGCAGGCCAGGTTGCCAACATCAACGGCGCCCCCTGGGTCATCCAGAAGGCCGAGTTCAACAAGTCCGGCCGTAACAGCGCCGTCGTCAAGATGAAGCTGAAGAACCTGCTGACCGGCGCCGGCACCGAGACCGTGTTCAAGGCCGATGACAAGCTGGAACCGATCATCCTCGACCGCAAGGAAGTGACCTACTCCTACTTCGCGGACCCGCTGTACGTCTTCATGGACAACGAGTTCAACCAGTACGAAATCGAGAAGGGCGACCTGGAAGGCGTGCTGACCTTCATCGAAGACGGCATGACCGACGTCTGCGAAGCGGTTTTCTACAACGACAAGGTGATCTCCGTCGAACTGCCGACCACCATCGTTCGTGAAATCGTCTACACCGAGCCGGCTGTCCGCGGCGACACTTCCGGCAAGGTCATGAAGACCGCCCGCCTGAAGAACGGTGCCGAGCTGCAGGTTTCCGCGTTCTGCGAAATCGGCGACTCCATCGAGATCGATACCCGCACCGGCGAGTACAAGTCCCGCGTCAAGGCCTGAGCCTTCGCGTGACCTGAAAAAGCCCGGCATCTCAGACTGTGTGAAAACACGCTGAGAGCAAGGCCAAGCCAACGCCCCGACTGGTTCGGGGCGTTGGCTTTTCTGGGGAACATCAGGCCATCAATTCGATCAAGCGACGAGCACCGAGTACCTGGATCGCACGCTTGAGGTTGTAGGCCTGCACGGCCAGGGCCATTTCCGTGCTGGCGCCCCCTAACTGCCGTAGCAGGAAGCGGCCGTTGCCAAATATCCACTGCTTCAGGTTGCCGAAGGGGTGTTCAACGATGGATCGGCGCTTGGCCATCATGTCCGGTCGGGCCTTCAGGCGTTGCTGCATACGCTCGAAAGCCGATTCATGGGCGTGACGGGTGAGATGACGGCGCTTGCTGTTCGTACAGCGCGACTGCAAAGGGCAAGCGCAGCAATCGCCGCTGATCGCGTAAATCCTCTCCATGCCGCGTACCTGCTTGAGGAGGAGCCACTGGCCCGCCGGGCACTGATAGCGGTCGTGCTCCGCGTCGTAGGTAAAGATGCTGCGATCGAACAGCTCCATGCCCTTGCCGTGGTTGTTGATACCACGGTTCAGCGGCACATACGCGGTGATGCCCGCCTCTTCGCAAGCATGGAACTGCTCGCCATTGGAGTAACCGGCGTCTGCCGTGACCGTCAGCTGTGCCTGCGCCAGCACCGCTTGGCTGGCTTCGGCCATCGGCTGCAGTTGGCGAGTGTCATTGCCGTCCCGGGTCACCTCGTGGTGCAGCACTAGGCAATGCTTGTCATCGACGGCGCTTTGCACGTTGTAGGCGACCCGCGCCCCCTGCTGGGTTCGCATCAACTGGGCATCGGACTCGCCGATCACGAATTGCTCCAGCCCCTGGGCCTGCATCAGGACCTGGCAGGTCAGGTTGTCAGCATGCCGAGCCTGCAACTGTTCGAGGGCGGTCTTGACGGCCCCCCGGTCGATCCCTTCGCCGGCTTCGGCGCGGTCGGCTTCATCCAGATCGCTCAGATAACGAGCGATCTCGGCCTCCAGTCTGGCTTGCTGACGCTTGAGCCGCGCCAGGCTCAAGTGCTTGCGTCGTGAAGCCACCGCCTGAAACTTGCTGCCATCGATAGCCACCAACTGACCACCGATCAGCCCGACCTGACGGCAGAACTGCACAAAGGCACGGCAGGTTGCCTGGAACGCCACACCGTTGTCTTTACGGAAATCGGCAATGGTCTTGAAGTCCGGTACCAGTTGGCCCAGCAACCACATCACTTCGACATTGCGCTGGCACTCGGCCTCCAGTCGGCGCGAGGAACGGATTCGATGGAAGTAGCCATACAGGTACAGCTTGAGCAAGTCGGCCGGATCATAGGCCGGACGTCCAACCTTGCTAGCTCGCGCCTTGCTGAAGCCCAGTCTGTGCAAATCCAGCCGCGCCACGTAGGCCTCGATCACGCGGACCAGATGTTCTTCGGGGACCAGTTCATCCAGACACACTGGAAACAAGCTGCCCTGATCACGCCCTTCACCGCGGATATAGCCCATAAACGACAATGCCCGTATCGATCGATACGGGCATTGTCTTGGGCTTGCACTCAGACTGCTAGGTTTTCACACAGTCTGCAATGGCGGGGCTTTTTCGTTGGCTGCATGTTTTGTAGGAGCGCGCCCTGCGCGCGAATCGCGGGCAGGGCCCGCTTCTACAGATTGGCAGCGAATTCCCGCCCGGCCCGTAGGGCGCATAACGCCTACGGCGTTATCCGCCGCCATCCCCGGGCGCCGATGCTCCGGCCGGCGGCGGATAACCGCGAACGGTTATTCGCCCTACGCGTCAGTGATACTGCGCCGACAGTTCGTGCACTGCCTCGAAGAAGGCGCCGGCATGGGCCGGGTCGACTTCCGGGGTGATGCCGTGGCCGAGGTTGAACACGTGGCCGCTGCCCTGGCCGTAGGCGCCGAGGATGCGCGCCACTTCGCGGCGGATGGCTTCCGGGTTGGCGTAGAGCACCGACGGGTCCATGTTGCCCTGCAGTGCCACCTTGTCGCCGACACGGGCGCGGGCACTGCCGATGTCGCAGGTCCAGTCCAGGCCCAGGGCCTCGGCGCCGACCTCAGCCATGGACTCCAGCCACAGGCCGCCGCCCTTGGTGAAGAGGATCACCGGCACCTGGCGGCCGTCGTGCTCGCGGACCAAGCCGTCGACGATCTTCTTCATGTAGGCCAGGGAGAACTCCTGGTAGGCCGCCGACGACAGGCTGCCGCCCCAGGAGTCGAAGATCTGCACGGCCTGGGCGCCGGCGCGGATCTGCCCGTTGAGGTAGCTGGTCACCGACTGCGCCAGCTTGTCGAGCAGCGCGTGCATGGCCTGCGGGTTGTCGTAGAGCATCGCCTTGGACTTGCGGAAGTCCTTGCTGGAGCCGCCCTCGACCATGTAGGTGGCCAGGGTCCAGGGGCTGCCGGAGAAACCGATCAGCGGCACCCGGCCGTTCAGCTCGCGGCGGATGGTGCGCACTGCGTCCATAACGTAGCCCAGGTCCTTCTCCGGGTCGGGGATAGGCAGCGCCTCGATGTCCGCCAGGCTGGAGACCACCTTCCTGAAGCGCGGACCTTCGCCGGTCTCGAAGTACAGGCCCTGGCCCATGGCGTCGGGGATGGTGAGGATGTCGGAGAAGAGGATCGCCGCGTCCAGCTGCGGGTAGCGGTCCAGCGGCTGCAGGGTCACCTCGCAGGCCAGCTGCGGGTTCATGCACAGGCTCATGAAGTCCCCGGCCTTGGCGCGGGTGGCGCGGTATTCCGGGAGATAGCGGCCGGCCTGGCGCATCATCCACACGGGGGTGACGTCGACGGGCTGCTTGAGCAGGGCACGGAGGAAGCGATCGTTCTTCAGGGCAGTCATGGCGGCATCCGGCAAAAAAGTGCGGGCATTTTCGCAAAGCCCAAAGCAAAAGGCACGGAGGGGGCCGTGCCTTTTGTCCATCGCGGCATTCTGCCGCAGCGCCATGTGCCTTTGCTTTTCGTAGGAGCGAGCTTGCTCGCGAACCCTGGCCCCGCTGCGGGGTTTGTTCGCGAGCAAGCTCGCTCCTACAAAAGCAGGTGTCAGACGCCGAGGTAATCGAGGATACCTTCGGCCGCAGTGCGCCCTTCGAAGATCGCCGTCACCACCAGGTCGGAACCGCGGACCATGTCGCCGCCGGCGAAGATCTTCGGGTTGCTGGTCTGGTGCTTGAACTGCGCGGCGGCCGGGGCGATGACGCGGCCCTGGTTGTCGATCTCGACCTGGTGCTCGTCGAACCAGGGAGCCGGGCTCGGGCGGAAGCCGAAGGCGATCAGCACGGCTTCGGCCGGGATGATCTCCTCGGAGCCCGGGATCGGCTCGGGGCTGCGGCGGCCGCGGGCGTCCGGCTCGCCCAGACGGGTCTCGACCACCTTCACGCCTTCCACCTTGTCCTCGCCGACGATGGCGATGGGCTGGCGGTTGAAGAGGAACTTCACGCCCTCTTCCTTGGCGTTCTTCACTTCCTTGCGCGAGCCGGGCATGTTCGCCTCGTCGCGGCGGTAGGCGCAGGTCACGGCCTTGGCGCCCTGGCGGATCGAGGTGCGGTTGCAGTCCATCGCGGTGTCGCCACCACCCAGGACCACCACGCGCTTGCCCTTCATGTCGACGAAGTCCTCGGGGGACTTCTCGAAGCCCAGGTTGCGGTTCACGTTGGCGATCAGGAAGTCCAGCGCGTCGTGCACGCCGGGCAGGTCCTCGCCGGGGAAGCCGCCTTTCATGTAGGTGTAGGTACCCATGCCCATGAACACCGCGTCGAACTCGTCGAGCAGTTGCTGCATGGTCACGTCCTTGCCGATCTCGGTGTTCAGGCGGAACTCGATGCCCATGCCGGTGAAGACTTCACGACGGCGGCTGAGCACGGTCTTTTCCAGCTTGAACTCGGGGATGCCGAAGGTCAGCAGGCCGCCGATCTCCGGGTTCTTGTCGAACACCACCGGGGTCACGCCGTTGCGCACCAGCACGTCGGCGCAGCCCAGGCCGGCCGGGCCCGCGCCGATCACCGCGACGCGCTTGCCGGTGGGCTTGACCTTGGACATGTCCGGGCGCCAGCCCATGGCGAAGGCGGTGTCGGTGATGTACTTCTCCACCGAACCGATGGTCACCGCGCCGAAGCCGTCGTTGAGGGTGCAGGCACCCTCGCAGAGGCGGTCCTGCGGGCACACCCGGCCGCAGACTTCCGGCAGGGTGTTGGTCTGGTGCGACAGCTCGGCGGCGGCCAGGATGTTGCCTTCGGAAACCAGCTTCAGCCAGTTGGGGATGAAGTTGTGTACCGGGCACTTCCATTCGCAGTACGGGTTGCCGCAGCCCAGGCAGCGGTGCGCCTGGTCGGCCGCCTGCTGCGGCTTGAACAGGTCGTAGATTTCCACGAACTCGCGCTTGCGCTGGCGCAGCAGTTTCTTCTTCGGATCCTTGCGCCCGACTTCGATGAACTGGAAGTCATTGTTGAGACGTTCAGACATTTCAAGACCTCATTTACAGCGGCCGCAGGCTTCAGGCTGCGGGCCGCAGGCAAACTACACGGTAAGGGCCAGGCCGGCCTGCAGCCTGTGGCCTGGCGCCTATAGCGGCTTCACTGCGGGTTGGCACGGGTGCTGGTCAGCAGGGAACCGAGGCTGGCGGCCTTCGGTTTCACCAGCCAGAACCGACGCAGGTAGTCGTCGAGGTTCTCCAGCAGGTTCGCACCCCACTCGCTCGCCGTTTCCTCGACATATTCCACCAGGACCTTGCGCAGGTGACTGCGCTGGGCCTCCATCGACTCGCCGCTGATCCGCTGGATTTCCACCAGCTCATGGTTCACGCGGTCGACGAAGGTGTTGTCCATGTCCAGGACATAGGCGAAGCCCCCGGTCATGCCGGAGCCGAAGTTGTAGCCGGTCTTGCCCAGTACGCAGACGAAACCGCCGGTCATGTATTCGCAGCAGTGGTCGCCGGTGCCTTCCACCACGGCGTGGGCGCCGGAGTTGCGCACGCCGAAACGCTCGCCCGCGGTGCCGGCGGCGAACAGCTTGCCGCCGGTGGCGCCGTACAGGCAGGTGTTGCCGAGGATGGCCGACTCCTGGGTCTTGAACGGGCTGCCCTTGGGCGGGGTGACCACCAGCTTGCCGCCGGTCATGCCCTTGCCCACGTAGTCGTTGGCGTCGCCTTCCAGGTACAGGTGCAGGCCGCCGGCGTTCCACACGCCGAAGCTCTGCCCCGCGGTGCCCTTGAAGCGGAAGGTGATCGGCGCCTTGGCCATGCCCTGGTTGCCGTGCACACGGGCGATCTCGCCGGACACGCGCGCGCCGATGGAACGGTCGCAGTTGCAGATGTCCAGCGCGTACTCGCCGCCCTTGGCGCCCTCGATGGCGCCACGGGCCAGCTCGACCATCTTCTCGGCCAGCAGGCCCTGGTCGAACGGCGGGTTCTTCTCCACTTCGCAGAACTGCGGCTTCTCGGCCGGGATCAGGTCGCTGCCCAGCAGCGGCGTGAGGTCGAGGTTGCCCTGCTTGGCGGTTTCGCCGGGCAGGATTTCCAGCAGGTCGGTACGCCCGATCAGCTCGGCGAGGCTGCGCACGCCCAGCCTGGCCAGCCACTCGCGGGTCTCGCTGGCGATGAAGGTGAAGAAGTTCGTCACCATCTCGACGGTGCCGATGAAGTGGTCCTTGCGCAGCTTGTCGTTCTGGGTGGCCACGCCGGTGGCGCAGTTGTTCAGGTGGCAGATGCGCAGGTACTTGCAGCCCAGGGCGATCATCGGCGCGGTGCCGAAGCCGAAGCTCTCGGCGCCGAGGATGGCCGCCTTGATCACGTCCAGGCCGGTCTTCAGGCCGCCGTCGGTCTGCACGCGGACCTTGCCGCGCAGGTCGTTGCCGCGCAGGGTCTGGTGCGCCTCGGCCAGGCCCAGTTCCCACGGGCTGCCGGCGTACTTGATGGAGGTGATGGGCGAGGCGCCGGTACCACCGTCGTAGCCGGAGATGGTGATCAGGTCGGCATAGGCCTTGGCCACGCCGGCGGCGATGGTGCCCACGCCCGGCTCGGAGACCAGCTTCACCGACACCAGCGCCTGCGGGTTGACCTGCTTGAGGTCGAAGATCAGTTGCGCCAGGTCCTCGATGGAGTAGATGTCGTGGTGCGGCGGCGGAGAGATCAGGGTCACGCCGGGCACCGCATAGCGCAGGCGGGCGATCAGGCCGTTGACCTTGCCGCCGGGCAGCTGGCCGCCCTCGCCGGGCTTGGCGCCCTGGGCCACCTTGATCTGCAGGACCTCGGCGTTGACCAGGTATTCCGGGGTCACGCCGAAGCGGCCGGTGGCCACCTGCTTGATCTTCGAGCTCTTCAGCGTGCCGTAGCGCGCCGGGTCCTCGCCGCCCTCACCGGAGTTGGAACGCCCGCCAAGGCGGTTCATCGCCTCGGCCAGGGCCTCGTGGGCCTCCGGCGACAGCGCGCCGAGGGAGATGCCGGCGGCGTCGAAGCGCTTGAAGATCGACTCCAGCGGCTCGATCTCGTCGAGGCTCAGCGGCTGCTCGACGGGCTTCACCTGCAGCAGGTCGCGGAGCATCGACACCGGGCGCTTGTCCACCAGCGCGGTGTATTCCTTGAACTTCTCGTAGTCGCCCTGTTGCACGGCGGCCTGCAGGGTGTTGACCACGTCCGGGTTGTAGGCGTGGTACTCGCCGCCGTAGACGAACTTCAGCAGGCCGCCCTGCTGGATCGCCTTGCGGTTGTTCCAGGCCTCGCCGGCCAGCAGTTTCTGCTCGTTCTCGATGTCGAGGAAGCGCGCGCCCTGGATGCGGCTGGGCACGCCCGGGAAGCACAGGCCGGTGACCTCGTCGGACAGGCCGATCGCCTCGAACAGCTGGGCGCCGCGGTACGAAGCCACGGTGGAGATGCCCATCTTCGAGAGGATCTTCATCAGGCCCTTGGAGATGCCCTTGCGGTAGTACTTGAACACCTCGTAGAGGTCGCCCAGCACTTCACCGGTGCGGATCAGGTCGGCCAGCACCTCGTAGGCGAGGAACGGGTAGACCGCGGAGGCGCCGAAGCCCACCAGCACCGCGAAGTGATGCGGGTCACGGGCGGTGGCGGTCTCCACCAGGATGTTGGAGTCGCAGCGCAGGCCGGTCTGCACCAGGCGATGGTGCACGGCGCCGACGGCCAGGGCCGCGTGCACCGGCAGCTTGCCGGGGGCGATGTGGCGGTCGGACAGCACCAGCAGCACCTTGCCGGCGCGCACGGCTTCCTCGGCCTGGTCGGCGATGTTGCGCACGGCCGCTTCCAGGCCGACGGACTCGTCGTAGTTCAGGTCGATGTGGTGACGGTCGAAGCCCGGGCGCTCCAGGTTCATCAGGCTGCGCCACTTCGCCGGGGAGATCACCGGGGTGGTCAGGATGGCCTGGTTGGCGTGGTGCGGCGACTCTTCGAAGATGTTCTGCTCGACGCCCAGGCAGGTCTCCAGGGACATCACGATCGCCTCGCGCAGCGGGTCGATCGGCGGGTTGGTCACCTGGGCGAAGACCTGGCGGAAGTAGTCGTAGGGCGAGCGGATGCGCTTGGACAGCACCGCCATCGGGGTGTCGTCGCCCATCGAGCCGACCGCTTCCTGGCCCTGCTCGGCCAGCGGGCGCAGCACCTGGTCACGCTCCTCGAAGGTGACCTGGAACATCTTCATGTACTGCTTGAGCTGGTCGCTGTCGTAGCTGGCCACGCCCTGGTCGTCCTCCAGGGTCGCCTGGATGCGCAGCGCGCTCTGGCGCAGCCACTGCTTGTAGGGGTGGCGCGACTTCAGGCGGTTGTCGATGTCCTCGGTCTGCAGCAGCTGGCCGGTCTCGGTGTCCACCGCGAGGATCTGCCCCGGGCCGACGCGACCCTTGGCCAGGACGTCCTCGGCCTTGTAGTCCCAGACGCCGATTTCCGAGGCCAGGGTGATGTAGCCGTTGCGGGTGGTGACCCAGCGCGCCGGGCGCAGGCCGTTGCGGTCGAGCAGGCAGACGGCGTAGCGGCCGTCGGTCAGCACCACGCCGGCGGGGCCGTCCCACGGCTCCATGTGCAGCGAGTTGAATTCATAGAACGCGCGCAGGTCGGCGTCCATGGTCTCGACGTTCTGCCAGGCCGGCGGAATGATCATGCGCAGGCCGCGGAACATGTCCATGCCGCCGGTGACCATCAGCTCGAGCATGTTGTCCATGCTGGAGGAGTCCGAACCCACGCGATTGACCAGCGGGCCCAGCTCGTCGAGGTTCGGCATGAACTCGTTGGTGAACTTGCTGCGCCGGGCCTGGGCCCAGTTGCGGTTGCCGGTGATGGTGTTGATCTCGCCGTTGTGCGCCAGCAGGCGGAACGGCTGGGCCAGCGGCCACTTCGGCAGGGTGTTGGTGGAGAAGCGCTGGTGGAAGACGCAGATGGCGGTCTTCAGGCGCTCGTCCGAGAGGTCCGGATAGAAGGCGGCGAGGTCCGCCGGCATCATCAGGCCCTTATAGATGATGGTCTTGTGCGAGAAGCTGCAGACGTAGTGGTCGGCATCCGCGGCGTTGGCCACCGAGGAACGGCGGCGGGCGCAGAACAGCTTCACGGCGAAGTCCTGGTCGGACAGGCCTTCGCCGCCGACGAACACCTGCTCGATCTGCGGCAGGCGCTCCAGGGCCAGGCGGCCGAGCACGCTGGTGTCGATCGGCACCTTGCGCCAGCCGACCAGTTGCAGGCCTTCGGCCTCGATCTCGCGGTTCATGTTCGCGCGAGCGGCCTCGGCCTTCACCGGGTCCTGGTTGAAGAAGACCATGCCCACCGCATACTGGGCGGGCAGGTCGGTCGCGAATTCGGCCTTGGCCACCGCACGCAGGAACTCGTCGGGCTTCTGGATCAGCAGCCCGCAGCCGTCCCCGGTCTTCCCGTCCGCGTTGATCCCACCTCGGTGGGTCATGCAGGTCAGTGCTTCGATGGCGGTTTGCAGAAGTTCATGGCTTGGCTCGCCCTGCATATGGGCGATCAGGCCGAATCCGCAGTTATCCTTGAACGTCTCAGGATGGTACAGACCTGCTTTCATAGGGAACTCTCACCGGCAAAACTTTTTTAATTCAGCGACTTCGCCTGTCTTCTCGCTCAAGCGGCAAGTTTCCGACAGGCAAAGGGAGGCCATTGTACATAGGTAAAAGGCGCGTCACAAATTTTTGGCGAGGGGCTGAAACTGAATGTCGCATTCCTGAAAGAAAAAACCCGCCAGTCGTGCTTGTGACTGGCGGGTTTTCATTTTTGCGACAGTGCCGTCAGTGGGCGCCGGCGATTTCCTGCTGGATGCTGGCGAAGGTGCGCGGCCAGGGTTTGCCGCCCTGGGCCTTGGCCGACAGGCTCTTCACCGCGGCCTGGGCGGCGGCGCGGCTGGGGAAGCTGCCGTAGGTCACCACGTAGAACGGCTTGCCCTGCAGGGTCTTGCGGAAGTAGCGGTACTCGCCGCCACCCTGCTTGCTGATGTAGGCCTTGGCGCTGGCCTCGGAGCCGGTGCCCAGCACCTGCACAGCATAATTCCCCGCGGGCTGCGAGCGATACCACTGGCTGCCGGCACCACCGGCGGCGGCGCTGGCCTTGGCCGGGGCGGCGGCGGGCTTGCTCGGCGCCGCCTTGGCCACGGCCTTGGGCTCGGCCGGCTTGGCCGCGGGCTTGGCGACCGGCTTGACCGGCTCGGCCTTGGCCACCGGCTTGCTGGCCGGCGCCGGCACGGGAGCCGGCGCCGAAACCACCGGCTGCGCCGAAGCGCTCGCCACGCTCGGCGCCGGCGGCACCGGGTTCAGCGGCTGCGCCGCGCTCTTGCCGGCCAGCGGCGCGAGCGGCGGTGCGGAGGTGGTCACGGTCGGCGGCACGCCTGGCGCGGGCATGGCGCCCTCGTCGGCATCTTCCTGGCCACCGGCCTGGGCCATGGGCTCGCGGATCACCGGCTGGGCCTCGCCCACCAGCGGCAGCGGCACCGGCTGGTTGGAGCCGGCGAATTCCACCGAGGGGCCGGAACCCGAGGCCGGCGCCTGGGCGGCGCCCGGTTGCGCGGCGGAGCCCATCGGCAGTTGCGCGGAAGCCTGGGTGGCGGCGCTATCCGGCTTGCTGGTGCGGCCCTGCATGAACCAGGCGGCGACCACGCCGATGGCGACCACGCCGAGGATCAGCAGATGCTTCTTCGGCAGGCGCAGGCCGGCGCCGGGGGCAGCCTTGCGGGCACCGCCACGGTCGGCCAGCATCGCCTCGATCAGGGCATCGCGGGCCACCTGGTTGATCGAGCCCGGCCAGCCGCCGGATTGCTCGTGGATGTCGGCCAGCAGGTCGTCGGAAATCAGCTCCGCGCCCTGGCCGGCGCCTTCCAGGCGCTGCGCCAGGTATTCGCGGGTCTCTTCCTCGCTGTAGGGCTGCAGCTCGATGGCGTGGAAGCGTTCCTCGCCCTCGGACAGCGCCTCCAGCCGCGACAGCAGCTCGGGCTCGCCGAACAGGAACACGTGCAGGCGCGCCTCGCTGTTGCCGGCGGCCAGCAACAGCAGCACTTCGAGGGCGCCGTCGCGCAATTGCTCGGCATCGTCCACCAGCAGGTAGACGTCCTGCCCGGTGATCGCCAGCTGGGCGACCTTGGCCAGGATGGCCTCGATGCTCACCTGAGTGATGCCCAGGCCCTGGGCCAGCTGGCGCATCAGGGTGGCCTCGTCGGCCGCCGAGCGGCCGGAGATCACCACGCTGGACACCGCGTCCTTGTTGGTGCTGGCCACCAGGGCCTGGCGCAGCAGGGTCTTGCCGCTGCCCAGGGGGCCGGTCACCGCCAGCAGCAGGTGGCTGTAGCGCGCCAGGTGGTGCAGTTGGCCCAGCACCGGCTTGCGCTGTGCCGGGAAGAACTTGAAGCCAGGAACCCGCGGAGCGAAGGGGTCGTGGCTGAACTGGTAGTGGGCCAGGAAGGCCTCATCGGCATGCAAGCTGGACATGGGACCTCAATGTTCTCCTAACTGATCGACCAGGGCCTGGTAATCAGTACGCAGGGTTTCTTCCAGAATCTCACGAGGGAAGTCCGCAGTGACCACCGCATCCCCCAGCCCTTTCAGCAATACGAGGCGCAGACGGCCGTCGAGCACCTTCTTGTCCACCGCCATGTGCTCGAGGAAGTCCCCGGCGCTCATTTCCTTCGGCGGCACTACCGGCAGTTTCGCCCGCTGCAGCAGGCGCACGCCACGATCGCGCTCGGCGGCGGTCAGCCAGCCCAACAGATGCGACATCTGCAGTGCCATCACGGTTCCCGCGCCCACGGCTTCGCCGTGCAGCCAGACGCCATAGCCCATGTGGGTCTCGATGGCGTGGCCGAAGGTGTGGCCCAGGTTCAGGGTGGCGCGCACCCCGGACTCCCGTTCGTCGGCGCCCACCACGCGTGCCTTGGCCGCGCAGGAACGCTCGATGGCTTCGGCCAGGGCGGCGGAGTCGAGCGCCAGCAGCGCATCGACGTTGTCTTCCAGCCAGGCGAGGAAGGGCTCGTCGCAGATCAGGCCGTACTTGATGACTTCCGCCAGGCCGGCGGACAGCTCGCGGGCCGGCAGCGTACGCAGCGAGGCGGCATCGATGACCACCGCCTGCGGCTGGTAGAAGGCGCCGATCATGTTCTTGCCCAGCGGGTGGTTGATGCCGGTCTTGCCGCCCACCGAGGAGTCCACCTGGGACAACAGGGTGGTCGGCACCTGGATGAAGTCGACGCCGCGCTGGTAGCAGGCGGCGGCGAAGCCGGTCATGTCGCCGACCACGCCGCCGCCGAGGGCGATCAGGGTGGTCTTGCGGTCATGCCGCGCCTGCAGCAGGGCATCGAAGATCAACTGCAGGGTTTCCCACTGCTTGTAGGCCTCGCCATCGGGCAGGACCACGGCGATCTGCGCGTAGTCGGCCAGCGTCTTCTGCAGGCGCGCCAGGTACAGCGGGGCGATGGTCTCGTTGGTGACGATGGCGACCTGCCGCCCACGGATGTAGGGCGCGAAATGGCGCGGGTCGTCCAGCAGCCCTTCGCCGATGTGGATCGGGTAGCTGCGGTCGCCGAGATCGACAGTGAGTGTGCGCATGAAGCCCCCAGACAGGAAAGGGCACTAGGATAACGCAGAACCGGGCGCCCTTTAATGGCGCTCCAGCCTGCGCAGGCGATCGAGTATCTCCAGCACCACCAGGCGCGGCGGCCGCTCGTCGGTTTCCACCACCACGTCGGCGACTTCCCGGTAGAGCGGATCGCGCAGGGCCATGAGGTCGCGCAGGATCTGCCCCGGGTTGGGCTTCTGCAGCAGCGGCCGGTTCTTGTCGCGGGCGGTGCGGGCGATCTGCTGGTCGACCGAGGCGTGCAGGTAGACCACCTTGCCGCCGGCCTTCAGCGCGGCGCGGTTGGCCTCGCGCAGCACGGCGCCGCCGCCGGTGGCGATCACCACGCCATCGCCGTCGCAGAGCTCGGCGAGCATGGCGGTTTCCCGCTCACGGAAGCCGGCCTCCCCCTCGACGTCGAAGATCCAGGGGATGTTGGCTCCGCAGCGCTGTTCGATCTCCTTGTCGGAGTCCTTGAAGTCGAGGTGCAGCTCTTTGGCAAGAAGACGCCCGATGGTGCTCTTTCCAGCACCCATCGGGCCTACCAGAATCAAATTGGGCACGGCATTGATCAACGATCGATGGCAATGGCCTGATTATTCATGATCCGGGGAGTGAGGAAAACCAGAAGCTCGTTCTTGGTGTCCTGCACGTAGTCGTTCTTGAACAGGCGGCCGACGACCGGTACGTCGCCGAGGAACGGTACCTTGGAGGTGGTCTTGGTCTGGGTGTTGGAGAACACCCCGCCGATGACGATGGTTTCACCGTCGTTGACCAGCACCTTGGCGTTGACCTCGTTCTTCTTGATCGGCGGTACGCCGAGCAGCGCGTTCTGGTAGTCGGGCTCGTCCTTGTTCACCTTGACCTGCATGATGATGCGGTTGTCCGGGGTGATCTGCGGGGTGACCTCCAGGGACAGCGCGGCCTCCTTGAACGACACCGAGGTGGCGCCGCTGGAGCTGGCTTCCTGGTAGGGAATCTCCGAGCCCTTGAGGATCTTCGCGGTTTCCTTGTCCGAGGTGACCACCTTGGGCTGCGACACCACTTCGCCGTTGCCGGTCTTCTCCATGGCGTTGAGCTGCAGGTCCAGGGTGGTGTTGTCGGTGACGAAGCCGATGCCGATGCCGGAGGTCGGCGTCGCGGTGGTCACGCCCAGGTCGACGAAGGTGTTGGTCGCGCTGTTGGTGCCGCCGCTGATGTTGAAGTTGCCGCGGTTGTTCAGCGAACCGCCCCACTGCACCCCCAGCTCCTTGGTGTAGTCGACGCTGGCCTCGACGATGCGCGCCTCGATCATCACCTGGCGTACCGGGATGTCCAGCTGCGAGACGATGCGGCGCAGCTCGTCCAGGCGGTCCTGGGTCTGGTAGGCGATGATCGCGTTGGTGCGGTCGTCGACGGTGATGGAGCCACGGTTGTCGCTACCGGCGGCAGGCTGGGCGCCCGGACCGGAGCTGGTGCCGGTGACGGACTGGAACAGCTTGGCGATGTCGGAGGCCTTGGCGTAGTTCACCTGGATCAGCTCACGGCGCAGGGGCGCAAGTTCAGCGATCTGCTTCTGCGCTTCCAGCTCCTGGCGCTCGCGCGCGGCGATCTCGTCGGCCGGCGCCACCAGCAGCACGTTGCCGACCTTGCGCTTGTCCAGGCCCTTGGTCTTGAGCACCAGGTCCAGCGCCTGGTCCCAGGGCACGTTCTGCAGGCGCAGGGTGATGTTGCCCTGCACGGTGTCCGAGGCCACCAGGTTGAGGTCGGTGAAGTCGGCGATCAGCTGCAGCACCGAGCGCACGTCGATGTCCTGGAAGTTCAGCGACAGCTTCTCGCCGGTGTAGGCGAAGCTGTCCTTCTTGCGCTTCTCGGCATCGCCGGCGGTCATCGGCTTGATGCTGACGGTCATGCGGTTGTCGGTCTGGAACACCAGGTAGTCGTACAGGCCGCTGGGCTCGATGACGATGCTGGCCTTGTCGCCGGCCGCCGAGGCGTTGACGAACTGCACCGGGGTGGCGAAGTCCTTCACGTCCAGGCGTACGCGCAGGCTGTCGGGCAGCTGGGTGCGCGGGAAGTCCAGGCGGATCTTGCCGCCCTGCTCCTGGATGTCGGGGCTGACGCTCGGGTCGGACAGGTCGATGACCACGTTGCCCTCGCCCTGCTCGCCGCGCTGGAAGTCGATGTTGCGGATCGCCTTGCCCATCGGCACGTAGGGCTTGGGCTGCACCGGGCGGGGCGCCGCGGCATAGGCCGGGGCCGCGGCTGGCGCGGAGCTGGCCGCCGCGACCGGCGCACCGCCGCCCTGGCCGACCAGGATGATCAGGTTGTTGCCCTGGGTACGGGTGGAGTACGGCACCAGGCTGGTCAGGTTGATGATCAGGCGGGTGCGGTCCTTGGCCTCGACCACGGTCAGGCTGCGCGCGTTGCCCACGCCCAGCTCGCGGTTCTTGCTGCCCAGCTTGTTCTGCACGCCCGGCAGGTCCAGCGCGATGCGCGCCGGCTGCTCGATGGTGTAGCCACGCGGCGCGGTCACCGGCTCGTCGAAGCCCAGCTTGAGCTCCACGCGATCCCCCGGCAGCGACGCCACGTCGACGCTCTGCAGGTTGGCGGCGAGCAGGCTCGGCGCGAAAAGGCCGGCCAACAGGGCGAGGCCCAGGCGGGTCATAGTTCTGTTCATCGTCGTCTGTATCCGTCGTGCAGACAGCAGTTTGTTATCCATGGTCATCCCCGCCCTTAGGAGCGCTCCTTGAGAGTCAGGCTGCGCGGACGTTCGAGCCAGCCACCCTCACCGTCAGGAACGATCTCGACTACATCGATCTTGCCTTCGCTGATGGAAACGATCTTTCCATCGTTGCGCCCCAGGTAATCGCCGACCTTGACCCGGTGCACCCCTCCTGCACCGCGGACCAGGGCGAACGTACCCTCCTGATTGGACAGCGTGCCCACCATCTCGAAGGTCTCGATGTTGAAACCCTCGAGGAACTGCTTGACCCGCGTTTCGTCGGGCTTGACCACCTTGGAGCCCTTCTGCTTGATCGCCAGGTCGATCTTCACCGGCGGCTGGAACGGGCTGCGCAGGGACGAGGCGTTGTAGGTGAAGGCCTCGTAGGGCTGGAACTTGGGCAGGGGCTCGATGGCGCCCTTGGGCCGTGCCCGGACCTCGTCCATGTACGCCTGCAGGTCGGCGAAATCGCCGCCCGCGCCGCAGCCGTTCAGGCTGAGCAGCAACAGACCACAGAGCATCAGGCGCTTGTTCATTTCTTCGCCCCCGCCTTGTTGGCCGCCGGCTTGGCCTGCACGCCCTTGTCGTTGTAGCGGTAGGTCTTGGCCACGATGGTCATGCGCAGCTTGGTGGTACTGTCCGCACTCACGGGTTTGATCTCGAAGTCGTGCAGGGTGACGATCCGCGGCAGGCTGGCCACGCCGCTGACGAAGGTCGCCAGGTCGTGGTAGCCGCCGACCACGCTGATCTGTATCGGCAGCTCGATGTAGAACTGCTGGGTGACTTCCGGCAGCAGCTTGATCTCTTCGAACTCCAGGCCGCTACCCAGGCCGGTACGGGTGATGTCCTCGAGCAGCCCGGGCACCTCGGTGTCGCTGGGCAGCTGGCGCAGCAGGGCGCCGAAGGACTCTTCCATCTCCTTCATCTGGTTCTTGTAGGCTTCCAGGTTGGCCGCCTGGAAGGCCTTGGTGCCGAACTGCTGCTTGAGCGTCTCTTCCTCGGCCCGGCGCTGGTCCAGCTCGCCTTGCAGGTCCTTGAGGTGGAACTGGTAGCCGAGCACCAGCACCAGCACCATCAGCAGCGCGCCGGCGATCACCTTGACCGCGGCGGGCCAGGAACCGACGTTGTTGAAGTCCAGCTCGTTGATGTCGATCTTGCGCAGGCTTTGCAGGGAATCGGCCAGACTCATTTCTTGGCTCCTTGCGCGACTGTCTTCTTCTCCTGCTCCTTGACCTTCTCGCCGGGCTGCGTCTGCTGCACGGTGAGCTGGAAGGTGTTGGCCTGGTCGACGGCGCCCTGGGTGATCGCCTTGACCTCGGTGAGGTTGGGCGAGGTCAGCCAGTCGGAGGCGTCCAGGTTGCGCATCAGGTTGGACACGCGATTGTTGGACTCGGCGGCGCCGGCGATGGCGATGGTGTGGCCGTTCATCTTCAGGCCGGTGTAGTACACGCCATCGGGCAGGGTCCGCACCAACTGGTCGAAGACGCGCCCGATGATCGGCCGGTTGCCCTGCAGGTCCTGGATGATCTTCATCCGTTCCAGCAGTTGCTGGCGGCGCGTCTTCAGCTCGCTGATCTCCTTGATGCGGGCATCCAGCACGGCGATTTCCTTGCGCAGGAAGTCGTTGCGCGCACTCTGGTTCTCGATCGCCGAGCTGAAGTACTGGTCACCGAGGAAGACCAGGCCGCCGGACACCAGCAGCACGCCGCCCAGGGCGATCAGGAAGCGCTGCTTGCGCTCCTCGCGCAGCTGCTCCCGCCATGGCAGTAGGTTGATGCGCGCCATCAGTCGAAACTCCTCATCGCCAGACCGCAGGCAATCATCAGCGCCGGCGCGTCACTGGCCAGCGCCCCGGCATTCACCTTGCCGCTCAGTACCATGTCGGCGAAGGGGTTGGCCACCAGCGTCGGGGTGCCGATCTTCTGCTGGATGAGCCGGTCCAGGTCGGGAATCGAGGCCGTGCCGCCGGCGAGCAGGATGTAGTCGACGTCGTTGAACTGGCCCGCGGCGAAGAAGAACTGCAGGGAGCGCGAGACCTGCTGCACCACCGCATCCTTGAACGGTTGCAGCACTTCGCTGTCGTAGTCATCCGGAAGACCGCCCTGCTTCTTGGCCAGGCCGGCTTCCTCCACCGACAGGCCGTAGCGGCGCTGGATCTCCTCGGTGAGCTGGCGGCCACCGAACAGCTGCTCGCGGGTATAGATGGTGCGGCCGTGGTGCAGGACGCTGAGGGTGGTCATGGTGGCGCCGATGTCGACCACCGCGACGGTCAGCTCGTCGGCGTTGCCGCCCAGCTGGTCGCCGAGCAGGCCGAAGGCGCGCTCCAGCGCATAGGCCTCGACGTCCACCACCTTGGCGGTGAGCCCGGCCAAGGCCAGCGCGGCCTCGCGCACCTCGACGTTCTCCTTGCGGCAGGCCGCCAGCAGCACGTCGACGCGTTCGGCATTGCGCGCGGAGACGCCCTGGACCTCGAAGTCGATGGCGACCTCCTCCAGGGGGTAGGGAATGTACTGGTCGGCCTCGATCTTGAGCTGGTTCTCCAGCTCGTCCTCGGAAAGCCCGCCGTCCATCTCGATGGTCTTGGTGATGACCGCCGAGCCGGCGACCGCCACGGCAGCCGTCTTCACGCCGGTGCGCGCCTTGGCGACCACCCGCGACAGCGCCTGGCCGACCCCCTCCAGTTCGGCGATGTTTTTCTCGACCACCGAGTTCGGCGGAAGCGGCTCGACGGCGTAGGCCTCTACCTTGTAGCGCCCGCCCGAACGGCTCAACTCGAGGAGTTTGACCGAAGTCGAACTGATGTCGATCCCCAGCAGTGTGTTCGCTTTCTTAGTGAAGAGCCCTAGCACGACTGATTTCCTATCAGCATCCGAGACTTACGGACGATTTATGTTTTTTGACATTAGATACCAGACTTGACACCCGCGCAAATAGCTCGCCGGCAAAAAAACTGCTTATAATGTGATCAGCTTTTCCCTTTTCGCCGCGCCTTTCGCTTAACTCTCTCTTTTCCCTGGAAATCCAAGACCTGCCAATGCGCCTGCTGAAGTTTCTATGGTGGACTTGCGTCACCCTTTTTTGTGGAGTGCTGCTCGGTTTAAGTGGCGCCTACCTGTACCTGAGCCCCAGCCTGCCTTCGGTCGACGCCCTGCGCAACGTGCAGCTGCAGATTCCGCTGCGGGTTTACAGCAGTGATAACAAATTGATAGCAGAGTTCGGCGAGATGCGCCGCACGCCTATCCGTTTCGCTGACATCCCCCCGGATTTCATTCACGCCCTTCTGTCGGCAGAGGACGACAATTTCGCCAACCATTATGGCGTGGACGTGAAGAGCCTGATGCGCGCTGCCGCGCAATTATTGTCGACCGGTCACATCCAGACCGGCGGTAGCACCATCACCATGCAGGTGGCGAAGAACTACTTCCTCACCAACGAGCGCAGCTTCTCGCGCAAGATCACCGAAATCCTCCTGGCCCTGCAGATCGAGCGCGAGCTGACCAAGGACGAGATCCTCGAGCTGTACGTCAACAAGATCTACCTCGGCAACCGCGCCTACGGCATCGAGGCCGCCGCCCAGGTGTACTACGGCAAGTCGATCAAGGAGTTGAGCCTGGCGCAGATGGCGATGATCGCCGGCCTGCCCAAGGCGCCTTCGCGCTACAACCCGCTGGCCAACGCCAGCCGCAGCCTCGAGCGGCGCAACTGGATCCTCGAGCGGATGAACAAGCTCGGCTTCATCGACCAGGCCCGCTACCAGGAGGCCGTCGCCGAGCCGGTGGGCGCCTCCTACCACGTGGCGAGCCCGGAGCTGGCGGCCCCCTACATCGCCGAGATGGCCCGCGCCGAGATGGTCGGCCGCTACGGCGGCAACGCCTATACCGAGGGCTACCGGGTCTACACCACGGTGCACAGCGACCTGCAGCAATACGCCAACGACGCCCTGCGCGAAGGCCTGCAGGAATACGACCAGCGCCACGGCTACCGCGGCCCCGAGGCACGCCTGCCGGGCAAGTCGCTGGACGCCTGGCGCCTGGCCGTGGCCCAGCAGCGCCCGATCGGCGGCCTGGAGCCGGCCATCGTCACCCGCGTGGAGAAGAGCGGCGTGATGGTCGTCACCCGCGACGGCAAGGACGACACCATCAGCTGGGACAACATGAAGTGGGCCCGCCCCTTCCTCAGCAGCAACAGCATGGGCCCGGCGCCGCGCCAGCCCGGCGACGTGCTGCAGCCCGGCGACGTGATCCGCGTGCAGCGCAAGGACGACGGCGCCCTGCGCCTGACCCAGGTGCCGGCGGCGCAGAGCGCGCTGGTATCGCTGAACCCGGACAACGGCGCCATCATGGCCCTGGTCGGCGGCTTCTCCTTCGAGCAGAGCAGCTACAACCGCGCCGTCCAGGCCAAGCGCCAGCCCGGCTCCAGCTTCAAGCCGTTCATCTACAGCTGTGCGCTGGACAATGGCTTCACCGCCGCCAGCCTGGTCAACGATGCGCCCATCGTGTTCGTCGACGAGTACCTGGACAAGGTCTGGCGGCCGAAGAACGACACCAACACCTTCCTCGGCCCCATCCCCCTGCGCGAGGCACTGTACAAGTCGCGCAACATGGTCTCGATCCGCACCCTGCAGGCCCTGGGCGTGGCGCGCGCGCGCCAGTACATCAGCCGCTTCGGCTTCGACGCCCAGGAACTGCCGCCGAACCTGTCCATGGCGCTGGGCACCGCGACCCTGACGCCCCTGGAGATCGCCGGCGCCTGGAGCACCTTCGCCAACGGCGGCTACAAGATCAGCCCCTACGTGGTGGAGCGCATCGAAAGCCGCGACGGCCAGGTGCTGTACCAGGCCAACCCGCCCAGCGTGCCGGTGGAGGACAACCCGCAGGTCGCCGACAAGGAAGCCGCGCAGCCCGTCGCCGCGCCAGCGCAGGACGACGACCCGGCCCATGCGAAAACCACCCTCGAACCGGCCCCGGCCGAGCGCATCATCGACGCCCGCACCGCCTACATCATGACCAGCATGCTGCAGGACGTGATCAAGCGCGGCACCGGCCGCCGCGCCCTGGCGCTCAAGCGCGACGACCTGGCCGGCAAGACCGGCACCACCAACGACTCCAAGGACGCCTGGTTCTCCGGCTTCAACGCCGACTACATGACCACCGTATGGGTCGGCTTCGACCAGCCGGAAAGCCTCGGCCGCCGCGAGTTCGGCGGCAACGTGGCGCTGCCGATCTGGATGCGCTACATGGGCGCGGCGCTCAAGGACAAGCCCTCGCACACGCTGCCCGAGCCCTCCGGCCTGGTCAGCCTGCGCATCGACCCGCTCAGCGGCCGCGCCGCGCCGCCGGGCACGCCGGGCGCCTACTTCGAGCTGTTCAAGAGCGAAGACACCCCGCCGCCCATGAGCGAACTGGGCAGCGGTGCGCCGGGCACGCCGCTGCCGGCCGACGAAGGCGCGCCGATGGACCTGTTCTGATCGCGCACGCTGGCTTTGCGGGAACGCCGTTCTCCTGAAGAGGGGAACGGCGTTTTTTGTGGGCTGACGTTCGGCGGGCGCTGCCCGCGAATCGCGCGCAGGGCGCGCTCCTACATCGGAATGGCGCGGGTGGGGCGGCGTAGGAGCGGATCTCATCCGCGAAACGCGCCGGAACCTCCGGCTATCGCGGACAAAGTCCGCTCCTACAGGGGAATGGTGAGGTGGGGTGGCGTAGGAGCGGATCTCATCCGCGAACCGCGCCGATACATCCGGCTATCGCGGACAAGGTCCGCTCCTACAGGAGGAATATCATGCCTCCCGGCAGCCTGTAGGAGCGGGCCCTGCCCGCGATTCGCGCGCAGGGCGCGCTCCTACATCGGAATGGCGCGGGTGGGACGGCGTAGGAGCGGATCTTATCCGCGAACCGCGCCGATACATCCGGCTATCGCGGACAAGGTCCGCTCCTACAGGAGGAATATCATGCCTCCCGCTAGCCTGTAGGAGCGGGCCCTGCCCGCGATTCGCGCGCAGGGCGCGCTCCTACAGGGAATGGTGCGGGTGGGGCGGCGTAGGAGCGGATCTCATCCGCGAAACGCGCCGGAACCCTCGGCTATCGCGGACAAGGTCCGCTCCTACAGTTCCAGGAAGCACCGGTGTAGGAGCGGACTCCGTCCGCGATTGGATTCACCGGCCACGCCGGCCGCCCCGGTGGCTCGGAAACGTTTTTTGCCCCGAATGGGAAAAAATTCCGAAAAGACTGATGGCAATGTGCCAAGCGTTTTGATTACTCTCCGGGTGCGGCGGGGGAAGGCTCCTGTGCGGTCGACCCCCATCCGATCGCCGGGAGCTTCCCGCGGCATCCTGGCGCGCCAGGCGCCGGGGCCTCAGCCCAGTTCGCGCCAGGTCAGGTAGACGCGCAGGTCGAATTCCAGCTGGTGGTAGCCCGGCAGCATGTATTCGCAGAGCTGGTAGAAGGCCTTGTTGTGGTCGCGCTCGCGCAGGTGCGCCAGCTCGTGCACCAGGATCATCTTCAGGAACTCCGGCGCCGCGTCCTTGAACAGCGAGGCCACGCGGATCTCCTTCTTCGCCTTCAGCTTGCCGCCCTGCACCCGCGAGATCGCGGTGTTCAGCCCCAGGGCGCGCTGCACCACGTCCAGCTTGCTGTCGTAGAGCACCTTGTCCACCGCCGGCGCGTTGCGCATGTGCTCCTGCTTGAGCTGCATGGCGTAGGCGTACAGCGCCTTGTCGCTCTGCACCTCGTGGCGAGCGGGATAGCGGCGCTGCAGGTACTCGCCCAGGCGGTCCTCGGCGATCAGCTGGCGGACCTGGTCCTGCAGCTGTTGCGGGTAGGCCTGGAGGTAGCGGAGCGGTTGCATGGAGGTCGGGTCGTGGTGACGGGCGCGCAGTCTAGCCGATCCGCGCGCCCCTTCGCAGTCTCAGTCCAGCACCACCGCCGAATAGGCTTCGGTACGGTAGGGGAAGGCTACCTCGGCCTGGTCCTTGAGCGCCGGGTGGCTGGCGATCAGCTCGCGCAGGCGCTGCTCGACCCGCGCCTTCTGCTCCGCCGGCAGCGCGGCGATGAAGCTGATCGACAGGGTCCGCGCCACTATCACCTGCTCCGGCGGGCCGACGTGGCGGTAGCTGAACTCGCGCAGCTGCAGCGGGCCGAAGGGCGCGCCGGCGAAGGCGCGGCGCCATTCGCCGGTGTGGAAGCGCGGGGTGCTGCCCTCGTAGGGCGCGACTATGTGGGCCAGTTCGGCGACCCAGTCCACCCGCTCGTCGCGCACGTTCCACACCAGGCCCAGGTGGCCGCGCGGGCGCAGCACGCGATGGATCTCGCGCAGCGCCTCGGGCTTGGCGAACCAGTGGAAGGCCTGGGCGCAGAGCACCGCGTCCAGGCTGGCGTCGGCCAGCGGCATGCCCTGGGCGGTGCCTTCCAGCACGCGCACGTCGGGCAGCTCCTGGTGCAGGCGCTCGCGCATGGCCGCCATCGGCTCGATGGCGGTCACTTCGGCGCCGGTGCGCAGCAGCAGGCGGGTGAACTTGCCGGTGCCGGCCCCCAGGTCGGCCACCTTGCTGGCGGCATGGATGCCGAGGCTGCCGTCGAGCCAGCCGAGCAGTTCGTCGGGGTATTCGGGGCGCCCGTGGGCGTAGGTCTCGGCCTCCTGGCCGAAGCCCTGCTGGGCGCTGGCGTGAACGCTGTCCATGGAACGGCTCTCCTGTAGGGGATCGCCCTCCGGTATAGCACACTCAGCGCAGCCGGCAGGCCTGGCCTTCGAGGTAGTCGCGGTAGCAGGCGAGCAGCCTGGCCTCGCTGATCCGGCAGCGCTTCTGCCGGCACTGGCTGTGGAACTCGAAGCGCCCGCCATCGGGCTCGGCGAGCTGGATGCGCAGCGCCGGCCAGCCCCGGTTCGGCACCTTCTCCGGAGTGCTCAGCAGGCGCCCTTCGCTGACCACCAGCGGCGCGCCGGCCGCGGCGTAGTCGAAGACGAACAGCAGCGAGCGCGAGGTCTTCAGCGTGCACTCGGTATGGCTCAGGCAGTTCTGCGCATCCATCGGCAAATCGAGCGTGGGCGCTCGCGGCGCGGGGGCTTCGGCGGGCGCAGGCGGGCCGGGCGGCTGCGCAGCGCAACCGGCGAGCAGGAGCATCAGCAGGGGAACGAGCCAACGCATGGCGGCCTCCGGGGGCGTGGATACGAAAGAGCCCCGCCG
>NZ_QGSL01000087.1:0-868 GCF_003176655.1 Pseudomonas sp. RW407 | reverse complement strand
TCGCTGGCGTCGTAGGCGAAGCGGTAGGCCGCGCCGTTCTCGTTGACCAGCGCGGCCAGGCGCAGGGCGCGGTCGTATTCGTAGCGGACGATCTGCCCCTTGGCATCCTGGCGGCTCTGCGGCAGGCCGCGGGCGGTGCGGATCAGGCGGGTGCTCTGGCCCTTGCCGTCGGTGTGCCCGAGCAGTTGGCCGAGGGCGTTGTAGCTGAAGGCCTCGCGGCTGCCGTCGGCGTGCTCGATGGCCAGCACTTCGCCGTTGGGCTTGCGCTGCAGGCGGGTGGTCTGGCCGAGGGCATCGGTGATGGCCACCAGGTGCTGGCGGTCGTCGTATGCGTAGCGGGTCTGCTGGCCGGAGCAGTCCTGGTAGCGCTCCACCTGGGCCTGGCCGTTCCACCACAGGTGCTTGCGCTTGCGCAGGGCGTCGACGATGGTGTGCGGCAGGCCGTCCTCGCCGTTGAAGTATTCGGTGCTGTGGCCTTCGGCGTCGGTTTCCTCGATGAGGCTGCCCCGGGCGTCGTAGCGGGCCTTCCAGGTGCTGCCGTCGGGGTAGGCCACTTCGCTCACGAGGTTTGTCGCAAGGTGGTGCCGGTAGCGGATGCTGCGGCCCAGCGGGTCGATTTCCTCGACCAGGCGCGAGCACTCGTCGTACTTGAGCTGCACGCGGTTGCCGTCGGGCAGTTGCAGGCCGGTCATGTTGCCGGCGTCGTCCAGCTCGATGCGGTATTCCTCGCCGCCGAAGTCGCGGCTGGCCACCACCCGGTGGTCGGCGTTGTAGTGGATGCGCGCCTCGCGCTGCAGGGCGTCGCTGACCGTGGTGACGCGGGCCTCGAGGTCGTAGTGGAAGTGGTAGTGCTCGCCGTCGCTGGTCC
>NZ_QGSL01000086.1:0-324 GCF_003176655.1 Pseudomonas sp. RW407 | reverse complement strand
CCTAGAGGACGCCATCAAGGCGCTCAAAGAAGCGATCCGCCGCTACGACAAGGAAATTGCCAAGGCGATGAAGGTCGTGGACGCAGAACAGGCCCAGCAACTCAGCCAGGTCAAAGGCGTGGGACCAGTGACCGTGGCCGGGCTGCTGGCCTATCTGCCGGAGCTGGGACAATTGAACCGCCGCCAGATTGCCGCCCTGGTGGGCCTGGCGCCTTACAACAGCGACAGCGGGCAGAAGTCGGGGCAGCGCCGGATCCGAGGAGGACGAGGCATGATCCGGCGCATCCTGTACATGGCGGTTTTGTCGATCATTCGCTATCAGGA
>NZ_QGSL01000085.1:0-507 GCF_003176655.1 Pseudomonas sp. RW407 | reverse complement strand
GCGCACCGGAACGCCCCTTCAGAAGGCCGAGCGAAACCGGCGCTCAGGAGGTCATGCGACATGGATGTCGCGAGAGCCCCGATCAGCACAGGGACGTGTTGTCGGGGCGGGCCTCCGTGGCGGGGGAATTCGTGAGGGTAGCCCGGCTCCATCGGGCCCGTATGTCGGGGCAAGCGTTTTGGTTACTTTGGGCGGGGGTGGCCTTCCACCGATTGCCAAAGTGACTCGCCCGAGGGGGCGAAACAAGAGATATCCGAACACTCGGAGCGGCGCGCTACACCCAAACCCGACATCATTGGGTTATTCCCCTTCGGGCCAGCGCAAGCGCTGTTCGCGATGGAGCCGCGTCCCGCGTTCGCGGGAATGGCAAGGTTAAGGGAGGAGCGAGAGGCCAGAGTTCGCGAGCAAGCTGAGCTGGCCTAATGATCTTGGACACCTTCATCGGGCGCTATCATGGCGCCCAACTGGAGGCGAAAATAGTGCGAAAGTCCTATTCAAATGAATTCA
>NZ_QGSL01000084.1:0-318 GCF_003176655.1 Pseudomonas sp. RW407 | reverse complement strand
GGGCAAACGCCAGGGCCTGCAGGCCGAACGCCTGGCCTTCGCCTACGACGCCAACGGCCGCCTGCTCGGCGAAAGCACCCCGCTGGGCGAACTGGGCTACCAGTACGACGCCCTGGGCAACCTGCTCAGCCTGCAACTGCCGGACGGCCGCCACCTCAACCACCTGTACTACGGCAGCGGCCACCTGCACCAACTTAACCTCGACGGCCGCGTCATCAGCGACTTCGAGCGCGACGACCTGCACCGCGAAGTGCTGCGCACCCAGGGCCGCCTGACCAGCCGCTTCGGCTACGACGCCCTGGGCCGCAAGGCCTGGCA
>NZ_QGSL01000083.1:0-402 GCF_003176655.1 Pseudomonas sp. RW407 | reverse complement strand
GCCGACGGCCGCCTGCTGGACATCACCGCCAGCGGCGGGCTGCGCCTGCACCTGCACTACGACCACCCGCTGCAGCGCCTCACCGAGGTGGTGCGGGTAGTCGGCGACCAGGCAGTGGAAAGCCTGGTGCGCTACCGCTACGACGCGCAGGGCCAGCTCAGCGAAGTGCACAACCGCAACGGCGACACCAGCCGCCGCTTCGCCTACCAGGACGGCCTGATGGTGCGCCACGAGAACGCCCTGGGGCTGCGCTGCGAATACCGCTGGGAAAACCTCGGCGGACGTCCACGGGTGGTCGAGCACTGGACCAGCGACGGCGAGCACTACCACTTCCACTACGACCTCGAGGCCCGCGTCACCACGGTCAGCGACGCCCTGCAGCGCGAGGCGCGCATCCACTAC
>NZ_QGSL01000082.1:0-346 GCF_003176655.1 Pseudomonas sp. RW407 | reverse complement strand
TCGCGCCTGAACCCCACGCGGGTGCGAGCCTTTGCCACGGCCATGGGCAAGCTAGCCAAGACCGATCCCATCGACGCGGCGGTACTGGCGCATCTGGCGCAGACGCTGGAAGAAGCCCCCAGTACCGTGCCTTCGCCGGAACGCGAGCGGCTGCGGGAGCTGGTGCAGCGCCGCGAGCAGTTGGTCAGCCAGCGCGATGATGAGCGCCGCCGTTTGCATCAAGCCCGGGATCCGTTTGTCCGCAAATGCCTAGAGGACGCCATCAAGGCGCTCAAAGAAGCGATCCGCCGCTACGACAAGGAAATTGCCAAGGCGATGAAGGTCGTGGACGCAGAACAGGCCCAGC
>NZ_QGSL01000081.1:0-1443 GCF_003176655.1 Pseudomonas sp. RW407 | reverse complement strand
TCCCGCGCCTGCCCCCACCCGGGTGGCGCTTCCCGCCTCGCGCATGGGCGACGCATCCATCGCCGCCGGACACGCCCGCAGAGCCGTGCCGGCCATGACTGACAGGGATATCCCCCATGACCACCGCCAGCCTTGCCGCTGCCGCCGAACAGCAACCCGCCAACTCCACCGCGCGGGTCGCGGTCGCCAGCTTCATCGGCACCGCCATCGAGTTCTACGACTTCTACGTCTACGCCACCGCCGCCGCCCTGGTGATCGGCCCGGTGTTCTTCCCGCAGACCTCGGGCACGGCGCAGATGCTCAGCGCCTTCATCACCTTCGGCATCGCCTTCCTCGCCCGGCCGCTGGGCTCGGCGCTGTTCGGCCACTTCGGCGACCGCATCGGGCGCAAGTCGACGCTGGTCGCCTCGCTGCTGCTGATGGGCCTGTCCACCACCCTGATCGGCCTGCTGCCGGGCTACGACAGCATCGGCGCCTGGGCCCCGGCGCTGCTCTGTCTGCTGCGCTTCGGCCAGGGCCTGGGGCTGGGCGGGGAATGGGGAGGCGCCGCGCTGCTGGCCACGGAGAACGCGCCCAGGCACCGCCGCGCCTGGTTCGGCATGTTCCCGCAGATGGGCCCGTCGATCGGCTTCCTCGCCGCCAACGGCCTGTTCCTCGGCCTGGCCATGACCCTCAGCGAGGAGCAGTTCCGCGCCTGGGGCTGGCGCATTCCCTTCATCCTCAGCGCGCTGCTGGTGCTGGTCGGCCTCTACGTGCGCCTGAAGCTGGCGGAAACCCCGGTGTTCGCCAAGGCCATGGCGCGCCAGGAACGCTCCAGCCTGCCGATCGCCGAGCTGTTCGCCCACCACTGGCGCCCGGTGCTGCTGGGCGCCCTGGCCATGGTGGTGTGCTACGCCCTCTTCTATATCTCCACCGTGTTCTCGCTGAGCTACGGGGTGACCAGCCTGGGCTACAGCCGCGAGCAGTTCCTCGGCCTGCTGTGCTTCGCCGTGCTGTTCATGGCCGCGGCCACGCCCATCTCCGCCTGGCTGAGCGACCGCTTCGGGCGCCGCCCGGTGCTGATCGTCGGCTGCGTCGCGGCGATCCTCTCCGGCTTCACCATGCAACCTCTGCTGAGCCAGGGCTCGTCGGTGGAAGTGGCGGCCTTCCTGGCCCTGGAGCTGTTCCTCATGGGCGTGACCTTCGCCCCCATGGGCGCCCTGCTACCGGAACTCTTCCCCACCCGCGTGCGCTACACCGGCGCCTCGGCGGCCTACAACCTGGGCGGCATCCTCGGCGCCTCGGTGGCGCCCTACATCGCCCAGAAGCTGGTGGGCATGGGCGGGCTGAGCTGGGTCGGCGGCTACGTATCGGTGGCGGCGGCGCTGAGCTTGATCGCGGTGCTGTGCCTGCACG
This sequence comes from Pseudomonas sp. RW407, assembly GCF_003176655.1. Lineage (NCBI taxonomy): Bacteria > Pseudomonadati > Pseudomonadota > Gammaproteobacteria > Pseudomonadales > Pseudomonadaceae > Pseudomonas > Pseudomonas sp. RW407. The sequence continues at coordinate 48 of NZ_QGSL01000081.1, read as the reverse complement.
AGACGCGGGAGCAGGAACTCTGATCGACGGCGATCCCCTGTAGGAGCG
>NZ_QGSL01000080.1:0-1093 GCF_003176655.1 Pseudomonas sp. RW407 | reverse complement strand
GCACCGTCCGCGATCTGTTGAGCCTGACGCAGGCTCTACCACTCCAACCCCTTCACCCCCAACCGCCCCACCTTCCCATAAGGCCAAGCCCTATTCTGCGCCCCATGCCCGCTCGGCAGCCCGTGGTACAGCGGCACCCCCAGCGGCTTCAGGTATTCCACGAAGATTTCTTCCAGGCTGTGCGCCACATTCTTGCGCGGGCAGTCGTTGAAGGTGCCCAGCACCACCGCGCCCAGGCTTGCCGCGTCGATGCTGTTGAGCAGTTGCCAGAGGCTGCGCTCCAGGCGGTAGTAGGGCTCGCCCACATCCTCCAGCACCAGGATGGCGCCGGCCGGGGCGTGCAGCGCGGCGATGGTGCCGGCGGTGCTGGCCAGGGCGGTGAGGTTGCCGCCGATCAGCTCGCCTTCGACGGTTTTCTTCGGGCCGCCCAGGTGGGCGCAGGGCAGGTGGTCGTCCTCGCCAGCCAGCAGGCGGCTGACCGACGCCAGCGAGGCCAGGCGCTCGCGCTGTTCGCTGGGGGCGCTCAGCGGCTGCAGGCCGAGGGCGCTGGCCACCGGGCCGTGGATCGCCGGCAGGCCGTGGCGGTGGAAGGCGCTGAGCAGGATGGAGATGTCGGAGAAGCCGATCAGCGGCCGCGGCGAGGCCGCCCTCAGCCGCGCCCAGTCCAGCCCGGGCACCAGCTGCGCGCAGCCGTAGCCGCCGCGCAGGCACCAGACGGCGCCGACGTCTGGCAGCTCGAAGGCGCGGTGGAAGTCCTCCAGGCGCTGCTCAAGGGTGCCGGCGAGGTAGCGGTAGCGGGCTTCGGCGTGCTCGCCCAGGTGGTAGTCGATGCCCAGCACCTCCAGCTGGCGCAGGGTGGCCTCGAAGACCTCCTCGGCGATGGAGGATGCCGGGGCGACCAGGGCGACGCGGCCTTCGAAGGGCGACCAGGTCAGGTCGGAGGGGCGGGGGGATCTGGGCATAAACGAAATCCGGGACGGCGTGACGAACGACATTGTAATTGGATGGACTCACCCTCACCGAGGCGTCGAAGCGCCACGGTGGCATTCTAAGAAGCCAGCGACAGTGAGGGTGAGGCCATGAAAAAGCATAC
>NZ_QGSL01000079.1:0-389 GCF_003176655.1 Pseudomonas sp. RW407 | reverse complement strand
TGGCCGTGGTGGCTGTCGCCCTCGGGGTTGACCAGGTTGGCGGCGGCGTCGTAGACGAAGCGTTCGCGGCTGGCCAGGTCCGGGGCGCTGCGGCCGAGCAGTTGGCCGTTGGCCTCGTAGGCGTACTGGGTGTCGCCGCGCAGTTTGTCCTGGGTGCGCACCAGCTCGCCGGCGGCGTCGTACTGGTAGCGGCGCTGGATCGGGTTGTCGCGGTGCAGCAGCAGGTCGGCGGGGACGATGCCCGGGTTGTGCAGGCTGGAGAGTTTCTCCGCCGGCAGCCCCGAGGCGAACTGCCAGGCCTTGCGGCCCAGGGCGTCGTAGCCGAAGCGGCTGGTCAGGCGGCCCTGGGTGCGCAGCACTTCGCGGTGCAGGTCGTCGCGCTCGAAGTC
>NZ_QGSL01000078.1:0-415 GCF_003176655.1 Pseudomonas sp. RW407 | reverse complement strand
ACCGTTCGGTGTGAAGTGTGATATCGGCGCTCGTCGGCCACGCCGGTGTTGCCGGATGGCACGAAAACCACCAGCGGCACGGATAGCCCCCTCTCCCTTCAGGGAGAGGGCTGGGGAGAGGGTTGCGGAGTCCATCCAATACACCGAGCTCACAGGCGAGCACTGTTCGCGAGCAAGCTCGCTCCTACGAAGAGCCGTTATCCGCCGTCGATCTCGGCTCCGGGACCAACGGCGGATAACCGCGAACGGTGAGGGTGTTCAGCTGATGTAGCGGTGTGGGGGATGGGCCTTGTTCCCTCTCCCTGAAGGGAGAGGGGACCGTTCGGTGTGAAGTGTGATATCGGCGCTCGTCGGCCACGCCGGTGTTGCCGGATGGCACGAAAACCACCAGCGGCACGGATAGCCCCCTCTCCCT
>NZ_QGSL01000077.1:0-910 GCF_003176655.1 Pseudomonas sp. RW407 | reverse complement strand
CAATCACCACCCCCGCGCGAGCCCCCCGATATGGACATCCGCCGCCCCCTCCAGCAGGCCATCGCCAGCGCCCTGGCCGGCCTCCTGTTCCTCAACCCCATAGTCGCGACCGCCGCCCAGTTGGCGGTGGATGCGGCGGCGGCTGGCAACACCCAGCTCGGCGCGGCGGGCAACGGCGTACCCATCGTCAACATCGCCACGCCCAATGGCAGTGGGCTCTCACATAACCGGTTCAGCGACTACAACGTCGGCCAGCAGGGCCTGATCCTCAACAACGCCACCGGCAAGACCGCCAGCACCCAGCTGGGCGGACGCATCCTCGGCAACCCCAACCTCAAGGGCCAGGCGGCGCAGAAGATCCTCAACGAGGTTACCGGCGGCAGCCCCTCGCAGCTCAAGGGCTACACCGAGGTGGCGGGGCAGGGCGCCCACGTCATCGTCGCCAACCCCAATGGCATCACCTGCAACGGCTGCGGCTTCATCAACACCCCGCGCGCCACCCTCACCACCGGCAAGCCGATCCTGGCCGGCGAACGCCTGCAGGGCTACGACGTGAATGGCGGCGAAATCGCCATCGAAGGCGCCGGGCTCAACGCCAGCAACCTCGACCAGTTCGAGCTGATTACCCGCAGCGCCAAACTCAACGCTGACCTGTACGCCAAACAGCTCACCGTGGTGGCCGGGCGCAACCAGGTGGACGCCGAGACCCTGGCCGCCAGCGCCAAGGCCGACGACGGCCGCGCCAAGCCGCAACTGGCCATCGACAGCGCGGCCCTGGGCGGCATGTACGCCAACACCATCCGCCTGGTGGGCACCGAGCAGGGCGTGGGCGTGAAACTGGCCGGCAACATGGCGGCCAGCGCCGGCGACATCCGCATCGACGCCAACGGCAAGCTGGAACTGGCCCAGG
>NZ_QGSL01000076.1:0-391 GCF_003176655.1 Pseudomonas sp. RW407 | reverse complement strand
GCAGGTCCAGGCCGTCGAGGCGGCGGGCCGGGCCGCCGAGCACGAAGCAGCCGCTGGAGGCGTTGTCGGCCACGGTGTCGGCGAAGCGGATGTTCCAGTTGGCGATGCGGCTGCCGACGATCTCCAGGGCCGGCAGCACCCAGCCGGTGGCATTGATAACGTCGGCGAAAGTGGTGTCGGTGCCGGGCAGGTCGCGTTCCAGCACCAGGGCGATCTCCGCTTCGATCTTCGGTTGCAGCACTTTCCCGAAGGGCACGGTTTCGTTGTCGCCATAGGCCATGTCGGCGAACAGCCCGCCGAAGTCCGGCTGGTCCACGCCCAGCTGGGCCTGCACCTTGGGGTTGGTCAGGCCGATCTTGCGGCCGACCAGGCGCCGGCCGCAGGCCAGGGC
>NZ_QGSL01000075.1:0-562 GCF_003176655.1 Pseudomonas sp. RW407 | reverse complement strand
TCGATGCGCCAAGGTTGCCCTGGTGGCCTGCATGCGTGTGCTCATCGTGCGGCTGAACGCCATGGTCAGGGACGGTACCTGCTGGAGAACAGATACCGTGCAGCAGTGAAAGACAGTTGCTCCTACGACCGTGCTTCCCTGGAGCTGTAGGTGCGGGCCCTGTCCGCGATTCGCGCGCAGGGCGCGCTCCTACAGGGGCACGGTGTTGGGGCAACGCATAGGCGCGGATCTCATCCGCGAATCGCGCCGGAACCTCCGGCTATCGCGGACAAGGTCCGCTCCTACGACGGTGCTTCCTGGAACTGTAGGAGCGGGCCCTGCCCGCGATTCGCGCGCAGGGCGCGCTCCTACAGGGGCACGGTGTTGAGGCAAGGCGTAGGAGCGGACTCCGTCCGCGATCATCCGTCGCGTTATTCACCACCGCCACCTACGGCTGCCGCGGCGCCTGCCGTTCGGCCACGGCACGCAGGGTGCGCAGGGTATCCAGCGGCGCGTCGACGACGAAGCTGTCGGCCAGCCAGGACGGTACGCTGCCGCCGGGTTCCGCGCGCATCTGGTAGGT
>NZ_QGSL01000074.1:0-353 GCF_003176655.1 Pseudomonas sp. RW407 | reverse complement strand
CGCGGCAGTTCGAGCAGGTGCTCGGCCACGTAGGAGAGGATCAGGTTGGTGGAGATCGGCGCCACCTGGTACAGCCGCGTCTCGCGGAACTTGCGCTCCACGTCGTATTCGCAGGCGAAGCCGAAGCCGCCGTGGGTCTGCAGGCAGGCGTTGGCCGCCTCCCAGCTGGCCTTGGCCGCCAGGTACTTGGCCATGTTCGCCGCCGCGCCGGCGTTGCGCCCGGCGTCGTATTCCGCGCAGGCCTTCCAGCGCATCAGGTCGGCCGCTTCCACCTCGATGTGCGCCTCGGCGATGGGGAACTGCACGCCCTGGTTCTGCCCGATGGGGCGGCCGAACACCACGCGGTCGCGGGC
>NZ_QGSL01000073.1:0-667 GCF_003176655.1 Pseudomonas sp. RW407 | reverse complement strand
GGGCGCGCAGCCGAGGGCTGGGGAGAGGGTACGGAGTCAACCCAAAGCACCACTACCGCCGGTTGACTCCATTCGCGAGCTTACTCGCTCCTACGAGAGCGGTTGGCCTCACCCCTCCTGATACAGCTTCACGATCGCCGAAAAGTCCAGCTGGCCATTACCCTGGTTGCTGAAGGCCTGGAACAGCTGCTGCGCCAGCGCGCCGAGCAGCACCGGCTGACGTACCTGGCGCGCGGCCTCGCTGGCCAGGCCCAGGTCCTTGAGCATCAGGTCGGTGCCGAAGCCGCCGCTGTAGCCGCGGGCCGCCGGCGCGCCGGTGAGCGGGTTGTTCACCTCCGAGCTCCAGCAGCGGCCGCTGGAGGTATTGATGATGCCGGCCAGTACCTCCGCGTCCATGCCCAGCTTCACGCCCAGGGACATGGCTTCGGCCACGCCGATCATGCTGATGCCCAGCAGCAGGTTGTTCGCCACCTTGGCCACCTGGCCGTTGCCGGCGCCGCCGCAGTGCACGATGTTCTTGCCCATGGCCGCCAGCACCGGCCTGGCATGCTCGAAGTCGGCTGCCTCGCCGCCGACCATGAAGGTCAGGGTACCGGCCGCGGCGCCGGCGGTGCCGCCGGAGACCGGCGCGTCGAGCATCGGGTTGCCGTGGGCCTGGGCCGCCGCC
>NZ_QGSL01000072.1:0-336 GCF_003176655.1 Pseudomonas sp. RW407 | reverse complement strand
AAAACACCGCAGTCACAGGTGAGCACCGTTCGCGAGCAAGCTCGCTCCTACGAAAAGCCGTGCGTCCTGGAACCGTAGGAGCGGACTCCGTCCGCGATCATGGCGGATAACGCCGTAGGCGTTATGCGCCCTACGCCAAGCCCTCCCATACCGTAGGGCGAATAACCGTTCGCGGTTATCCGCCGTTGGCCGTGCCACCGGGGCGTCCGGCGTGGCCGATGCCAATCGCGGACGCAGTCCGCTCCTACGCCCGAGGCTCCCTGGAACCGCCGAGGTGCTCTTCGTAGGAGCGAGCTTGCTCGCGAACGGTGTTTCCCGGTGCCGTAGGTGCCGGGT
>NZ_QGSL01000071.1:0-2191 GCF_003176655.1 Pseudomonas sp. RW407 | reverse complement strand
CGACACCTCCAGCAACTGGCGCCCCGCCGCCTCGCCGAAGCGCTGCAGCAGGCGCACCTCGGTGGCCAGCAGCGAGCGCAGCGCCGGGGTGTCGCCGCGCAGCTCGTCGAACATGAAGGCGCCGGCGCCCACCAGGAAGGTCAGGCTGTTGGCCAGCCAGAAGGCCAGGAACAGCTTCCAGAACAGGCGTCCGCGCTTCATTCGACGATCAGCAGGTAGCCCATGCCGCGCACGCTCTGGATCCAGCTGCTGCCGTCGGCGCGCGGGCCGAGCTTCTGGCGGATGCTGCTGATGTGCACGTCGATGCGCCGGTCGTAGCGGGTCAGCGGGCGGCCCAGGGCATTCAGCGACAGGTCCTGCTTGCCGACCAGCTGCCCGGCCTGGCGGGCCAGCACCTCCAGCAGGCTGAACTCGGTACCGGTCAGCTCCAGCGGCTGGCCGCGCCACTGCGCCTGGCGCTTGCCGGGCCAGAGCAGCAGGGCGCCGCTGCCGACCGCCTCCGGGGCGCTCTCGACCGGCACCTGGGGCTGCACCCGGCGCAGGATGGCGCGCAGCCGGGCGACCAGCTCGCCGGGCGAACTGGGCTTGGGCACGTAGTCGTCGGCGCCCAGCTCCAGGCCGGCGATGCGGTCGATGTTGTCGCCCCGGGCGGTGAGCAGCAGCACCGGCACCTGGCTGCGCGCGCGGATGCGCCGCAACACCTCGATGCCGGAGATGCCCGGCAGCATCACGTCCAGCACCACCAGCGCGTAGGCGCCGCCGAGGGCCTCGGCCTCGCCCTCCTCGCCGGTGCCCACGGCGGTGGCGCGGAAGCCTTCGCGGGCCAGGTACTGGCCGAGCATTTCGGTGAGTTCGCGGTCGTCGTCGACCAGCAGTACGGGAATCATGGAGGGCACGCGGTTCAAGGCCTGGAAGCCGCAATGATCCCTTCCGCCAGGCCGCCGTGTCACCGCCGCACGGGCAAACTTTACACATCTTTACCCTGGGTTAACCGCGCCGAACACAGCCCGCTCTTATCCTCATCGGCCGCCAGCCCGGGCCGGGCGGCAGCGCCCGGACGATCGCCGTGCGAGCCGTCCGCGCCCCCTGCCACCGCCTGCCTGGAAGTCACGATGCGCCCTACCCGCCTGCTGTTCCCGATCCTGCTGTTCAACGCCACCCTGGCCCATGCCGCAGGCTTCAAGATCGCCGACATCCGCGTCAACGGCCTGCAGCGGGTCTCCGCCGGCAGCGTGTTCGCCGCGCTGCCGCTGAACGTGGGCGACCAGGCCGACGACCGCGCCCTGGTGGAGGCCTCGCGCTCGCTGTTCCGCACCGGTTTCTTCCAGGACATCCACCTCGGCCGCGACGGCGACGTGCTGGTGGTGGACGTGGTCGAGCGCCCGTCGATCTCCAGCATCGAGATCGAGGGCAACAAGGCCATCAGCACCGAAGACCTGATGAAGGGCCTCAAGCAGTCGGGCCTGGCCGAAGGCGAGATCTTCCAGCGCGCCACCCTCGAAGGCGTGCGCAACGAGCTGCAACGCCAGTACGTGGCCCAGGGCCGCTACTCGGCGAGCATCGAGACCCAGGTCACCCCGCAGCCGCGCAACCGCGTGGCGCTGAAGATCACCGTCAACGAAGGCACGGTCGCGGCCATCGCCCACGTCAACGTGGTCGGCAACACCGTGTTCTCCGACGAGGACCTGACCGGCCTGTTCGAGCTGAAGACCACCAACTGGCTGTCCTTCTTCAAGAACGACGACAAGTACTCCCGCGAGAAGCTCTCCGGCGACCTGGAGCGCCTGCGCTCCTACTACCTGGACCGCGGCTACATCCACATGGACATCGCTTCCACCCAGGTGTCCATCACCCCGGACAAGAAGCACGTCTACATCACCGTCAACATCAACGAGGGCGAGAAGTACAAGGTCCGCGAGGTGAAACTGACCGGCGACCTCAAGGTGCCGGAAGAAGAGATCAAGAAGCTGATGCTGGTCGAGCCGGGCCAGGTGTTCTCGCGCAAGGTGATGACCTCCACCTCCGACCTGATCACCCGCCGCCTGGGCAACGAGGGCTACACCTTCGCCAACGTCAACGGCGTGCCCGAAGCCCACGACGACGACAAGACCGTGTCCATCACCTACGTGGTCGACCCGGGCAAGCGCGCCTACGTCAACCGCATCAACTACCGCGGCAACACCAAGACCGA
>NZ_QGSL01000070.1:0-397 GCF_003176655.1 Pseudomonas sp. RW407 | reverse complement strand
CCTCTCCCGCAAGCGGGAGAGGGGGCCGTCCCGAGCGGCTGGAAAATCAGGCGTCATCCTGACCCGTAGGGCGCATAACGCCTACGGCGTTATCCGCCATTTTCATTGGCCAGCGGCTGGGCACGGTCGTAGGAGCAAACCTTGTCCGCGATGGCCGGAGGTTCCGGCGCGATTCGCGGATGAGATCCGCTCCTACGCTACCTCACCCACGCCATTCCCCTGTAGGAGCGCGCCCTGCGCGCGAATCGCGTTTCCCGGCAGCCACGGTGCCTGGGGTTGGCCTCGCCCCTCTCCCCAACCCTCTCCCGCAAGCGGGAGAGGGGGCCGTCCCGAGCGGCTGGAAAATCAGGCGTCATCCTGACCCGTAGGGCGCATAACGCCTACGGCGTTATCCGCC
>NZ_QGSL01000001.1:0-2924 GCF_003176655.1 Pseudomonas sp. RW407 | reverse complement strand
GGTTCTTCGCGGAGTCTGGGGAAAGAGCGGATTGACAGTCAGGGAAGCGGGTAGATTGGCAGTCGCCAAACGAACCAACCCCCACCCCCTGCTGTCGCCGTGCATCCTATTGATCTTGCTGCTTTCTGGCCAGGCTACGAAGTCATCGCCTGCCACCCATCTGCCGACAGCACCCTGCTGATCGAGCTCAAGCCTCACGCCAGCGCTGTCCCCAAATGCGGGCGCTGCGGTCAGGCCAGTCCATTAATCCACGAACGGCGGATTCGCCGGGTGCGTGATCGCGATCTGTTCGACCAGCGCGTCCTGCTCCAACTGCCGGTGCGCCGCGTCGACTGCCTGCGCTGTGGTCGGGTGACCGAGCGGATCGACTGGCTGGAGCCAGCGTCGCGCTTGACCCAGCGCTTGCGCATCTGGCTCGAGGCTTTGCTGCAATTACTGCCCATCAGTCACGTCAGTCGCCTCGTCGGTCTGCATTGGCACACGCTCAAGCAGCTCGACAAACGTCGTCTAGAGGCCGCAGTCGGTGCTTTCGAGCCGGGTGACGTTCGCCGCCTGGTGATGGACGAGTTCGCTCTTCACAAAGGACATCGTTACGCCACCGTGATCATGGATGCGCAGCGGACACGCGTGCTGTGGGTCGGGCATGGCAACAGCCGCGAGGCGATTCAGCCGTTCTTCGAACTGCTCGGTGAGCGCTGCCAGCAAATCGAGGCCGTGGCGATGGACATGAACACCGCCTTCGATCTGGAAGTAAAACAGCATTGCCCCCGTGCCGAAGTGGTCTACGACCTATTCCACGTGGTGGCTCGCTATGGCCGGGAGGTGATCGACCGCATCCGTGTCGATCAGGCCAACGCGCTACGCCAGGACAAAGCGGCACGCAAGGTAATCAAGCAGAGTCGTTGGTTGCTGCTGCGCAATCGCGAAAACCTCAAGGATCAGCAAGCCGTGCAGTTGCAGGAAATCCTCGAGGCCAACCAGCCACTGGCCACGGTCTACGTGCTCAAGGATGCGCTCAAGGAAATCTGGTACGCCCCCAGCGTGCGGGAGGGTTGGCGCCGCTGGCGGGACTGGTTGCGCCACGCCAGGGACAGTGGCCTGGCCCCGCTGCAACGCTTCGCTCGCAATCTGCGCAAATACGTCCGAGGCATCCTGGCCAGCGCTCGCTTCCCCATGCACACCAGCCTGCTGGAAGGGGTAAACAACCGCATCAAGGTGATCAAGCGCATGGCCTATGGCTTCAGGGACTCCGCCTACTTCTTCCTGAAAATCAAGGCCGCCTTCCCCGGGAAAGCGCGATGAACCAAAAAAATCCCCCGACCACTCGCGCAGCCAGGGGATGGAAACGCCAGCGCAGGGGGGAACGCGCCGGCGAGGTAGGACCTTTTCGCGTTACAGCCGGATCAGTACCGATTTCACCTCGGTGTAGTGCTCGATGGCGGCGGCGCCCATTTCGCGGCCCAGGCCGGACATCTTGTAGCCGCCGAAGGGCAGCGCCGGGTCCAGTGCGCTGTGGCAGTTCACCCAGACCGAGCCGGACTTGATCTTCGGGATCATCCGGTGGACTGCGCCCAGGTCGTTGGACCAGATGCTGGCGCCCAGGCCGTAGGGGCTGTCGTTGGCCAGGCGGATGGCTTCGTCGATGTCGTCGAAGGGCATGGCCACCAGCACCGGGCCGAAGATTTCCTCCTGCACCAGCGGGTTCTTCTGGTCCACGTCGACGATCACCGTCGGCTTGACGAAGTAGCCGGGGCCGAACTGTTCGCCGCCGCAGGCGATGGTGGCGCCTTTCTCGCGGCCCAGTTCGATGTAGTTGTGCACGCGCTGCTGCTGGCGGGCGGAGATCAGCGGGCCCATGTCCACGCTCGGGTCCAGGCCGTTGCCCAGCTTCATGCCGTTGGCGATGCCGGCGATGTCGGCCACCACGTTGTCGAAGTGCTTGCGCTGCACGTACAGGCGCGAGCCGGCGCAGCACACCTGGCCCTGGTTGAAGAAGATGGCCTGGGCGGCGCCGGCGGCGGCGCTGTTCAGGTCGGCGTCGGCGAGGACGATGGTCGGCGACTTGCCGCCCAGCTCCAGGGTCACGCGGGTCATGTTGTCCATGGCCGCCTTGCCGATTTCCTTGCCCACGGCGGTGGAGCCGGTGAAGGTCAGCTTGTCCACCAGCGGGTGGTGGGTGAGGGCGCTGCCTGCGTTGATGCCGGTGCCGGTGACGACGTTGAACACGCCCGCCGGGTAGCCGGCCTCCAGGGCCAGTTCGGCCAGCTTCAGGGCGCTGAGCGGGGTTTCGTCGGCCGGCTTGAGCACCACGCTGCAGCCGGTGGCCAGGGCCGGGCCGAGTTTCCAGCAGGCCAGCAGCAGGGGGAAGTTCCAGGCGACGATGGCGCCGACCACGCCGACGGCCTCGCGGCGGATGAAGCCGTGGAAGTCGTCGTTGGGCATCAGCGGCATGGAGACGTCGACGCTGGCGCCTTCGATCTTGGTGGCCCAGCCGGCCATGTAGCGGAGGAAGTCGATGCCCAGCTGCACGTCCATGACCCGCGCCACGGCGGCGCTCTTGCCGTTGTTCAGGCATTCCAGCTCGGCCAGCAGGTCGGCGTCGCGCTCCATCAGGTCGGCGAGCTTCCACAGCAGGTTCTGCCGCTCGCGCGGGCGCATGCGGCTCCAGGGCGAATCGTCGAAGGCCTGGCGGGCGGCGCGCACGGCGCGGTCGACGTCGGCGGCGCTGGCGGAGGGCACCTGGCAGAGCACTTCGCCGGTGGCCGGATTGCGCAGGTCCATGAGGGCGCCATCGGCGGCACCGGTCCAATCGGCACCGATGAGCATCTTCGGCGCGCGCTGCAGGAAGGCGCGGGATTCGGGCTTGATGGGCAGGGAAGCGAGCATTGCGGTTGCCTCTTGTTGAGTTGTCCCGGCGGCTATCG
>NZ_QGSL01000010.1:0-1278 GCF_003176655.1 Pseudomonas sp. RW407 | reverse complement strand
CTGCGCGTCGGGCTGGGCGCAGGCCTCGGGCAGCCAGTCGTCGTGGCGCACCAGTTCGGCCAGCAGCGGGCGGGCGCGGGCGAGCAGGGTGGCTTCGTCGGGATGGCCGTCGAGCAGGGTGGCCAGGTTGCCGATGAACTGGCGCAGGCGGTCGAGACGCAGGGGGGCGGACATGCGGGCGTATTCACTCCGGAAGGTTCTGACTGTACGGTAGCAAACGCGTTTTTATTCCTGAAATGCATTTTGAATCTAAGCTAATATGCGAGAAATGCAATTGGTGCCAGTCCCATGAAGATCGATGACATCGACGCCTTCGTCGCGGTGATCCGCAACGCTTCCCTGAGCCAGGCCGCCGAGAGCCTGGGCCTGACCCAGTCGGCCATCACCCGCCGGGTGCAGAGCCTGGAGGAGGCCCTGGGCGTGGAACTGCTGGACCGCAACACCAAGCCGCTCAAGCCTACCGCGGCCGGCCTGCGGGTGTACGAGCAGTGCCGCCGGGTGCTGCGCGAGGTGGACGGCCTGCGCGAACTGGTGGCCAGCGACACCGCCCCCAGCGGCGTGCTGCGCCTGGGCGTGCCGCAGAGCATCGGCGAGGTGGTGCTGCTGGAAGCGCTGCGACGCCTGGCCGGCGAGTACCCGGAGCTGCGCGCCCAGGTCGGCAGCGGTTGGGGCAGCCACTTGCTGGCGCGGCTGGAGAACGCCGAGCTGGACGCGGCGGTGGTGCTGTTCCCGCCGAGCAAGGTGTTCCCCGACGACCTCGGCGCCACGCCCCTGGGGCGCATGGACCTGTGCGTGGTGGCGGCGCGCGACAGCGACCTGCAGGCCCGCCGCCTGCTCGACTGCTACCAGCGCGGCTGGGTGCTCAACCCCGACGGCTGCGGTTTCCGCGCCGGCCTGCAGCGCGCCCTGGCCGACCAGGGCCTGGGCCTGCAGTTGAACCTGGAGACCTTCGGCAGCGAACTGCAGCTGGGCCTGGTCGCCGAGGGCCGCGGCCTGGGCCTGGTGCCGGCGCCGGCCCTGGCGCGCAGCCGCTACCGCGAACAGCTGCGGGTGCTGCAGCTGGACGACTTCCAGCCGCTGATCCAGCTCTGGCTGGTGCGCCCGCGCCTGCTCGGCAACCTGGAGGCGCCGGCGCGGCTGTTTGGGAATGCGGTGGCTGACGGGTTGGATATGCGGGTGGGGTGAGTTTTTCGAATCTGCTCACTTACCCCCCCTGTAGGAGCGAGCTTGCTCGCGAACAGACTCCCCCGGCAGCGCTGTCGCCCCAGGTTGACTCCG
>NZ_QGSL01000069.1:0-389 GCF_003176655.1 Pseudomonas sp. RW407 | reverse complement strand
TGGCCGTGGTGGCTGTCGCCCTCGGGGTTGACCAGGTTGGCGGCGGCGTCGTAGACGAAGCGTTCGCGGCTGGCCAGGTCCGGGGCGCTGCGGCCGAGTAGTTGGCCGTTGGCCTCGTAGGCGTACTGGGTGTCGCCGCGCAGCTTGTCCTGGGTGCGCACCAGTTCGCCGGCGGCGTCGTACTGGTAGCGGCGCTGGATCGGGTTGTCGCGGTGCAGCAGCAGGTCGGCGGGGACGATGCCCGGGTTGTGCAGGCTGGAGAGTTTCTCCGCCGGTAGCCCCGAGGCGAATTGCCAGGCCTTGCGGCCCAGGGCGTCGTAGCCGAAGCGGCTGGTCAGGCGGCCCTGGGTGCGCAGCACTTCGCGGTGCAGGTCGTCGCGCTCGAAGTC
>NZ_QGSL01000068.1:0-315 GCF_003176655.1 Pseudomonas sp. RW407 | reverse complement strand
GGTGCCGTCGGGCATCAGGCCCTTGCCCTGGGTGGCGCGCACGGCCTGGCAGAGGTTGGTCTTGCCGGACTTGCAGAACTTGCACTCGCGGCATTCGGCGGTATACAGCGGGATCACGTGGTCGCCGACCTGCAGCGAGGTCACGCCCTCGCCCACCGCTTCGACGATGCCGCCACCCTCGTGGCCGAGGATGCACGGGAACACGCCTTCGGAATCCTGGCCGGACAGGGTGTAGGCGTCGGTGTGGCAGACCCCGGTGGCGACGATGCGTACCAGCACCTCGCCCTTCTTCGGCGGCGCCACGTCCACCTCGAC
>NZ_QGSL01000067.1:0-1142 GCF_003176655.1 Pseudomonas sp. RW407 | reverse complement strand
AACGACGGCGACGTCACCGACGACACCAGCCTGTCGCTCAAGGGCACCGCCGATGCCGGCAACCTCGTGCTGCTGTACGTCAACGGCGAGCTGGCTGCCAGCGTCATTGCCGACGAAAACGGCAACTGGGGCACCGACCTGGCGCTGGTCGGCGATGGCGAGAAGGTCATTACCGCCAAGGCGCAGGACGAGGCTGGCCGTCACAGCGACGAGACCGCCCCGGTCTCCGTCATCCTCGACACCACCGCCCCGGAACAACCGGACGTGGTCAGCGCCGAGGACAACGCCGGCGCCATCACCGGCCCGATCGAGCCGGGCAGCGTGACCGACGAGGCCCAGCCGACCCTCAGCGGTTCGGGCGAGCCGGGCGATACCGTGAGCATCCTCGACAACGGTGAAGAGATCGGCACCGCCGTCATCGACGAGAACGGCCACTGGGAATTCACCCCGGAACAGCCGCTGGAAGAGGGCGACCACAGCATCAGCGTGGTCATCACCGATCCGGCCGGCAACGCCAGCCAGCCCAGCGAGTCGCTGGACTTCAGCGTCGACACCAGTGTGCCGCCGATGGTCATCGACCGCATCGAGCTGATCGACGATGTCGACCCGCTCACCGGGGTGATCGCCAACGGCGGTTCCACCGACGATGCTGCGCCGCTCGTACAGGGCCATGTCGAAGGTGAGGCCCAGTACGTGGAAATCTATGACGGCCAGACCCTGCTGGGCACCGCCCTGGTGGACGGCGAAGGCAACTGGAGCTTCCAGGCACCCGAGCTGGCCTCCGGCGAGCACAGCATCTCCGCCCGTCCGGTGAACGCCATCGGCCAGGAGGGCGAGGCCAGCGAGAGCATCGGCTTCACCGTGGTGGGCGAGGAAACCCTGCTGCCGCCGATGCCGGTCATCAGTGAAATCGTCGATGGCGAGGGCTCGGTCATCGGCCTGCTGAACGACGGCGACGTCACCGACGACGCCAGCCTGAGCGTCAGCGGTACCGCCGAAGCCGGCAACCTCGTGCTGCTGTACGTCAACGGTGAACTGGCTGCCAGCGTCGTCGCCGACGAACAGGGCAACTGGAGCACCGACCTGCCGCTGGCCGGCGATGGCGAGAAGGCCATCACCGCCAAGGCGCAGGACGAGGCCGG
>NZ_QGSL01000066.1:0-404 GCF_003176655.1 Pseudomonas sp. RW407 | reverse complement strand
ATGGTGATGGTCTGCGGGGCACTCAGTGCGCCGCTGTCGTCCTTGGCCTGGTAGGTGAAGGTGACGTCGCGGCTGACACCAGCCGGCAGGCTGTCGAAGTCGTGGCCCGGATCGAAGGTATAGCCGCCATTGGAGTTGAAGGTCAGTGTGCCGTTGCCGGTGCCGACATCGGTGGCCAGCTGGTAGCTGGCAATGGTGCCGTCGACGTCGCTGGCGGCCGGGACTTGGCCATTGAGGATGGTGTTCTCTTCGGTCGTTGCGCTGCCGGCCTGGGCGACCGGCGCGTCGTTGGTGCCGGAGACGGTGATGGTGATGGTCTGCGGGGCACTCAGTGCGCCGCTGTCGTCCTTGGCCTGGTAGGTGAAGGTGACGTCGCGGCTGACACCAGCCGGCAGGCTGTCGAA
>NZ_QGSL01000065.1:0-310 GCF_003176655.1 Pseudomonas sp. RW407 | reverse complement strand
TTGGGCTCCTACTCGTGCTCGCGACACCGCGGACCTGCAGCTTGCCTCCCGTCGCTCTCACCTTCGATCCTATCGAAAGTCGCAGACACAAGCGGACTTTGTCCGCGATTGGATTCACCGGCCACGCCGGACGCCCCGGTAGCACGGCCAGCGGCGGATAACCGCGAACGGTTATTCGCCCTACGGTCGAGCACGGGCGTAGGAGCGGACTTTGTCCGCGATTGGATTCACCGGCCACGCCGGACGCCCCGGTAGCACGGCCAGCGGCGGATAACCGCGAACGGTTATTCGCCCTACGGTCGAGCACGGG
>NZ_QGSL01000009.1:0-38402 GCF_003176655.1 Pseudomonas sp. RW407 | reverse complement strand
AACGAACGAAGGAACCCGCCCCTATGTGCCCGAGTGATACCCCGCAAGCCGCCCCGGCCGCCCGGCCCCGGAATCCGGCCATTGGCTGCGCCCGGCACTTCGTTTGCGCCGGCTGCGGCAAGGCCGCCAAGACGACCAAGGCGCGGCCGTCGAAGGTGCTGTGCTGGCGGTGCCGCGACAAGTTCGCCCGAGCCGCCCGCGAGCAGGAGGCCGCCGATGCGCTGGCCGCCCAGGCGCTGGAGAAGCCCGCCGCGTAGTGCCCGACTTCGCATAACGATGGATTACGTCAGATTGCCCCCTACAGCGACGGCCGATCCTGACACCAGAACCACGGATACCGGCGACCAGATGCCGGCCAGTCGGTAGACCAGGGCCAGGGGCTCTGGAGAAAGAGGAAAACGAAGCGGCACTCCCATATCCTGATTCCAAGATGGCATCACGCATGGAGAGAGCATGTCGCAGAACAAGGTCGAGACCGCCGAAGATATCCGTCATTACGAGGTAGAACAGGACGATGCCCATCGTTCGACCCAGTACGGCAGGCATTGCAAGCCTTGCCTCGTCGGTTCTCGATCAAGCTGAGAAGGGCATCCGCCGGGGGTTGCGTGAAGCGCACCGGCTGACACGTGTCCAGCTGGCACAAGCTAAGGGTGAGACCCTCGTCGATTACATGAAGCGCTGAGGATTCTCAGTGCCGCAAAAGACGCCTTAAAAACTAGACCCTCTCAAGTAGGTGGATCATGATCAATAAGATCGTACAGGTGCTCTGCTTTTCACTTATTGGTTTGTCTTCGCTTGCTATGGCTGGCGGGGAGCGCTTCTCCAGCCAAAGTGTTGGCGAGTTGATGTTTCCCGGTGATGCGTCGACGGCCAAATTCCGGAACTTCACAGACTGCAAGGAGGATGGCAGGAGCTACGTCTGCTACAGAACCGTGCCGACTTGGTTGTTCGCCGTTCCCGTGGTGAAAGCATGGGTTACGTTCACTGGGGCGGATAATTTCGCAGAAAAGCTGCCGGCTATGGAGGCTCCCTCCGTAGAGGGGCTCCCATTCGATGAGCTGAGCTATCGAGGTGTCTCCCTTACCATCTCCGACCCGGATCTGCTGCGGAAAGCGCTGAACAGAAATGGTTGGACGATGGGGGAGAATGGCGAAACCTCGGTGTATTTCCGCGAGGGGTTTGAGGTGAAGATCTGCGTGCAGGGCAGCTTGGTGAAACTGATACCTGCTACCGATGGTGAGATCAAGGAACAGTTCGCGATTTACGCAAAGCGCCTACACGAAAAGAGCATGGCTGAGCCGAAGCCCCAATCTTTCAGCGAATTCATGAAGCGCTGATCATTGTGTGTGCTCAACTCCCATATGTACGACTGCCTCAACGCGAAGGTCAGCAAGCGAGCCTTCTGCGGGAGCTGTGATAAGCCCGTCGCGAGTTGGGAAGAAGACGCGGATCATCCGCACTACACCAAGCAGCATTACCGCTGATAGGAAAACGAGCCATGACCTTCGGAATGCACTGTCCCCACGCCGAGGCAGCGATGCAGTTCCTGCGTTCAATCGGGCTAACAGTCCAGGTTGAGGAAGGGGCCTGTGGCTTCATCGAGCATGTCGCAGTATTAGAGGGAGGCCTTCTAGTCGATCCTCGGGCCGCTACGTCTGGACTGCTCCATGAGGCAGAAGACCGATGCCGGCATAGACATTGAATGGACGCCTACTGCCACTGGATCACAGATTTTGACCTGCGAGGCAGGAGGCGTATGGGATGAGCGGCTGCTTGTTGCCACCGCCCACCAGGATGAACCAGCCCCTCAAGTCCCGAGATAAGGAGCCGCAATGAAGACGCATGGAGCCATCCGACAGGCAGTGGAGGCCGACCTGCCTCTCATCCGTGAGTGGCTGAAGCACGAAGAGCGAGACGGATTTGGCTTCATCAATAACTGGCGCTTGATCCAGGAAGCGTGCGCCGAGCAGAAGATGACCGTGTTCGTCACTGATGAAGGCCCGGTAGGCTTCCTCACTCACGGCATTTCGCTCAGCACCATCCTACAGGTCAGAAGTAATTGTCAGCGAAAAGGGGTTGGCCGCGCCCTGGTAGCGCAGGCCATTACCGAAGAAGAAGCCAAGAACAATGCCGTGCTCATTCTTCAGTGCGCACCCGAAAGCTCCGTTGAATTCTGGCTATCGATGGGCTTTGAGGCGCACAGGGAAGGAAACTACAGCGACTCCATCTACATGCAGCGCCTTTCGAAGGCGGCGCACGCACACGTCCAGGGCAACGAGTTGATCCTCGTCACGGTCAACGTCTATCCCGAAGAGGTTCTGTACACCAAGGACTGCAAGCCTGACCGAGTGCATTACGTGATGGCCAAACCCGACCAAGAATCGCACACCCTCGCTTTGGCCCACCGCGTTTCAGTCGCTAGCGAAGGCGCGCTAGGCGACCAGGTTGTTGAGGTTCGCTGGGGCGGCATTGAAATCTACCAAGGCAAGGCCAAGCACAGAGGGGCGGCAGCTATCGGCTTCAAACCTACGCCTAACGGCTGCGGCTGGTATCTGGATAGAATCACCCTCATCTAAGTCGAGCGCGCTGCTCAATAGACGGATCACGGAAAACACGCCATGACCGAGCCTATTAAAGCCAAGCAGCTGACCGCCGCCGACAGTGCTGCCCTGGCAGAGCTGCCGGCGCCCGAGTGGTTCGACGTGGCGCACGCGCCGATAGCTCGACCGTCCTACCGCTGCGAGCGACTGGAGGCGGCTGGGTGCCGGCCGCGGATGTGACTCCAACGACGAGGAAGCAGCGCAGATCTTCGACGAGGCGCTGGCCAACTGGTAGCTGAGCCTGCCGTTACATGCCGGCGCTGTTTAGTTAGATTTTCTCCAGCTTCCAGAGGGGCTTTCGATAGCTGGACTTGCCCCTATCAAGCCGGACACCGACACCCCGTTAAGTTGATGCCTCAGCTAGGCGCCTGAACTCCCGAGGCGAGTGGTAGTTCAGTGCGCTGTGCGGATGTTCCTCGTTGTAATGCTCGAAGGTGATAGCGCAGGTTGCGCAGGGCCGTCGCTTGATCGGGCTTGGGCATGTGGCAGAGGTAGTCGCGCTTCATGGTCTTCACGAAGCTCTTCGCCATGCCGTTGCTCTGCGGCTACAAACCGGAGTTGTCAGAGGCAGCAGGCCGATCTGCCGGGCAAAGGCCCGGGTCTGTCCGGCGGTATAGGCCGAGCCGTTATCGCTCAGCCATTGCATGGGCGACGTTGGTATGCTGGTCGGTCTGGTCGTAAGCCAGAGCACTTTCGGTCAGGTGGGATCTGAGATTGCCACGCCGGTCTGGGTGTCAGTGCTCGGGGCACAGAAACTCTCGTTCCCAATAACGTGGTTCGGGGGTGTTGCGTTCTAGGTGTGTTTCCGAATAGCCTAAAAAGGTCTCGACGAAGGGCAGCTGGCGCAGCCCCGAGCAGGCCTCTAGGAGACGATGTATCTGCACCACCAGTTGTTCAACCTGAACCACATATCTGTACGCATCATTCCTACTTCTGAAGGATCGGCGCACGGGTCAGCCAGCAGCTCAAGTTTTCACCGCGCTTATCCGGCAGGTCGCAGCACATGTTCGTGCCTGGCCTGTAAATTTTTCAGGAGACAGCGAATGAAACGCATCCCCTTAGTACCCCAAGACGAACAGAAGCTCTCGGACATCCGCAAGGCTATGTTCACCCATCTGCCTGGAATCGTTCTGGGCGATCTCAACCCGCTCAATGAACTCCTGGCGAAGGTTTTCAGCTACGCCGACTATCACAATCTCCGCGCTGAGATGAAGGTTGGTGTTCTGCCCGACAAGTCGCTCTCGCGGTCGGAAATTCTCCTGGCAGTTGCGCGGGGTCTTGAGCAGGCCGTGGATGGTCTCAAGCTGCCGGCGGCCTTCCGCAAGGCGAAGGCCTCCAAGCTGCACTTGTTGAGAGTCGACCGGCTCACTCGTGAGTACCGTCAAGAGCAGGAACTGCGCGCATACCGCGACAGCAACCCGGGGTCCGAGAAGTCGATTCCGGATTCGATCTGGACGCGCAATCGCAATGCCCTGGATTACCGTGCAGCCTTGCGGACGCTCGGCGCCCCGGACTACAGCCTGACGATTGACAAGGCAGGCCGCGTGTTGGTGCATGAGCAACTGCTTGAACTCTACGGCGCCCTCGTCGAAGCGAAGGACTTCACCCCCCCGAACGGCGACATGGACCTGTTCATTCACGAGCAGATTCTCCCTGGCTCCTGGGCTCCGTTGCGTGAGTTGCTCGTCGAGGGTTTGGCAGTGCCCAACCACCGAGTGATTCCGCTGTACGACGACGCCGGTAAGTACATCGGCCGGGTTATCCAGCACGTTGTCCACGAGGGTGTGATTCCTCGATTGCTCTACACCGATGATGAGGTCGTAGAAGCTCAGGTGCTCCTGCTGACCGGTCGTGAAATCCACTCGGGGACGAGTCGTAATCGCGAGTTGCTCAGCATGTTCAATCCGCGTTTCGACAAGCCGGTCTTCACCATCCGCCCCGGTACTCAGTTCCTCAAGTCCGTGCCCACGCATGAAACGACGTACCAGGTTTCCGCTGGCGAGCTAGTCCTCTTGCCTGGTCTGAATGGGGGCATCATCGAGTACAGCACTGGGCGGAATCACTTCATGTACTGGACCGTTGATGGCGAGCGCGTGGTTTCCTCGGCACTCCTCGGTCGCTACTCGGAATTCGGCTACGGGTATGTGATGACGAAGCCCTGGCTCTCTAAGGCTGACCTCCCACTGCTGTACCCGAATTACATTCCCGAGGAGAAGTCGCAGGTCCGCATGACGGCCGATCCAAGCCTGGTGCTGCCCGCTGAGGTTGAACAGGTTCAGGCAGAGGCAGAGCGCGATCTGGCGAAGGCCGCCAGCCTCGCGAAGGTGCGCGTGGAAAGTGCGGCCTACAAGGGCGTTCTGATCTCGCGCTTAGAGAAGGTCTTCGATGCCGAGGTGGTAGAGCGGTTGGCAGGCGAGGCCTTCGACATGCGGTATCGCGCCGACCCGGACGGTGTCGTGGTGGCCCCGGAGTCGACCCAGGACGAACTGGATGCTCGTCGTCAGGATGAGGAGCCGCTGTATGCAGCGCATGTCCTGGAGCTGATCGACAAGTTCAGCGCTTTGGAGGCGTTCGGCCAGGCTTGCCTTCGACTTGCTTTGGTGAACCTCTACGGCAATCCGGATGACATCTTCGTTGACGAGCTGGAAGAGTTCGAGGTGCTGGCGCAGGTGGTCTGTATCTCGGCAAGCCCGACGCCGGAACAGGCACTCAGCATCCCCTTGAACATGGAGGCTGCATGGATTGCCGTGGACCGCTGGCTTGAAGGGAGCGTCGAGCACCAAGCACTGCCCTCGCTTGCCCAGGAAATCAGCGATTGCGAACGCCAGCTGTACGCCCAGGCCAAGCGCTTGAAGCAGGTGAAACTCAGCATCGAACTGGAGGAACGCCTCCGCAAAGAGGCTTACATGAAGGGCTACGCATTCGTTGACGGCCCCCTCGCCTAAGCTGTGAGGGTCGGTGACGGCCCGGTTTGAAATGTAAAGGCGGCTCACTAGAGCCGCCTTTTCACTCCGGGTAGGGATTACTCGTCCGACTCGTCGGCGAGGGTATCGAGCAGGGTTTCGATTTCGTCCTGAGCGTTCTGGAGTCCGGAGCGTGTAGTGTTTGCTCCATGGTGCGAGCATGGGCATTGTTCATTCTCCCGGTTGGTCGGATGTGGCTAGTGGTGCTGATGGACCTGTCGCACCGGGGCTTGCTCAGATCGACATGTTCGCGCCGGCGCCGCGACCTGGCAGCGAACGCCTAGTGTCTCGGGCAAACCTGCGTTGCATTACGTCAAACTGGTCGGCTGAACGACACCAAGCATCAGGGAAAACGACGATGACCAACGCCTACAAAGAAGAGCAGCAGCGCAAGCGCGAAGAAGCGCTGATGGAGAAGTGTCGGCAGCTGATCAGCGCGGGTAAACGCATCCAGGCCATCAAAGAATATCGCGCGGCCACGGGCTGCGGGCTCGAACCTGCTCAGCGTGCGCTGGGCCTCCGTTAACGAGGAAGACTATGAAGCGTGTGCCGGAAGGTCCAAGGCGTGTCTGTGTCGTACTAGGGGGCTTACTCGCGCTTGCGTGGCTTGTTTGGGTAGCGGCGGAGACAGAGGGTTTCAGCCATGTACAGGCCAAGGGATGGGCGCTTCTAGTTATTGTTTCACTCGCTGCCTTCTTCGCTCCGTTTCTCGTCTATCGCGTCATTGCATGGGTTAGAGAAGGCTTCAGCACCAATACGCAGTCCAGATAGGAAATCGCAGGAGAGACGCAGTGGCGCATTTTTGGGACGTGTGTCAGGGCAACAAATGGATAGCCGAGGTCACGGCCAATAGCCCTGGCGAAGCAGTGCAAGCGGTGGCATTGGAGAAGGGCCTGGAATCCACGGATGGAATGAGAGCGATCGAATTCGATCCAGACGTCAACGACCCGAATGTGCCTTACCGGCCCTTCGGCCACATCGATCTGGATGAAGAGTTCGAGACGGAAACCGAATTGGCATCGCACCGACGAAAACCCTTGCGAAGTTGGCCAACTGGGCGGCAAAGAAGCACACGCGCGGCGGCGTGGCGGTGATGAGACGCCCGGAGCAGGTCAGCGCGCTGCTTCAGCACGCGCCGATCAACGAGGTGTGGGGAGTCGGCCGGCGGCTATTCGAGCAGCTCGGCGGTATGGGGGTAGCCACTGCTGCACAGCTTGCCGAGCAGGACCCAAAAGCATTGCGGCGGATGTTCAGCGTGACGCTGGAGAAGACGCTACGGGAGCTGCGCGGGGAGGTCTGCTACGTCCTTGAGGATGGGCCGGCACCGAAGAAGATGATCGCGTGCAGTCGCAGCTTCAGCGAGCGGGTGACAGAGTTGGCGGCGTTGCGTGAAGCGGTGGCAAGCTATGCCGCGCGGGCTGCAGAGAAGCAGCGTGCTCAAGGCGAATATGCCTGCGCTCTGCAGGTTTTCATCCAGACTGGGCAGTTTAACGAGCGGGAGCGCCGATACGCTAATGTTGCCACCGTGCCGCTTCTGACGCCCAGCTCCGATACTCGCGATCTGGTGGCGACCGCTCTGGCTGGCCTCGATCGCATCTTCCGACCGAGCTTCCGCTACCTGAAGGCCGGGGTGGTGCTGATGGACCTGGTCGCGCCAGGCCTTGCACAGACCGACATGTTCGCGCCGGCGCCGCGGCCTGGTGGTGAACGACTGATGGCGGTGATGGACAGGATCAATGCGGAGTTTGGCTGCGGAACCGTACGACCAGCACGAGTGCCGCCAGCTCCTGGTTGGAGAATGAAGCAAGAGCTCAAATCCCCAGCCTATGTTTCGAGGTGGGATGAAATACCTTCTACAAATTGCTTATAATTTTGGTTTGACGGCCGATAAGGAAGTGGCAGTTGGATAGTTTTGAGAAGGGGGTTAGTGGGGCGGTAGTGGTTCTTGTGTCTGCTTATGCACTTTATCTTGTAACGAGCTTTGGGGCTACAGCAGGTGCCGGGTTAACAGTGGCGGACTATAAGAGCTGTTTGCAGTTAGCAGTTCAAATGCCCGGCTCAAAGGCGCAGGCGGAAGTTTTTTTGCTTGAATTAGAAAAGAGGCTAAATTTTGAAACTACAGCTGCAGACACTGTTCGAGTTGGTGCCTCAGTTGCAAGTGCTTTGAACGGGCACCTCCTCAATGAACCCAGTCTTTCTTCTGAAATGCGAAAATGTATAGGTGATCTGCAGCAGGAAATTAGAAGAGCGAAAGGATGAGCTCGATAGAGATGGCCACCCTAGGGTGGCCATTTTATGTATTAACTCCGAATCACGTCATTACGCGAAATCAGAATGGCGCCGGCCCCGGTTCAAAGCGATCCAGATTGGGCAGCGCTGGTTCCCCCTCAGCCTGCCAACTCAACACGTAGCTGGTCCACTGATCGCCTTCGGATTCACGGTTGGCTGCCACAAGTAGAGTCCAGCCGGCATCGATCAGAGAATTAGCCATGTCTATATTGCCAGTTTCAATCAACTTTTTAGTGTCTTCGATCGCCATCAGTGCAGCTCCTTTGTGAGAGTTGGTTGTCCGATACAATATGCTCCCTCGATCAGAGTGGGGGTAGTTTCTTTTCAGATTTCGGATCGCTGCGGAGCGCCATACACTGGCGCCACGTCCAGCACCTGCACGTCTATAATTTGTTGTCGATCATCAATCCGCACGCGCAATCCGTTGAGCTTATAAGTCGATGCTACAGCTTGCGCCACGCGTGCCGGTACGTCCGCCACACCTCTCAGAGGCTCATCCTCAATCTCTAACGCAATCTGCACAATCATCGCGACTCCTCCCTACCGGTGGCACCGGCGGTTGGGTGATGCCCTTCTATATGCTTGGAGTGGCTTACTTCGAATATTCTTTATGCCAACTCTAAGGCCTGCCGACTGTACGTAGTGAGGAAGTCGGTGCTAGAAGTATACCAAGTTCGTACGAGAGCTGACGCGCAGCCGATGCCGAGGTTTGGCGGTGAGCGGCTGATGGGGGTAATGAGCCCGATCAATGCCGAGTTCGGTCGTAGCACGTTGCACCCGGGCAGAGTGCCACCACCGACGGGCGGGAGCTTGCGGCAGGACATATGATCACCTGGCAAAGACTTCCTTTGGGTGGCAGAGGGTGGCTGTCTCACAGGCTTTGGGTAGAGGTTGGCGTGGGGTCTATGGTTAAAAATTTCCTGTGGATAGAGGGGTTGGGAGGGGCAACATGAATGTGCGTATTCGGAGTTTGAAGGGATATTACCGTGAAGTCGATGGCTCTTTGACTGAAGGGACTTTAGCTGTAGTCGACGTGCCGGGGGTAGGTGTTTGCTCAGAGGCTGAGATTCCACTTAGTGCGCGTCGAATAGGCGAGGGAGGGTTAGTGGCGTTGGATGAAAAAGTTATCGGGCTTGCATTCGTTCTGAGTGAAGCGGAATGCAAAATCGCAGGAATTCCTATCAACTAAATTCATAATAAAATTAAAGGCCACCCGGAGGTGGCCTTTAATTTATGCAGCGATTAGTTGTCTCGCCAGCGCCATCTCAACCGAATCTCCATCTTGGTTCAGCGAGTCGAGGCCTGACTCAGGAACGTCTCCCGACGTGCTCTGAGCCACGGCGATCTTCTTGGCCATCAGCTGCAGGCAGGTTATCTGCGAGCTGCCGGCGTAGCCGAAGAAGATAACGCGCACCGGATGTTTCTGCCCGATCCTCCACGACCGCCGCGCCGCCTGTTGCAGCGTGTACACGTTGTAGCCCGTCTGCAGGAACGCGATGGTCGGGAAGTCCAGGAGATCCAGTCCCGTCTTGACCAGCTCCGGGTTGGTGATCAGTACGTCGATGCCGCGGTCGACCTGGTCGAGGATCCAATCCTCGCGTCGTGCGGTATCCACCGAGGCCCTCAGCACAGCCACCTTCAGTCCTGCATGCTCGAGCACCTTCTTCAGCCTGGACGTGGTGTCGCGCGTCCCGCTGTAGACGGTGTAGGCAAGCACTTTGCGGCCCTTCGATTTCTCCTCGAGGCAGAGGTCCATCAGCGCCTGCTCCTTGGGCATCAACTGCTCCTCACCGAAAATCGCCGGAACGAAGGCCAGCGTTTCCCGAGTTCGAGGATGTTTGACCATCTCTGATCGGACGCAGCAGTCCGGCCAGGCCAGCAGCACATTGAGCACCACGCCAAGAAGGGTAGTGTCTCGCCTTGCCAGGGCCTGGCGGAGTTCCGCGGTCAATGTGGTTGCCAAGCGCTGGTAGGCCGAGGCCTGCTCCGGCGCCATGGGCACGTCGACGAACTCCTCCTGGTAGTCGGGCAGCACGCCACCGATGTCCTTGAGCTTCAGGAACACGGTAAACGGCAGTACGAAGCGGTGAATGCCCTTCGGGCCGAACCCGGGCGCCTTCACCGTGCGTACCGAGAGCTTCTTGCCCCTGGCCGTCTTGTGCGAGTCGCCGTCTCGCTCGGTGTAGATGTCCTTCAGCACACCGTGGTCGCGCATGAACGACATGGCTGCAGGAGCCATGCTGCCACGTGCGTTGGGCCGGTAGCCGTCCTCGATCATGCGCTGGGTGAGGATGCGGAAGAGGAGGTAGAACAGGTCGTCGGCGTAGCCGCCCATGAGCGTCCCGGTCAGCAGCACGGTCTTCCTGGCCTTGGCGGCGAGAACACCCATGGCCTGGCCCTGGGCCGAACCGCTATTTTTGTACTCATGCCCCTCGTCCACCACCAGCAAGTCGAAGTAGCCATCAGGCAGGTAGCGCTTGATGAACTCGGTGGGCTGGTAGCCGCCTTCGCCGAAGCCGAACTCGATGTTCGCCATCGACCTCTCCATGCGCTTGGCCTGGCGATCGCTGAAGATGAAGTTGCCCTTGGCGTCCATCAGATTGATGAACTCCGAGACGTTGTCCACCAGCATCGAGGCCAGGAAGTCCTCGCCGAAGTCGTTCAGTAGGCGCTCGGCCCTGACGGGGCCGATGGTAGGTATCCGGCACATCGACTTCAGGATTGTCGCGCGTCGACTGCCGCCGTCGGGCTTGCCTGGCCGTATCAGCGTCCATAGAGCACCGCTGCAGGAGGTACAGGTGCGTCGCCGGTCGCTGCGCTCGAACTCCTCCACCGTGACCAGGCTACCTTCCTGGTCCTCGAGGACCTGGCCGCAATCCGGGCACGCTGCAAGCAGTTGTCCGCCGGCGGCGCGCTTCTTCGAGCAGGCGAGCCGCCAGTGGAAGCCCATCCTCATCCGTACTCGGCCAAGGATGAAGAACTCCTGGCGGCCGTCGTAGGGCTGACCTATCTGGTCACGCAGCTTGAGCAGCTTGACCAGCGTATCAGGGCCGTTGAGTACCCAGACACGGGCGCCTGGGATGGTTTCCAGGATCTCGCGACGCCACTTGTAGACCAGGTGCGGCGGAGAGATGACCAGGGTACGGCGGTAGCCAGCCGCATACATGACTGCTGCGACAGCGATGGCCATCATGGTTTTCCCGGTGCCCATCTCGGCGTTGATGATCCCTGCTTGCTCGTTACGGTCCAGTAGTAGCGCAGCGATCGCCTGGACTACCTCGGCCTGGGCCGCGAAGGGCTTGCGCTTGAGTTGCTCCATCACCAGCTGGCGATGTGGGTTGTTGGCGCCGGCATAGACCGGTGGGTTGGAACAGTTGAGTGACTCCAGGAGCTCATCGCCGAACTCGTCGATGAAGTCGGTCAGGTTGATGTTCAGAGGGGAGCTGGCCGAGGTGGCCGGCTGGGGCAGTGCGTTCATGTGCATCTCCTGCAGGTGAAGTAATGCAGGGCATGCACGAGCCCCTGTGGGTATCGGCATACCCTGCAGGGTGGTGTGGAGTTCGTTGTTGTGTTGGCGAGGGGTCAGTAGTCGCTTGTCGCGGCGGAAGAGCTGATGGTCAGTACGCAGCCGTGGTTCGCCGAGGAGGGCGTCATTTCCCAAGCCCTAATGATCGGGATGAACCGGTCTGTTAGGACTCGCACCTCGGTGACGTTGCCGTCTTCGTCCTCGGTGAATTCAGTCTTGCGGACTTTATCCTTGTAGGTATCACCCTTCACGACCAGGACCCTGCCTGACTTCGAACGCACGACGCCGGAAATCGCGCCGGCAGCCAGGGCCAGAGCCAGGTGCCAGCGAGACAATTCCCTCACGGGAGGCCGGGGCTGTAGGCCCGCTTGCGCGAAGTACAGGTTGAAGTCTGGCCAGAGGCCTCGGAGGCGCTGGATCTCGCCGGCGAATTGCTCCGGCTCCAGTGTCATGCGATAGAAGTGTTCCAGCTCGCCGGTGGCCGGAAGAACCACGTAGGGCTCCCACGGCCAACTGGAAGGAATCACTTCGGCCAGTTCCTGGCCAGCACCGATTGCCTGCAGGTGAGATCTCACTTGGTTGACGTCTGCCCTGGCCAGATCCTGCCGGCGGGCCCGGATGCCGAAGATCACAACCTGCTTGAAGGTGGGATCCGCGGCGCCGTACACGCGCAGGGCGGTAAAGTGATTGCTCAGCCATCCGGCCAGTTCGTCGTCCAGCACGTAGTACGGGACGATCAGAACCATCACGCCGCCGTACTGCAGTAATGGTATGCAGCGCTGGTAGAAGGCCTTCTCCAGGCGCCGGCGACCGCTGCCCTGGTACTGGGATGCACCGGAATGGTCAGCGACCAAGTCACCATAGGGTGGGTTGAGCCAGAGCAAGCCGAATGACTGACGGCTGATCAGGGTGTCGAAGAGGTCGCTGTGCAGCACCCGGTCGAGAAGGTCACGAGCGTGGTCGGCGCGTTCGCGATCGTATTCGACGGCGAACGCTTGGACCTGGTCGCGGCCTAGGATGTGGGCTGCTTCTGCCAGGGCGACGCCCTCTCCAGCGCATGGGTCGCAGATCCTCATCCTGCCAGATGCAGCTGGAGCGAGAGCCTGCAGGGCGCGTTCGAGGGTGACTTCGTCGGTAGGGAAGTAGCCGTTGCGGGCGAAGTTGCGCGCCAGGCGCGGGAACATCAGGGCCATGGGGCCTCCTTGAGTCAGTAGGGATGGCTCAGGCTTGCGCCTGAGCATCGGTGGTGAGATGGCCTTCGCGAATCAGCTCACCGAGGGTGGGCTCGAGCACGTCGACCTGCAGGGCGAGGCGCCAGGCGCAGACGTCGCCGATCGCCCCGGGCAGGGCGGTCAGCATCTGGTTCTGGGCGAGGACCTCCATCACCGGCTCGCGCCAGTGCTGCAGGAGAGGGAGCGGACAGGTCTCCATCACCAGTGGCCACAGCCGCTGGTGCGGAGCCTCATCGCGCTGCAGGAGTGCGAAGGCGAAGTGATTGGCTCTGTCAGGCGCCGAGGCGCGCCGATCGAAAAGCCAGAGGTGCAGCAGGCTGCCGAACAACGTGCCGCGGAACTGTCGAGTGGTGCGCTTCTCCAGGAGATCCTGGTTGGGAAAGACAGGTAGGCGGCGGTCGCCCACAATGACGTGGAACTGGTCAATGCCGTTCTCTTCTCGCCCCAGCGTAAGCCTGGCAAGGAATTCCTGCAGGGCGGTGTCGCGGCCCCAGGCGGAGAGGAAGACCAGGTTGCGCTGCTCGTCGCATGCGCAGGCGTCGACATACAGGTCCGGGAGCTCCTCGATCTGGAAGAGTTGGGTTGGACTGGGCATAGCGATCCTCTGGAGGAGGGCTGCCCGCCCCAATGGGGCGGTGGAGCCCCTTGGGGTAGGTCCAGTGTGAAGTTGAGAACGTCAGCGGACGCTCTTTGTGGCGGGACAGAAGACGAGGCCGTCTGCCTCATGGAGAGGACCTTGGCCTGGGAGGAAAATCAGCTGCAGGTACTGCGAACGCAGTGCAACCGCGGCTTCTGCCTGCTCCAGGGTCAGGCCGAGTTCTTCAATGAAGAAATCGACCATCTCCTCGTCGGGGGAAACCTCGTTATTGGACAGTTGGTCCTCGATGTGGCTGAGGGTGGCCGGGGTCAGGTTGGCGAAAATCGGGTTCATGGTGTGCTCCTGGTGGTTACGAGGAGCCCCCTGAGGGAGCCCCTCAGGGTGAATGGTTGATGCTCAGGCCTGGTGATTCTGTCGAAGCTGTTCTCGCCAGGCTGGATTGACGCCGTAGGTGGGCGATTACGTCAAATCAGAGACTGACGCGATTGAGGCTGATGCAGCGATCCAGTCTCTGGATGAGCCGCAGGGTATATTCCTGAGCCGCTTTACCGGCGCCACTCCAGGGAGCGTCCCCGTCTGGGTCTGCAGGCGACTCCCCCTGCGCTACGCGGATGCGCAGCTTGGCGATGGCCTGGTCGACCTGAGACCGATCGTAGAGTGCGTTCGCGAAGAGATCCGCTAGGTTCTCCGCACCCACTTCGCGTAACGAACTGGACGCCTGCAGCAGCAGGTTGGAAAACTCAGGTAAGGCGTAGAGTGGATTCATGACGGTTTCCTATTCCAGACTTGGAGCTTGAAGTCCAGTGTGTATCCGAGTTCGCCCAGGCGTGCGCACTGCGCACGCAAGCGCTGCCGGTCAACGGTAGGGTCTAGTTTCACGGTGTCGGCCAAGGGCCAGACCGTGCCGAAGAGTTCTTCGTCTGGTGATTCGTCATTGTTCGGTACGGCCGGTAAGGCGGGCTTCATGCCGAACGGTTCGTTGGAGTCAACCGCAGGGGGCACCGATGTGGAAGTGGCTGTCCGCGACGGCCGCGCTCCCGGCGGTTTCACCGCGGGCGGCGCCGAACTCTCCTCCTCGAGGGGATCGAGCACGGTTGTCGATAGCTGCTCTTCGTCTTCGGCGCTGAGATTGGTCACATCGTCCAGGCTCATGCCGCCGAGCTCGGCTCGGATCTCGACGACCAGCCGTCCACCGTGGGTGTAGTAGGACGGGCGGATCTGCGTGATCGCAAAGTCGCCCTGGTATTTGCCCTCTGTGTACTGGTCCAGGCCGGGGTCCTTGATGACGAACTCACCTATGGAGGTCGCCAGTCGGCCCACGTTGAACGGGCCGTTGCGACCTGTGATGGTACGGATGGCCAACTGGCCAGCGATGCTGATCATGGTGTGTGCCTGCAGAAATGGAAGTCCCGCCGGCGGCGGGACAGTTGGTGGACGATGAGGCTATTCCTGGTCTGCCTCGGGAGAGGTTTCGTCCAGGAGCTCGACGAGCAGGTAGGGCGGCTCAGACTGGGGTCGGACGACCGTCAGCGAGAGAGAGATCCACACCCGCTCACGACCGGTAGGCAGTTTGTGAACTACGGCGAAGACGAACTTCTCCGCATCTGGTGCGAGCTTCAATTCGCACCAAGCCGCTTGCATCACACTGGCCAGGCGCAAGCTCATCTCTCCCACCCGGTTCGGGTTTTCAAGATAAACGGCTCTGAGCCAAGCGCTATTGCTCAGTACAACCGGGTATTTCAGGTACGCAGCAGTTTCCTGCGTCGTGGGGTTTGCCGGATCAGGCATGTAAGGTCTCCTGCAGGTGCGGGGAGGCCTCATCCGCGGGGAAGAGTCCCCGCGTGGGTGGTGGAAGATGCACTCCATCAACAAATGATGCGACCGCGCTACCGAGTGCTCGGCGGTCTTGGGGTGGGTTAGCGCATGCGCGCCGGAGCCTTAAACCCTGGCTCCCTTGGAGGCACTGTCAACGACAGCGAGCCAATCCGGAATTAGGGGCCTGGCGGGATTTCCGCAGGCCAGAGTGCTCAGAGATCGAAATTGGTAGGCCCTTGAGCGCGGGCGCTAATGGATCAAGTACTACGTAGCGGACAACTGTCTGGTCTTGCCATCTGGTAACACATCACCAGGTCATACTGCTGAAGAATTGGAGAGTCCGACGAATTACACCCATGCTCGAAATCGGCTTGAGCGAGGGCCTCGACCGCTGGTTGGAGTTCATGAAGCCAGATGCTGAGTCCCGCATCGCCGAATTCGTCAACGACGCCCTGGTCCAGTTTGTAATGGAAGTCGGAACGAGCCGCGAGCTCTGCTATGGCAAGCAATGCTGGCAGACGTTCGGGGTATGTGCGGTTCATTGGTGATACTCCATGGGGAGGGTCACCAGCCCCTGTCGGGTGGTGAGCCCAGTAGGGGGGAAGGAGGGCACCAAGCGGTGCCCGTAGTATTAAGCGGTCAGAACGGCTGCTTCGGCGCTCGGGCTGGAAAAGATCAACCAGGCCATGTCGCAGAAGTGGCTGCTGTTCAGCAGTTCTTCCTCGATGTCGGCCATGCTGACTTCTTCAACTTCAGGCAGAGCGGGCATTTCAACGGCTTGAGCGTTTTGCATGATGGTCTCCAAATGAATTTGGAGAACACCATGCCCCTAGGGGGAAATGGTGCCCCCCGGGTGGGTTCGCGATGATGATCAGCGCAGTGCGTAGGTTGTTGTTTTATCGGTGCTCATGCTCAGCCGCGAGGCACCGACCACAGACGATTTTCCGGAACATAGCCAAGGCAGGTTGCATCCCTGCGGAAGGGCTCTGCTGTTACGGGTATGGAGCAACGTGCGGCTCGCTCTTGCTCGGCGATCTCGCTTTGGTGGATCGATATTTTCTGGTAGGCGATTAGCGCTGCGAGGAGAGCCAGTGCAACTACCAGGATTGCTTTTTCACGGTAGGTGGACATAGGGAACCTCATGTGGAAGTAGAAAGGCGCCCGGGTGGGCGCCTTGGCTTCGATCAAGCGGCGAACTGGTCGCCTTGCTGTGTTTGTTGCTCTGCTGCTGGAGCGTTGGACGAACCATCCTGCCGGAGGTCCTGATCCACACTGTCCTTGGGCTTCGCTTCGTAGACGGTTTCGCCATCCACCTTGATCCAGTTGAGGAAGAGCAGGCGGCCTTTGAGGCTTGCGCCGGCCTGACCTTTCTTCTCGCCTTTCTCGTAGGTGAAAGCTTCAGTCCGAATGTCGCCGATTCGGAAAGCCACAAGGACCTTCTTGCCGGCATCAACAGCCTGCCTGCAGCGACGAACGAGCTTTTCAGCGTCGCTGCCGACTACGTTGCAGTCGATGTAGGAGTATTCGACGTCGTCCGAGGAGCCGCGAAGGGCTGCGACGGTGACGGCGAGGATGGGGGTACCCTTGCGAATGGGTACGTCGCGGATGCGGTTGAGGTAACCGATACCGGAGGTGTGCAGGTCGAAGAACTTGGTGTCTTGGGCTTGGTTGCTCATGGGGTTTCTCCAGTTTCAAAAGTGAAAGCGGAGAAACACTTTGCCCATGGGGGAAAGTATTCCCCGCGAGGGTCAGAGCTTGGTGGGTATGCTTGGAGCTGGGTGATGGAGCTTCCACCTGGTTGGACCAGGTTGATCGCGCTTCCGGAAGCTAGGCGATCTTGGGGGGGATCAACACCTGAGTGTCGCAGTCTTACAGATCGGGACTGCTGGGGCGGGGTTGCTGACAACGTCAGCAGCTCACGGTGCCAAGAATGGAAATGCCTGTTGTAGTTGTCAAGCCCCCAGAATGAAAAAGCCCCTCGCAAGGAGGGGCGGAGTGTCAATGTGGGCGGTGACGATGATTAAGCTTTGTCAGCTTACGTTTGAGATTGGGCCAGTCAGCCCAAGCTGCCATCGACAAGCACACCACGAGTAAGGCGGTCAGCATGATCACGCCGAAAGTCGTTTGGCTCATCTCAAGATTCCTCCTGAGTCAGGTAGATACCTGTTAACCAGATTACCACACCAACTGACAGTGCAAGGGAAGTCAGAATGCGGTGCTCTCCGAGAAAGATGCCAATCAGGCCAGCGGCTACGGCAGTAGTGCCAATCTTTCGCAGATCTTCTGCGATAGCGGACAGTCTTGCGGGGCTCATAGTTTTCCTTTGAAAAAGCCGGAAAACCGCCCGGCAGGGAGGTTTCCCAGCCGGGTGAGGGTGGATGTAGATCAGCAGGTCAGAGGCATAGGCTCGACGGGTGAGATAAGCGCGTCCAGGGAGCCCAGCTTCAGGTGAGTACCTGCGGAGCCGGAAGTTGCGACCTTGAGCTCGGCCTGCTCCTTACGCTTGCGGGAACGCTGGCGTTTGGGCTTTTCAGGCGCGCACTCACGGGTGTTCTGCTCGTACCACTCTGCGAGGTTCACCTTCTTCAAGCGAGCGATCGCAGGGATTTGGCACATGTACTCGAGCACGTCTCCCGAGGGATGCGGTGCTACGGGCTCATGGTGCTGTAGGTGCGGGCGAGGGATGGCTTTGGGCCGTGGTTGTTGTACCGCACGCAGGAATTCCCGAGTGACGGTTCCTAGAGCTTCACCGAGGCGGTAGCTGAGAGACGACGTGGACATGGTGTTTCTCCTGCAGGTTGGAAATGCGGAGAAACACTGGCCCCATCGGGGAAGTGTATTCCCCGCTGGGTTGGCGGAAGGTGCTTCTATCGACCGAGATCGATCGACCGCGCTACCAGAAGCTGAGCGGTCTTGGGATGGACCAACACCTGGCGGTGTCGCAACTCTACGGGTCCAAGTTGCATGGGCATGTCGCTGACGACGTCAGCAGAGCACAGCCTTATCTTCGAAGCGGGGAGCGATTAGTGTCAAGCGGGAAGGCGGATGGGAGGTCGGAGGCGGGGGGGAGCGAGGCGGGCTGAAAGAGAACAGTACGCCGAGGGCAACCGTATCGGTAGCCACCCTCGGCTGGGTTCGAACGCTTTGAAGTGGTTGAAGATGCCACCGTGACAGTCGAATCGTCTTCCCTGGGCATTGAAGGACGTTCCACATCACCTGGCCGGTTTTAGTGGCTATGGCCAGCGAACAGAAGGCACGCATCCGCGCACAAAAGGAGCCCTGCGTATCACCGGCGGGCCACCGGCACGGAAAAGGAACCCTATGGGTAGCCTCATACCCCTGCAAGCAAGGACATCAGGCTACCCAGAGGGAGGGGAAAAAAGGTGGGCCACAACACCAGTGCGACCCTTGGATTACGATGCTCCGAACCTCTGGAGATCCTGTGTGCCTTTGAACTCAATCACGAGTTAGACGGCTGCGCGACTAGAGAGCAGGGAGACACAGGGAGAATTCCTACCAGGCCCGCACGCGCTACCCGGAGCTTAGCGTGCTTTGGGTTTGGTGAAGAGGCGAACCTGCATCACCTGGGCGCTACTGATGACCGACAGTAGCCAGCGGGGTGGAACCAATGCTGGTGTCATTATGTTGCCACGTCGGCGCTGTTGCAAGGCGTGAAGCCACCTTCAGGGCGGCGCAAAGACTAGTTGATTGCGACCACTGCGCCCTCGGGTACCGCTGCGGGGATGGTTACGCCGGTGTTGCCGTTGGCTGGTGAAAACAGCATGCCGGAGCGCTTCACACCGACAGTCGTTCCCTGGGTGAGCCCGACGAGCGCGGCGGGCAGACCAGCAGGGGCGGTTCCAGAGAAGTAGGTATACGCTGACCCGCCGGATAGGTAAGAGGTTACGCCTGTAGGTTTTGAATACCAGCTTGGAAGGTTGAGCGTTGCGTCCGCAGGTACTCCTGCGAAGCCAGGATTGTTGCGTGCGTACTCTGCGGCTGCGGATCGATAGACCAGCATGCTACGGCTCAACATATCGACGCTAGCCGCATCTGCGGTGCCTTCATCCTGGTACTGCACCTGGCTCAAGATGCCGCCGGCGACAACCAAGACAGTCAACACAAAGCAATAGAAATACATGGCTTTCCCCTCAAGGATACTTTGGCTGGGTATGCCCTTATGGCCATTTGATGTTACAATGATAAATTATCACGGCTGTACTTGGGCTTTTCATGTCTAATACAAGATATAATCTGTTTGACCCTATTCGCCATGCCGCCGCGCTGATTGTTCTAATTAGCCATCATTATGTCTTGTACGGTTTTGATGAGCCTTTGGGTTCCAAATATTTCTCTCTAGGCTCGCTGGCTGTTTTAGTTTTCTTCTCGATCTCTGGGTATCTTGTTACGCTCAGTTTTCTTGCTGCGAATAGTGTTCAAGAGTATGCGGCTAAGCGATGTGCTCGGATTTTTCCAGCGCTAGTGTTCTGTTCTTTCTTGATGTTTTATCCTGCCCGATATATATGGGGAAGTGAGCAGGATAGCCTGTCAGTTTTTGGTCTTGGAAATTTTTTGGATTTTCTAAAAGTCTCTCTCTTTGCGCAGGCTAAAGTTGATTCGATTACATTAGGGTTCAGGTTTCCGGACTCCTTTAATGGTAGTCTTTGGTCGTTGAAGATAGAGTTTCTATGCTACATAGTGCTTGCTGTAGTGTTGCTCTTGTCGCGTAAGGTTTGGATAATTTTTTTGACATTGCTTGTTTTGGCGTTTCTGACTATATTTTTCCTAAGGGATTCCTCTCAAGAACTTTTTTGGAAGTTTGCGATTTATTGCTCGGTAATGCTTTCTTTTTATACTGGTTCATTGTTTGCTTTTGCGCGAAAAATTCTTCTGCAGAAGCATGGTGCCGTGATGGTGATCGTTACGGGCATAGCTTTAACTGTTATATTCTGGGAGTCAAGTTGTGCACTGGTGGCTATTCCGGTTGCAATATGTCTAGTTGTGCTCCCAGTGGGTATGTCGTTTAGGGATCGCCTAGTAAGAGGTCGGTTTGATATTTCATATGGATTGTATCTCTATGCGTTTCCTATTCAGCAGATTGTAATAAATAAGTCGAGCTTGGGCTTCTATAGCTCCATGGGTGTAGCGGTTGCTATTACTACCTTCATGGCGATATTCTCTTGGGTGTGCATTGAGAGACCAATACTAGAGCGAGTTCGAGCTCGTTCACGTATTTGGGATGGTCTCTCTCCAGGTTCCGTCGGCACTAAATAGGCGCAGGAATGGCCTAGATGCAAAAATGAGTTTCGAAGAAAGTGTCCCACTGAGTGTTTAGCCAAGACTGGCCTGTCATGTAACCATAGTCTTGGCTGCCTGCTGGGCAGGAGCAAGAGCCTGTTATGGGGTTTGCTTGACACCAGAGAGCAATATCAGGTGTCGTTGGCTGACCGCTAGGCCAGTACTTTCGTATGACATATTGGCCTTTAGTTGAGGAAAATGATTGCCATCTGCCGTTGTTACAGGCGAGCTTATTTCCCGAGGAAGTTGTTGCAATCAATCTGTAGTCGCCACATGCTGCACCTTCCGATGCTATCCCCCCAACAGAGATAAACTCATTTGTGCTAATACGCCCCGTTGCGGTCATATTGCCGAACGAAACTATCTGGCCACCTACAAGCGTCCCCCCCGTGGCCAGCCCCTTGTTGTTATAGATTCGCACCCAGTCGGCGTCCGACTGGTAGATACCGCCTCCCCACTTCTCGCTGTACCAGCCGGTGTCGCCCCGGGTTCTGAACCAGCCTCCCGTGTATGTCTCACCAGTCACGTTGGCAGTGGCTGCCGTGACGGTTCCGGTGGCGGTGACGTTGCGCGCGCTGACGTCGGCGCCGGTGGTGATGTTTCCCGTGGCGGTGATAGCGGCGGCGCTGTTGATGTTGTGGCCACCCATGGTCAAGTCCGTGTTCATCGTGTTGAACTCCGGGTGCCCGGGGACGGCATTGCGATACAGGTAATCGTTGGCGAGCTCGCCATCCATCAGGAAAAGTGCACTGGCGGTATGGCCCGCTCCCGGGCTGATCGCGTAGTTGCTGAGGGCGACTTGCCATCCGCCGCGGATACCTTGGATGACGCTGGGGTTGAGCGTCGAGATGAACCCACCTGGTCCCCCAAGGTTCTCCGCGATGGTGCGGATTCCGACCTCGGGGATCGTCTGGCCGCCGGTAGTCACGACGATAGCCTCCAGTTGGTTCGCGTTCGGCTTCCTGGCCAGGCCGATGAGCGTTTGGCCGAATTCGTTGGTAGCGGTGAAGCCGGCGGGCAAATAGTTGGTGTTCTGCAGCATCGCCACCGTGACTTGAACGGGCGCTGTCGCAGTGGCGCTTGCCAGGACGACCGCGAAGTTGTCCTTGAGGTACTTCGAGAAGGCTTCGGCGACCGCACGTTGTTTGTCTGCAGCGATCCGGTAGCTTTGCTGGTCCGACATCTTGATGATCCAGCCCGTTGCCAGGGTGACCATGACGGCAAGGACGATCAGGCCCATGGCTGCGTCGACACTGAGCAGGCCTGCCTGCCGGCGCTTATTGATCATTCCAGAGACTCCTCGAAGATTGCTGGGCGATGTCCTGCTCAAGCAGTTGGATCTCGCCCTGCCTGATTTTTTCGCGAATGGACGGAGCGTCGGTGCCGGTCAGTGAAAGGCATTGGAGCTTGAGGCGGCGCGCACCCTTTGCATCGGTCTGAAGTGTTTGATGGATGACGGCGATCAGTCCTTGGGAGAGGACTTGGAGGGCATTCGAGAGCAACGGCTGAGCGAGCACAGCGAGGCGCTCGATGCCCAGGGCGGCGCTTCCGGAGTGCCCAGTGCAGATGATGAAGTGCCCGTTGATCGAGGCCTGGATCACCAGCATGGCTGTTTGGGCGTCACGCACCTCACCCACCAGGATGATCTCGGCCCGCGTCCGCAGTGCGCGGATAAGCGCTTCTTCGTAGCCACCCTGCCGGCGCGATACCGGTACCTGGACGCATCGGCCTGGGCCATGTACGCCGTGCAGCAGAGGTTCCGGTGGATCCTCGACGGTGAGTGCTATGCCGCCGTGGGCCTCGAGCCTGGCTTTCACCAGGGAAGCTGCACTCGAGGTCTTGCCCGAGCCCATTTCGCCGCAGAAAAAGACAAGGCCGCGTGTTGTCTCGTCCAGGAGGCTTTCGTGCAGTTGGTCGGGAAGGCCCAGGTCGTCCAGTGGCAGAATCTTCACTGCCGACTTGTTCAGCACGAATAGCGGCTTGGCGTTCACGTCCTGCAGCTGTGTGACGCGAAGCACCACATCGTCTACCAGGAGCGAGAATTCAGGTTCCTGGGTCGAGTTGTGGTGTTCCTGGCAGCGGTCACGGAGCTGCTGAATCTCGATATCCCATTCGGCTGGTGCCTGAACGCGTCGGGGCTGCCCAGGCAGCCCCTTCACGTCCGAGAAGCCGTCGCCGAGGAGCAGGTCGACAAACTGCGCTTCGGAAATGAATCCCACACGATGCCCCTTAGTAGGTTGTCCAGGCGATGGTGTTGGAATCTGACGAGCAGCTACTGGTGGCCGCGGCGCCCAGGATCTCTCCGGCGACCGCGGTGCCACCATTGATGGCGGTGGTGGTCTGCTTGTCCTTGGCGATCTTCGTCACCAGGGTGATGCAGGCGCTCTTCGGTACGTTCGTCTCGGTGAGCGTGAAGGTCATGCCGTTGCTCACGTTGGTTACAGAGCCGTTCCACTGGTTTGTCAGCGTCGAGCCCGAAACACCCATCGAGCCAGTGCCGTCGATGGCGATCAGGGAAGGCACGAGGTTGGTGCCGGAAGTGCCGTAGCCGGTCGATCCCTTGAGCTTCTTGGTGTTGCCGATGATCGTCGTAATGTTGCTTTGCTCGACCGCTACGTCGGATCCGCTGAGCATTTTGAAGCCCAGGAAGGCCACGAAGCCCAGGACGATCGCGACCAGCATCAGCCACATGACACCGTCGATGGAAAGGAAGCCGCGCTGCTTGTTGTGGCGGGAAATTGCCATTGGTTTTACCTCGTTATGGTTGATCAGTGTTGGATTGAATCCATGAGTCCCAGGGCCACCTGGAAAATGCCCACCACGACCAGGATGATGAGCAGTCCTATGAAGACCGAGGAGAAGGAGACCAGGGCGTTGGAGATCGCCTCCACACGCTTGAGCATCTGCTCCAGCCAGCGGTTGGCGAACCGCTCCATGGATTTGGCAAACCCCTTGCGGGTGGCAAGCACTTGCAGGAAATGAATGGCCATGGCGTCCGGGAATTGATGGCCCGCCAGGCGTAGAGCGGTGCCGAAGTCCTTGCCTGAGCTGACGCCGTAGTGGATTGCGTCGATGCGTTCGCGAAGCCAGGGCGAGGAACTGCGCTTCAGGATTGTCAATGCATTGAGCTGGCTGATGCCGGCGCGGAGCATCACCGACATGTTGAGCAGGAAGATCGACCCATGCAGGACCTTGTAGATCGACCAGGGCGGAACTGACTCCAGTCGAATTCGAGCTTTCTGCAGGAACGCGCTGAGCTGCACCTTGATCACCGGACTATCGCTGCTGATCTGCAGCCCGCAGAAGTAGGGCAAGGTGGCGATCGAAAGCACGATCAGCGCCAGGGTGACGATGACAATAGCCAGGCCGTAGTGGGTGACCAGGTTGGACAATGCATAGAGGACTGCCGGTACGCCGGTCCAGGTCTCAGGGTCCTGGCGCCGCGACATCGAGGGAACCATCCAGCCGGCGATCACGTACATGAGCGCCCCCATCAGGCTCCAGGTGAGAGAGGGAAGCCCAACGACCGACTTCACCAGCCCTGCTATGCGCTGCCTGACTTCGATGATCCGCACGCAGTCGCGGAAGGCCTGGATGAGGTTGCCGGTCTCTTCTCCCGACTCAATCAGCGAGGCCTCGTCGAACGGTATGTATCTGCGGCATGCCTCGGCGACGGGCTTTCCTCCGCGAACCAGCATTGCCACATGACCGCAGACTATCGAAACAGGATGCAGCTGCTTACCGCCATCGCTGAAGGCCCCTTCAACCGTCTCAAGAGCCTCTTCAATCGGCACCCCGTCCTCGAGGACGCCCATGAGGCTCTCGTAGAACTGGATCCGCTCGTTCTTGCCGAACTGCTTGACGTAGAAGGTTTCTATCCAGCCGTGAGCGGCCTCACGTAATCCCGTCCACAGATCGAGGAGCAGATCACGCATGCGTCAGCTCCACCAGCTGGCGATCGAAGTCCAGAGGGCCGACGATGGTCTCGGCGTGCCGAGGATCGATGAGGCCGGTGGCGATCTTCTGGGTGGCGTGACTGATCTTGGTGATGCCACCCATTTCCTTCACCCAGTGCCTGCGCGCGGCGCTGGCTCCCTTCTCGACGAAGATCTTCATGAATAACAGGTCTGGCAACAGGACTTCTGCCACGACGGTCCGGTCGACGACACCCAGGTGTTTGCAATGAGCGCAACCCTCGCCATGTATGTTGACCTGGTCGACGATCTTCAGGTTTACCAGGCGCTGCCTCAGGTTGTGATCGATCCGTTCAAGGTTGTCCCGCAATGGAACTCGGCAATGCGGGCAAAGGACAGGAAGGAGCGACTGGTTGATGATTCCAGTGGTGAGAGCCGGATCGGTGACCAGGTAGCTGGGAACGCCCATGTCCATCAGGCGTTGGATCGATGCAACCGCGTTGTTAGTGTGCAGAGTCGACCACACCAGGTGGCCGGTCATGCCGCCGCTGTACGCGGCCTGCGCCGATTCCAAATCGCGCAGCTCGCCGAACATCAGAATGTCCGGATCCAGGCGGACGGTGTTCTTGATGCCATCCTTCCAGGTCTCCCCTGCGCCCAGGGGGGATTGGTTCGCCTTCAGAGGATACTCGGGGGGATCCTCCAGGGTGAGGATGTGGCGAGTACCTTGGGTTTCGTCATAGAGCAGGTTCAGGTTAACCTGCAGGCTCTTGGATTTGCCGGAGCCGGTGGGACCTGTAATGAGGTTCACGCCATAGGGGAGGCTACGGAG
This sequence comes from Pseudomonas sp. RW407, assembly GCF_003176655.1. Lineage (NCBI taxonomy): Bacteria > Pseudomonadati > Pseudomonadota > Gammaproteobacteria > Pseudomonadales > Pseudomonadaceae > Pseudomonas > Pseudomonas sp. RW407. Next base: position 13,335 of record NZ_QGSL01000009.1, on the reverse strand, counting down.
GCGAGCGAACTGTTCAATCTGGGATGGCAAGAAGCCCAGCTCTTCCAGCGACTTCTTGGACTCGTCGTCATAGAGCAACCGCATGATCATCAGCGGCCCCTCAACAAGGGGGCGAGTAGCGATTCGGGCACCGAACAGGCCATGTTGTCGGACGAACTGCCGGCTGACACGTCCATCCTGTGGGATTGCCGGCTGGTAATGTTCCCTGGTGACGTCGCACATGCTGTTGTAGAGCGCAGAACACAGCTCACGGCCTACCGGGCTCTTCTCTTGGGCGGCTTCCCAAAGCAGCCCGTGAATCCGGTAGAAAATCTTGGTGATTTCATGGCCAACGACAATGTGGATATCGCTCGCGCCGCGGCGGTGTGCGTCACCCAAGATCGCCAGTGCCTGCGCCTGCCTGTCGGTTTCCACCTGAGCGTTGAGGCCGGCACGTCCAGAGGTTTGATACAGCGCCTTGATGTCCGATAACGTCGACTGGACGATTTCGAACTCGATACCCTCATGCTCCAACTGGTCCATGAAGGCCATCACGTAGTGATCGGTACGGTGTTGCTGGGAGACGTGCAGTTTGCCGTCTGCTGTCAATGCCAGTACCTGGCGAAGCTCGTCCTTAATGTCGAAGCGTCCGCCCGGGGCGGTCAGAACGGAGGCAGAGATCGGAAGGGCCGCCCCCGGAGGACCAATGACTTCGATAGGGTGGTTGTCTTCTTCGATCAGGGCAGAGGTGAGGTCGGTCATCACGGTGCTCCTTAGCGTTGACCAGGAACCAGTCCTGGAAGCACCAGCGCGGCCGGCGCGGTAGGTTGCAATGCGGTGGCCTGCTGCAGCGATTGCAATGCTGGGGTGGGCACCCGGTCGGAGAAGCCCAGCGGATAGCGCTTGCCCGCGCGCTCGACGGCAACGCGATCGAGCGTGAGCTGGATGACGCGATACCCATCGGGCAGCTCCTGGCCCAGGGCGGCATCCAGCTCGAACCCCCCACTGAACAGCAGCGTGGCCTGCAGTTGCCGGCTGGAGCCTGTGATCGCTCGCACCACCGGGAGATCTGGCTCACTGCTGGCACGGCTCGGCGCCGGCGCTGCAGGTTGAGCTGGCTGCTGCATAAAAGCGCCGGGGAACCCGTTCGGCGCTTGCTGGGTGCTGCTGGACGTATCCTCGCCATTGCTCTCGCGCTCAGCCTTCGTCCGCTCAGCCTTGGCCTTGAAGAGGATGGTTTCGCTCTGCACCTTCCCCAGCTCACCCACGCTGATGCCGGAGAGCGATGCCTCGTCCGCCCAGGCGCTGGAGAGGGCCAGGCAGGTGGATGCCGCCAACCAGAATTGCTTATTTCGCATAAAGGTCTCCTGATACCGACCACATCAGGTGGCCGGCCTGGTACTCGGTCTTGATCTCGCGCAGCCGCAGCCCTTGAAGCGGGGCCCCGTTGAGGGAGTCGTAGGGAAGCACGCCGCTGACGTAGCTCAGGTCGAACAGCTTCCATTGGGGAGGCGGAGGGGGCGGCGGAGCAGGTTGGCCAGGTAGCGCCGGTTCCTGAGGCACCACGACAGGGACCTCCTTGAGCGTCGGCTCCTGGGAGAAGGCGTGCAGCCAGGACGACAGGGACGCCAGGGCGTCGATCGCCTCCACGAGCGGCTCGTCACCGGCTGCAGGCAGGGCAAGATCGAACTTCAGCGTCGCGGAGTTCCCTTCGTCGAAGAAGGCCGGCCGGTCGGAGAAGTGGCCGGCGCTGGCTGAAATGAGCTCAGCTGCGGTGCTGTTTCCACCGCGCGTGTAGGCAGCCAGGACTTGCGTGCCGTCGCATTGGGCATTCGCGAAGGTCCAGCCCTGGATGCTCAATGGCAACTGGTACATCACCCGACTGCATCCCTCGACGAAGGCTGGGACAGAAGGTCGCTTCGCCCACGGATGCTCCAGAGCCTGCAGGGGCTGTTTCGTCCCTGTTTCCTGCTCCAGCCTGGCTTGCTCCTCGAGGCGCTTCCGTTCCGACTCCAGACGCGCCTCACGCGCGATCTGCTCCTGGTGTGCACGCCACTGTGTCCATGCCACGAAGGCAACGATGACAATCATGGCGATGACGAGCAGCTGAGCCAGTTCAGCTTTCGAAAGTCCGAACACCAGCGGCCGCAGGCGATATTCGCGCTTGAGCTTGGATGGCTGAAGCAGCTCCTCGATGTCCAGGGGCTCGCCGCCCATCTCGAACTCAGGGGGCAGATATTCGTGCTCGAAACTGATCCCGCGGCTGCGGTTCTGGGCGACACGCCGACGGATTTCCGCGGCGGTGCCAATAAGGTCGCAGCCCGGGATGATCCCGCCATCATGCACAGCTACGACCGCGTAGCGATCCTCATCGGTTTCAACCTGCCAGGCAGCAATCCAGGAGTTGCCCAGCTGGCCAGCGAGGGTCGCCGCCAGGCTGTACATACCCTTGGTCACGCCCTCGGTGCGCGATACGAAACCGGCCTGGATGATGCGAGGGGTACGCCGGATGGCGACGATATCCAGGTCGTTGTCTTCCCCGAACTTGCGGGCTTCTTTCATGTAGCCGGTAAGGCTGCCAAGAGGGTGCCAGCGCAGGCCGGTCACGAAGGCACGGCCACAGTGCTGAATGATCTGGACTCGCGAACTCGCTGGCTTAGGGGCTTCAGAACTCATGCATTGCCCCTTCAGAAGGTCCAGCAGGCACGCTGCTTGGCGCTGCACGGCACCTGGGTGCCATGGCCATCGTCATTTGCTGCCAGATTGGCCGCAGCCTGCAGGATGTTGGGGACGACCTGGATGCTCCCGTTGAGGTTGTCGGGCAGAACGATCGGAGTGACCAGGACGACCAGCGCGCTGTGCGTCGACGTGCGGCTGCTACCGCCTCCCAGGCCGAAGAAGCTCGGGCTGCCTACGCCGGATTTGGAGGTGTTTTCGCTGTTCTCGTCGAAGCCGGTCAGCACCAGGGTCTCGCCGCTGCGAAGTCGAACCTTGGGCGCTGCGTTCTTGGTGTCGTAGTCTGCGTTCTGGACCTTCGAGCCGTTGCTCTCGAACTCCTGGAAGGTGGGCTTGCTGCTCATGCTGAGCGTGATCATCAGCAGCATGTTTTCGCGATCCAAGAGCTTGGGCAGCAACATCATGTTGAAGCCACTGGTGATCGTCGCGGGCGTCAAGGAGGTGCTGGAGCCCACCGATGCCGTGGTCGTGGTCGAGCTGGCGGCGACATAGCTCTTCACGTTGCCGATCTGGATGGGAGCGGGCTGCAGGTTGAGCGTTGTTACCGAGGGTGATCTCACCTCTGTGACGCGGCCTTGCTCGGACAGCGCCTGCAGGATTGCTTTGGTGCCGGCCCAGGGCGAGCTGGAAGTGTCGAGGATGCTGCCGGTGGCGGAAATAGCATCGCTGCTGATGCCAGAGACGGTGTTGGACAGCGAGAAGCCCCACTTCCCTGAGACCGACTTGTAGACGGCGTCCCAGTTCACGGCGTTCTGGTCCGTATCGGTGAAGTTCACCTCGGCCACCTTCACGTTGAACAGTACCTGGCGGGTGATGGTCCGGTTCGTATCGCGGAGGTAGGTTGCGACTCTGTTCAGAACCTCGGGTCTGTCGCTGACAGTCAACGTGCCAGTCGAGCGCGAGAGGAACATCCGCCCTTCAGGCTGGACGCTGAGCATGGCCTGGACGTTTTTCTCGATGTCGGCCAGCAGGGAGGTCTTGATGGTGACAGTGGTGCTCTGGTTGCTGCCGGACTCACCCGAGGCGCCCGAGCTCGAAGACGTGCCGCTGTCGCCAGTGCCGGAGCCTGTCGATGTCACAAGCCCTGACTTCACGGTGCTTTCGATGACCTGGTCATCGCCAAAGGCCCAGACGTCGAACGTGCGGGTGTCGAAGTAGGTGATGCGAACGCCCTGCAGGTCGGAGTCGTAGTTCCAGGACAGGCCCAGGCGAGAAGTCGCCTGGTTGAGCAGTCCAGATACTGGCCCAGCGTATTTGATGCCCGCGATAAGGCCGGCGCCGGCCAGGTTGAGGTCGAAACTACGCGCGCCGTTGGGCGCCGAGCCGATCACGTTGGCCGGCATCAGGCCGGCCAGGCTGTCCGGTCCTGCGGAGTTGATCGTCACCGGCGTGCTGTTGTTGTTCCCCGACTGCTTGGAGGACGTGAGGATGCCAGGGTTGAGTGCATCAGGCGCCACCACTACCGGTAGGCCGGTCTGCTGTGTGATGTACTGGGCGACGTCGGTGATCGACACGGCTGCTGCCGGCCGGTAGGCGATGTCCTGGTCCTTGCCGAAGGGCAGGCCGCGCTTGGTCACCAGCGGCTGCGTCGATACCCACGGCTTGTTGCTGAAGACTACTGTCTCGCGGGCTTGTTCGGGCTGCAGGTTCTGCAGGTATTTGGTGTACTGCCCGGCCGACTTGCCTTCGAGCTCAGCGCGGGCAACCGAATCGTTCACGCGCTGCAGCGAGCAGCTGCTCATGAAAAGGGCCAGCGGCAGAATGGCCCAGCGTACCCAGAGGCGTTCGCTCATTTCTTCTTCCTCTCGTCGACGTGCAACACACGCTGAGAGTCGCTGCCATCAACCACGAAGGAGCGCCGAGCGGTGTCGTAAAGCGGGAACAGCTGCTTGATCGCGTCTTCGAAGGAGCCTTCGAAGCGCAGCGGGGCCTGGATCGGGTAATCCAGGTCGTCCTGGCTCCAGATCAGCGTCCAGTTGGCTTTCTTGGCCCAGGCCTCGACGCTCTGGCGCAGGGTTGATCCAGTCTCGGCCGCCCATACCTGGGGCAGCGGCCGTGGGATCGGCGCGGGGAACGTGAGTGGCGCAGGTTGAGCAGCAGCTGCTGCTGACTGCCCTGGCTTCACGCCCGCTGCGGCCGGGGGGGCGCTGGCAGGCTTGGAGGCAGCGCTCGAGGACGAGGCTGCAGCGATAGGGCCATCCTTGGCGGGTGCCTCTGGGGGGAACACTGCGGGTTTCGCTGCGACCGCCGGCGCGGCAGCAGCTGAAGTGGTCATGGCGGGGCTAGAGGGCACCGCAGCTACAACGACAGAGCCGGTGGCAGAGCCCGGCGCCGGAGTGGCCATCTCGGTACTGGCAGGCTGCTGGGCGTACATCGTATGCGCCGGCCGCGGAGGTTCTGGCAACTGGTAGCCCGGGCGAAGAACGAAGCACACCTGGCGGTTCACCTCGTCGACCTTGACCTGCCAGGCCGGGCCGGCCAGCACCTGCAGGGTGTTGCGCAGGGTCATAGGCCCTAGCTTGTACTGGGCAGCTGGCAGCGGGCGGGTGTAGAGGATGTTGACGTGCCCGGAGCTGGCGGGGCACAGCGCGTAGCCGGAGCGTTCGACGACGTACTGCATTGCATCCCGAACACTGGGGTTCATGTTCGAAGGAATGGTGACGTCGATGATCTGGGCCATCAGGTCGCGCTGACCGGCATCCGGCTGCGTTGTGACCAGGGTGTAGCGCCCATACCGGACGACGGGCTCCTTCTCTGGCACCACCCCACTGGGGTAAAGGTCGGGCGACAGCATTTCCGGATTGCGGCTGCTATCGAATGCGGGCTTAGGCGTCTCGACCGGCTGGCTGGTGCAGCCGGTGAGAAGCGCGAGCAACGAGAGAGTGGTCAACTGCCTGGTCATGTACCGAAAGGCCCCTTTGATGATGGGGCTCACGTTCGCAGGCGCAGTGCCAGTACGCAGTAGGAAATAGATAACGCGGCGTAGAGGTATTTATTCCGGGCCTATGCGGCGATAGTGGCCGCCAGCAACGACTTCGCCAGTGCCTCCTGATCAGCTTCGGGTTCGATGAGCTCCATGCTGACCTGGCGTTTGGCTAGCAGCATCTGCCACAGCTGCTGGTCGATGGTGTTTTCCACAAGTGGGATCTTCACGATGACCATGCGCAACTGGCCGTTGCGGTAGGCTCGGTCCTCGGCCTGATCCTGCTGGCCGGGTGTCCAGGGCAAGCCGAGGAAGACCACGTAGTTCGCCGCGGTGAGGTTGTTGCCAGTGCCGGCGGCCGACGTGGTGCAGATGAACACCCGGCAGTCGGGGTCTTCCTGAAATTTGTCGATGGCCTTCTGGCGTTTCTTCAGGGTGTCCGATCCGATGAGGGTGACGTTGCCAATGCCGGCCTGGTCGCACAGCCCTTTGAGCATGGCCACCGTCGGTTTGAACTCGCAGAACAGGATCACTTTGTCGGCAGGGTCTAGCTCACTGACCAGGTCCATGGCTACCCGCACCTTGACCTGTTCGAGGTATCGCCGCAGGGCTCCGAGGCGAGCGAAGATTGGTCTGTCCTCGAGGCGCAGCGTGTCGTACTTGCGCCGCTCATCTGCATCCAGCTCGATGGGCAGCAGCTGACGCTGTTTGCCTTTCAAGTTGGGCAGAACGTCCTTGCGCCGGCGTAGCATCCAGTCACCGAGCTCGGCGCGCAGGTTCTGACGGAACTCAGGGTTGCCGGCGAAACGCTCGCAGAAGTCCTTCAGCGACAACTGGCCAACAGGATGTCCGGAGAGGCGGAGGAGCGTGTGTAGCTCGGTCTCGCGGTTGAGTACAGGCGTGCCGGTGAGCAGGTAACGGTTGGGGACCTTCGCGGCAATGTCGAATCCATGGCGAGTCCACTCCGCTGTGGGCTCCTTCAGCCTGTGCGCCTCGTCGATGATCATGACGCTATAGCGCTCGGCCTGGACCACGAAGTCGCCCAGTCGCTCGTAGTTGATGACCATCCACTCTGCCGTCGGGTCATCATGCTGCAGCGCAACCCGAGCTTCAGGGTAAACCGCGTGGATCTCGCGCTCCCAGTTAATTAGCAGAGATGACAGCGTGATCACCAGGATCGGCAAGCCTGCAGCGCGGATGTGGGCTGCAATCACAGCCTGGCGCGTCTTGCCCAATCCCATATCGTCGGCCAGCAGTGCGCTGGTCCGCTGAAGAAGGTGAGCGATCCCCACAGGTTGGTGGTCCAGGAGTGCATAGCCGCGCAAGGCCTCCGTGATCGCGCTTTGGGTGTACTCGGTCCGTTCGATCGGCGAGACGGCCGCCAGGTAGATATCGGTGGAGACGTCTTCGTCTCCAGCCGAGGCTGTAGATTCCTGGTGAGGACCGCCGAGGTTGATCCCGGGCATGTCCTTCGCCGGCGCAACAGAGCCGTCGCTCAGCAGCTCCTGGACGACATCGAGGATTTCGAACTGGTCCTCATCAAGACCGAGCTCCAGGATCACATTACTGCGCACCAGCTCCGCAGAGGCATCGATGCGCCACGAGCTGGAGTGACCAAGGAAGACCCCTCTCATGCGCCGCGCGACCGCGACGACGCCTGGGTGGTATTCGCCCGATAGCAGCACGCCTCCGTCGGCCAGCGGGGCGATACGAAGCATCAGCCCCCAGGTAAAGGCATCCCGGGTGGGAGAGGCTTGGGCTTGCTCCAGCTTCTGCTGGAAGCGCTGCCAGGTTTCGCTGTAGCGGTCCTCAGCAAGCTCCTGCAGGCGGTGGAAGAGCAGGTCCAGCTCGTGGAAGAGCTTGCTCTTGGGCAGCCTCCAATACCGGTGATACGGATGGTCACCGCGGCGGATGAAGAATCCGCCGCGAGCCAGCAACAGCTTATTGGCGCCTTCTATGAAAGGGAGCTGCAGGCCGAAGTCGTAGCCATCGAACACGACCTTGCCGAGCAGTTCGGGGGAGCGGTTCAACATGCGGGGGCGAGCCATGCGTTACATCCCCCGCGGTTTGGACATGTCTGGCTTTCCTCTGATCGAGGGATAAGAGACGTTGCAACCCGAGGTCTTGTAAGCCGTACACCCCCAGAAGTCGAACTTGCCGGGCTTCTGGCGGCGCGCGAGCGGTGCCCCACACTTTCCGCATTTGTACTCGCTGCCAGCAAGTGCGGATGTCGGGTAATTGCCAGATTGTTGGGTAGGCGCAGATGGTTGGTTACGGAGCTTCACGAGTTCAGCTTCTAGGTGCTGATAGAAGCGCGTGACCACAGCGCTGAACGTCTCCAGGCCCTGGGCGATTCTGTCTAGGTCCTTCTCCATGCGACTGGTGAACTCTAGCTGCAGGAAGGTGAAGTTGCCTTCCAACTGGGCGATGGTCTTCTCTCCCAGCGGACCTGGAACCAGCTTGCGCTTCTCCTCGACAACCAGGCCTTTGCCGGTGATGTTCTTGACGATCGCGGCGAAGGTACCTGGGCGGCCAATACCCAGTCGCTCCAACTCCTTGACCAAGCTGGCCTTGGTGAAGCGGGGTGGTGCCTTCGTCTTCTGGCTGAGCACTTCGCCCTTGTGAACAGAGAGGATCAGCCTGGGCTCCAGTTTCGGGACTGGATTCTTCGGCGGCTCTGTCTTGTCCTCTTCAGCGTCGTCGCCCTTGAGCAGTTTCTTCCAGCCGAGATAGGAAATGCTGCTACCGGTTGCTGCGAAGCGCAGTGGCCTATGATCCGGCCCCTTAGCCAGGAGCTTGACGGTACGCACGTCGTAGATTGCGTCAGCAAGCTGGCTCGCCAGTGCGCGTATTCGGATGAGCTTGTAGAGCGATTGTTCATCGGGCGTCTCGCCCGCTATCTCGTCAGCCCAAGTGGTTGGCGCGATGGCGGGGTGGCCTGCCTGGGCCGCATCGCCTGCTTGGAAGGCGCGCCGCTCCTCGACCGCATCCAGCCCCATCTGTCGAGCAACCGTTTTCAGATGCACCATCGCATCGTCATCCAGATTGGGGTTGTCAGTCCGGTGATACGAGATCACGCCCTGCTCGTACAGCTTTTGGGCAATCATCATGGTCTTGTCCGGGTCCCACCCCAAGGCCACGCTGGCCGCCTGCTGCAGCGTCGATGAGATGAAGGGCGCTGGTGGCCCGCGGCGCTTTTTGCTGTCGGTGCAGGACTCGACGATCACCGCGCGCGTCCCGGCGACCTGGTTGGCCAGCGTGCCGTCCTGAACGTAAGGATGGTCCTCGGTTGCAAAGTCAGGAACGGTCACCCACTCCGCCTTCCACTTCTGCTCGGTCGCCTCATCCAGAAAGGTCAAATCCACGCCGAAGTGGTGAACGACCTTGAAGTTGCGAATCTCGCGCTCGCGCAGGAGCACGATATAGACGGCCACCGACTGGACACGGCCTGCAGACGTGGGCTCACCGAGAATGCGTCGGAGCTCCTGCGTTACGAGGTAGCCCACCAGACGGTCCAGAACGCGCCGGCATTCCTGGGACGCTACCAGGGGAAGATCGATCTTGCGCGGGTTCGACAGGGCCTCTCGTACTGCCGACAGGGTGATCTGGTTGAAGGTAATGCGCTGGTAATCGCGAATGCCCAGCGCCTGTTGGATGTGCCAGGCGATGGACTCACCTTCCCGATCCGGGTCGGTTGCGAGGTAAATCTCAGTGGCCCTCTTCAACGCATCGTGCATGCTTTTGATGCTGCGCTGGCTCCTGGGCAGCACCTCGTACACTGGGCGGAGGTTCTTGAGCACACCCGTAGTGATCATGGTGCTGTCCTGGCCTTTCTCCGGGAGGTCGCGGATGTGGCCGCCGCTGGCCACAATCATCCAGTGCTCGTCAGGGCGCAGCTTCTTCATCATGGGGCCGAGCTTCTTCAGCTTGCCCGGTGCTTCGATGATCATGAGTTTCATGTTGTGCCCCTATCCGTTGAGCCAGTCCAAGCCGCACTGTTGCTGCCGGCCTGGACTGGTTCAACGCGAAATGGGCATTAGGGGCAGGGAGAATTCGACGGGAGTATCGATGTGGGCTAGAGGTCAAGCGTCAGCTGCTGGGCCTGCCGGTACCCTTTCAGCCAACTGGCCAACATGGCGGGGTGCTTGTAGGGGCAGGCATGCACGGGAAGCCCTTTCTGCGCGGCTTCTGCACCAGCGGCTGCAACGGTCAGGTGTGGATTGTTGAAGTGCCTCCTGTCGACCTTTTGCTCTGGTGAGGCTTGATCTGACACCGTGGACCTCCCGTGATTGAGGTTGATGCTGCGGGGGCGGATTGCCGGCTGAAATCGCTGTTGATCATCACGATGCTCGGCGTATTCAGGGTAGAAAACACTCGGAAATGCGCACTCCAAGGGTACTAATTTCCCACCCTGCGAGCCTGGCAAACATGAGGCCTGGGCAGGCGCTGCTCGCAGCGCCCCCTTGCGGCCCGGGTTGTTTCGGGCCGCGCCGCCGAACTTGTAGGAACTTGTAGCCTGTGTCGGCGGCTAGACCCAGATGGTGTGTTGCCAGTGGCAACACTGAGCTCGCCGCCGGCACCGATTCCTTGAGCCTGGTCTGGTGTTGCCAGTGGCAACACCTGGCTGGTCGTCGGCGTCGACACCCAGACGCTGGCCAAGGGGGCGTGTCGAGACGTCGAGGCCGTAGGTGATGGCGGTTGCCACTGAATGTGGCTGACGCGTTCATGTGAGGCAGCGCACCGCGGATCCGAGATCCTCGCCGTGGTGAGACTCACGATTGGGCGCGATTTACCGCGGCCCCGCCTGGGTGGGGATTTGGCGCAGTTGGTTCAGAAACTCGACGTTCGAGAGCTTGCCGTCTACACGGTCCTGCAGGATGGGGAGGAGCAATGCCTGCTGCTCTTTGCTCAGCCTTCGATAGAGCTCCACGAGTTCCAGTTCGGATGGTGTGATGGGCTTGTTCAGCATATGGGTCATGGCAATCGCTGCAGAAGGTCGGACTGAAGACACGGATGGCGCAGCAAAGTTCTTGCCACCCGCGGCTTCACGAAGTGCGCGCTTCAGTTCCGTCCAGGTGTCGTGGGAATTGTGCTGGCAAGCGCGAACAGTTCCTCCATCGAAATCTTACCGTCATCAAACAGCTCGATGAGAGGAACTAGCGCCTGCTGTTGGTGATCGCTGAGCTTACGGAAGCGCTCCAGGAGTTGCTGTTCGAAGGGTGAGAGAGATTCGTGCATTGATGGCTCCGAAAAGTGGATGGCAGCTCTTGCGAGCAATGGTCTAAAGAGGTTGGTGGCTTCACGAGGTGACTTCCTTGTCCCCGAAAACCTCGCGAAGGGGCGCGCTTAATTAAGGGGGATCACAGAGGGATGTCGTCGTCGAATCCGTCGTAGTCGTGCATGTCCTGGGGGCTTTGCTGCGGTGCCGGCTGCTGACGTTCCGTTCGGGGTGACTGTTGTTGCTGGCCGTTCCCGGAGGTCTGAAGCGATACCTGAGCCAGGCGATGCGGAAGGACGGCAACCCGGCTCGCTTCGACTTTCAGCGCCTGGACGTCTTCGCCGCTCTGCTTGTCCTTCCAGCTGTCCATGATCGCCCGCCCCTGGACCAGGACACGCATTCCTTTCTGGAACAGGGAGGCGAAGCGCTCGGCATCCTGGTGCCACCATTCAACATTGCACCAGAACCCGCCGCGGTCCTTGTAGCCACCTTGGCCATCCGGGATGGAGTTGTCGAACATGATGTTCAGTCGCAGCAGGTGCCGCGGGGCGTTGTTGCCGTTGGTGAAACTCTTGTACTCGGGGAGGGAGCCGATGTTGCCTTCCCAAACTACGGGTGTGCTCATGGTGGATCTCCGGTCAGTTGTGTTGCGATGGATTCGTGATCTGCTGCAGCCGAACCAGGTACGTGGCCTCGGCCTGGCCCATCTTCTCCGCGCACTCGGTGGCCTGTTTGCCGATGGAGTGGATGAGGCTCATCTGCATGTTGAGGATGATTCGCTGCTGCTCGAGGGCGAGCAGGTCCTGCAGCAGGTTCGATGGAGTCTTGGGTTGTTGCAGCATCTCCGCCCAGATACCCACCCCCATCCTCCGCGACTGAATGTGTTGCCACCGAAGGAAGGTGGTGCCGGCCTGAGTGTTCTGCTCGATCAGCCGGACAGGCAGGAGGCTGAAGGGGTGATACCTGACCTGGGCCAGCACTTCCTGGGCAAGCGCCTTCAGACCGACCTCCAGCGCCTGGCATTGCTGGGCTAACTGGTCCATCTCCCCCTTACCTTTAAAGGGCCTTAAAAGGCCTTTTAGTGAGGCACTCTGTTGCAGGCCCTGATAGGCAGTCTGTTGCAGGGGACGGATGAGAGTCTGTTGCAGCTCATGTCCCGGGCGATTGTGCGGCAGCATGATGCTCAGTCCTCGCCGACATCTTCGTGTTCGTGGTCGTCGGACTGTTCCTCGCGTACTTGCGGTTGCCCGCGGGTGATGGGGGGAGCGAAGGGGGAGCGCCTGGAGCCTTCCAGAATGTCCTGGGGCATGTCGCCATAGCGCTCGTACATCTGACGGGCCTGTTCCGCTTTGGCGTTATTTGCCGCGAAGTCATCGCGTGAGGCACCGGAATAGCGATAGAGCTGGGCCAGGCCAAAGAGGCTACGCAGAACCCGAGCACCCTCGTCGATCCACAACTCCATGTCGCGGCGGCCGATCATGCCGACATGCTGGGCCAGGAGAATGCGACGAACGATCTCGTCGTAGGAGGTCAGCAGGAAAACCGCCTTGAAGCCCAGCGGATTGGAGATGAAGAGCGGGACACTGATCGGTTGGACCGACAGGTTGTTGCCGATGCTGATCATGGCCGGCAATTGCGCCATGACTTCATCTAGGCGTTTGTCGATGACTTTCAGCGCTTCCTGGGACTCGTTGATCTTGTCCTCCAGGCGGATCATCCACCAGTCCGAATAGGGGTCGTCCTGAGACGCTCCCCGGGATATCTGGTTGATCTTGGCGCAGAAGCCAGCCAGGCCAAGAATGCCGGCTTTACCGTCGCTCGGCGGCCGGCCCATCCAGATCCGTGCCGCATGGTGAGTGTGGAGCGTGAGATCGACGGAACTGCGAAGAGAGCCAATATTGAGCTGATAGTTGTCAGCCATGGGCACGGTTTCCTTATAAGGGTTGAGGAGCGTGCCCATGCTCCTAATCAGCGGGATCTGCCGCAGCAGGAAATGCTCAGCCCGCCGGTCGTGATTTTGATGTCGTACCTATATCCACATTCCTCTCAGGAAAGCAGCGATGTCATCCGAGGAAGGCCCGAGCAGCGCCAGGACGCCGATTCCCCCAAGAATAATCAGCCAGGTCTTCCAACTCCGCCAACTCATAAGGCGGGGCCAGATGACCGACAGAGCGAGTAGTACCAGGCAGACGAGGGTAGGTAAATTTGGAATGTGCATGCATAGCTCCGCAGTATGTTTGGAGTATTCATTGCACCGGTCTTTGAAGGGGCTGCGTGGCTTTTTCCAACCACTATATGGTCGAAAAAAACTGTCGGTCGGTGGGGTTGATACTGCGGCTCGGTTCCCACCAGTGTGATGCGGGCCGCATCACCCAGCTCGACGTCGGCGCCGAGGACCTGGTCCTGGTCGAGTGATTCCAGTGGAATCACTCAGCTCGCTGCCGGTGCCGATGCCCAGGTTCTGGTCGAGTGGTTCGGG
>NZ_QGSL01000064.1:149354-151437 GCF_003176655.1 Pseudomonas sp. RW407 | reverse complement strand
GCGGGGCGGTACTGCTTGTCGTCGCCGAGGAGGAAGGCGTGGTTCTGCGCGTCGACGGCGAAGCGGCCGGCCTGGATGGCTTCGAGCAGCGGCAGGCGCTCGGCCTCGGGGGCGGCGGCCCAGCTTTCGAGCAGGGAGGCGCGGCCGGCATTGTCGGCGGCGGCGAAGTCCTGCGCGGGGCCGGCGAGGGCGGGCAGGGCGAGGAGGGTGGCCAGCGCGAGGGCGCAGGTCTGGAGCAGGCGGTATAGGGCAGTGGGCATGGTGTGGTTCCTGAGAGGCTGGCGCTTGGGCTAGAGCACCCTCTCCCCAGCCCTCTCCCTGAAGGGAGAGGGGGCCGTACGGCACGCGACCGGGAGCATGGAGCTCACTGTCGCGCGTGAGGTTGGCGTGGCGTCCCCTCTCCTGGAGAGAGGGGCTCTGGCGAGCGCCGGCTCAGTTGCTCTTCACCGCGTAGTCCGGCTTCTTGTCGTTGCCCGGGATGAACGGGCTCCACGGCTGGGCGCGGATCGGCTCGGGGGTCTTCCAGACCACGTTGAACTGCCCGTCGTCCTGGATCTCGCCGATCATCACCGGCTTGTGCAGGTGGTGGTTGGTCTTGTCCATGGTCAGGGTGAAGCCCGAGGGCGCCTTGAAGGTTTGCCCGCCCATGGCCTCGCGGACCTTGTCGACGTCGGTGCTGCCGGCCTTCTCCACCGCCTGGGCCCACATGTGGATGCCGACGTAGGTGGCCTCCATCGGGTCGTTGGTCACGGCGGTGGCGTAGTTCGGCAGGTTCTTCGCCTTGGCGTAGGCCTTCCAGTCGGCGACGAACTTCTCGTTCTGCGGGTTCTTCACCGACTCGAAGTAGTTCCACGCGGCCAGGTTGCCCACCAGCGGCTTGGTGTCGATGCCGCGCAGCTCTTCCTCGCCCACCGAGAAGGCCACCACCGGTACCTCGGTGGCTTCCAGGCCCTGGTTGGCCAGTTCCTTGTAGAAGGGCACGTTGGAGTCGCCGTTGACGGTGGAGATCACCGCGGTCTTGCCGCCGGCGGAGAACTTCTTGATGTCGGCGACTATGGTCTGGTAGTCGCTGTGGCCGAAGGGCGTGTAGACCTCCTGGATGTCCTTGTCGGCCACGCCCTTGCTGTGCAGGAAGGCGCGCAGGATCTTGTTGGTGGTGCGCGGGTAGACGTAGTCGGTGCCCAGCAGGAAGAAGCGCTTGGCGGCGCCGCCGTCCTCGCTCATCAGGTATTCCACCGCCGGGATGGCCTGCTGGTTCGGCGCGGCGCCGGTGTAGAAGACGTTGGGCGACATTTCCTCGCCCTCGTACTGCACCGGGTAGAACAGCAGGCCGTTGAGTTCCTCGAATACCGGCAGCACGGATTTGCGCGACACGCTGGTCCAGCAGCCGAAGACCACCGCGACCTTGTCCTGGGTCAGCAACTGGCGGGCCTTCTCGGCGAACAGCGGCCAGTTCGACGCCGGGTCGACCACCACCGGCTCCAGCTTCTTGCCGTTCACCCCGCCCTTGGCGTTGATCTCGTCGATGGTCATCAGCGCCATGTCCTTGAGCGAGGTCTCGGAGATGGCCATGGTGCCGGACAGCGAATGCAGGATGCCGACCTTGATGGTCTCGGCGGCCTGGGAGCTGAAGGGGAACAGGCCGGTGAGCAGCAGCGCGCTCACCGCCAGGGTGCTTTTCAACAGGGGACGACGTTTCATCGCGGCAGCCTCCTTGGCTTCCTGGACCGGGGAGGGTGCCGCGCGGATTCTGGGCCGTCGCCTGTGCAGCCTCCCGAAGTGGGTAGGGGACCCCTGCGGGTCGGGAGGGCTATCGCAGCATCCGTGCCAAGCAGCGCAAAGCCCTGTGGCAGAAGGCTTGCGCGGGATTTTTTGTCGCTTCGGTCAGGGTTTCCGGGGCGCTATCTTGGTGCGCCGGCGGGCTTCGTGGGCGAATCGCCCCCAAATGGGGCGCGCCGCGCTCAGCCGGCGGGGAGGAAGTAGCCGCGCACCCCGGTCATGATGATCTGCGCGGCCAGGGCGCAGACGAACAGGCCCATCAGCCGGCTGACGATCTGCAGGCCCTGCTCGCCGAGCATCCGCT
>NZ_QGSL01000064.1:145339-149344 GCF_003176655.1 Pseudomonas sp. RW407 | reverse complement strand
TCCTTGGTTTTTTGCGGGCAGAACGCGCCCCTCCCGTGCCGGTTCGGGTTGTGCGAAGGCTCAAGGTCGGGGCTTGGCGGGCCGCTCGGTGGGGCGGCTTTAAAATAGTTTGTTATAACATAACATTCTCTGGGGTTTGAAAATCAAGTTCTTTCAGACCCGAAAGTGCTAGCGGCAAGGCTCAAGCCAGGTTCATCGGCAGCGTGCCGTGGAGTTTTTCGCAAGAAGTCCAGAGCTTTTCGCAAGAATGCCGGGGCAGGGTGCCACTAGATTCCGCCATTCGCTTGTGCGGGTTGCACCTGAGTGCAACCGTTCGGCGATTCGGTGCAACAAGGGCTTTTCCTTGCGCTAGAATCCGCCGCCCGCGCGCGTCCCCGGACGTGCGCCGGGCAATGTGGCGAAGGCCGCCCCGGGACTGGTGAGGGGGCGCCGAAGAATCAGCCGCCCGCGTGGTGCAACCGCGACGGATGGCGACAGGGGTGGCAGCGGCGCTTGCGCAAGACCGCTGCCACCCCGTCGTGCCGAACGGCACGGCAGGGGGACCGGCGCCAACAGCGCCAGCCCCGACGAGCAAGGGCCCGGGTTACCCACCGGGCCTGGATAAAAACAAGCGTTAGGGGAGCCCCCATGAGCGTCAACACGCCAACACTGGTCACGTTCGTGATCTACATCGCGGCCATGGTCCTGATCGGACTCGCCGCCTACCGTTCCACCAACAACTTCTCCGACTACATCCTCGGCGGCCGCAGCCTCGGCAGCTTCGTCACGGCCCTTTCGGCCGGCGCCTCGGACATGAGCGGCTGGTTGCTGATGGGCCTGCCGGGGGCGATCTACCTCTCCGGCATCTCCGAAAGCTGGATCGCCATCGGCCTGATCGTCGGCGCCTACCTGAACTGGCTGTTCGTCGCCGGCCGCCTGCGCGTGCACACCGAGCACAACGGCAACGCCCTGACGCTCCCCGACTACTTCACCAACCGCTTCGAGGACAACAGCCGCATCCTGCGCGTGCTCTCGGCGGTGGTGATCCTGGTGTTCTTCACCATCTACTGCGCCTCGGGCATCGTCGCCGGCGCCCGCCTGTTCGAAAGCACCTTCGGCATGTCCTACGAGACCGCCCTGTGGGCCGGCGCCGCCGCGACCATCGCCTACACCTTCGTCGGCGGCTTCCTGGCGGTGAGCTGGACCGACACCGTGCAGGCCTCGCTGATGATCTTCGCGCTGATCCTCACCCCGATCATCGTGCTCTTCGCCACCGGCGGCGTGGAGCCGACCTTCGCCGCCATCGAGCTGAAGGACGCGGCCAACTTCGACATGCTCAAGGGCGCCTCCTTCATCGGCGTGATCTCGCTGATGGCCTGGGGCCTGGGCTATTTCGGCCAGCCGCACATCCTGGCGCGCTTCATGGCCGCCGACTCGGTGAAGTCGATCCCGGCCGCGCGCCGCATCTCCATGACCTGGATGATCCTCTGCCTGGGCGGCGCCGTGGCCGTGGGCTTCTTCGGCATCGCCTACTTCCAGGCCAACCCGGAACAGGCCGGCGCGGTCACCGAGAACCATGAGCGGGTGTTCATCGAGCTGGCGAAGATCCTCTTCAACCCGTGGATCGCCGGCGTGCTGCTGTCGGCCATCCTCGCCGCGGTGATGAGCACCCTGAGCTGCCAGCTGCTGGTGTGCTCCTCGGCGCTGACCGAGGACTTCTACAAGGCCTTCCTGCGCAAGAACGCCAGCCAGCTCGAGCTGGTCTGGGTCGGCCGCGCCATGGTGCTGCTGGTGGCGCTGATCGCCATCGCCCTGGCGGCCAACCCGGAAAACCGCGTGCTGGGCCTGGTGTCCTACGCCTGGGCCGGCTTCGGCGCCGCCTTCGGCCCGCTGGTGCTGTTCTCGGTGCTGTGGAAGCGCATGAACCGCAACGGCGCCCTGGCCGGCATGCTGGTCGGCGCGGTCACCGTGATCGTCTGGAAGCAGTTCGGCTGGCTCGGCCTGTACGAGATCATCCCCGGCTTCCTGTTCTCCAGCATCGCCATCGTGGCCTTCAGCCTGCTCGGCCCGGCCCCGTCCAGGGCCATGCAGCAGCGCTTCGACGAAGCCGAAGCGGAGTACGGCGAGGCCCACCTGCCGGCCTCGGCCCCTGCCACCGGCCGCTGATCCGCTGAGCTGTACCCAAGGCCGCGGTCCCGCAAGGGGCCGCGGCCTTTTTCATGGGTGCCCGCCGCGTAGCGCCTCGGCATAGCGCCAGCAGGCGAACAGGCACAGCGCCAGGCCCGCCATGGCCACGGCGCCGCCGACGTTGCCGATCTGCGCCAGGCCGATGCCGCCGACCACCCGGCTGCCCAGCAGCGCGCCGCCGCCGATGCCGACGTTGTACAGCCCGGAGAACATGGCCATGGCCACGTCGGTGGCGTCGTGGGCCAGCATCAGCACCTTGGCCTGCAGGGCCAGGCCGAAGCAGAGGATGGCGGCGCCCCAGAACAGGCTCAGGCCGAGCAGCGCCAGGGGCTCGCGGGCCAGCGGCAGGAGCAGCAGCAGGCAACTGCCCAGCACCGCGATGGCGATGCACGGGAAGGCCCGCGGGAAGCGCTCGCTGTAGCGGCTGAAGAGGATCGAGCCGAACAGCCCGGCGCCGCCGAACAGCAGGAGCAGCAGGGTGGTGCGCTGGCTGTCCAGCGCGGCCACCTCGCGGGCGAAGGGCTCGATGTAGCTGTAGGCGGTGAACTGCGCGGTGATCACCAGCACGGTGAGCACGTACAACGACACCAGCGCCGGGCGCCGCAGCAGCAACGGCAGGCTGCGCAGCGAGCCGGAGTTCTGGCTGGGCAGCAGCGGCAGCGCGCGGGCCAGCCAGAGCACCACCAGCAGCGAGACGCCGGCGATGGCCAGGAAGGTCGCGCGCCAGCCCATGGCCTCGCCCAGCACGCGGCCCAGGGGGATGCCCAGGACCATCGCCAGGATGGTCCCGGTGGCCAGCAGGCCCAGGGCTTTCGCCTGCTGGCCGGGCGGCGCCACGCGCACCGCCAGGGAGGCGGTGATCGACCAGAACACCGCGTGGGCGAAGGCGATGCCGAAGCGGCTGAGCATCAGCGTGGTGAAGCTCCAGGCGACGCCGGAGAGCAGGTGGCTGCCGATGAACAGGCAGAAGATCGCCACCAGCAGGCGCCGCCGCTCCATGTTGCGCGTGGCCAGCATCAGCGGTAGCGAGGTGAGCGACACCACCCAGGCGTACAGGGTGAGCATCAGCCCGGCCTGCTCGGGGCGCATGTCGAAGCTGCGGCCGATGTCGCTGAGCAGGCCCACCGGGACGAACTCGGTGGTGTTGAAGATGAAGGCGGCGATGGCCAGGGCGATGACGTTCAGCCAACTGCCGGTGCGGGTGTCTTGCCGGTTGTGCATGGGAATCCTGAGTGGGGGTGGGGCTCAGGCCGAACCCCCGGCCACGCGCGATGCCCCGGCGTCGAGGGGCCGGGTGCGGGCGAGCGAAGAGGAGTCGTTGTAGGTATGGGGGATGCGGCGGTCGCGGCGGCCATTCTACGCCGCGCGCCGGGCGCCTGTCTGCGCCTGAGCTGCGCGCCTGGCGGCTTGCTGCTAAGGTGCGCGCATTTCCCGCATCGACGAAGTCCGACCATGAGCGAAACACCCAAGGACCCGCTGCACGGCATCACCCTGCAGGCCATCCTCGAACGCCTGCTGGAGCAGTACGGCTGGGAGGGATTGGCCAAGCGCATCGACATCCGCTGCTTCAAGAGCGAGCCCAGCATCAAGTCCAGCCTGACCTTCCTGCGCCGCACGCCCTGGGCGCGGGAGCAGGTGGAGAAGCTCTACGTGCAGATGGTGCGCGGGAAGGGTCGAGCGGATGGTCCGGCGTGACCGATACCCCGGCAACCTGTGGGAGCGGGCCCTGCCCGCGAAATCGCGCGCAGGGCGCGCTCCTACATGGGAATGGCGTGGGTGGGGCAGCGTAGGAGCGGATCTCATCCGCGAATCGCGCCGGGATGGCCGGCTATCGCGGAC
>NZ_QGSL01000064.1:139140-145329 GCF_003176655.1 Pseudomonas sp. RW407 | reverse complement strand
GGGGGAATTTCTTGGCCATGAGGGGTTCGCCTGGAGGGAGTGGGCCCAGCTTCGATTCAACGCCTGCCGGGCCCCTGCGTACTTGTCGCGAATCAAGAAGTGCTGGAATAAGAAAATGCAGCATAAGCAAAGCATTTTTTATTCCTTAATTTATTGACGAACCCCACCTACACTGCCTCCCCATGACGACTTTCAGGGGGGATGAACCCATGCGCAGCGACCGCGTCCGCTATGTCCTGGTGCCCGGCTGGCACGGCTCGGAGGACGAGCACTGGCAGAGCCACTGGCAGCGCGCGCTGCCCAACGCCTCGCGGGTGGAGCAGCGCGACTGGGTGGCGCCGCGGCATGTCGACTGGGTCGCCGAACTGGACCGCGAAATCCGCCGCCAGCCCGGCCGCGTGGTGCTGATCGCCCACAGCCTGGGCTGCGTCACCGTCGCCTCCTGGGCCCGCCGCGCCGGGCCGAAGGCCCTGGCCCAGGTCTCCGGCGCCCTGCTGGTGGCGCCCGCCGACGTCGAGCGCGAGACCTGCCACGCGGCGCTGCGCAACTTCGCCCCCATCGCCCTGGACGCCCTGCCCTTCCCCAGCGTGCTGGTGGGCTCGGACAACGACGCCGCCTGCAGCCCGCAGCGCGCCCTGCAGCTGGGCCGCGCCTGGGGCGCCGAGACGCTGATCCTGCCGAACGCCGGGCACATCAACGTGAAGTCCGGCCACGGCGCCTGGGAGGCCGGCTACCGCCACCTGTTCCGCCTGCAGTACCTGATCGACCAGCGGGAGCGGCGCCGGGCCTGAGCGGCCGCGCCGGCTGTTGCGGGGAGCGCGCCCTGCGTTCGAGCGTAGGGCGAATAACCGTTCGCGGTTATCCGCCGCCGGCCGGAACACCGGTGCCCGGGACCATTGGCGGATAACGCCGTAGGCGTTATGCGCCCTACGGGTTGGATGGGGCGGCGTAGGAGCATCGCGGATAAATCCGCTCCTACAAAAACCGGCCTCTTCAGTCTTCTTCCTGCACCGCCTTGTACCCACTGGCCAGGCGCTGCTGCACGTCCTGCGGCACGGGGCTGTAGTGGCTGGCTTCGAGGGTGAAGAAACCCTGCCCGGCGGTGATCGCCTTCAGCCGGTTGGCGTAGCCTTCCAGTTCGGCCAGCGGCACCTGGCCGCGCACCAGGGTGGCGCGGGCCGACAGCGGCTCGGTGCCCAGCACCTGGCCGCGGCGCCCGGTGAGGTCGGCGGTGATGTCGCCCAGGCGGGCTTCCGGCGCCGTCACCGCGATGTTCACCACCGGCTCCAGCAGCATGCCCCCGGCATTGCGCAGGGCGTCGAACATGGCCTTGCGCCCGGCGGCCTGGAAGGCGATGTCCTTGGAGTCCACCGAGTGGCTCTTGCCGTCGAACACCGTGACCTTCACGTCTTCCACCGGGAAGCCGGCCAGGGGGCCCGCGGCCAGCGCCGTGCGCACGCCCTTCTCCACCGAGGGGATGAACTGCCCCGGGATCACCCCGCCCTTGATCGCATCGACGAACTCGAAGCCAGTCCCCCGCGGCAGCGGCTCCACCCGCAGGAACACCTCGCCGAACTGGCCGGCGCCGCCGGTCTGCTTCTTGTGCCGGCAGTGCCCCTCGGCCGGGCGCGTGGCGGTCTCGCGGTAGGGCACGCTGGGCGGGCGGGTGTTCACTTCCAGCTTGTAGCTGCCGGTCAGGCGTTCCAGCAGGTAGCGCAGGTGCAGCTCGCCCATGCCGCGCAGCACGGTTTCCTGGGTCGAGGCGTTGTAGTCCAGGCGCACGCACGGGTCCTCGGCCAGCAGGCGCTGCAGCACCTCGGCCAGGCGCTGCTCGTCGCCGCGGCGGCCGGCCTCGATGGCCAGGCCCTGCATGGGCGTGGGGAAGTCCAACGGCGCCAGGCGGATGTGGTCCTCGTCGTGGGAGTCGTGCAGGACCACGTCGAACTCCAGTTCCTCGACCTTGCTCAACGCGCCGAAGTCACCGGGGACCAGCTGCGGCACCTCCTCGTGGCGCTTGCCCTGCAGGCGCAGCAGGTGGCCGACCTTGAACGGCTTGCGGCCATCCCCGGCGAACAGCTGCATGTCGCGGCGCACGGTGCCCTGGTGCACGCGGAACACCGCCAGGCGACCGACGAAGGGGTCGATCACCACCTTGAACACATGGGCCAGCACGTGGGCCTCGGGGTCCGGCTGCGAGCGAAAGGGCCGGGCGCCGCCCTGCTCGTCCAGGCGCTCGAACAGCGGCGGGTTGCCCTCGGCGGGGTTGGGCGCCAGCCGCGCCAGCACCTGCAGCAGTTCGTCGACGCCGGCGCCGGTGCGCGCCGAGACGAAGCACAGGGGGATCAGGTGGCCTTCGCGCAGGGCCCGCTCGAAGGGTTCGTGGAGTTCCTCCGGCTGGATCGAGCCCTGCTCCAGGTAGCGCGCCATCAGCTCCTCGTCGACCTCCACGACCTGGTCGACCAGCGCCTGGTGCGCCTCCTCCACCGAGGAGAAGTCCGCCTCGCCGGCGGGTGCGAAGAAGCAGTCGGCCACCCGCGTGGCGCCACCGGCCGGCAGGTTCAGCGGCAGCACTTCCTTGCCGAAGGCCTCGCGCAGGTCGGCCAGCAGCGCCGGCAGGTCGACGCGCTCGGCGTCGATCTTGTTGACCACCAGCATCCGGCACAGCCCGCGCTCGGCGGCCCAGTCCATCATGCGATGGGTGTTCAGCTCGATGCCGTTCTGCGCGTTGACCACCACCAGCGCGGTCTCCACCGCCGCCAGGGCCGGCAGCGCGTGGCCGATGAAGTCAGGCAGGCCGGGGGTATCGATGAGCTGGACGTGCGTACCCTCGTATTCGAAGTGCGCCAGCGCGGCGGACAGCGAGTGGTGGTAGTCGCGCTCCAGCGGGTCGGCGTCGCACAGGGTGTCGCCGCGTTCCAGCGAGCCCATCGCGGGGATGGCGCCGCTGCGCTGCAGCAGGGCTTCGGCGAGCAGCGTCTTGCCGCTGTCGCCATGGCCGACCAGGGCGACCGTGCGGATCTGTTCGACCGGGTAGTTCGACATGGGGCACCTCCCAGGCAGGGTTACGGGAAGTATAGGTAGCACCCCGGAGCGCCCTGGGCAAAAAACAGCCAGCCGTCGCGAGCCCAGTAGGCATGCCCGCCACAGCCGTTTCACCACAGCTTTTCCACAGCTTGCTGAAGGCCGCTTCCACAGCCAGTGTGGACAGTTCCACAGCCGCGTCGAAGACGCTGGAAAGCCCTGCGCCATGGGACTTTCAGCGCAATGCTGGCGACTTTTTGGGCAGTCCTGCGCAAGCCCCGGAAAGCCTGTCCAGCGACAGTTTATCCACAGCTTTGCCACAGGCCGTTCAACAGAAGCCGTGGACAGCCCGCGACCATTAGCCGCCGGTTTTTTCCGCAGCGCCCACGGACAGGGCCGTTGGCGAAAAAACCAGCAATGCCCGGCAGGCCCCGCCGTTTCGTTCGCGCAGCCATTCACCGACAGCTTTTCCACAGCTTTCCCGCGCCTCGCTCCACAGCCTTTGTGGGCAACTCGCCGGCGGCCGGAAGCCGATGGCAAGTGCTTGAAAATCAAGGCACGCGGGCAAATTCAGGTCGAAAAACGTACAGCCGCGCGCAGGCCTCGCCGGGCCTGGCGCCAAGGCATTCATGCACACTTTATCCACAACGCGGCCAACAGATTCCGGGGGCAGAATCCAGCCCGCCGGGCAAACCCCGAGCGCCCTGGCCCGGCCCAGGCGCCACGCGGCCGCAAGCCACCTGCGCACAGCCCGGCCACAGGCTGCGCACAGGGTTTTCGACAGATTCGGTGGACAACTCAGGCGGCGGCGCCCATCACCTCGCGGATGTCCCGCGCCAGGGCCTCGACGCGCTCGATCTCGGTGTCCCAGGAACACATGAAGCGCGCGCCGCCGGCGCCGATGAAGGTGTAGAAGCGCCAGCCGCGCTGGCGCAGGGCTTCCAGGGCCGGCTCGGACATCTGCAGGAATACCCCGTTGGCCTCCACCGGGAACATCAGCTGCACGCCCGGCACGTCGGCCACCCGCTGCGCCAGCAGGCGCGCGCACTGGTTGGCGTGGTTGGCGTAGTGCAGCCAGGCCTCGTCCTGCAGCACCCCGACCCAGGGCGCGGCGAGGAAGCGCATCTTCGAGGCCAGCTGGCCGGCCTGCTTGCAGCGGTAGTCGAAGCCCTCGGCCAGGGCGCGGTCGAAGAACAGGATGGCCTCGCCCACCGCCATGCCGTTCTTGGTGCCGCCGAAGCACAGCACCTCGACGCCGGCCTTCCAGGTCAGCTCCGCCGGCGAGGCGCCGAGGAAGGCGCAGGCGTTGGAGAAGCGCGCGCCGTCCATGTGCAGGTGCAGGCCCAGCTCGCGGCAGGTGGCGCTGAGCGCGCCCAGCTCGTCCGGGCGGTAGACGGTGCCGACCTCGGTGGCCTGGGTAATGCTCACCACGCGCGGCTTGGGGTAGTGGATGTCCTGGCGCTTCAGCGCGATCTCGCGGATCGCCGCGGGGGTCAGCTTGCCCTGCGCGTCGGTGCGCGCCAGCAGCAGCTTGGAGCCGTTGGAGAAGAACTCCGGGGCGCCGCACTCGTCGGTCTCGACGTGGGCGGTCTCGGCGCAGATCACGCTGTGGTAGCTCTGGCACAGGGCGGCCAGGGCCAGGGAATTGGCGGCGGTACCGTTGAAGGCGAAGAACACCTCGCAATCGGTCTCGAACAGCTCGCGGAAGTGGTCGGAGGCGCGCGCCGTCCACTGGTCGTCGCCGTAGGCCCGCTCATGGCCGCGGTTGGCCTCGGCCATGGCGGCCCAGGCTTCGGGGCAGATGCCGGAATAGTTGTCGCTGGCGAATTGCTGGGAATTGTCGAACATCGAAAGCTGCCTCGGGGAAAGTCATCCACAGGCAGCGTAGCGAAATCGTGGCTTTTGTAGGAGCGGGGGCCGTTCGTGCCACCGGGGCGTCCGGCGTGGCCGGGGAATCCAATCGCGGACAAAGTCCGCTCCTACGTCCGTGCTCGACCGTAGGGCGAATAACCGTTCGCGGTTATCCGCCGCCGGCCGGAACGCCGGTGCCCGACGGGTTGGAAAGAGGCGGCGCAGCCTGCAAGACAGTTGCTCCTACGCACGTGCTTCCCTGTAACCGTAGGAGCGGACTCTGTCCGCGATTCGGCGGATAACGCCGCAGGCGGCCGATCAGGGCAGCGCCGTCAGCTTCATCTGCTCGACGATGGGCACGAACAGCTGGCGCATGGACTGGGTGCTGCCGCCATTGGGCTTGTCCGGGGTGCTCAGGGTCAGCACGTAGCGGCCCTTGATCAGCCCGGTGAGGCTGGACTCGCCGGCCTCGCCCTTGGCCGGGGCGACTATGCCCAGGGGGTCGCCCATGCGGGTGGTGTCGATCACCGGCAGGTAGTCCTCGCCGCCGAACTTGTCGGCGGTGCCGTTCCTGATCGCGGTCTCGCGGGTCTTGTTCAGCAGCGTCAGGCTGGAATGGGTCATGTCGCGCAGCTTGTCCTGCACGCCGCGGTAGGCGATGGCCTGCTCGCTGTTGGCGTCCTGGGCCGGGGCCGGCATGCCGGTGTCGATCAGGCTGATCTCCAGGTGGCGGCTGCCGTCGGCGGTGCCGTAGACCAGCTTGGCGTCGTTGTAGCCGCATTCGCGGGAGATGAACGGGTAGCCGTACATTTCCTTGCTCGGCGGCAGGGCCTTCTCCAGCGGGTGGCCAGTGCAGCTGTCGGCCGGCACCGCGGCGGCCGCGGCCTTCTCGGCCTTGGCCTTGTCGTCGCCACCGCCGCAGCCGTGGAGGGTCGCGCCGAGCATCAGGGCGCTGAGCAGGATCAGGGAGCGTTTCATGGCGTCCTCGGGTTTGACAGTGGCGGCATTCTAGCCGCTGGGCGGCGCGGCGTGCAGCAGTGGCCCTGTGGCAGCCAGGTGCATTTTCGGGTCGGGAACGGACATCTTTTGCCCGGGCAGGCAGTCGAGAATCGGCGGCAGCGGCATCGCCATTCGAGGAGCCCCGGCATGGCCATCAGTGTGTTCGACCTGTTCAAGATCGGTATCGGCCCCTCCAGTTCGCATACCGTCGGCCCCATGCGCGCCGCCGCCCTGTTCGTCGCCGCCCTGCGCGAACGCCAGCTGCTCGAGCGCGTCGAGCGCGTCGAAGTGAAGCTCTACGGCTCCCTCTCCGCCACC
>NZ_QGSL01000064.1:103955-139130 GCF_003176655.1 Pseudomonas sp. RW407 | reverse complement strand
CCGAGGATCTTCTGCAGGTCCAGGTGGCTGCCCAGCGCCCACTGGTCGGTGTAGCGCGCGGTCTTGTCGTCGTTGTAGCCGCCGTGCAGGTTGCCCGCGGCCTCGCCGACGTAGTCCAGCTTGAAGTCGTAGCCCTTCTCCAGCAGCTCGCTGCGGGTACCGCCCCAGTCCCCCAGACCCCATTTCGAATCGGCGGAGAAGGCCTCGTCGGCGCAGGCCAGGCCATTCAGGCCGACGGCGCCCAGGGCGAGCAGGCAGCCCAGGGCGGGCCGGATCTTGTTGTTCTTATGCATTGCTGACGTCCTCGTTGATGGAATGCCTTGCGGCGTTCAGTGCTTGTGCCGGGCCAGCGGGGTGACCTTGGCCTCCCCCGCCCCGCCCGGCGCCTTGCGCAGGCGCTCGCCGCTCTGCGCGTCGAACAGCAGTACCCGCGCCGGGTCCAGGCGCAGTTGCAGGGTCGAGCCAAGGGCCGGCGCCGCATCCGGGGCCAGGCGGCAGCAGACCTTGGCGCCGTTGAGGGTGACGAAGGCCAGGGTGTCCGGGCCGGTGGGCTCCAGCACCTCGACCTCGGCACGCACGTCCACCAGGCCGTTGCCCGTCTCGGCCACGCCGATCTGTTCCGGGCGCACGCCGAGGATCAGCTCGCGGCCCTCGACGCCTTCGGCGTCCAGCGCCAGGGGCAACTCGCAGCGATCCTGGCCGCTGTCCAGCAGGCCGACCAGTTGGCCGCCCTGGCGCTGCACGCGCAGGGGGATGAAGTTCATCGGCGGCGAGCCGATGAAGCTGGCGACGAACAGGTTGGCCGGGTCGTTGTAGATCTGCTGCGGGGTGCCGAACTGCTGGACGATGCCGTCCCGCATCACCGCCACCTTGTCGCCGAGGGTCATGGCCTCGATCTGGTCGTGGGTGACGTAGACCGTGGTGGTCTTCAGCCGCTGGTGCATCAGCTTGATCTCGGTGCGCATCTCCACGCGCAGCTTGGCGTCGAGGTTCGACAGCGGCTCGTCGAACAGGTAGATCTTCGGCCGCCGCGCCAGCGCCCGGCCCATGGCCACCCGCTGCTGCTGGCCGCCGGAAAGCTGCGAGGGCTTGCGCTGCAGCAGGTGCTCGATCTGCAGCAGCTTGGCGACCCGCGCCACCTCCTCGTCGATGGCGGCCTGGGGCATCTTGCGGATCTTCAGGCCGAAGGCGATGTTCTCGCGCACCGTCATGGTCGGGTACAGCGCGTAGGACTGGAACACCATGGCGATGTCGCGGTCCTTCGGGCTCATGCCGCTGATGTCCTGGCCGTCCACCAGGATGGCGCCGCCGCTGATGTCCTCCAGGCCGGCGATGCAGTTCATCAGCGTGGACTTGCCGCAGCCGGACGGGCCGACCAGGATCAGGAACTCGCCGGACTCGATCGCCAGGTCGATGGACTTCAGGGTGTCCGCCAGGCCGCTGCCGTAGGACTTGTGCAGGTTGCGCAGTTCGAGTGTCGCCATGTCCGATTACCCCTTGACCGCGCCGGCGGTCAGGCCGCGCACGAAATACTTTCCAGCCACTACGTAGACGATCAGCGTCGGCAGCGCGGCGATCATCGCCGCGGCCATGTCGACGTTGTATTCCTTGACCCCGGTGCTGATGTTCACCAGGTTGTTCAGCGCCACCGTGATCGGCTGGGCGTCGCCGCTGGCGAACACCACGCCGAAGAGGAAGTCGTTCCAGATCTGGGTGAACTGCCAGATCAGGCAGACCATCACGATGGGCGTGGACATCGGCATGAGGATGCGCGTGAAGATGGTGAAGAAGCCGGCGCCGTCGAGCCGCGCGGCCTTCACCAGGGCATCGGGGATGGCCACGAAGTAGTTGCGGAAGAACAGCGTGGTGAAGGCCAGGCCGTAAATGCAGTGGACGATCACCAGGCCCGTGGTGGTGTTGGCCAGGCCGAGCTTGCCGAGGGTGAAGGACATCGGCAGGAGGATCACCTGGAACGGCAGGAAGCAGCCGAACAGCAGCGCGCCGAAGAACAGCTGCGAGCCGCGGAAGCGCCACATCGACAGCACGTAGCCGTTCAGTGCGCCGATGAAGGTGGAGATGAGCACGCCGGGGACGGTGATCTTCACCGAGTTCCAGAAGAAGTCACCCACCGCGCCCCAGGCCTTCACCCAGCCGATCACGGTGAACACCTCCGGCAGCGCCAGCAGGTTGCTGTTGCGGATGTCCTCGGGGCTCTTGAAGCTGGTCAGCAGCATCACCAGCAGCGGGATCAGGTACAGCGCCACGGCGCCCCAGAGGGTGGCGTGGACCGCCAGGCGGCCGAGGCTGAACCTCGGCCTGAAGGTCGCGTCACGCATGGCGCTTGCCTCGCAGTTCGGAATACAGGTAGGGCACGACTATGGCCAGCACGGCGCCGAGCATCAGCATCGCGCTGGCCGCGCCCAGGCCCATCTGGCCGCGGGTGAAGGTGTGGGCGTACATGAACATCGCCGGCAGGTCGGAGGAATAGCCGGGGCCGCCGGCGGTCATCGCGGCGACCAGGTCGAAGCTCTTGATGGCGATATGCGTGAGGATCATCAGCGCGCTGAAGAACACCGGGCGCAGGCTCGGCAGGACGATGCGCAGGTAGATGGTCGGCAGGCTCGCGCCGTCCACCTGGGCGGCGCGCACGATGGCCGGGTCGACGCCGCGCAGGCCGGCGAGGAACAGCGCCATGACGAAGCCCGAGGCCTGCCACACGGCGGCGATCACCAGGCAGTAGACCACGCGGTCCGGATCCACCAGCCAGTCGAAGCGGAAGCCCGTCCAGCCCCAGTCGCGCAGCAGCTTGTCCAGGCCCAGGCCGGGGTTGAGCAGCCACTTCCAGGCGGTGCCGGTGACGATCATCGACAGCGCCATGGGGTACAGGTAGACGGTGCGGATGAAGCCCTCGCGGCGGATGCGCTGGTCCAGCAGCACGGCGAGGAACACGCCGAGCACCAGGCAGATGGCGATGAACAGGCCGCCGAACAGCAGCAGGTTGCGGCTCGCCACCCACCAGCGGTCGTTGTCCCACAGCCGCAGG
The DNA here is from genome assembly GCF_003176655.1 of Pseudomonas sp. RW407. NCBI lineage: Bacteria > Pseudomonadati > Pseudomonadota > Gammaproteobacteria > Pseudomonadales > Pseudomonadaceae > Pseudomonas > Pseudomonas sp. RW407. Next base: position 136,087 of record NZ_QGSL01000064.1, on the reverse strand, counting down.
TACTGGTTGAGCCCCGCCCAGCCGTAGCTGGGCATGAAGCGCGAGTTGCTGAAGGACAGCAGCAGCGTCCAGCCGATGTAGCCGTACACGCAGACCAGCACCACGAGCATGCTCGGGGCCAGCACCAGTTTCGGCAGCCAGCGCTGCAGGCCGTCGAGCAGCGAGGCGCGCGGAGCTGCCGGATTCAGGGTCGGAGTTGAGGTCGCCATGGGGTTTCTCGAGTGCGAGTGGGGCCGTCCGGAGCGCCAGGCTGCTCCGGAGTGGGTCGGCTGGGAATCAGGCGGCGCCCGGCGAAAGGCGCCGCTCGCGGCTTACTGTGCGGCCGCCTCGATCGCCGCGTAGAGCTGCTGGGCAGCCTTCTGCGGGTCCGCGGAGGCGTCGTTGAAGAAGTTGGTCACCACGTCGAAGATGGCGCCCTGCACGTAGCTGGAGGCGGCCATGCTGTGGGCCATGCTCGGCACCAGGGTGCCGGCCGCGGAAGCCGCCTTGAAGTCCTTCATCGACTGCTGGGCGCAGGCGTCGAAGGGCGCCATGTCGGCGTCCAGGCGTACCGGGATGGAGCCCTTGGCCAGGTTGAAGTCCTTCTGGAACGCCGGGTCGAGCACTGCGCGGGCCAGGTCTTCCTGGGCCTTGCGATTCTCGGCGTTGCTCAGCTTGAACATCACCAGGGAGTCGATGTTGTAGTCGAAGTCCTGCTGCGTGCCGGGGAACGGCAGGCACTGGTAGTCCTTGCCGGCGACCTTGCTGGCGGCGGTGAACTCGCTCTTGGCCCAGTCGCCCATGATCTGCATGCCGGCCTTGCCGTTGATGACCATGCTGGTGGCGACGTTCCACTCGCGCCCGGCGGCGTCGGCGTCGATGTAGCCGCGCAGCTTCTTCAGCGCGGTGAACACCTCGACCATCTGCGGCCCGGTGAGGGTCGCCTTGTCCTGCTCGACGAAGGCCTTGCGGTAGCCCTCGGGGCCCATCTTGCTGAGCACCAGGTTCTCGAACAGGGTGCCGTCCTGCCAGGGCTGGCTGCCGTGGGCCAGGGCGACGAAGCCGGCGGCCTTGAGCTTGTCGGCGGCGGCGAAGAATTCGTCGAGGGTGGTCGGTGGGGTGGCGCCGGCCTTCTTGAAGACCTCGGGGTTGATGTACAGCCAGTTCACCCGGTGCACGTTGACCGGCACGGCGACGTAGTCGCCCTGGTACTTCATGACCTGCGCCACCTGCGGCGGCAGCAACTGGTCCCACTTGCCCTCGGCGGCGACCTGGTTGAGGTCGGCGAGCAGGCCGAGCTGGCCCCACTCCTGGATGTCCGGCCCCTTGATCTGCGCGGCGGCCGGCGGGTTGCCAGACACGGCGCGGGTCTTCAGCACGGTCATGGCGGCCTCGCCGCCACCGCCGGCGACGGCGAAGTCCTTCCAGGTGTGGCCCTTGGCCTGGACCAGCTTCTTCAAGGTTTCCGCGGCGCGCGCTTCGCCGGGGGAAGTCCACCAGTGCAGGACTTCGACCTCGCCGGCGTAGGCCAGGGGGGAGAGACAGAAGGAAGAAAGACAGACAGCGACGGAAAGGCGGCGGAGCGCATTCATGGAGGAAGACCTGTTCTTGTTATTCGGGGCAAGTCTGCGCTTGCGGTAGTCCGAGTCTATCCAAGGCATTTCCTGCTCCGGGTAACGAAGCGATCTTCGATTGTCACGAGGTGGTGACATTGGGGGTCCTTGTTGGGGTTGTGGTGTGAGGGTTGAAGAGCCAAGAGCCCCTCTCCCCAGCCCTCTCCCGCAAGCGGGAGAGGGAGCCGTTCGGTGTGCGTTGATAATATGGTGTTAGCCGGCAGCTCCTGAGTTTCAGGCTGACGCCGGACCTGTCGCCGCTCAGGACAAGCCCCCTCTCCCTTCAGGGAGAGGGCTGGGGAGAGGGCTGCGGACTCGAATCGAGCGCCATGCGTATCGCCTCGAGCACCGAGTCCATCCTCAGCAGCACGTCATGGTTCCAGAACCGTAGCACCTGGAAACCTCGGGCGCTGAGCCAGGCGTCTCGCTCCAGATCGGAAGCAGAGCCCAGGTGCTGACCGCCGTCCAATTCGATCACCAGCATTCTTTCCAGGCAGATGAAGTCGACTATGTAGTGGCCTACGACTTTCTGGCGCTTGAACTTCAAATCCATGAAGCGGTAGGCACGGAGCTGTTGCCACAGGGCGCGTTCAGCGTCGGTCTGGTCCTTGCGGAGTTGGCGGGAGAAGTCGCGGGGTGATTGGGGCATCCTTGATCTCCTTTTTCATGGAGATCAGGGAAATTACTAGGCTCGGGATTAAGAGCCCCTCTCCCCAGCCCTCTCCCTGAAGGGAGAGGGGGCTGTCCTCTGCAGGATGCGATTACGGAGTACGCCGGCGACATCGGAGTCGAATGGAAGAACACTCCTTACTCGACAACCAGCCTAGGTAAACGCAACGTCACCCGCAACCCGCCTTCCCGCCTGTTCTGCAGACTCACCTCCCCGCCATGGGTATGCGCGATATTCCTCGCGATCCCCAACCCCAACCCATACCCCTGCCCCCGCTGCGACAAGCGCACCCGCGGTTCGAACACCTGCTCCAGCCGCTGCTCCGGCACCCCGGGCCCCTCGTCGTCGACGTGCACGAGTAGCGCTTCGGTGCCGTCCTCGACGTGCAGTTGCGCGCGCTGGCCGTACTTCAGGGCGTTGTCCAGCAGGTTGCCGATGCAGCGGCGCAGGGCCAGGGGCTTGCCGGGGTATGGCTCCTGCGCCTCGCCCAGCAGTCGTACCCGGCCGTCCGCCAGGTAGGGGCCGGCGACGTGCTGCAGCAACTGGTTGATGTCCACCGGCTCGATGTTCTCGTGGATGTCGGTGTCCTTCACGCACTGCAGGGCGCCCTTGACCAGCAGTTCCAGCTCGTCGAGGTCCTGGTTCAGCTTGGCGCGCTGCGGCTCGTCTTCCAGCAGTTCGACGCGCAGGCGCAGGCGGGTGATGGGGGTGCGCAGGTCGTGGGAGATGGCGCTGAACAGCTGGCCGCGCTCGCTGAGGTAGCGGTCGATGCTCTCGCGCATGGTGTTGAAGGCGCGGCTGACCTCCACCAGCTCGCGGGCGCCGCGCTCTTCCAGCGGTGCCGCCGGGCTGCCCAGGGCCACTTCGCGGGCGGCGCGGGCCAGGCGTTTCAGCGGGCGGCTCTGCTGGTGCACCAGCAGGCCGGCGAACAGCAGCAGCAACAGGCTGGTCAGGCCGATGGAAAGGATCTGCTGCGGCTGCAGCGCCTCGGGCTCCAGGCTGACGTAGGGGGCCGGCATCAGGCTGGCGATGTAGAGCCATTCGTTCTCGCCGATGCGGATCTGCGTCACCAGCACCGGCGGGTTCACCGGCTCCAGGGTCAGCGCGTAGTGGGCCCAGGAGCGCGGCAGCTCCTCCAGCTTCAGCTGGCTGTTGAACAGGCGCAGGTCATCCGGGGCGACGAATTCCACCTCCAGCTCCACGTCCTTGCCCAGCTTCTGGTGCAGCACGTCGCTGACGATATCCAGCACCGCCTGTTTGTTCGGCGTGTCCGGCAGGCTCTGCATCTGCAGTGGGCGCTCGTTGAGCGAGACGAAGAAGCGCGTGCCACCCATGCTGCGCAGCTGGTCCAGCACCAGCGGGCGGTAGCCGATGGGCAGCGAGCGGAAGTAGCTGACGCTGGCGGCCATGGAATAGGCCAGGCTGCGCGAGCTGGTGAGCAGGCCCTCGCGCTGGCTGGAGCGCAGGTGCGAGAGCCAGAACAGGCTCGACAGGCCCTGGGCGACGAGGATCGCCAGCAGCGTCAGCAGCAGCATGCGCCCCAGCAGCGAGCGCGGGACGAGCGACCAGCGCCGCCGTTCAGTCATTGCCCAGCCGATGCGGGCGGACCTGGGCCGCCAGCAGGTAGCCGCTGCCGCGCACGGTCTGGATCAGCCGCGGCGCCTTGCCGGTGTCGCGCAGGCGCTGGCGCAGGCGGCTCACCGCCATGTCGACGATGCGCTCCAGCGGCCCGACCTCGCGGCCGCGGGTGGCATTGCCGATGGTGTCGCGGTCGAGAATCTGTTGCGGGTGGTCGAGGAACAGCTTGAGCAGGGCGAAGTCGGCGCCGCTGAGGAAGAACTCCTCGCCGTCCTCGTGGAACAGCCGGTGGCTGACCGTGTCCAGGCGCCAGTCGTCGAAGGCCAGCACCTCGCCGCCGCGCACCTGGGTGAACTGCGCGCGGCGCAGCAGGGCCTTGATCCGCGCCAGCAGCTCGCGCGGGCTGAAGGGCTTGCCCAGGTAGTCGTCGGCGCCCAGTTCCAGGCCGATCACCCGGTCGGCCTCGTCGGAGCTGGCGGTGAGCATGATCACCGGCATGCAGGCCAGGCGCTGGTGCGAGCGGATCCAGCGGCACAGGCTGAAACCGTCCTCGTCGGGCAGCATCACGTCGAGGATGGCCAGGGCGGCCTCCTCTTCCAGCAGCGCCTGGCGGAAGGCCGTGCCGTCGGCGGCGCTGCGCACCTGGAAGCCAGCGCGGCTCAGGTAGGCCTCCAGCAGCTCGCGGATTTCCTGGTCGTCATCCACCAGCAGGATGGATTTGGCGGGTGCGTTCACGGGGCATCCCTTGTTGTTGTTCTGGTTGTTGCCGTTGCTCGTTCAGGCTTTTGCCAGCAGCGCCTGCTCCAGGGCCACGCCGGCGCCGAACAGGCCCGGGTGGCTGGCGGTCATCACCCACACCGGCACGCGGCTCAGGTAGGGGCCGCTGGTCTTGCCGCGGGTGCAGAAGGCGTCGGCGAAGCCGCTGCGCTGAAAGCGTTCGAGGAAGCGCGGGACTATCCCGCCGGTGATGTACACGCCGCCCAGGGCGCCGACCGTCATCACCGCGTTGCCGGCGACCCGCGCCAGCCACACGAAGAAATGCTCCAGCACCGCGTCGCAGTAGGCGTCGCCGGCCAGGGCGCGCTCGCCGATCTGCGCCGCGGACAGCGCCAGCGGCTCGATGCCGTCGACCTTGCAGCTGGCCTGGTAGATGTTTTCCAGGCCGCTGCCGGAGAGCGCGCGCTCGGCCGAAACGTGGCCGTACTTCTCGCGCAGCTGCTGCCAGATGGCGAAGTCGCGCTCGCCGGTCACCGGCAGGTCGACGTGGCCACCCTCGCAGGGCAGCACATCCCAGCCGCCACTGGGCGTCGGCACCAAGCTGCCGACTCCCAGGCCGGTGCCGGGGCCGATGATCAGCTTGGCGCGGCCCGGCAGGGCTTCGCCGGCGCGCACCTGCACCAGGTCCTCGTCGCCCAGGCGCGAGGCGGCCCAGGCCATGGTGCTGAAGTCGTTGACCAGCAGCAGGTGGCTCAGGCCCAGTTCGGCGCGGAAGGCGTCGCGCCTGATGACCCAATGGTTGTTGGTGAAGCGGAAGTCCGCCTCGCCCACCGGGCCGGCGCAGGCCAGGCAGACGCTGTGGATGGCGCCGAGCGGCTGGCCGACGCGCTGCAGGTATTCGCGCACGGCGTCTTCCGGGCGCGGGTAGTCGGCGCAGGCCAGCACTTCGATGGCCTCCAGGCGCTGCTCGCGCCAGAGGGCGAAACGGGCGTTGGTCCCGCCGATGTCGCCGACCAGCGCGATGCCGGCCGGTGCTTGGGGTTTATTGTTGGAATTCATCGCAAGCTCGGGCAGCTGAAAGGTTTGAGCGGACTCCAGGAGGCGAATGCTCCGCCAAGCATAGCCCCTACCGCAAGCGCTCCAGCTCGGCGGTGAAGGCGCAGGCGCCCTGCTCCGCGGAACTGAACGACTGGCGCATGAAGGCGAACAGCTCGCGGCCCATGCCGCTGCCGTCGTCCTCGGGCAGCGGCGCCAGCGGGCGGGCCTGCCACTCGGCGGCATCGACCAGCACGCGCAGCTCGCCGGTGGTGCCGTCCACCCGCACCAGGTCGCCGTCGCGCAGGCGCGCCAGCGGGCCGCCGGCACTGGCTTCCGGGGACAGGTGGATGGCCGCCGGCACCTTGCCGGAGGCGCCGGACATGCGCCCGTCGGTGACCAGCGCCACCTTGAAGCCACGGTCCTGCAGCACGCCCAGGAAGGGCGTGAGCTTGTGCAGCTCGGGCATGCCGTTGAAGCGCGGGCCCTGGAAGCGCACCACGGCGACCAGGTCGCGCTCCAGCTCGCCGGCCTTGAAGGCCGCGGCCAGGCTGGCCTGGTCGTGGAAGATGCGTACCGGCGCCTCGACCACCTGGTGCTCGGGGGCCACCGCGGAGACCTTCATCACGCCGCGGCCGAGGTTGCCCTCCATCAGGCGCAGGCCGCCCTCGGCGGAGAACGGGCGCGACAGCGGGCGCAGGATGTCCTCGTCCAGGCTGTCGACCGGGCCTTCGCGCCAGACCAGCTTGCCGCCGTCGAGGAAGGGCTCCTGCAGGTAGCGGCGCAGGCCCTTGCCGACCACGGTCTGCACGTCTTCGTGGAGCAGCCCGCCGTCGAGCAGCTGGCGGATCAGGAAGGACATGCCGCCGGCGGCCTGGAAGTGGTTGATGTCGGCCTGGCCATTGGGGTAGATGCGCGCCAGCAGCGGCACCACTTCCGACAGCTCGGCCATGTCCTGCCAGGTCAGCTGGATGCCGGCGGCCTGGGCGATGGCCAGCAGGTGCAGGGTGTGGTTGGTGGAGCCGCCGGTGGCCAGCAGGGCAACCACCGAGTTGACGATGGCGCGCTCGTCGATGACCTCGGCCATGGGCACGTACTGGCCATTCTCCGGGGCCAGGCGGCTGGCCTGGCGCGCGGCCTCGCGGGTCAGCTCGTCGCGCAGCGGGGTGTTCGGGTTGATGAAGGAAGCGCCCGGCAGGTGCAGGCCCATCACTTCCACCAGCAGTTGGTTGGTGTTGGCGGTGCCGTAGAAGGTGCAGGTGCCCGGCGCGTGGTAGGAGGCCATCTCCGAGGCCAGCAGTTCGTCGCGGGTGGCCTTGCCTTCGGCGTAGAGCTGGCGCACCGCGGCCTTCTCCTTGTTGGAGATGCCGGTGGGCATGGGCCCGGCGGGGACGAACACCACCGGCAGGTGGCCGAAGCGCAGCGCGCCGATCAGCAGGCCGGGGACGATCTTGTCGCACACGCCCAGGCACAGCGCGGCGTCGAACATGTTGTGGGACAGGGCGATGGCGGTGCCCATGGCGATCACGTCGCGGCTGGCCAGGGACAGCTCCATGCCCGGCTCGCCCTGGGTCACGCCATCGCACATGGCCGGCACGCCGCCGGCGAACTGGCCCACCGAGCCGATCTCGCGCAGGGCGTCCTTGATCAGCCCCGGGAAGCGCTCCAGCGGCTGGTGCGCCGAGAGCATATCGTTATAGGCAGAGACGATGCCGACGTTGGCCTGGTTCATCAGGCGCAGGGCCTGCTTGTCGTGCTCGCCGCAGGCGGCCACGCCGTGGGCCAGGTTGCCGCAGGGCAGCGTGCCGCGATGCGGCCCCTTGGTGGCGGCGGCCTTGACCATGGCGAGGTAGCGCTGGCGGGTGGCGGCGCTGCGTTCCTGGATGCGACGGGTGACTTCGAGCACGCGCGGGTGCATGGCAGCATTCTCCTGCAGACTAACGATTGTTGTTTTTACAACATAATCATCGGTTAAAGGATATTTACTTTTGTTTGACGAAAAAATTTAATGGTTTTTACCACAAAAACACAAAAGAGACGACCTCCATGACCATTCGCCTGGCGATCAACGGGTTCGGCCGCATCGGCCGCAACGTCCTCCGCGCCCTTTATACTGCCGACTACCGCCAACAGCTCGAAGTGGTGGCCATCAACGACCTCGGCGACGCCGCCATCAACGCCCACCTGCTGCAGTACGACAGCGTCCACGGGCGCTTCCCCGGGCAGGTCGAGCACGACGACGACAGCCTCACGGTGAACGGCGACCGCATCGCCGTCACCGCCCTGCGCGACCCGGCGCAATTGCCCTGGAAAGGCCTGGACGTCGATATCGTCCTGGAGTGCAGCGGGCATTTCACCGGCCGCGACAAGGCCGCCGCGCACCTCGCCGCCGGGGCGCGCAAGGTGATCATTTCGGCGCCCGGGGCCGGCGTCGACGCCACCATCGTCCATGGCGTCAACCACGAGCTGCTGCGCGCCTCGCACCAGGTCATCTCCAACGCCTCCTGCACCACCAACTGCCTGGCCCCGGTGGCCCAGGTGCTGCACCGCGAGCTGGGCATCGAGCAGGGCCTGATGACCACCATACACGCCTACACCAACGACCAGAGCCTGTCCGACGTGTACCACGGCGATGTCTACCGCGCCCGCTCGGCCACCCAGTCGATGATCCCCACCCGCACCGGCGCCGCCGAGGCGGTGGGCCTGGTGCTGCCGGAGCTGGCCGGCAAGCTCACGGGCCTGGCGGTGCGGGTGCCGGTGATCAACGTCTCGCTGGTGGACCTGACCGTGCAGGTCGCCCGCGACACCACGGTCGAGGAGGTCAACCAGTTGTTCAGGATAGCCAGCCAGGGCTCGCGCATCCTCGGCTACAACAGCCAGCCACTGGTGTCGGTGGACTTCAACCACGACCCACGCTCGGCCATCTTCGACGCCAACCACACGAAGGTCAGCGGCCGGCTGCTGAAGGTGATGGCCTGGTACGACAACGAATGGGGCTTCTCCAACCGCATGCTGGACAACGCCCTGGCGCTGTGGCGCGCGCCGGCCTGAAACAGGCCGGCGATGTAGGCGGCAGGGCCTTGCACCCTGCCGCCACGGGGCTCAGGCGAAGAACTCCACCTCTCCGCCGCTCAGGTGGTAGAGCGCCCCGGCCAGCTTGATCCGCCCTTCCTGCTCCAGTTTGGCCAGCACCGGGCTGTCCTGGCGGATGCGTTCCAACCCCAGGCGCACGTGGGTGCGCGCCACGGCATCGACGAACCCGGCATCCTTCGCGCTGCGCTCGCCGCCGTACTCGGTGGCCGCCACCGCCGGCTCGAGCTTTTTCAGCAGGCCGCTCAGGTGCCCCAGCCGCGCCCCGTCGATGGCCCCCTTGATCGCCCCGCAGCCGGTATGGCCCATGACCAGCACCAGCTTGGCGCCGGCCACCGCGCAGGAGAACTCCAGGCTGCCGAGCAGGTCGTCGTTGACCACGTTGCCGGCCACCCGGGCGTTGAAGGTGTCGGCGATGCCGAGGTCGAAGAGGATTTCCGCCGGCGCGCGGGAGTCGATGCAGCTGAGGATCACCGCCGCCGGGTACTGGCCGTCGCGGCTGGCGCGCTTCTGCGCCAGGTAGTCATGCTGCAGCGTCTCGCCGCTGCGGAAGCGCTGGTTGCCCTGGCGCAGGCGCTCGATGACCTGGTCGGGGCTCAGGGCGTCGCGCTCGGCCTTGCCCAGGGCGGCGGCGTAGGCCCGGCCCGGCGCGCCCAGCCAGCCGGCGGCGCCGGCCAGGCCGAGGGCCGCGAGGCCGGCACTGCCCTTGAGCAGCGACCTGCGCCGGGGGTTGTCGGGGCTGCAGTGCACGCAATGGCATGGATCTTTCATGGAGGTCACCTTGGACGTCGTTGGAAGTGGCACCACTTAACGACGACGCCAGGCAACCCAGAAGACCTCGGAATCCGCGAAAGCCGTCGGAGGCTTCCCAACTGCATCCCATTCGTAGGGCGCATAACGCCTACGGTTCCAGGAAGCACGGATGTAGGAGCGGGCCCTGCCCGCGAATCGCGCGCAGGGCGCGCTCCTACAGATGGGGCAGCGGTGGTGGGGTAGGACTCCGTCCGCGATTGGCCTAACGGAATTTACGCCGGCCCCGCGCCTCCAGCACCAGCAGGCGCATGTCGGCCTCGGCCAGCACGGCCTGGCGTTCGGGCTTGTCCAGTTTCTTCCAGGCCTTGACCTCGGTGCGGCTGCGCCCGCAGCCGCGGCAGATGCCGTCGTCGAACTCGCAGACCTTGATGCAGGGATCTTTCACATGGCCTCCCGATGCGCCTGGCACACCTCCACCATGGCGGTGCGCCGGGCCTACTTGAAGGCACAGGCGACGAAAGGTCCAACGCAGAAAAGGCATCGCCCCGATTGGCCGGGCCAATCGGGGCGATGCCGTGGGCGGAATGCCGGCTCAGAGCAGGGTGAACTGGCTTTCCTTCACGTCATCCGAGTCCAGGCCGATCATCACCTTGAACTCGCCCGGCTCCGAGGCGTAGCGCAGGTTGCTGTCGTAGAAGCGCAGGTCTTCCTCGCGGATCGGGAATTCCACCACCCTCGACTCGCCCGGCTGCAGCATGACCTTGCGGAAGCCCTTGAGCTCCTTGACCGGGCGGCTGATGGAGGCCACCTCGTCGCGCAGGTACAGCTGCACCACGGTCTCGCCGGCGCGCTTGCCGGTGTTCTTCACCGTCACCCGCGCCTTGAGGGTGTCGCCCTTGTGCAGCCTGGTGCTGGACAGTTGCACGTCGGAAACGCTGAAGCGGGTGTAGCTCAGGCCGTAGCCGAAGGGGTACAGCGGGCCGTTCTGCGAGTCGAAGTAGCGCGAGGTGTACTTGTTCGGGTGCTCGTGGTCGAACGGGCGGCCGGTGTTGAGGTGGTTGTAGTAGATCGGGATCTGCCCTACCGAGCGCGGGAAGGTCATCGGCAGCTTGCCCGAGGGGTTGTAGTCGCCGAACAGCACGTCGGCGATGGCGTTGCCGCCCTCGGTGCCGCTGAACCAGGTCTCCAGCACCGCGTCGGCGTTCGCGGCCTCCCAGCGCAGGTCCAGCGGGCGGCCGTTCATCAGCACCAGCACCAGCGGCTTGCCGGTGGCCTTCAGCGCCTTGAGCAGGTCGTACTGGCTCTGGGCGATGTGCAGGTTGGTCTTGCTCGACGCCTCGTGGGCCATGCCCTGGGCCTCGCCGATCGCCGCCACTATCACGTCGGCCTGCTTGGCCTTGGCCACCGCCTCGTCGATCATTTCCTGCGGGCTGCGCGGGTCGATCTTCACGTCCTCGCTGTACTCGTTGAGGTACTTGATGATCTCTTCGTCGTTGCTGACGTTGGCGCCCTTGGCATAGAGCAGCGCGGCCTTGCCGCGGGTGGCGTGGCCCATGCCCTCGAGCAGGGTCACCGCCTGGAAGGCCTTGCCGGCGGCGGACCAGCTGCCCATCACGTCGCGCTTGCTGTCGGCCAGCGGGCCGATCAGGGCGATGGTGCCGCCGCGCTTGAGCGGCAGCACGTCGCCCTGGTTCTTCAGCAGCACCATGCCGCGGCGCGCCACCTCGCGGGCCTCGGCGCGGTGCAGGCGGCTCTCGGCGTCGGTGTCGACCGGGTCGGCGCCCTGCAGGTAGCGGTACGGGTCCTTGAACAGGCCCATGTCCCACTTGGCCGCCAGCACGTCGCGGCAGGCTCGGTCGATGTCGGCCTGGGTGATGGCGCCGGCCTTGAGCAGCACCGGCAGCTCCTTGCCGTAGAGGTCGTCGTTCATGTTCATCTCGACGCCCGCGGTCATCGCCAGGCGCGCGGCCTCGCGCGGCTCGCCGGCGACGCCGTGCTTGATCAGCTCCATGACCGCGCCGTGGTCGCTGAGCAGCACGCCCTTGTAGCCCCACTGCTTGCGCAGCACGTCCTGCAGCAGCCACTTGTTGGCGGTGGCCGGCACGCCGTTGACGCTGTTCAGCGAGACCATCACCGCGCCGGCGCCGGCGTCGATGGCCGCGCGGTACGGCGGCAGGTAGTCCTGGAACATGCGCGGCAGGCTCATGTCCACGGTGTTGTAGTCGCGCCCGCCTTCGCCGGCGCCGTACAGGGCGAAGTGCTTGACCCCGGCCATGATGGTGCCCGGCTGGTCCAGGCCCTTGCCCTGGTAGGCGCGGACCACCGTCTCGGCGATGCGGCTGACCAGGTAGGTGTCCTCGCCGAAGCCTTCGGACATGCGGCCCCAGCGCGGGTCGCGGGCGATGTCGACGGTGGGCGAGTAGGTCAGGTTGAGGCCGTCGGCGCTGGCCTCCAGGGCGGCGATGCGCGCGCTGCTGGCGATGGCGTCCAGGTCCCAGCTGGAAGCCAGGCCCAGGCCGATGGGGAACACGGTGCGGTGGCCGTGGACCACGTCGTAGGCGAAGAACAGCGGGATCTTCAGGCGGCTGCGCATGGCCGCGTCCTGAAGGTCGCGGATGCCCGGGCGGACCACGGTGTTGAAGATGGCGCCGGTGGTGCCGGCCTTGATCTCTTCCAGCAGCACCGGCTTGGGATGGTCGGGGCCGACGCTGACCAGGCGCAGTTGGCCGATCTTCTCTTCCTGCGTCATCTGCTGCATCAGCTGGCTGATGAAGGCGTCCTTGGACTGCCCCGGCAGCGGAACCGCCGGCCCCTCGGCAGCGAGCAGGGAAATGCTGTTCAGCCCCAGCAACAGGCCGAGGCAGAGTTGGGTTTTTCTCATTATGCGCACTCAGCCGCTCGGGCCGGGGCGCCGGGCGACTGTTGAATGTTGGAAGATTCGATGACTGCCATGCACGGGCCGATTCAGGCGGTTCCCCCAGGTGCTACCGCCGGCGCCCGTGCGGCGCGGCACATAAGGTCGTCCCGCGCGCGGCGGAAGTCAACGGTTGAAAGCTTTCAGGGGCGGTGCCCCCGACTTTCGGACGCGCGGATCAGTGGTCGCGTTCCCTGGCCATGGCCTCGAGTTCCTCGCGCATGGCCTCGGCCAGGGCGCGCTCCTCGTCGTATTCCTCGGCCTGCGGCGCCGGCGCGGCAGGCTCTGCGGCGGGCTCCGGGGCCTGCTCGACGGCATCGGCGGGCGCGGCCGGCGGGGCTTCCGCGCTGGCCGCCGGGTCGTCCACGGCATCCGCCTCGGCGACCGGCGGCGGTTCGAGCAGGTCGTCGAAGTCGGTCTTCAAGCCCTGCTCCATCTCGTCCAGCTCGGCCAGCAGGCTGCGGAAGCTGGTTTCCTCTGGCTTCTCCTCCGGCGGCGCGGCTTCGGGCTCCTCGCCGGCCTCGCGCAGCGCCTGGTCGGCCAGGGCCTGGATCGACGCCGGCACGTAGTCCTCGTCGAGGACGGGGCTGGGCAGGTGGACCGGCACCAGTTGCACGTCCTCCGGCTCGGCCTCCATCTCGCGCAGCTCGGCCAGCGGCGGCAGCTCTTCCAGGCTCTTGAGGTTGAAGTAGTCGAGGAAGGTGCGGGTGGTGGCGAGCATCGCCGGTCGCCCCGGCACCTCGCGGTAGCCGACGATGCGGATCCACTCGCGCTCCATCAGCGTCTTGATGATCTGGGTGTTCACCGCCACGCCGCGGATTTCCTCGATCTCGCCACGGGTGATGGGCTGGCGGTAGGCGATCAGAGCCAGGGTTTCCAGCAGCGCACGGGAGTAGCGCTGCGGGCGCTCCTCCCAGAGCCGGCCGACCCAGGGCGAGAGCGGCTCGCGGATCTGCAGGCGGTAGCCGGTGGCCACCTCCTTGAGCTCGAAGGCGCGCCCGGCGCAGGACAACGTCAGGATCGCCAGGGCATCGCGCAGTTGCTGCGGCTCCGGGCGCTCGGCCTCCTCGAACAGCTCGCCCAGGCGCTCCAGCGACAGCGGCCGGCCCGAGGCCAGCAGGATGCCTTCGAGCAGGGTCGCCAGTTCGTGGGGGTCGGAGAGGTTCATCGGGTCGCTCGGTTCGGGGTTGCGGGAATCGCCGGTCTGGCGGGAAAACTACTCAATGCGCGGCGCCAGGGCAACGCCGGCGGCTCAGAGCGGCTCTTCGTCGAAGTCCTCGGCGTCCGCCGTCTCGTCGAAACCGCCCTCCTCGAAGGTCGGCTCCGGCGCCGGCGCCTCGACCGGCTCGAAGACGCCCTCGTCGCCCTCTTCCAGCACCTCGACCGGCGCCGCGCCCTCCTCCGCCTCGATCCGGGCACGCACGTGGATGGGCGCGAAGGCCTGGTTCTGCACCAGCTCCACCAGCTGCTCCTTGACCAGCTCCAGCACCGCCATGAAGGTCACCACCACGCCCAGGCGGCCCTCCTCGATGCGGAACAGCTCGATGAAGGGCACGAAACCGGCGTCCTTCAGGCGTTCGAGGATCTCGCTCATGCGCTCGCGGGTGGAGAGCATCTCGCGGGTCACCTGGTGGCTTTCGAACAGGTCGGCGCGGCGCAGCACCTCGGCCATGCACAGCATCAGCTCCTGCATGTCCACCTGGGGCAGCAGCTTGCGCGCCTTGGCCTCCGGCGCCGCCACCGTCGGCACCACGTAGTCGCGGCCCTGGCGCGGCAGGTTGTCGAGGTCCTCGGCGGCCTGCTTGAAGCGTTCGTATTCCTGCAGGCGGCGGATCAGCTCGGCGCGCGGGTCTTCCTCGTCCTCCTCGGCCTCGGCCGAGCGCGGCAGCAGCATGCGCGACTTGATCTCGGCGAGCATGGCGGCCATCACCAGGTATTCGGCGGCCAGCTCCAGGCGCACCGACTTCATCAGCTCGACGTAGGTCATGTACTGGCGGGTGATTTCCGCCACCGGAATGTCGAGGACGTCGATGTTCTGCTTGCGGATCAGGTACAGCAGCAGGTCGAGCGGGCCCTCGAAGGCTTCGAGGAAGACCTCCAGGGCGTCCGGCGGGATGTACAGGTCCTGGGGCAGCTCGGTGACCGCCTCGCCATAGACGAGCGCCAGCTGCACCGGTTCGCGGTATTCGGCGGGGCTGGGAGGGGTTTGCGGCTCGTTCAGGTCGCTCATCGGCCTCTCGTCGGGCGGGGCGGGCTCAAGGCGGCATTATCCCTGCTTTTCACCGGCGATGGTGAGGGAATTGGACGGAAAGGCGCCCACCCGCGATACCCCTGTAGGAGCGCGCCCTGCGCGCGAATCGCGGGCAGGGCCCGCTCCTACAGGCAGCCGGGAAGCCCGGTATTCCTCCCCGTAGGAGCGGACCTTGTCCGCGATAGCCGGAACCACCCACGCCATTCCCCTGTAGGAGCGAGCTTGCTCGCGAACCGCATGGCATCGCGTTTGTTCGCGAGCAAGCTCGCTCCTACGAAAAGCCATGCTCGCCTGCAACGCAGGGTTTGTCCGCAATGCCGGACCGCCTAGCGGTACACCAGCCCCATGGCCTGGCGCACTTCCACCAGGGTCTCCCGCGCCGCCTCGCGGGCGTGTTCGGCGCCCTCGGCGAGGATGCTGCGCACCAGCTCGGGGTTGTCCTCGTAGTCCTGGGCGCGTTCGCGGATCGGCGCCAGTTCCTGGTTGATCGACTCGATCAGCGGCCGCTTGCAGTCCAGGCAGCCGATGCCGGCGCTGCTGCAGCCCTCCTGCACCCACTGGCGGCAGGCGTCGTCGGAGTAGATCAGGTGCCACTGCCACACCGGGCAGCGCTGCGGGTCGCCCGGGTCGTTGCGCCGTACCCGCGCAGGGTCGGTGGGCATGCGCGCGATCTTCTCCTCCACCTCCGCCGGGCTCTCGCGCAGGCCGATGGTGTTGTCGTGGGCGTTGGACATCCTCTGCCCGTCCAGTCCCGGCATGCGCACGGTGCTGCCGACCAGCGTCTGCGGCTCGGGCAGCAGCACCCGGCTGTTGCCTTCCAGGTAGCCGAGCAGCCGCTCGCGGTCGCCGAGGGTCAGGTTCTGCTGCTCCTTGAGCAGCGCCTGCGCGGTTTCCAGGGCATCCTCGTCGCCCTGTTCCTGCCAGGCCTTGCGCAGGCTGCTGTAGAGCCTGGAGGTCTTCTTGCCCAGGCGCGTGACGGCGGCCTGGGCCTTGTCCTCGAAGTCCACCTCGCCGCCGTACAGGTGGTTGAAGCGCCGCGCCACCTCGCGGGCGAACTCGACGTGGGCCAGCTGGTCCGAGCCCACCGGCACCAGCCCGGCGCGGTAGACCAGGATGTCCGCCGCCTGCAGCAGCGGATAGCCGAGGAAGCCGTACGTCGACAGGTCCTTGTGGCCGAGCTTTTCCTGCAGCTCCTTGTAGGTCGGCACCCGCTCCAGCCAGGGCAGCGGGCAGATCATCGATAGCAGCAGGTGCAGTTCGGCGTGCTCGGGCACCTGGGACTGGATGAACAGGGTCGCGGCGCTGGGGCTGACGCCCACCGCCAGCCAGTCCACGGCCATGCCGCGGACGTGCTGGCGGATCTGCCCGACGTCATCGTACTCGGTGGTCAGGGCGTGCCAGTCGACGATGGAGAAGAAGCATTCGTACTCGTGCTGCAGACGTACCCAGTTCTGCAGCACGCCGTGCAGGTGGCCCAGGTGCAGGCGCCCGGTGGGGCGCATGCCGGACAGCACACGGCGCTGGGATTCGACCTTGCTCAAGCGCGGGACCTCGGACGGACAGTCAAGGGCGGCAGTATGGAAGCGCGTTTCAGGCGTAGGCCTCGAAGGGGGCCGGGTCGCCGCAACCGACGCGCACCACCTCCGGCTCCTCGCCGGTGAGGTTGATCACGGTGGAAGCCTCGACGCCGCCGTGGCCGCCGTCCAGCACCAGGTCCACCTGGTGTTCCAGCGCACTGCGCATTTCATAGGGGTCGCTCAGCGGCTCGCTCTCGCCGGGCAGGATCAGGCTCACGCTCATCAGCGGCTCGCCCAGTTCCTGCAGCAGCGCCTGGGCGATCGGGCAGGCCGGCACGCGCAGGCCGATGGTGCGGCGCTTGGGGTGCAGCAGCATGCGCGGCACCTCGCGGGTGGCGTCGAGGATGAAGGTGTAGGGCCCGGGCGTGTGGGCCTTGAGCAGGCGGAACAGGCGGGTGTCGACCTTGGCGTACAGGCCCAGTTCGGACAGGTCGCGGCACACCAGGGTGAAGTTGTGCTTGTCGTCGAGCCTGCGCAGCCGGCGGATGCGCTCCACCGCGCCCTTCTCGCCCAGGCGGCAGCCCAGGGCGTAGGAGGAGTCGGTGGGATAGGCGATCACCCCGCCCTGGCGGACGATCTCCACCGCCTGCTTGATCAGCCGCGGCTGGGGGTTTTCCGGGTGGACCTGGAAGAACTGGCTCATGAAATCTCCTCGAGGGCCCGTGCGGCGCCGGCGAAGCGCGTCCACAAGGGCGGAAGGTCGTCCGGCACGGGCCGGTACAGGCCCAGCTCCGACCAGTCGCTGGGGCCGTGGAAATCGCTGCCGGCGCTGACCAGCAGGCCGAATTCGCGGGCCAGGATGCTCAGCACGCCGACCTGCTCGGCCGGCTGCAGGCCATTGACCACTTCGATGGCGTGGCCGCCTGCGTCGATGAAGTCGGCGATCAGCTTGCGCCGCTTGGTGCGGGTGAAATCGTACTGGTAGGGGTGTGCCAGGCTGACCCAGGCGCCGGCCGCGCGCAGGGTGCCGACCGCCTCGGCCAGGCTCGGCCAGTGCTGCTTGACGTCGCCCAGCTTGCCGGCGCCCAGCCACTTGCGGAAGGCCTCGGCGCGCTCGGCGACATGGCCCTGGCGCACCAGGAACTCGGCGAAGTGCGGCCGCGCCGGGGCGTTGCCGCTGTCGCCCAGCTCGCGCTGGATGGCCCGCGCGCCCTCGAAGGCGCCAGGCATGCCCTTGGCCTCCAGGCGCCGGCCGATCTCCTCGGCGCGCGCCCAGCGCCCGCGGTGCAGCGCGTCGAGGGCGCGAACCAGCGGCTCGGCGTCGCTGTCGAAGGCATAACCCAGGACGTGGATGGTCGCCCCGCCCCAGGTGCAGGACAGTTCCACGCCGTTGACCAGGGTCACCCCCAGCGCCTCGGCGGCGGCGCGCGCCTCGGGCAGGCCCTCCAGGGTGTCGTGGTCGCTCAGGGCGAGCAGGCGCACGCCGCGCTGGTGCGCGCGGGCCACCACGGCGGCGGGCGGCAGCTGGCCGTCGGAGGCGGTGCTATGGCAATGCAGGTCGACACGCATGGGCATACCGGGACGGGTTTTACTTCTGTATAGACGCTGCGCGGCGGCGATTCACGGCAAGCCGGCGCAACGGCACGAGACGGGTGACTATTTCAGTTCTTCCGCAGGTTGGTATTATGCCGCCACAACTGGGCTCTGGCTGCCGTAATGAAGCAATTCATCGATTTCATCCCCCTCATCCTGTTCTTCATCGTCTACAAGCTGGACCCGCGCACGGTCGAACTCGCCGGACACTCCTTCAGCCTGGGCGGCATCTACAGCGCCACCGCGGTGCTGATCGCCTCCTCGGTGGTGGTCTACGGCGCCCTGCTGCTCAAGCAGCGCAAGCTGGACAAGGGCCAGTGGCTGACCCTGGCCGCCTGCCTGGTGTTCGGCGGCATGACCCTGGCGTTCCACAGCGAGACCTTCCTCAAGTGGAAGGCCCCGGTGGTGAACTGGCTGTTCGCCCTGGGCTTCCTCGGCAGCACCCTGGTGGGCGACCGCCGGCCGCTGATCCAGCGCATCATGGGCCACGCCGTGCAGCTGCCGGAGCCGATCTGGCAGCGCCTGAACCTGGCCTGGGTGCTGTTCTTCGTGTTCTGCGGCTGCATCCAGCTGTTCGTCGCCTTCACCTTCGAGCGTTTCTGGGTGGACTTCAAGGTCTTCGGCAGCCTGGGCATGACCCTGCTCTTCCTGATCGGCCAGGGCGTGTTCCTGGCCCGCCACATGCACGACGCCCCAACCGGCGAAAAGCCCAAGGACTGACATGCTCTACGCAATCATCGCCCGCGACATCACCGCCTCCCAAGAACGCCGCCTGGCCGCGCGCCCGGCGCACCTGGCCCGCCTCGAGCTGTTGAAGGACGAGGGCCGCCTGGTCCTGGCCGGGCCGCACCCGGCGATCGACAGCCCCGACCCGGGCGCGGCCGGCTTCACCGGCAGCCTGATCGTCGCCGAGTTCGAGTCGCTGGCCGCCGCCCAGGCCTGGGCCGATGCCGACCCGTACCGCGCCGCCGGCGTCTATGCCGAGGTCGTGGTCAAGCCGTTCAAGAAAGTCCTGCCGTAGACCGGCAAGCGGCGGCGCACGGACGGCGCCGCATGGCCGGGCACTCAAGGCCCGGCCCCGCAACCGGACAGCGCCCGGACCGCGGTGCCCGGCGGCTCATCAGCATACAAGGAGTTCCGATGTCCCGACGTCATCTGCTGCCCCTGCTGTTCTGCCTGAGCCTGCCGCTCGCCGCCCACGGCGAGGAGCCCACCGCCACCCCCGGTGCCACCCCGGCCAGCGACGACCTCGCCCAGCTGCAACAGCGCCTGGACGAGAGCGAGAAGCTGCGCGCCGACCTCGCCGCCCAGCTGCAGGGGGCGGAAAGCGCCGTGGTGGGCCGCCTGCGCCAGGAAAACCAGCGCCTGAAGCTGCAACTGCGCGAGCTGCAGGCCCAACAACCGCCACGCCTGCTCAGCGACGAGCAGACCTGGTTCGCGACCGGCGGCGCCGTCGCCCTGGTCGCCTTCGTCCTCGGCGCCCTGAGCCGCGGCCGTCGCCGCCGGCGGCGTGAATGGATCAACTGAAAGAAGCCCGAGCAATGAGTGAGCTGCTGCTGATCGACGACGACCGTGAACTGTGCGAACTGCTGTGCACCTGGCTGACCCAGGAAGGCTTCAGCGTGCGTGCCAGCCACGATGGCGGCGCGGCCCGTAGCGCCCTGGCCAGCCGCACGCCGGACGCCGTGGTGCTGGACGTGATGCTGCCCGACGGCAGCGGCCTGGAGCTGCTCAAGCAATTGCGCAGCGAACACCCCGACCTGCCGGTGCTGATGCTCTCCGCCCGCGGCGAGCCACTGGACCGCATCCTCGGCCTGGAACTGGGCGCCGACGACTACCTGGCCAAGCCCTGCGACCCACGCGAGCTGACCGCGCGCCTGCGCGCCGTGCTGCGGCGCAGCCATCCGGCCCAGCCCAGCGCCCAGGTCGAGCTCGGCGACCTGAGCCTTAACCTGACCCGCGGCGTGGCCAGCATCGGCGGCCAGGACGTCAGCCTGACGCTGTCCGAGAGCCGCATCCTCGAGGCGCTGCTGCGCCAGCCGGGCGAGCCGCTGGACAAGCAGGCCCTGGCGCAGATCGCCCTGGGCCGCAAGCTGACGCTCTACGACCGCAGCCTGGACATGCACGTCAGCAACCTGCGCAAGAAGCTCGGCGCGCACCCGGACGGGCGCCCGCGCATTCTCGCCCTGCGCGGGCGCGGCTACTTCTACACACCCTGAGCGGCAGGCCGGGAACCCCGCCCCAGAGCGGTAGACGCAATCTTTACCGAAGCTTTACCCGGCCCTGACCGCCCTTGACCTTGCTATCCCTAGACTGGGCACATCCGGTTCAGAAACCGGTCCACGAAAGGAGAAGATCATGCGCAAGACCCTCACCGCCCTGATGCTCGCCGCCACCCTGCCGACCCTGGCCATGGCGGCCACCCCTGCCGCTACCGACGCCCCGCCGCCGCCCGCCCACATGATGGACGGCCACATGAAGGACGGCCACGGCCCGCGCGGCGGCTGGAACGGCCCGTTCAAGGCCCTGAACCTGAGCCCCGAGCAGCGCCAGCAGGTCGGCAAGCTGATGGGTGACTCGATGAAGAGCCGCCACGACATCACCGAGAAGTACCTGAGCAAGCTGCCGGCGGCCGACCGCAAGGCCATGCAGGATGAGCTGAAGGCCAGCCACGACAAGACCCAGCAGGACATCCGCGCGCTGCTGACGCCCGAACAGCAGAAGAAGTTCGACGAGCTGAAGAAAGAGCGCGAGCAGCGCAAGGCCGAATGGACCGAGTTCCAGCAATGGAAAGCGCAGAAGGATGGCAAGACCAACTGATAGCGCCAGCCACGCAGGCGCCGGGCTCCCCCCGGCGCCTCGCCGTGCCCGCGCCCCTGACCCGAAACGGACATGCGACTGAACCGAAAGACCATGCGCTCGCTCTTCTGGCGAATCCTCGCCGCCTTCTGGCTCGCCCTGCTGCTGGTCGCCGGCCTGTCCATCCTGCTCGGCCGCGCGCTGAACCAGGACACCTGGATCATCGCCCGCTACCCCGGCATGCACGATCTCGCCAAGCAGTGGACCCAGCTCTACGAGAACCAGGGCCCCGCCGCCGCCCAGCAACTGCTGGAGCAACGCCGCCGCGACTACGACCTGTCGGTCCAGGTGCTCGACGAAAGCGGCCAGCGCCTGGTCGACGGCACCTACCTGCCGCGCCCGCCACGGCGCAACGAGGAAGGCTTCGACCGCCGCAACCTGCCGCGCTTCCCCTGGCGCCAGCTCAGCCAGGAATACACCAGCACGGAGAGCGACCACACCTACCTGTTCATCTACCGGATTCCCCACGGCGCGCTGGAAGCCTGGCACCGCGGCAGCCTGCTGTGGCCGCTCAGCGCGCTGGGCATCGCCCTGGTGGTGCTGACCATCTTCAGCCTGTTGGTGACTCTCTCCATCACCCGCCCGCTCAACCGCCTGCGCCGCGCCGTACACGACCTCGGGCAGACCGCCTACCAGCAGGACAGCCTGGCCCGCCTGGCCCACCGCGGCGACGAACTCGGCGTGCTGGCCCGCGACTTCAACCGCATGGGCGCCCGCCTGCAAAGCCTGATCGGCAGCCAGCGCCAGTTGCTGCGCGACGTCTCCCACGAACTGCGCTCGCCGCTGGCGCGCCTGCGCATCGCCCTGGCCCTGGCCGAGCGCGCCACGCCCGAACAGCGCGCCAGCATGTGGCCGCGCCTGGAGCAGGAATGCGACCGCCTGGAAGCGCTGATCGCCGAGATCCTCGCCCTCGCCCGCCTGGACGCCGAGCCCGGGCCGACCAGCCGCGTCGAACTGCTGCCGCTGCTCGAACGCCTGCGCGAGGATGCCCAGCTGCTCGCCCCGGAACAGCACATCCAGTTGAAGGTCCCCACCGGCCTGGCCCTGGACGGCTGGCCCGACATGCTCGAACGGGCGCTGGACAACCTGCTGCGCAACGCCCTGCGCTTCAACCCGGCGGACAAGCCGCTCGAGGTGGATGCCGACAGCGACGGCGCCGTGCTGCGCGTGCGCGTGCGCGACCATGGCCCGGGGGCCGACGCCGAGCACCTGGCTCAACTGGGCGAGCCCTTCTTCCGCGCCCCCAACCAGGACAGCCCCGGCCACGGCCTGGGCCTGGCCATCGCTCGCCGCGCGGTGGAGCGCCATGCCGGCCGCCTGCGCCTGGCCAATCACCCCGACGGCGGTTTCGTCGCCACCCTGGAAATACCGCTGGCGCGCCACGCCGCCTGACCCCGGAGCCCGATCATGAGCCTTGCCGCCGAATACCTGCCCTCCCCCAGCCCGGCCCTGCCGCCGGCGGCCGCCAACCTGCCGCGGGAGCGTCCGCGGGACGAACCGCAGAGCCTGGTGCTGGCGGTGGAGCTGGGCCTGCTGGCGCAGCGCTGGCGGCGCCGCTGGCCGGAACTGCGCCTGAGCCTGCCGCGCGGCGGCACCTGGCCGCTGCACAGCTGGCCGCAGGCGCTGCACGAAGCCCTGGATGAACTGCTGGACACTGCGGTGGAATGGCAGCAGGACGCCGCCATCGTGCTGGAGCCGCGCCTGGAGCGCGGGCTGCTGCGCCTGGACCTCGGCGGCACCGACGAGCAGGCCCGGCGCTGGCTGCCCCGGGCCCTGCGCGCCGCCCAGCGGTTGGCCGCCTGGCAGGGCGGCCGGCTGCTCTGGCGTGCCGGTGGGGCGCGCTGGAAAGTCCGCCTGAGCCTGCCGCTCAGCCCCGCCAGGCGCTGACGAAGGCCGCCGGGTCCAGCGGCGCCGGCTGGCGCAGCTCACCCATGGGCGTGCCCAGGTAGATGAAACCGACGATCCGCTCGTTGGCCGCCAGGCCCAGGCCCTGCCGCACCAGCGGGTCGAAAGCCATGGCGCCGGTGCGCCACATGGCCCCCAGCCCCTCGACGAACGCCGCCTGGACGATGCCGTAGGCGGCACAGCCGGCGGCCAGCATCTGCTCGATCTCCGGCACCTTGGGGTGCTCCTGCAGGCGCGCGATGGCCACCACCAGGGTCGGCGCGCGCAACGGCATGGCGCGGGCCTTGGCCAGCGCCTCGGGGCTGGCGCCGGGTTGCTCGGCGCTCAGCGCGCGGGCGAACAGCTCACCCAGTTGCTGGCGTGCCTCGCCTTCCACCGTGAGGAAGCGCCACGGGCGCAGTTGCCCATGGTCCGGCGCGCGCAGGGCGACGCGGAACAGCCGCTCGAGCTGCCCGGCGCTGGGTGCCGGCTCGCCCAGGCGGGCATGGGATACACGATTGACCAGCGCTTCGTAGGCCTCCATGGGCTACCTCCTGTACACACAAGGACGGCCATTGTAATCGCAAAGGCTTCTCATCTGTCTGCTGAGGTGCGATCAGGGTGCTGCGTATCCGTGTAGGAGCGAGCTTGCTCGCGAAGGGGGCTCATCGGCGAACGCTGGTGTTCGTCCTGAGAGCGCCCTCTCCCTAACCCTCTCCCTGAAGGGAGAGGGAACCGTTCGGCATGCACTGATACTTCGGCGTTAGCCGGCTTGCATCGAGTATCCGGTTGAAACCAAGGCCCTTCTCGGCACGGACAAGCCCCCTCTCCCTTCAGGGAGAGGGCTGGGGAGAGGGAGCGGAGTCAATCTGAAACACGGGAGCCACCGGCAAGCGCCGTTCGCGAGCAAGCTCGCTCCTACAGGGAGTCCAGCGATGCGCCCATCGTCAAGCCACCCGCTCCGGCGACGGCGTGACGATCGGCTGCAGGGGTGGCATCAGCGGCGGCAGGCCGTAGGCCGCCCGGGCCGCGTCGCAGTTGGGGTTGTGCTGGCCGTCGAGCCAGGAGGCCTCGAATTCGCGGCAGGTGCTGGAGCGGTGCTCGTAGACCGTGCAGCGCACGCCGCAGCCGACCTCGCCGAGCAACCCCACGCAGCGCACCGGCCTGGCCTCGGTGCCACGCATGGCGGCGTGGTGCGGGCTGACCTGCACCACCAGTTCGTCGGGCACGCTGCCGCCGGCGGAACGGCACTCGCCCCAGTAGAAGGACACACGGAAATGCGCGCAGCAGGCGCCACAGTTCAAACACGGATTGTCGATGGACATGATGTGCGAATGCACCAGAAGAAACCGGCGAGCGCCGGCGGGCTGCGCAGGATTCTAGCGATTCCGCCGCCGTTGTGAAGAGCCCTCCGGCGCGCTGCGCATCGCGCCGAGGGCAGGTACAATGGAGGGTTCATGTCCATCGAGTCCGCTTCATGGCGCTGCCGACACTACGCACCCTCGGATACATCATCGGCCTGTTCCTCATCACCCTGGCGGTGGCCATGCTGGTGCCCATGGCCACCCTGCTCTACTACCACCGCCCGCAGGAGCTCTCGCCCTACATCTGGTCGAGCCTGATCACCTTCAGCGCGGGCCTGGGGCTGGTCCTGCCGGGCCGGCCGGAGCAGGCCCACCTGCGCCCGCGGGACATGTACATGCTCACGGTCTCCAGCTGGGTGATCGTCTGCTTCTTCTCCGCCCTGCCCTTCATCATCGCCCGCCACATGAGCGTCACCGACGCCTTCTTCGAGAGCATGTCGGGCATCACCGCCACCGGCTCGACGGTGCTTTCCGGGCTGGACAACATGTCGCCGGGCATCCTCATCTGGCGCTCGATGCTGCACTGGCTGGGCGGCATCGGCTTCATCGGCATGGCGGTGGCGATCCTGCCGATGCTGCGCATCGGCGGCATGCGCCTGTTCCAGACCGAATCCTCGGACCGCAGCGACAAGGTCATGCCGCGCTCGCACATGGTCGCCAAGTACATAGTCGCGGTGTACGTCGGCATCACCATCCTCGGTACCCTGGGCCTGTGGTGGGCCGGCATGGGCCTGTTCGACGCGCTCAACCACGCCATGTCGGCGATCTCCACCGGCGGCTTCTCCACCTCCGACCAGTCCCTGGCCAAGTGGCACCAGCCGGCGGTGCACTGGGTGGCGGTGGTGGTGATGATCCTCGGCAGCCTGCCCTTCGCCCTCTACGTCGCCACCCTGCGCGGCCACCGCAAGGCGCTGCTCAGGGACAGCCAGGTACACGGCTTCATCGGCCTGCTGGTGTTCACCTGGCTGGTGATGGGCACCTGGTACGCCTTCAATTCCGACCTGTCCTGGCAGGACGCCTTCCGCATCGTCGCGGTGAACGTCACCTCGGTGGTCACCACCACCGGCTTCGCCCTGGGTGACTACAGCCTGTGGGGCCACTTCTCGATCATGGTGTTCTTCTACCTGGGCTTCATCGGCGGCTGCTCCGGCTCCACCGCCGGCGGCCTGAAGATCTTCCGCTTCCAGGTCGCCTACATCCTGCTCAAGGCCAGCCTGTACCAGCTCATCCACCCGCGCGCGGTGCTGCGCCAGAGCTACAACGGGCACCGCCTGGACGAGGAGATCGTGCGTTCGATCCTGACCTTCTCGTTCTTCTTCGGCGCCACCGTCGGCGGCCTGGGCCTGGCCCTGACCTTCCTCGGCCTGGACTGGATGACCGCGCTGACCGGCGCCGCCAGCACCGTCTCCGGCGTCGGCCCGGGCATGGGCCCGGTGATCGGCCCCTCGGGCAACTTCTCGTCCCTGCCGGACGCCGCCAAGTGGCTGCTGTGCGCCGGCATGCTCGCCGGGCGCCTGGAGATCCTCACCGTGCTGGTGCTGTTCACCCCGGCCTTCTGGCGCCACTGAGGCCCGTCAGCCGACGATGCCGGCGGCGATGTTGATGCTCAGGCCGAGGATCGCGGTGTTGTACAGGAAGCAGATGATCGACTGCGCCAGGGCCACCCGGCGCAGCCCTGGCGAGGCGATGGCCACGTCCGAGGTCTGCACGGCGACGCTGAGGGTGAAGGAGAAGTAGGCGAAGTCCCAGTAGTCCGGCTGCCGCTCGCGGTCGGGGAACTGCAGCGGCGGCTGCGCGGCCGTGTAGTACATGCGCGCATAGTGCATGGCGAAGATGGTACCGATGAGGAACCAGGAACCCAGTACCGTGCTGCCGGTGAAGGCATAGCGCAGCAGCTTCTCGCCGCCCTGCAGGTCGCGGGCGCCGGCCAGTTCGAAGACGATCGCCACCAGGCTGGCGATGGCCGCGGCGCTGACCAGCATCAGCACGGCCTCGGCGTTCTCGTCCTCGATGTCGGCCAGCCCGCGCACCTGCTCCGCCGTGGCGCCGTGCGCCAGCAGGGCGATCAGCGCCACGTACAGCCAGGCACAGGCATTCCAGCCGACCAGGATGCGCATCAGCGGCGTCAGCCCGACGCAGGCCAGGGCCGCCAGCACGCCACAGAGGATGGCGACGATCAGCCGCGGATGGGTGCGTAGCAGGGTGAATTTCAGAGGCATGCGGGGCTCCGGGTGCTCAGCTGGCTGCAGCCTAGCATGGCGCCCGCGCTTCAGTAGGGCGGCGGCCGCAGGCGCTGGGCGAACTCGTCGAGCTGCTTCTGTTCCTGCTTGTCGGCCAGCAGGCGCGCCTCTTCGCGGTAGCGCTCCACCAGCTTGCGCAGGCCTTCCAGGCGCGCGTACTTCTCGGCCCAGGTGGCGCGCGCCTTCTCCACCACGTCCTGGTGCCAGGCCAGGCTGCGGTTCTGCTGTTCCACGGCGCTTTCCAGCTGCGCCAGGAAGCGCTGGTAGTCCAGCAGCCACTGGCCGCTGACGCCCTGGCGGCCGCGGTCGATCCACTGCTGCTGGTAGTCGGCGCGGAAGCGCTCCAGCTCGGCCAGCTTGCGCTGCGCCTGGAGCAGCTGGCCCTGGGCCACGCCCAGTTGGCGCGCGGCCTCGCGCTCGGCCTTCAGGGCCATCTCCACCACCGGGGCCAGGCGGTCGGCGCGGCGGTTCATGGCAAGCGGACCTCAGGCATCATCCGCCGCACTCAACCGGCCTTGCCGGACAGCACGGCGTCCAGCAGTTGGGCGCTGTCCTCCAGGCTCTGGCTTTCGTTCAGGCCCTGGCGGAGGAACTGGCGCATCACCGGGAAGCGCTGGATGGCCAGGTCGGTCTCGGCGTCGCCACCGGCGACGTAGGCGCCGACGCTGATCAGGTCGCGGCTCTGCTGGTAGCGCGACCACAGCTGCTTGAAGCGCTGGGCGTGCTGCAACTGCTCGGGGCTGACCACCTGGGGCATCACCCGGCTGATCGAGGCCTCGATGTCGATGGCCGGGTAATGGCCTTCCTCGGCCAGCCGGCGCGACAGCACGAAGTGGCCGTCGAGCACGCCGCGGGCGGAGTCGGCGATCGGGTCCTGCTGGTCGTCGCCCTCGCTGAGCACGGTGTAGAAGGCGGTGATGGAGCCGCCGCCCTTCTCGCCGTTGCCGGCACGCTCCACCAGGCGCGGCAGCCTGGCGAACACCGACGGCGGGTAGCCCTTGGTCGCCGGCGGCTCGCCGATGGCCAGGGCGATCTCGCGCTGGGCCTGGGCGAAGCGCGTCAGCGAGTCCATCAGCAACAGGACGTTCTTGCCCTTGTCGCGGAAGTATTCGGCGATGCGCGTGCAGTACATGGCCGCGCGCAGGCGCATCAGCGGCGCGTCGTCGGCGGGCGAGGCCACCACCACCGAGCGCTTGAGGCCCTCCTCGCCGAGGATATGCTCGATGAACTCCTTCACCTCGCGGCCCCGCTCGCCGATCAGGCCGACCACGATGATGTCGGCCTTGGTGTACTTGGTCATCATGCCCAGCAGCACCGACTTGCCCACGCCGGTGCCGGCGAACAGGCCCAGGCGCTGGCCGCGGCCGACGGTGAGCAGCGAGTTGATCGAGCGGATGCCGACGTCCATGGGTTCGTGGATCGGCTCGCGCTTGAGCGGGTTGATGGTCGGGCCGTCCATGGGCACCCAGTCCTCGGCGCGCATTCCGCCCTTGCCGTCCAGGGCCCGGCCGACGCCGTCGAGCACCCGGCCGAGCATGGACATGCCCATGGGCAGGCGGCCGCTGTCGGGCAGCGGCACCACGCGGGCGCCGGGGGCGATGCCGGCCAGGCTGCCGACCGGCATGAGGAAGATCTTGTTGCCGGAGAAGCCCATGACTTCGGCTTCCACCTGCACCGAGTGGTAGCCGCTGTCGTTGATCACCGTGCAGCGGCTGCCCACCGCCGCCTGCAGGCCCTCGGCCTCCAGGGTCAGGCCGACCATGCGCAGCAGGCGGCCTTCCACCACCGGCTGCGCCGGCAGTTTGGCGGCTTCCAGGTAGCCCTCCAGGCGTTTGGCGAAACTCACCCGGTCAAGGCGCATCGGGCTTGTCCAGGTCGATGTGCAGGTCCGGCTCCAGCGCGTGGGTGGCCTGCTCGCGCTGCTGTTCGAAGAGCTGCTTGGTGATCTGCGCCAGGCGCGTCTCGATGCTGGCGTCGATGCGCGAATGCTCGGTCTCGATGCGGCAACCACCGGGCAGCAGTTGCTCGTCCTCGAGGATGCGCCAGCTTTCCTCGTGGCGGTCGCGCAGTGCCTTGACCAGTTCGAAGTCCTGCGGGTTGACGTGGATACGCACGTTCTCGCTGCCCATCGGCAGTTGCTTGAGCGCCTCGCGCAGCACCTGGCGCAGCTGGCTGGAGTCGCCCTCCAGCTCGCGCTGGATGACCTGGTGCGCCACCTGGCCGACCAGCCTGACCAGCATCTGCTCGATCAGCAGGTCCTGCTCGGCGATGGGCTCGAACAGCTGGCCCATCAGCGTCTCCAGGCCGGCCAGGCGCTCCTGCAGCGCCGCCTCGGCCTCCTGCCGGGCCTTGAGCTGGCCGGCGTGGAAACCGTCCTTCTCGCCGGTGGCGAAGCCTTCGTTGTAGGCGTCCTGGCGGATCGCCTCCAGTTCCTCGAGCGTCAGCGGTTTGACTTCCTCGACGGGGACTTCCTCCACCGCCGGGGCTTCCGGCGCCTGCGGCTCGGGCTCGGGTTCCGGCGGCCGCTCCACCACCGGGTCGAAGCTGGGCAGCGCCCAGCGGTCGAAGCCGGCGACGTCGCGCGCGCGGATCAGGCCATCGTGTTCTTCCTTGGATTTCGCGGGGCCGCTCACTTAGATCATCTCCTCGCCACCCTTGCCGCCGAGGACGATCTCCCCGGACTCGGCCATGCGCCGGGCGATGGTGAGGATTTCCTTCTGCGCGCCCTCCACTTCGCTGACGCGCACCGGGCCGCGGGCCTCCAGGTCGTCGCGCAGCAGTTCGGCGGCACGCTTGGACATGTTGCGGAAGATCTTCTCGCGGATGCCCTCGTCCGAGCCCTTGAGGGCCAGCACCAGCACGTCCGAGGACACCTCGCGCAGCAGCGCCTGGATGCCGCGGTCGTCGACGTCGGCGAGGTTGTCGAAGACGAACATGAGGTCCTCGATCTGCCCGGAGAGGTCTTCGTCCACGTCGCGGATGGCGTCCATCAGGGCGCCCTCCATCGAGCTGTCGAGGTAGTTCATGATGTCCGCCGCGCGCTTCACCCCGCCCATGGTGGTGCGGGTGGCGTTGGCGTTGCCGGCGAACTGCTTCTCGAGGATCAGGTTGAGTTCCTTCAGCGCCGAGGGCTGCACGGTGTTCAGCGAGGACACGCGCAGGACGATGTCCAGGCGCACCTTGTGGTCGAAGTGGCTGAGCACCTCGGCGGCCTGGTCCGGGTCCAGGTAGGCGACGACGATGGCCTGGATCTGCGGGTGCTCGTAGCGGATGACGTCGGCCACGGCGCGCGGCTCCATCCACTTCAGGCTGTCCAGGCCGCTGGTGTTGCCGCCCAGCAGGATGCGGTCGATGAGGTTGTTGGCCTTGTCCTCGCCCAGGGCCTGGGTGAGCATCTTGCGGATGTAGCCGTCGGCGCCGACGCCCAGGCTGGTCTGGTCGCCGACCACCTCGACGAACTCGCTCATCACCTGCTCGACCTGCTCGCGGTGCACGTTGCGCATCTGCGCCATGGCCACGCCGACCCTCTGCACTTCCTTCGGGCCCATGTGCCGCAGCACCTGCGCCGCGTCGGTCTCGCCGAGGGACAGCAGGAGAATGGCGGCCTTGTCGACCTTGGTCAGTTTGGCGTTCAACCGGGTCTCGCTCATACCGCATCACTCATCGGAGTTGATCCAATCCTTCACTACCTGGGCCACGCGGCCCGGGTCCTGAGCCACCAGGCTCTTGATCGCGTTCAGCTGCGCATCGTACCCCTCGCTGGGGCTGGGCAACAGGATGCTCGGCGGGCCGCCCAGGCTGACACGGTCCTCGGCCAGTTCGCCGTCCAGGCCGGCCATCTCGCCCAGGGCCATGTCGCCGCCGGCGCCGGCCACCAGGGCCTTGCTCTTGTTGCCGGCGAGGTTGTTCAGCACCGGGCGCAGCACGCCGAACACCAGCACCAGGATGAAGACGATGCCCAGCACCTGCTTGACGATGTCCCAGAACCAGGGCTGCGAGTAGAACGGCGGCGAGGCGATCTCCAGGTTCTGCTCCGGGGCGAAGGGCGCGTTGATCACGCTGACGCTGTCGCCACGGCTGGCGTCGTAGCCCACCGCGTCCTGTACCAGGCGGGTGAAGCGCGCCAGTTCGTCGGCGCTCCAGGGCTTGTGGCTGACTTCGCCGGTCTTGGGGTCGGCGACCATGTGGTCGTCCAGCACCACGGCGACGGAAAGCCGGCGCAGGCGGCCCTGCTGCTGCTTGGTGTAGCTGATGGAGCGGTCCAGCTCGTAGTTGCGGGTGTTCTGCTCGCGCTTGTCGGTGGGGTACGGCGCCAGCACCGGACGGCCGGTCTTCGGATCGATGATGGTCTGGCCGTTGGCGTCCTTCAGCGGCTGGCCCGGGGCGACGAAATCGGCGCCGGCGCTCTTGCCGGTCTGCTGCGGCGCGCTGGCCGGGCCCGGCGGCTGGTTCGACAGCGCCCCGGGCACACCCTGCGGGCCGCTGCCGTTCTGGCGTTCCTCGTTGTTCACCTGCTCGCTGCGCAGGGCCGGCTGGTCCGGGTTGTAGGACTCGGCGGTGGATTCCACGGCGCTGAAGTCGACGTCGGCGGACACCTCGGCCTTGTAGCGGCCATCGCCCAGCACCGGCTGCAGGATGCTGTGCACGCGCTGGGTGAACATGCCTTCCATGCGCCGGCTGTAGTCGAACTGCTTGCCGGCCATGGTCAGTTCGGAAAGCTCCTGCTGGTCGGAGAGCAGGTTGCCTTTCTGGTCGACCACGGTGACCTGGGACTTGTCCAGTTCCGGCACGCTGGTGGCCACCAGGTTGACGATCGCCAGCACCTGGCTGGGCTCCAGGCTGCGCCCCGGGTACAGCTCGACCAGCACCGAGGCGGTGGGCTTGCGCTCGTCGCGGACGAACACCGAGCTCTTCGGGATGGCCAGGTGCACGCGCGCGCCCTTGACGTTGTTCAGGCTGGAGATGGTGCGCGCCAGCTCGCCTTCCAGGCCGCGACGGTAGTTGGTCGCTTCCATGAACTGGCTGGTGCCCAGGGCCTGTTCCTTGTCGAGGATCTCGAAGCCGACGTTGCTGTCGGTGGGCGTGAGGCCGGCACCGGCCACCTTGATGCGGGCGCGGCCGAGGTCGTCGGCCTTGACCAGCAGGGCGCCGGAATTGGGGTCGACCTTGTAGCCGATGTCGGCGGCGTTCAGCGTCTCGATCACCTTGTTGGCATCGACGCCGTTGAGGCTGCCGTACAGCGGCTTGTAGTCCGGCTGCTGCGACCACAGCACCATGCCGAAGCCGATGGCGATGCTCGCCGCCAACCCGACCAGCAGGCCGACCTGGCGCAGCACCGGCATCTCGGCGAGGTTCTCGAGGAACTGCAGGCCCATCAGCGGCTTCTTCAGCATTTCGGCTGCGCCGGCTTTGGCGGGGACCTGGTTGTCTACAGTGGCTTCGGCCATGAACTATCTACCTACCCCGTGGCTCAGATGGGCATCTGCATGATGTCCTGGTAGGCCTGGACCAGTTTGTTGCGCACCTGGGTCATGGCCTGGAAGGACACGCTGGCCTTCTGCGAAGCGATCATCACGTCGGTCAGGTCGACGTTGCTCTGGCCCACCTCGAAGGCATTGGCCAGCGCAGTGGCGGCCTGCTGGGTGGAGTTCACCTTGTTCACCGCCTGGCCGAGCATGTCCGAGAAGCTCGGCGCACCCTCCACGGCCGCCGGCGCCGACGTCGCCGGCTTGGCCTTGGCCATGGCGTCCATCTGCATGGAGCGCATTTCCAGCAGCAGGCGGTTGAACTCGATACCCTGACTCATTTGCTTTCCCTCTGACTACGGGCCGTGGCTTTTTTGACGCCGCGGCGCTTTGGCATAGGGGATTGCAACTAGGATGCCAACAAGGGCGGCTACAGGCGGCAGGCTACAGGCGGCAGGCCAAAAGCAGGAAGCCCGGCATTCAGCCGGGCTTCTGGTTCTGGGGGCGGCAGGCGGCAGGCAAGAGCTTGGCGGGATGCGGGCCTTGCGTTTTAGCCTGCAGCCTATGGCCTGCCGCCTGCAGCCCCAGCGTCAGCTGGCGTACAAGTAGG
>NZ_QGSL01000064.1:97375-103945 GCF_003176655.1 Pseudomonas sp. RW407 | reverse complement strand
CGCTCCTACAGGTTGCCGGGAAACACGGTATTTCTCCCCCGTAGGAGCGAGCTTGCTCGCGAACAAACGCGGTGCCATGCGGTTCGCGAGCAAGAACCAGGCGTCCCCCTCGCTCCTATGAAGAGCGCTCCGACACACCTACCCCGGCAACCAGATGCGGAAACAGGCCCCGCCCAGCTCGGCGTCGTCCAGCGCCAGGTTGCCGCCATAGCTGTCGATGATGTCCTTCACCACCGCCGTGCCTATGCCCTGCCCCGGGTGCTGGGTGTCCAGCCTCTCGCCGCGCTGGAGGATGCGCTGGCGCTGGTCCGGCGGGATGCCCGGGCCGTCGTCCTCCACCCGCAGTTCGTAGCCGCCGTCCCGCTGGCGGGCGCTGACGCGCACGCGGGCCAGGCACAGGCGGTAGGCGTTCTCCAGCAGGTTGCCGAGCAGCTCCAGCAAGGCGCCCTGCTCCAGCGGCAGGCTCAGGCCCTCGGGGAAGTCGCGTTCGAGGATCACCCGCTTGTCGCGGTAGACCTTCTCCAGCGCGCCGGCCAGGGTGTCGAGCAGCGGCGCCAGCTGCACGCGGTGGCGCACCAGGCCGCTCTTGCGCAGGCTGGCGCGCTGCAGCTGGTAGCCGATCTGCTGGCTCATGCGCTCGATCTGGCTCTGCAGCACCTGCACCTGCTCGCGGTTGCCCGGCGCGTTGGCCAGGTTCTCGCTCACCCCCTGCAGCACCGCCAGCGGCGTCTTCAGGCTGTGCGCCAGGTCCGCCAGGGAGTTGCGGTAGCGCTCGCGCTGGCTGCGCTCGCTGGCCAGCAGGCGGTTGAGGGAGTCGGTCAGGCGCAGCATCTCGCTGGGGTGCTCGTCGCTCAGGCTTTCGCGCTCGCCGGCCTCGATCTGGTCCAGTTCCTCGCGCAACCCGCGCATGGAGCGGAAGCCCCAGCCCAGGCCGAGCCAGAGCAGCCCGAGCAGCAGCAACAGCGCGCCGCCGAGCCAGATGTACAGCTGCTCGCGGAAGCCGTGCACCAGCTCGCGGAAGGCGCTCACCGGCTGCATGGTGACGATGCTGTAGGCGGCCTGCTTGCCGCCCACCAGGTCGATCTCCACGTCGTAGACGAAGAACTCGTTGCCATGGTCGTCGCGGGCGCGGGTGAAGACGTCGGGCTCGCCGTCGTACAGCGGCACGTACTGCACGCTCTCGTCCTGGGTCGAGGTGGAGCGCCAGACCATCTGCCCGTCGCGGTCGTAGATGTAGCCCAGCAGCTTGGACTCCGGCAGGTTGAAGTCCTCCACCGCCAGGTGCTCGGGCATGCTCAGGCGGTCGCCGTCGATGCGCGCGGAAGACACCAGGGTGGCGACGTCCGAGGCCAGGCGCTGCTGGATGGCATTCACCAGGGCGATGCTGAAGGCCCGCTGCAGGGCCGGCAGCAGCGCCAGCATGAACAGGATCGCCAGGGCCGCGGCCCCGAGCATCAGACGCAGGCGCAGCGAGCGCATCAGCGGCAGCGCTCGGTGAACAGGTAGCCCTGGCCGCGCACGGTGTCGATCGGGCGGAAGCCCTCGTGGCTCTCCAGCTTGCGCCGCAAGCGGCCGACCAGCACCTCGATGACGTTGGGATCGCGCTCGTCGTCGTCCGGGTAGAGCTGCTCGATCAGCCGCTCCTTGCTCACCACCTGCTGGTGATGGCGCATGAGGTATTCGAGGATGCGGTACTCGAAGGCGGTCAGGCCCAGCGCCTGGCCGTCCACCGTGGCCTGCTTGCGGTTGAGGTCCAGCAGCAGCGGGCCGGCCTCGATGGTGGCCTGGACGAAGCCGCTGGAACGCCGCAGCAGGGCGTTCAGGCGCGCCTCCAGTTCCTCGAACTGGAACGGCTTGACCACGTAGTCGTCGGCGCCGGCGGCCAGGCCCTCGACCTTGTCCTGCCAGTTGCCGCGGGCGGTGAGGATGAGGATCGGGAAGGTCTTGCCCTGGCTGCGGAACTCGCGGATCAGGTCCAGGCCGCTCATGCCCGGCAGGCCCAGGTCGATGACCGCCAGGTCGTGATGGTATTCGCCGGCCCGGTACAGGGCCTCTTCGGCATTGCCCACGGCGTCGACCACATGGCCCTGTTCGCCGAGGCGGGTGTACAGGTGATGGCGCAACAGCGCCTCATCTTCCACCACCAGTAGTTTCATGGAACTTCCTCCTTATGCGGGGCCGGGCTGCGGGCCCGGCCCCCTGCCAGTCAGAACCGGTAGTTGGCGCCCAGGTAGAGCTGCGAGCTGCTGTGCAGGTCCAGCGATCCGACCTTGTCGCCGCCGTGGGGGCTCATCTCCGTGCTGGCATTGGTACGCAGGTAACGATAGCCGCCTTCCAGCGAGGCGTTCCTGCCGATGTCCTGGAGGATACCGGCCTGGGCGCCGATGGCGTAGCCGATGTCGCTGTCGCGGCTGTAGCCGCGGGAGTCCTGCTCCAGCTTGGTCAGGCCGAGGGTGCCGCCGCCGAAGACCTTGGTGCCCTGGTCGTTCAGCGGCAGGAAGGCGTCGTAGCTGCCGAGCAGGTTCTGCTGGCGCAGCTTCAGGCCGCGGTAGGTGTCGGAGGTGTTCTCGTAGGTGGCGTAGTAGCGGCCGTTCTCGTTCTGCTGGCCGGCGCGCACGCCCCAGGTGCTGCTGTTGTTGATCACGCTGTCCAGCTTCGGATCGTTGAGGTTGCGGTTCAGCGCGCCGGATTTCTGGATGTTGTTGCTGGTTTCGCCCCAGGTCAGGCCGGCGAAGTTTTCCGAGGCCTGGGCGAGGCCCGCGGTGGCGCCGAGGATGGCGGTGGCGAGGGTGAGCTGCTTCAGCATGTTCATGGCGTTTCTCCGTCAGGGATGTCTGTAACTGGTTGACGGAGTGCAGGTTAAGGGGCGGCCACTGAACGCAGCCTGTCCGGCCGCTGAACCTTGCCTGAACGGAAGGCTCGCGGTGCCTTGGCCCCGTGGGATGGGTTGAGCCTTGCGAACCCATATGGCCGCGATGATGGGTATCGCTTCGCTCAACACCATCCTACGGCGACACGGGGCAACCCGTAGGGCGCATAACGCCTACGGCGTTATCCGCCGTTTGGCCTCGGTGCCCGGCGGCTCCGGGGTTGACCTGGGCGTTGGCTGCGGCCTCGGTGTATCGGCGGATAACCGCGAACGGTTATTCGCCCTACGAAAAGCGGCGGTTCAGCGCGCCGCTTTCAGGGCCTTGAGGATCTTCTGTCCGGCGCGGCCGTCGGCCGGTTGCAGGCCCAGGCGTTGCTGCTCGGCCTGGATGGCGCGGCGGGTGTTGTCGCCGATCAGCCCGTCCGGCTCGCCGATGGCGTGGCCGCGGGCCAGCAGCAGTTGCTGCAGCTCCTTGCGCTGGGCGCGGCTCAGGCCCGGATCGTCGGTCGGCCAGGGGGTGCGCAGGCCCGGCTCGCCGCGCAGGCGGTCGGACAGCAGGGCGATGGCCAGGGCGTAGCTCTCGGCGGCGTTGTAGGAATAGATGGCGTCGTAGTTGCGCAGCACCAGAAAGGCCGGGCCGGCCTTGCCGGTGGGCAGCAGGATGGCGGCGCGGGCGTCGCCGGCCGGCAGCGGCGCGCCGTCGATGCGCTTCACGCCCAGGGCCTGCCAGTCCGCCACCGTGCGCCGCTTGGTGCGCCCGGCCTGGGATTCGGCGAAGTTCGCCGGCAGCCTCACCTCGTAGCCCCAGGCCGCGCCCGGCACCCAGCCGGCCTTGCGCAGGTAGTTGGCGGTGGAGGCCAGGGCGTCGGGCACGCTGCTGACCAGGTCGCGGTGGCCGTCGCCATCGAAGTCCTCGGCGATGCGCGCGTAGGTGCTGGGCATGAACTGCGTCTGGCCGAAGGCGCCGGCCCAGGAGCCGGTGATGCCGGCATCGCGCAGGTCGCCCTGCTGCAGCAGCTTGAGGGTGGCGAAGAACTCGCCCTGGAAGAACGCCTGGCGCCGCCCGTAGCACGACAGCGTGCCGAGGGAGACCAGCAGCGGGCGCTTGCCGGTGATGCGGCCGAAGTCGCTCTCCACGCCCCACACCGCCGCCACCGTGTACTTGTCCACCCGGTACTGGCGGGCGACGCGCTCGAACAGCTCGGCGTGCTTCGCCAGCATGGCCTTGCCATCGGCGACGCGCTGATCGTCCACCAGGCCGGCCAGGTAGTCCCACAGCGGGGTGACGAATTCCGGCTGGGCGTTGAGCAGGTCGAGCACGCTGAGGTCGGCCGCCAGGCCGCCGGTGTAGCGCTGGTAGGCGGCGGCGCTCACGCCCTTGGCGGCGGCCTGCGGCTGCAGGCGCGCGAGGCAGGCGGAGAAGTCGTCGGCCATGGCACCCGGGGCCTGGGACAGGCCGGCGGCGAGCAGCAGGGCCGGGAGGATTCGGGAAGGCAGCATGGGGCGGTTCCTCAACGGTGCATGATCGACAGGGCGCTGAAGGTCGCCCGCCCGCCTTCGCTGGCGGGGCCGCGATTATCCTGCAGGTACAGCCCCGCCTTGAAGTACAGGCCCTGGCGCGCCCACCGCGGGTCGAGCTGGCGGACCAGGCGCTGGTCGTTGACCTCGATGCTCAGCACGCCGGTGCGCGAGACGCCGATGCGGTAGTCGAAGCTGCGCCCCAGGGGGATGCCGTCCAGCACCGTGTAGGTGATGGCGGTGGCGTCGCCCGGGCGCTCGCGGATCTGCGCCAGCACCCGGCCCTGGTCCAGGCGCAGCTGGTAGACCAGCTTCAGCAGCGGCGCGGCATCCCCGCTGCCGGCGCCGTCGCTGTGGACCTGGCCGATCACCATGCGGCGCATGGAGGGCACCGCGTCCACCTTCAATGTAGCGCGCAGCAGGCTGTCGACGTTCGGGTAGCGCCAGGTGTAGGGCGTGCCGTCGCTGCGCGTCTCGCGCAGTTCGGTGCGCGGGAACTCGCTGTTGGGCGTGTGGCTGCCGTTGACCGGCACCCAGAACTCCACGCCGTCGATGCTGCGGTGGAAGTACGGGCTCTGGTAGTCGCGCTGCAGCGCCGGGGTGGAGATGGTCCTGGCCGGGCGGCCTTCGGGGAGGGTGAGGTTCCAGGTACTGAGGTCGAACATCCGTTGTGGGTCCCGCACGGCTGACTGGCCCGGCAAGGGTAGCCGATGGCGCCGCGGCTTTCACGCGATGCCGCGGGCTTGAGCGGTTGCGCCGGGAAAATCCGACCGCCGCCGCACAACCGGCTATCTTTTTCAGTCCACCCTCTGGAGAAAACGCCCATGCGCCTGCTCGCCACCCTGCTGCTGCTCGGCCTGGGCTTCGCCGCCCAGGCGGAGGTCAAGACCCAGGAAATCCCCTACCAGGCCACCGACGGCACCAAGCTGGTCGGCTACTTCGCCTACGACGACGCCCAGGCCGGCATCCGCCCGGGGATCATCGTGGTCCACGAATGGTGGGGCCTGAACGACTACGCCAAGCGACGCGCCCGCGACCTCGCCGCGCAGGGCTACGCGGCGCTGTCCATCGACATGTACGGCGAGGGCAAGGTGGCCGAGCACCCCGAGCAGGCCCAGGCCTTCATGCAGGAGGCACTGAAGAACGCCGACGCCGCCAAGGCGCGCTTCCAGGCCGGCCTGGACCTGCTGAAGAAACAGCCGCAGACCGACCCGGCGAAGATCGCCGCCATCGGCTACTGCTTCGGCGGCAAGGTGGTGCTGGACATGGCCCGCCAGGGCCTGCCGCTGCTGGGCGTGGCCAGCTTCCACGGGGTGCTGGCCACCGCCACCCCGGCGCAGCCGGGCGCGGTCAGCGCCAAGGTGCTGGTGGAGCACGGCGGCGCCGACACCCTGGTGCCGGCCGACAGCGTGGCCGCCTTCAAGCAGGAGATGGACGCCGCCAAGGTGGATTACAGGTTCGTCGTCCAGCCCAACGCCAAGCACAGTTTCACCAACCCCGACGCCGACAAGCACAAGGGCCACGGCCTGGACGTGGGCTACGACAAGACCGCCGACCAGAAGTCCTGGGCCGACCTGCAGGCCTTCCTCAAGGACATCTTCCAGCAGAAGGCTGACTGAAGCTGGATGCTCTTCGCAGGATGGGTTGAGCCTGCGAAACCCATGCGGTCGTGGCGATGGGTATCGCTTCGCTCAACCCATCCTACGAGGGTGTTGGCGTTTGGCCGGGCAAAAAAAAACGAGAGCCCGAAAAGGGGCTCCCGCCACGATCTGTGAAAAAGCCGGAGCACGCGGCTCCGACAACAACCTCACCTGCGTTCCGGCAAAGGAACGCGAGGCGCAGTGTGGCAAATTCCCCGGGCGCCGATCCGTAGCGCTTCGGTAAACCTTTGCAAGCGAATGTAAAGGCTTCGTGACCGCCCGGACGCGACTGGACGGTCACTCGCCACACGAATCCACTGGCACCGCGTCCGGCGGCCGGGCAGAATCCCCGCCATGCTCGACACCGACGACTTCCTCACCCCGCCCCAGGCGCACTGGCCGCTGCCCCAGGCACTGCCCGGCGCCCTCCTCCACAGTTGCCGCTTCCAGCCGCAGAAGCTCGACGCCCAGGCCTTCGGCCGCCATGGCGTGGACCTGCCGCCGAATATCGGCCGCGCGGTGGCCAAGCGCCGCGCCGAATTC
>NZ_QGSL01000064.1:48397-97365 GCF_003176655.1 Pseudomonas sp. RW407 | reverse complement strand
AGTACCCAGCTGGGCGGGATCATCATCGGCAACCCCAACCTCAAGGGCCAGGCGGCGCAGAAGATCCTCAACGAAGTCACCGGCGGCAGCCCCTCGCAGCTCAAGGGCTACACCGAAGTGGCGGGGCAGGGTGCCCACGTCATCGTCGCCAACCCCAATGGCATCATCTGCAACGGCTGCGGCTTCATCAACACCCCGCGGGCCACCCTCACCACCGGCAAGCCGATCCTGGCCGGCGAACGCCTGCAGGGCTACGACGTGGACGGCGGCGAGATCGCCGTCGAAGGCGCCGGGCTCAACGCCAGCAACCTCGACCGGTTCGAGTTGATTACCCGCAGCGCCAAACTCAACGCCGACCTGTACGCCAAGCAACTGACCGTGGTGGCCGGGCGCAACCAGGTGGACGCCGAGACCCTGGCTGCCAGCGCCAAGGCCGACGACGGCCGCGCCAAGCCGCAACTGGCCATCGACAGCGCGGCATTGGGCGGCATGTACGCCAACACCATCCGCCTGGTGGGCACCGAGCAGGGCGTGGGCGTGAAGCTGGCCGGCAACATGGCCGCCAGCGCCGGCGACATCCGCATCGACGCCAACGGCAAGCTGGAACTGGCCCAGGCCGCGGCCAGCGGCGACCTCGCCCTGAAGGGCCAGGACGTGGCCCTGAACGGCCCGGCCTATGCCGGCGGCAATGCGAGCGTGCAGGCCGGTGGGGCGTTGAGCAATACGCAGAGCCTGGCCGCGGGCTCGACCCTCGAGCTGAAGGCGAACCAGCTCAGCAACAGCGGCGTGATCGAAGCCGGCGTGAATGCCGACAACAGCCGCAACGCCGCCGGCGATCTCTCGATCACTGCGCAGCACCTGCGCAACGCCGGCAGCCTGATCGCCTCGCGCAACCTGGATGCCCATGCCGCGCAGCGCCTGGACAACCGCCAGGGCAAGATCGGCGGCCAGCATGTCCGCGTCAGCGGCGGCACCCTGGACAACCGCCTCGGCCTGTTCGCCGCCGAACAGGGCCTGCGCCTGGACCTGGCCAGCCTGGACAACCGCGAGCAGGGCCTGCTGAGCAGCCAGGGGCGGCTCGAGGGGCGCGTCGGCCGGCTGGACAACCAGCACGGCGGCATCACCGCCCAGGCCGTCGAGCTGCAGGGCGATAGCCTCGACAACCGGGGCGGCCAGATATACGCCGAGGCCGGGCTGGCGCTGGACCTCGGCGCCAACCTGGACAACCGCGGCGGGCGCCTGGAAGGCAATGGCGTGCGGGTGCGCGCCACCCGCCTGGACAACTCCGCCGGCGGCGTTCTCGGCAGCGCCCGGGGCCTGCTGCAACTGACCGTCGGGCACTTCGACAACCGCGACGGCATCGCCCAGGGCGCGGCACTGCTGCTCGACGCCAACAGCGTCGCCAACACCGATGGGCACCTGGCGGCCACCCATGGCGACGCCCGGGTGAACAGCGCCGGCTTCGACAACCGCTCCGGCGGCCTCTTCGCCAGCCAGGCCCTGCGCCTGCATGGCGGCGACTTCCTCAACCACGGCGGCCAGGTCGGCGCCCAGGACATCGACTTCAGCCTGCGCGGTGCGCTGGACAACGCCCACGGCCTGATCGAGGCCGGCAACCAACTCACCCTTGCCGCCGCCGAACTGTCCAACCTGCAGGGCCGCGTACGCGCCCTCGGCCAGCAGGGTGCCACGCACCTGGGCATCGGTGGCCTGCTGGACAACAGCGACGGCCTGCTGGAAAGCGCCGCCGCCGACCTGCTGCTCGCCAGCGGCGAACTGCGCAACGACGGCGGCAGCGTGCGCCACCTGGGCAGCGGCGGATTCGGCATCGACCTGGTGCAGCTCGGCCAGGCCGGCGGCAGCTTCGTCACCAACGCCGCGCTGAGCCTGAGCGCGGCCAGCTGGAGCAACCGCAGCAGCCTGCAGGCGCGCGAACTGACCCTGGACATCGGCCAACTGCAACAGGCGGCCGGGGGACGGCTGCTGGCCAGCGAAAAGCTCGAGGGCAGCGGCGGCGACTGGAACAACGCCGGGCTGATCGCCAGCGACGGCGACCTGGCACTGCACCTGGGCGGGCGCTACAGCGGCAGCGGGCAACTGAGCAGCCTGGGCGAGCTGGGCCTCGATGCTGCCAGCCTCGCCCTGGATGGTAGCGCCAGCATCACCGGCGGCGCCGCCACCCGCATCAACGTCGGCGGCAGCCTGGACAATGCCGGCCGCATCACCGCGGCCGGCGACCTGCTGGCCCGCGCGGCGAACCTGAACAACACCGGCACCCTGGGCAGCGCCGCCAACCTGCGGATCGAAAGCGCGGAGCTGCGCAACGAAAACGGCCTGCTGTTCAGCGGCGGCGACATGGCGCTGCGCGTGCAGCGCTTCGTCAACCGCTACGCCGATGTCTACAGCCTGGGCGCCCTGGACATCGCCGCGGACGACCAGCAGGGGCGCGCCGGCGTGGTGGAGAACCGCTCGGCCACCCTGGAGGCGCAGGGCGACCTGGCGATCGCCAGCGACAGCCTGAAGAACACCCAGGACGGCTTCCGCCTCGGGCAGAAGCTGATCTCCGGGGAAATCATCGTCCGTTGCTACGACTGTTCCGGCGACCACTACAACGTCGACTACATCGCCCGGGAGGTCTACGCCAGCGAGGTGCAGGAGGCGTCCCCGGCCGCCTTCATCCAGGCCGGCGGCAACCTGCGGGTGGACGCCCAGGACTTCGAGAACACCGCGAGCACCCTGGCCGCCGGCGGCGACATCGCCATCAGCGCCGCCAGCTTCGTCAACCAGGGCATCAGCGGCGGCGAGAGCATCCGCACGCGGCTGTTCAACAGCGGGCGGGTCACCGACGGCACCATCGAGCGCTTCGTCGGCCATTACGTCCTGCCCTACAACCTGGCGAACAACGCCGACCCCTCGGTGTTCAGCTACTGGGACGACCTCATCGGCGGGCTCAACCAGGGCACGATAAGCCCCTTGGAACTGGCCAACGGCATGCTTCTGCATGTCTACCGCGACGCCAATGGCAACATCTACCGGCCGCTGCACGTGCCGGACTACCAGGCCAACCACTACGACCCGGACAACCTGCTGGAACTGCCAGCGGCGCTGTACGACCTCGGCCTGCTCAGCGACATCTGGGAATACCGGCCGGGCGGCGCCACCTCCGCCAACGCCGTCATCCAGGCGGCCGGCACGGTGGAAATCAGCGCCGGCGAGCGCCTGGACAACGGCGTCATCCACCCGGGCATCGCCTACGACGGCGGGGTGGCACGGGTCGAGGACGTGCAGGTCGACGGCCAGTCGCAACCCCTGGTGGTGGTGCTCAATCCACAGCTGCCGCCGGACCTGGCCCAGCAGGCGGTCAACCCCATCGCCCTGCCGGGCTTCCGCCTGCCCCAGGGCGAGCACGGCCTGTTCCGGCTCAACGCCCCGGACAGCGGCCACCCCTACCTGATCGAAACCAACCCGGCACTGGCCGGGCTCAAGCAGTTCCTCGGCTCCGACTACCTGCTGGCCCAGCTGGGCTACGACCCGGCCCGGGCGCAGCAGCGCCTGGGCGACGGCCTCTACGAACAGCGGCTGATCCGCCAGGCCCTGGTGGCGCGCACCGGCCAGCGCTTCATCGCCGGGCTCTCCAGCGACGAAGCGCTGTTCAGGTACCTGATGGACAACGCCATCGCCCACAAGGACAGCCTCGGGCTGAGCGTCGGCGTGGCCCTGAGCGCCGAACAGGTGGCGGCGCTGACCCACGACATCGTCTGGCTGGAAGAGGCCGAGGTGAACGGCCGGAAGGTGCTGGTGCCGGTGCTCTACCTGGCCCAGGCCGAACATCGCCTGGCGCCCAACGGCGCGCTGATCCAGGGGCAGGACCTGGCCCTGATCAGCGGCGGCGAGCTGAACAACGCCGGCACCCTGCG
This sequence comes from Pseudomonas sp. RW407, assembly GCF_003176655.1. Classification (NCBI taxonomy): domain Bacteria; kingdom Pseudomonadati; phylum Pseudomonadota; class Gammaproteobacteria; order Pseudomonadales; family Pseudomonadaceae; genus Pseudomonas; species Pseudomonas sp. RW407. The sequence continues at coordinate 93,448 of NZ_QGSL01000064.1, read as the reverse complement.
CGCCAGCAACGACCTCGGCGCCACCGCCGCCAACATCGGCAACAGCGGCCTGATGGAGAGCAACCGGCACCTGCAACTGCTGGCCACGCAAAGCATCCGCAACGCCGCCGGCGGCATCCTCAAAGGGCGCGACGTCAGCCTCGCCACGCTGACCGGCGACGTCGTCAACGAACGGACATTGACCCAGGTGCAGGGCCAGGCCAGGGGCGCCAGCCTGCAGACCAGCCTGCTCGACAGCGCCGCGCGCATCGAGGCCGACGACGACCTGTCGATCAGCAGCGGGCGCGACCTGCTCAACCTGGGCGGCCAGCTGCAGGCCAAGGGCGACATCCAGCTGCAGGCCGGGCGCGACGTGCTGATCGGCGCCGTCGAGTCCGTCGACGGCAATGCCCGTCGCGACAAGCGCCATCACTGGGAACAGACCGAGGTGCGCCAGCACGCCGCCGGCGTCCAGGCCGGCGGCGACCTGCAGGTCAGCGCCGGCCGCGATATCGGCGTGCAGGCCAGCCACCTGGAGGCCGGCGGCGACGCCAACCTGGCCGCCGCCGGCAACCTGCTGCTGGGCGCCGCGCAGGAGCAGAGCAACCGCGAATACCACTACCGGCGCAGCGGCAAGAAGATCGACAGCGAAGACAGCCGCGTCAGCCAGCGCGGCACGACACTGGACGCCGCCGGCGACGTCACCCTCAGCGCTGGCCAGAACCTGACCCTCGAAGCGAGCCGGGTGGACGCCGGCAAGGAAGCCTTCCTGGTGGCCGGCGACAAGCTCCAGCTGCTGGCCGGCCATGACAGCGACTACTCGCTGTACCAGAAGCAGAAGAAGGGCAGCCTCGGCAGCAAGAGCTTCAAGCGCGACGAAGTCACCGACGTGAAGGCCGTCGGCAGCCAGATCAGCGCCGGCGGCGACATCACCCTGCTCAGCGGCGGCGACCAGACCTACCAGGCCGCCAGGCTCGAAAGCGGCAACGACATCGCCATCGTCAGCGGCGGCGCGGTGACCTTCGAAGCGGTCAAGGACCTGCACCAGGAAAGCCACGAGAAGAGCAAGAGCGACCTCGCCTGGCAGTCCGCCAAGGGCAAGGGCCAGACCGACGAGACGCTACGCCAGAGCCAGTTGATCGCCCAGGGCGAACTGGCGATCAAGGCCGTGGACGGCCTGAAGATCGATATCAGGCACATCGACCAGAAGAGCGTCGGGCAGACCATCGATGCGATGGTGCAGGCCGATCCGAACCTGGCCTGGCTGAAGGAGGCCGAGGCGCGGGGGGATGTGGATTGGCGGCGGGTGAAGGAAGTGCACGATTCCTTCGATTACAGCAGTTCGGGTATTGGCACCGGGGCTGCAATTGCCATTGCCATCATCGTGGCTGCTGCAACCTACGGAGCTGCAACCAGTGCAGTAGGTTCTGCTGCAGGCGCTGGGGCCGGCTCTGGAACTACGATGGCGGCTGCAGGTAATGCCGCTCTGGTTGAAGCTGGTGCTGCGGTTGGCACTGCTGCCGCAGGTTGGGGGAACGCGATGGCGGCGACTGCTATTTCTTCTGTCGCTGGAACCGGGGCCGCCAGTTTTGTTGGGAACAAGGGCGATCTGAGGCAAACACTCAAGGACATCACCAGTGAGGACAGCCTGAAAGGTTTTGCCACTGCGGCACTTATTGCGGGATTCGGCGCTGGCTATACGGAGGGCTGGGGTAGGGAGTTGACTGCCGAGGGGAACTACAAACTGATCAGCTATGGCGACCGGATCAAGGCTTATGCTGCCAATACAGCACTAAAAGGCATCCTTAATGGGAGCGACAAGGATACGTGGCTGAGTATTGCTGCTACGGGAGCCTTGATGGAGTTGTACCAATATTCGGTTGGGCGAGGGCCAGATGCAAGGCCTGGTGTTGATCGACCTAATGGCTCGGCCTTTGATAGTGATGGTGGTTTTGTCCCGATGGTACTTGATCGAGAGGGAAAGAATATTGGGTTGAACCTGCCTCTAAATGATCTCGCTTGCTCCAGCTTTTATTCGATCTGTCATGGTACTCCTATAAGTGATGCCTTGAATCAAGTCCCAGGCTTCAATTCTTTTGCAACTTTGCATGACCAATGGATGATAAGTTTGGAAGCTCTGAAAGGGAGTAATATGAGTGTCCTTGAGAACTTGGGAAGTATGCCGCCGGCTATGCTGGTTAACTATGGGGCCTTGTATGATAAGTATCGAGAGATGATAAAGAGTATCCGAAATGCTGCCGATCATTAGTAAGTGGATGGTTGCTTCATTCTTAAGTGCCTTTTTGTTTTTAGGGCTTTCAGGGTGTCTGTCCTATGATGCTTGGGAGAAAAGCAGAGATACATTGATAGGAATGAAGTTCGATCCGAAAACATCATTGGTGGGAAAGGAGAGAGTCTATTTTGTTAGGGGGGTCAATAGCAGACGGTCAATTGACTATTCAAAGGTTGAGAGTGGGGGGATTCGCTACTATATAACATATACAGTCCCATTTTGTCAGTACTCCATATTTGTATCCTCCGACGGTATTATACGCTCATGGCGTCGTGAGTCTGTCGACAGAAAAAGCTGTTATGTTTATTAGAAGGGTAAGCCTGTCCGATGGGCTGTAGAGAGTGTGCGTGATCTCTGATCGCTTTCCTTTGAGACAAGAGGGTAGCCTTCTAGATGTTTGAGGATGAAATGGGGCTGAAATGGAGCGAATTTATTTCGGTCATCCCAATTTTGGTCGGAGATAAGCTCGGTGTTCGCAACTAATCTCCCTGGCTGGCTGATTGTATGCTTTCGGGTCGCATTATTTATATGTTGTTTGGGGGCGTTACCTGGTCTTCTGAAAGCGTCGCGAAGAAGGGGCGATTTCGCTGCTGACCGGTTTCTGCTGCCAGTGAGCGATTTTCTTTCGACGCTAAACGAACGTCGAATCGGCGAGTGGGTGATATCCATCGCAGGCTGCGACAAGACCTACGACGTCTCAGCGCGCCATCTCAAGTGCCTCGCGTATTTCCTGTACGGCCAGCGCTTCGACACTTCCCTCATCTGACCCCGTCGAGAAAACTGCGCAGCAGGCGGCTGTTTCTCCAACTGCGCATCGATAGACCGCCACCACGCTTCCGGGGCCACACCCGGTATGCCCGGCCAGGGTCAGGCCGCCCTCGATCGTCCCTCGCATCAGGCCCAGGGCATATCCTGGCGTGACCCACGGCCGGCCGGGCATCGGGCCACCCAATGTCCGTGTCGCCTGCATTTCCTGAAGCAGGTTGGCAGGGAGCAGTTCTCCGGCGAGCAGGCGATCCAGGAAAAGGGCAGCCTGCGAAACAGGGCCCGTCAGCAATCCGTGGTAGACCCAGCCGGGGTCGTAATTCAACGAATTGCCGAGGTACGCCCCGTTCAGGTCTGCGCGTTCCGTTGCGAAGCGAACCGCCGAGATGCCGAGCGGGGCCAGGACTTGCTGCCTGAGCGCTTCTTCAAGCGGCAGGTCTGCGGCACGCTCGATGAGCCGGGCGACAAGCATGAAACCCACATTCGAGTAGCGCCAGCCAGCCCCAGGGCTGTAGCGGAGCCGGTGGCCATCCAGGCGCTGCATCATCTCGTCCGCGGGCCACGCCGGTTCATGATTGGCAACGGCGGCGTGGTACTCGGGAAGCTCGCCATAGTCAGCGAGGCCTGCTTCGTGGCGTAGAAGTTGACGCAAGGTGCAAGCGGTTTCAGGAAGCGCAGCATCCAGAGCGAGTCGACCGTCGCGTACCAAGGTCAGGGCGGTCGCGGCTAACACCGTTTTGGTGAAACTCCACCATGGCACACGGGGTTCGACCTTCGGGGAGGCTGTTATTGATCGACCGTTGGAAAGGGTGGAGATCAGCATCGAATACTCAAGCGATAATGGCGGGCCGGTGCGAAAGCGTAGAGGCAGCAACATACCCCATTCCCGGCGATGCAGGCCCAGTTGGCTTTCTTCTTCTACCGGGACGGGTTCGCGACGTCCGCACTTTGACGAAAGAGAACCATGGTTCGCTTATCCAGGACGAACCGTCGATCGTGACGCTTAACCTGCCCAACCCGACGCTCAAGGCGCCAGCACGATGCCGCCCCCAGGCGTGGCATCACCAGCACTCCCCGCAGTGGCTGCACGCTCGAGCAGGTAGCGCGCCGGTGGCTTGCCCATCGCCTTGCGGAACATGGTCACGAAGCCGCTGGCACTTTCGTAGCCCAGGTCCAATGCAACCGCCTGCACACTCTCTCCATTGGTCAGGCGCCGCAGCGAAAGGATGATGTGCAGCTGCCGGCGCCACCGGCCGAAACTCATGCCGACTTCCTGCATCAGCAGGCGGCTCATGCTGCGTTCGCTCATGCCGATGCATTTGGCCCATTCAGCCATCGACGTCTTGCTCGAAGGATCGGCAAGCAGCATTTGCGCGAGCTGGCGCAGGCGCTGGTTTTGCGGCATCGGCAAATGCAGGTACTCGATGGGCGCATCTCGCAGCTCGTCCAGCAACACGGCGATCAAGCGCGCCTCCGGGCCGTTCTCGGCGTACAGCTGCTCGAATCCCGTCGCTTTGAGCAGCAGCTCGCGCAGCAGGGGCGAGACCGAGAGGGTGCAGCACTGGGTAGGCAGGCCTTCGATCGCGTCCGGTTCGACGAACAGGCAATAGCACTCGGTTTCTCCCGAGCCCCGGGTCGAATGCGGCATGTCTCCGGGAATCCAGATTGCGCACTGTGGCGGAACGATCCACACGCCCCTGTCCACCTCGCAGTTGAGAACTCCGCGCACCGAATAGATCAACTGCGCCTTGCGATGGTGGTGAAGCGCATGCTCCCAGTCCTTGGCAACCTGCGATGCATTCAGCGCAGTGACCTGGCGCGCGATGCTATCGATGTCCCACGTGAGCGATGGATCGTCAGCGGTAGTGGAGTCCATGACGCCTCCCCGAAGCTGTTGGCTGAAATGAGAAACAGTGTGGCTAGATTGTGCAATGACGCACTTCAGCCGGGCTAGTTATCTTGCAGGTGAATTGATGGCGCCCTGTATCCGGGGCGCCACCCACCTCAACGCAGGGGACGGCTCGCATGGTTATCGATTCCACACACTTTCCGCTGGTCTGGATGAAGGTTGGCGCATCCGGGATTCACACCGACGACGAGGGGTTCAAGGCTTTCGAAGCATTGCTGGCGCGTTCGGAACCTTTCGTCCTGCTGGATGAGCGAGCGCAACAGGAGGAGCACGAACATTCCCACGAAGAAAGAAAACAGTTGTCCCTTTGGATGAAGCGCCACAAGGCCGCCTTGCGGTCGTTCGTCAAGGCGCAGATTTTCATCGAGCCGGATCTCGCCAGGCAGAAGGCAGCCGAACTGTTTGCGGGCAAGTTCGAAGCGTTCTGGGGCTACCCATTGCTGGTCGTCGCTACCCGGGAGGAAGGCCTGGAGTTGGCGCGCAAGTTACTGGGCCGGTAAGCGGCAGGAGATGACGTCCATGTGCCTAGTTGCAATCAGCACCGTCGAGATCAGACCAGCCAGCGGCTCGGCAGCGGTGCTGCGAACGAGATTGGAAGCGTTGCTGGCGAACTTGAACCGTACCTCTGGCTGTGCTGCCTACCGCCTGGCCTGCGAAAGCGGCCCTGGCGACACCTGGATCCTCACCGGGTACTGGGATTCGACCGAACGCATGACCGCGCACTTCGACCTGCCATGCCTGGCCAGGCTGTTCGAACTGCTGGTGCAGAGGCTGATTGTGGGGCTCCGGTTTGGGACATTCTTCGTGCCATCCCCAATCGAACGCGCTGGCGGGGCGGCAGTGCCAGGGCACCTTGAGTCTCCCTGGTCCGGATGACGGGCGGGTTCTGGCGGAAAGCGGCGCATGGTTCGTTTATCCAGGGCGAACCATGGTCACCGGTAGCAATCGATCCATAGCGGACGTCAGTTGAGCCGCAGCTCTTGACTACCCGTCTACCAGTTCTGGGACAGACAACTCAGGACGACATCATCCCATGTGGCTGCTGCCTGAAGATGCTGGCGCAGTTGACGCTCAGTGAGTGGTAGTCCGGTACCGAGCCTCCAGGCCGCTACCGTTCAGGCCGTGCCGATGAGTGGGACTGAATCGCCGAACGGCAGGTTTCCAGAATTTCGTCAGCAAGCGGAGAGTCGTCGGGACAAGCCCGCGACAACACGAGCGCACCGACAGCATGCGCGATCACGCTGATGTTCCTGGCGCGCGCCTCACGCGACATGGCTTCATTCCCGGTGACATCAGGGCTCAGTGCCGCCAGCAGGCGTTCCAGTCCGGTGGCAAAGACCTCTTTGACAGACTCCGGCTGGCGCGCAGCATCCGAGCACAACGCTGCCATGGTGCAACCCTGACCAGGGGCATCACGGTGCTGCCTGGATAAGTACTGCTGCAAAAACTCTCCAGGACCGGAGCCCTCGGTCATTGCCACCGTCTGCGAGATGCCACAAGCAGCGGCTTCCGCCATCAGGTCGGCCTTCGAGCCGAAATGCTTGTAGAAGCCGCCATGCGTGAAGCCTGCAGCGGCCATCAGGTCGGCAATGCCGACACCGTCATAGCCTCGCTCTCGAAATAGCTCAGACGCTGTTTCGACGATGTGAGCCCGGTTTGCCTGTGCTTGAGCCTTGGTGACCTTCATATCGAGCCGGGTGATTTCGCTATCTGCCAGAGGCCATCAGCATACATTGATTACGGTCATCATCAAAACGTTGACAGATTAGATTATGGTCATCATATTTTGAGTTCCTACTTGAAAGGACCTTGACCATGAGCCACACGCACCTGACCGCACCTACCCAGTTCATCGAGCTCGATGGCGACAAATTCGCCTACCGCCGCTGGGGCAACGCCTCCCGCTCGCAGCCACCGCTGTTCTTCGTGCAACACTTTCGTGGCGGTATGGACCACTGGGACCCGCTGTTGACCGACGGACTGGCCGAAGGCCGCGAGGTCATCCTCTTCAACGGCCGCGGCATCGCCTCGTCGACCGGAGCCCCGCGCAACCGCATCGAAGACATGGCCGACGACATCGCACTGGTGATCCAGGCGCTTGGCCTGGCCCAGGTGGACTTGCTGGGTTTCTCGCTTGGGGGCTTCCAGGTGCAGGAGGTGGCACTGCGTCATCCGAAGCTTGTTCGCAAGTTGCTGCTGCTTGGCACTGGATTGCGTGGCGGTGATCCGACCATGGAGCCCGAGGTGCTCGAGGTCGCTCCGCGTCCGGTCCCTACGGCAGAGGACTTCCTCTACCTGTTCTTCGGGCGCTCCGAAGCAGCCAGGCAGGCCGGACTGGCTTTCTGGGAGCGCCGCCATCAGCGCGTCGACCAGGACCCGCCCAGTTCCGCCGCGGTCGCCCGGGCACAGGGCGAAGCCCATGCCGCTTACCTGCCGCCACTGGCCGGTGAGCACCCCTACGCCTACCTGAATGCGATCCAGCAACCCACGCTGGTGCTCAACGGACGCAAGGACGTGATGATCCCGACGATCAACTCCTGGCACTTGGCACAGAACATCCCTGACGCTCAGTTGCTGATCTACCCGGACGCCGGCCACGGCGCGCAGTTCCAATACCCCGAGCGCTTCCTCAAGCACGCCATCCAGTTCCTGGCGGAGTAATGGCGCGAGCGGGTATGCACTCCACCAGGCAATGACCTTCGTTGGTTGGCTGTCGGCCGCAACCCGCCCATCGACCATGCCTACCCAAATTCGAGAGAAGGAACACCAACATGAGTACGAACGCGCTCTTCGAGCCATACCAACTGGGAGCTCTGACGCTGGCCAATCGCATCGTCATGGCGCCGCTGACCCGCAACCGGGCAGGTGCCGGGCTTGTGCCCAGCGAGTTGGCCGCGACCTACTACTCCCAGCGCGCTTCTGCCGGCCTGATCATCACCGAGGCCACCCAGGTGTCCGCCCAGGCCCAGGGCTACCAGGACACTCCGGGCCTGTACACACCCGAACAGATCGCCGGCTGGCGCAAGGTCACGGACGCCGTGCATGCCAGAGGCGGGCGCATCTTCGTGCAGCTTTGGCATGTGGGCCGGGTTTCACACGTCGATGTCCAGCCGGGTGGCGCCGCACCGGTCGCACCTTCGGCCATCCGGGCGGCGACCAAGACCTTCGTCAACAACGGCTTTGCCGACGTTTCCGAACCTCGCGCCCTCGAACTCACCGAGCTGCCAGGCATCGTGAACGACTTCCGCCAGGCCGCCGCCAACGCGATCGCCGCCGGCTTCGACGGCGTGGAGATCCACGGCGCCAATGGCTACTTGCTGGAACAATTCATCAAGGACGGAGCCAACCAGCGCACCGACGCTTACGGTGGCTCCATCGAAAATCGCGCACGCCTGCTGCTGGAGGTCGCCACCGCCGTGACGCAGGAAATCGGTGCTGACCGTACCGGCGTGCGCATCTCGCCCGTGTCACCGGCCAACGGCATTTCCAGCAGCGATCCGCAGCCGCAGTACGACTACATCGTCGAGCAGCTCAGCACGCTGGGCATTGTCTATCTGCATGTGGTCGAGGGTGCGACGGGCGGCCCGCGCGACGTGGCCCCATTCGACTACGACGCGCTGCGCCGCCGCTTCAGGCAGACCTACCTCGCCAACAACGGCTACGACCTGGAATTCGCCGCCGCCCAGCTTGATGCGGGCAAAGCTGACCTGTTTGCCTTCGGCCGGCCGTTCATCAGCAACCCTGATCTGGTCGAACGCCTGAAAAGCGGCGCGCCGCTGGCGCAGCTCAACCCGGCCACGCTCTATGGCGGCGGCGCTGCGGGTTACACCGACTACCCCACCCTGGCTGAAGCCAGATAAGCAAACCGGCTCCGGGTCGAACGCTGCATTGTTCCGGCCTGGAGCCATCTGACCCGCAGAGAGCGCCCCTATGAGCAGTTTCAATCCAGACCCCCAGTCGGCGGTTTCCTATGCCAACGCACAGACCCATCTAATTGAAGCCGGCGGAACCCGGTTCGCCTTCCGCGAGCTGGGCCTGCGGGACGCTGTTCCAGTGGTGCTGCTCAATCACTGGGGCGCTGTGCTGGACAACTTCGACCCAGGCATTGTGGATGGCCTGGCACGCAAGCATCGCGTTATCGCCATCGACTACCGAGGAATCGGCGCATCGGGTGGCGATGCGCCGATGAGCGTGGGCGAGATGGCCAGTGACACCATCGCTCTCATCCATGCGATGGGTTTCGAGCAAGTCGATCTATTGGGCTTCTCGCTCGGTGGTTTCGTGGCACAGGACGTGGTGCTGAAAGCGCCGGGCCTCGTGCGCAGGCTCATCCTCACGGGCACAGGCCCGGCGGGCGGTCAGGGTATCAACCGTGTTGGCGCTGTGTCCTGGCCACTGATACTCAAGGGCATGCTGACGCTGCGCGATCCCAAGACGTATTTGTTCTTCACTTCAACGGCCAATGGTCGGCGGGCAGCGAGCGCCTTTCTGAAGCGCCTGAATGAGCGCAGTACCGGTCGCGACAAAGGGCCGACACCTGGCGCATTCCTTCGCCAACTAAAGGCGATCAAGGACTGGGGGCAGCAGGCACCACAAGACCTCTCCCGCATGCGCCTACCTGTCCTCATCGCCAACGGAGACAACGACATCATGGTACCCACCTCGCTGAGCCGCGATATGGCCCGGCGGATTCCGGGCTCGAAGCTTGTGATCTACGAAGATGCCGGGCACGGCGGCATCTTCCAGTACCACGAAGACTTCGTGGCACAAGCCTTGGCGTTCCTTGAGTAATGGCGCAACGAAAGCCTCTTGCGAACAGATCACGCACCCAGAACATGAGAAGACCATCGCCATGAAAGCCTTCATCATCGATCGCTACGGCAAGAAGGAAGTCGGCCGTATTGCCGAAGCACGAGAGCCCGAACTGCAGGATGATGACGTCCTGGTCCAGGTCCACGCAGCAGGCGTCAACATGCTCGATGTCAAGATCAGGAGCGGAGCGTTCAAGCTCGTCCTGCCCTATCGTATGCCCCTCGTGCTGGGGCATGACGTCGCCGGCACGGTCGTCAGGGTTGGCCCGGGCGTGCGCAAGTTCGAACCGGGTGATGAAGTCTATGCGCGGCCGGATGATTTCCGAATCGGCACCTTCGCCGAATACATCGCCGTCAGGGAAGGGTCGCTTGCGCACAAGCCTGCCAACCTGAGCATGGAGGAAGCGGCCTCCATCCCGCTGGTCGCCTTGACCGCTTGGCAGGTGCTGGTTGAAACCGCCAAGCTCAAAAAGGGGCAGAAAGTATTCATCCAGGCCGGCTCCGGTGGCGTGGGCTCCATTGCCATCCAGTTGGCCAGGCATCTGGGGGCATTCGTCGCGACGACCACCAGCACCAGCAACCTCGGGTGGGTCAAGGCGCTGGGCGCAGATGTCGTCATCGACTACAAGAAACAGGACTTCGCCACCGAGCTGCGCGACTACGACGTGGTGCTGAACAGCCTGGGAAGCGACGAGCTGGAAAAGTCGCTACGGGTACTTAAGCCGGGCGGCCATCTCATATCCATCTCCGGCCCGCCCACGCCAGCGTTCGCGGTCGACCAGAAGCTGGCCTGGCCGCTGAAGCAGGTTCTGCGCCTGGTGAGCCATGGCATCAGGAAAAAGGCAAAGCGAAGTGGCATCCACTACACATTTGTTTTCATGCGGGCAAGCGGCAGTCAACTTGGCGAAATAAGTTCTCTAATTGAGTCCGGCGCCATCAAGCCAGCGGTAGATCGAATCTTCCCATTCGACTCGGTAGCAGATGCCTTGGCTTACGTTGAGACGGGGCGGGCGAAAGGCAAGGTGATCATCAAAGTGAAGTGACGAAGCCAAATTGAGCTGCGGAGGACAAACAGGAATTGTCGATGGTGCAGAACAATCGGCTGTAGATGATTCTGGCCCAGCATCCTGGAGTGGAAAGCCCGGGGTTCACCGTGCACTCTCCCGGAGAGGGTGGACAGATATGAACCGTCCCTGTTTTTGCGACACGCATTGTCCGCTCCTGGCCGATAGCTGCCCTCGGCCAGCGACAGCTTCCGACCCATTGCAGTCGTTCGTAAGAGGCAGAAACCGGCCACGACCTGTCGCTCGAATTTCCTGACTGAACGGCAGGAATAGGCTGATGTTAGTCATTCACGCCCCATCTCGTGAATGACCGCTCCGATTGGGGCTGGCCAGGCTCCGTTTCAGAGCAGCGCTCAATGACTTAGCCGCATCTACCGTCTGTTGCTGGACGCCTCGGGTTATGCTGAAGCAGTTTTCTTGGTATCAGTTGGCGTCAACTACCTAATCCATTCACATGGCTCCAAAAATGTCCAAGAAACCGAATCCATCAACCTCTGTAGCTCCTGCAACTGCGCCGGCGGAGGGCGAACGTCGAGCACTCCGTGGATACATTGGCCAGTACGAGCGGGCGGGCGCTGCCATTTATGCTGCGCTCGAGCGCGACGAGCTGCTCTGGATCGGCGTCGCAGACCGCAACGCGGGTATTGCCGACGACTTGGTGCTCGGTTTCGATGGGTTGGTGGTCGGCCACCAGTTCAAGACGTCCAAGTTCCCAGGCACTTTCACTGTTGAGACGCTGTTTACTGGTGCCAACGGCCTCTTGAGGCCCCTGGTTCATGCTTGGCAGTGCCTGCGCAAGGACAACCCGGGAAGCCGGGTCGAGATTCGCCTGGTTGTTAATGACTTTCCGTCGATTACTGACAAGCCAGGCGATGGCACGCCGCCCCACAGCGCGGCATTTCTTGAGGAACTCCAACAGCATCCAAATCGGCCGCTAGCGGATTGGTACACGCAGGAATGGAGTCGACTGATCAACCACCTGCGCCGTGAAGCCGGCCTGGGCGATGACGACTTCGAACAGTTCTTGCACAGCCTCCGTGTGGTGTGCGGAGCTGCGGCCAACTTCATCCAGTCGCACAAGTTGAACGCCGAGCAGGCGCGGCAGGCATCCGAGATTGCAAGCGTACTGCCCAAGCTGGTCGCCGATGCCCGCGACAAAGACAGGTGGACGCGTGAAGAGCTGCTTAGTGAGCTTGGCTGGCGCGATCCCGCCAAGACGCTGCTCATCCACCGGTTCCCGGTCGGCGCCTATGTCCAGCGCAACCGCGACACTGAGGTCAAGCTGCTAGCCGCGCTGCATGCCGCCGACCAGGGCTATGTCTCACTCATAGGACCGCCTGGCTCCGGGAAGTCCACTCTCCTGCAGATTGCGCTGGCCACTGAAGCAAATGTCCGGCTCGTTCGCTACTTGGCGTACGTGCCGGGCGCTGCTCAAGGCGTGGGTCGTGGGGAGGCCGACAACTTCCTGATCGACGTCGGCACGCAGCTGCGCAACAGCGGTTTGGTTGGACTTCGTCTTCGCGATGACTCGCTGCATGAGCGCCGCGAACAGTTCGGAGTCCTGGTGCGGCAGGCTGGTGAACGCTTCGACCGCGACGGGATCCGAACAATCATCGTCGTCGACGGGCTCGACCATGTGCCTCGCGAAGAGCGGCCGACCAATTCGCTTCTGGGCGAGCTGCCTCTTCCCGCGGCCATCCCCAACGGGGTTGTGTTCGTGCTTGGCACACAGCGGCTGGATCTCGCGAATCTGAAGCCCGCCGTAAGAGAGCAAGCGGAGAAGAGCGAGCGACAGGTTCTCATGGGGCCTCTCGGCCGCGAGGAGGTCGCCCGGATGGCGGATGCGCTTGGCCTGCCTGCCGAGATTCCGAGGTTGGATCTAAGCAATCTCACGCATGGCCACCCGCTGGCAACGCGTTACTTGATTCAGGCGCTGTTGCACGCGGACGAAGCCGGCCGTAAGCACCTTCTCAGCGGCGGGATGCCGTTCGACGGCGATATTGAGACCGTGTACACCGCTGCTTGGCGCGAGATCGCAAGCGATGTCGATGCCATGGACGTGCTGGGCTTCATCGCTCGGGCTGAGGCACCCATGGACCTGCGGCTGCTGGCCACGATGGTCAAGGAGTCCGCGATTGAACGCGCCCTGATCGTTGCACGGCACCTGCTCCGCAGTTCATCCCAGGGGTGGAGCGTCTTCCACAACAGCTTTCGGCTGTTCGTCATCGCTCAACCGCGAACCCGCCTCGGAAGCGTCGACGCCGAATACTCGCAGCGCGTGTACCGTGACCTCGCCCAGTTGGCGAAGAACGCGCCGCCCGAATCGGCGCAGCACTGGCTTGAGCTGCGCTACCGCGCCCGTGCCGGCGACGGTGCCGATGTACTTGCACTGGCGATGCCCGCTCGCTTCAGGCAGCAACTGGCTGACGGGTGTTCTATCGCCGAGATCCACGCCGATATCCGCCTGGCTCTGCTGGCAGTGCGTGGAACGCACGACGCGACCGCCTTCGCACGGCTGCTGCTGTGTCGTGACGAAGTGGGGCGGCGGGAAACTGCCCTTGAGTACGCCAACCAGCTTCCGCTGGCGATGCTGGCGGTTGGGGACATTGATGCAGCCCTGGCCTTCGTGCAGTACTTCCCCAGCCAGGGCTACGAGGTCGTCGACGCCCTGTTAGCGCGAGGGGACTTCCAGCGGGCGAAGGAACTGTTTGAAAGCCTCGAGCCACTGTCGCAGCTCCATACGTCCAAGTTCCAGGACCACGGGCACGACCACAACATAACGGAGTTCGAGAGGTGGGCAAGGCGCGCCGTCCACTTCCGAGACACCGAGCAGATCCAGATAGCGATTGACCACCTCGCCGCAGAGGGGCTCCGCCAGCCCGAAAAGGTGGATCCGCAAACTGTCGCCGCGCTGCAACTGCATCTGAGGAGGGAAGCCGCAGAGGCGATGCTCCTTCAGAAGGTTGGCGCCGATCCACAAGACCTCTGCAGCAATCTCGGGGTAGCCAACGAAGACAAGCCTTCGGTGATGGTTCACGCAGGTCTTGTGGCCAGTCGGCGTGGCGACGTTGCGCAAGCGCTTGCCCTGTTTGATGCTGCCGCCGCCCTTCCTGGCTTCGTAGAGGTACCCAACGGCTACCGACGCCGGATGGCACTAATTGCATTCGAAGCTGACCGTCGTGACCTAGCCGAGGCCCTGTTCGACAAGCTGGTCGCACCGATGATCTCTATGTGCGACGACGAGACGGACCTGGCTGGGCTGGGTAATCTGGTCGGCGCGGTGATGCATCACGCGAGGCTTTGCACGCTGCTCAATAAGCCGCTGCCAAGCGCGACACTATCGAAGCACACCTTCCTTCATCCGTTCCAGCAGCACGCCTCGACGATAGGCGTGCTTCTAGGTCGCGCCACCATCGACATCGCGTCCTTGCCGGCTGGCATCATCCAGGACGAAGCTCGTATTGCCCTTGGGTACGTCCTACGTCTGACTTCAGATGGCGGCAGCGAGTCATATCGCATTCAGCAGGCCTTCAAAGCGGTCCCCATTCTCGCGCAAGCGCTGCTGAGGCTCGGTGCCATGCGCGGCGAGACTGAGTACCGTGCGGTACTTCGGGAAATTGACGCAGCCATCGCCTCATCGACACTGGGGGGCACTGCGTACCTGCGACGCAGATTGGCCGTCGATGCGTATCGGGTTGACGGTGACCGGGTGGCGGCCGTCGATCGACTCAACGCACTCGTGGCGGAGCTTCAGGAGAGCACGCCGAGCGAGCAGATCGACGGGTTGGCGGATCTGGCCATCGCGTTGGCTGCGGTCGGGGACTTAGCGCGGGCGAAACAGTTGCTGGCGACGGTTCCCGAGCAATGCCTTGGCTACGCGTTGGCCCCCAAGAAAGACCCGCAGTACGCAATCTGGCAAGACATCCTGGTCCTTGCGAACGCCGCTGACCCGGAGACCCGTGTCAAGCGAGTCTCGACCTTGATGCGCCAGGTCGGTGGCATGACCGAAACGGAAGGGTCGTCGGCCGCGCATCGTTTGACGATGTCGCTAATCGAGGAAGCGACGCAGGTCGGACCTCGCTTCGGCTTCGAGGTGTCAAAGACACTGGCGGATTGGCATCTGATTGGCTGGCCGAACCGCGTCGACCTGCTCATGACGGGGATGGTCCGGCGAAGCCCTGAACTCGTCTTGGCTTGCGCGACGGTCTGGTGCGGTCTGTGTCTGCCGTTCTACATGGAACCGCACTACCGGGACCCGTACCACGTCGGCGACTTCATCGACATCGCCGCCGACGCCGCAGGACCCAGACAGATTGAACCGCTCACGCGGATGCTTTTGGGGGCGATCGAGGTAGCCAGCAGGGCACACGAGAGGGTCGGACTGCTCCAGCGCCTTGACACCGCTGCCGGAAGACATGGGTTTTCATCGGCCGAGCTCGATGCCGCCGTAGCCCGGTGGACGTCAGAAGCGCCGGAACCTCGACACTCGTATACGCCAAGCAAGTACGACTCGGAGACTACTCTCGAGCAGCTTGAGCGCGCGTTTGAAGCGGATGGCGACGAACTGAACTACAACGCCCCGTACCGTTTCAGATATCTGGCCGAGACGGCCCCGCTTCATTTGGTGCGGAGGATGTTTGAGCGCTGGCAGGTCTTGCAGGATGACGCGCGCTGCCGCTTCCTGATGGTTAGAAAGTTGGCTGCGGCTGGGGAGGTCGAGTACGCCAAGAAGCTGATACAAGGCTACGAGTCAAGCAAGGAGCCCTGGAGCTCCTGGAGCCAGTGGATGGGTGGCGGCAAGTTCTTTTACTTTGAGGCGAAGAAGCTCTTGCAGGGCCCATCCACATGCCCTGCTGCCTTCGAGAACATCGTCGATTCAGTGACGGCGGGCCAGGAGAGCACCCAGTCGCTACTGACAGAGCTAGATTCGATACTGCCGGTAATTAGCGCGACGCCGGATTGGCCAGCCATCTGGTCTCTGCTTGAGGAGCAGATGACCTGCACTCGCGAGTTCCAACTGGGGCGGCCCTTCCAGCCGAGCGAGCTACCGCTCAGAGACACGGAACTTTTGGAGGATCTGCTGCACTTTGCCTATCGGCTGCCCGTTGCAGAAGTTCAGCGGCACGCACGCAATTGCACGTTGAGCTTGGCAAGGCAAGCCGGACTCGGCCAAGCTTTGTTCAAGTCCCTTATGCGGCGACTTATGGCCGGCGAGTTAGATGCCCCCTTGCAGGCGCTCGGAACGCTGCTGGCTGCTGACAGTGCGGACCTCGCACCCGAGTTGGGCAGCGCCGTGGCTGCGTTGGTCAGTCACCGTGACATAGCGGTGGCAGAGTCAGCCGTGCTCTTGTCGCATTGGTGGGGGCTGGCTGTCCCCTTGGACGCGATGCCACTTCCGCTCTTCTATCGCCTCGAACTCGAGCACCCGCCAGAGGGCGACCAGGCATTCACGGACGAGAGAACTGGTGCAATGCGCGTCGAGTCGCCGCTTGGCTGGACCGAGATGTTGCGCTCGACGGCACGTCACATTGCGAAGGCGGCAGGCATTGAGGAGATGACAGTCCGCCGACGCGCGGCGATGTTCATCCAGGATTGGGGTGGACTTGAGGCATTCGGGCTCTCTGGCGTCAAGAGGCTTGAGGCTCAGCTTCGCGTCCTCGAGATGCAGATCACTTACCTGAAGCCCCACGCCTACATTGCCATTGCCGCCCTTCGCCACGTCGCGGGAGAACTGCGGCTGGCCGGCAAGCTGAAAGGCCGCGACAGGACGACGCTGTTGGAGCGTTTGGGTTGCCCGCTTCCGCCTCGGCCGCTGAGGCTCCCGCGAGTGCGTCCCGAATGGATTCGCATGCCGCTGCTTGACCGAAGTGCGGGTTGGTCCGAGCGAGAGCGGAAGTGGATTGACGAAGTCGGCGGTGACGTTGCCCCCTTCCCAGCAGACCGCCACGGCCTAGTCGTGGCCGAAGTATCCCGCTTCAAGATCCTCAAGCCACGGCTGTCGGAGCACCGCCTCTACCGCTTTAGAGCACCCTCGACAGAGATTGACAGTGAAGACTTCGACGACTGCTATGCCAGGCTGCCCATCGCTGTTTGGCTAGGCCAGTATGTCGCACTTGACAATGATCTGGCGCCAACGCTGGTAAGGCGAGTAGTTTGCTCCGTGGACATGGGCTTTGACGCAGCGGCCTATTCGTTCGCTTTGTGCCCGAACTGGGTGAAGCGGCTTCGCTGGAGCGCGCATGACGAGGAGCCCAGCGTCTTCCTCGACCCGAGTGGCGCTGTGGTCGCAAGGTTCTACTGGTGGCGTGATGCCGGCCCGGTTGATATCGATGCGGAGTCTCTGTGGGGCGAGGGTTGCTACCTCGTTCTGACGTCAGTAGGCATCGAACAGGTCACCACTGCCCGTGGGAAGCCGGACCTGGACATCAGCGTGTTCGCAAGCAGGCAAATCAAGCAACCGAGCAGCTACGGGCAGTCTCTCTTGAAGACGGCGAAGAACGGCTACTCAATCTAAGCCATTCAGATTCAGCGGCGATGTCAAGCGAGAGGGGCCATGCTGGCTCGAGCTGGCTGTCCCGGAGGGCTGCTTCCCGCCGGTGGCTAGCGTTCGTAGCAGCCTAACGATCGATCGCTCCCGCTGCGAAGCAGCCATCGGACTTTCCAAATCGAACTTCTGCTTTGGGTCGATTTGAGCCGATTACGACAGGCAGCTATTGGCCGATAGCTGTCGTTCAACAATGCCCCTGAGCCAAAGATCAAGGCCACCTTGCGGTGGCCTTTTTCGTTGCTGGACGTCGATCAGAATTTCCCGTCCAGGCCGATGCGGAACATCTCGTTGCGCTCGTTGGTGCCCAGCGCGCTCCTGTACGACAGGGCGACGCGCCAGGCACGGCCCAGGCTCAGGCTCAGGCCGGAGTCCATGTCGATGAAGTTGGTGTCCATCGGGTCGGGCGACAGCCGATAGAGCATGCCGTCATCGCCCTGGTCGGCGTAGCGCACGCGGTAGTCCTGATTGCGGTTGAAGTTGTGGCCCCAGGCGAGGCCCACGCGCGGGGTCAGCACACCCAGGCTGGTCTGGATGTCATAGCTTGTGCGCCATCCCAGGAACGAGGTGAAGTAGCGCAGATCCTGTTCTTCATAGGACAGCGCATAGATCCCGCCACCGTGCTCGCTATACCCGTCGAGGCGGGTGTAGCTGCTGTTCACCCGGGCGTATGGCGCCAGTGATAGCGCGCCCTGGCGATATTCGTAGCTGGCGGTCAGTGAGGCGAACAACTGGTCGGCGTCGCGGGAACCGCTGGCATAGCCGTTGGAAGGGTCGGCCGTGACGTAGCGCCGCGAGTCGAAACGGATGCGGTTGTAGCCCAACAGGGCATCGATATAGACCTCCGACAGCGGGTTGGCGCTCAGGTAGGCCGCCAGTCCCAGAGCATCGCCTTCGCTACGGCTGTCGTGCTCGCCGATGTCGGTACGGTCGTTACCGTAGCCGACGCCTAGACCGACCACGGTACGTGGCGAGAGGCGATAGTCCATGCCGGCGCTCAGGCCAAACGTGGTGAAGCTGTTGTCCTTGGCGCCGCGTGCCTGGTTGGAGCCGCTGTTGATGAAGCCGTCGGTCCAGAAGGCGAGGGCTTCTTCGGAGCATTCGCCGGCACTGGCGCGAGAGCTGTCCTTTTCCTTGCGACGCTGTTCGTCGTCGTCCGCGTCGACGCCGTTGCCTTCGAGTTCGTCGCGCAGCGCCTTGCCCAGGCCGCCGAGGTTCAGGTTGTCGCGCCCGCGTCGTACATCCGCGTTGAACGAATCGCGGTCGCAAGTCGGGCGGTGCAGTTGCTCCAGGCGGCGGTTGAAGTTGTCCATCTGGGTACTGGCGAAGCGCTCTGCGGCCCGCGACTGAGCGTTGAGCAGGCCGATCACTTCGGCGTCGCGAGTCGGGTCAGGGCGCGGTTGCACGCTGAAGGTCACTGTACTGGTTGCCGTGTTGCCGCCTGTGTTTTCCAGGCTGAAGCTCACCACTGCGCTGCCGGCGAAGGCGGCGGCCGGCACGAAACGCAGGGTGAACGGACCACTGAGGCTGGCGGTGCCCGCCGACGCCGGGCTCACCGACAACAGGCGCGCGCGCAGGAACGGACCGCCGCTGGCATCGCGGGTGAGATCGACACTGGCGCTCTGGCCCGGGGCCAGCGTTTCGCTGGAAGGCGGCACCACGACGGCCTGGGCCACGACCGTCAGGCTGTAGCTGCGGGTCCCGCTGGCGCCATTGGCGTCCGTCACGTTGATGGTGAAGTTGCTGTTGACCACCGCCGTGGGCGTTCCGGTGATGGCGCCGGTGGCGCTGTCCAGGGACAGGCCTGCTGGCAGGCTGCCGCTCAGCGCATAGCTGTAGGGCGCCATGCCACCGCTGGCGGCAAGGCTGGCGCTGTAGGCCATGCTCTGGGTCGCGCCGGGCAGGCCCGGTGTGGACGGCGTGATGACCAGTGTCGGCGCGGTGACGGTGATGTTCACCGTGGCCGCTGCCGAGGTGCCCCCTGGGCCGGTGACGGCATAGGTGAAGCTGTCGTTGCCCGAATAGCCGGCGGTGGGGGTATAGCTGAGGTTGGTACCGCTGACTGAAGTGGTGCCGTGGCTTGGAGCGCTGGCCACGCCGATGCCGGTGATGCCGCCGCCGCCCAGGTTCAGGGTGATGGGATTGGCGGAACTGTTGGCTGCCACCGTGACGCTCACCGGCCCGGCGACCGGCGCCTGGTAGGCGACCGTCAGGGCAAGCGCCTGCGAGCCGGTTGCGCCGAGGCTGTCGGTAGCCTGCACGGTGAAGTTGAAGGTACCGGCGGCGCTCGGAGTACCGCTGAGGATGCCGGCGGACGACAGGCTCACGCCGGAGGGCAGGGCGCCGCTGGTCACGCTGAAGCTGTACGGCGCGGTGCCGCCGTTGGCAGCAAGGCCTTGCGAGTAGGCCGTGTTCGCTGTGGCGCTGACCAGGTTGGCCGGCGTGAGTGCCAGGGTCGGTGCCGAGATGGTAAGGCTTACCGTGGCTGGCGCCGAGCTGCCGCCGCTGCCGGTGGCGCTGTAGGTGAAGCTGTCACTGCCCGAGTAGCCGGCGGTGGGGGTATAGGTGATGGTGGTGCCGCTGACCGCAGTGCTGCCGTGGCTCGGGCTGCCGGTCACGCTGACGCTGGTGGCGGCGCCGCCGCTCAGGTTCAGGGTGATGGGGTTGGCCGAGCTGTTGGCCGCCACCGTGGCGCTCACCGGACCGGCCACCGGGGTCTGGTCGGCGGTGACCACCAGGGTGTAGGCCTGGCTGGCGCTGAAGCCGCCGTTGTCGGTGGTGCGCACGGTGAAGCTGAAGGTGCCGGTGGCGGTCGGGGTGCCGCTGACAACGCCGGCGGACGACACGTTCAAGCCCGCTGGCGGGCTGCCGGTGACCACGCTGAAGGTGTACGGCCCGGTGCCGCCGCTGGCGGTGAGGGTCTGCGAGTAGGCGGTGTTCTGCGTCGCGTTGGTCAACGTGGCTGGGGAAATGATTATGGTCGGTGCCGTGACCGCGACGCTGACGGTGGCGACGCTGGAGGTGCCGCCTGGGCCGGTGGCGGTATAGCTGAAGCTGTCGCTGCCGGCAAAGCCCGGGTTGGGGGCATAGGTGATGCCGCTGCCTGTTGCGGTGGCGGTCCCGTTGGTGGCGAGGGTGGTGATGGTGACCAGAGTCACCGAGCCGCCGCTCAGGTTCAGGGGGACCGGGGTGCTGCCGCTGCCGCCCTGTACGGTCAGGCTCGAGTTGCCGGCGACCGGCGCCTGCTCGTTGACCGTCACGCTATAGCCGCGCGAGCCGGGCGAGCCCAGGCTGTCGGTGGCCGTGACGATGAAGCTGTAGTTGCCGGCGGTGGTCGGTGTGCCGCTGACCAGGCCGTTGCTGTTGACGGTGATACCCGGCGGAAGCGTGCCGCTGGTCGACCAGATGTAGCTGCCGTTGCCGCCACTGGCGCTCAGGTTCTGGCTGTAGGCCGAGCCGACGGCGAGCGAGCCGAGGGTGGTAGGCGTGATGGCGATGGTCGCGGCATCCACCGTCAGGCTGTAGGTGCGGTTGCCGGTGGCGCCGTAGGCGTCGGTGGCGGTGATGGTGAAGTTGCCGGTGGTGACGGCGCTGGGTGTGCCGCTGAGAGTGCCGCCGCTGTTCAGGGTGAGCCCGGCCGGCAGGGCGCCGGCAGTCACGGCGTAGCTGTACGGCGCCGTGCCGTTGGCACTGCTCAGGCTCTGGCTGTAGCTGTTGCTGGCGGTGGCGTTGGGCAGAGTGGTCGGACTGATGGCCAGGGTCGGCGCGTTGACGGTGATGGTGACGGTCGCTGGGGCCGAGGTGCCGTTAGCGTTGGTGGCGGTGTAGGTGAAGATGTCGGTGCCGGAATAGCCGGCGACCGGGGTGTAGGTGATCGAGGTGCCGCTGGCTGTGGCCGTGCCGTGGCTGGCCGCGGAGGCGACGGCCACAGAGGTGGGGGAGCCTGTGATCGCCAGGGTAATGGCATTGTTGGTCGAGTTGGCTGCCACGCCGGCTGTGACGTCGGTCGCCAGCGGGGCTGCTTCGGTGCGTGTCACGGTGATGGAATAGGTTTTGGTCGTCTGGCCATCGGCGGCGGTGACCCCCACGGTGATCGTGTTCGCTCCGACCGCCAGGCTGATCGCCGACGAGTCCGAGCCCGAGGCAACTGCAGCGCCATTGACCGTAATGGTGCTGTCACTGGCCCGGGCGGTAGGTCGCACCACGACCGCGCTGGCGCTGTTGCTCACGGCTGCCGTGTAAGTGGTGGTGGCGGTTGCGAACGTCGGCGACAGCGTGCCGACGGACAAGCTCAGGCCGGCCAGGGAGGCGTCGGCGACTACGGCCGCGGAGCAGGTGATGCTGACCGCACTGATGTACGTGCCGGTGGAAATCTGCGCGTAAAGGCCGCCAGCCGCCAGTTGGGCGGAGGAAACCGTCGCCGTATACGACCCGGCGCTGCCGGTATAGCTGCGGTAGTCGGAATAGACAGTGGTTATGGTGCGTGAACGCAGGTTCACGAGATCCGAGGTTATCGGACTGCCACCTGCACCCTGGCCATTGTCGGTATACGAAAAAGTGATGCTTTCGCCGCTGTCGAAGTCGGTGCTGGCGAACCGCCCGGTGTAGGAGGTGGTGCCACTGTTCGCGTTCAGTGTCGAACAGGCCGTGGACAAGGCATGTGCGAGGGTGGCCTGGAGCAGCATGACCAAAGCGACTACGCATCGAAGGGCTGGCCCCTTGCGCGTCATGCCTGATACACGGTTGTTTTCCCTGTGCGAAAGTAACGAAGAACTCAAGGTAAATTCCATTTAGAAAAATCTGCCAGGGCACTTCGAATGACTGGCGTGGGATTGAAGCGGAGGCCACGGGGATAGGGGTAGGCGACCTGTCCTGGGCAGCGGAGGCGGGTGATGGCATTATGCCTTTACCATGAAGCAATTGCATCAGCCAGCGGTCGATACTTGCCCCCGACCAGCTCGCCTCAAACGGGTTGTTTCCAGCTCATTGCAGCCCGCCGCCGATCCTGCCTTCGGAAGCAGACCTTGGCGTCAGCCCACTTCCTGGTCGGCTGCTGCCCCAGATAGCAGCAATTCCGAGTCGACAGGGCACTCTCGACCTAAGCGCATGTTCTCCAGTGCCTCCAGGGCAATCAGCAGTTCAGCGGCTGACTTGGAGGCATGCAGATCGACGCCGGTTTTGCTCTCCACCAGTTCGAGGAGAGCATCCCGCTTCAGCCCTGACTTCCGGGCCACCAGAAGGGCGCACGAGCGCGCGTGCGAAGCGCGGTGCGAGAATGGCTGGCTTTCATCCAGCAGCTTTCGTCTATGTGAATTGAACGACATTCCCTTCCCTGGCTATCAATGGTGTTCCCCTGTGCAGGGGCTGCTTTCGACCCGCAGCGGATTTTTCGCAAGTTCGTTCCTAGCCGGATAAGTGTCTCAACCCACTAGCCCCATTCCGCCTCAGGAAAAGTGAGATAAGCTTTGCTTATCTTACTTCGGATGGATCGCACGAAATGACAGAACAGGACGATGAGAAACCAGTAAGCCCTATGGATTTAGCTAGCGCGGAGGATTTCGAAGTGATCCTCGCTAGGTCGATCCTCTCCATGAGCAACTCTTTGCATTTCCACACCCTAGAGCGAGTGTTCCAGGACGCGGCGGGCGAGGCTGATGGGCGGGGCGATTCCTCCAGCGGAAGAGCTTATAGAGTTCTTGCTGTTGTATGTGGTTATCACTTCAATCCAACTAGAGCCGATACGTTCACGCCGCAGATTGTGATGGATGGGAAGAGAACCTTGATTCCGTCCGACTATTTTGGCGCTCAGCAGGATGTTCTGGTAGAGGTCGCCGAAAAGATTGATCACCCGTTGGTTAGGGCTCGGGTTGCTGATAGTTGCTGGTTTGTTCAAAAGAAACTCTATGCGATGGCTAGGCTTGCCATCGACTCTTACTTCTCAGCTGTTGAGTCATTTTTCAAGAAAGAACTTCTGTTCCAGTACGAGTCCGAGTCTTGGGTGCCCCACAAGGTGGTTGATCTTATCGAAAGAGCCATTTCGATAAGCGCATTCATCGGTCAGCGCAAAAAACCTTCAGCTAAGATGAAGGAGATCTTTGCGGTCTCGTATACAAAAGCTCAAGAAAATGGAGATCTAGTGTCATTTTGCAGGCTGGCTAATCTTGGCGAGCCGCATGCGCTAATTAGTTGGAATAAAATATCTAAAGACTCCGAGGAATTGGCTTCAAAGAATCTGGCAAAAAAGCATCCCGAGGCGGTAAAAAAAGTCTGGGAGTTGGCTGCTTATGCCTACAGCAGAGTTGGTGATAGTGCTGCTGCCAGGAACTGCAAGGAGCGAGCAGTAGATCAGATACTGCGAATGCGCGATGGAGCGACCTCCGCGATTGTGAAAGCGACCTGGACGAGGGATGCAATTGGCGCGCTCAGAAAAATTGGTAATGCACAGGAGCGGATTGACGCTCTGAAAAGAGAGTTGCAGGAATTCGAGCAGGCATCTCTTTCTGAGTTTGGGACGTTCAGAATTCCGATGGATTTGACTGCGGAACGCCAAGCCACCATCGACGAATTTGAGAGTCTAGACGTCCATGAAATGCTATTTCGGTTGGCATTCATTATACGTATTCCTGAAAAGTTCGAGCTTCACAGGCAGTGCTTGGAAGGGAGAAAGAATTCATTCCTCTCTTCATTTTTTGGAAAGAGCTTTTCAGATGCGAATGGGAAGGTAATTGCTAACGTGCCCTCAACTCCAATTGATGTAAATCCTTCTGTTGAGTGGTTTGACTACGAAAGCCTATCCAAGATTGATGTGGAGATTAATTACGCGGTTGAAGCTCATGTAAAGCCGGCCTGTATAACAATGTCTCGATATCAATCGATTGATGAGCGGCATTTGGAGTCGTTGACTTTTAATAGCCCATTTGTCCCTGCCGGGCATGAAGCGGTATTTGCGACCGGTTTTGCTCGGCTGATTCAGGGGGATATGGTTACTGCTTGCCATCTCCTAATTCCTCAGTTGGAAAACTCTCTCAGACATGTTTTAAACAGTCAGGGTAAGAGCACCGCCAAAATGAATGTGGATCTGACCCAGGAGGATCAATCTCTCAGTCAGATGTATTCGAATAAACGGGATGAACTTGAAAGCATATTTGGCTCCGATGTTGTATATGTTATACATCTTTTGTTCAACTTAAAGGGCGGGCACATGTTGAGGCATGAGATGGCTCATGGGAAGTTTACGACGGGTTTGTGCTTCCAGCCGGCCGCTATATATGCGTGTTGGATTATTTTCCACCTTGTTTGCTTGCCTCTTTATACGTATTGGGAACCCCACATTTCCAACGCTATTCAAGAGGTGGATCACTGAGCGATTGGCTTCAAGATCCGGGTGCGAGACCTATCAATCGAAATATTCTGGGGTGACGTTGCGATCCGGATGGTGGCGTTCTAGGACTGGCTGACGATGTTGATCGGCTCAGTCTTGATGATGCGCATCCTCTTCCAGTGCTTCCAGATAGATTGAGAGAAATATTTCTCAGATAAGAGAAGCCTGGCATGCCGGGCTTTTCACTTAATGGGTCGATGAAAAAGTATCTGATGAGGTTGTACTCGGCCCTCCGTGAACGTCCGCTCCTGGCCGGAAACGGACATTCAAGGCAGGAAAAATCGACCCTCAGTGAAGCGTAGGGAAACGCTCTTTCACCAATGCCTGAGCCTGGTAGGCCAACTGGTCGAGCAGGCGGTCGCGTTTGTTCTCGGCGTCGCTCATGGCCTTCTTGCCGCGTTGCTGCAGCAGGTAGGCGTGGATCTGCCGCACTTCCCTGGATTGGTAGATCGGGGCCAGGTCCTGTACCGCCACCATGCCGTCCGAGCGGTGGTCGCGGGTGTTCAGCAGCACCTGCGGCCCCTGCGCCGCCAGTACCTGGAAGCCCAGCGACTCGAAGACCGGCACCTTGCCCGCTACGCAGGCCAGCTCGGCGTGGGGCCGGTGCTCGACCATCTGCCGCAACATGGCCCGGGCAATGCCGCGGCGGCGGTGGCTGGCCTTGACGGCCAGGTAGGCCAGCGTGCAGGCCTCGGCGTCATCCAGGCTCGGCAGGTACAGGGCAAAACCCAGCACCTGGGAGGGATCGTCGTCATCCAGGGCCAGGATCAGCCGCGCGGGGCTCTCCGGGGTGCCGTTCATGGCCTGCAGGTACAGGTGTACCTCGTAGCCGATCACGTACTGGTACAGCTGATAGAGCGGATTGCTGGGCGTCAGCGGCACCGGGCTGATGTCGCTGAAGTAGTCCACCACCATCTGCAGAACCTGGCTCTTCAGGGATTCGGGTGGCGATGTGTCGAGGTTTGCAAGGGTGAACATCTGAAGCTGGCTCCGGGCATGCCCGATCGGGAAATCGGCGTTGGCGCCATTGTAACGCCCGCGGGCAGCCGGCGTTCTCGCCGTATCTGCGTGGGCGCTCAACGAAGGGGAGGGCGGATCGATTGTTGCCGTTGGTTTTCGGCTCGAGTCAGTCGGTGGGATCCGGCAGACACCGGCCAGGAGCGGACACGCCCTTTCTTTGCGCTGCCTTCAGTGATCTACCTCAACACTGGCCCAGCCCGGATCCTGCAAAGTGCTTTTTCACTCTCCTGGAGAACCCTCATGTTTCCCGAATTCCGCGAAAAGATTTCCCGCCTCAAGACCGAGGATCCGCATTTTGCAAAGCTCTTCCATAGCCACAACGATCTCGACCAGGAGATCAAGAACATGGAAGCTGGCATCACTCCCGCAACCCACGACACCATCGAGTCGCTGAAGAAGCAGAAGCTGCAGCTCAAGGACGAACTCTACGAAATTCTGCGCAAGAAAGACGGCTGCCAATGTGGACATGGCTGCGGCGGTTGATTAGCCCTGGGGCATAGATCTCGGCCTTCGATGCAACGGCAGAAATGCCGTGCACATATGTAACGCCCGCGGGTATCCGGCGTTCTCGCCGTACCTGCGTGGGCGCTCAACGAAGGGGAGGGCGAATCGATTGTCGACGTTGGTTTTCGACCTGCAGCGGACGTTCAGGCCTGGCAGCGGAGCCCTTCAAAGCGAAGCATCGCCTGCCGTGCATCGTCGAGAACTTCATCGAAGATGGCTTCCACCGGCTGTACGGCATCGGCAAATACCACTGACGGGCCATAGTCGAGCATGCCAAGGCTACTGTCGCCGGTCAGGTATGCCTGGGTGGTCAGCGCCCCCATGACATGCGGGCGGTAGCGTTCGAAGTCGCTGGTCCCCGTCGCATCCAGGGCTGCAACTGCTTTTGCGCTTTCGTTGTTCAGCACCCTGTGATGCTGTCGCAGCCCGGTCTTTACAATGACGCTATCGGTACCATCGCTTTCAACCAGCAGATCCTTGTATTGGCGGTGGATCCACAGTTCCTCGGAGACCAGCATCCTCGAACCCATCAGGACGGCGTCCGCCCCCATCATGAGCGTGGCAGCCAACTGGCGGCCGGTTCCCATTCCTCCGCCAATCACCAGCGGAATGGATATCTCTTTTGAGGCATGGGGCGCCTGGACCATGCTGCTGATGCCATAAGTACCCGGATGGCCTCCACAGTCATTGCCGACGACGATCACTGCATCCACGCCAAGCCGTTCAGCCGAACGCGCGTAACGGACCGCGGGAACCTTGTGCAGCACCTTGATACCCGCATCCCGCAGGGCTGGAAGAATACCTTCGGGACTTGCGCCAGAAGTCTCGACGCAGAGGACATCCTCTTCCGCGAGAATCTTCACTTGCTCCTGCAGGCGACCAGCCGCCTTGGCTTGCCCTGAAATGTAGAGGTTCACGCCGAACCGCTTTCCGCAAGTCAGCTGGCGGCACTTCCGAAGCTGCTCACGAAATTCTTCCGGATCAGGGAAGCCGGCGGCAACGATGAATCCCATTCCGCCGGCGTTGACTACAGCCGCGACATAGGTCGCGTCGGAGAGACCAGGCCCCATGCCTCCGCAAAGGATGGGATGGCGAATGCCGAGCATTTCAGTGATACGGGTCTTGAACAATGGGCTTTGCATGGGAGCACTCCAGTTCATTCACGACACGGGGCGGGCAAGCCGAGCCGGGCAAAGGAAATCGACCCCACAGGGTGGTGCCGCGCAGAGCCGGAAGGTTGCGATCTTATAACTGAACAATTGTTCAGCAGTAAAGTGCCCTGCGACGCCAATCGACCCAAAAAGGATGCGCAAGACACTCCTCGCACATCCTCCATGGCCTGGACCCAGCCCGTCAGGTACCTGTCTTGATCCTGGTCCACATGCGGGTACGCACGCGCTCGAGCCGCAGGGGCAGGGTTTCCAGCGGGTACAGGGTGCTCATGACTTCCTTGGACGGGTACAGCGCCGGGTTGTCGCGCAGCTGGGCGTCGATCAGGGCGGTGGCGTCCTTGTTGCCGTTGGGGTAGCCCACGTAGTTGGAGTTCCTGGCGGTGATCTCCGGGCGCAGGATGTAGTCCATGAAGGCGTAGCCCTGTTGCGGGTGAGGCGCGTCCTTCAGCAGCACCATGTTGTTCACCCACACCGGCGCGCCCTGGCGGGGGATGCTGTAGGCGATCCTGATGCCGTTGTGGGCGCGCTCGGCGGTCTGCTTGGCGCCGTAGACCGAACCTCCCCAGCCGACCACGGCGCAGATGTTGCCGTTGGCCAGGTCGGAGGGGAATTTCGAGGAGTCGAAGTAGCGGACATAGGGGCGGATGTCGCGCAGCAGCGCCTCGGCCTTCTTGTAGTCGTCGGGGTTCTTGCTGTTGGGCGGCAGCCCCAGGTAGTGCAGGGCGATGGGGATGATCTCCACCGGCGCGTCGAGCATGGCCACGCCGCACTCGCTCAGCTTGCTGATGTTTTCCTTCCTGAAGATCAGGTCCCAGGAGTCCACCGGGGCATCGGGCCCCAGCCGTTGCGCGACCTTGTCCAGGTTGTAGCCGATGCCGGTGGTGCCCCACATGTACGGTACCGCGTAACGGTTGCCCGGATCGTTCACCTGCAGCTTGCGCAGCACTTCGGCGTCCAGGTGCGGCCAGTTGCCCAGTTGCGAGCGGTCCAGCTCCTGCAGCACGCCGGCCTTGGCGAAGTTGGGGATCAGGTCGTCCGGGATGATGACCACGTCGTAGCCGCTGCGGCCGGCCATCAGCTTGCTTTCCATCACCTCGGCATCGTCGAAGACGTCCTGGACCAGCGTGGTGCCGGTGGCGGCCTGGAACTCCTTGGCGGTTTCCGGGGCGAGGAAGTCGGACCAGTTGTACAGGTGCACGGTCGGCGGCTCGGCATGGGCATTGCCCAGCGCGAGCAGGGAGGCCAGGCCGAGCGAGAAAAGACGCAGGTGTTTCATGGGGGCTCCTGGCCGGCCTGTCCCAGGGGAGACGGCCGGCGGTGTGCTTTTGTTGGCAGGTAGCGAAAGGTGCTGGTGAGGTCAGGGAATCAGCAGTTCATGACGCCCATCGGCGTGCTCGATGCGTTCCCCGGGCAGGCGGAAGCGCTTTTCCGCGTGGTAGTCGTAGAGTCCGCGGGCGCTGGCGACCTGGCTGAAGTCCAGCTCGACGAAGTGCCGGCACTCGCGGTTGCCGGCCTCGAACAGGGTATGGCCGAAGGGGTCGACCACCGCGCTGCAGCCGGCGAAGGTGATGGCGTCCTCGCCTTCGCCCACGCGGTTCACCACCACGGCGAACACCTGGTTCTCCTGGGCGCGGGCGGCGATCGAGGTGCGGTGCACGTGGCCGAAGGGCTCCATGTTGCCGTCGCTGACCAGGATCAGCTCGGCGCCCAGCTCGGCCAGGGCGCGGGCGCTTTCGGGGAACTCGCTGTCGTAGCAGATCAGCAGGCCGATGCGCACGCCGCGCCATTGCAGCGTGGCGAAGCGGTCGCCAGGCAGCACCAGGCCCGGCTCGGAGACCCACAGATGGGTCTTGCGGTAGCTCAGCAGCAGGCCCTCGGGGGCGACGAATACCGTGGTGTTGTAGAACTTGCCGCCGTCGTTCTCGATCAACCCGACGACCACTGCCACGCCGCGCTCCCGTGCGGCACGCTGTACCGCCTGCAGGCTCGGGCCATCCAGCGGTTCGGCGTTGCCGGCGATGTTCTGCGCGTTGAGGAAGCCGGTGATCTGCGCCTCGGGGAACACCACGATGTCCGTGTCCGGCGAGCAGCCGGCGATGGCCTGCAGGATGCGGTGGAGGTTGTACGGGGTGTCGCCGTCGCGGGCGGCTTGTTGCACGAGTTCAAGCTTCATTGTTCGGACCTTGTTGATGAACCGGGGCCACAGTGGGAAAGTCGGGGACTTTTCCGAGGGGCCGCTGCAAGTATGCGAACCGCCACCGAATTTCCTATTCCGCCGATTGATTAACCCCGGGGGTACCCGCATGAACCTGACGCTCCTGGACGTGGGCTGGCACCGGGCCTTCGGGCAACTGGCCGAACGCCTCGACCAGCCCGATTTCTGGCGCGCCATGGCCCAGGTGCTGGGCGACCACATGGCGCTGGGCAGCTGGGTGGCGCTGCTGTTCAGCGACGACCGCCCGCGGATATTCGCCGAAAGCCCCTACGAGGGCGGCGGTCCCGACCCGCTGTTCCACGACTACGTGCAGGGCCTGTACCTGCTCGACCCCTTCTACGTCGCCAACCGCGAGAAGCCGGCAAGCGGCCTGTTCCGCCTCTGCGAGGTGGCCCCGGAATGCTTCCGCGACACGGAATACTACCGGCTGTACTTCACCCACAACGTGGTCGAGGACGAGGTGCAGTACAACGTTGCCCTCGATGGGGAGCGCAGCCTGTGCCTGTCGCTGGGCAGCCGCTCGCGCTTCGAGCCGCAGCAGATCGCGCTGCTCGAGCTGATACGCCCCTGGGTCTGCGCGCTGATGCGCCAGCGCCTGTTCTTCGAGGCCGGCGTCAACGAGCCGCCCTCACGGCCAAGCGAACGCTGGCAGGGCAACCTGGAGCAGATGATGGCGCGCCTGGGCACGCCCCTGACCGCCCGGGAACTGGACGTCATCCGGCTCGTCCTCAGCGGCTGCTCCAACAAGGAGGCGGCGGCGAAGCTCGACATTTCCGCCGAGACCGTGAAGGTCCACCGGCGGCACGTCTACGCCAAGCTCAAGATCAAGTCGCAGTCGGACCTCTTCAAGATCTTCCATAACGCGCAGAGCACTCGCTAGCCCGGGCCGATAGCGGAGGGGCACAACGGCGGCTATCGGCTGTACTTGCCTGGGCCGCCAGGCATTCGAGAGGCGATGGATAGATTGCGGGGCAATCCCATTTTTCCCTAGTGGACGCCATGAGCACCGGTCGACGACGCCGAACCTCGACAACCGGTTCGACAAGGGCTGCCACCAAACCGTCGGCACTTCCGCCAACGGCAACCTCCACGGTGAACCGCGCAAGCCGGTGCTGGCCGTGCATGGCAAGTTCCGAGGAGGGCAGTTGCCTGGCTGGGGCCGGCGTCAAGGATCGTTTCCGAGCCTCAGCGGACATTCCTTCGAAGCTTCGATTTCTTCATGGCGGATTGCTGGGTCGTTAAAAGCGGAAGTCGAGCGTCATGCCCAGCGCGAGCTTAGAGCTGTGCCTCCAGCGCCGCACGGTGTCGCGGGTGGGCGATTTCCAGCATGCATGCCACTCTTTCCCGAATAGTCTTGCCACGTAAGTCGGCGACGCCGAATTCGGTGACGATCAACCCGGCGTCACTGCGCGGGATGGTGGCGGGGCCGTTGAGTCGGGCGACGATGCGGCTGCCGCTGCCTGCGGTGGAGGGCAGGGCGATGATGGGCAGGCCGCCTTTGGCGCGAGCAGCGCCGCGCAGGAAGTCCAAGGCGCCGCCCACGGCGCCGACGTAGCTGCCGGCGGCGACTTCCGAGTTGATCTGGCCGGTGAGGTCGACCTCCACGGCGGAGTTGATCGCCACGAAGCGGTCCAGGCTGGCGAGCACGTCCGCGTCGTGGGTATAGGCGGTAGAGCGCAACTGGATGGCCGGGTTGTCGTGGGCGTAGTCGTGGATCACCCGGCTGCCCAATAGCACCCCGCCTACGCTGGCATGCCGGTCGCGGCTCTTGCAGGCGTTGGTGATCACGCCGGCCTGCATCAGTTGCGCGACGCTGTCGCCCAGGCTGCCCGAATGCACACCCAGGTCGCGATGGGCGCGCAGGGCGCCGAGCACCGCGTCGGGGATGGCGCCGATGCCGATCTGCAGGGTGGCGCCGTCGTCGATCAGCTCGGCTATGTGCGCGGCGATACGGGTGTCCGCTTCGCGGATGCGCGCCGGGGGATTTTCCAGTGGGGGCCGGTCGGTGTGCAGGATGGCGTCGAGGTCTGCCTCGCCCAGTGTGCGTTCGCCGAAGGTGCGTGGCGCCTGCTGGTTCACTTCGGCAATGACCACCCGCGCATGATCCAGCGCTGGTAGCAGGTACTCGTGGGCGATGCCCAGGCTGTAGCGGCCATTGGCGTCGGCGGGTGCCAGTTGCAGCATCAGCACGTCGATGCGCAGGGCTCCGCTGGCGATCAGCCCGGGCAGTTGCGAATAGTGGCTGGGCAGGATGTCGAGCACCCCGGCGTTGCCCAGTTCGCGGTTGGCGCCGGCGCCGCAGTAGGCGAGGAAATCGACCACGTCGGCATGTTCGGGGCCACAGGTCCGGCTGCTGGCGATGCCGAGCATGACGCGGAAGCGGCCGATGCGCGCGCGTTGCTCCATCAGCGCCTGGGTCAGTGGCAGGGGTTCGGCGTTGGCCTGGCCCCAGAGCACGGTGTCGCCGGGGCGGATCAGTTCACTGAGGTCGAGCGCGTCCGCTTGCAGCAGCATTGGCATGGCGTGGCCGCATCCTGAAAGTCGTGGGAAGACGGCGGCGGCCCGGAAGAGCCGCCGCCAGAGTCAGGCGATGGAGGAGGGGTGCCTGGCCAGCGGGGTGACCTGTATCGCCATGAAGGGGAACAGCGGAAGGCTGGAGAGCAGAGCGTGCAGCTCGTCGTTGCTCTCTACGTCGAACACGCTGATGTTCGAGTACTGGCCGACGACGCGCCACAGGTGCGGCCATTTCCCCGAACGCTGGATTTCGGTGGCGCGGGCCTTCTCGGCGGCCTTGATCGCCTCGACTTCCTCGGCCGGGATATCGCGGGGAATGTTCACGTCCATTCTTACGCAGTACAGCATGGTGATTCCTCGGGTGTCAGAGTTTGCTCTGGGACAGTTGGGCGCCGCTGGAGGGCTCGCTTTCGCCGTCGTTCATGACCTTGGCGTCGACATCCTGCAGGCGTACGCCACGGGTTTCGGGCAGCAGCAGCACGGCGGTCACGGACAGTGCGTAGGCCACCAGGCAGAACGTGCCGA
Source organism: Pseudomonas sp. RW407 (assembly GCF_003176655.1). Classification (NCBI taxonomy): domain Bacteria; kingdom Pseudomonadati; phylum Pseudomonadota; class Gammaproteobacteria; order Pseudomonadales; family Pseudomonadaceae; genus Pseudomonas; species Pseudomonas sp. RW407. The sequence goes on along the minus strand of NZ_QGSL01000064.1, from coordinate 60,752 downwards.
TGGACTGCGCCAGGCCGATCTTCTCGGAGAGCACGCCGACGCCGGCGATGGACAGCGCGCCCAGGGATTTGCCCAGGTTGTAGGAGAAGCCCATGCAGGTGGTGCGCACATGGGTGGGGAAGAGTTCGCTCAGGAACGGGCCGAGCACCGCGAAGATGCCGGTGGCGAAAGCGCCCACGGGGAAGGCCATGGCCATCAGCAGTTCCGTACTCATCGGCACCAGCATGTAGACCACGGTGAAGATCCAAGCGCCGACGCTGAACAGCAGCAGGGCGGGGCGACGGCCGTAGCGGTCGGCGATCCAGGCGGTGACCATGAAGCCGGCGAAAGCGCCCGCGCACATGATCAGCATGGTGAAGATCACCGGGCCAGGCTTGAGCCCGCGCTCGGAGACCATCAGCGTCGGCAGCCAGGCCATGATGGTGTAGGCGGCGGCCTGCAGGCCGGTGACCAGTACGGCGGCCAGCAGAGTCAGGCGGATCACGGCGGGGCGGAAGGCGGAGAGCATCGAGGCCTTCTCTTCTACCTTGGCGGTGGCTTGCCGGTAGATCTCCGGATCTTTCACGTGGCGGCGGATGAACAGCACGAAGCCAGCCGGAATCACGCCGACCCAGAAGGCCACGCGCCAGGCCAGATCCTGCGGCAGCCAGGCGAGCAGGCCAGTCATGATCACCGCGGCGGCGGCCCAGCCCAGGGCGAAGCCGCTCTGCACGAAGCCCAGTGCCTTGCCACGGTGTTCCGGGCGGATGACCTCGGCCATCAGCGCCGCGCCGACCGCCCACTCACCACCGAAACCCAGGCCCTGCAGGGTGCGGATCACCAGCATCTGCTCATAGCTCTGGGTGAAGCCGGCGATGAAGCCGAACAGGGTGAACCAGCAGATGGTGAAGATCAGGATGCGCACACGGCCATAGCGGTCGCTGAGGATGCCGGCGATCCAGCCGCCTAGGGAGGCCGAGAGCAGCGCGGCGGTGCCGACGATGCCGGCCTCGCCCTTGGAGATCTGCCAGACCGCCATCAGCGCCGGCAGCAGGAAGCTGAACATCTGCGCGTCGTAGGTATCCAGCGCCCAGCCGGAGAAGCAGGCCCAGAAGGTCTTGCGCTCCTGCCGGGAGCCGGTTTTGTACCAGTCGAACATGGTGATTACCGTCCTTATTGTTATTGGGTGTCGGTTCGCGGCGCGTGGCCGCGGTTGCCGCGTTTGGGTGGCGCTCGTCGTGCGAGCTGACCGCCAGGCGGGCGGGGGCTCAGTTCGTGAAGCGAGCATGCGGCAGATTGCTTCGCGCGCCCATTTGCCTTTGCGAAAGCCTGCCTTTGGGTCGGGTTAAGCGGTCAGTCGGTCCTCGGAGAAATCAGCAGGTCCTGGGCCATGCTGGCGATCAGACGGCCGTCGCGGCGGTAGATGTGCGCCAGCGCCAGGCCGCGTCCGGCCAGGCTGCGGGTGGCCTGGCTGACGAACAGTAGCCAGTCGTCGCAGGCCGGTTCGGGGGTGTGGAACCACAGCGTGTGATTGAGGTTGGCGACGTAGTGCCGTTGCCACAGCTCCCTCGCACCCGCAGGGGGTGTCAGGGCGCCGTTGAACCAGCAGTCGGAGAGATACGCAAGCGCCGCATGGTGCAGGCAACCTTCGGCCGTCAGCGGTTGCAGCAGGCGTACCCAGTAGGCGATTTCGTTCTGCGACGGTGTGCGGCCGAAGTACACCGCGGGGTTCACCGGGCGGATATCCAGCAGTGGTTGCCCGGTGAAACGCACCTGCGCCGCCTCGCCCTGGCCGGGGTAGCGCTCGGCCAGTTCGCGCAGGTCCGGCAGGCTTTCCGGGGGCGGGACCTCGCGCTCTAGGCGTGGTGTCGCATCGATGCATTCGCCGGGGTGCTGGAAGGTCGCGTGGGCGCTGAGCACCAGCGCGGTGCCCTGCACGCCATAGATGTGCCGGCTGGAGAAGCGCCGGCCATCCTGCAGCGCTTCCACCTTGTATTCCAGCGCGTCCTCGGGGCGCGCGCCCTGCAGGAAAGTGGCCTGCAGGGTACTGGGCACTCGGTGCGGCACGGTCTGCGCGGCGGCCCAGAGGGCCTGGCCGAGCAGTTGTCCGGCGTACACGCGGCCGTTGACGTTGCTGTCGTTGACGGTGGCGCGGAAGGTGTCCTGCGGGCCGTCTTCCAGGCTCAGCAGCTGTGTCAGATCGCCCTGATCCCAGGCTCTTGCACGGTCGAAGGTGCTCACGGCGGCGTCCTCAGGTGGAGCCCAGCGCCCGCTCGGCGCTCGGGCTCAAGGCCCGCGCAGGGCGGCTGCGCAGCGTGGAGAAGTCCAGCGGGATCGGTGTGACGGCCTGCAGCGCCTCGGCCGTGGTCTCGCCCGCCAGCTCGATGACCTGCACGCCCTCGGCGGTGATCTCCAGTGTGGCGAGGTCGGTGTACACGCGGCTGACGCAGCCGATGCCGGTGAGCGGGTAGGTGCAGTGTTCGATGAGCTTGCACGCTCCGTCCTTCGCCAAGTGCTCCATCATCACGAAGATACGCTTGGCGCCGATGGCCAGATCCATGGCGCCCCCGACGGCAGGGATGGCGTCCGGCGAGCCGGTGTGCCAGTTGGCCAGGTCACCGTTGGCCGCAACCTGGAAGGCGCCGAGCACGCAGATGTCCAGGTGGCCACCGCGCATCATGCCGAAGGAGTCGGCATGGTGGAAAAACGCCGCGCCCGGCGACAGGCAGATGGGTTCCTTGCCGGCGTTGATCATATCCCAGTCTTCCTCGCCGGGCTTGGCACCGGTCCAGCGGCCGAGCACGCCGTTCTCGCTGTGCAGGAAGATGTCCTTGTCCGCCGGCAGGTGGTTGGCCACCAGGGTCGGCAGGCCGATGCCCAGGTTGACGTAGGCGCCTTCGGGGATGTCGCGGGCCACGCGGGCGGCCATGGCGTTGCGGGTCTGTTTGTCCATGCTCAACCTGCCTTGCTGCGGTCGACTTCACTGGGGGCGACGGCGCGGGTGCGCTGCACGATGCGTTTGACGAAGATGCCTGGGGTGACCACCTGCTCCGGGTCGATCTCGCCCAGGGCGCAGACGCGGCCCACCGAGGCGATGGTGTGGCGCGCGGCCATGGCCATCACCGGGCTGAAGTTGCGCGCGGTCTTGCGGTACACCAGGTTGCCCCAGCGGTCGCCGACCTCGGCGTTGATCAGCGCGTAGTCGACGTGGATCGGGGTTTCGAACACGTAGTGGCGGCCGTCGATCAGGCGGGTTTCCTTGCCTTCGGCGAGCAGGGTGCCGTAGCCGGTGGGGGTGAAGAACCCGCCGATGCCGCAGCCGGCAGCGCGCAGGCGCTCGGCGAGGTTGCCCTGGGGGACGATCTCCAGCTCGATTCTGCCGGCACGGTACAGTTCCTCGAACACGTGGGAGCCGACCATGCGCGGGTAGGAACAGAGAATGCGGCGCACGCGGCCGGCCTTGAGCAGAGCGGCCAGGCCGGTATCGCCCTGGCCGGCGTTGTTGCTCACCAGGGTGAGGTCACGCGCGCCCTGGGCGATCAGCGCGTCGATCAGGTCTTCGGGCATCCCGGCACCGCCGAAGCCGCCCACGGCGATGATCGCGCCGTCGGGAATCTCGGCCAGCGCCTGGGCGGCACTGGGGCAAAGCTTGTCGATCATGACTGCGGGTCCTTTTTCGTTTTCATCGCGGGCGGATGCGGCCTTTTCCGGCCTTCATCACGCCTGGAAACCAGCTTGCCAGCGCGCCCTGGGGGTCACAATTTCAGTCTGCGGAAGGGGTGTTTAACCGCGGATTAACAAGCTGCTGGCCCGCTGATGAGGCGGGCCAGCGGGGTGATGCAGGTCAGACGGCGGCTACGCCGACGGTCATGCCGCCGCACACGTAGAGCACCTGGCCGGTGACGAAGCCAGCGCGTGCATCGAGGAAGAACGAGGCCGCCTGGGCGATGTCGTCCGGCACGCCCAGGCGCTTGACCGGCACGCTGTCGATGATCGCCCGGGTGCGCGGGCTGTCCGGCGGGTTGGCGCGCTCGAACAGCTCGGTGCGGATGGGGCCGGGGCCGATGGCATTGGCGGTGATGCCATGCCGGCCCAGCTCCAGCGCCCAGACGCGGGTCATGCCCAGCAACCCGGCCTTGGTGGCCGCGTAGGCACTGCGCAGCTCCTTGCCCAGCGCGGCGCGCGAGGACATGTTGAGGATGCGCCCGAAGCCGGCGGCCTTCATGCCCGGCAGCAGCGCCTGCATGCACTGCAGCGAGCAGCGGACGTTCAGCGCCCAGACCCGCTCCAGTTCTTCGAAGCTCTGCTCGTCGGCGGGATTGGGGCAGACCATGCCGACGTTGTTCACCAGGCGGGTGATCGGGCCATCGGCCAGGGCCTGTTCGAGGGCGGCGGCGGTGGCGCGGGTATCGCTCAGGTCGGCGATCAGGCCGTCGCCGATGCGGTCGATGATCACCGGCTCGAAGCCGTCATCGCGGCAGCGTTGGGCGATGGCCGCGCCGATACCGGAGGCGCCTCCGGTAATGAGCACGCGTTCTCTGGGCATGATGGAACTCCGTCAGACTGTGGCGATGGGGTTGAGCGGGGCGCCCACGGCGCCGGGCAGGCGCAGTGGCGGGGCGGTGAGCAGGAAGCGGTTGCGGCCGTTGGCGCGCAGCCAGTTGGCCAGCGGCGTGAGGTGCCAGAGTTCGCCCAGGTGTACCCCCAGCTTGAACAGGCAGTGGTGGTGCAGCGGCATCACCGAGCAGCAATCACCGGCATGGCCGGCGGGGAAGATTTCCACCGAGTAGTTGTCGGCGGCGATGGCCACCAGGTTGCTGTCGGTGATCCAGTTCAGCAGCCGCGAATCATGGCCGTCGAGCACGGCGGCCAGCCGATCCAGTTCCGCCGGGTCGGGGTTGCGGTTCATCCCCAGCAGGGCTTCGGCGTAACCGGTATGCAGGCAGACGATGTCGCCGGCCTCGACTTCCACGTTGTCGGCGTCCATCACCCGCATCAGCTCGTCGTAGCCGATGTGTGTGCGCTCGAGGCCGAAGTGGTGGTGCAGGTCGATCAGCACGCCGCGGCCCTGCACGCAGGTCTCGGCCATGCGCTCGATGCCCAGCGCGTGGGCGCAGGAGGTGCTGTGGGGCTTGATCGGCCCGGCGATACCGCAGTCCTGGAGGTCGCTGGGGCCTTCGACGTCGCCGCCAGCGCTGAAACCGTTGTAGTACAGCGGCTCGGGGACGCCGTCGTCATTGGCGTCGAACAGCGCGCCGACATGGGAGAGCGCATCCCACTGGGTGGAGTACTGCAGGTGGAGGATCGCCAGATCATCGCTGAGCACGTCGGGGCGGCCTTCCTGGATCCACTGGTACTGGTAGTTCATGTTGACCCCGCCCTTGCGCAACAGCGGGCGCAGGATCGGCGGCAGGCGGTTGACGTTCATCGCGTTGCCGCCCGGGTAGTCCAGCGGCAGGCTGAGGCAGAAGGCCAGCCCCTCGCGCACTTCGGCGATGCCCTGCAGTACCTTCTGCGGCGTCAGCAGGTTCAGCCGGCCCCTCTGGTCGTCGGGGCCGAAGTCGCCCCAGTTCGAGCCCTCGGGGCGTTTCTTCCAGCGTTGTTCGGCCATGGGTGGTCCTTGTCATTATTGGTGGCGGAGCGCCCCGGAACGTGGCGCGTCCTTGTGCAACAAGGCTCCCAGACTCGCTTGGGGTGGACAATTGGCCTCTTCGAAAGGGGGACTTAACCTGGGGTTAAGCCGCGCGATAGCAGTCGATCAGGCTGTCGGCGAAGTCGCGGGCGAAGGCCGAGAGGCCGTCGAAGTCCTGGGCGCAGAGCTGGAAGGTGCGCACCGCCCAGGGGTCGAGCAGCTTGCACGAGCCGATTCTCTGGCTGCCCTTGAGCCGCTCGAAGCCGGCCTGGGGCACGATGGCGATGCCGGCGCCGGCCTCGACCATGCGGAAGATGGCATCGGAGCTGGCGACCTGCACGCGGATGGTCAAGGGGATGTGCAGCGCCGCCGCCGCGCGGCTGAGGAAGACGTGGATGGCGCTGCCTTCGAGCAGGGAGACGAAGGCGTATTGCAGGGCTTGCTTGAAATACACTTCGCCGCCTTCGAGGATCGGGTGGCCTTCGGGGGCGATGACCATCAACCGGCTGCTCACCAGCGGCACGCTCTGCAGGCCGTCGGTGACCACGCTGCCGGAGACGATGCCCAGGTCCGCGCTGCCATCGCGGATGCAGCGCACGATGTCGTCGCTCAGGCGCTCGCGCATATCGATGTGCACGTCGGGGTGGGTCTTGAGGTATTCGCCCACCACTGGCGGCAGGTATTCGGTAATGGCCGTGGTGTTGGCCAGCAGGCGCAACTGGCCCTTGAGGCCTTCGGCGTACTGCTGCAGGTCGCCGGTGAGCATCTCCAGCTGGGAAAGAATGATGCGCGCGTGCTGCAGGTAGGTCTTGCCCGCGTTGGTCAGGGTCACGCCCTGGGGCGAGCGCTCCAGCAGACGCATGCCGAGGTTGTCCTCGAGGTTCTTGATGCGGTTGCTGGTGGCTGGCACGGAGAGGAAGGAGCGCTCCGCGCCGCGGGTGAGGCTGCTGGTTTCCGCGATGTTGATGAACAGCCGGAAATCCGTGATATCGAAATGCATCGCCATGGTCAGGTACTTCTTGCCAAGTGGTATGCCACGGTACTGGCTGGTGAATGGCCTGCATAGACGGTGTTCGTCGCTCCGGCGCCGCCATGCACGGCCCGCGCCGCATGGGGCGGCGCGGGCGACGGGCTCACCAGTGCGCCGCCTCGAAGCGGAAGCCCTCGCCCTGGCGGCGGATGAAGCCGCAATGGGGCTCGCCGAAGTGCACCGGCAGGATCAGCGCGCCGGAGTCGGCGGCTTCATTGAGGAAGGCCAGGCGCGTCTGCCGGGCGGTGTCTTCCCAGATGCAGTAGCCGGAGTTGATGTCCGGGCGGACGATCTGCACCGGGCTGTGCAGGATGTCGCCGCAGAAGATGCCTTCCTCGTTGCCGGAGCGTACCTTGAAGATTACCTGGCCGGGGCTGTGGCCGGGCGCTGCCTGCACCTGCAGGCAGTCGGCGATTTCCTCGCCGGGTACCATCATCCGCGCAAGGCCGGCATCGACGATGGGCATCACGCTGTCGAAGAAGGATTCGCCGAACACGTCGATGACACCGCCTTCCTTGTTCTTGCCCTGGTGGCAGAAGTCGAAGTCGTCCTTGGGGAAGTGGTAGGTGGCGTTGGGGAAGGTCGGCTCCCAGCGCCCGTCCTTCCAGGTGGTGTTCCAGCCCACATGGTCGGCGTGCAGGTGGGTGATGACCACATGGGTGACTTTCTCCGGCGGCGCGCCGGCTGCAATCATCCACTCGCGCACCAGGCCGTTGAGCATGTTCATCCGCGCGATGCCCGGGCGCGGCTTGAAGTTGCCGACGCCGGTGTCGATCACCACGATCTCGCTGCCCACGTGCACGATCCAGAACTGGATGGTGACGATCAGCTTGTTCATGTGCGGAATCCAGTGGTTCGGCGCCATCAGCTCGCGGTGTTCTTCCAGCACCTGGCTGTCCATCTGCGGGAAGAGGAACGCCGGGTCGTGGGTGGGGCCTGCGTATTCGAGTATGCGGGTGACCTTGATGTCACCGATCTTGCGCGACTGCATCATGGGGCGTGGTTCCTCATTGTCGTTGTTCTGCTATCACGGTGTGCTTCAGGCGGCATGGCCACTGGCGCCGACGCGGTGCTGCGGGTGCTCGATGAACGCCCGGTAGAGCGTCGAGCCGGACAACCCGGCGCACACATAACCGCGCACCAGCGCGGCGACCAGTCGGGGGCTCTGCAGCGGCATGAAATGCCCGGAGGCTACCTGCAAAGGCTCGATCTGTGCAGCGCATCGGGCCAGGCGGTCTATTTCTGACGGGGGCCGCAGGGCGTCGTATTCGCCGGCCACCAGCAGGGTGCGTTGCGGAAGGCGGGGCAGGTCGTTTTCCAGTTCCAGGCCGGCAAGCATGGCGAAGGTCGCGGCGAAGCCCTGGGGATCGGCGGCGCGCCAGCGCAGGCGGAAGGCGTCGAAGCGCCCGGCATCGGTGCGCAGCGGGGCAGGCCAGGTTTTTTCCAGCAGCGCCGGCACCAGTTCGCCCAGGCCTTCTTCACGCAACGCGGCAGCGCGCCGGCGGGTGGCATCGCGAGCCGAAGCGGCGACCCCGCAGGCCGGCGCCAGGCCGATCAGCTGCTGGCAGCGCCCGGGATACCGGGCGGCGAAACGGATGGCGATGGCCGCACCGACAGCGACACCCATCAGCGCGACGGGGGTATCGATCCGCAGCGCGTCGAGCAGGGCTGCCAGGTCGGCCACGTGATCGTCGATGGCCAACTCGCCGGGAAATTTTTCCGACAGCCCGGCGCAGCGGGTGTCGTAGCGCAGCAGCGTGAGTTCGCCGGCCAGGGTGGCGCAGAGGTCGTCCCAGCTTTCCAGGCTGCCGCCCATCTCGTGGATGAGTACCAGCACCGGCGTGTCGGGGCGTTCGGCTGGCAGCAACTGGTAGCGCAGGGCGGCCTGGTTGACTTCGATCCAGTTCATGCCCGTCCTCACACCCGTTCGAACAGCGCGGCCATGCCCTGGCCGCCGCCGATGCACAGGGTTTCCAGTCCGTAGCGTGCGCCGCGGCGCTGCATCTCGTGGAGCAGGGTGGTCATGATGCGCACGCCGGTGGCGCCGATCGGGTGGCCCAGGGAGATGCCCGAACCGTTGACGTTGACCCGCTCGTCATCCTCCAGGCCCCAGGCCTTGAGCACGGCCAGTGCCTGGGCGGCGAAGGCTTCGTTGACCTCGATCAGGTCCATCTCGGCCAGCGTGCGCCGGGTGCGTTGCAGCAGCTTCTCCACCGCCGGCACCGGGCCGATGCCCATGCGCGCGGGGTCGCAGCCGGCCGCCGCCCAGTCCACCAGGCGCGCCAGCGGCTTGAGGTTGTGGCGTCGGGCATAGTCCGGCGAGACCACCAGGCAGGCCGCCGCAGCGTCATTCTGCTGGCTGGAATTGCCCGCCGTGCACACGCCGTCAGGCAGCAGCACGCGCAGGCCGGCCATGCTTTCCAGGCTGGCGTCCTCGCGGATGCCTTCGTCCATCGATACGGTGGTTCGACTGCCACGCCTGCCGGGTACGTCGATCGCTACCACTTCTTCGGCGAAGCGTCCGTCACGCCACGCGGCGGCGGCATTGTGGTGGCTGCGCACGGCGAAGCGGTCGGCTTCCTCGCGGCTGATGCCGTAGTCGCGGGCCAGGTTCTCGGCGGTCTCGGGCATGCCGGAGATGTAGCCGAAGCGCTCGTGCGGCTGCGAGCGCTCGCGGCCGCGCTCCAGGCGGTCGTGGAACTTCACGCTGCCGGCGCGGGCGCCCCAGCGCATGTCGGTGCTGTAGTACTCGATGTTGCTCATGCTCTCCACGCCCACCACCAGCACCGCCTGGGCGTGGCCGGTCTGCACGTGCATCGCCGCGTCGGCCAGTGCCTGCAGGCCGGAACCGCAGCGGCGGTCGAGGGTATAGCCGGGCACTTCCAGCGGCAGGCCGGCGGCCAGCGCGGCATAGCGGCCCATGCAGGGAGCCTCGCTGGAGGCATAGGACTGCGAGACGATCACCTCGTCCAGCGTCGCCGGGGAAATGTCCAGGCGCTGCAGCAGGGCCTGGATGATGCCGGCGGCGAGCTGGTCGGCGGTCAGCGGGGCGAGGGCGCCGCCGAACTTGCCGATGGGGGTTCGCAGGGGAGAAACGATCAGCGCGTCGTGCATGGGGTCGGCCTTGTTCTTGGGGGAATGGGCTTGCCAGGGGAATGCCAGCCAGCATGGGCAAGGTGACGCGGGCGGGGCAATTTCGCATCGCAAAAGCCTGCCTTCCGCATTGCTTAAGTCGCCGCGCCCGCCTGGGCTGCGAGGCGCTCTTCGTTTTCGTGAAACGGCTCCTTAAGAAAAACCCAATACCTGTCCGTGCCTTCGCGTTTGCATCCTTCTGCGCACCCCGGCGTTCCCCTTCCGGGTCATTCGAAAACAACAACAACCAACACGGATACCTCCATGCAGAATCCTTCTCTGGCCCGGCTCTGCGGCCTGCTCGCGCTGCCGCCGGCCCTGGCGCTCCCGGCGCTGGCCCATGCCGACTTCATCAAGGACAGCAGCGTCAACCTCGGCCTGCGCAACATCTACTTCAACCGCGACTTCCGCCAGGACAACGCGCCGCAATCCAAGCGCGAGGAATGGGCCCAGGGCTTCATGTTCAGCGCCAAGTCGGGCTACACCGAAGGCACCGTCGGCGTGGGGCTGGAGCTGTACAGCGCGCTGGGCCTGAAGCTCGATTCCTCCGACGCCCGCGCCGGTACCGGCCTGCTGCCCAACCGCTTCGGCGATTCCGGCCCCGGCAGCTACAGCGACCTCTCGGGCGTGGCGAAGATGAAGATCGCCAGGACCGAGCTGAAGGTCGGCGGCTTCACCCCCAAGACGCCGGTGCTGCTCTCCAGCGATGCGCGCCTGCTGCCGCCGATCTACAACGGCGCCACGCTGACCTCCAGCGACATCGACAACCTGACCCTGGACCTGGGCCGTTTCGACAAGGTCAACTTCCGCAACTCCAGTGGCAACCACGACGAGATCATCGCCGGCAACTACAACGTCAGTGGTGATCACTTCGACTACTTCGGCGCTACCTACGCCTTTTCGCCGACGGTCAACCTCGCCTACTGGCGTGCCGAACTGCAGGACGTCTACGAGCAGAACTACCTGGGCTTCCAGGGCAGCCGCAAGGTGGGCGACTGGGTACTGAGCGCCAACCTGGGCTACTTCGATTCCTCGGAGAACGGCGCTGCCCGTGGCGGGGACATCGACAACGGCCTGACCACCGCGATGCTCTCGGCCAACTATGGCGCGCAGACCTTTCGTGTCGGCTACCAGGACAACAGCGGCGATAGCCCCTTCCCGTACCTGCAGGATGCCGACACCTACGGCGCCAACGTGGTGCAGATCCTTGATTTCACCCGTGCGCAGGAAACCTCCTGGCAGGTGCGCCATGACCTGGACTTCAGCGCCTTCGGCATCCCCGGCCTGACCATGATCAACCGCTACATCCGTGGCGACGGCTATGAGATCGGCGGCAAGGCCGGCAAGGAATGGGAGCGCAACCTGGACATCACCTACGTGGTGCAGAGCGGCCCGCTGAAGAATTTCGGCGTGCGCTGGCGCAATGCGACGGTGCGCTCCGATGGCGCCGGCGAGCTGGACGAGAATCGCCTGATCCTCTCTTACACGCTGTCGCTGAAATGAGTCGCGGGGCCGCCTTCCACAAGAAGGCGGCTGCCCGATCCACCGGCTTGCCCGGTGCGCCCGGACGGCGAGCCACCCCTTGCCGATGCCGGAATCCCGACCCTGAGGTAAACGCACGCCCGGTCTCCACGATGGACCGGGCGTTCGTGTTTGCGCTGCCTGGATATCTACCTGCAAGCGCATCTGTGGTTTGGCGGCGGTGTAAAAAAAAGCCGGCCACGAGGGCCGGCGCAAGCGAGGTCGGTACTGTCAGTCGTGCAGCGCGAGCAGGCGCCGGGCGCGTTCGATCACCGGTGCATCGACCATCTGCCCGTCCAGTTGGAAAGCACCATTGCCTTGGGCCGCGCCGACGATCTTTTGTGCCCAATCCAACTGTTCACGGGTTGGCGCCAGCGCCTGGTGCACGCCGATCACCTGGCGCGGGTGGATGCACAGCATGCCGGCGAAACCGGCATCTCGGGCATCGCGGGCGAAGTGGGCGAGGCCCTCGAGGTTGGCGATCTCGGGAAACACGGTGTCCAGTGGCGCGGCGAGGCCGGCTAGGCGGGTGTGCAGCAACAGCTCGTAGCGCACCTGGTCGAGCAGGCGTGTTGCGACCGGGGTACCCGCGCTGATGCCCAGGTCCAGGCACAGGTCGAGGCCGCCGAAGGTCAGGCGCTGCACGCCGGCAACCCGTGCCATTTCCGGCAACGCCCGCAGGCCCAGGGCGCTCTCGACGATGGGCAGTACCGGTTTGCCGACCGTGGCGGCATTGACCACCTGCTCGACGCTTTCCGACTTGGGAAGCAGCAGGCCGACCACGCCACGATGACGGCACAGGTCGAGGTCCGCATCGTATTCCCGGTGCCCGGCCATGTTCACCCGTACCCAGACGCCGGCGTCGGGGTGGGCGTCGAGGAAAGCGCGCAGATGTTCGCGCGCCTGGGCCTTGGCGGACGCCTGCACGGCATCCTCCAGGTCGACGATCACGGCATCGGCGCCGCTGGCCAGGGCCTTGGCGAAGCGCTCCGGGCGATCTCCCGGCACGAACAGCGCGCTGCGCAGCTTGTCCAGTTGCATGTGGCCTCCGTCAGAACGAG
>NZ_QGSL01000064.1:0-48387 GCF_003176655.1 Pseudomonas sp. RW407 | reverse complement strand
GAGCGCCGGTTTCGCTCGGCCTTCTGAAGGGGCGTTCCGGTGCGCTCGGTTGTTTCTCTGGAAACCCAAAATCAAGAGCGGCACTGCTCTTCGTAGGAGCGAGCTTGCTCGCGAACCCTGACTCCGTCCCCCCTCCCTAACCCTCCCCCGCAAGCGGGAGAGGGGACCGTTCGGCATGAAGCGGAATCACGAAGCTCCCGGGCTCCCCGTAGGGCGCATAACGCCTACGGCGTTATCCGCCGAATCGCGGACAGAGTCCGCTCCTACGGTTCCAGGACGCACGGGCGCAGGAGCGGACTCCGTCCGCGATTGGACTCACCAGCCGCGCTGGACATCCCTGTGGCACGGCCGACGGCGGTGAGGGCTATCAGGATGACTCCGGACGCTCCGGCAGCTCAGGACAGCCCCCTCTCCCGCTTGCGGGAGAGGGTTGGGGTGAGGGTGCTCTTGAGCCCGGCCACGCCGAGCCAACTACCGGCACCACCGCCCCTCACTCCTCCTTGCGCCCGTGCTGGCGCCGCCAGGCCGCCGGGGCCATGCCGAACTGCTGGGTGAACCAGCGGGTGAAGGAGCTGGGCATGGAGTAGCCGAGCAGGTCGGCGATGCGCCCCAGGCTGTAGCGCGGGTTCTCCAGGTAGCGCAGCACCAGTTCGCGGCGCACTTCGTTGATGAGGTCGGAGAAGGTCACCCGGTTGTCTTCCAGGCGGCGCTGCAGCGTGCGCACGTTCAGCCCCAGGGACAGGGCGATCTGCTCGATGGTGGCGCGACCCATGGGCAGCAGCAGGTAGATGGCCTTGCGCACCTCGTTCAGGGTGCTGGCCTCGGCGGCGCCAGGCAGCGAGTCCACGAAGCTGCGGGCGTGGCGCACCATGGCCGGGTCGGCCAGGGGGTTGGGCGCGTCCAGGGCGGTGGCCGGGCATACGATGCCGTTGAACTCGCTGCCGAACTCGATCTTGCAGGCGAACAGCCGGCGGTGCACCTGCAGGTCGGCCGGGGCGTCGTGGGTGAAGTTCACGCTCAGCGGCTTCCAGTGCGGGCCGAGGAGGGCGCCGCAGAGCCGGTAGAGCACCCCCACCGCCAGCTCTATGCCCTGGCGCGCCGGCATCGGTGGCACGGTCACCAGCTCCTCGCGGAGGATTACCGTACGGCCTTCCTGGTCGACGTACAGAGCCAGGGACTCGTTGATCAGGTGGCGGTACTGGACGATGGTGTCGATGGCCTCGCGCAGGGTCGCCTGGTGGGTGAGCAGCAGGCTGATCACGCCGAAGTCGGAGAGTTGCCGCGACTCGGCCATGCGCAAGCCGAAGGTCTCGCAGCCGCTGGCGCGCGCCGATTCCTCCAGCAGGCGCACCGCCGCCGCGGTGGGAATGCGCTGCTCGGCGTTGTCGAGCATGGACTGGCTCAGGCCCACCTGGCTGAGCTGCTGCTGCGGGTTCAGGCCGAGGTGACGGGCCACCTCCAGGTAGTTGGTCAGGGCCGCCACACGCACCATTGGGGTCATATCGGTCGCCTTCTTTTTCTTCTTCTGTCGTCGAGAGTGTCACGCAAGGTCAAGTGGACGAAGCGGTAACCGCGCATCCGGCTTGTCCCATGACGACGGATTCTATCGGCCGTGTCGGCCGCCCGCGCGGGAAAGATTAGCCCAGCGACGCGCCTTGGGCCCGTCGCAGAGGGCGCAGGCCTCGGATGATGCGGCCGGCGCAGGACGGCCGGGTACCGGGTTGTCATCAAATGCGAAGTACCTGACGCCCTATGCAAAGCAGCCCCGGCGGTGCGCCTCTACTGTCTGCTCCAACATCTTCGAAACCGCCGCGAGGTAATCCGGTGAGCCACGCCAACGACACCACCGTCCTCATCGTCCCCGGCCTGCGCGAGCACGTGCCCGGGCACTGGCAGACGCTGCTCCAGGCGCGCCTGCCGAAGGTCCGCTCGGTACCGCCGCTGACCGAGGACAAGCTCAACCTCGACGCCCGTGTCGAGGCCATCCAGCGCGAGGTCGAGCAGATCGACGGGCCGCTGATCCTGGTCGCGCACAGCGCCGGGGTGCTGATGGTGGTGCACTGGGCGGCGCGCTACAGCCGGCCGGTCAAGGGCGCGCTGCTGGCCACCCCGCCGGACCTGGACGCCCGTTGGCCGGAAGGCTACCCGACGCCGCAGAGCCTGGCCGAGAACGGCTGGACCCCGCTGCCACGCCGGCGCCTGCCGTTCCCCAGCCTGGTGGCGGCCAGCGAGAACGACCACCTGGCCAGCCTTGCCGCGGTGCAGCGCATGGCCCGCGACTGGGGCGGCAGCCTGGTCGAGCTGGGCTGCGTCGGCCACCTCAACCCGGCCTCCGGGTTCGGCGACTGGCCACGGGCCGACGCCCTGATCCGCCAGCTGGACCACTGAGTTTCCCGACTCATGGCGCCGGCGCCCGTCGCCGGAGCCGTGCCTCGCCCGCAGGTTCCGGGGCGTGAACAAGAAAGGGCCGCAAGACGAGCCTGAAGTGCGTGCCGACAACAACAAGAAACGGAGCAATCCAATGCACAATCAGAAGTACCCGGCACGGCCCCTGCGCCGCTGCCTGCTGGCCTCGGCCATCCTCGCCAGCATCGGCAGCCCGCTGGTGCAGGCGGTGGAGATCGATACCGGCAACCCCGACATCAGCCTGCGCTTCGACAACACCGTGAAGCTCAGCTACGGGCAGCGCGTGGAAGGGCAGAACAGCAAGATCGCCAACACCGCCAACGTCAACGACGGCGACCGCAACTTCGGCGTCGGCAGTGCGGTGACGCAGCGCTTCGACCTGCTCAGCGAGCTGGACTTCGTCTACCGCGACAGCATGGGCTTCCGCCTCAGCGGCGCCGGCTGGTACGACCATGCCTATGACCACGTCGGCGGCAGCAACGCCTTCCCCGGGCAGCGCGCCAACGCCGGCCACCTGGTGAACGGCAGCGGCAGGGTGCTCGCACCGGCCGGCGCGCAGCCGGCCACCAGCGGCCTGAACGGCTTCGCCGACCGCTACTACAACGGGCCCTCGGGCGAGCTGCTGGACGCCTTCGTCTTCGCCAGCCACGAGGTCGGCGACGGCATGCTGCTCAGCGGCAAGCTCGGCCGCCACACCGTGTACTGGGGCGAGACGCTGTTCAGCGCCGCCAACGGCATCAACTACGGCCAGTCGGCCCTGGACCTGGGCAAGCTGTACAACGTGCCCGGCACCGAGGCCAAGGAGCTGTTCATGCCGCGCAACCAACTGTCCATGTCGCTCACGGTGAACCCGGAGCTGACCCTGGCGGCGCAGTACTTCCTCGAGTTCGAGAACTCGCGCTTCCCCGAAGGCGGCACCTACATGGGGCCGTACGACATGCTCAACGACGGCGGCAAGGTCTTCTGGCTGCCGATCCCGGCCTCGGCGGCCTACTACGGCGCGCCGCGCGGCCACGACGCCACGCCGAGCAACACCGGCGACTTCGGCCTGATGGCCAAGTGGAGCCCGGAGTGGCTCGACGGCACCCTGGGCTTCTACTACCGCAAGACCTCCGACACCCTGCCGGCGGTGCTGGTGGACGCGCCCAACCTGCAGCGGCCCGGCCTGGCCGGCCTGCCGGGAATGAACTACTTCACCGCCTACGCCGACGACATCGACATCTACGGCATCAGCCTGTCGAAGAACATCGGCCCGGTCAGCGTCGGCCTGGACCTGAACTACCGCGAGAACATGCCGCTGGCGAGCAACTTCACCACCATCAACCCGACGCTCTACGCCGCGGCCCAGCGCGGCCTGATCAACGGCGCCAACCTGATCGGCAAGCGGCCTTCGGACGGCGATACCGGCCTGGCCCGCGGCAAGACCTTCCACGTGGTGCTCAACGGCCTGGTGACCTTCGGCGCCACCCCGCTGTGGGACGCTTCCAGCCTGGCGCTGGAAGGCACCCTGACGCACCTGGTGAAGGTCACCGAGGGCGAACAGACCTTCAAGGGCGACTCCAGCTACCGCGGCGTCGACAAGGTCACCCCCAACGCCTACGCCATGTCCGCCAGCTTCACCCCCACCTGGTACCAGGCCTTCCCCGGCGTCGACCTGTCCATGCCGATGGCCTACAACGTCGGCCTGCACGGCAACTCGGCGGTGCAGCTGGGCGGCAACGAGGATGCCGGCAGCTACTCGGTCGGCGTGGCCGCGGACTTCCACCAGAAGTACCGCTTCGACCTGAAGTACGTCGACGCCTTCGGCCCCTTCGACACCTGCGAGACCGGCCGCGACAACAACACTCCCGGTGCCAACGGCCTGTACCAGTGCATCCCCGGGCAGATCACCTCGCAGGCCGGCCTCGCGCCCCTGCTGAAGGACCGCGGCATGGTCACCGCCTCGTTCAAGGCAACCTTCTGAATTCACGCACGGCTCCGTGAGCGGAGCAGGAGATACACCCCATGAACCTCAAGCCTTCCCTGTTGGCCACGGCGCTCGGCCTGGCCCTGAGCGGCGCGGCGCTGGCCGCGGTTTCCCCCCAGGAGGCCGCGCAGCTGGGCGCCAGCCTGACCCCGGTCGGTGCCGAGAAGGGCGCCAGCGCCGACGGCGCCATTCCCGCCTACAGCGGCGGCCTGACCCAGGCCCCGGCCGGCTTCAAGCCCGGCGACAGCATGCGCCCGGACCCCTTCGCCGGCGACAAGCCGCTGCTGGTGATCGACGGCAAGAACGCCGAGCAGTACAAGGCCCAGCTCAGCGCCACCACCCTGGAACTGGCCAAGCGCTACCCGAGCTTCCGCGTCGACGTCTACCCGACCCACCGCAGCGCCGCCTTGCCCCAGGCCGTGCTGGAAAACAGCAAGAAGAACGCCGTGGCCACCCAGGCCCTGGAAGGCGGCATGGCCATCGACAATGCCTTGCCGGGCGTACCCTTCCCGATTCCCAAGAGCGGCGCCGAGGCCATGTGGAACTTCCTGCTGCGTTACCAGGGGGTGAACATCAAGGCCAAGTACGACTCCTGGAACGTCGACGCCGCCGGCAGCGCCAACCTCGCCACCACCGGCCAGGCCTTCATCAACTACCCGATCTACGAGGACCTGGCGCAGCCGGTGAAGGGCACCGAGGTCTACTACCAGATGAAGCTCTACTACACCGGCCCCGCGCGCCGCGCCGGCGAGGCGATGATGCTCAAGGACGCCGCCAACCCGCTGCAGCAGCCGCGCCGCGCCTGGCAGTACCTGCCCGGCCAGCGCCGGGTGAAGCTGGCGCCGAACCTGGCCTACGACACCCCCAACCCGGGCATGGCCGGCGCCGGCACCTACGACGACGTGTTCGTCTTCAACGGCGCGCTGGACCGCTACGACTGGAAGCTGCTGGGCAAGCAGGAAATGATCGTGCCCTACAACACCTACCGCCTGACCTACGCCAGCGACATCAAGCCGGTGGTCACGCCGAACCACCTGGCGCCGGACTACGTGCGCTGGGAGAAGCACCGCGTGTGGGTGGTGGAAGGCACGCTGAAGTCGGATGCGCGGCACATCTACGCCAAGCGCCGCTTCTACCTCGACGAGGACAGCTGGGTGGCCCTGGCGTCCGACGAGTACGACGCGCGCGGCCAGCTGTACCGCGGCTCCTTCGCCTTCCTCAGCCAGAGCTACGACAAGCAGATCCCGGACGCCACGCCGTTCATGATCTACGACCTCAGTGCCGGCAGCTACAACATCAACGGCATCGTCGGGCCCTACGGCGGCATCAACTACATCGAACCGCTGGCCAAGACCCAGTGGTCCCCCGAGGCCCTGGCCGGCAGCGGCATTCGCTGACGCGCCGGGCCCGGCAGCGGCGGCCCGCACGGGCCGCCGCCTTCCATCTGATGAGGTAGCGGTATGCGATTTCCCTTCATGCCCAGCCTGGCCTGCGCCGGCCTGGGGCTGGCGCTGCTGGCCGGCGTGGCCCGGGCCGACGAGTACGTCGACGTGCTGGACCTGCCGGCGCAGCGTTCCACGCTGGCCCAGAGCAGCCCGCTGGCGTCCATCGCCCGGGCCGGCCAGCGCCTGGTGGTGGTCGGCCAGCGCGGGCACATCCTGTATTCGGACGACAACGGCAAGCGCTGGCAGCAGGCCGAGGTGCCGGTCAGTTCGGACCTCACCGCCGTCCGCTTCCCGACGGCGCAGGACGGCTGGGCGGTCGGCCACGACGGCGTGGTACTGCACAGCGCCGACGGTGGCCTGCACTGGACGCGCCAGCTCGACGGCCGGCGCATCGGCCAGCTGATGCTGGACTTCTACGCGGCCAATCCGCAACCGGACAACGCCCCGCTGCTGGAGCAGGCACAGCGCATGAAGGAGGAGGGCGCCGACAAGCCGTTCCTCGACGTCTGGTTCAAGGACGCGCGCGAGGGCTTCGTCGTCGGCGCCTTCGACCTGATCCTGCACACCGCCGACGGCGGCCTCAGCTGGACGCCCTGGAACCACCGCATCGACAACCCGCAATCGCTGCACCTGACCGCCATCGCGGCGGTGGGCGATGACCTGTTCATCGTCGGCGAGCAGGGCCTGCTGCTGAAGCTGGACCGCCAGCGCCAGCGCTTCGTCGCGCTGGATTCGCCGTACCAGGGCACCTTCTTCGGCATCGTCGGCAAGCCCGGCCTGCTGTTCGCCTACGGCTTGCGCGGCCATGCGGCACGCAGCGTCGATGGCGGCGCGCACTGGGCCCTGGTGAGCACCGGCCTGCCGGTGAGCCTGACCGCGGCCGGCTTCGCCGACGACGGCCGCCTCTACCTGTTCAGCCAGTCCGGGCAGGGCCTGGTGAGCAGCGACGACGGCGCCAGCTTCACGCCCCTGGCGCTGGCCCAGCGCACGCCGGTCAGCGCCGCCCTGGCCAGCGGCGACAGCCTGCTGCTGGTGGGCAGCCGCGGCCTGCAGCGCAGCGCGCTGCCGGCCGCCCGATAAGAACAAGATAAAAGAGATAGCCTCATCATGGTCGACCTCAAGCAAGGGCAGATGCCCGTCATCCACGACCTGCGGGATTTCGACGCGCACAGCGGCAGCCTGCTGGAGCGCCTGGTGTTCAACCACCGGATCCTGTTCGTCAGCCTGATCGCCCTGGTCACGCTGCTGCTCGGCTGGACGGCCCTGACCCGCCTGGAGATCAAGCCCAGCTTCGAGAAGATGATCCCCCACAGCCATCCGTACATCCGCAACTACCTGGACAACCGCGCCGCGCTGCGCGGGCTGGGCAACGCCGTGCGGGTGGTGGTGGAGAGCAGCCACGGCGACATCTTCGACCCCGCCTACCTGGAAACGCTCAAGCAGATCAACGACCAGCTGTTCCTCAGCCCCGGTGTCGACCGTGCCTGGATGAAGTCGCTGTGGTCGCCGGCGGTACGCTGGACCGAAGTGACCGAGGAGGGCTTCCAGGGTGGCCCGGTCATGCCCGACGGCTATGCCGGCGACGCGGCGGGCATCGCCGGGCTGCGGCAGAACATCGCCCGCGCCGGCATCGTCGGCAGCCTGGTGGCCAACGACTTCCGCTCGAGCATGCTGGTGGTGCCGCTGCTGGACCATGACTCGGCCACCGGCAAGGGCATCGACTACCGGCAGTTCTCCCACGAGCTGGATGCGCTGCGCCTGAAGTACGAGTACCAGGGCGACCGGCGTGCGTTCGACGCCGGCGGGCCGGGCAAGGGCGCCGTGCGCATCCACGTGATCGGCTTCGCCAAGCTGGTGGGCGACCTGATCGACGGGCTGCTGCGGGTGATGATGTTCTTCGGCCTGGCGGTGGTCTCGGCCTTCGTCATCATCCTGCTCTACACCCGCTGCCTGCGCAGCAGCCTGCTGGTGATCTTCTGCTCGCTGCTGGCGGTGGTCTGGCAGCTGGGGCTGATCGCCTGGCTGGGCTACGCCCTGGACCCGTACTCGATCCTGGTGCCGTTCCTGATCTTCGCCATCGGCGTGTCCCATGCGACGCAGAAGATGAACGGCATCATGCAGGACATCGGCCGCGGCACCCACCGCCTGGTGGCGGCGCGCAACACCTTCCGCCGCCTGTTCCTCGCCGGCGTCAGCGCGCTGCTGTGCGACGCCGTGGGCTTCGGCGTGCTCATGCTGATCGACATCCCGGTGATCAAGGCGCTGGCGATCACCGCGAGCATCGGCGTGGCGGTACTGGTCTTCACCTCGCTGCTGCTGATGCCGGTGGCGCTGTCCTTCATCGGCGTCAGCCCGCGCGCCGCCGCCCGTGCCCTGCGCGAGGAGCAGCAGGAGGCCCGCGAGCAGGGCCTGGGCCGGCTGTGGAGCCTGCTCGACCACTTCACCGAACGGCGCTGGGCCAGCATCGCCCTGGCCTGCGCCGCGCTGATCGGCGCCGGCAGCTTCGCGGTCAGCCAGCACCTGCAGATCGGCGACCTCGACGCCGGGGCGCCCGAGTTGCGCGCCGACTCGCGCTACAACCGCGACAACGCCTACATCACCAGCCACTACGCGCTGTCCAGCGACCTGTTCGCGGTCATGGTGAAAACCCCGGCCGAAGGTTGCCTGAACTACCGCACGCTGGTGCTCGCCGACCGCCTGGGCTGGGCGTTGCAGCAGCACCCCGGGGTGCAGGCGACGGTGTCGCTGGCCGACGCGGTGCGGCAGATCACCGCCGGCACCTACGAGGGCAATCCCAAGTTCGCCAGCCTGCAGCGCAACCAGGACGTGCTCAACTACTCGGCCCAGCAGGCCTCGGTGAACACCCCGGAGCTGTTCAACACCGAGTGCTCTGTGATGCCGGTGATCGCCTTCCTCAGGGACCACAAGGCGAAGACCCTGGAAGAGGTGACGGCGATCGCCGAAGACTTCGCCAAGGCCAATGGCACGCCGGACCGCCAGTTCCTCCTCGCCGCCGGCAGCGCCGGCATCGAGGCGGCGACCAACAGCGTGGTGCGCCAGGCCAACCACACCATGCTGCTGTACATCTACGCGGCGGTCAGCCTGTTCTGCCTGATCACCTTCCGCAGCTGGCGCGCGACCCTCGTGGCCATGCTGCCGCTGGTGCTGACCTCCATGCTCTGCGAGGCGCTGATGGTGTTCCTCGGCATCGGCGTGAAGGTGGCGACGCTGCCGGTGATCGCCCTGGGCGTCGGCATCGGCGTGGACTACGCGCTCTACCTGCTCAGCGTGCAGTTGCAACTGCAGCGCGCCGGCTTCTCCCTGGCGCTGGCCTACCGCCAGGCGGTGATCTTCACCGGCAAGGTGGTGGCGCTGGTCGGCGTGACCCTGGCCGCCGGCGTGGTGACCTGGGCCTGGTCGCCGATCAAGTTCCAGGCCGACATGGGCATCCTGCTGACCTTCATGTTCCTCTGGAACATGCTCGGCGCGCTGCTGCTGATCCCGGCGCTGTCGCACTTCCTGCTGAATGGCCGGCGGTTGTGAGGTGGCTGGGGGTGTGGGGGGATGGCTTCACTTGCGGAGCCTTGTCCCGCGCTCCCAACCCGACCTCGTCATTCTCGCGAACGCGGGACGCGGCTCCATCGCGAACAGCGCTTGCGCTGGCCCGAAGGGGAATAACCCAATTGGCTTGGGGGGTTGGTGTAGCGCGCCGCTCCGAGTGCGTTGATGTTTCTTGTTTCGCCCTCTCGGGCGAGTCACTTTTGTCAATCGCCACAAAAGTAACCAAAAAGGCTTGCCCCGACATACGGGCCCGATGGAGCCGGGCTACCCTCACGAATTCCCCCGCCACGGAGGCCCGCCCCGAGGGTACGTCCCTGTAGCCCATCGGGGCTCTCGCGACATCCATGTCGCATGACCTCCTGAGCGCCGGTTTCGCTCGGCCTTCTGAAGGGGCGTTCCGGTGCGCTTGGATGTTTCTCTGGAAATCCAAAATCAAGAGCGGCACGGCTCTTCGTAGGAGCGAGCTTGCTCGCGAACCCTGGCTCCCCACGTTCGCGATAGTTCGTAGGGCGCATAACGCCTACGGCGTTATCCGCCGAATCGCGGACAAGGTCCGCTCCTACGGTTCCAGGAAGCACGGGCGTAGGAGCGGACTCCGTCCGCGATTGGCCCCCGGCCGCGCCAATCGTCAGGCATCGCTGCCCGGGCCAACGGTTTTCCCGACGGGGCACCAGAAACCCCATTCGGCCCGCGCCCGCTAGAACCGCTTCGTCGCCCGCGCCACCACGGTCGCCGTGCAGATGTCCTTGAAGCCCTGCCAGTTGTAGCACTCGCTCTGCGACAGGTCGGTGTCGATGTAGCTCAGCGACCAGTCGATGCCGACGAACTCCCTGTCCAGGCGCGCCTCCCATTCGTGGTAGGTGCTGCGGGTGCCGCCGTCGCCGGCGAGGTAGAGCGGGTCCTTGGCGTCGTTGCGGCCGTAGCGCAGCTTGGCCTGGAACCCGGCCGGCAGCTCGAAGCCGTAGCCGACGTAGCTGTAGAGCTGGCTCTGGTCCTTGCCGAAGTAGGTGGTGATGTCCTTCGAGTAGTAGCTGGCCAGCTCGAAGCCGTAGGCGTTGAGGATGGCGTAGGCCTCGCTCTGGTTGAACTGGCCTTCCTTCGGGTAGCGGTACTGGATGTAGCCCAGGTCCAGGCTCACCGCGTCGGTGGCCTGCCAGTACCAGCCGGCGTAGTAGTCCAGTTCCTGGCGGGTCTTGAGGCCGTAGCCGAAGTCGACGTTGGAGCTCCACACGCCGAGGTACAGGCCGCTGCTGTGCTGCAGGGTGGCGCCGGCCTGGATGGCAGGGTCGTTCTGCGTCTGCGAGATGCCGCGGGTGCGGTAGTCGCTGGCCAGGGTGGCCTCCAGCTGGACCGAGAGGTCGTCGGTCAGCTCCAGCGCATGGCTGCTGGTGAAAGGCGCGCAGGCGAGCGCCGCGCCGAGGACGAGAGCGTTGTACTTCATGGACTTACCCTTTGTTGTGATTGTGTGGGCAGGAAAAAGCCCGCGCAGCCCCCTCCCGCCGGCGAGCCGGGAAGCGCAAAGGGAAGGGGCGGCGGGAAGGGCCGGGCTTCAAGTGGCCCGGCATTGGAGCGAACGGTTTCAGAGGCCCTGCTGGCCGTCGGCGCGGTAGACCTCGCGGCCGCCGAACAGGGTGTGCAGCACCCTGGCCTCGCCCAGTTCGGCGTCGGGGACGTTGAACAGGTCGCGGTCGAGTACCACCAGATCGGCCTGCTTGCCGGGGGCCAGGCTGCCGATCTTCCCGTCCAGGCCAATGGCCTTGGCGGCGTTGAGGGTGTACGCGTAGAACATCGTCTGGCGGTCGATGCGCTGCTCGGGGTTGAGCACGCCCTTCGGGCCCTGGCGCGTCACCGCCTGGTACATGGCCTTCAGCGGGTCGGGGGTGGACACCGGCCAGTCGCTGGCCCCGGCGATGGTGGCGCCGGCGTCCAGCAGCGATTTCGCCGGGTACATGTAGCGGAAGGCGTCGTCGGCGATGTAGGGCTTGACCAGGTCGAGGGTGTAGTCCTCGGCGGTGGCCCAGTCCAGCTGCATCGAGGCGATCACCCCGAGTTGCCTGAAGCGCGGGAAGTCCGCCGGGTTGACCAGTTGCAGGTGGGTGATGGAGTGGGTCACGCCGCTTTGCCGGTCCTTGCGCGCCTGGGCGATGCCGTTGAGCGACTCGCGCACCGCGCGGTCGCCGATGGCGTGGATGTGCACCAGCCAGCCGCGGGCGTCAGCGGCGCTGACCAACTCGCCGAAGTGCTGCGGGTCCAGCAGCAGTTCGCCGGGCTTGTGCAGGTTCTTGTAGTCCTCCAGCAGCGAGGCGGACTGCGCCGGGTATTCCAGCACGCCGTCGGCGAACACCTTGATGCCCGGCAGGCTCAGGTTGGGGATGCCCTGGAACTGCCGGCGCACCTTGTCGATCACCGCCAGGTCCGCCGGGCGGCTCTTCGGGTTGACCACCAGCAGCGCGGCGACGTGGGCGCTGAGCTGGCCGTTGCGTGCCAGGTCGCGGTACACCGGCAGCACGCCGAGGGTGTGCTCGGTGGGCTTGATGTCGAACAGCGCCTGGCCCGGGCTGCCGTTGGCCGCTGGGTCCATCCAGGCGGTGATGCCCAGGCTGTTGTTGTACTGCACGGCGGCCAGGCCGGCGCGGTCGAGGGTCTGCTGGTCGGCGGCGGGCATGGCTTCGGCCACGCGGTCGAAGCCGGAGTCGACGACGAAGCCGGTGGGGGTGAAGTCCTTGGCGTGGGCGATGTTCTGCTGCTCGCTGGCCGGCAGCGAGCGCACCCGCCTGGCGTCGAGCCCGGCGCGCTGGAGCATGGCGGTGTTGGCCCAGGCGGTGTGGTGGTCGCTGCCGATGAACACGATGGGCACCTTCGCCCATTCGCCGGTGTTGAAGATTTTCGCCAGCCCCTCGGCCTGGGACCAGTAGCTGGAGTGCATGCCGTTGAGCACCAGGATGTCGCCGACCCTGGCCTTGCCGCTGTCGCGGGCCTCGCGCAGGCGCTGCGCCAGCTCGTCGAGGCCGACCTGTTCGTCCTGCATGCTCGCGGCGATCAGTTCCAGGCCGCCGAAGATGGAATGCGAGTGGCTGTCGATGAAGCCGGGCATCAGCAGCTTGCCGCCGAGGTCGACCTGGCGGCTGTGGGCGTCGCCGAGGGCGCGCACTTCCTGGTCGCTGCCGACCTTCAGCACCTTGTCGCCGGCGATGGCCACCGCCTGCTGCAGCGGCTGCCCGGGCTCGGCGGTGAAGACCTTGGCGTTGTACAGGATCAGGTCCGCGGTTTGTGCGTGGGCTTCCAAAGTACCCAGTGCGATTGCGACAGCGAGTGCGCCCTTGATGAGCCTTCGCATGACTTCCCCTTGCTTGGTGGTTGATTTTTATTGGTCTGCACAAGAGGCTAATGGCCGGGGGCTATTCCCCGAAAGCCAGTCGCTGGCACAAGACTTGTGAAAAATTGGAAAGAATATGGACAGGTTCAGCAGCCTAGCCCTCTTCGTCGCCTGCGCCGAGACCGGCAGTTTCAGCCGCGCCGCCGAGCAGCAGGGCAAGACCCCCTCGGCGGTGACCAAGGCCATCGGCCAGCTGGAGGCCAGCCTCGGCGCACGCCTGTTCGAGCGCACCACGCGCAGCATGGCGCTGACCGAGGCCGGGCAGCTGTACCTGGACAGCGCCCGCGAAGTGCTGGCGCGCATGCACGAGACCGCCGAGGAAATCGGCCAGCTGCAGCACAGCCTGCGCGGCAGCCTGCGGATCACCGCGCCGCTGGCCTTCGGCGCGGCCTTCCTCAACGACGTCTGCGCCGACTTCCTCATCCAGCACCCGGACCTGCGCCTGCAGGTGGACCTCAGCGACAGCTACGTCGACCTGCTCGACGGCCGCTACGACCTGGCCCTGCGCCTGGGCCACAGCAACCTGCCGGGGCTGATCGTGCGGCCGCTGGTGGAGAACCGCGTGGCGCTCTGCGCCAGCCCCGAATACCTGGCGCGCCGCGGCGAGCCCCGGCACCCGCTGGAGCTGGCCGAGCACGACCGCCTGACCTACTGGCACCCGGCGCTGGACACCCGCTGGTGGCTGGAGCGCGATGGCGAGCGCTTCTCCATCCTGCGCGAGGGGCGCCTGAGCAGCGACAACCACGAGCTGCTGCTGGCCGCCTGCCTGAAGGGCAGGGGGCTGATGCCCTGCCCGCTGTGGAGCGCCTTGCCGTACCTGCGCGACGGGCGCCTGTGCAGCGTGCTGGACGACTACTACTTCGACCCCGACGCCTTCGGCCAGCGCATCCTCGCCGTCTACCCCAGCCACAGGCGCGCCACGCGCAAGATCCTCGCCTTCATCGAGCACCTGGAAGGCGCCCTGCGCCAGCTCGGCATCGAGGCCTGACTAGCGGCCGCGGAAACGCCCCGGCGGCACGCCCTTCCAGCGCTTGAAGGCGTGGATGAAGTTGGACACCTCGCCATAGCCCAGGCGCTCGGCGATCTCCTCCAGGCGGATGGCGCCGGTGCCCAGCAGTTCCTCGGCCAGGGCCTGGCGCACCTCGTCGAGCAGGGCGCGGTAGCTGCTGCCCTCGTCCTGCAGGCGGCGGCGCAGGGTGCGCGAGGTCATGTGCAGCTCCTGCGCCACCTGCTCCATGTCCGGCAGGCGCCCCGGGGTGCGCAGCAGGCGGTCGCGGATGCGTCCGGCCAGGCCGCCCAGCTCCTGGCGCCGGGCCAGCAGGGCGCGGCATTGCTCCTCGCAGTGCCGGGCCACCTGCGGGTTGGCGCCGGGCAGCGGCAGGTCGAGGGCGGCGCTGGCGAAGACGACGCGGTTGGCGGCCTGGCCGAACGCCGGCTCCACGCCCAGTTCGGCCAGGTACAGGCGGGTGTCGGCGGGGCGCGGGCGACGGAATTCGGCGCGCAGGACCGGCAGCGGGCGCCCGGTCAGGTCGCGCTGGATGCGCAGCACGCCGCCCAGGTCGCGTTCGCAGGCGAAGGCGCGGACGTCCTCCGGCACGGCGGCATCGTCCAGCAGCAGGCAGGCCTCGGCGCCATCCTCTTGCAAGTCCAGGCGGGTGAACACATAGGTCAGCCCCAGGTAGCGCAGGCCCAGGCGCGCGGCGCCGCGGAAGTTCGGGCTGCTGAGCAGGGCGAAACCCCAGATGCCGTAGGCGTTCAGGTGGTAGCGCAGGCCGGCCTGCAGGCCGCTGCCGGCGGGCAGGCGCTGCGCCAGGTTGCGCAGCACCTGCAGCTCGCAGCGGGCGTCGATCTCGCGGGCCGGGTCGGCCAGCACCGCCAGGTCCAGGCCGCTGCCGTGCAGGCAGTCCTCCAGGGCCAGGCCGTGGTCGAGGCCGAACTGGGTGAGCAACTGCACGCTCAGGGCGCTGCGGCGGGTGGGCCAGGGCTGGTCGGGCATCGGCGGCTTTGTCCGGAAATCACAATTTAATGTCCGACTATGCCATAACCCGGCGCGGAGGGTGGCTCTAGCCTATGCTCATCCGCCAGCGCGGCGGACGACGGCAGGCCTTGCGGGGCCGCCGTCCAGCCAAAATCGGGAGCACAACAATGCACAATACTTCCCGTGATCCGGCACCCTTGCGCGTGCTGATCATCGGCGCCGGCTTCGGCGGCCTGGGCCTGGCCATCCGCCTGCAGCGGGCCGGCATCCACGACTACCTGATCCTCGAGAAAGCCGCCGACGTCGGCGGGGTGTGGCGCGAGAACAGCTACCCCGGCGCCGCCTGCGACGTGCCTTCGCACCTGTACTCCTTCTCCTTCGAACCCAAGGCCGACTGGACGCGCAAGTTCGCGCCCCAGGCGGAGATCCTCGACTACCTGCGCCACTGCGCCGACAAGTACGGCCTGCGCCCGCGCATCCGCTTCGGCTGCGAGGCGGTGGACGCCTGCTTCGACGAGGCCGCCGGGCAGTGGGTGGTGCGCTGCGCCGACGGGCAGACGCTGCGCGCCCGTGCCCTGGTCTGCGCCACCGGCCAGCTGAGCCGGCCGCTGTACCCGCGCATCCCCGGCCTGGAGGGCTTCCGCGGCGCGGCCTTCCACTCGGCGCACTGGGACCACCGCGCCGACCTGCGCGGCAAGCGGGTGGCGGTGATCGGCACCGGCGCCAGCGCCATCCAGTTCGTCCCGCGCATCGCCCCGCAGGTGGCCGAGCTGCTGCTGTTCCAGCGCAGCGCGCCCTACGTGATCGCCAAGCCGGACCGTCCCTACGCCGCCTGGGAGCGCCGGCTCAAGGCGCGCCTGCCCTGGCTGCAGCGCCTGGACCGCGGCCTCAAGTACCTGCAGCACGAGTCACGGGTGCTGGCCTTTTCCACCTTCCCGCCGCTGATGAAGTTCATGCAGCTGAGCTTCCGCCTGAACCTGCGCCGCGGCATCGCCGATGCGCAACTGCGCCGGCGGTTGATCCCGGACTACCCGCTGGGCTGCAAACGCATCCTCATCAGCAACGACTACTACCCGGCGCTGGCGCGGGACAACGTACGGGTGATCGACACCGGCATCGAGCGGGTGACCGAGGACGCCGTCGTCACCCGCGACGGCCAGCGCCACCCGGTGGACGCCATCGTCTTCGGCACCGGCTTCGCCGCCACCGAGTTCCTCGCCCCCATGCGCATCCAGGGCCTGGGCGGGCGCTGGCTGGAACAGGCCTGGGCCGAGGGCGCCGAGGCCTACAAGGGCATCAGCGTCAGCGGCTTCCCCAACCTGTTCATCCTCTACGGGCCGAACACCAACCTGGGGCACAACTCCATCGTCTACATGCTGGAGAGCCAGTTCCCCTACGTGCTGGCCTGCCTGCGCCACCTCGACGAGCAGGGCCTGCGCTACCTGGACGTGCGGCCCGCCGTGCAGAGCGCCTACAACCAGGCCCTGCAGCGCGGCCTGCAGCACACCGTGTGGGAGAGCGGCTGCGACAGCTGGTACAAGACCGCCGCCGGCCGCAACACCAACAACTGGCCGGGCTTCACCTTCCGCTACCGCCAGCAGACCCGTCAGCCGGAGTTCGCCGACTATGAATGCGCCCGTTGAGTTCGCCCCGCCGGTCTCCCTCTCGCAGCGCCTGCTCGCCGGCCTGCTGCGCGGCACCCTGCGCCTGCTGTTTCGCGGGCTGATGCGCCCGCCGGTGCCGGTCTCCGTGCAGCGCCGGGTGCTGGGCGCGCTCACCGCCGCGACCCTGACCCCGCGTGGCGTGCAGCGCAGTACGGAAGTCATCGCCGGAGTGCCCTGCGAATGGCAGCGCGCGGGCCAGGGCGAAGGCCGCACGCTGCTCTACCTGCACGGCGGCGCCTACCTGGTGGGCTCGCCGGCCACGCACCGGGCGATCACCGCCAACCTGGCGCGCCTGGGCCGGCTCGACGTCTGCGCGGCGGACTACCGCCTGGCCCCGGAACACCGCTTCCCGGCGCCGCTGGAGGATGCCCTGGCGGTCTACCAGGCGCTGCTGGCGCGCGGCCAGGACCCGGCGCGGCTGGCCGTGGCCGGAGATTCGGCCGGCGGCCACCTGACCCTGCAACTGGCCGTGGCGCTGAAGGCGCGGGGCCTGCCGCTGCCCGGCGCGCTGGTGGTGTTCTCGCCGGTCACCGACGTCAGCTGCAGCCAGTGGCACCAGCCGAAGGCCGGCGACCCGCTGATCAGCCGCGCCTGGGTGGAAAGCGCCATCGCGATGTTCTGCCCGCCCGGCGTGGCGCGCGACTCAGCGCAGTTGTCGCCGCTGTTCGCCGACCTTTCCGGGCTGCCGCCGCTGCTGATCCAGGTCGGCGAGGACGAAGTGCTGCGCAACGACAGCCTGCGCCTGGCCGGCGCGGCGCGTAAGCGGGGCGTGGACGTCACCCTGCAGCGCTACCGCGACTGCTGGCACGTGTTCCAGGCCCACGCCGGGGTGCTGCGCATCGCCGACCAGGCCCTGGGCGAGGTGGCGGGCTTCCTCGGCCGGCACCTCGGGGGAGGGCGCTGATGGACAGCATCCTGATCACCGGCGCGGCCTCGGGCATAGGTGCGGCCAGCGCGCGGCTGTTCCATGCCCGCGGCTGGCGCGTCGGCCTGCTGGACCTGAACGCCCAGGCCCTGGACGGGCTCGCCGCCGAACTGGGCGGCGCCTGGCAGCGGGCGCTGGACGTCACCGACGCGGCGGCGGTGCGCGAGGCGCTGGCGGATTTCGTCGGCGCCGGCGACGGCCGCCTGCGCCTGCTGTTCAACTGCGCCGGCATCCTGCGCTTCGGCCGCTTCGAGGAGATCCCGGCGCAGGAGCATGGCCGCCTGCTGGCGATCAACGTCCAGGGCCTGCTCAACTGCTGCCACGCCGCCTTCGCCCACCTCAAGGCCACCCCCGGCGCCCAGGTGCTGAACATGGGCTCGGCCTCCGGCCTGTACGGCGTGCCGGAGATGGCCACCTATTCGGCCTCGAAGTTCGCCGTGCGCGGCTTCACCGAGGCGCTGGAGCTGGAATGGCGGCGCCACGGCATCCGCGTCGCCGACCTGATGCCGCCCTTCGTGCGCACGCCCATGGTCACCAGCCAGGGCTACGAGCCGCCGGTGCTGCGCCGCCTGGGCGTGCGCCTGCGGGCCGAGGACATCGCCGCGGCGGCCTGGCGCCAGGCCCACAGCACCCGGGTGCACCGGCCGATCGGCGCGCTGTTCCGGGCCATGTACTGGTCCGGCCAGCTGTCGCCGCCGGCGCTCAACCGCTGGGTGATGGGCTGGCTCAGCCGCGAGTGAGCGCAGGGGGCTTGCACTGCCGTGGTGCAGCCCGGATGCTGTAGGGCCCGTCCGCAGCCGCAGGAGGTTGGCTGCCGGGCCCTTCCGCCCACCGCAAGGAAGCCGCCATGCCCTTCGCCTATTTCTGCCTGGCCCTGTCGATGCTGCTGGTCGGCGGCAACATCGCCATCGGCAAGCTGGTGCTGGAAGAACTGCCCGTCTACCTGTTCGCCCTGCTGCGCTTCCTCATCGCCAGCCTGGTGCTGCTGCCCGGCCTGGCCCTGTCGCGGGTGCGCGCGGGGCTGGATGGCGGCGCCTGCCGCGGGCTGTTCCTGCAGGCCTTCTTCGGCTGCTTCCTGTTCAGCCTGTGCATGCTGCACGGTGTGCAACTGACCTCGGCGACCAGCGCCGGCATCATCACCAGCGCCACGCCCAGCGTCATCGCCCTGCTGGCCTGGCTGTGGCTGCGCGAGCGCCTGGAGCCGCGCAGCCTGCTGGCCATCGCCCTGGCGGTGCTGGGCATCGCCGCGCTGAACCTGCTGGAGCGCCCGGCGGGTGGCCGCAGCGGCGTGGCGGGCAACGCCCTGGTGCTGGGCGCGGTGGTCGCCGAGGCGCTGTTCGCCATCTATTCGCGGCGCCTGTCGCTGCACCTGCACCCCTGGGCGATGGCCCTGGGCGTCAACCTCGCCGGGCTGCTGCTGTTCCTGCCCCTGGCGCTGCCCGAGGCGCGGGCGCTGGACTGGCGCGGCGTGTCCACGGCGACCTGGGGCTGGACGCTGTTCTACGCCCTGAGCGCCAGCGTACTGTCGTTCCTGCTGTGGTACCGCGGCATTTCCCGGGTGCAGGCCAACGTCGCCGGGCTGTTCACCGGGCTGATGCCGGTGGGCTCGGCGCTGGTGGGCGTGAGCCTCCTGGGCGAGCGTTTCGGCGCTGGCCACGCCCTGGGCATGGCCCTGGTGCTGGCGGCCCTGCTGCTGGCGACGCGCCCCGCGGCGCTGCCGCCCGTCGCCGCCGAACGCGCCGATTGACCGCCAGGGCGGCATTCGGCCGGCATAGGCGCTACGCTGAAACTGTTGGTCGCCGGCAGACGGACCCTCCTGCCTGCCAGTTCAAGACCTTTGGCGACCAATTGGGGGACGTTGAAGCATTTTTGGCGTTTCCTGTGGCACAGCGAAGTGCCCGCCGCAGGCCCGGCCGCAAGCCGGGCCGGCATTGGCTGGGAAACTAGGTGAAACCCTGAACGTCTCGAAAGGAGGTGCGTACCATGGAAAAGCCCCTCTCGGAGGATATCAGTGTCAATGTGCTGCGCCGGATGAAGGAAGGGGGCTTCGATTTCGCCCGCATTCATCCCATCGACTTCTTCGCCATCTTTCCCGATGAACAGAACGCCCGCCAGGCCGCCCGGCAATTTCGCGGCGAATCCCTGAGGGCCCAGGTCGAAGCCCGCTCCGATGGTGGCTGGAACCTGCAGATCAGCAAGGTGATGTTCGCCACCCACGCGGCGATCGGTGCATTCGAACACGACCTGGAGGAAGTCGTGGCGCCGCTCGGAGGTGTGCTCGACGGCTGGGGCGTGACCCAGGAAGTGAGCAGCCTGCGTCCCTGATCCAACCCGTTCGTCTCGCCGCCAGGCCGCGCCGGCCGGTGGCTTCCCACTCCCATGAACCCGATGCGCCCGCGCCGCCGGAAGGCGGTGCGGGCCTGCCCGCGGGCGCGCTGGGGGTTATGGTCGGGCGCCTTTTGCGGCAGACTGCCGCGCGGAGGTAAGCATGACCGATATCCTGATCCTGACCCACGCCGACTTCTGCCCGCCGGGCCACCTGGCCTGCGTGCTCGACCGCGCCGGCCTGGCCTTCGAGGTGCGCCGCGCCGACCAAGGCGAGCTGGACGGCTACGACCTGGAGCGCCCCAGGGCGGTGGCCATCATGGGCGGCCCCATGAGCGTGAACGACGACCTGCCCTGGCTGCGCACCGAGGTGGCGGCGCTGCGCCGTTTCATCGAGCGCCAGGTGCCGATGATCGGCCACTGCCTGGGCGGCCAGCTGCTGGCCAAGGCCCTGGGCGCATCCATCCGCCACCAGGGCTACACCGAGATGGGCTGGCAGCCGATGCGCCGCCTGGAGTCCGCGAGCCCCTGGCTTGCGCACCTGCCCGGGGAATTCCCGATCTACCAGTGGCACGGCGACACCTTCGACCTGCCCGAGGGCGCCGAGCGCCTGCTGTCCAGCCCCTGGTGCGCCAACCAGGGCTTCTCCTGGGGCGGCTTCGTCCTCGGCCTGCAGGGCCACCCGGAGATGACCGAGGAACTGGTCAGCGGCTGGATCAACGGCTGGCCGCAGTACCTGGACCCCAGCCAGCCCAGCCAGGAAAGCGCCGAGGTGATGCTCGACGACCTGCCGCGCAAGGTGGCTGACCTGAACCGCGTGGCCGAGGGCTTCTACGCCCACTGGCTGAGGCTGGCCGGCCTGGCGTGAGCGGGCGGGGCGCACGGCCGTGCGCCCCGGGGTTTGCTGTAATCCAGCGGTTTACAACTGTGTATACTGCGGCTCCAGGCTTCCCCAGGACAGGACCGCGCATGACGGAAAACAGCTTCGCCTTCCGCCTCAAGGAATTGCTCGAACTCAACAAGCTGACCCTGCAGGCGGTGGCCAGCGCGCTGGGCATTTCGCGCACCGCGGTGCACAAGTGGACGCGCGGCGGCGAGATCGACTACGACAACCTGCGCAAGCTGGCCGCCTTCCTCAAGGTCAACTGGATCTGGCTGCGCTACGGCGAGGAGGCCGTGCGCGACCTGCAGGCGCTGGAGCCCATCGAGCTGCCGATGACCGACGTGCGCCGCCGCTACACCGCCGAGATCATGGAGAGCGAGGCGCGCATGAAGCTGGCCCAGGAGAGCGCGCGCATCGTCACCTGGGAATGGAACCTGATCAGCGACGAGGTCACCTACTCGCCCAACGTCGAGGAGGTCTACGGCTGGCCGGTGAGCCACAACCAGGACTTCTGGCCGCACCTGCCGGCCGAGGACGTGGCCGCCATGCGCGCCATGTACGACCAGGCCATCGCCGAGGGCAGCGGCTGCGAGTGCGACTTCCGCATCTACCGCCCGGACGGCGAGCTGCGCTGGATCGCCTCCCGCGCCCGGGTGGTCAAGGACAGCGCCGGGCGCTCGGTGAAGATGGTCGGCATCAGCATGGACAACACCGCGCGCATGGCCGCCGAGGAAAAACTGCGCAACAGCGAGGAGCGCTTCCGCGCCATCTTCGAGCTGACCTGGGGCGCGCTGGCCTACATCGGCCTGGACGGCACCTGGCAGCGCGTCAACGGCAGCCTCTGCGAACTGCTCGGCTACAGCGCCGAGGAACTCTACGGCATGACCTTCCAGCAGCTCACCCACCCCGACGACCTGGAGCGCAACCTGCAACTGCTGCGCAGCATGCTGGCCGGGGAAATCGACCGCTACGTGGTGGAGAAGCGCTGCCGGCGCAAGGACGGCCGCTACGTCTGGGTGCGCGCCCGCACCTCGCTGCAGCGTCGCCGCCAGGACGGCCTGCCGGAGCACCTGATCAGCGTGTTCGAGGACATGGGCCCGGCCCGCGCCGAACGCGAGCGCCTGCAGGCGCGCATCGCCGAGCTGGAGGCGCAGCTGGCGGAGCGTGCCTGAGGCGGGGCGCAGGCGCGGGGCAATGGCGGATAACGCCGTAGGCGTTATGCGCCCTACGAGCGTGCCACCGGATGGTTCCGCGTGGCGGGGGCAATCGACCGTAGGGCGAATGACCGTTCGCGGTTATCCGCCGTTGGCCGTGCCGCCGGGGCGTCCGGTAATCGCGGAAAAGTTCCGCTCCTACGGTTCCAGGAAAGCACGGTCGTAGGAGCGGGCCCTGCCCGCGATTTCGCGCGCAGGGCGCGCTCCTACAGGGAATGGCTCGGGTGGGGCGGCGTAGGAGCGGATCTCATCCGCGATCCGCGCCGGAACGTCCGGCTATCGCGGAAAAGTTCCGCTCCTGCGAAAGGCCCGTGCCCATGCCCGCTCAGGGCTCGGCGAAGGGCTGGGGCGTGTCCGTTTCGCGGCGTACGGCGAAGGCGTTGAGGGTCATGGCCACCAGCGCGTAGTAGCCGAAGATGCCCACCAATTCCACCATCCCGGCCTCGCCGAAGGCACCCACACCCTCGTCGTAGAGCTCCTGCCCGATGCGCTTGCGGGCGTAGAGGCTGCTGCCCAGGCGGTAGACCAGGCGCTCGTCGTCGCGGGTGAACGGCGGTTCCTCGCCGCGCCGCAGGGCTTCGATCACGTCATCGGCCAGGCCGGCCCGGCGTGCGATGGGTTCGTGGATCTGCCATTCCGCCTGGGATCGCCACCAGGCCGCGGTGAGCAGGATCGCCAGCTCGCTCAGGCGCAGTTCCAGGCGCGTGCCGTAGCGGCAGAAGGCCCCCAGCTTCTGCGCGCTGTCGGCCAGCTGCGGGCTGTGCACCCAGGCCAGGAAGGGGCCGTCGAGGTTGCCGCGGGGGCCGCTGAGGATGTCGTTCAGCACGCGGCGCTGTTCGTCGTCCATGCGCTCGTCGGTGAGCGGGGTGAGGCGCGATTCGATCTTCATGGGGCTGTCCTCAGAGGCTGCCGATGGCCTGGTCGATGGCGCGCTGCAGCTTGTCCACCAGCTCGTCCAGCTGCGCCTCCTCGAGGATGAAGGGCGGCGCCAGGAGGATGTGGTCGCCGCTGCGGCCGTCCAGGGTGCCGCCCATGGGATAGCACAGCAGGCCCTCCTGCATGGCGGCTTTCTTGATCCGCGCGTGCAGCTTCGCCTCGGCGGGGAAGGGCGCCTTGGCGTCGCGCCCGGCCACCAGTTCCAGGCCCTGGAACAGCCCGCGCCCGCGGATGTCGCCGATATGCGGATGGGCGCCGAAGGCCTGCTGCAGCCGTTGCTGCAGGCCGTGGCCCAGGCTGCGCACGCGCGGCAGCAGGTCGCGCGCCTCGATGGTCTTCTGCACCGCCAGGGCCGCGGCGCAGGCGGTGGCGTGGCCGATGTAGGTGTGCCCGTGCTGGAAGAAGCCCGAGCCCTGGGCGATGGCGTCGTGGATGCGCTGGCTCACCAGGGTGGCGCCGATGGGCTGGTAGCCGGCGCCCAGGCCCTTGGCGATGGTGACCAGGTCGGCGCTTATGCCTTCCTGTTCGGCGGCGAACAGGCTGCCGGTGCGGCCCATGCCGCACATCACCTCGTCGAGGATCAGCAGCACCCCGTGGCGGTCGCAGATTTCCCGCACGCGCTTGAAGTAGCCCGGCACCGCGGTCACCGCGCCGAGGGTGGCGCCCACCACCGGCTCGGCGACGAAGGCCATGACCTTGTCCGCCCCCAGGCGGAGGATTTCCGCTTCCAGTTCCTGCGCCAGGCGTTCGCCGTAGGCCTCGGGCGTCTCCCCGGCGGCCTGGTCGCGGTAGGCATAGCAGGGACTGACGTGGCTGACGTCGATCAGCAGCGGCTGGAACTGCTGGCGCCGCCAGGCGTTGCCGCCGGTGGCCAGGGCGCCGAGGGTGTTGCCGTGGTAGCTCTGGCGGCGAGCGATCAGGTGCGTGCGCTGCGGCTGGCCGATCTCCACGAAGTACTGGCGGGCCAGCTTGAGCGCCGCTTCCACCGCCTCGGAACCACCGCTGACGAAGTACACCGAGCGCATGCCGGCGGGCGCGCGGGCGACCAGGAAGTCGGCCAGTTCCTCCATGGGCTCGGTGGTGAAGAAGGAGCTGTGGGCGTAGGCCAGGGTGCCCACCTGCCGGCGCACCGCCTCGATCACCGCCGGGTCGCTGTGGCCCAGGCAGGACACCGCCGCGCCACCGCTGGCATCCAGGTAGCGGCGGCCTTCGCTGTCGACCAGGTAGGCGCCGTCGCCGCGGACGGCCGTGGGGTAGGACTGGGTGAGGCTGCGGTGCAGGACGTGGCTCATGGTGACCTCCGGGTTGGTTGCGCAAATATTAATTGCATTTTTTGTGTTGGCAATCTTTTGTTGCGCAGCGGTTGCGTGATTGAGGAGGCTGGCGAACGACTGGAAGCGGCGAAGTAGAGAAGCTCTTGGTCAATTTCCCACTGGATGAAGGCCGCAAGCATCCGGCAAGGTTTGATAAAAATACTTGCAATCGTATTTATTGCATGTTTATTTTGCGAAAAAGCACCCTGTGCATGCAGCCCCTTCCGTGGGTTAGCCGCTCAAAACAATAAAGTCCGGGCCCCGGCCCGTTGCGATCGAACTGCCGCTAATGCGCGCCCCGCCGGCCGGCGGGGCGCAACCACCGACCCGCAAGAGGAAGTCCTGCATGAAAAAGCTGCTTCAAGCCTCGTTCGCCGCGCTGTCCCTGTTCGCCGCCGCCAGCTCCATGGCCGCCGGCAAGGAACTGCTGATCGCCACCGACACCGCCTTCGTGCCCTTCGAGTTCAAGCAGGGCGACAAGTACGTGGGCTTCGACATCGACCTGTGGGCGGCCATCGCCAAGGAGATGGGCGTGAGCTACCAGCTCAAGCCGATGGACTTCAACGGCATCATCCCCGCGCTGCAGACGCGCAACGTCGACGCCGCCCTGGCCGGCATCACCATCAAGGAAGACCGCAAGCAGGTCATCGACTTCTCCGACGGCTACTACGACAGCGGCTTCCTGCTGATGGTCAAGGCCGACAACGACAGCATCAAGGGCGAGGCCGACATCGCCGGCAAGAGCCTGGCGGTGAAGAGCGGCACCTCGGCCGCGGACTACGCCAAGGCCAACCTCAAGGCTGCCGACCTGCGCCAGTTCCCCAACATCGACAACGCCTACCTGGAGCTGCGCACCGGCCGCGTCGACGCCGCCATGCACGACACCCCCAACGTCCTCTACTACATCAAGACCGCCGGCGACGGCCAGGTGAAGGCGGTGGGCGAGCAGATGATGGCGCAGCAGTACGGCATCGGCTTCCCCAAGGGCAGCGAGCTGCGCGAGCCGGTCAATGCCGCGCTGAAGAAGCTGCGCGCGGACGGCACCTACGCGCAGATCTACCGCAAGTGGTTCGGCACCGAGCCCAAGTGAGCCGGAGGTAGAACCCCATGCATTTCCAATGGTCCGCCATCTGGGACGCGTTGCCGGTGCTGCTCGAAGGCGCCCGGCTGACCCTGTGGATTTCCATCCTGGGCCTTGCCGGCGGCGCCGTCATCGGCCTGCTGGCCGGCGTCGCCCGCGCCTACGGCGGCTTCTTCTCCAGCCGCCTGGCACTGGTGTTCGTCGAGCTGATCCGCGGCACGCCGATCATGGTCCAGGTGATGTTCATCTACTTCGCCCTGCCGCTGATGATCCCGGTGCGCATCGACCCGTTCGGCGCGGCGGTGGTCACCATCATGATCAACTCCGGCGCCTACATCGCCGAGATCACCCGCGGCGCGCTGCTCTCGGTGAACCGCGGGTTCCGCGAGGCCGGGCTGGCCCTGGGGCTGTCCGGGCGCGACACCCTGCGCTACGTGATCGCCCCGCTGGCGTTCCGGCGGATGATCCCGGCGCTGGGCAACCAGTGGATCGTCAGCATCAAGGACACCTCGCTGTTCATCGTCATCGGCGTCGCCGAGCTGACCCGCCAGGGCCAGGAGGTGATCGCCGGCAACTTCCGGGCGATGGAGATCTGGTCGGCGGTGGCGGTGATCTACCTGGTCATCACCCTGGTATTGAGTTACGTGCTGCGGCGCATGGAGTCGAGGCTGAAGATCCTATGATCGAGTTCAAGCGGGTATCCAAGCACTTTGGCCAGACCGAGGTGCTCCACGACATCAACCTGAAGATCGGCAACGGCGAGGTGGTGGTGATCATCGGCCCCTCCGGCTCCGGCAAGTCGACGCTGCTGCGCTGCATCAACAAGCTGGAGGTGATCACCGGCGGCGAGCTGTTCGTCGACGGCATGGAGGTCAACGACCCGAAGGTCGACGAGCGCCTGATCCGTCAGGAGGCGGGCATGGTGTTCCAGCAGTTCCACCTGTTCCCGCAGATGACCGCGCTGGAGAACGTGGCCTTCGGCCCGATCCGCGTGCGCGGGGCGAAGAAGGCCGAGGCGCAGGCCCTGGCCCGCGAGCTGCTGGCCAAGGTCGGCCTGTCTGACCGCGCCGGGCATTACCCGTCGGAGCTGTCCGGGGGCCAGCAGCAGCGCGTGGCCATCGCCCGCGCCCTGGCGGTGAAGCCCAAGCTGATGCTGTTCGACGAGCCGACCTCGGCGCTGGACCCGGAGCTGCGCCACGAGGTGTTGCAGGTGATGAAGGACCTGGCGGAGGAGGGCATGACCATGGTCATCGTCACCCACGAGATCGACTTCGCGCGCAAGGTCGCCTCGCGGCTGATCTTCATCGACAAGGGCCGCATCGCCGAGGACGGCGAACCCGCCAGCCTGATCGGCAACCCCGCCAGCCCGCGCCTGCGGGAGTTCCTGCAACATGTCGCCTGAAGGTCGCCCCATGAGCCTGAGCCCCCTGAACCTTTCCGGCAGCGCCTACGAAATCGGCCTGGGCCTCGGCCGTTTCGGCCGCGACGCGGTGCACCAGCGCCTGCGCACGCTGCCGCTGTGGCGTAGCCTGGCGGCGCGGGCCGGTTCGGCCGCGGCGCAGCGCATGCAGGCGCAGGTCCAGGCGCAGTTCCCGCGCATCTGGGACGAGCTGCGCGGCCTGGCCGACGGCCTGGAGTTGCCGCTGGAGGAAGTCTTCCTGTGGAACTGCCGCGGCGATTTCGTCCAGGACGCCAGCGTCGACGGCTGCACCACGGTGTTCGGCCCCGCCGAGGGCGGCTGGCTGATCGCCCACAACGAGGACGGCCTGCCTGCGCTCGACGGCTGCTGCGGCCTGCTCCACGCGCAGCCCGAGCAGGGCCTGGGCTTCACCAGCTTCGTCTACCCCGGCTCCATCCCCGGCCACACCTTCGCGGTGAACGCGCGCGGGCTGGTCAGCACGGTCAACAACATCCGCCCCAGTGCCATCCCGGCGGGGCTGCCGCGCCAGGTGCTGGCCCGCGCGGTGCTGGACGCCGAGAGCCTGGCCCAGGCCGTGGCCGTGCTGTCCACGGCGGGGCGCGCCGGGGCCTTCCACCATGCGCTGGGGCAGGTGGGGGCTAGCCAGCTGTTCAGCGTCGAGGCCTGTTCCGGCGGCGTGGCGGTGCGCGAGGTCCTGCGCCCGGCGGGGCATTCCAACCACCTGCTGGATGCCGCGCTGGACGCCCGGGGCCAGCGCATCACCGGTAGTTCCGGCAGCCGCCAGCGGCGCGTCGATGCCTTGCTGGCCGGCTCGCCCGCGCAACTGGACGAGGCCCGCGCCCTGGCCATCCTGCGCGACACGGCGGATGCCGAGCTGCCGGTCTACCGCCGCGCCGCGGACGACCCGGACGATGAGAACACCCTGGCCACGGCCGTGTTCCGCATCGCTGCGAACTCGGTAGAATGGCGCGTCCACTGCCAGCCCGACACCCGAGAGGTCGAGGCCCGGGGCAGTGTCCGCCCCGATCCCGCACCTGGACCCGCACGATGAGCCAAGCGCCCGCCGCACTGCCCGACAACCTGGGAGCCCTCAAGCAACTGCTGGAGGACATCGAGCGCGGCGGGGCGGGCATTTCCCTGGGCGGCAGCTCGCGCCGGGTGCTGGCAGCGCTGATCGAGGCGCCGCAGCGCACCGCGGTGTCGTCCATCAGCGAGCTGGCCGAGCAACTGGGGGTCAACGCCTCGACCCTCTCGCGCCTGGCCCAGCGCCTGGGCTACGGCGGCTTCAGCAAGTTCCAGGACGTGTTCCGCCGCGAGCTGACCGAGGGCAAGAGCTTCTACAGCGACCAGGCCTCGCGCCTGCTGCTGACCCCCGCCGATAGCACCCTGTCG
Organism: Pseudomonas sp. RW407; assembly: GCF_003176655.1. Taxonomy (NCBI): domain Bacteria; kingdom Pseudomonadati; phylum Pseudomonadota; class Gammaproteobacteria; order Pseudomonadales; family Pseudomonadaceae; genus Pseudomonas; species Pseudomonas sp. RW407. Next base: position 20,502 of record NZ_QGSL01000064.1, on the reverse strand, counting down.
CGCCTGACGCGCCTGGGCCGGCAGGAGAGCGCCAACATCGCCAGCCTGATCGAGCAGGTCGAGCCGGACGTGTTCGCCCGCGTGGTGGAGCTGCTGGCCGGCGCGCGCCGCGTGCGCATCCACGGCATGCGCCAGTTCACCTCGCTGGCGCTGTTCATGTCCTACGGCCTGGGCATGCTGCGCCCCGACGTGGCGGCGCTGGATTCCAACCGCCAGGGCGTGGCCGATGCCCTGGCGCAGCTGGATGCCGGCGACGTGCTGGTGGTGGCCAGCTGCTTCCCCTACACGCCGAGCGTGCTGGCCACCGCCGAAGTGGCGGCGCGCCATGGCATCGAGGTGGTGGCCCTGACCGACTCGTCGAGTTCGCCGCTGGCGCGGGTGGCGCGGCACAGCTTCTACGTGCCCAACCACAGCCTGTTCTACAGCAACAGCATGTGCGCCTTCATGCTGCTGGCCCAGGGGCTGCTCAGCGAAGTGGCCGGGCGCCTGGGCGAGAGCGCGCTGGCCTCGCTCAAGCATCGCGAAGCGCTGATCAGCGAGTTGAATTCGTCGCTCTGAGCCCGCTTCAGGCCACCTGCGTGTTCGCCTTGCGCGGGTGCTCGCGCGCCAGGTAGTCGGCCAGGCGCAGCTTTTCCGCGGCATTGAGGAACAGCCCCAGCTTGCTGCGGCGCCAGAGGATGTCGTCGGCGTTCTCGGCCCATTCCTCGCGGCACAGGTAGTCCACTTCGCGGGCATGGAGCCCGGCGCCCAGGTGTTCGCCCAGGTCGGTTTCGCCCTTCGCCCCGTCCAGCAGGCGCCAGGCGCGCGTGCCGTAGCTGGTGGCCCAGCGCCGCGCCAGCTCGGCCGGCAGCCAGGGGTGCCTGGCCAGCAACTCGACGGCCAGGTCCTCGGGGCTGGTCATGTGCTCGCCGCCCGGCAGCGGGGCGCCGGCGGTCCAGGCCGGGCCCATGCGCGGGAAGGTCGGCGCCAGCTGGGCCAGGGCCGCCTCGGCGAGCTTGCGGTAGGTGGTCAGCTTGCCGCCGAACACCGACAGCAGCGGCGCTTCGCCCGGGGCGCCCTGCAGCGCCAGGGTGTAGTCGCGGGTGACGGCGGACGGCTCGTCGGACTCGTCGTCGCACAGCGGGCGCACCCCGGAGAAGCTCCAGAGGATGTCTTCGCGGCGCACCTGCTGCCTGAAGTGGGCGTTGACCACCGCCAGCAGGTAGCCGGTTTCCTCGTCGCTGATCCGTACCTTCGCCGGGTCGCCCAGCCATTCGCGGTCGGTGGTGCCGATCAGGGTGAAGCGCCCCAGGTAGGGGATGACGAAGACGATGCGGCGGTCCTCGTTCTGCAGGATGTAGGCCTGCTCGCCTTCGTACAGCCGCGGTACTACCAGGTGGCTGCCCTGGATCAGGCGGATGCCGTAGGGCGGTTGCTGGCGCAGGTCGTCGCGGATGAACTGCGCCACCCAGGGCCCGGCGGCGTTGACCAGGGCGCGGGCGCGGATGGAGTAGAGGCTGCCGTCGTCGCGTTCCAGGTGCAGGTGCCACAGGCCCTTGCTGCGCCGCGCGCTGACGCAGCGGGTGCGCGGGTGCACGTGGGCGCCGCGCTCGCGGGCGGCCATGGCGTTGAGCACCACCAGGCGGGCGTCGTCGACGGAGCAGTCGGAGTACTCGAAGCCATGGCGGATGCCGGGTTGCAACGGGCTGTCGGTGCCGAACGACAGGCTGCGCGAGGCTGGCAGCTTCTCGCGCCGGCCCAGGTGGTCGTAGAGGAACAGCCCGGCGCGGATCATCCAGGCCGGGCGCAGGTGCGGCCGGTGCGGCAGCACGAAGCGCAGCGGGTGGACGATGTGCGGAGCCTTGGCCAGCAGCACTTCGCGCTCGGCCAGGGCCTCGCGCACCAGGCGGAATTCGTTGTGTTCCAGGTAGCGCAGGCCGCCGTGGACCAGCTTGCTGCTGGCCGAGGAGGTGTGGCTGGCCAGGTCGTGCTGTTCGCAAAGGAAGGTGAGCAGGCCGCGCCCGGCGGCATCCGCGGCGATCCCCACGCCATTGATGCCACCGCCGACGACCGCCAGGTCGTAGACCTCAGCCAGGGGAGCGGAGCGCTTGTGGGAATGGCTCATGGGGCGTCCTCTTGACTGGAAATGAACATCAATATGTTCGAATTCGAAAATATGATAGGCGGGCGAACGAAAAATGACCAGCCTGAAGGCTGCCATTCGGCTGATTCATAGGCATTTTTCGAATTCGAACGGGACGGCCGTCAGGCCAGTTCCAGCTGAACCTTGTGCTGGGCCAGCAGGCGCGCCACGGCGGGCGGCGGCGCGGCGTCGGTGAACAGGCTGTCGACCAGGCCGATCGGCCCCAGGCGCACCAGGGCGTTGCGCCCGAACTTGCTGGAGTCGGCGGCAAGGAACACCTGCCGGGCGTTCTCGATGATGGCGCGGGAAACGCGCACTTCCTGGTAGTCGAAGTCCAGCAGGCTGCCGTCTTCGTCGATGCCGCTGATGCCCACCAGCGCGAAGTCGACGCGGAACTGCTCGATGAAGTCCACCGCGGCCTGGCCGACCACGCCGCCGTCGCTGCGCACCGTGCCGCCGGCCACCAGCACCTCGAAGTCGGCCTTGGCGCTGAGGGTGGCGGCGACGTGCAGGTTGTTGGTGATGATCTTCAGGTTGCGGTGGCCGAGCAGGGCGCGGGCGATGGCCTCGGTGGTGGTGCCGATGTTGATGAACAGCGAGGCGTTGTCGGGTATCTGCGCCGCCACCGCCTCGGCGATGCGCTGCTTCTCGTCGCGCATCTGGTCGGCGCGGGTGTTGTAGGCGGTGTTCTCGATGCTCGAGTCCCAGGCCGCGCCGCCGTGGTAGCGGCGCAGCAGGCTGCGCTCGGCGAGCTGGTTGATGTCGCGGCGGATGGTCTGCGGGGTGACGGCGAACTGCTGGGCCAGTTCCTCGATGCTCAGGTAGCCGCGCTCGCGGACCAGGTCGAGGATGCTTTGCTGGCGGGGGGGCAGGTTCATCTGCGCTCTCGTGGGGGCGGGGCGAAGGTACAAGCATGCCGCAGCGGGGCGCTTCGTGCCACCGGGGCGTCCGCTCAGGAAAGGCTGGACAGCGGCGCTGAGCGCGGAATCGCGGACAGAGTCCGCTCCTACACCCGTGCTTCCCTGGAACCGTAGGAGCGGGCCCTGCCCGCGAATCGCGCGCAGGGCGCGCTCCTACAGGTGAGGCAGCCGTCGGGCACCGGCGTTCCGGCCGGCGGCGGATAACCGCGAACGGTTATTCGCCCTACGGTCGAGCACGGGTGTAGGAGCGGACTCCGTCCGCGATTGGACCCACCGGCCGCTCAGGACAGCGCCCACGCACCAACGACCCCCAGGCTTTCCGCCTTTCTCCCGTGCGACCTTTTCTTACAGCCTGAAGCCGGCCATATTCCCCTGCGGAATGTAAGCCCATACGCTGCAGGGGAACGACGGAAGCCTCCGTCAGCATTCGGGGCTCACAATGTACAAAGACCTGAAATTCCCCATCCTCATCGTCCACCGCGACATCAAGGCCGACACCGTCGCCGGCGACCGCGTCCGCGGTATCGCCCGCGAGCTGGAGCTGGACGGCTTCAGCATCCTTTCCACCGCCAGTTCCACCGAGGGGCGCATCGTCGCCTCCACCCACCATGGCCTAGCCTGCATCCTGGTCGCCGCCGAGGGGGCGGGGGAGAACCAGCGCCTGCTCCAGGACGTGGTCGAGCTGATCCGCGTGGCGCGGGTGCGCGCGCCGCAGCTGCCGATCTTCGCCCTCGGCGAGCAGATGACCATCGAGAACGCCCCGGCCGAGTCCATGGCCGACCTGCACCAGCTGCGCGGCATCCTCTACCTGTTCGAGGACACCGTGCCCTTCCTCGCCCGCCAGGTCTCGCGGGCCGCGCGCAAGTACCTGGAGGGCCTGCTGCCGCCGTTCTTCCGCGCGCTGGTGGAGCACACCGCGCAATCCAACTATTCCTGGCACACGCCCGGCCACGGCGGCGGCGTGGCCTACCGCAAGAGCCCGGTGGGGCAGGCCTTCCACCAGTTCTTCGGGGAGAACACCCTGCGTTCGGACCTGTCCGTCTCGGTGCCCGAGCTGGGCTCGCTGCTCGACCACACCGGCCCGCTGGCCGAGGCCGAGGCCCGCGCGGCGCGCAACTTCGGCGCCGACCACACCTTCTTCGTGATCAACGGCACCTCCACGGCGAACAAGATCGTCTGGCACTCCATGGTCAGCCGCGACGACCTAGTGCTGGTGGACCGCAACTGCCACAAGTCGGTGCTGCACTCGATCATCATGACCGGCGCCATCCCGCTGTACCTGTGCCCGGCGCGCAACGAGCTGGGCATCATCGGGCCCATCCCGCTGTCCGAGTTCAGCCGCGAGTCGATCGCCGCGAAGATCGCCGCCAACCCCCTGGCCCGCGGCCGCGAGCCGAAGGTGCGGCTGGCGGTGGTGACCAACTCCACCTACGACGGCCTGTGCTACAACGCCGAGCTGATCAAGCAGGCCCTGGACGGCAGCGTCGAGGTGCTGCACTTCGACGAGGCCTGGTACGCCTACGCCGCCTTCCACGAGTTCTACGACCGCCGCTACGGCATGGCCACCAGCCGCGGCGAGGACGGCCCGCTGGTGTTCACCACCCATTCCACCCACAAGATGCTGGCGGCCTTCAGCCAGGCCTCGATGATCCACGTGCAGGACGGCGGCAGGCGGCGCCTGGACCGCGCGCGCTTCAACGAAGCCTTCATGATGCACATCTCCACCTCGCCGCAGTACGGCATCATCGCCTCGCTGGACGTGGCCTCGGCGATGATGGAAGGTCCGGCCGGGCACTCGCTGGTGCAGGAAACCTTCGACGAGGCGCTGAGCTTCCGCCGCGCCCTGGCCAACGTGCGGCAGAACCTGGCGGCCGGCGACTGGTGGTTCTGCGTCTGGCAGCCGCCGGGGGTGGAGGGCACCGACGAGGTGCGCACCCGCGACTGGCTGCTGGAGCCCGACGCCGAGTGGCACGGCTTCGGCGAAGTGGAAGACGACTACGTGCTGCTCGACCCGATCAAGGTCACCCTGGCCACCCCGGGCCTGAACGCCGCCGGGCGCCTGGAGGAGCACGGCATCCCCGCGGCGGTGGTCGGCCGTTTCCTCTGGGAACGCGGCCTGGTGGTGGAGAAGACCGGCCTGTACTCCTTCCTGGTGCTGTTCTCCATGGGCGTGACCAAGGGCAAGTGGAGCACCCTGGTCACCGAGCTGCTGGAGTTCAAGCGCAGCTACGACGGCAACGCGCCCCTGGCCGAGGCCCTGCCCAGCGTGCTCCAGGCCGCCCCGGCGCGCTACGCCGGCATGGGCCTGCGCGACCTCTGCGAGCAGTTGCACGCCTGCTACCGCGAGCACGCCACGGCCAAGGCCATGCGCCGCATGTACACCACCCTGCCGGAGCTGGCGCTGCGCCCGGCCGACGCCTACACCCAACTGGTGCGTGGCGAGGTCGAGGCGGTGCCCATCGAGCGGCTCGAAGGGCGCATCGCCGCGGTCATGCTGGTGCCGTACCCGCCGGGCATCCCGCTGATCATGCCGGGCGAGCGCTTCACCGAGGCGACCCGCTCGATCCTCGACTACCTGGCCTTCGCCCGCACCTTCGAGCACGACTTCCCCGGCTTCGATTCCGATGTGCACGGCCTGCAGGTGCAGGACGTGGACGGCCGGCGCTGCTATACCGTTGAGTGCATCGTGGAAAATGCCGACAGCTGATTCCGCCGTCCAAGGCGGCGGGACTTAAGGAGCGAGGATGAGTGGGGGAGAGGCTGCCAAGAAGGGCAGCATGGGGTTCTGGAGCTGTACCGCGCTGGTGATCGGCAACATGGTCGGCTCGGGCGTCTTCCTGCTGCCCTCCAGCCTCGCCGCCTACGGCGGCCTGAGCCTGTTCGGCTGGCTGGTCTCCAGCACCGGCGCGGTGCTGCTGGCCTTCACCTTCGCCCGCCTGGCGCGCCTCAACCCCGGTGCCGGCGGGCCCTACGCCTACACCCGCGAGGGCTTCGGCAGCTTCGCCGGCTACCTGTGCGCCTGGACCTACTGGAAGGCCGCGTGGATCGGCAACGCCGCCATCGCCGTGACCCTGGTGGGCTACCTGCGGGTGTTCATCCCGGCGCTGGCCGACCCGCTGCTGATGGTGGCCACCGCCATCGGCGCCATCTGGCTGTGCACCTTCATCAACCTGCGCGGCATCGCCACCTTCGCCGTGGTGCAGAACCTGCTCACCGCGCTCAAGCTGATCCCGCTGCTGCTGGTCGGGGTGCTCGGCTGGCTGCACTTCAACCCCGACTACCTGGCCATCCCGCCCCGCGAGCAGCTGCCGAACATGGGCTACGCCCAGGCCATCGCCACCACCGCGGCGCTGACCCTCTGGTCGTTCATCGGCCTGGAGTCGGCGACGGTGCCGGCCGACGACGTGCGCGACCCCAAGCGCACCATCCCGCGCGCCACCCTGTTCGGCACCCTGGCCGCGGCCGGCGTGTACGTGTTGTCGATCACTTCGGTGCAGGGCCTGATGCCGCCGGAGGTGCTGGCCAAGTCGACCTCGCCCTTCGCCGACGCCGCGCGCGTGCTGATGGGCGACTGGGGCTACTACCTGGTGGCCGGCGGCGCGGTGATCGCCTGCCTCGGCGCGCTCAACGGCTGGGTGCTGCTGCAGGGGCAGATCCCGGTGGCGCCGGCGCGCGACGGGCTGTTCCCCGAGTCCCTCGGCAAACTCAACAAGCACGGCGCCCCGGCCAACGGCCTGTGGGCCTCGGGGCTGCTGGTGACGGTGCTGGTGCTGATCGACGGCCAGGGCAACCTGGTGGACGTGTTCAACGTCATCATACTGCTCGGCACCATGACCGGCGTGGTGCCCTACGCCTTCTGCACCGCGGCGCTGCTGCAGCTGCTGGCGGTGCGCACCGAGGAATTCTCGCCGCGCTCGCGGCCGCAACTGATCGCCGTCGGCTCGCTGGGCTTCCTCTATTCGCTGTGGGCGCTCTACGGCACCGGCGAGCAGGCCATCTTCTGGGGCTTCCTGGTGTTCATGGCGGGCATCCCGATGTACACCTGGCGGCAGTGGCGCAACCGCCAGCAGGGCCTGCCGGTGGCGGAAATCGACTAGCGCCCGCGGGCAGCGGGAGCGTGCCCTGCATCACATAGGCCGGCATCGACTTTTGCCCTTGCCTTGTTATAGTGGCACGTCATCACTACAAGACCTGCCGCGTACAGCAGAGCAGGGCATTCCCGAGGGTTTCCCCCGTGACCGAGTACAAAGCATTCCGCGTCGAACTGGCCGACAGGATCGCCCATGTGATCATCAATCGCCCGGAAAAGGTCAACGCGATGAACGCCGATTTCTGGCGCGAGATCGTCGAAATCTTCCGCTGGGCCGACGAAACGGATGAAGTCCGCGTAGTGGTCGTGTCCGGCGCCGGCAAGCACTTCTCCGCCGGCATCGACCTGATGCTGCTGGCCCAGGCCGGCAGCCAGCTGGGCAAGGACGTCGGCCGCAACGCCCGCGCCCTGCGCCGCAAGATCCTCGAGCTGCAGGCCTCGTTCAACGCCATCGACGCCTGCAGCAAGCCGGTGATCGCCGCCGTGCAGGGCTACTGCCTGGGCGGCGCCATCGACCTGATCTCGGCCTGCGACATGCGCTACTGCAGCGCGGACGCCCAGTTCTCCATCAAGGAAATCGACATGGGCATGGCCGCCGATGTCGGCACCCTGCAGCGCCTGCCGCGGCTGATCGGCGACGGCATCATGCGCGAGCTGGCCTACACCGGGCGCATGGTCGACGCCGCCGAGGCCGAGCGCATCGGCCTGGTCAACCGCAGCTACGCCGACAGCGCGGCGCTGCTGGACGGCGTGTTCGAACTGGCGCGGCAGATCGCCGGCAAGTCGCCGATCGCCATCCGCGGCACCAAGGAGATGATCCGCTACGCCCGCGACCACCGCGTCGAGGACGGCCTGGAGTACATCGCCACCTGGAACGCCGCCATGCTGCAATCGGCCGACCTGCAGAAGGCCATGGCCGCGCACATGAGCAAGCAGCAGCCGGAGTTCGCCGACTGATGCCCCGTACCCACCTCGCGCAGGAGGCGCGCTAGCCCGATGGTCACTGGAGCCACCTCCCTCAGTCTGGTGCGCGACGAGCTCTTCGCCACCATGGAGCAGGCCGAGCAGAACCTCGAGCAGTTCATCGCCGAGCGCCAGAACGGCAGCCTGCTGCAACATGCGGTCGAATGCCTGGCGCAGATCCGCGGCACCCTCAACCTGATCGAACTGGCCGGCGCCGAGCTGCTGGCCCAGGAAGCCCTGCAGCTGGCCACCGACATCCCCACCGGCGTCGGCGAGGAGCGCGACGGCCAGCTGGCCGCGCTGGGCAATGCCCTGTACGTGCTGCGCCGCTACCTGGAGAACCTGGAGGCCAACCGCCAGGAGATTCCCGAGCTGCTGCTGCCGGCGATCAACGACGTGCGCCTGGCCGCCGGCCAGCCGGTGCTGCCGGAGAGCTTCTTCTTCAGCGCGCGCCTGGACCTGCCGCGCCCGGCGGCGCCCCGCGCGGTGCCGGCGGTGGCCGATCGCGCCCAGGAGGTCCGACGCCTGCGGCACATGTACCAGGTGGGCCTGCTCGCGCTGGTGCGCGAACAGGACCACTACGCCGGCCTCAAGCTGATGGGCCGCGCCCTGGCGCGCCTGGACGCGCTGCTCGGCTACGGCCCGCGCAGCCGCCTGTGCTGGATTGGCGCCGGCGCCCTGGAAGCCCTGGCGGATGCGCAGATGCTGCCGCGCAAGGCGCGCAAGCAGCTGTTCTCGCGCCTGGACCGCGAGCTCAAGCAACTGCTGGCCAACCCCAACTACGAGGCGCCGCGCCAGCTGCTCAAGGAGCTGCTCTACCTCACCGCCCTGGCCGATACCCGCGGCCCGCGCGCCAGCGAGCTGCGCGAGGTGTTCGGCCTGGCGCCTCTGCCGTTCACCGACCACCTGCTGGAAGACGAGTCGCAACGCCTGTCCGGCCCCGGCCAGGCAGTGATGCGCTCGCTGTCGGCGGCCATCCGCGAGGAACTCACCACGGTCAAGGACCAGCTCGACCTGATCGAGCGCGGCGTGTCCCCGGCCGACGCCCTGGGCACCCTGCACACCCAGTTGGGCAAGCTGGCCAAGACCCTCGGCATGGTCGGCCTGAACTCCGCTGCCAACGTGCTGCAGGGGCAGGTCTCGGTGGTCTCCGCCTGGGTGGCCAAGGGGGCGGTGGAGTCGCCGGCGGCGCTGAATGCCCTGGCCGACGCGCTGCTCTACGTGGAAAGCCTGGTCGGCAGCCTGGAGCGTGGCGAGCGCATGGCCGCTCCCGCCATCACCGACCTGGAGCCGACCGCCGAATCCTTCGCCGTGCACCAGCTGGCCGAGGCGCGCATCGTGGTCATCGACGAAGCCCAGGGCGGCCTGGCCCTGGCCAAGCGGGCGATCACCGCCTACCTGGAATCCAACGGCGACAAGCTGCACCTGGCCAACGTCCCCGGCAGCCTGCAGGCGGTGCGCGGCGGGCTCTGGTTCCTCGGCCAGGAACGCGCCGCCCGGCTGGTCGGGGCTTGCGCCGACTACATCCAGCGGCAGATGATCGAAACCACGCAGATGCCGTCCGAGCAGATGCTGGAAACCCTGGCCGATGCCCTGACCGGCCTCGAATACTACCTGGAGGGAGGCGCCGTGCTGCGTCCCGAAGGCCAGCCCGACGTGCTGGACGTGGCCAGCGAGAGCGTGCGCGCCCTCGGCCTGGAGGTGGCTGCCTGATGCGTACCGGACGTTGGGAGTCCGCCTGGCTCGACCCGGCGGAGAAGGGGGGCTGGGCCCTGGCCCACTGTCGCCAGCAGTTCCTCGGCGATGCCAATGGCGTGCTCTTCCCCCGTGACTGGCTCAAGCGCCAGGACCTGCCGGTGCTCTCCGAGCAGGGCGTCGGCCACTTCGACGGCGACGCCGTGTACCTGCTGGAGCTGGACGCGCCGGCCAGCGTCGAGGGCTGCAGCTGGATCGGCCTGCGCCACGTCATGCTCGAGGCCGAGGAAGACCAGTTCGCCATGCTCGGCTTCGCCAGCCAGGTCGGCACCTGGGCCCGCGAGAACCGTTTCTGCGGCGGCTGCGGCCAGCCCATGCGTGCCGTGCCGCGCGAACGCGCCATGCGCTGCGACGCCTGCGACATCCAGCGCTACCCGCTGCTGTCGCCGAGCATGATCGTGCTGGTTACCCGCGGCGACGAATTGCTGCTGGCGCGCTCGCCGCGCTTCGTGCCGGGCATGTACAGCACCCTGGCCGGCTTCGTCGAGCCGGGCGAGTCGGTGGAGCACTGCGTGGCTCGCGAGGTGAAGGAAGAAGTGGGGCTGCAGGTCGGCGACATCCGCTACCTGGGCAGCCAGAACTGGCCCTTCCCGCATTCGCTGATGCTCGGTTTCCACGCCGAATACGTCAGCGGCGAGATCGTCTGCCAGCCGGACGAGATCGAAGATGCCCAGTGGTTCCCCTACGACTCGCTGCCGCGCCTGCCGGCCGGGCGTTCCATCGCCCGCTACCTGATCGAGAGCTGGCTGGCGCGCCGCGCCGGGCGGCCCGATCCCATCCTGCCGGGCGGCGGCTACTGACGCCCGGCGCCTTCCCCGCGCTTCAAGCCACGCTGAACCAGTGCTGCCAGACCAGGCGCGCGGTCAGCGCCAGCACCACCAGGATGAACACCGGGCGGATGAATTTCGCGCCGCCGCCGATGGCGGTGCGCGCACCCAGGTAGGCGCCGACCATCAGCGCACTGCCCATGCACAGCCCCAGCACCCAGATCACCTGGCCGGAAGCGACGAACACCGCCAGCGCCACTATGTTGCTGACGAAGTTCATGGTGCGCGCCACGCCGCTGGCGCGCACCAGGTCCAGGGGGTACATCAGCAGGCTGCTGACGGTCCAGAAGGCGCCGGTGCCGGGGCCGGCCACGCCGTCGTAGAAGCCCAGGCCCAGGCCTTGCGGCCACTGGCGCTTGCGGCCCACCGGGGCGTCGGCGTCCAGCGGCGCCTTGGGCGTGCCGCCGAAGAGCATGTACAACCCGCAGGAGAACACCACCACCGGCAGCATGCGGTTCAGCCATTCCGCCGGCAGCAGGTGCGCGGCCCAGGCGCCGATGGCCGCGCCTATGGCGGTGGCCAGCAGACCGTTGCGCCAGCGCTCGGGGTGGAACAGCTTGCGCTTGTAGAAGGTGTAGCTGGCGGTGGCGGAGCCGAAGGTGGAGCTCAGCTTGTTGGTGCCCAGGGCCAGGTGCGGCGGCACGCCCGCGGTGAGCAGGGCGGGGATGGTCAGCAGGCCGCCGCCGCCGGCGATGGCGTCGATGAAGCCGGCGAGGAAGGCCACGACGGCGAGGATCAGCAGGGTGAGCGGGTCTACGGTGAGCTCGAAGGGGATGGCGAAGGGCATGAAAAGTACGACCTGGGTTCAAGGCTGCGACGCCACGGCTGGCCGTCGCGTCGAGGGGTGCGCATAATGCCGGCAATTCTACGCGCAAGGAACTGATTCAATGCAGTACGACGGCCTGGCCTGGACGTTCGCGCTGATCGCCCTGCTGGCGCTGCTGGTCGCCGCACGCATCCTCTTCGACCGCCACTGGTTCCTCGGCTGGTTGCGCGGCTGCGCCGGCCTGGCCTTCGTCGCCGCGGCGCTGGCGCTGGGCCTGGCGGCCTGGGACCTGCGCAGCTACGACGCGCTGCCCGCCGAGCGGCCGTTGGCGACCCTGAGTTTCCAGCGCCTGGCGCCGCAGCGCTACGAGGTGAAGATCCTCGAAGGCGACCGCGAACGCCGCGTCGAGCTGGGCGGCGACCTCTGGCAGCTGGACGTGCGCATCATGCAGTGGCGCGGCCTGGCCGCGCTGATCGGGCTCGACCCCGGCTACCGCCTGCAGGGCCTGGGTGGCCGCTATCTGGCCATCGAGCAGCAGGGCCAGGCGCGCCAGCAATCCCTGGCCGAGAGCCCCTACGGCTTCGACCTGTGGCGCTGGCTGCGCGACGGCCAGCACGACCTGCTGACCTTCCGCCCGCTGGCGGCGCGGGTGAACTTCCTGCCCATGGCGGACCAGGCGGTCTACAGCATCAGCTTCGGCCCCGCGGGCCTGGCGGCGGAGCCGGTCAACGCAGCGGCGCAGCAGGCGCTGCGGGAGTGGCGGTAGGCACGCCGTCCACCTACGCCATTCCCCCTGTAGGAGCGCGCCCTGCGCGCGATTGAACCCACCGGCCGCACTGGACTCTTCCTTGGCACGAACACCCGTAGGGCGCATAACGCCTACGGCGTTATCCGCCATCATTACCGTGCACCGGTGCCCCGGCCAACGGCGGATAACCGCGAACGGTTATCCGCCCTACGGTTCCAGGGATGCATGATTGTAGGAGCGGACTTTGTCCGCGATGGCCGGAGGTTCCGGCGCGATTCGCGGATGAGATCCGCTCCTACGCTGCACCACCCGCGCCGTTCCATGTAGGAGCGCGCCCTGCGCGTGAAATCGCGGGCAGGGCCCGCTCCTACAGGTCGTCGGATGGCACGGCATTCCCTCGTAGGACTCTGTCCGCGATGGCCGGAGGTTCCGGCGCGATTCGCGGATGAGATCCGCTCCTACGCTGCCCCACCCGCGCCGTTCCATGTAGGAGCGCGCCCTGCGCGCGAATCGCGGGCAGGGCGCGCTCCTACAGGTTGCGGGGAGGCGTGCATCGATGGATCACCCAACGAAAAAGGGAGCCCGAAGGCTCCCTTGTTCATTGCGCTTTCGCGATCAGGCGAGGAACCCGCCGTCCACGTTCAGCGCCACGCCGGTGGTGTAGCTGGAGGCGTTGCTGGCCAGGTACAGCACCGCGCCGGCCATTTCGCTGGGCTCGGCCACGCGCTTGAGCGGGATGCGCTGCAGGGCGACGTTGCGGATGGCGTCGTTCTTCACCAGGGCCGAGGCGAACTTGGTGTCGGTCAGGCCCGGCAGCAGGGCGTTGCAGCGGATGCCGAACTGCGCGCATTCCTTGGCGAAGACCTTGGTCATGCTGATCACCGCGGCCTTGGTCACCGAGTAGATGCCCTGGAACTCGCCGGGGGACACGCCGTTGATCGAGGCGACGTTGATGATGCTGCCGCCGCCGTTTTCCTTCATCAGCTTGCCGCCTTCGATGGACATGAAGTAGTAGCCGCGGATGTTCACGTCCACGGTCTTCTGGAAGGCGGAGAGGTCGGTGTCCAGCACGTTGCAGAACTGCGGGTTGGTGGCGGCGTTGTTGACCAGGATGTCCAGGCGGCCGAACTGCTCGCGGATCTGCGCGAAGACGCTCTGGATCTGCTCCATCTCGCCGATGTGGCAGGCGATGGCGGTGGCCTTGCCGCCTTCGGCGATGATGGCGTCGGCCACTGCCTGGCAGCCCTCGATCTTGCGGCTGGAGACGATCACGTGGGCGCCCTGCTGGGCCAGCAGCCTGGCGATGGCCTCGCCGATGCCGCGGCTGGCGCCGGAGACGAAGGCGATCTTGCCGTCGAGGTCGAACAGGTGGGTCTTGGACATGGGGTTCCCCTTGTTGTGATCGGCGTTACAGCCGGGACTTGTCGATGACCTGCAGGCTCATCTGCTCCAGCAGCTTGTTCATGTGGATGAACTGGGCGAAGCGTTTGTCCTGGGTCTGGCCGTGGAAGTAGCGGTAGTAGATCTGCTGCACGATGCCGGCCAGGCGGAACAGGCCGTAGGTGTAGTAGAAGTCGAGGTTGTCGATGGGCGGCAGGCCTGCGCGCTCGGCGTAGTAGTCGGCGAACTGCTGGCGGGTGAGCATGCCGGGCAGGTGGCTCGGCTGGCGGCGCATGAGTTGCACCGGGGCCGGGTCGTCGGCTTCGATCCAGTAGGCGAGGGTGTTGCCCAGGTCCATCAGCGGGTCGCCGATGGTGGTCAGCTCCCAGTCCAGCACGCCGATGATGCGCATCGGGTCTTTCGGGTCGAGGATGACGTTGTCGAAGCGGTAGTCGTTGTGCACGATGCCCGGCTTGGGGTGGTCGGCCGGCATCTTCTCGCGCAGCCAGGCCTTGACCGGTTCCCAGCTCGGCGCGTCGGGGGTCAGGGCCTTCTCGTAGCGGTCGCTCCAGCCTTCGATCTGGCGCTGCACGTAGCCCTCGGGCTTGCCCAGGTCGCCCAGGCCGCAGGCCTGGTAGTCGACATTGTGCAGTTCCACGAAGCGGTCGATGAAGTTCTTGCACAGGGTGTTGGCCTGCTGCTCGTCGAGGGTCAGCTCCGGCGGCAGGTCGGCGCGCAGGATGATGCCGTTGACGCGCTCCATCACGTAGAACTCGGCGCCGATCACCGATTCGTCGGTGCAGTGCACGTAGGCCTTCGGGCAGTACGGGAAGCCGGCGTTGAGCTGGTTGAGGATGCGGTACTCGCGGCCCATGTCGTGGGCCGACTTGGCCTTGCGGCCGAACGGCGGGCGGCGCAGCACCAGCTCGTGGCTGGGGTACTCCAGCAGGTAGGTCAGGTTGGAGGCGCCGCCAGGGAACTGGCTGATCTTCGGCTCGCCCTGCAGGCCGGGGATGTGGGCCTTCAGGTAGGGATCGATGGCCGCGGCGTCGAGCTCTTCGCCTTGGCGGATGCGGGTGGACTGGTCAGTCAGCGACATGCTTATCCCTTTCTTGTAGTCGGTAGCTGCCGGGGCAGCGGCGCCCGGGGCCCATCATGCAGGGCAATAATGGTGTCCCGAGATAATTGGCTAATCTAATGCTCGCTTCCTACCCCCACAAGCGCCGCGGGGCGTTATTGGCGAGCGTGTTGGAGCCCGATCAGGCTGCCTGATCCGCCTGGTTAGAGCGGCGCGGACGAAAAAAAACCGGAGCCGCGGGACTCCGGTTTTCTCGTGCTGGCGGGTAGTGCTCCGGGATCAGACCGGGAACAGCTCGCCCAGCTTCATGGCCAGCATCATGTCGCCTTCGGCGCGCAGCTTGCCGGCCATGAAGGCCTGCATGCCGTCGGTTTCGCCGCTGGTGATGCCCTTGAGGGTCTCGCTGTCCATGATCAGGGTGACGTTGGGGTTCGGCGCATCGCCCTGCACGACTTCGCAGGTACCGTCCTTGACCACCAGGTAGTGGTTGTCGCCGTCCTCGATGTTGAACTGGAAGACCAGGTCCAGGCCGGCGGCGGCGCCAGCGTTGAATTTGCTCTTCATGGTGGAGACGATGTCAGCAACGCTCATGGTTCTATCCCTTTTCTAGGTTTTCTCGCGCGCCCGTCGGGCGCAATGGGCCGGGCTCATCGATAGGTGATGAGTTCCGGCGCCCTCAACAGTTCCAGGTGCACGTGACTGTTGAAGGAAGCCAGGGACACTTCGTCGCCGCGGAACTTCAGGCGGCTGAGGGAAGTGTTGACGATCTGCCAGTTCAGCTCGAAGGCCTTGATCGGCGGTATGCCGACGATCTGCTGGAGCACGGCGGTGATGGTCCCGCCGGAGGTGAACACGGCGACGTTGTCCTTGCCGCTGGCCTGGCGCAGCAGGCGCTGCAGGCCGTCGTGCACGGTGTCGAGGAATTCCTGCCAGCTGACCAGGCCTTCCTTGGGGTGCTCGCCGCCGACCCAGCGGGCGATCACGTAGGAGAACAGGCGCTGGAACTCGGCGCGGTGCTGCGCCGCGTTGCGCATGATGTGCAGGGCCTGGGGCTCGTGCTGGAGCAGGTCGTCGAGGTGGGCGCGGATCACCGCGTCGGCCTCGAACTCGTTGAAGGCGGCGTCGATCTCCAGCGCCGGCACGTCCAGCCCGGCTTCGCGCATGCGCCCCAGGGCCTCGTCGGCGGTGTGGCGCTGGCGCTGCAGGTCGCCGGCCAGGCAGCGGTCCAGGCGCAGGCCCAGGCCCGCCAGGTGCTCGCCCAGGACCTGGGCCTGGCGCACGCCGGTCGCCGAGAGCACGTCGTAGTCGTCGGCACCGAACGAAGCCTGGCCATGTCGAATCAGATAGATGCTGCCCACGCACGGACCTCGGCAGGGGGAAAGTTCCGGCGAGGTTATGGGGAAGGCCCTGGGCTGTCAACGAAAAAACATACGCTTGTTTGAATGGCATTCCCGGCGCTGATGAAGGCGTTCGCCAGCGCTGGCTGCGGCCCGGCGGGCTGGGTATGCTTGCGGGATTCCCCGGCCCGGTCGGCGGGCGGGGCACAGGTGAATAGGGGGAAGTGTGGAGTTTCTTCTGGATTACGCGGGTTTCCTGGCCAGGACCTTGACCGTGCTGGTGGCGGTGCTGGTCGTGCTGGTGGTGGTCGCCGCCCTGCGCGGCCGCGGGCGGCGCAGCTCGGGCCATCTGGAAGTGCGCAAACTCAACGACTTCTACAAGGACCTGCGCGAGCGCCTGCAGGGCAGCGTGCTCGACAAGGACAAGCTCAAGGCCCTGCGCAAGTCCGAGCACAAGGCCGCCAAGCAGGCGAAGAAGGCCGGCGGCCAGAAGAGCCGCGTCTACGTGCTGGACTTCGACGGCGACATCAAGGCCTCGGCCACCGAGCACCTGCGCAACGAGGTCACCGCGCTGCTCAGCCTGGCCACGCCCAAGGACGAGGTGGTGCTGCGCCTGGAGAGCGGCGGCGGCATGGTCCACAGCTACGGCCTGGCCGCCTCGCAGCTGGCGCGCATCCGCCAGGCCGGCGTGCCGCTGACCGTGTGCGTCGACAAGATCGCCGCCAGCGGCGGCTACATGATGGCCTGCATCGGCGAGCGCATCCTCTCCGCGCCCTTCGCCATCCTCGGTTCCATCGGCGTGGTGGCGCAGCTGCCCAACGTGCACCGCCTGCTGAAGCGGCACGACATCGACTTCGAGGTGCTCACCGCCGGCGAGTACAAGCGCACCCTGACGGTGTTCGGCGAGAACACCGAGAAGGGCCGCGAGAAATTCCAGGAGGACCTGGAGTCCACCCACGAGCTGTTCAAGGGCTTCGTCGCCCACTACCGGCCCAAGCTGGCCATCGAGGAGATCGCCACCGGCGAGGTCTGGCTGGGCCAGGCGGCGCTGGGGCGCAAGCTGGTGGACGAGCTGAAGACCAGCGACGAGTACCTGGCCGAACGCGCCCGCGAGGCGGACGTCTACCACTTGCAGTACGTGCAGAAGAAGAGCGTCCAGGAGCGCCTGGGCGTGGGCGCCAGCACGGTGATCGACCGCGTGCTGCTGAGCTGGTGGGAGCGCCTGGGGCGCAGCCGTTACTGGCAATGATTCCGGCGCGGGCGCAGGGGCGCCCGCGCGGCAGGCTTTGCAGAAGGAGAGCGTGATGAGTGCATTCAAGGCCCTCTGGGTCACCGAGTCCCCGCATGGCATCTACGAGCAGCAGGTGGTCGAGCGCGACACCAGCCAGCTGCCGGCCGGCGAGGTGCTGATCCGGGTGCGGTATTCGTCGCTGAACTACAAGGATGCGTTGTCGGCCAGCGGCAACCGTGGCGTGACCCGCAAGTACCCGCACACCCCCGGCATCGATGCCGCCGGGGTGGTGGAGGAGTCCTCGGTGGGCGAGTTCGTCGCCGGCGACGAGGTGATAGTCACCGGCTACGACCTGGGGATGAACACCCCGGGCGGCTTCGGCCAGTACATCCGCGTGCCGGCCGCCTGGGTGATCAAGCGCCCGCAGGGCCTGAGCCTGCGCGAGGCGATGATCCTCGGCACCGCCGGCCTCACCGCGGCGCTGTGCGTCGACAAGCTGGAGCAGGCCGGGGTGACCCCGGCGGCCGGCCCGGTGCTGGTCACCGGCGCCAGCGGCGGCGTCGGCAGCATCGCGGTGATGCTGCTGGCCCAGCTGGGCTACAGCGTGGCGGCCTCCACCGGCAAGCTGGAGCAGGCCGAGTTCCTCAACGGCCTGGGCGCGCGGCAGATCATCGACCGCGCCACCGTCGCCGATGGCGTCGACAAGCCGCTGCTCAAGGAGCAGTGGGCCGGCGCCGTAGACACAGTCGGCGGCGACATCCTGTTCAACGTGGTCAAGTCGCTGCAGTACGGCGGCAGCGTGGCCTGCTGCGGGCTGACCGCCGGCGCCGGGTTCAAGGCCACGGTGCTGCCGTTCATCCTGCGCGGGGTGAACCTGCTGGGCGTGGACTCGGTGGAGCTGCCGCTGGTGGTCAAGGCCTCGATGTGGGACAAGCTCTCGCTGCAGTGGAAGCTGCCGCGCCTGGAGGAGCTGGTCCGCGAGATTCGCCTCGACGACCTGCCCACCGCCATCCACCAGATCCTCGCCGGCAAGCTGGTCGGCCGCCTGCTGGTCAACCTCGACTGAGGCGCCGTGCCGGGGCCGGGCGCTCAGCCCAGCTCCGGCAGCAGGTAGCCCTCCCACAGCGTGTCGGCGAACTGCTCGCGGAAGAAGCCGAAGTGGCCGATGCGCTTCACCCCCAGTTGTTCCGGGGCGATGCGCCGGCTCACCTTGGGCGCGCTGCGGTAGAAGCCCAGCAGCGCCTCGGTGCTGCGCTGGGACATCATCTCGTCGTCGGTGAAGGACAGCGAAACGATGGGCGTGTGCACCGCCGAATAGCGGATGCGCATCTGCTCGCCTTCGCCCAGGGCGTACTGCGGGTGCAGGCACCAGCGCCGCCACTGCTCGATCACCCCGCGCGGCAGGTCGCCGACGATGCCCAGGCGGCGCCCGGGGAAGTAGCCCAGCAGCGGCGTGACGGTGGGCGCGATGAAGTGCCAGAGCAGCCAGGCGCGGCCGCGCAGGCCGGCCGTGTTGTCGCGCCAGTAGCCGCTGCCGCTGGCGATGCTGAAGGCCCGGGTGATGCGCGCGCGGCCATCGACGAAGGGCAGGATCTGCCCGCCCAGGCTGTGGCCGATCCAGTACAGCGGCTTGTCCCCCGCGGCCTCGGCCACCGCCGCGAGCACGGCGCTGCAATCGTGGCGGCCCCAGTCGACGACGTTCGCCTTCACCTGCCGCAGCGGGCCGTTGCGCGACTGGCCCATGCCCTGGTAGTCGAAGGTGACGACCAGGTAGCCGCGTTCGGCCAGCCAGTTGGCGAAGGCGCCGTAGAAGCGCTGCTCGACGCCCATGGCCGGGACGATCAGCGCGGCGCCGAGCATCTCGCCCGGCGGCCGGTACCAGTGGCTGGCCAGGCGCTGGCCCTGGCCGTTGTCGAGTTCGCGGGGTTGCGGGGTAATCATGGCTGCTGGCTCCGGAGTCCGTTCGGGGAAGGTCAGGCCTGGCTGACGTACATGGTGATTTCGGCGCGGAACACCGGCTTGTCGCCGACGTAGGCCAGCACCGGTACCTTGAGGTCGCCCTCGGCGTTCCAGTCCACGCCGCTGCCGTCGGCCACCGCGCGCACGTCGCCGTCGGCCTTGGCCAGGTATTCCACGCTCATGCCGCGGGGAATCCAGCGGCGCCCGGCGGGAATGGACACGTCGGTCATGGTGCCCGCGGCCAGCTCGGCGGCGTTGCACAGCGCAATGGCGTGCACGCTGCCTATATGATTGAGCACCTCGCGGCGCTTGGCGAAGGTCACTTCGGCATAGCCGGGGCGCAGCTCGACGAAGGTCGGCGCGATGCTGGCAAAGTAGGGGGCGACCTGGCCGATCATGGCGCTGAACTGCGCGGGGCCGGCCTGGCGGTACATCTGCATCATCTGACTCATGGTGGCTCCAGGGGTACGGATTGAAAGATGGATGCGCGCCAGGGCAGTATACGAAGACTAGAAATTAATTCTAGAAAAATATTCTAGAAACGATCCGCACAAGGAAACCCATGGGCCGAGCTTCCCGCAAAGACGACATCCTCCAGGCCGCGCTGGCCTGCTTCAGCGAATCCGGCGTGGACGCCACCACCATCGAGATGATCCGCGACCGCTCCGGCGCCAGCATCGGCAGCCTGTACCACCATTTCGGCAACCGCGAGCGGATCATCGGCGCGCTCTACCTGGAAGGCATCGGCCAATACGCGGACCTGCTCGACGCCGGGCTGCGGGAGGGCATGGGCGCCGAGGCCACGGTCAAGCTGTTCGTTACCTGCTACATCGACTGGGTGGTGGCGCACCCGGACTGGGCCCGCTTCATCCTGCACAACCGCGGCCGGGTGGAGGCGGGGGAGATGGGCGAGCAACTGCGCGAGGCCAACCGCCAGCAGGGCCGGCGCATCGCCGAGCTGCTGGCCGTGCACCGCCAGGCCGGCGCCTTCCGCGAAATGCCCTTCGAGCTGTTCAACTCGGTAGTAATAGGCCCCACCCACGACTACGTGCGCAACTGGCTGGCCGGCCGCACCCGGGTGGAGCTGGCGGATTGCCGCGACCTGTTGGCGCAGATCGCGTGGGAGAGTGTGAGGGCGTAGGGGAGGGGGCTAGGAGTCCGGTGCGGTTGGCGAGGCCGCTCCTACGATCCTGCCGACCGTAGGGCGAATAACCGTTCGCGGTTATCTGCCGCCATCCGTGCCACCGGGGTGTCCGGCGTGGCTGGTGAATCCAATCGCGGACGGAGTCCGCTCCTACGACGGTGCTTCCTGGAACTGTAGGAGCG
>NZ_QGSL01000063.1:0-342 GCF_003176655.1 Pseudomonas sp. RW407 | reverse complement strand
CCCCGACAGCACGTCCCTGTGCTGATCGGGGCTCTCGCGACATCCATGTCGCATGACCTCCTGAGCGCCGGTTTCGCTCGGCCTTCTGAAGGGGCGTTTCGGTGCGCTCGGATATTTCTCTGGAAATCCTGCTCTTCGTAGGAGCGAGCTTGCTCGCGAATAGTGCTCACCCGGGACTTCGGTGTTTGTGGTGGTTCAATTTCCTCGGACACCTCGATAGGTGGAAAATCCACTGAATAGAGGGGTCATTCATGAGCCGTAAACGCAGAACATTCGATGCCAGTTTCAAGCTGCAAGTCGTCCAGATGATCAAGGACCAGGGCCTGAGCATTACGCAGGTCT
>NZ_QGSL01000062.1:0-342 GCF_003176655.1 Pseudomonas sp. RW407 | reverse complement strand
CGATAGCCGCCCCCCGGCGCGATTCGCGGATGAGATCCGCTCCTACGCCGCCCCAGCCACGCCATTCCCCTGTAGGAGCGCGCCCTGCGCGCGATTCGCGGGCAGGGCCCGCTCCTACAAGAAGCCACACCAGCCTGGACCGTAGGAGCGGAGCTTCTCCGCGATAGCCGCCCCCCGGCGCGATTCGCGGATGAGGTCCGCTCCTACGCTGCCCCATCCACGCCATTCCCCTGTAGGAGCGCGCCTGAACCGGTCAAGAAATTTTGGACACCGCTTTAGGTTCATGCTGCTGCCTTGAGCTTTTCCTCCATGGCTACCGGGGTTTCATATCCGTTGTAGCTG
>NZ_QGSL01000061.1:0-320 GCF_003176655.1 Pseudomonas sp. RW407 | reverse complement strand
ACAAAGGGGTCGCGGGCTTGATGCAAACGACGACGCTCATCATCGCGCTGGCTGACCAGTTGCTCGCGGCGCTGCACCAGCTCCCGCAGCCGCTCGCGCTCCGGCGAAGGCACAGTGCTGGGGGCTTCTTCCAGCGTCTGAGCCAGATGCGCCAATACCGCCGCGTCGATGGGATCGGTCTTGGCCAGTTTGCCCATGGCCGTGGCAAAGGCTCGCACCCGTGTGGGGTTCAGGCGCGAGACCGCGTGACCGGCGCGAGACAGGCCGAACATCACATCGCACTCATAACCACCGGTCGCCTCCAGCACGATACGGCCGGG
>NZ_QGSL01000060.1:0-562 GCF_003176655.1 Pseudomonas sp. RW407 | reverse complement strand
TGTTGGTCGCCTGGTCATGCACGGTGAAGTTGGCGAACAGGCTCAGGCCGCGCGAGGCGTCGCCGTCGTGGGCGGTCACCTGCTGCTGCGCCACCACCCACCAGCCGTGCTTGCTGCCGTGGGACTTGAAGGCGTCGCCGGTCAGCGCCTGGGGCTGGCCATTGACGTCCTCGTAGACGTCGTCGGCCTTGGCGGTGCTGTAGTAGTAGCCCAGGCGGTATTCGCCCGGCAGTTGCTGCGGGCCCACCTTCGGCGACCACACCAGTTCCACCGGCAGGATGGCGCCCTGGGTGCCGCTGCCGCTGAGCTTGAAGCCGTTGCCGGTCTCCAGGTTCGAGGGGTTCTGCTCGTAGGCGCCGACCTGCACGAAGAACTCGGGGCTGAGGTTGTATTTCACCCGCAGCGCCCACTGGCTCACCGGCCAGTTGTACCAGATGCCGCCCACCCAGTTGCCCACCTGCGAGCCGCAGAACGCCAGGTTCTGGAAGTCGCAGGGGAAGCTGTTGAAGTCCTCGCCCTCGCCGAAGCGGCCGAACTTCACGTCCAGGGCGTCGTCGAGGAA
>NZ_QGSL01000059.1:0-1076 GCF_003176655.1 Pseudomonas sp. RW407 | reverse complement strand
ATCGCGAAGCGCAGGCCGTCTTCCATGGCGATCGGGGCGATCAGGGTGACGGTCATCTTGACGTTGTCACCCGGCATTACCATCTCGACGCCTTCCGGCAGCTCGCAGTTGCCGGTCACGTCGGTGGTACGGAAGTAGAACTGCGGACGGTAGCCCTTGAAGAACGGGGTGTGACGACCGCCTTCTTCCTTGGACAGCACGTACACTTCGCACTCGAACTTGGTGTGCGGCTTGATGGTGCCCGGCTTGGCCAGAACCTGACCACGCTCCACGTCTTCACGCTTGGTGCCGCGCAGCAGGACGCCGACGTTCTCGCCAGCACGACCTTCGTCGAGCAGCTTGCGGAACATTTCCACGCCGGTGCAGGTGGTCTTGGTGGTCGGACGGATGCCGACGATTTCCACTTCTTCCTGGACCTTGACGATGCCGCGCTCGACACGACCGGTCACCACGGTGCCGCGGCCGGAGATCGAGAACACGTCTTCGATCGGCATCAGGAACGGCTGGTCGATGGCACGAACCGGCTCGGGGATGTAGGAGTCCAGGGTTTCTACCAGCTTGCGCACGGCGGAAACGCCCATCTCGTTGTCGTCCTGGCCGTTCAGGGCCATCAGCGCGGAGCCAACGACGATCGGGGTGTCATCGCCCGGGAAGTCGTAGGTGTTCAGCAGGTCGCGAACTTCCATCTCGACCAGTTCCAGCAGCTCGGCGTCGTCGACCATGTCGGCCTTGTTCAGGAACACGACGATGTAGGGAACGCCTACCTGGCGGGACAGCAGGATGTGCTCGCGGGTCTGCGGCATGGGGCCGTCGGCAGCCGAGCAAACCAGGATCGCGCCGTCCATCTGGGCAGCACCGGTGATCATGTTCTTCACGTAGTCGGCGTGGCCCGGGCAGTCTACGTGAGCGTAGTGGCGTACCGGCGAGTCGTATTCGACGTGCGAAGTGTTGATGGTGATACCACGGGCTTTCTCTTCCGGCGCGTTGTCGATCTGGTCGAAGGCGCGAGCGGAGCCACCCCAGGTCTCGGAGCAGACCTTGGTCAGAGCAGCGGTCAGAGTGGTCTTACCGTGGTC
>NZ_QGSL01000058.1:0-323 GCF_003176655.1 Pseudomonas sp. RW407 | reverse complement strand
TGGCGGGATGTCCGTTCCGGACGTCTGTAAGCAACAAGACGTAGGCCCTACTGCGCTGCGTCGGTGGATTGATCAAGTCCGAAAAGAGCGCGAAGGTCAGACTCCGGTCGGTGCCAAGGCGATTACGCCGGACCAACAGCGAATTCAAGAACTCGAAGCGCAGTTGCGGCAAAAGGATCGGGATATCGAAATCCTAAAAAAGGCCAGTGCTCTCCTGCTTTTGGACTCCAAAGATTATTCGCGCTAATCGACGAGTTGAGTGAGCAATACGGTATTTCCGACTGCTGCCGGGTATTGGAAGTCCCTCGCAGTAGCTTTTACGC
>NZ_QGSL01000057.1:0-331 GCF_003176655.1 Pseudomonas sp. RW407 | reverse complement strand
GCTTGCGTCGTGAAGCCACCGCCTGAAACTTGCTGCCATCGATAGCCACCAACTGACCACCGATCAGCCCGACCTGACGGCAGAACTGCACAAAGGCACGGCAGGTTGCCTGGAACGCCACACCGTTGTCTTTACGGAAATCGGCAATGGTCTTGAAGTCCGGTACCAGTTGGCCCAGCAACCACATCACTTCGACATTGCGCTGGCACTCGGCCTCCAGTCGGCGCGAGGAACGGATTCGATGGAAGTAGCCATACAGGTACAGCTTGAGCAAGTCGGCCGGATCATAGGCCGGACGTCCAACCTTGCTAGCTCGCGCCTTGCTGAAGCC
>NZ_QGSL01000056.1:0-737 GCF_003176655.1 Pseudomonas sp. RW407 | reverse complement strand
GTGCTGTTCCTCGGCTCCGGCGGGCTGTCGCACCAGCCGCCGGTGCCGGAGCTGGCCAGGGTCGACGCGCGCATGGCCGACCGCCTGATGGGCAGCGGGCGGAACCTGCCCGCCGACGAAAGGGAAGCGCGGCAGCAGCGGGTGATCCAGGCGGCGCGGCGTTTCGTCGAGGACCCCGGTTCCCTGCATCCGCTCAACCCCGAATGGGACCAGCAGTTCCTCGACATCCTCGCCCAGAACCGCCTGGGCGAGCTGGATGCCCTGGGCAACGATCAGTTGTCGGCCATCGCCGGCCGCTCGACCCATGAGGTGAAAACCTGGGTGGCCGCCTTTGCCGCGCTCTCCGCCTTTGGCGCCTACCGCGTACATGACCGGTACTACCGGCCGATTCCCGAGTGGATCGCCGGTTTTGGCGCGCTTGGCGCCGAACCTGAACCGAACTGAAGGATGCCGCCGATGACCACGACGAACAGGGCGCCGAACGACGCCGATAGCAGCCGCTTCGCCCGCATCCGCGAAGGCGACCTGGACCTGCAGCTGCACTACAACGACCTGGGCGAGGGCGCCGAGACCGTGGTGATGCTCCACGGCTCCGGCCCCGGCGCCAGCGGCTGGGCCAACTTCAGCCGCAACCTCGAGCCGCTGCTGGCCGCCGGCTACCGCGTGGTGCTGATGGACTGCCCCGGCTGGAGCCGGAGCGACCCCATCGTCTGCCGCGGCTCGCGCTCGGACCTCAA
>NZ_QGSL01000055.1:0-391 GCF_003176655.1 Pseudomonas sp. RW407 | reverse complement strand
GCAGGTCCAGGCCGTCGAGGCGGCGGGCCGGGCCGCCGAGCACGAAGCAGCCGCTGGAGGCGTTGTCGGCCACGGTGTCGGCGAAGCGGATGTTCCAGCCGGCGATGCGGCTGCCGACGATTTCCAGGGCCGGCAGCACCCAGCCGGTGGCATTGATGACGTCGGCGAAGGTGGTGTCGGTGCCGGGCAGGTCGCGTTCCAGCACCAGGGCGATCTCCGCCTCGATCTTCGGTTGCAGCACGCGGCCGAACGGCACCACTTCGTTGTCGCCGTAGGCCATGTCGGCGAACAGGCCGCCGAAGTCCGGCTGGTCCACGCCCAGCTGGGCCTGCACCTTGGGGTTGGTCAGGCCGATCTTGCGGCCGACCAGGCGCCGGCCGCAGGCCAGGGC
>NZ_QGSL01000008.1:0-666 GCF_003176655.1 Pseudomonas sp. RW407 | reverse complement strand
CCTGTGGCGGCCGCTGTGCGTGGTGGGCGCGACCACGGTGGCCGGCCAGCTGATCGGCATGACCTTCGCCACCCCGCTGATCGGCACCGCCATGGCGGCGATCTTCGTGGCGGCCATCCCGCTGTTCTCCATGGTCATCGGCCGCCTGTGGGGGCTGGAGCGCATCACCCTGGCCGGGCTCACCGGCCTGGCCCTTGGGCTGCTGGGCATGCTCCTGCTGGTGGGCTTCCCGGCGGTGCCGGTGACGCGGTCCTTCGTGCTGGGCTGCGCCGGCTCCATCTTCGGCGCGCTGTGCGCGGCCTACGGCAGCAACTACGCGGCGCTGCGCCTGCGCACGGCGGGCTCCTGGGAGGTGACCTGCGGCGCCTTCCTGGTGGGCGGGCTGCTGACCCTGCCGCTGCTGTACTGGGTGCCGCCACCGGGCGTGCCCTCGGCGCTGGACGTGTTCTACCTGCTGCTGTGCGGCTGCATGATGAGCGCCTTCAACTACGTGGTGTACTTCCGCCTGGTATCACGCATCGGCGCCACCCGCGCCATCAGCGTGGAGTTCGTGGTGACGGTGGTGGCGGTACTGGTGGGGGCGCTCTGGCTGCACGAACCGCTGTCGCTGGTGCAGGGGCTGGGGGCGCTGATCATCCTGGCGGGGTGTGCGTTGGTGCTGGGGTT
>NZ_QGSL01000054.1:0-655 GCF_003176655.1 Pseudomonas sp. RW407 | reverse complement strand
GGGCGTAGGTGACGAAGGTCTGCCAGTCCCTGCTCACGGCGATGACGATGATCACCGCCAGCAGCAGCGCCGAGAGGATCTTCACCGGTTTCTCCAGGGCCGCCGCCAGCGCCGGCGCCAGGCGCCGCACCAGCATGCCGATGGCCACCGGGCCGAGGACGATGACGAACACCTGCAGCACCTTGCCGAACTGCAGCGGGATGGCCTGGCCTTCGTCCATGAAGTAGACCAGCGACAGGTTGACGATCAGCGGCATGGTGAAGATGGCGATCACCGAGTTCACCGCCGTCAGGGTGATGTTCAGCGCCACGTCGCCGTGGGCCAGGTGGCTGTAGAGGTTGGCCGTGGTGCCGCCGGGGGACGCGGCCAGCAGCATCATGCCCACCGCCAGCGCCGCCTCCAGGGCGAAGCCGAGGGTGATGAAGAAGCAGGCCAGCGGCAGCAGGACGATCTGGCACACCAGGCCGATGAGCACCGGCCTGGGGTAGCGCACGACGCGGGCGAAGTCGGCTAAGGTCAGGGACAGCCCGAGGCCGAGCATGATGATGCCCAGGGCCACGGGCAGGAACAGGGTGAGCAAGGGGCTGGCGGTCATTGTTGTGGTTCTCCTGCAGCACGCGAAGGGGCGGTCTGATGCCGCCGTAGGCCGATTCTT
>NZ_QGSL01000053.1:0-773 GCF_003176655.1 Pseudomonas sp. RW407 | reverse complement strand
CCATCCGTGCCACCGGGGTGTCCGGCGTGGCGGGTGAATCCAATCGCGGACGGAGTCCGCTCCTACGACTGTGCTTCCTGGAACTGTAGGAGCGGACTCTGTCCGCGATCATGGCGGATAACACCATAGGCGTTATGCGCCCTACGGGTCAGGATGACGCCTGATTCTCCAGCCGCTCAGGACGGCCCCCTCTCCCGCTTGCGGGAGAGGGTTGGGGAGAGGGCGCGGAGCCAACCCCAGGCACCGTGGCCGCCGGCAAGCGCCATTCGCGAGCAAGCTCGCTCCTACGAAGAGCAACACGGCGTGGTCTGCAAGGCCGTTGTTTCTACGACCCTGCCCAGCCGTAGGGTGAATAACCGTTCGCGGTTATCCGCCGCCATCCGTGCCACCGGGGTGTCCGGCGTGGCGGGTGAATCCAATCGCGGACGGAGTCCGCTCCTACGACTGTGCTTCCTGGAACTGTAGGAGCGGACTTTGTCCGCGATCATGGCGGATAACGCCATAGGCGTTATGCGCCCTACGGGTCAGGATGACGCCTGATTCTCCAGCCGCTCAGGACGGCCCCCTCGCCCTTCAGGGAGAGGGCTGGGGAGAGGGCGCGGAGATAACCACAAGCACCGTGGCCGCCGGAAAACGCCATTCTACGAGGAGCGGGAAACGAAAAAGCCCCGCCAGGCAGACTGTGTGAAAACACGCTGAGAGCAAGGCCAAGCCAACGCCCCGACTGGTTCGGGGCGTTGGCTTTTCTGGGGAACATCAGGCCATCAATTCGA
>NZ_QGSL01000052.1:0-553 GCF_003176655.1 Pseudomonas sp. RW407 | reverse complement strand
GTGGGCGCCGCGCTGCAACCGCGGGAGCTGCGCGCGGAACTGCCGGCCCTGCTGGGCTGCTGTGCAGTACGCCTGCTGGCGATGCCGCTGCTGGCCTTCGGCGCCGCCCGCCTGCTCGGCCTGGCGGCGCTGGAAACCGCGGTGCTGGTGCTGTTCTTCGCCCTGCCCACGGCGCCCACGGCCTACGTGCTGACGCGCCAGCTGGGCGGCGACAGCCACCTGATGGCGGGCATCATCACCCTGCAGACGCTGCTGGCCGGTGCCAGCCTGCTGCTGGTGATGGCCCTGGTGCAGGCCCTGGGCTGACGCGCCCGATCATGGGGCGCGCCGGCTCACTGGGTGGTGCCGGTGGCGCCGCTGCTGCGCTCGCCATCGCTACCGCCGCCACCGCCGTTGTTGGACAGGGCCACGCCAATCGCCACCGCGGCGGCGCCCAGGCCGACCACGGCGGCGGTGGAGAGGTTGCCGTGCAGCGGGGTGGACAGCGCCAGCGGCGAGTCGGCCTGCGGCAGGCTGGCCGGCAGCGCCGGGGGCGTCGGCTGGGTGGCCTGGG
>NZ_QGSL01000051.1:0-506 GCF_003176655.1 Pseudomonas sp. RW407 | reverse complement strand
GGCGTGCCGATCTGGTCGGTGTGGAAGTAGTAGGTGCGCTCTTCGTCGCCTTCCCGGTCGACGCGGGCCAGGGGGGCGTAGCTGTCGGGTTCGTAGAGGTACAGGCTGTCGCCGTTGGTTCGGCGTTCCTGGAGCAGGCGCAGGCCTTGCCAGAGGAACTTGGTGCTTTTCGTCGTGCCGTCGTGTTCCACGGCCTTGGCCACCCGGCGGCCCAGGCTGTCGTAGTGGTAGCGGCCTTCGCTGAGCAGGTTGCCGTCGCGGTAGGTGCGGGCGCGGGTCAGGCGGTTTTCGCAGTCGTATTCGAAGTGCTGTTCCAGGTGGGCGCCGCGCTTGCGCACCACCATGTTGCCCCAGGGGTCGTAGTCGTAGCGCTGGTCTTGCCAGGTGCGCAGGCGGTTGTCCCGGATCTGGCCGTGGTGGCTGTCGCCCTCGGGGTTGACCAGGTTGGCGGCGGCGTCGTAGACGAAGCGTTCGCGGCTGGCCAGGTCCGGGGCGCTGCGGCCGAG
>NZ_QGSL01000050.1:0-322 GCF_003176655.1 Pseudomonas sp. RW407 | reverse complement strand
CCGAGGACCTGGTCCTGGTCGAGTGATTCCAGTGGAATCACTCAGCTCGCTGCCGGTGCCGATGCCCAGGTTCTGGTCGAGTGGTTCGGGCCGCACCACCCAGTTCGCCGTCGGCACCGAGGACCTGGTCCTGGTCGAGTGATTCCAGTGGAATCACTCAGCTCGCTGCCGGTGCCGATGCCCAGGTTCTGGTCGAGTGGTTCGGGCCGCACCACCCAGCTCGCCGTCGGCGCCGAGGACCTGGTCCTGGTCGAGTGATTCCAGTGGAATCACTCAGCTCGCTGCCGGTGCCGATGCCCAGGTTCTGGTCGAGTGGTTCGGG
>NZ_QGSL01000049.1:0-436 GCF_003176655.1 Pseudomonas sp. RW407 | reverse complement strand
GCCGCTGAGCAATCGCCATCTGTAGCGCCGAACAGACCAGTTCCGCCGGCATGTTCGGTGCCATCGCCCAGCCGACGATCTTGCGCGAATACAGGTCCATCACCGCGGCCAGGTACAGCCAACCTCGGCGGGTACGGATGTAGGTGATATCCGCCACCCAGGCCTGGTTTACGGCCGGAGGATCGAACTGGCGGGCCAGCAGATTGGAGGCTATCGGCAGGTCATGCTTGCTGTTGGTCGTGTGCACAAACTTGCGCTTCCAGACAGGCCGAAGCCGGTGCTCGCGCATCAGCCGGCGGACTCGGTAGCGTCCTACGCGCACGCCTTCGGAGTTGAGGGCGGCGTGGAGGCGACGACTCCCATAGGTACGCCCGCAGCTCATGAACAGGGCTTTCAGGGAGGCGGCTACCGGGCAGTGCAGGGATGGGCGCAAGGG
>NZ_QGSL01000048.1:0-386 GCF_003176655.1 Pseudomonas sp. RW407 | reverse complement strand
CGCCGCCACAACCTGCGCGTCTCCGAGCTGATGCTCGCCAACGAGCGCATGTGGCGCAGCGACACCGACACCCGCGACGGCCTGCTGCGCATCTGGCGCGCCATGCAGGACTGCGTCAACAGCGGCCTCAAGGCCGAGGGCATCCTCCCCGGCGGCCTCAACGTGCAGCGCCGCGCCGCCCGCCTGCACCGCAACCTGCTGGAGATCGGCAAGCCCAACGTCATCGGCTCCACCCTCAGCGCCATGGAGTGGGTCAACCTCTACGCCCTGGCGGTCAACGAGGAGAACGCCGCCGGCGGGCGCATGGTCACCGCCCCCACCAACGGCGCCGCCGGCATCGTCCCGGCGGTGCTGCACTACTACATGCGCTTCAACCCCGATGCCAG
>NZ_QGSL01000047.1:0-1674 GCF_003176655.1 Pseudomonas sp. RW407 | reverse complement strand
CATGTAGGAGCGCGCCCTGCGCGCGAATCGCGGGCAGGGCCCGCTCCTACAGGTCGACGCCGGATTTCCCGCCCATGCCGGACAGCCCCCTCTCCCGCCTGTGGGAGAGGGGGCGGCGTTGATCCGAAGCACAGCCGCCGCCGGGTAACGCCATTCGCGCGGCACGAATCACGGACAAGATCCGCGCCTACGAATGGCGGCGCAGCCCCGAGAGCCACTGCAGCAGGCCGCGGCGCGGTGCGTGCACCGGCGTTTCCACCAGCAGCGCCGCGCTGGCCTGCTGGCGGTAGTCGAGCAGGCGGGCCATGGCTTCGGCGATCTCCTGGCGCGCTTCCAGGCAGGGCTGCAGGGCCTGGCCGTCGATGTGGTACAGGCGGCCGTCGCTCAGGGCGGCGAAGCGTGCCTGCCAGCCGCTGTGGCTGAGCACCCCGGCCTCGCCTATGACCTCGCCCGGGCCCATGCGCCCGGCCTCGACGCTGCCGGCGTCGCGCGGCAGGGTCACGCTGACCACGCCGGATTCGAGGATCAGCAGGTCGTCGCTGACCTCGCCGACCTCCAGCAGCACCTCGCCGGCCTTGAACGCCCGCGGGCGCATGTGCTCGGCCAGGGCGTCCTTCTCTTCGTCGTTCAGCGCGGCGAACAGCGGCGACTCGCTGAGCAGGCGCCGCGCCCGTGACTGCAGGGCGTGCGCCGCCTGCACCTCGGGCACGCTGAGCAGGCTGATGCCGGCGGCCTGCAGGTGGCGGAAGGCCAGGTCGTGGAGCTGGTTGCGCACTTCGCGCTTCTCGCCCATGGCGGCCACGTAGCCGCTCATCTCGTACTCCACGCCGTTGCCGCCGGCCTTGCGGATGCTCACGCTCGGCGCTGGATTGGGCAACAGGGTGCGGCAGCCGCGCAGGGCGCGCTCCAGGGCCTCGATGACCGGGCGCGGGCGCACCAGCGGGCTGATCTCCAGCACCACGCTGACGCCGTAGAGGTTGGCCGGGCGGCTCAGGTTGAGCAGCCTGGCCTTGGCCGCCAGGGAGTTGGGGATCACCGCCAGGCTGCCCTGGGCGGTCTGCAGGTAGGTGGAGCGCCAGTCGATCTCCACCACCTTGCCCTCGGTGCCGTCGATGGAAATCCAGTCATCCAGCTGGTAGGGCTTGGTGGTGTTGAGGATGATCCCGGAGAACACGTCGCTGAGGGTGCTCTGTAGCGCCAGGCCGAGCACGATGGCGACCACCCCGGAGGTAGCCAGCAGGCCCTTCACCGGCAGGTCCAGGGCATAGCCGGCGGCGGCGATGATGGCGACGAGGAAGATCAGCGCGCCTATCACTTCCTGCAACAGCCGCCCGGCATGGCCCACCCGCTGCAGCAGCAGGGCGCCGATCAGCACCGTCAGGCAGCGCGCGCCGAACAGCCACCAGAGAATCTGCAGCGCGGTGGCCACCAGGTGGCTGGGCAGGTCCTCCGGCCAGGGCGCCTTCTGCAGCGGGCTGACGCCGGCGTTGAACAGCAGCAGGCTGAACAGCAGGAAGAACCCCAGGCGCAGCGCCACCCGCCAGCCGTGCGGCTGCTCGGCCAGCAGCCGCCAGAGCGCCAGGTCGAACAACAGCAGGGCAGGGGCGACGAACAGCGGGTGGTCGGCGAGAAGGGCGGGCATGCGGGCGGGCTCCGGGGGCCTGGGCCTTATGA
>NZ_QGSL01000046.1:0-312 GCF_003176655.1 Pseudomonas sp. RW407 | reverse complement strand
GATAGCTGCTCCGGCAGCGGGCCGAAAAGGAAGATCGCCGAGGTGCTTGACAGCGAGTTTGAACGCTGTAGAATGCGCCTCCCGCTGACGAGAAGCTTCGGCCGATCGAAAGCGCAAGCGGTTGAGTAGGAACGAAAAATTCTGAAAATAACGCTTGACGGAATAAGAGGTTGGCGTAAAATGCGCGGCCTCGGTTGAGGCGAAAGAATCAACCACTGCTCTTTAACAAGTTGAATCAAGCAATTCGTGTGGGTGCTTGTGAGCTAAGACTGGTGATCGCAAGATTATCAGCATCACAAGTAACACTCGTGA
>NZ_QGSL01000045.1:0-714 GCF_003176655.1 Pseudomonas sp. RW407 | reverse complement strand
GGGAGAGGGGGCCGTTCGGTGTGAACGGATAACGCAGCATCAGCCGGCAAACTCGTAGGGCGAATAACCGTTCGCGGTTATCCGCCGCTGGCCCGGGTACCGATGCCAGACGATTGGCGCGGCCGGAGGCCAATCGCGGACGGAGTCCGCTCCTACGCCCGAGCCATGCCATTCCCCTGTAGGAGCGCGCCCTGCGCGCGATTCGCGGGCAGGGCCCTACGTCCGTGCTTCCTGGAACCGTAGGAGCGGACTCTGTCCGCGATCTGGCGGATAACGCCGTAGGCGTTATGCGCCCTACGGGGAGCCCGGGAGCTTCGTGGTTTCGCCTCGCGCCGAACGGTCCCCTCTCCCGCTTGCGGGGGAGGGTTAGGGAGGGGGTGCGGCGTCAGGGTTGGCAGAGGTGCGTGAGCGAAGTCCGTCCCCTCTCCCCAGCCCTCTCCCTGAAGGGAGAGGGGGCTGTCCCGAGCTGTCGGATAACGCAGCATCAGCCGGCAAGCTCGTAGGGCGAATAACCGTTCGCGGTTATCCGCCGCTGGCCGTGCTACCGGGGCGTCCGGCGTGGCCGGTGAATCCAATCGCGGACGGAGTCCGCTCCTACGCCCGTGCGTCCTGGAACCGTAGGAGCAACTGTCTTTTACTGCTGCGCGGTATCTGTTCTCCAG
The DNA here is from genome assembly GCF_003176655.1 of Pseudomonas sp. RW407. Taxonomy (NCBI): domain Bacteria; kingdom Pseudomonadati; phylum Pseudomonadota; class Gammaproteobacteria; order Pseudomonadales; family Pseudomonadaceae; genus Pseudomonas; species Pseudomonas sp. RW407. The sequence continues at coordinate 52 of NZ_QGSL01000045.1, read as the reverse complement.
CAGGTACCGTCCCTGACCATGGCGTTCAGTCGCACGATGAGCACACGCATGC
>NZ_QGSL01000044.1:0-311 GCF_003176655.1 Pseudomonas sp. RW407 | reverse complement strand
CCCGGCCGTATCGTGCTGGAGGCGACCGGTGGTTATGAGTGCGATGTGATGTTCGGCCTGTCTCGCGCCGGTCACGCGGTCTCGCGCCTGAACCCCACGCGGGTGCGAGCCTTTGCCACGGCCATGGGCAAACTGGCCAAGACCGATCCCATCGACGCGGCGGTACTGGCGCATCTGGCTCAGACGCTGGAGGAAGCCCCCAGCACCGTGCCTTCGCCGGAACGCGAGCGGCTGCGGGAGCTGGTGCAGCGCCGCGAGCAACTGGTCAGCCAGCGCGATGATGAGCGTCGTCGTTTGCATCAAGCCCGCGA
>NZ_QGSL01000043.1:0-1084 GCF_003176655.1 Pseudomonas sp. RW407 | reverse complement strand
CTTTCCCTGGCCCTGGCCGCCTGCCTGGCCGCCCACGCGGCGCTGGCCGACGAGGTGCAGGTCGCCGTCGCGGCCAACTTCACCGCGCCCATCCAGGCCATCGCCAAGGACTTCGAGAAGGACACCGGGCACAAGCTGGTGGCCTCCTTCGGCGCCACCGGGCAGTTCTACGCGCAGATCAAGAACGGCGCGCCCTTCGAGGTGTTCCTCGCCGCCGACGACACCACCCCGGCCAAGCTGGAGCAGGAGAAGGCCACCGTGCCCGGCTCGCGCTTCACCTACGCCATCGGCAAGCTGGCGCTGTGGTCGGCGAAGGACGGCTACGTCGACGCCAAGGGCGCGGTGCTGAAGCAGGGCGGCTTCCAGCACCTGTCCATCGCCAACCCGAAGACCGCGCCCTACGGCCTGGCCGCCACCCAGGTGCTGGACAAGCTCGGCCTGAAGGACAAGCTGGCCGGCAAGCTCGTCGAGGGCCAGAACATCGGCCAGGCCTACCAGTTCGTGTCCAGCGGCAATGCCGAGCTGGGCTTCGTGGCGTTGTCGCAGATCTACAAGGATGGCAAGGTGAACGGCGGTTCGGCCTGGATAGTCCCGGCCGACCTCTACGAACCGATCCGCCAGGACGCGGTGATCCTCGAGAAGGGCAAGGACAACTCCGCGGCCAAGGCCCTGGTGGACTACCTGAAGGGGCCGAAGGCAGCGGCGGTGATCAAGGCCTACGGGTACGAACTCTGATCCCCATCCCTCTCCTGCAAGGGGAGAGGGGTGTGTGAACACCGTCGTCCGGTCCTGCGTGGCCGGTGAATCCAATCGCGGACGAAGTCCTACGACCGTGCTTTCCTGGAACCGTAGGAGCAGACTTTGTCCGCGATCATGGCGGATAACGCTGTAGGCGTTATGCGCCCTACGAACTATCGCGAACGCGGAAACCCAGGGTTCGCGAGCAAGCTCGCTCCTACGAAGAGCACGCCAGTTCTTGCTCTGGTTTTTGGATTTCCAGAGAAACATCCAAGCGCACCGGAACGCCCCTTCAGAAGGCCGAGCGAAACCGGCGCTCAGGAGGTCATGCGACATGGATGTCGCG
>NZ_QGSL01000042.1:0-573 GCF_003176655.1 Pseudomonas sp. RW407 | reverse complement strand
TGGGCTCCGTCGTTCGCGGGAGTGACTGGATCGAAATTCGCGTCTCCCATCTCGCCCCATTGTAGGAGCGGGCCCTGCCCGCGAATCGCGCGCAGGGCGCGCTCCTACAGGTGGGACAGCGGTGGCGGCGTAGGAGCGGACTTTGTCCGCGATTGGACTCCCCGGCCACGTCGGACTCCCCGGTGGCACGAACAGCCCAGCTCGCTCCTACGAAAAGCAAAAAGCCCCGCACCGCGGTAATGCTGTTCACTTAAGCGATGGGTGGTGGTTCAGCGAAGGTGTTCCAGCCTGGCTCCGCTCCCTCACCCCAGCCCTCTCCCGGAGGGAGAGGGGGCTGTCCTGAGTCGCCGGAAAATCCTGAGTCATCCTGAAACGCCCAACCCCACCCTGTCATTCCCGCGAACGCGGGAATCCAAGGTTCGCGAGCAAGCTCGCTCCTACGAAGAGCAAAAGCGCTTTTGCTCTGGCGTTTGGGATTTCCAGAGAAACAACCGAGCGCACCGGAACGCCCCTTCAGAAGGCCGAGCGAAACCGGCGCTCAGGAGGTCATGCGACATGGATGTCGCGAGAGCC
>NZ_QGSL01000041.1:0-1447 GCF_003176655.1 Pseudomonas sp. RW407 | reverse complement strand
GGCGTAATGCTGTTCACTTAAGCGGAGCAGCATTGCGGTTCACCGGATAGCGGGTCTTCGAAATCTTCACCGCCCTTGGTCTTGCCGGCCTTGGGCGGCGATCCAGGAATAGCCCGCCGATCCCGGCCCGCAACTCCGCCAGGCGCCTTCCAGTGGCGGAAATCGGATTGGCTGCTGCCATCACGATCAGTTGAACGGCGATGTAATGAGCCACCGGCTTGAAGCGTATCTCGGATGCGGAACGGCCGAACGCTACCGCCGCCTGGCTCGCCTCACGGCGAATGACGTTGTAGCTCAGCAGCAACCCCCAGACTTCCTGATAGATCAGCTCAACCTTCTTGCTGCGCAGGGTGACCGCGTTCTGTTGCAGGGAACTCTTGATATCTCGGAAGCCCAGTTCGATCTCCCAGCGCTCCTGGTACAGATCGGCAACGGCCTTGGCGCTGTAGCGCTCGGCTGGCAGAGAGGTCAGCACGGTTTTCAGCTTGCCCTGACGTTCGTAGCTGACTTCACGTACCTCCCAGTAGGCCGGCAGCGCCGGGTTACGCTTTCGAGCCTGTGCCGACACCTTCATGCGCAGCAGGCGATCACGCTTGCCGTAACGGACCAGTTCTTCACCGACCAGGCCCTTGCGAGCCGGGATCAACCAGTGGCGGTTCGCCCCCGTCGTGGCGACGCCCAACAGCAAATCGGCACTCCAGAAGCCCTTGTCGAACAGGGTTACCGAGTGATCGGGGATTTGCTGAAGAAACTCGTCGGCCAAACGCATTTCACTGCGCCGGTAGGGGCTCAACTGGGCATCCAGGATCACGTGCGAGCGTACGTTCATCAACGCAACCAGGCGCATCATGGGAAACGGCGTCTGGCGGTCGGTGGCGGTGTTGCCGGAACCGAAATGCTTGCGCAGTTCAGTGCTGTCCGGGGTGCGCAGGAGTGCGCCATCCACCGCCAGGACCCGCAGATCCTGCCAGTTGTCTCCGTCATAGCGTTCGCACCCCCACTGCTTGCCGGTTTTGCGGAACAACCACTCGACCGGATCGGCGCCGAGCCGCTTACGGGCTTGGCTGATACCACTTCTCGCCAGCAGGTGGTCGGAAGCCAGGCCCTGAGCGCAGATATTCAGGCGCCTGGCCACTTCATGGACGGGCTCATCGCGGAACAACGCCATGCCCAGTACCAGCCAGAGCACCTGATCGGTAGGCAGACGCCGCCGCCGAATGCTGGCCTGTGAGGAAAGATGCAGTGCCGACTCCACCCACTCGATTGGAATGTTCTGGGTGAAGGTGCTCAGGTCGGAGAAGTTGAACAGGTCGCCCAGATCGAGCAGGTGCTGTTGGAAAGACATAAAAAATCCGATGCCAGAAGTCTGGCACCGGATTCTTGGGGAACACCTGCCGTGGCTCAAATGCTTAAGTGAACAGCATTACGCCTTGGGGCGGGCTTTTCG
>NZ_QGSL01000040.1:0-691 GCF_003176655.1 Pseudomonas sp. RW407 | reverse complement strand
CCCCGGACGGCCTGCTGGTGCCGGTGATCCGCGACGTCGACCGCAAGAGCCTGCTGCAGCTGGCCGCCGAGGCCGCGGAACTGGCGGAGAAGGCGCGCACCAAGAAGCTCTCGGCCGACGCCATGCAGGGCGCCTGCTTCACCATCTCCAGCCTCGGCCACATCGGCGGCACCGGCTTTACACCGATCGTCAACGCGCCGGAAGTGGCGATCCTGGGGGTGAGCAAGGCGACCATCCAGCCGGTGTGGGACGGCAAGGCCTTCCAGCCGCGCCTGATGCTGCCGCTGTCGCTGTCCTACGACCACCGGGTGATCAACGGCGCCGCCGCCGCGCGCTTCACCAAACGCCTGGGGGAACTGCTGGCAGATATCCGAACGTTGTTGCTGTGATCCGCCATGATCGCGGACAGAGTCCGCTCCGACGTCCGTGCTGCCTGGAACCGTAGGACTCTGTCCGCGATTTGGCGGATAACGCCGTAGGCGTTATGCGCCCTACGAACTATCGCGAACGCGGGAAGCCAGGTTCGCGAGCAAGAACTAGGCGTCCCCCTCGATCCTACGAAAAGCAAAAGCGCTTTTGCTCTGGCGTTTGGAATTTCCAGAGAAACAACCGAGCGCACCGGAACGCCCCTTCAGAAGGCCGAGCGAAACCGGCGCTCAGGAGGTCATGCGACATGGATGTCGCGAGAGCC
>NZ_QGSL01000039.1:0-627 GCF_003176655.1 Pseudomonas sp. RW407 | reverse complement strand
GAACCCAAGGGCGTGCAGGTCAGCCACCGTGCCGCCTGCAATACCCTGGACGACCTCAACCAGCGCTTTGCCGTCGGCCCCGAGGACCGCGTACTGGCAGTCTCGGCGCTGGATTTCGATCTGTCGGTCCACGACCTGTTCGGCGTGTTGGCGGCAGGTGGCTCTGTGGTACTGCTGGATGAACAGCAACGCCGCGATGCCACTGCCTGGCTCAGGCTGATCCAGCAACACCAAGTGACCTTGTGGAACTCGGTGCCATTGTTGCTGGACATGCTGCTGACAGTGGCCGAAAGCGATGGGCGCACCCTGCCCTTGCGCCTGGCCTACCTGTCCGGCGACTGGATCGGCCTCGACCTGCCGGCCCGCCTGCACACCGCCACTGCCGGCGGCTGCCGACTGATTGCCATGGGCGGCGCCACCGAAGCCGCCATCTGGTCGAACTGGCAACCCGTGACGCTGCCCTTGCCTGAACACTGGACCTCGATCCCCTACGGCACGCCCCTGGCCAACCAGTGCTTCCGCGTGGTCGACAGCCTGGGCCGCGACTGTCCGGACTGGGTCTCCGGCGAGTTATGGATCGGCGGGGTCGGCGTCGCTGACGGCTATCGCGGTTCGGAACAGCTCAGC
>NZ_QGSL01000007.1:0-456 GCF_003176655.1 Pseudomonas sp. RW407 | reverse complement strand
GGCCAGTGGCTCCTCCTCAAGCAGGTACGCGGCATGGAGAGGATTTACGCGATCAGCGGCGATTGCTGCGCTTGCCCTTTGCAGTCGCGCTGTACGAACAGCAAGCGCCGTCATCTCACCCGTCACGCCCATGAATCGGCTTTCGAGCGTATGCAGCAACGCCTGAAGGCCCGACCGGACATGATGGCCAAGCGCCGATCCATCGTTGAACACCCCTTCGGCAACCTGAAGCAGTGGATATTTGGCAACGGCCGCTTCCTGCTACGGCAGTTAGGGGGCGCCAGCACGGAAATGGCCCTGGCCGTGCAGGCCTACAACCTCAAGCGTGCGATCCAGGTACTCGGTGCTCGTCGCTTGATCGAATTGATGGCCTGATGTTCCCCAGAAAAGCCAACGCCCCGAACCAGTCGGGGCGTTGGCTTGGCCTTGCTCTCAGCGTGTTTTCACACAGTCTGC
>NZ_QGSL01000038.1:0-393 GCF_003176655.1 Pseudomonas sp. RW407 | reverse complement strand
GTGCCGGTGAAGAGTGTCGCGGCGCTGGCGATGCAGGCCTGCCACCGGATTCGGCGTGGCTATGTGCGGCGGCGTACGGCCACGGGTAATCAGATACGTGGGCTACTGCTGGAGCAGGGCATCGCCCTGGCTCAGGGGGAGGCGGCCTTGAGCCAAGGTGTCCCCCGGGTACTGGAAGACGCCAGCCAGCCCTTGCCGGATCTGCTGCGTGAGCTGATCGACGAGATGCTGAGCGAGTGGAGGCGACTGGGCGAGCGCATCACAGCGCTGACCGAGCGTCTGGAAGCGTGTGCCAATGCGGACCAGGCAGCGAAACGGCTGATGACGGTGCGTGGCATTGGTCCGATCACTGCCACGGCGCTGCTGGCCAAGCAGACCGAACCGGAACGTTTC
>NZ_QGSL01000037.1:0-299 GCF_003176655.1 Pseudomonas sp. RW407 | reverse complement strand
GTCCGTGCTCGACCGTAGGGCGAATAACCGTTCGCGGTTATCCGCCGTTGGCCGGAACGCCGGTGCCCGACGGCCGCGGCGGATAACGCCGTAGGCGTTATGCGCCCTACGGGTTGGAAAGAGGCGGCGCAGCCTGCAAGACAGTTGCTCCTACGTCCGTGCCTCCTGGAACCGTAGGAGCAACTGTCTTTTACTGCTGCGCGGTATCTGTTCTCCAGCAGGTACCGTCCCTGACCATGGCGTTCAGCCGCACGATGAGCACACGCATGCAGGCCACCAGGGCAACCTTGGCGCATCGA
>NZ_QGSL01000036.1:0-1318 GCF_003176655.1 Pseudomonas sp. RW407 | reverse complement strand
TAGAAGTCGGTCAGCTGGCCGTAGTAGTACTGCAGCGTCAGGTCCTTGGTGGCCTTGTAGTCGCCGCCGGCGAAGTAGAACTTGTTGCTGTCGCGGGAACTGGCGGTGCTGCCGTTGGCGCCGGCGATGGACATGCTGCGCCAGTCGGTGGAGTTGCGGCCCTTGGTGTGGCTGAGCTGGCCGCCGGTCAGGGTCAGGTCCTTGAACTCGTTGGAGGTGACCTGGCCGCCCTCGTAGGTCATCGGCAGCAGGCGCGCGTCGTTGTAGACCACCACCGGCAGCTTGGGCTGCAGGGTGCCGTAGCGGAACTCGGTCCTGGAGACCTTGGCCTTGGCGGTCAGGCCCAGGCTGCTGAACTCGTCCACCGCGCTGCCGTCGCTCTCCAGCGGGAAGATGGTGCCCGGCTGGCGGTCGATGCCGCTCTTGCCGGACTTGCCGCCGCCGTCCAGGCGCACGCCGAGCAGGCCCAGGGCGTCGACGCCGAAGCCGACGGTGCCCTCGGTGAAGCCGGAGGCGTAGTTGAGCATGAAGCCTTGGCCCCATTCTTCCTGCTTGCTCGGCGAGGCGGGGCCGTTGCGGTTGTCGGTGTTGATGTAGAAGTTGCGCAGGCCGAGGCTGGCCTTGCTGTCCTCGATGAATCCGCCGGCGCTGGCCTGCTGGGCGAGGGCCGCCGTGGCGATGGCCAGGGCGAGGGTGGATCGCTTCATTGTCATGCTCCTTGGTCCGTTCTTGTTCTGTCCTGCTGGGCGGGGCTTGCCGACGCCGGATTGGGCAGGGTAGCCGGGCTTTTCCGCTATCGCTATGTGTTTTTCTATATAGCGAATGGCGTGACGCTGGTCGTCATGGGGGTGGCGTCTTCAGGCTAGCGGAGGGCTACCGCCGGGTGGCGGGACGGCGTGCATGACGCCAGATTCTGACTTTAAAGTCAATAAATCCCGCGGCGGCCGTTCAGGCCGGCACCGCCACCAGGCTCAGCAGGCGCCCGTCGAACAGGACGTACTGCGCATCCAGTTTGCGGCCGCGGTGCCATTCCCCGGACAGGTCGCAGAGCAGGCGCAGGCGCGCGCGGCCCTCGGCGTCCCAGGCCAGCAGCTCGGCGTCCTCGAAGTAGAAGCGCCGGCCCACCAGGGGGTAGAGGGCCTTGAACAGGCTCTCCTTGAGCGAGAAAGTCAGGGTTACGCCCAGGCCCAGCTGCTCCGGCGCCAGGCGCTCGCGCTCGGCGGGGGTGAGGATTTCCTCCAGCAGGCGGCTGGCGCGGGCCGCGTCGAGCAGCGTCTCGACGTCCAGGCCCAGGCTGCGCCAGGCGTCGCGGCGGGCC
>NZ_QGSL01000035.1:0-380 GCF_003176655.1 Pseudomonas sp. RW407 | reverse complement strand
TCAGGGTGTAGGTAAGGGCATCACCATCGACATCACTGGCCACGACCTGGCCGGAGACCGGAGTGTCTTCAGCGGTGGTCTTGCTGTCATCGCTGGTCGTCGGGGCGTCGTTCACCGAGGTGACGGTGAGGGTGACGGTGGACTCGGTGGTGCCGTTGTGACCGTCATCGATCACTACGGTGAAGCTATCCGGACCGTGGTAGTTCAGGTTCGGCGTATAGGTGTAGCTGCCGGTCGCGGTATCCAGCACCAGGGTGCCGTGAGCCGGCTCACCACCGGATTTCAGGGTGTAGGTAAGGGCATCACCATCGACATCACTGGCCACGACCTGGCCGGAGACCGGAGTGTCTTCAGCGGTGGTCTTGCTGTCATCGCTGGTC